>NZ_JASISS010000010.1 GCF_030063195.1 Cryobacterium sp. PH31-AA6
ACCACGCATGGCCAACGCCACCAAACCCCAGGTGGGCAGATCTGTTGGCCATGAGTGGGCAGTTTTCATGGCCACCAGCGGGCATTTCTACTGGCCGCCCGTGGGCAGATCGGATTGGCCATTGACACGGGTTGCGTGGTTCCGCCTCGAGGACCTCGGCGCCCTGGTGTGTTTTGTCAACTCGAACCCGGCCATTTGATCGCTAATTAACCAGCCACATCAGCACCGTTTCCGGCCATTTGATCACGGTGCCTGCAGCGGTCGGTTTTTGGGGTCGTTTCGTCGCGCTGAGCCGCGGCACTGGGAATCAGCTCAAGCACACTTCGATAGGCTCCTGAAAACAGCCCCCATTTTGATCGAGTGATGCGACGTTCGGTAGAAACCGCCCAGTTCGGATTGGCCATTGACATACGCCAAGAAGGACTGGCATCAGCGCCTGGGCTCCGGCGTTCACGCCGACGCGATCATGGACCGAATCGTGCACCGCACGATCTGGATCGAGACCGGCGGCACCAACATGCGCGAACACACCGCGGACAACGCGGCGTGACCCACGCCGGTGAGCGCGAGGCCGAACCGCCTGGCGCTCACCGGCAATACCCAGTGGCGCTGAAACGCAATATTCAGTGGCGCTCAACCGCAATAACTGGTGGCGCTCAAGGGGTCAAATACTCACTCGGTATAAACCTAGAGACGGTGTCACCTCGACACACTACGGTAAAGCGTGCGCACATCATCTCGCAGAACGACGAGACACGTGATTCCATAGGTTGCCCAAAGGACATTCACAAATAGACCCCCTCCCTCGCCGAGGAGGACTGACGCCAACGACAGCAACACGCCCGCGACGACCACGATGTACATGTAGTTGCGCCGGAATCTGCGCCAGAGGCGAGCCGACGCCTCAGTTCGGCCAATGAAGTAGACGAGGAAGGACAATGCGTTGGCCATGACCGCACCAGAAGCCCCGAGTTGCGGAGCCCATACGATGTTCAATACGAGATTGACCGAGAGCGCAAGAAGCGTCGTCCCCAGTGAAAACACTGTGCGTCGAGTAACGCTAATTCCTATCCCAGTCACCTCGGAAAGCGTGTAAAGGAGTGGCTGGACAACGGTGCACAGGATGAGAAATTTAACTTCTGAGTATGCCGACGGAAGGACAAAGTCCAAAACCCAAGAGAACGTTCCGCATAGGGCGAGCAATAGGACAACGATGACTAGTGCCTGCCGCGCGACCGTCTCAACACGTGCCATGTCAGCTCCGCGAGCGACCCACTTGTAGACGACTGGTGCCCAGATAGTGGAAAAGATGGCTTGGAAAATTGCAGCCACCCCGGCAACGCTCATTGCGACTGAATAGATTCCCACTTGTTCAAGATCCGACAACCCCCGAAGCACGAGCGCACTGGTGCCGCTCAGTCCCCAGTACGCCAGGCTCGTGACCATGAGTGGAAATCCGAAACGCAAGAGACTGTTCAGGGCTGGCGCCTGAGAGCGTGAACGCATCGCCGGGACCCATTCTGAACGAGTGATTCCCAGATACACGACTGCGACAGAGGCCGAGGCAACCAGAAGGGCCGTGGCCAGCCAGACGAAGTTGCCCCCGGGAATTGCGAACCCGGCGATAGCGACCAGCAATACAAAGACAGCCTTTGGAAGCAACTGGCTCAACGAAAACGCAACTGCCCGCTCCTGCATGCGCATTACGAGAGACAGTGGGCGCGAAACCACAGTGCAGGCAATGAGACCGAGAGTTATCCAAATGTAGAGCGCCTCGGGCACTCCGAAGAGCCAATTGGAAATTGTTGTCGAAAACGGGAGCGCGAAAACTAGAAGTATTACTAAGAGCAATAGACCAGGAGCAAAAGCTGCGCGCAACAGTGCGGCAACGTCGTCGGATTCATGAAACTCACGAACATATGCCTGGTCAAGGCCCAGGAAAACGACGAGAGACACAAGCGCGACGACTGTTTGGAGAATGTACAGGCGACCAACATCCTCGGGGGTATATATCCATGCCACGAGCGGGACCGTTACGATCCCGAACAGGCCCGCACCCAGGGGCCCAATGGCAAATTGGGCAATCGTTTGTCTTTTCATTTGCGGTTACATCCGGTCCCGCGCCGCGCGAACGTCAAGACGTCAAACTCCACGATCACAGTTGGGCTCCTCGATCATTCTGACCCACTGCTGGACCAGCCGCTCCCGGCTGAACACCTCCGACATCAGTCTGACATTCGACGCGCGGACTTCCGCTGGCAGTGGGGACACGTCGATTCCGTCTTCGAAAGCCGAGACAACGACACCCAGTGATTGAAAAAGATCCCACTGGGCCGTACTTCGGCGAAGATATACGCGCTTCCCCATCGATAGAAGCGATATCGTGTTGCCCATACCTTGCTGACGTCGATGGTTAAAGATCGCCACATCTATGGAGCGTAAGTACGTCTGATATTCGTCACTTGGCAGGAGGTTCACCATCGGAACGAATCTGCTCCCAAAGGACTTCTGCCCAGCGGTAATGACGGCTTCGCGATACGCGGCGTTCCCATACGACAGCGGACTGTATACCTGAACCGATGTTTCCGCTGTGGCCAATGCCTCGAATACTTCGAGGTGGAAATTTTCTGGATCCGCCGAGTTGCCAACCTGAATGCGGGTACCCGCCAGGGGTTTCTCCGTCTGGATGTCGTCGATTTGCACGGTGTTCCCCGTGTAGAGCAAGCAATCGTGCGCCGTTCCCCGAGCGCCGTACCATTCGCGGGCGAGATCCACGTCACCCTTGAGATAGGTCACCAAATGGCCGAACCGCTTAATCACAAACCGTCGTAGAGGTTCAATGATTCGTGAGCCGATTGATCGCTTGCGATGGCGGTACGCGTACAGATCGGCCCCCCAGATCAACCAGTAGCATTTGCTAAGCGCCCAGGGAGCCAGAGCAAGACTGACAGTCAAGCGTCCACCGGCAAGCCCGTGCACGAAGATGCGATCAGCCCGGCTAGCCAGACGGCAATATGTAAAGAACCATGATATTTGGTTGGAGCATGATGCCAGCGTGACACCCTTGGTCTTCGTCCAACGGTTGCTGCCGATTGTCTGCAGCACCACGTGGTTGGTATCCACGCCATCGAGTGTCGCGAAGAAATCCATTAGGCCTTCAGTGATGTGTGACCGCCCGACCACGTGCAGTACACTCACGGTCACTGCGACGCTCCCGGAATGCAACCATCGGTGACAGATTCACGATACGACTCGTTCACGAGGCAAAACTGCAAACGGCATCGACGACTTTGGAACGTACAGCGTTACTCATGCCATACCAAAGCGGAAGCCTAACAAGCTTGCTACTTTCGCTCGTCGTATAAATGTCTCGGCCGTGGAACCTCCCAAACCTCAAACCAGCAGGAGCCGTGTGAAGCGGAACATAGTGAAACACTCCCATGACGCCTTGGTCTGAAAGGTGGCGGATGAGCCTGGTCCGTTCCTCGAAACTCGACGTCTTTACAAAAAACATGTGCGCATTGTGGTCACGGGCCTCGTGCTCAGGGGGCAGCCCGAGCCCATGAGTGGCATTTTCCGAGAGCGCTTTGCGGTAGAAATTCCAAGTCTTGATGCGGTCCTGGGCGATGGAGTTGTAGGCCTCAAGCTGGCCCCAAAGGTAGGCGGCCTGAATCTCGGATGGAAGGTAGCTGCTACCCACGTCAACCCACGTGTATTTGTCCACTTGGCCCTTGAAGAAGGCCCTCCGATTTGTGCCTTTCTCTCGGATAATCTCTGCACGTTCGACGAGCTCGGGATCGTTCACTAGGAGCAGGCCACCTTCACCTCCGCTTGTGTAGTTCTTCGTCTCGTGGAAACTGAACGCACCCAAGTGCCCTATCGTGCCAAGGTGCTTGTCGCTGTGGACGGTGCCCATCGCCTGAGCCGCATCTTCAACCACCCAGAGGCCATTTTTCGCCGCGATTTCCATCACGGCTCCCATATCGCAGGCAACACCCGCGTAGTGGACCGGGACGATGGCCTTCGTGCGTGAAGTTATGGCGCCGTCAATCAATTGGGCATCAATATTCATTGTTGCTGGGTCGATATCGACAAAGACAATTTTCGCACCCCGCAACACGAATGCGTTCGCTGTGCTAACGAACGTGTAGCTCGGCATAATTACTTCGTCACCGGGCTCGATACCGATGAGGATCGCCGCCATCTCCAAGGCTTGGGTGCAGGAAGGCGTCAGGAGTGCTCGCCGAGTTGCCATATTCTTCTCGAACCATGCCTCACACAGATTCGAGAAGCGGCCGTCTCCGCTCATTTTGTCACTATTGATAGCCTCGAGAATGTACTTGTCTTCAAGGCCGGTGCGCGGCGGTCGATTGAACGGGATCATTTCGGTGGTGCCTCCGTTAGTGTCGCAAGTTTGCCTACAGCGCGAACGATCGCGACGGTCGCGTGTTTAGCGTCTCGCAAACACCCGACTAGGTATTGGGATTGTGCAAGAGCGCCTGGCACCGAGCGCATTACGAGGTCAAATTTCCCGGGAATCATCCCGTTCAAAACCACGACGTCCAGACTTGATCCCTGCAAGCTGCCCTCAGCATCAAAGCCCAGGCACTCTTGCAATGCATGCAAAATATCGTTGCCGGAGATGTGACGTTGGGTCTCCCAGTTATATACACGAAATGGAATTCCCGTGCGCAAAAGGGCGTTGACATGGAACGTGTCGTAGGCCGCATACAGTCGGAATCCCTCGCGGGTCCAAGCGCGTTGTACGGCGATGTTGGATATTTGAGTTGAGACGATGATCCGTGCAACGCCCTCTCTGCCTGCGTAGGACTTTGCAGCGCGCACGAGACTGCCGTATACGCCACGCCCTGTCCACGCGGGGTGCACTCCGTTCAAAACGATCTCAACCGTCTGTTCTCGGACCTCCAACGTCAAGAAACCGACGATTCGGTCTTGGATCCGTGCGAGGAGAACGTGACGATTTGCCGAATCGATAAAACCTACTGCCCAGTCCGCATAGCCTGCCGCGGCAAGAGCGGGATCAAAGTGCTCGTTGGCGGCATAGTGACTTGGATAGTCTTGGAACACAAGGTCTACTAGCGCAGAAAGCTCCTCGCTGTCTCCGGGTAATGCCCGGTCGATGAGAACGCCCTCGCTCGGGGTCACCGCGATTGCACGCTCCACGAGTGAACACTCGTAGTATACGAGAGTATCTGCATGCACTACAGGAAATCCCATGGCAGTGATTTCTTGCGCGAAGCTGCTCGGTCCCGCCGGCATCCGAACAATGGCCACATCGCAGTCTGCCGCGATCAGGTCGCGCACGAACTCTGTCGAGTCGAAACTAGCGACACTGGCGCGGAAGACTCGCAGTCCGAAACGCTCAGAGTCAAGCGCCGAGTATTTCAAGGCAGCACCATAGGGAGTCATACCACCCCGCTCTGACCCATATAAGTCGTTGAATCCTTCGACCCTATCTCGTATTGGGCGGAACACTCGCAAGCAATCGCGCGGGCCCTCGCATCGAACATGGAACCTCAGGCTTGATGCAGACCAACAGCTAGCGCCTTCTGCGGCAGCAGTGGACTGGCTGGTCGGTCGAGAGACTCAAGTGGCCATCAATACTGTGGCATGCCGCGGGGGCGGTTCAGCGTTCGACCTGGCTGTCGCATAATTGGTCGAACATGGAAAACAGGTGCGGACCGGCGGTGCGTACCTTCCACTCTTCGTAGGCCGCTCCGGCGCGCCTACGGTGAAGGCTCCTGGCAACCGCGCTATATTCCCCGTATGCACTGAGCGCGCCGACCCACGCCTCAACGGTGCGGTCCGAGACTACCCATCCGCCACCGCCCCGAAGCACTTCGCTCCAGGGTGTGTTGTCAGAACAAATAACGGGACAGGAAACTGACAGCGATTCCGCAATCACGTGACCGAAGTTCTCACCCGCAGTCGGCATCACCAGCACATCATGTTTAGAGAGGGTTTCGCGCACGTCCGCAGGCTGAATTGGTCCCCAGAATTTCACTTCAACGTTCGTCGGCAGGGCTCTGGCTGCCGTCCTGCAATCAGCAACATAACTGGCATCTTCCTCCGCCCCGTAGATATTCAGACGCACCGATTGATCGACGCGCGACAAGGCCCCCAGCGCAATCAAAAGCCCCTTGTGTTCAACCAACCGGCCCAAGAAGACCGCGTTCACTGGGCCGCCCAATGCCGGACCGGCTGGCGGTGCCTGAGCCACCTGTGGAAGCATGGTCTCGTTTTGGCTAATCAGAATGCGACTCTGATCTCCCCACACACTGCGAATATCGGCGGCTTCATGGTCTGAGGAGGCATGCCAGGTGACTCTTTTGTCAAAGGAGAAGCCGCGGTAGAGGCCGATGAAAGCTCGCTTCTTGAAGTTGCGTCGACCGAGAGCTCCCGCGCCAAACTCTCCCCTCGGGGCAATTATACGAATGGCACCGCCCCAAAAACCGACGCGCCAGAGGAACTGCGGGAGAATCGATAACCTGGCGTGGAAAAAGCTGTTGAAATAGAGCACATCCGGCCGCGTCCTACGCAACCGAATATAAGCATTCATGAGATCAACGGGCCTGTCCAGCGATGCGTAGTAGACGTCCCCACCCGATTTCTTAGTCCAGGCGTTCCGTTGTACCGCTAGCCGGCTTGAGGCCCCAAGGTCTTTGTCCGACGTGAGGACAGCAGCCGATACTCCATGTGGGAGCTTCTGAACGAGCGCCTCCGTCGAGCGGATCGGCCCGCCTCCTCTGTATGCCGGAGGAAAGAGCGGTGCGAACACTGCAACCCGCCTGGTATTGGCCGAGGCTCGCGCCCCGCTCACGCCCACTTCGGGCGCGCCCAGTCGCGCAAGTCGAACCCGCCAACGTTTTACCTTCATCGACCGCACTTGAAGCCCTCTCGCTATTATGTCTGACTGTGTCTTCGGGGCTATTTTTGAAAAGAGCGCCGGGACACGAGCCGCCGGCCTCGATCGACGCTCAGATGACTCAACTAGTCTGCGTGAGTTCATAGCGGAAGGCGAACTCGCCAAAGGCACCCCCTGGATCGGGCTTTCCAAGCTGGACGGCGCACTAATGCTAGACGATATGAGGGTGTCCGGCTCTTGAGGCTGGGGCCTCCGTTCAGATATACGTGGGTTACCGACCTTGGAGGGTTGGCCTATCCACAGCTGAATTTTGGAGGCCCCAGTTGACTCAATATCGTAGTTTCATTGGTCTGGATGTGCGCGCACGAACTATCGTCGGCAGCGCGTTGGACGTCGATACGGGCGAAGTCACCCGGCATCGATTCGGGTATGACCTGGCCGAGGTCGTCGCGTGGACCCGGTTGTTGCCGGGTCCGCAGATCGCAACGTATGAGGCCGGCCCGACCGGGTTCGGTCTCTACCGCCTGCTACTCGCCGCTGGCACGGAGTGTGTTGTGGCGGCGCCGTCGAAGTTGCAGCGCCCCAGCGGTGACCGGGTCAAGACCGATGCCCGGGACGCGTTCCATCTGATGCGGTTGATGCATCTGGATGAGATCACGGCGGTGAAAGTTCCCTCGGTCGAGGAAGAAACCGCCCGTGATCTCGTCCGCTCCCGGGAGGATACCCGACAAGACCTAATGAGTGCCCGGCACCGACTCTCGAAACTGTTGCTCCGGCACGGGTTCGTCTATGACGACGGAGCCGCGTGGACGCAGAAACACGACCTTTGGCTGCGTTCCCACCGGACCGGTGACCTCGCGTTCACGACCGCGTTCGATGCGAACTACGAAGCCGTGATCCAGGCTCTCGCCCGGCGCGACCGCCTCGGTGAGGCGATCACCGCGATGGCCGCGGATTCATCATTCACTCCGATGGTGAACCGCCTCGGCTGCCTGCGGGGTATCTCGGCGTTGACCGGGTTCGCCCTCGCGGTGGAGATCACGGACTGGCAGCGCTTCACCGGCAACACAATCGGCGCGTTCCTGGGCCTGGTGCCGTCCGAGTTGTGTGTGATCAACTCTTTGTAGGCCGTTTCGGCGCTGGATTCCTGCCAAGTTAGCGGCTGGTTTCCTGCCAAATGAGCGCTAAAAATCAGGCCAGCAAATCCCGCCCAAGAAATGGGGTTGGGGATGCGTAGAGATTGAGATCACCCGGCGGCCGTGGCCCTCTCCAAGCGATGGAGACATGGGCCCGCCACCCCCCGATAGGTTCCTAAAGGCGTGTCTACTGCCAAGCGGTCGCGCCGGAAGGAACCAGGAAGCAGATGACGGTACCCATGTCCGTGCAAGAAAATATCAGAACACTCGACTCCCACGGAATTGCGGGCCGAGAAATCGCCCGCCGGTTGGGAGTCAGCCGCGATGCGGTGGCGAAATACACGGGGCAACAGAACTATTCACCGAAACCACCGACACCCGTTCTGAGGCCAGCCGGGTCAGCCTTGACCGGGTTTGAAGACACCATTGAGACGTGGTTGGGCGAGGACCAACGCCGGCCGCGCAAGCAACGCCACACAGCCAAGCGGGTCTTTGATCGCTTGATGAACGAGGAGAACTACAGCGGCAGCTACTCCCCGGTGCAACGCTTCGTGCGGAAGTGGAACGACCAACACCGCCAGGCCGGTGAGGGCTTCACCGAGCTGGTTTGGCCGGCCGGCACTGCGCAGGTCGACTTCGGCCAGGCCGAGGCCATCATCGGCGGGATCCGCCAGATCCTGCACATCTTCGTCGTCACGTTCCCGTTCTCGAACATGCGCTTCGTTCAGGCCTACCGCGGCGAGACCGCCGAGTGCGTCTGCCACGGGCTGCGCACCGTGTTCGATCACATCGGCGCCGCGCCGCGACACCTGGTCTTTGACAATGCCACCGGCATCGGACGACGCGTCGGCACTAAGGTCGTCGAGACCAAACTGTTCGGCGCGTTCAAACTGCACTACCGATCCGAATCCCGGTACTGCAATCCGTACTCCGGAAACGAGAAAGGCAATGTCGAAAATGCGGTCGGGTTCCTCCGCCGAAACCTGATGGTCCCCGAGCCTGAAGCGGCGACCTTGCAGGGCCTGAACGAGGTGCTGATGACGCGGTGCCTGGCGTTGGGTGAGGCCACGCACTATCGGAAGGGCCTGCCGATCAGCGAGCTCTTCGCGCAGGACGTTGCTGCCAGTCTGGCGTTGCCCGGCGTGGGCTTTGACTCGGTGCGTTATGAGTCCCGCACCGCCGACAAGAAGGGCAACCTCCTCATCGACGGGAACACCTATGCGGCCGGTTCCTCCTTCCACAGCCGCACCCTCACGGTCGGGTTGCGCCACGACGTCGTCGAGATCCTCGACGAGCAGTCGACGCCCGTCCGTTCCTTCCCGAGGGCCTTCGGCCGACAGACGGAGACGATCTTCGAGCCCGCGGCGCTGCTGCCGTTGCTGGTGACCAAGCCCGGAGCCTGGAGCCATTCCCCGCTGCGGCCGTTGGTCCCCGAGCCGGTGCGCGACTGGCTCGACAACGCCACCGCCACCAATCGGCGCCGCCTGCTCAGTGCGGTCGAGGCCGCGGCGGGATCAGCCGGTTTCGACGCTGCCATCACTGCTGCTGACCTGCTCATCCAGCGCGGCGACACCCCCGAGATCGCCGCGTTGGGTATGCTCGCCCGGCGCCTGGCCGACGGCACCAGCCCGGCAGTGGAGAACGTGGACCTGAGTGTTTATGACATCTTCACCGCCGGAAGCTTCACCACCCTCAACGCTCTGACGGGAGAGATCGCATGACTCTGATCACTGCGCAGGACATCGTCGAGACCGGCCGTCAGGCATCGCTGACCCACAGCGTGCTGGTCGAATGGGCGGAGAAGGGCACTCCGAAACAACGCGAGTACCTCCACGGAATGCTCCTCGCCGAGCACGAATCCCGGCAAGCGTCACGCCGCCAACGCCTGCTGAGCGCCGCACGGCTGCCGGCGCTGAAATCGCTGACGGGTTTCGACTACTCGAGCGTCAAGTTCCCCGAGGATTACGGCCGGGAGGAGCTGACGTCGCTGGAATTCATCTCCCGGGCCGAAGACCTGGTCCTTTACGGCGATGTCGGGACCGGCAAAACCCACCTCGCCAGCGCGCTGATCGCCGCCGCCTGCCGTCAAGGAATCCCCGCACGCTTTTACACAACCTCGTCGCTGGTGATGCAGCTGCGCCGCGCCAAGGACGAAGGCCGCCTCGACCGGGAACTGGCCAACATAGCGAAAAACCAGATACTCGCAATCGACGAATTTGGCTACCTTCCGATCGACACCGAAGGCGCCCGGCTCCTGTTCCAAGTCATCGCCGATGGCTATGAAAAAAGAAGCCTGATCATCACCACAAATTTGGAGTTCTCGCGCTGGGGAACGGTGTTCGGCGACGACAACATGGCCGCCGCCGTCATCGACCGCATCGTCCACCACGGCCGCCTCCTCCAGTTCCGCGGCGAGTCCTACCGCGTCAAGCACGCCCTCATGAAATAGCCCCGGCCAGGCCCGGCCGGTCTCGAACCTGACGCCGATTGGGCCATCCCAACGCTACTCTGCCGCAGGTCAGCGCGACGAAACGACCCCAAAACCGACCGCCGCCGGCACCGTGATCAAATGGCCGGAAACGGTGCTGAAGTGGCCGGTTAATTAGCGATCAAATGGCCGGGTTCGAGTTGACAAAACACACCGAGTACTCCTCAGGCCAATCCCGGCAACTCGGCGGGATCACCAAGACCGGCAACTCGCATGCGCGCCGGCTCCTCGTTGAGGCCGCCTGGCAGCACCGTCGCGACTACTTGCCGTCGGCTCAGTCCGTGCTGCACGCCCGGTGGGAGAAAGCACCCGCCCCGGCGCGGCTCCGCGGCCAGGCCGGCAACGAGCGGTTGCATCACCAATGGGTCGCGTTCACCGCGAGGAAGAAGCGGCCCGTCATCGCGAACGTCGCCGTCGCCCGGGAACTCGCCGGCTGGTGCTGGTCCCTCGCCGTCATGGACGGATAAGTCCCCTCAGACCGCTGATCGCCCCGGACCGAAGTGACGACGAACACGATGGAGTGACCCGCTTTGCCGCTATGAGCAACCCGACCACTCGGTCGGGCGACGCCCGATTTCTAGACCTGCGGCTCCACTCCTGCCGAACACTTCGCCCTGCGGTATCCAACCCGCGTATATCAGCCTGACCGTGTGTCGAACAGACAAACTCGACCACTCCGGTCCCCGGCGACCAGCCTCCCCGCAGCACCCGAGACTCAGCCTCTCGTGTTCTGACGGGGAAGCGGGAAACTACGCCCGCGTCCCCGTCAGAACACGAACTATCAATCATCACGGGCGCCGCTCAAACATGCCCCCTTGACAAAAACCCCTACATATCAGCGGCCGGAGCACGGCGTAGAGCGAGGACGATTTGCGCCGGCCAAAAGGCCGTTCGCGTCTTCAGAGTCACGTCTCATGTCCTCGCGTTCAGCAAGGAGCGACCGTATGGAACGCAGCCCCAGCATCTCGGATTGTCGCTCCAGTGCTCGCCGATCACATACGCACCCCAGTGCGAGCGTGATGCGAGTGGGCAGTGGACCGGATGAAGCTGAGCACTCTCAACGACGTATCGGCAATCGCATAATCAGCTGGCACGCTTCCTCGGCTGGGCAGAGACATGACAATTCTGGATGCATCGAGGATGCCATCCAATGTCACTCCGGCCGTAATTATGTTGCCATTGTCCAGAGCTTCGGGCCGCTCAATAGTGTCGCGCAGAGTTACTGCGGGGAAGCCCAAAAGCGTTGCCTCTTCACTGATCGTGCCACTATCGGAAAGCACGAGCCGAGCTCCCTGCTGAAGCCTAATGTAGTCATTGAAACCAAAAGGCGCGTGGAAGGTGAGCCCAGCTTTCAGCGTGTCGGGCTGATTCTCAAGTCGCTTGCGTGTGCGCGGGTGTGTTGACACCAGCACAGGGAGCCCAAATTCTTTGGAGAGGCAGTTCAACGCGGCAAGGACCGAGCCTAGCCTCTCCGCGTTCTCCACATTCTCCTCACGGTGAAGACTCACCAAGAAGTACCCCCCCTCCGTGAGCCCCTGCCGATCGAGGACATCGCTCGCCGCGATCCTCGCCGCATTTCCTTCCAAGACCTCGCGCATTGGGGAACCTGTGAGCAAGATCCTAGAGGGGTGAATGCCTTCCGAAAGCAGGTTGCGCCTGGCATGCTCTGTGTAGACGAGGTTGTAGTCGGCCACATGATCGACTAGGCGACGGTTTGTCTCCTCCGGTACGTTCTCGTCGAAACAACGGTTGCCTGCTTCCATATGATATACAGGCACCTTGAGCCTCTTAGCAATCACAGCAGAGATGCAACTGTTAGTGTCTCCCAGGACTACCATCGCGTCGGGTTTCTCTTGAAGAATGACCGCCTCCGTGTTTATCAGGATTGAGCCGAGAACCCTGCCGAGCGAAGACGTGTCCGCGCCGAGAAAATGGTCCGGACGCCGAAGCCCAAGGTCCTCAAAGAACACTTCGTTTAGCTCATAGTCGTAGTTTTGCCCTGTGTGAACCAGCACATGGTCCGTGTGAGAGTCGAGCATTTTTATCGTCGCCGCCAACCGGATAATCTCCGGGCGCGTGCCCACGACAGTTAGCACTTTGAGTCGATTGGCCATGATTACACTGCCTCCGCGATCGTGTCGGGCGCTTCTGGATTGAAAATATCGTTGCTCCAAAATGAAGTGAAGAGGGGCTCTGCGCCCGTGTTGGTGATCTTGTGGGCCCACATCGTGGGCATATCGATTGCAGCTGGCTCGCCCCCACTTACCGCGAATGTAAGAACCTCATCACTGAATAGTCGACGAAGGGAAATCGTGCCGACCCCACTCAGGACAGTGAAGCGCTCAATCTTTCGACGGTGAAAGTGACTACCGCGGCTGATCCCAGCCGCAGTAGTGGAAAATGACGACTGGCCGGTTCCACCGTGCGACCGAATGATCTCGAAGAACGAGCCGCGGGAATCCGCGTGCCGTGTCAGATGCACTGGTGCTTGCTTTGGAAACGTGAACGAGCGGTAAGTGTTGAAAAGATTCCGACTGAAGTCCTCTGCGACGTCAGGAATCTCCCCACGATTGTAGTTCGCAGCCATTGCCGTCAGCCGGCGAAGGAGACCGCTCACCGTCTCGCGAGACTCCAGGACTTTACCTTCTTCTGTTGTCGTCGCGCCGATCAGGAGGTCTGCTGCATCCTGAGCGTGTAGAAGCGTGAGTTCCGAGTCGCTGTCTACCGAAGGCTGCACGCCATTCGCGAGAAGCTGGCAGAAGGTCGCTGTGACTGAGTTATAAAAGGGCCGCCCATGCTCGCCGAAGAGGTTGGGTAGGCGGACATCTTGAAATTCTGCCCCGACCGAATCCGCTGCGGCGCGGAGGATATCTGCGGCGGTCGACTTCGAATCTCCGTAAACGCTGGAATTCGTTGACTGCGTCGAATTTGCGAACACAATCGTGGAAGGCGGCACGTTTGCGCAGCCAACCGCCTCGGCTATCTGGCTGGCAAAACGTAGATTCCCCTCCCGAACCTCGTCATCTGTGCCGCGGTTCACACCTGCCAGGTGAATCAGACGACTCGATCCGTCGAGTGACTTTATCGCGCTGTCCTGGTCGTATGTGGCGCCCATGGAGATTGCCCGTGCGTCAACCTCGTGCTCCCGGAGAGCTGCACGAACGTGAAAACCAAGGAAGCCATTTGCCCCGGTGAGTGCAACATCTTGCATTGGAATTAGTTCATCCCGCCGAGAGGCAGGCCGGCAGCAGTGAGCTCGGCCCGAATTTCCGGCAGGGTCAAGAGCAGGTTCTCCACGGCGGACACTGACATCCGGTCCACGGTGTGGGAGTCGTAGTCGTCATATTGAGCCTGTTCGGTGTCCCCCTCTTCCACATAGATGCTGTAGTTCAGATCCCGGTTGTCTGCCTGGATTCGGAAGTAATCTCCCATATCGCGCGCGCGGGACAGTTCCTCCCTGCTCGCGAGCGCCTCAGAAAGCTTTTCTGCGTGCCGAGTACCAATGACGTCAATCTGACTCGGCGACTGGAACAGGTTAATTGTGGCCTGAGCCAGATCCCGCACGGTGCACGATTGAGCCTTGCGAATAAACAGATCGCCCTGATCGGCGTTGTGAAAGGCAAACTCAACAAGGTCGACGGAGTCGGCGAGTGACATCATGAAGCGGGTCATGTCCGGATTCGTGACCGTGAGGTTCTTGCCAGCCTTCAGCTGACGAATGAAAAGGGGGATCACGGAGCCCCGAGAGTACATTACATTCCCGTAGCGTACGGCCGATACGGTTGTCTCGGCATTTGGATTATTCAGGCCATAGGACTGCGCCACTTTCTCCATCATCGCCTTGCTCATACCCATCGCATTGACCGGGTAAACCGCTTTGTCCGTGCTCAGGCAAACGACCGACTTCACTCCGGCGCGATCGGCAGCCCTCACGACGTTTTCGCTGCCCATGACGTTCGTGCGGACAGCCTCCATCGGGAAGAACTCGCACGACGGCACCTGCTTGAGAGCGGCGGCGTGAAAGACGTAGTCGACGTCGCGCACGGCGCGCTCGACGCTTAGGTAGTCACGAATGTCTCCCACGTAAAAGCGAACGCGGGGGTCGGCTATTTCGTGTCGCATGAGATCCTGCTTCGCCTCGTCCCTGCTGAGAATGCGAATCTCAGCGACGTCGCGTGTCAAAAGCTTCTCCGTCACGGTGTGACCGAATGAGCCGGTGCCACCCGTGATCAGAATGCGCTTTCCCTGGTATTGGTTCTGGCTAGTACTCATTTATCGCTCCCGATAGTGCTTCAACAATTTTGTGCGCCGCGACCTTCGCGGATAGGTTCCGGTCATAGAAGTTCCGTCCGCTGGCAGCCATTCTCTGCCGATCCTGCGGAGACATGTCAGCCATTGACTCGACCAAGTGCGCAAGTCCCGCCGCGTCCCCGGGATCAACGATGAGGGCTGCCCCCGAAGCGACCAGAAGCTCGGCGCCATCACCGGCAATCTGTCCGATGATCGGCACCTCAGACGCCAGGAGAGAAGCAATTTTGCTTGGCGTGGTGTGCCTGAGAAATGCGGACGCGGCTAGGGACACAAGTTGGGCGTCGGCGGTCGCCATCATCTCGGGCACCGATTCTTTGGGAATGCGACCCACGAATTCAACGCTGGACAGCCCGCGATCCGCAGCATCCCGTTCCAGCCGTCCCCGAGCAATACCGTCACCGACGATCACAAAACGAATCTCTGGACGCGCCTTCAGGATCCAAGCTGCGTCCAGCAGCGTCTCCAGGCCCTGGACTTCGCCGATCGCCCCGACATACATCAATGTAAAGGTGTCTCGATCGATGGCCGATTTCTTAGCCTCTCGATAGACCGAGACGGGCCGGAAAAGCGTCTCATCCGTTGGATTCGGAACGTAGGTAATCTTGGCGGGTGAGATATTTGGGTTGCGACTGAGAATGACATCCCGAACGCTCGGCGAGATGATGCCCACTGCCGCGGAGCGGTCCTCCGTTAGACGCACGATGCGCCGAATTACAGCCGCGGCACTCAATCCGACCACTCCGCCGGGAAACATTCCGCTCTCAATCAGAGAGTCCGGCCAAAGGTCCTGGACGTGGAGGAAATAGGGCACTCGTCCGCTTCTAGTGTGTGTAAGCAGAGGCAGACTGACCGTCACCGGTGAGTTGTAGACCCAGACTGCGTCAACGTCACGCAAAGCCGACCGGCCGAAAGCGGTCGCGGAAGCCGCAAAACTCGCATAGTTCGCAAGGCGTCCCGAGGCAGAGGAATTGTGGTTCGGAAAAAGGGGAACGCGGGAAACGGCGATGTCGCCGACATTCGAGACTCGGCCAATCCGCTGACGGAATCCTGGATAAACTTTGCCTTCGGGATAGTTTGGATATCCGGTCAGAACGGTGACCTCGTGCCCGGCGCGGGAAAATTCACGGGCAAAGACCCCCGGGATGGCGGCGGGCCCCGGTTCAGGGTCAAACCACTGTGACAAAATGCCGATCTTCAATGAAGTCTCACCGACGCTCCCGAGAAAACTTCCGCTATGTGGGAATTCTTCTCCAGCCCAACGGACTGAGCCCATGCGGCTTTCTGATCCTGACCGAGCCACATGAGCTCTATGCGCCGAACGAGGCCATTGACTGGGGACGCAACCGCACCGACCGCGTAGCCGACGGCGATCAACGCCCTACAAAATAACTCAGGTAATCGCATTGGCACTCGACCCCCTGCGATTTCAAGAACGGACGAGGTCGTCATTCCCTCCCACGGTTGTAGAACGATTGTCGGCACGGGAGTCGGAAAACAGCCAACGCTGGCAAGGAACTCCACGAGGCCCCGAACAGAGCTCACAACAGTGGGCCTGTCGCCCGGGCGTGCGACTGATGCCGCCCGGGATTGCGCAAGTCGGCGGAGACGCCCCGTGGTGGCGCGGCCCTCCCCCTGCACGGAGGTGGCACGAACGATCACCACCTCCGTATTCCCTGACTCGCTGAAGCAATCCAGCAGAAGGGACTCGCCCAATGCTTTTGATTCCGAATATGGGGAGAACGGACTCGTCGCCGTCGTCTCGTCCAGGACCTCGCGCCTGCCTTGGACCGCGGCCGAGCTGATGTGGATCATCCTATGCACCTGGGCGAGCTCCGCAGCTCGGAGAACCGCTGCGGGGAGGAGCGCGTTCGCCCCAAAAAGAGCTTCGCCGCCACGCGCGTCCGGTGACGCGAGACCTGCCGCGTTCACAACTACGTCGAAATCTCTCAACGTGTCCGCCAAGGAAACGATCGATTCCTGATTCTCGCGCAGCCTGGCCTTGGCCTCCGGCGTGGTGACGTTGGGATTAAGCCGAAGCCTTGGCGCAGTGACACTGACGGCGTGGACACCCTGCTGGCGCAGACCCTCAATAAGGGAGGAACCGATGAAACCGGTGCCGCCTATAACTACCCAGCGAAGCGAAGAATGACCGACAGGCGGTGCCGGCAGCGCGGCAGGCACCGTAGTAGCCTCGTACGATGCCTCGTTATCTGAGGCCTTCGCAGCCAGCAACCGCGGCAACGACAGGTAGCCGACGGCGACCAAAATGATCCCAACGATGGCTGCAGCCGACACTGCAATCGAGTGGAAGAGGCTGAGCAGGCCCAGCGCGCCTGTGGCCAGCGTGGCCGCCGTGACGATGACCGCGACGACTAGATGCGGCAATCCTGCATCGGTAAGTTTCTGGTAAGTGTGAGAACGATGAGCCTGCTGCCACTCTTCTCCGCGCAGGACGCGTCTGACCAGAGTCGACGTGGTATCAGCCAGATAGATCCCCAGTGGTGCGAGTACTGCAATCGTCGGCGTGCCATTCAGTACTGCGGCAATGACGATCGTTCCAATAGCGCCACCAAGCAAATAACTCCCCACGTCTCCGAGGAACATACGCTGTCGAGCTAGGTTCCACGGCAGGAAGGCAAGAAACGCAACGGCGAGCACCAGCCCGACTCCGATGAGCCAGGGTTGGTCGGTCAACAGTCCGATGATGGCGAATATAGACCCAACGGTTGTGCCGTGAAGGCTTGAAATTCCGTTGATTCCATCCATGAAGTTTGCAGCGTTGGTGTAGCCAGCGAACAGCAAAGCCCCAACTGGCACCCACCACAGATCCGCCTGGAAGATCCACACGAGCGCGAATGTAGCGCCGGCGCCCAACACCATTTGTGCGCCAGCACGAACAACAATCCTCACGCCTCGAAGATCCTCTAGAAGCCCGAGAGCACCGACGGCAGCGCCGGTCACGCCGATCACGAGAAGGTGTGGCATCTGTGATCCCCCAGTGGTAGCCAGCACCGCCACGCCGATCAGGAACCCGAGAAGTGGCGCCAGGCCCGCCCCGCGAAGGACTGGATCCGAGTGCGACGAGCGCTCATTTGGAAAATCGATGACTTTCATTTTGGCGAGTAGCGGTCGTATGGCAAAGGGCGCGGTGATGCTCACGATCAGGGAAGAGCCAATCGCGACCAGATCTGGGGCTGCCATCAGACAGCTGACCCCAAAGTGGCCGAGTAGCTTTCGTTGCACCTTTCCGCCCAGCGGGCCCTATCGAGGCGATTCGGATGGATAGGTGCGATTGAGGCGTGAGAAATTTTCGGGTGGATCGGTCGCTCATCCGTTTCGTTTTCGCCGATGAGTTCTTCGTGAAGCTTTTCCCCCGGGCGGAGGCCGGTATAGACGATCTCAATCTCTTTGCCCGACATCTCGATCATGCGCTGGGCGACGTCGAGAATGCGCACCGGTTCGCCCATGTCGAGGATGAGCACCTCGGCGGGGCGGCCGATGCCGCCGGCCTGGATGACGAGCTGGCACGCTTCCGGGATGGTCATGAAGAAACGGGTCACGTCTGGATGGGTGATCGTGAGCGGGCCGCCAGCCTCGATTAGGGTGGTGAAAGTGGGCAGCATCGAACCGCGGCTGCCGATGACATTGCCGAAACGCACGGATAGATACGCGTGCTCAGACTGCTCAGCGGCCCACGCGGTGAGCTTCTCCGCCACTCTCTTGGAATGGCCGAGCACGCTGGTGGGGTTCGCGGCCTTGTCGGTGGAGATGTTCACGAATGTGGTGACCCCCGCAGCCTGGGCGGCCTCGAGCACGTTGAGTGTACCGAGCACGTTCGTCTTCCATGCCTCGTCGGGGTATTGCTCGAGCATGGGCAGGTGTTTGAGGGCTGCAGCGTGGAACACGACATCGGGCCTGCGCTCGGTGAAAATGTCCTTGAGCGCCTGGGAATCGCGAATGTCGGCCAGCACGACGTCCTTCGTGTCGAGGAGACCATGACCGAGAATCGAGATCTGTGTGCTTTGGAGACCGGTTTCGTCTCGGTCAAGCATGATAAGTTCGCTCGGGCCGAATTTGTTGATCTGCCTGCACAGTTCCGAGCCGATGGACCCACCGGCACCCGTGACGAGCACCCGCTTGCCCGCGAGGTAGCCGGCAATCGAGGCGACGTGAGTGTCGACCGGGTGACGACCGATCAGGTCTTCGATTGCAATATCGCGAAGATCGTTAAGGCGGGCCTTTCCGTTGAGCAGGTCTTCAAGCGGCGGCAGCACCAACACTTTGAGGTGGGCGACCTTCGCCGCGTCGTTGATTTGACGCAACAACGTGGCATCGGCCCTGGCGATCGCCACGACCAGCGTTGTTGCTCCGGAGGCTTGGGCCGCTGCGGAAAGCGAAGCGCGCGAACCGAGGACGCGAACTCCGTGAAGCCAGAGATTGCGCTTGAGCGGATCGTCGTCGATGATGCCCACCGGAAGGAAGGGCGAGTTTCGGTCGGTGGTCATCCGGCGGGCGATAGACGCCCCCATGTAACCGGCACCGAAGATGAGGGCCTTCTGGATGTCGTCTGTGCGGACCATCGACCGTTCGACCAACAGCCGCTTGATGTATCGCACACCGCCCATCAGAACGAAGGCCATCGGCAGGGCGATGAAAACGGTGCTGCGCGGAATGCCTACCACGGTGCCAGCGACCGCGATCGGGAGCCCCAGCACGACCGTCGCGACCAGCACTACGCCAAGTAGCGCACGCACCTCGGCAAAGCTCCCGTAGATGTGGCGCCCCTGGTAGAGGTGGTACACGCCCCCCGCGAAGAATTGAACCAGGCTGGCGGCCGCGAACAACGCCAGGAGCGGTATCACCGCAATACGTTGCAGCTCGAATTCATAGCGAAGAACCTCGGCCACGAACAAGGCGACCCCCCAGGCGCCCGCATCGAACGCATATTGCGTTCCGAACCGCACCAGAGGCACCGAACCGTGAAGCTCCTGCATCCTGGTGGTCGCGAAGTCACTTATTGCCATTCTGATCCCCCATTACTTGACCTGCTCACAACATCCCCCGCCCACAACCACACGATTCCGTCGGTGCTGGCGACCGCCACGTCGCCCGGGTTGAAGGCGCCTTCACGGCACCCGCCCGGGGTGAGTGCGCCGTCGAGTGCTTCGGGTGTCGAGAATACCTGAGCCCCCGCGCAGCCCGGTTGATTGGCGGCCACCACGATGTAACCGTCGGCGCTGACGTTGATGTTCGCGGCACCGGGCAGCGGGCTTCCTGGCCCCCAGGTTGCACCCCCGTCGCCGGTGCGAAGAAGGGTTCCATTAGAACAGAGTGCGGCGCCGACCGTGTCACTGCGCGGGGCCAGAGCGATGACCGTGGGGCAGGATGCGGGGAAGGACCCGGCCGGGCTGTGCACGACGGCCCGGTTCGCGGGGTCGACGTACCAGTTGGCGGCAACGCGGTCGGGGTACTCCTGCCACGCATCGCCGGCCACATACGTCGTCACGCGCTGCGGTGTGCAGTCCGAGGCTTTGAGCGTCACCAATGACACCTGCGACTTGCTCATGATGTCGATGGCGAGCACGGAGGAGGCGTCGGTGCCGGCCGAGGCGTCGAACCCGTTCCAGGTGGCACCGTCGTCGGTGGTCAGCTCAGGGTTGGCCGTCGTTGCCGGGCAGGCGCCGGTGGTGGCGCGCCACGCGGTCGACGCGTCGAGGGCGGCGAGGATGCGGTTGGGGGCCTGGGTCTCGACTGCGGCCGGCGCGGTCTCGACCGGCGCGACCACCGGAGGGTTGGTCCCGACAGGCTCAACCACCGCGGGGTTGGTCTCGACGGGCTCGACCACCGCGCCCGCGTTAGCGGGTGGCTTGGAGTCGGTGAGTGCGAATGCCACCAGGGCGACGTCGAAGATCAGGAATGCCGCCAGGCCGGCAATGAGCAGGCGTCGCCGAAGACGGTTGTCCCGGTTCTTGCGACTCATTGTCTTGAAGGCGGCCATGAAGTGTCCTAGACCTGCCCGACCGTGGCGGCGCTACGGAACAGGGCGACGACCGCGTTGACCGCGGGCACGAGCTGCTGCGCGGACTCAACGTAGACCTCGTCGCTGCGGCGGTACGGGTCGATCACGTCGTCATCGTCGGCGGAAACGGGCGGCGCTACGGCGCCGCGCTGGGAAGCCGCGAGGCCCACCAGAGTGGAGAAGCGCCCGACCACATCGTCGAGAGGCAACGCGGCGGCCTCCTCGAGGTCGTCGTCGGTGAGCTCGCTGATCAGCCTCGCGAATTCGCGAATGGTGAAGGTGTAACGGATGGCGCGGGGCACGAGTTCCACGATCGCTCGGCGATGCTCACGCGACATGGCGAACACCAGATCTGCGGTGGCCAGGTGCTCTTCGGTGAGCACCTGGGCGACGTGGTTCGACGGGTCCCCGCCGAAGTGGCGAGACAGGTCCGCGGCTTGCGGCGGCATGCCCTGCCCGGTTAAACCGATCGTTCCGGCACTGGCCAGTTCGACCTCGGGCCAGGCCGCCAGACCAACGCGCAGGAGTTGCTCGGCCAGTGGCGAGCGACAGATGTTGCCCGAGCAGACCGTGAGAATGGAGAAGGTATTCACTAGGCGGTTCTCCGGCGTGCCTTGCGGAAGCCACCGCGCACTGCGGGGGCCGCAGCATCCGCGGCGAGCTCTTCTTCGTGCACCGCGCCATAGCTGTACTGACCGTAGCCGTAGGAGTCCGGGCCCCTGGTGGGCAGCATGGTGATGACGATACCGACCAGTCGGCTGCCGGCGCGCTCGAGCGACTTCACCGCGCTGGCCAGTTCGTTGCGCTTGGTGCGGCCGGAGGCGACCACCATGATGGCGCCGCCGCAGAGCTTGCTCAGCACGGCGGCATCCGTGACCAGCAGGAGGGGCGGGGCGTCGATGAGCACGACGTCGAACTCGCTGGTCAGCGCAGCGAGGGTGCGGGCCATGGCGGCAGAGCCGAGCAATTCGCTGGGGTTCGGGGGTACGCGGCCGCTGGGCAGCACGAACAGTTTGTTCTTGCCCCACTTCTGCAGCACATCGGCGAGTTCGGCCCGGCCGATGAGCACGTCGGTGAGGCCGACGCCACCCTCGATGCCCATGTACTCGGCAACGCGGGGCAGGCGCAGGTCGCCGTCGATGAGTGCCACGCGGGCGCCGGTCTCGGCGAGGGCGATGGCCAGGTTGGCCGACGTGGTGCTCTTGCCCTCGCCGGGCACCGAGCTGGTGACCACGAAGCTGCGCGGCCCACCCTCGATGTTGACGAACTGGAGGTTGGTGCGCAGGCTACGGAACGACTCGGCCCGGGGGTTCTTGGGGTCGGAGTGCACGACCAGCGGGCGCAGGCGAGCGTCGGGGTCGTTCGTGATGCCGCCGAGCATCGGCGTGTCGGTGACCAGTTCGATGTCGTGCAGGCTGTGGATGCGGGTGTCGAGCACGCTGCGGAGCACGGCCAGACCGATTCCGAGAGCCAGGCCGACGAGCAGGCCGAGAGCGATGTTCATCGGCACGTTGGGGCTGGCCGGCTTGGTGGGAACAATCGCCGGCTGAATGGTCTCGATCTTGACGGGGCTGGCCGCCTCACCGTCGGGCTTCTCGAGCCGGTCGACGACGATTTTGCTGAAGTTCGCGCCGACGGAGTTGGCGATCTTGGCGGCGAGCTCAGGGTCGCTGTTGCTCACCGTCACGTCGATGAGCACGGTGTTCAGCGGAGACGAGGAGGTGACCGTGGACGCGAGTTGCGACGCGGTCATGTCGAGGTTCAGTTCCTTGATGACCTCGTCGAGCACGATGGCACTGTTGACGACGTCGACGTAGGAGGTGACGGCCTGGCGGGCGAAGCTCGTGCCCTGAAGCAGGTCGCCGGTGGCGGCACCCGCGGCAGCCTGAACGGAGACGTAGAGCTGGGTGGTGGCGACGTATTTCGGAGTGGTGGCGATGGATGCGCCCGCTGCGCCGGCGATGCCGAAGAGCGTGAGGGCGAGAATCAGGGTCCAGCTTTTGTGGAAAATCCTGATGTAATCCTTGAGCTCCACGCGCGTTCCTCCGGTACTTGGGCAGAGAGGAACCGCTGAAATTGCCTTTTCCCCGTCATCATCTTTGCATACGGCTAGATAAGGGTACCCCCCATGCGGGGTCCGAAGTTTCCTCGTTTTGTTTGGGTCTTGTGGCTTCGTGCCCCTGAGGCAAATTTATCTTCGAGAAATTTTCCACAAGAGCTGATAAACCCTCACATTTATGTTCCATTCTTGCTAGAATCGTGTTATGGCAACCCAGGCAGAACAGCTCAGACAGGCAGCGGATGCCGTTGCCTGTCTGGGCTGTTCCAGTGCCGACCTGGAGTCACTTTCCGACGCGGCCGTGCTGGTCGGCCAGCGGCAGATCGCCGAGTTGCGCCGGCTGGTGGAGACGTATGCCGCGTGGACGGCCGGCACGATCGCCCGCCGGTCCCGTCCCGAGCTCGGCCACTCGGGTCTGGCCGCACAGCAGGGTTTCCTCTCCCCCGAGGCGATGATCCAGAAGGTCACCGGCTCGTCGCGGGGTGACGCCTACAAGCTGGTCGCGGTTGGCACGATGATGGCCACGACCGAAGCCGCAGACCGGCAGTCCGCCGGGACAGCCGGTCTTCCTGGCACTGACGGAAGCGGAGACACCGGTTCTGGAGGAGTGCCCGGATCGCCACACTCTGTGGGATCACCCAGCTCTTCGGACGCGGCCGCGTCGTGGCAGGCGCCGATCGCCCGCGCTGTGGCCGCCGGCACCCTCTCCGTCGACGCCGCCGAATCGATCCGCAAGGGCCTGGGCGACATCGACACCGCGGTGACCGCCGAGCGCCTCAGCGCCGCCCTCGCCACTCTGATCGCCGAGGCGGCAGGGTTGAACGCGGACCAGTGCTTCCACCGGGCCCGGCGGCTGCGCGACGACCTCGATACGGCCGGCATCGCCGCCCGCGAAAAGCAGGCCCACGACGACCGGTACCTGCGCGTCTACCGCCTCCGCGACGGCAAAATACGTCTGCACGGACTGTTCGCCCCCGAAGACGGCGAGTTCGTGCTCTCCACCTACGACGCCCTCACCAGCCCCCGGCGCGGCGGGGTGCGCTTCGTCGACAAGAAACGTGCCGCCTGGGCCAAACGAATCCAGGACGACCCCCGCAGCACCGAACAAATCGCCGCAGACTCCTTCATCCAGTTGCTCAAGCTCGGCAGCGAAGTCGACCCCGGCCGGATGCTCGGCGGCCGCCGCCCCGCAGTGCGCGTCATCGTCACCCAGAAAGACCTCACTCGGCAGCTCCGCCTCAAAGCGGGCACACCAGCAGCACCGGTCGCACCGGTCGCACCGGTCGCACCGGAATCCCCTGCCGCGTCGGTCGCACCGGCGGCAGATGACGCTCCCACCGACCAGCTCAGGCAGGCCGAAACGCCTCTGGCCTCGCCGACTGGGCACGGCTACCTCGAGGGCAGCCCCCTCCCCATCTCACTCGCCGCAGTCGAGCGGCAGATCTGCGACACCGGGGTGCGCGGCATCCTCTTCGACGACACCGGGCAAGCCCTCGACGTTGGGCGGGAGAAGCGATTATTCACCGAACAACAACGCGCCGCAATGAGCCTCCGCGACGGCGGCTGCCTCTGGCCCGACTGCGACCGGCCGCCGTCCTGGACTGAAGCGCACCACATCGATGGGTGGTTGCTCGACTTCGGACACACCGATCTTGCAGACGGGGTGTGCCTGTGCCACCCCCATCACCTGCTGCTCCACAACATGGGGTGGCGCATCGTGCGGGAGGGCAGCGAGTACTGGCTGAGGCCACCCATATCGGTGGATCCGGACCAAACGCTGATCCCGCTGCGGAGCAAGTCGCGGGTGCAGGCCGAGTAGCTGTCCTGAGCCGGGTCTCGACGGGCTCGACCACCGGGAGCGGGTCTCGACGGGCTCGACCACCGGGACCGGGTCTCGACGGGCTCGACCACCAGGAACGGGTCTCGACGGGCTCGACCACCAGGGGCGGGTCTCGACGGGCTCGACCACCAGGACCGGGTCTCGACGGGCTCGACCACCAGGACCGGGTCTCGACGGGCTCGACCACCGGGAGCGGGGCGGGCGACCGGGTCAGGCCTCGCGGAGGACTCCGTCCGGGGTGATCACCAGGAGCCGGTTGTCGCGGGCCTCGATGACGATGGAGGCGATGGTCGGCCGGTCGGTGGGCAACACCCGGGCGGTCAGGCTTCCGGATTCGAGGGCGTTGAGCTGGTCGGCCACGGCCGCGGCGACCTCGGCGACCCGGACGGGCGGGTGGTCACCACTGTCGTCGAGCAGGGTCACGAGCACCCCGCGCAGCCGCGCGGCCCGGGCGGCGGCGACCAGCGGCTCCACGAACAGGGCCCGGGCACGCATCGCGTCACGCAGGGTGGCCTCGACGCGCAGGCACTCCGCCCGCATCTCGGAGTGGATTTCGTCGGATCGAGCGAGACGCTCGAGGGTCGGCCGGCACAACACGTTCACCCGGGCCAACTGGGATTCACGCTCCTCGATCGCCGCGACCGCGGTCGCGGCGGCGGCACCGCTCAGGGCGCGGGCCCGGTTCAGCCCGGCCAGAATGATCGACGATCGTTTGAGCCCCACCGCGAAGAGGGTGCCGGCCAGCAGCGTACCGGCGTGACGCACGACGAGCAGCACGCCATCGACGACGGTGAGACCGTGCCTGAGCGCCCAACCGATCGTGATCGCGGACATGATCAGGTAGCCGATCCAGGCGAGGCCTTCACGACCCCGCACGGCGAGCACGACCAGGAGCAGGGTGATCGCGCCGAGGTACCAGTGCCCGAACGGGGTGCCCTGCACGGCCGTCATCGGGTAGGACACGAGCACGGCCCCCGCCGAAGAGAGGGCGACCACGGCCAGGGTGACGGTGCGGGGCAGGCGGTCGTCCCCCGATCGGGAGATCAGGATGGCTGCCGCCGACACCGCGACGAATCCGGCGATCTCCCAGGGGAGCCCGAAGAGCGGCTCGTGGTCGCCGAAGGCCAGCAGGGCATGAACGCCGATGAACATGACGAGGATGGCGAGGGACAGTCGCCTCGGGAGCCGCACGACGGTGCGCGGTGCGAGCTCCTCGATCGACTCGGCGTCGGCGGGAGTGGGCGGTGCGTCTGGGCTCGACAGGGTCGACCACCGGGGCAGGGTCGGTGAGTCTGGTCTCGACAGGCTCGACCACCGAGGCAGGGTCGGTGCGTCTGGGCTCGACAGGGTCGATCGCCGGGGCCGGCTGGGCCGCAGGGGGAGGTGAGGTTCGGGGGTCCACGAGACCTCGACCTCGGTGCCGATGCCGGGCCGGGACTGCACGGTTGCCGCGCCTCCCGACACCCGTTGCATTCGGCCGACGATGCTCTGAGCAATCCCGAGCCGTTCGCCGGGTACGAGCGCCGGGTCGAAGCCCACCCCGTCATCGTGCACGACCACCCCGATCCCGCCGCTGCGCGCCTGCACGGTGACCGTGCGCACCACGCCGGTGCCGGCCGCCTCGACCGAGTTGCGCAGGGCCTCCCCCACGGCACCGAGCAGCGCGGTCACCGCCACGGCCGGCACGCGCAGGCCCTCGCCGAGTTCGCCGTGCACGAGCGCGTCCGGCGACAATTCGATGGTGAGCTGCTCCAGCCGACGGGCCACCTCGGGGCCGGGGAGCGACGCAGTGGACCGCGGCACCCGAATGGCATCGAGGCGGTCGAGGGTCGAGGCCGCGTGACGGGCCAGGGTCTCGGTGGGGATGCCGCCACGTCCGGCCATCAGCAGGGTCGAGATGACGCTGTCGTGCACGAGCGCGTCGATGGTGAGCCGCTCCCGTTTGCGCGCGAGCCCGGCCGCCCGCACGGCCAGGGCGGCGCGGGAGATCCGTGCGGTGTCGTCGACCCGCACGGCGCCGCGCCGGGACATGATCGTCAGGCCGACGAACACGCTGATTACGAGCAGTGCGTAGAGCGAATCCTCGATCCCGACCAGCACCGGATGCGGGTCGGCAGACGTCGCGGCGCGAAGGATCCCGCTGAGCGTGCAGACGAGCACGGTGTAGCCCCAGCCGATGCGATCCCGGGTGGCCGCGGCGACCGCAACGGCCGGAATGCCGGTCAGCGAGATGACCCAGGGGATGTCCGCCCCGGCGGGGAGCGGCTCGGCCCGCACGACCAGCCAGAACCCGAGGAGGACCAGGAAGATGACGCCCTCGGTCACGGCGAGCGCGCGGAGCAGGCGCACCGGCGCCCAGCTGGCCAGGATGCCGATCAGCACGGGGACACCGAAGACGAGCAGCCACCCGGCCAGCGCGAGGCCGGGCACGGCCGGCCAGGCCTGTGCCCGGAACGTGTCGAGGCTGAGCAGCCCGAAGACGAAGCCGGTGGGGCCGGTGGCGGTGCAGAGCACGCGCAACTGGCGCTCGGTTGCGGTCCGCCCGGCGGCGTCGTGGAGCCGGGGCGCGCGGCGCGGCTTCGGGGCGCGGCTCGGCTTCGGCGACCGCACGGCCTGCCCTGCGCTCACGGTTGTCCGGGAATCGGCAGGATGCCGTCTTCCAGAGCCCGCTTGTAGAGGTCGATCTTCGTGTTGGCGGGGCGCCCGACCCGCTCGTACTTCGACCGCACCCGGCGGATGTAGTCGATCACGGTGAGCTCGGACAGCCCCGTCTGCGACGCCACCAGCGGCGCCTTCGCGCCGGCGGCGTAGAGGGAGAGCACCTGGCGTTCGCGTGGGCTCAGCCCCGCGTCGGCCAGGTCAGGGTCGCCGTCGAGGGCCGCGGCCCACTCGGTTGAGGCGATCGTGTCCCCCGTTGCCGCCCGGCGCACCGCGTCGAGCAACACAACACTGGGTTCGGATTTGCGCACGACGCCGAGCACCCCACTGCGGGCGGCGGCCCGCATCAGCAGGGCGTCATCGCCGGCCGTGAAGGCGAGCACCGCGGCGTTCGTCGCCCGAAGCCGGTCGACGTTACTGGTGACGGTGGAGCCGTCGGACAGCCGGAGGTCGAGGATCACCAGGTCGATGCCGTTCGCGTGCGCCGGCGAGGCCAGCAGCTCGGAGACGGTGGCGACGGTGGCCACAACATGGATCTCCAGAATGGTGGAGAACAAATCGGCGAAGCCACGAGCCACGATTTCGTGGTCATCGATCAACGCGACTCGAAAGCGAGTCATATTCGTACTTTCGTCGGGGGTTTTTCTGGACCTGCCTAGACGAGTGTGACATGTCCGCGACCATTCCGACAGCGTTTACCCCCGGACTGGTGCCCTAAGAAATGACGGCTGGCCAGAGCGTTTTCAGCCTCGTATGGTGTAAACCGGGGGAAACCACTGGGGGGTTGGTGGGGCGCTCTCCACCCGGCGGCACCACGTGCGGTCGGGCGTGCTGAGCGCCCCGCTCAGTATTCGGGTGCGACAGAACACCGCGATCCGTCCGGCGCTCCTCGTCGGCGCGCGTCGGGTCGGTCTCGCGTCGGGTCGGTCTCGCGTCGGCGCAGTCACGCGTCGGGTCAGGCGTCGCCGCGCCGGCGGTTGTTGAGCACGCCGCCGCTCTCTTCGAGGTAACAGGAACCGCAGAGCGACTCGTAGGTCACCTCGGCGCCGTCAATGGCGACCTGATCGCCGTCGAAGACGAAGACGCCGTCGATCTTGCGCCCGTTGAACACGGCCTTGCGCCCGCAGCGGCAGATCGTCTTCAGCTCCTCCAGGCTGTGCGCCACCTCGAGCAGCCGGCGGCTGCCCGGAAAGGCGACGGTCTGAAAGTCGGTGCGGATGCCGTAGGCCAGCACCGGGATGTTCTCGAGGATCGCGATCCGGAGCAGATCGTCGACCTGCGGCTCGGTGAGGAACTGGGCCTCGTCCACGAGCAGGCAACTGACGTCGAGACCGGAGTCGCCGAGCACCCGCGCGCGGTGCTCGCCGAAGATGCTGAAGGCATCCGCCTCGGGGGTGAGCAGAAAATCGACGCCACGGGTGACGCCGAGCCGGGAGAGGATGCCGCGGTCGCCCTTGGTATCGACCGACGGCTTCGCCAGCAGCACCTTGTGCCCGCGCTCCTCATAGTTGTAGGCGGCCTGGAGCATGGAGGTGCTCTTGCCGCTGTTCATCGCCCCGTATCGGAAGTACAGTTTTGCCACTGCTACGAACCCCGCCCCTCGGCCTGTGGCGCCGATTCCGGCGCCAAACCTAACTCAGCGTACTGGCCCCAGGGCGCGCCGGATGCCGGACGGCCCCCGCTCGTCATCGAACTCGAGCATCAGCAGCGGCCGCCGCGCCGACACCCGCACCCGGCCGAAGACCATGCGCAGCACGCCGAGGTAGGGGCGAAGCAGCCGACGCAGCCTCCGCTCCGGCAGGTCGATGCCGACCTGGATGGTGACGGTGGCGACCCGACGTTCCCGGGCGGCGAGTTCGGCGACCGGGGCAATCGGCCCCGTCGTCACGGCAACGGGTCCGGGCGGGGGCACCGGGGCCGTCGCCGGGCCGGCCGACCCGGTCGGGGCGCGGCCGACCCGGTCCAGAAGTGCGCGGCGTCGGGCATCCGTGCCGTCGGCGACCTGCACGACCAGACTGCACGGGTCGAATCCGCGGGCCGAGCAGAGCACCCCGATCAGGACCCCGATCGCTGCCCGCTGGTCGTCGTTGAAGGCGGCGGCCCGATGCTCCGGGTCGGCCACGACGAGCAGCGGGATCGCGCCGCGTTCCACCAGGACCGCTCGTTCGCGGTCGACGACAGTATCCAGCCAGGTCTTGTCCATGTCGCGCACGAGTTCCTTGCGCAGTGCGCCCGCCAACTCGCCGGCCCGGGCGATGTCGGCCCGGCTGACCTCGCCGTGCTCGAGCACCCCGCTGAGGAGCGGGAAGACGCCGGCACCGAGGTCCTCCCACTGCCGCTCGACCATGGCGCGGACCACCTGGCCCCTGCTCTCCTCGGCGCGAGCAGTGATGGCACGGCGGGCGTCCGCCTGCCAGGCCAACAGCAGCGCCACGATGCGGCGGGAGTACGCGGCGGCGGCGAGTGCGGGTGCCAGCACCTGGGTGATCGTCACCACCACGTGCACCATCACCGGCACGGCAAGGCTGAGGGAGGGCGCCTGGACCGCGGTGACCGCCGCGACAACCGCGGCCGCCGCGACCCCGGAGAGGGCGATCTCCCGCCACGGCCGGTAGGGCGCGAGGGCGAGCAGGAGGAGGCCGATGCAGAGCGGACCGAAGTCGTCCTGGACCCGAGTGTTGTAGCCCCACCGCGCCGCCTGGTCGAGGAGGTGCGCGGAGACGGCGAGACCGATCATGATCAGGTGCAGGGGCCGGTCGAACGGTGCGTGGTCGGGGCGGCTCGCCGCGACGAGGGTGCCGGCGGCGGCGGCGGACGCCACGATGGCGAGTACGGAGAGCAACGGCGACTGGATCTGGCCGGCCTGCCGCACCGTGGTGGTCACCGTGTAGCCGACCACGATCAGAGCGACGACCGGCGCGAGCGGCCAGGCGGCGAGGGCGCCGAGCGGGTCGAGTCGCTGTTGGGTGAGGGGGGGCGGCATCATCGCGGGGCCTGGCCGTCTCGGGCGGGGGCGGTGGCAGGGTCGGCGGCGGGGATCTCGACAAGCTCGATCACCGAGGGGTCGATCACCGAGGGGTCGATCACCGAGGGGTCGGCGGCGGGGATCTCGACAAGCTCGATCACCGAGGGATCGATCACCGAGGGGTCGATCACCGGGGCGGTGTCGGCGGCGGGCACACTCAACAGCACCGAGGTGCCCGCGTCCGGGCGGGTCAGGACGGTCACCGAGCCGCCGAGCCGCTCGATCCGGCGGCGCACGGCCTGGCGAAGGCCAAGCCGGTCCGCACCGGCCTCCGCCTCCGTGAAGCCGCGGCCGGCATCCATCACCATCACCGAGATGGTGGCGTCATCGGCGCCGATATCGACCTCCGCCGAGACGATTCCGGCGTGCAGGATGACGTTGATCAGGCACTGCTGCACGGCCAGCCCGAGCTCGCGGTCGGTGCCGGCGTCGAGTCGGCCGAGCGCGGACCGGTCACCGGTGACATCGACGACGAGGCCGCGGTCGCGGCAGCGTTCGACGGCGGCATAGACCTCGCTGCCGAGCCAGGCATCCACCCCCGGAGGTCGACCGACGCTGCGGGCGTCGGCGTCGGCCAGCCAGTCGGTGCCGCGCAGGGTGAGCAGGGCGGCACGGAGGCTGCCGGCCAGATTGTCGCTGAGCGGCCCGGCGTGGGCCCGGGACAGGGCGACCAACTCGTTGAGGGTGGTGTCCTGATTGAGTTCCAGTGCACGCTGTTCGAGATCCTGGCGAAGCAACATGGACTGTTCGGCCTGCACCGCCCGGTGGATCGCGGATTGTGCCGCCCCGTGCGGGCGGCGGGTCGACCCGGCGAGAAGGAGCACGGCCACGAGGAACAGGTAGGCGGAGACGGTGAACACATCGGGGAGGTAGGCGACCTCCGTATGCACGGCGCCGAGCACGGTGACACTCTCGGCCAGGACGAATCCGGCGGTGCTCCAGAGCACGCCGGTGAGCGCGCTGGCGCCCGCACCGCCGACCATGATCAGCGCCAGCTTGGGCAGCGCGATGAGGAAGATGTTCGAGGCGGGGAAGATCCCGGGCAGGCCCAGCACGGCGACCGTGTAGAGATAGGTGCCGCCGCCGCCGACCACGAGGTAGACCACGGTCAACAGCACGGTATGCCGAAGGCTGAGGGCCACCAGCACCCCGGCCATGGCGAGCACGGCCAGAACCGCGATCCAGAGTCCGCTCGACCTGAAGGAGACGCCCAGGGCAAGGGCCGACACCACGGCGCCGAGGAGGCAGGTGAGCGCGAACCAGTGCGATGCCCGCGAGAGCGCACGGCTGAGGACCGGTTCGACCAGGTGATCGGGCAAGCCCAGCGTCATCGCTTCCTCCTCTGCATTGGTCGAGTATCTCATTGCGGCGCGGAACGCGGCGGACCACTTCGCCGGGTGGGCGGCGCTGAGGCGGGGCCGGCCGGGTCAGAAAAGCGTGGGCGCCAACTCCGGCGGGAGCTCCTCCGCGATCAGGGACCGGCGGGTGCGGGCGGCGGCGACGGGGCGGGCGAGCGCGCTCGAGCGCACTCCGCCGGTCGCCGGATCTTCCTCGCCGCGCTCGAGGCCGTGCGCACGGATCAGCGGTTTGATTCTTGCCGCGAGCCAGATGCGGTACTCCTTCGGGGCATAGGCGCCCGTGGCGTACAACTCCCGGTACCGCGGCATCAGTTCGGGGTGGTCGCGGTCCAGCCAGTGCAGGTACCAGTCCTTGACCCCGGGGTGCAGGTGCAGCGCCGTGTACATGATGTTCGACGCGCCGGCCGCCTTCGCCTGGCGCAGTGCGGAATCCAGGTGCGCCTTCGTGTCGGTCAGGAACGGCAGGATCGGCATCATGAACACCGAACAGTCCAGTCCCTGCTCGCGCACCGCGGTCACCGTGGCCAGGCGGGCCGTGGTGGACGGGGTGCCAGGCTCGACCGCGTGCTGCAGCTCGTCGTCGTAGATGGCGATGGACATGGCCAGGTCCACCGGCACGATCTCGCTCGCCTCGACGAGCAGGTCGAGGTCACGGCGGAGGAGCGTTCCCTTGGTGAGGATCGACAGCGGAGTACCGGACTGTGCGAGTGCCGCGATGATGCCCGGCATCAGCCGGTAGCGCCCCTCGGCCCGCTGGTACGGGTCGGTATTCGTGCCGAGGGCCACCGGATGCCTGCCCCACGTCGGCTTCGCCAGTTCCTTGCGGAGCACCTCGGCCACGTTGACCTTGACGATGATCTCGTTGTCGAAGTCCTTGCCGGAGTCCAGATCGAGGTAGGTGTGGGTGGGCCGAGCAAAACAGTAGGAGCACGCGTGAGAGCAGCCCCGGTAGGGGTTGATGGTCCAGCCGAACGGCATCGCGCTCTGGCCCGGTACCCGGTTGAGCGCGGATTTGGCCAGCACCTCGTGGAAGGTGATGCCGGCGAACTCCGGCGTGCGCACGCTGCGCACGAGGTTGTTCAGGCGGGCCAGTCCGGGCAGAGCGCCGGTCTGCTCCGTGCTCAGTTCCTGCGCGCTCCACCTCATGCACACATTCGAACACACGTTCGAGCATTAATCAAGCAGCCAGCCGAGCTCTGGCCGCCGTCGGTCCGGGCGCGCGACGCGGCGCGGCCGGACCCCTACGCGGTCAGGTGCAGGGCGGCGGCGGTGGCGGCCAGTGACGCGGCCGCGGCGGCCGGGTCGTCGGAGAGTTTCGTGCCGAGGCTCGGGATCATCTCACGCAGCTTGGGTTCCCAGGCCGGGTACTGCTCGGGGAAGCAACGCTTGATCAGCTCGACCATGATCGGGGCCGCGGTGGACGCACCCGGAGACGCGCCGAGCAGCCCCGCGATGGTGCCGTCGGCGGAGGTGATGACCTCGGTGCCGAACTGCAGCACACCGCCCTGCTCAGGGTCCTTCTTCATGACCTGCACGCGCTGGCCGGCCGTGATGAGTTCCCAATCGTCGATCCTGGCGGTGGGAATGAATTCCTGCAGCGCCTTGAGCTTGGTCTTCTTGGAGGCGAAGACCTCGCCGATCAGGTACTTCATGAGCCCGAAGTTGTGCGCGGCCACGGCGAGCATCGGGCCGATGTTGTGCAGCCGGATCGAGAACGGCAGGTCGAACCAGGTGCTCGATTTGAGGAACTTCGGGGTGAACCCGGCGTAGGGTCCGAACAGGAGCGAGGTCTCCCCGTCGACGACGCGGGTGTCAAGGTGCGGTACCGACATCGGCGGGGCCCCCTTGGCGGCCTTGCCGTAGACCTTCGCGTGGTGCTCCGCGACCAGCTTCGGGTCGGTGGTGCGCAGGAACTGCCCACTGATCGGGAAGCCGCCGAAACCCTTGATCTCGGGAATGCCGCTCTGCTGCAGGAGAGCCAAAGCGCCGCCGCCCGCACCGACGAAGACGAACCGGGCGTTGACGGTGCTCGGGTAATTGCCGACCAGGCGGCGCAGATTGAGCTTCCAGGTGCCATCCGCCAGTTGTTTGACGCCGGTGACCTGCTGGTTGACGTGCACGCCGACGCCCTCGTCGGCGAGGTTGTCGAACAGGTAGCGGGTGAGGGCGCCGAAGTCGACGTCGGTGCCGGACACGATCCGGGTCGCGGCGATCTTCTGGCCCTTGGGGCGCTTCTTGGTCAGCAGGGGGGTCCAGGTGCCGATCACGGCCGGGTCCTCGCTGTACTCCATTCCGTGGAACAACGGCTGGTTCTCGAGCGCCGCGAAGCGCTTACGCAGGTAGGCCACGTTGTCCTTGCCGTGCACGAAGGTCATGTGCGGGGTGGAGTTGATGAAGTTGGTCGGCTCGGGCAGCGCGCCGGTCGTGACCAGGTGCGCCCAGAGCTGGCGGCTGATCTGGAACTGCTCGTTGATGCTCACGGCCTTGTCGGCGGTGACGGAACCGTCCTTGGCCGCGGGCATGTAGTTGAGCTCGCAGAGGGCCGCATGCCCGGTGCCCGCGTTGTTCCACGGGTTGGAGCTTTCCTGGGCGACCTCGCCCAGACGCTCATAGACCTCGATACTCCAGTCGGGCTGCAACTGCTTGATCAGGGTACCGAGGGTGGCGCTCATGATGCCCCCACCAATTAATACAACATCAGCCTTCACCATTGGATTCACACTTTTCAGTGTATCTCTGGCGGACGGATGCTCCGTGCAGCTCAGTCGGTGACGGTGGCCCCGGACGCCGCGCCGCGCGTCGACCCGGCGGCAGTCTTGCCCGCGGCCGGCTTGATCCGCTGGTAGGTCGCCAGGTACCGGTCGACCGGGATGCTCGCGACGGTGCGGGCGATGATTCCCAGGTCGACGTCGGCGAGGGTCTTGAACCGCAGGCAGCTCTTGCCCATGTTCAGCTTGCGGCCGGTCGCGGCCCACTCGGCGCGGAAGGCGGCATCCGCGGCTGGATCGCCGTAGAGCCCCATCAGGTAGAGCGAGTTGTAGTTTTTCTGGGCGGCGAGGCTCACATAGGCCAGGGGTTGACCGTTGTAGGTGTTCGGGAAGGTCTCGAGCGGAATCGTCCAGCCCGGCATGCCCCAGTGCATGCCCAGGACGTAGCCGGGCGGCATGGCGTCGCGCACCGCGTCGATCACCGGGTAGAGCACGGCGCGCTGTTCCGGCTTGAGGTCGAAGAAGTAGTCCTCGACCTCTGCGGGCACGGGCGTAGTGGTCATTCCCCCAGAATAACCGCTGGGGCCGCCGCATCCCCAGCGGGCAGGACGGCCTCCCGGACCAGCGCGGGATTGACCCTCGGCACAACCGCGGCCGCGCCGTACTGCTCGAGCCGGTTCAGCGTGTTCTCGAAACTCTCCGGCACACCGTAATGGAAGCCCTGGGCGCTGCGGATGCCGAGGGCGGACAGGTGCGAGGCCATGGTCGCATTCTCCACGCCCTCGACGATCATCGAATACTCGAGATTGTCGCCGAAGCCCTGCAGCGCGGTGAGCACCTCGCGCTGGCGCACGTCGTCGAGGTCGTCGACGAGGCTCTTGTCGATCTTGAGAATGTCCATCGGCATCCGCACCAGCGAGTCGACCGAGGAGTCCTGGGAGCCGTAGTCGTCGAGCGCGATCATCAGACCGAGATCGCGCATGCGCTCGGCCTGGGCGCGGATGGCCGGGGTCACCTTGGCCATCGACCGCTCGTTGAGCTCGAGGCAGAGCGAGATCCCGGGGTAGCGGTTGGCGAGGTCTTCGACGAAGTCGCCGACCCGCTCCGGCAGGATCTGGCCGGCCTCCACGTTGAAGGTCATGCACACCACGCGGGGTTCGACCAGCCGGAAGTCCGCGGCCGCGGCCATGGCCTTCACCGCGACCTGGCGGGTCATCGCGTCGAGCCGGCCGAGGCCCTTGGCCTTCTCGACGATCGACGGCGGCGACAGCGGCCCGAGGTCGGGGTCGGTGTAGCGCACGAGCGCCTCGAAGGCCCAGATCTGGCCGGTCACCAGGCTGACAATGGGCTGGAAGGCGAGCTCGAGCCGGTCCTCGTCGATCGCCCTGGCGATGATGTCGTTCATCTGGCTCGAGCGGTGACTCGAGATGTTGATGCTGCTCTCGTTGGCGGCACCGCCGCGCCGCCTGGTCTTCTTGATCGCGAGCATGGCGCGGTCGGCGTCCTGCACCAGCTGGGAGACGTCGGTTTCCCGGTGGGCGGAGTAGGCCAGCCCGATGCTCATCATCGGATTGAACGTGGTCGGCCCGACGATGAGCGGTTCCCCGGTGCTGGCGAGGATGCGTTCGGCGACGATCTTCGCCTCGCCCAGAGTCGTGAGGTGGGTGAGGATGACCACGAACTCGTCACCACCGACCCGGGCCACCAGGTCGTCGGGGCGCACGACTGCCCGGAGCCGCCGGCCGAGTTCGCGCAGCACCTCGTCGCCGGCCGCGTGGCCGTGCCGGTCATTGAGGCGCTTGAATTCGTCGAGGTCCAGGAAGAGGACCGCGAGGGCCTCCGAGTAGTCCCGGTGATCGTTGATGTTCGTCAACGCCGCCTGGAAGGCCCCATAGTTGGGCAGCCCGGTGAGCGGGTCGGTGTTGGCGCGCAGGGTGAGCCCGGCGACGTTCTGCCCGGCCCTGACCACCATCTCGGCGGTCGTGACCAGGGCGTCGAGCGCCCGGCGGTCGTTGCCGGTGAATGCGCCATCCATCGCATCCCGGCTGACGACGATGTGCCGGCTGGCGCCCGCGGCGACGAATGACAACGGGAGGCTGATTTCGCCCGGCCGGGCGGGTTCGGCCCGCACCACGACACTCTCGCCCCCGATCGAGTCGGCGACGGTTTGGCAGAGCACCTGGGCGATCTCCTCCCCCGACCGCGCGCCGGTCTCGGCGCCGGCGCTCAGGAGGCCGGCGCCGGCGACCAGCCCGGAAAGCCTGGCCCTCATCTCGGCGAAGATGGAGACGACCTTGACGATCGCAGCCACGATCACGATCCCCGAGAGCACCTCGATCGTGTTCACGGTCGGGCTCACCTCGACCAGGAACGGCGGTCCCTCGACGCTCCAGTTCGCCGCCAGCGCGGCGATGAGCGCCGCCCCACCGGCCGTGGCGGAAATTCGGAGCAGGGAGAGCATCGGGCGTCCGCCCCGCTCGACGGGAGGATCGATGAGCTGCTTGCGGAGGATCTCAACGAGGAGCACGAAAGCGACGTAGCCGACGCTCGCCACGGCGACGGCGACGAGGCCGTGGAGCGCGAACGCCCGGGACCAGGTGAACAGGAGCGCGGCGAGGAGGCCGCCAACGGCTTGCAGCCCGGCGCTGTAGAGGCCGACCGGGACCCGGCCCGCCTCGAGGAGCACGGCGACGAGCACGCCGAGCGAGATCACCCCGATCGCCGTCTCCATCGGAAGCAGCGTGGCCAGGGCGGGGAGCGCGAGCACGGGAAGGGCGACCATCGGGCTGCGGTGCGCGACACGGCCCAGCCGCAACCAGGTGAGTTCGAGCACCCCGGCGCAGAGCACTCCGACGGCGGCAACGGCCCAGTGCTCCGGCGGCGCGGAGAAGAGAAAGACCATCGCGCCGGTGATCATCAGGATGGCGACGGCGGCGAACGCGACGAGGCCGGTGCGCCTCACGATTGATGCCACCGAATACCCACCCATGATTCCAAAGAGTAGTGCACCGGTGTCCCCGCTGCTCCCCCCAGTCCCGGTGTGCCCGGCGCGGATTTCGGGCTCGCCTGCGCGGGGGCGTGAGATTCCCGGGCCGGCCCGATCCTCGGCGGCTCAGGAGCGGATGAGGTCAGCGGCGATGAGGTCAGGAGACGATGAGGTCAGCGGCGACAAGCTCGGCGATCTGCACCGCGTTGAGGGCGGCACCCTTGCGAAGGTTGTCGCTGGTGATGAACAGGGCAAGGCCGCGCCCGTCGGGCACTCCCTGGTCCTGGCGCACGCGGCCGACGAAGCTCGGGTCCTGCCCTGCCGCTTCGAGGGGAGTCGGGACATCCGTCACGACCACGCCGGGCGCGGTGGCCAGGAGTTCGAGCGCGCGGGCGACCGACAACGGGCTGGCGAACTCGGCATTGATGGAGAGCGAGTGACCGGTGAAGACGGGCACGCGCACGCAGGTGCCCGAAACGAGCAGGTCGGGCAGGTCGAGGATTTTGCGGCTCTCGTTGCGCAGCTTCTTCTCCTCGTCGGTCTCGAACTCGCCGTCGTCGACGATCGAGCCGGCCAGCGGCACCACGTCGAAGGCGATCGGCCGGGCATACAGCACGGGTTCGGGCATCGGCACGGCGGAACCGTCGTGCACCAGCTGGAGCAGGTTGTCGTTGAGCGCGGCGGCGCGCACCTGGCTGGCCAGCTCCCGGGCGCCGGCCAGGCCGCTGCCGGAGACGGCCTGGTAGGTGCTCACGATGAGGCGTTCGAGGCCGGCCTCGTCGTGCAGCACCTTGAGCACGGGCATGGCGGCCATGGTGGTGCAGTTCGGGTTGGCGATGATGCCCTTGACGGCCAGTTTGATGGCCTCGGGGTTGACCTCGCTCACGACGAGCGGAACCTCGGGGTCCATCCGCCAGCCGGAGGAATTGTCGATGACGGTCACACCGGCCGCGGCGAACCGGGGTGCCTGGGCGCGGGACAGGGTGGCACCGGCGGAGAAGATGGCCACGTCGAGGCCGGTCGGGTCGGCGGTCGCCGCGTCTTCGACGACGATTTTCTCGCCCTTCCAGGGCAGGGTCGTGGCGGCGGATCGGGCGGAGGCGAAGAAACGGATGCCGGCGACCGGGAAATCCCGTTCCTCCAGCAGACGACGCACGACGGCGCCGACCTGGCCGGTGGCCCCGACGACGCCGATCTGGATTCCTGTGGTGCTGGTCATGGGTTGTTCCTCTGCTGCTCGCATACTGCTGTGCGGGTGACGTGCCGTGGCGACGGGGGCTAACTCAGGAAATCCAGGTGGATCGCGTTCCCGTCGCGCCCTTTCGGGCCGATGCGGGCCGATTCTCCTGAGTTAGCCACACGGGAGCCGGCGCCACTAGGGGGCTGCGGTTTGCGGCGCGGCTAGCGGCCGGTGCCGCCGTGCACGATGGCGTCGTCGGCGGCGTCGAGCCCGAAGGCCGTGTGCACCACCCGGAGCGCCTCGTTGATGGTGTCGGCCCGGGTGACGACGGAGATGCGGATCTCGCTGGTCGAGATCATTTCGATGTTGATCCCGGCCTCGAAGAGCGCTTCGAACAGGCGAGCCGAGACACCGGTGTTGGTGCGCATCCCGGCTCCGACCAGGGCGAGCTTGCCGATCTGGTCGTCGTACTGCAGGCCGGCGAAGCCCACGTTGGTCTGCTCGTTGCTCAGCGCGGTGAGCACCTGCTGGCCCTCTGACTTGGGCAGGGTGAAGGAAATGTCCGTGAGCCCCGTGGATGCCGCGGAGACGTTCTGCACGATCATGTCGACGTTCGCGTTCGTCTTTGCGACGATCTTGAAGATCTGTGCCGCCTTGCCGGGGATGTCGGGAACGCCGACGACCGTGACCTTGGCTTCGCTCAGGTCTGCGGCGACCCCGGCGATGATGGGCTCTTCCACTGGCTCTCCATTCGTGGCTGCGGGATGGGACTGTGCGGCCTCGGGGACCGACGAGATGGGAATGGGGGCGTTCGGGCTCGTCGTCTCCGAGTTGTAGACGATCGTGCCGACGTTGTTACTGAATGACGACCGCACGTGCAGCGTCACGCCGTGCCTGCGGGCATATTCCACCGCGCGAATGTAGAGGACCTTCGCGCCAGCGGCGGCCAACTCGAGCATTTCCTCGCTGGTGATCCGGTCGAGCTTGCGTGCGCGCGGCACGACGCGCGGGTCGGCGGTGAAGATGCCGTCGACATCCGTGTAGATCTCGCAGATATCGGCGCCCAGTGCGGCGGCGAGGGCGACGGCGGTGGTGTCCGAGCCGCCGCGGCCGAGCGTGGTGATGTCCTTGGTGTCGCGGTTGAAGCCCTGGAAGCCGGCGACGATCGCGACGGCTCCGTCGTCGAGAGCGTCGCGGATGCGTCCGGGGGTCACGTCGACGATGCGCGCGGCGCCGTGGTGGGCATCCGTGATCATGCCGGCCTGGCTGCCGGTGAAGGAGCGGGCGTCGTAGCCCATGCTCTTGATCGCCATCGCCAGCAGCGCCATCGAGATGCGCTCACCCGCGGTGAGGAGCATGTCGAGCTCGCGCGGGGCGGGGATCGGGGTGACCTGGTGGGCCAGGTCGAGCAGTTCGTCGGTGGAGTCGCCCATTGCGGAGACCGCGACGACAACCTCGTTGCCGGCCTTGCGGGTATCGACGATGCGCTTGGCGACGCGCTTGATGCTCTCGGCGTCGGCGACGGACGATCCGCCGAACTTCTGCACGATCAAGCTCACGTAGGTCTCCTGAACATCGAGTAGGCGGTCACAGCCCAAGACTCCATCATAAATGCGTTTGTATTCGGTGGCGGCAATGTGACGCTGGGGCCGGTCAGTGCGTGACGGTGCGGCGTCCCTCGAAGGCGCGGCCGAGGGTGACCTCGTCGGCGTATTCGAGGTCACCGCCGACCGGGAGCCCCGACGCGAGCCGGGTGACCTTGATCTCCAGGGTGGTGAGCAGCCGGGACAGGTACGTCGCGGTTGCCTCGCCCTCCAGGTTGGGGTCGGTGGCGATGATGACTTCCTGCACGGTGTTGTCCGCGAGACGCTGCATCAGCTGCCGGATGCGCAGGTCGTCGGGCCCGATGCCGTCGATGGGGCTGATCGCCCCGCCGAGCACGTGGTAGAGCCCCTTGAATTCCCGGGTGCGTTCGATGGCGACGACGTCCTTGGCCTCTTCGACGACGCAGATCATGGCCGGGTTGCGCCGGGGGTCGCGGCAGATCAGGCAGGTTTCCTGTTCGGACACGTTGCCGCAGATGGAGCAGAACCGCACCTTGTCGCGCACCTCGAGCAACACGTTCGCCAGCCGGGTCACGTCGAACTGTTCGGTCTGCAGAATGTGGAATGCGATGCGCTGGGCCGACTTCGGGCCGATGCCGGGGAGCCGGCCGAGTTCGTCGATCAGTTCCTGAACGATGCCTTCGTACATGGACTAGTCGCCTCTGCTTCGGGATGCCGGGATGTGTTCTTGTTCTTCGAGGAAGGTCGCGCCGAGGATCTCGCGCACGACGGACTCCCCGTAGCGCTGTTTCTCGGCGAAGGCCGGGCCGCGGCGGGCTGCGCCTCCGACCGGGGCGGGCGCCGTGGGCGCCGTGGGCGCCGTGCGGGTGGCCGTGCCTGCGGGAGCCACCGTTGCCACGGCGACGGACGCCGCGCGACGCGAGGGCACGAAGCGGTCGGGCGGGTACTCATCGTCCTGCGGGACATCGCCGTCATCGTAGGGCGGCGGCTCGTCTTCGTCGTCGAACGAGGGCGCCCCGGGGTCGTTGTGGGTCGCGCCGGCGGGCGATGCGCTCGGCACAGCCGTGGCGGCGGATGCCGCTGCGGGAGCGGGAGGCGCGGCCTGCGCCGGGGCTGGTGCGGCCTGCGCCGGCTGCGCGGCGGTCGGCTGCGCGGCGGTCGGCTGCGCGGCGGTCGGCTGCGCGGCGGTCGGCTGCGCGGCGGTCGGCGCCTCAGGCTGCCCGATGGTGGCCGACGCCGAACCGGGGATGACCGCGGTGGCCCAAGCGGTGACCGCCGGTCCGGTCGGTTCCGACGGCGCGCGGGTCGCCGGAGCGCGGGTCGCCGGGGCGGGGGTCGACGGCGCGGGGGTCGCCGGAGCGGGGGTCGCCGGAGCGGGGGTCGCCGGCGCGGGGCTCGCCGGGGCGGTCAGCGTCCGGGACGACGGCGCGTCGGTTTCCGAAGCGGAAGCGGGTGCTGCGGCGGGTCCCGAGCGATCTCCGGACTCCGGCCCGGTGTCGGGTGGTGCGTCGTCGGCTTCCGGCGGTGCGTCGTCGTCGGTGGGCGGCGCAGGCTCGGTCGCCGGAACGGTCGCGCCGCCGGCGGCTCGCCCGACTCCGCCGCGGTTGGTCTCGGCGCCGCCACGTTCCGGGACGGCGCGTTCCTCGGTGCGGGCCGAGGCGGATGGGCCCGCGGGAGTCGGCGGGGCGGACGGTGCGCCGTTGCCCCCGCGCCCATCGTGCCCGTCGGGGCCGCCCGGGCGGTCGACGCGCGCGGTGAGCCGGGGGGTGAAGCCGAGCACGTCGTTAATCGCGCGCTTGAGGAAATCGCCGACTCCCTGGCCCGGCGCGGCCGGCTGCTTGAGGCCTTCGACGTCTTTCTGGCTCGGAAATGACAGAACGAGCAGATCACCCTCGCGCAACTCGAGGGCCTTGGCCGTGTAAAGCACGAGCCAGGCGCTGGTTTTCGCGGCCTGGACGGCCTCGAGCACTTCGGGCCAGGCATCCTTCACCTGCTGGAAGGTGACCGGTCCGACCGGGCGCACGGTGACGGATGCCGGCGCGGGAGGCGTTGCGGGCGCGGCGGCGCTGTTCGACTCCTTCGCCGGGCTGGATTCAGGCGCTGCGGCCTTCGCTGCGGCTGCACTCTGGGGCGCCGGCGCTGCACCCGTGGACGGCAAACCGGCGGGCGGTGCCGGCGCTGAGGCGGGGACGGCCGGCGCTGTGACGGCGGGGACATCCGCCCTCGGGTTGGCGCGGCCCGAGCCATCGGCGGGTGCGGGGCCGGCCCCGGCCCCGGCGCCGTCGACGCCGATCCGGCGCTCGAGTCGTTCGACGCGGGCGAGAGCGCCGCGAGTGGAATCGTCGCTCGCGGGGATGAGCACTCGGGCGATCATGAGTTCGAGGTGAAGGCGGGGCGAGGTCGCGCCGGTCATCTCGGTCAGGGCGGCGTTGAGGATGTCCGCGGTGCGGGACAGTTCGGCCGGGCCGAACTTCGCGGCCTGAACGGCCATCCGGTCGAGCTCGTCCTGCGGCACGCCACGGAGCACGGCCGCCGCACCCGCGGCCGACGTTGCGGCGACGATGATCAGGTCGCGCATGCGCTCGAGCAGGTCCTCGACGAAGCGGCGCGGGTCCTGCCCGGTCTGGATCACCCGGTCGACCGCGTCGAACGCGGCGGAGGAGTCGCGCGCGGCGATCGCGTCGATGGACTCGTCGAGCAGGGAGGCGTTGGTGTAGCCGAGCAGCGCGACCGCGCGCTCGTATTCGACGGTGTGACCGTCGGAGCCGGCCATCAGCTGGTCGAGCAGCGACAGGGTGTCGCGGGGTGAGCCGCCGCCGGCGCGCACGACGAGCGGCAGCACTCCAGGCGCAACCGTCATGGTCTCGCTCTCGCAGAGCGTCTGCACGTATTCGAGCATCGGCCCGGGCGGCACCAGCCGGAACGGGTAGTGGTGCGTGCGCGACCGGATGGTGCCGATCACCTTTTCGGGTTCGGTCGTCGCGAAGATGAACTTGACGTGTTCGGGCGGCTCTTCGACGATCTTGAGCAGGGCGTTGAAGCCCTGCGGGGTGACCATGTGCGCCTCGTCGAGGATGAAGATCTTGTAGCGGTCGCGGGCCGGCGCGAAAATGGCGCGCTCGCGGATGTCCCTGGCGTCATCGACGCCGTTGTGGCTGGCCGCGTCGATCTCGACCACGTCGAGGGAGCCGCCGCCGTCGCGGGACAACTCGACGCAGCTCGGGCAGACGCCGCACGGGGTGTCGGTCGGGCCTTCGGCGCAGTTCAGGCAGCGGGCGAGAATGCGCGCCGACGTGGTCTTGCCGCAGCCGCGGGGGCCACTGAAGAGGTAGGCATGATTGACCCTGTTGGTGCGCAGGGCGGTCATCAGCGGATCGGTCACCTGTGACTGACCGATCATTTCGGCAAAAGTCTCTGGCCGGTAACGGCGATACAGGGCGGTAACCACGGAGTCAATCGTACTTGCTGCCGCTGACACGCTGACCTCCGCAGGTCGAGCCCGCCGAGACCCCCGCCCGGCCGGATTGGGCATAACTCCTGCTAAAGATTCCGCATCCGTTCAGGAGGCCCGGAAATCCGCGGGCGTCCCCGGTCGCCGACACCAATTTGCAGGAGTTATGCACAACCCCGGGGCGGGAGCGGCCTGGTCGGGTCTCGACGAGCTCGACCACCGGGCGGGAGCGGCCTGGTCGGGTCTCGACGAGCTCGACCACCGGGGCGGGAGCGGCCTGATCGGGTCTCGACGAGCTCGACCACCGGGCGGGGCCACCGGACGACGAAACCCGCCTTCGACGGGGTCGGAGGCGGGTTTCGATAGTGTGTGCGGGCTAGATTACGGCCATGGTCTGGCGGGCGATCTCCAGCTCCTCGTTCGTCGGGATGACGAGCACGGTCACCTTCGAGGCGTCCGTCGATACCACTCGGGCCTCGCGGGCGAACGGGTCGTTCCGGGCCGGGTCGAGCTCGATGCCGAGGAACTCGAGGCCCGCAAGCGCGCCGGCCCGCACGATTCCCGAGTTCTCGCCGATCCCGGCCGTGAAGACGATCACGTCGAGGCCACCCAGCTGGGCGATGTAGTTGCCGACATAGCCGCGGATGCGGTGGTAGTAGACGTCGAGCGCGGCCTGGGCGACGGCATCCCCCGCCACGGCGTTGTCTTCGACGTCGCGCATGTCTCCGGTGCCGGTCATCCCGAGCATGCCGCTCTGCTTGTTGAGCAGGGTGTCGAGCTCGTCAATGCTCATCCCCGCCTTGCGGTGCAGGTGGAACAAGACGGCCGGGTCGATGTCGCCGGAACGCGTGCCCATGACGAGCCCCTGCAGCGGGGTCAGTCCCATCGAGGTGTCGATCGAGCGTCCGCCGTCGACGGCGCACGCCGACGCCCCGTTGCCCAGGTGCAGCACGATCGTCTTGAGTTCGGCGAGCGGGCGCCCGAGGAACTCGGCCGCCGTCTCGGACACGTACTTGTGCGAGCTGCCGTGGGCGCCGTAGCGGCGGATGCCGTACTCGTCCGCGAGCGCGGTCGGGATCGCGTAGGTGTAGGCGGGCGGTGCCATCGTCTGGTGGAACGAGGTGTCGAAGACGGCGACGTGCGGCACATCCGGGAACTGAACGCGGGCCGCATTGATGCCCTGGATATGCGCCGGGTTGTGCAGCGGCGCGAGGTCGGAGAGGTCGCCGATCTGCGCGAGCACCTCGTCGTCGATCACGGTCGGGCCCTGGAAGACGCTGCCACCCTGCACGACGCGGTGGCCGACGGCGACGACATCCGCCGTGGCGAGCTGCGGCCCATTCACGGCGAACGCGGCGAGCATCACGGCGAAACCGGCCGTGTGGTCGGGGATCGGCAGGGTCTGCTCGACGCGGGAGGACCCGACGGCGGCATGGCGGGCATGCCCGCTCGCCTCGCCGATGCGCTCGACCAGGCCGCTGGCCAGCTCGGTCTCGGTTTCCATGTCGATCAGCTGGTACTTGAACGACGACGAACCCGAGTTGATCACGAGCACCGCGCTCATGCGGACACCGCCGAGGTCTGGGCTGCGGCGACGGCGGACAGTGTCGCCGCCTGGATCGCGGTGATGGCTACGGTGTTGACGATGTCCTGCACAAGTGCTCCTCGGGAAAGATCATTAATGGGTTTGCGAAGGCCCTGCAGGACGGGGCCGATCGCCAGGGCGCCAGCACTGCGCTGCACGGCCTTGTAGGTGTTGTTGCCGGTGTTCAGGTCGGGGAAGATGAACACCGTCGCGCGTCCGGCCACGGCGGAGCCGGGCATTTTCGCGGCGGCGACGTCGGCATCCGCTGCCGCGTCGTACTGGATCGGACCCTCGATGAGCAGGTCGGGGCGGCGTTCGCGCACGAGCGCCGTCGCTGCCCGAACCTTGTCGACGTCCGCACCCTTGCCCGATTCTCCGGTCGAATAGGAGAGCATGGCGATGCGCGGTTCGATTCCGAACTCCACCGCGGTCTCGGAGGCCGAGATGGCGATGTCGGCCAGCTGCTCCGCGGAGGGGTCAGGGTTGACCGCGCAGTCACCGTAGACGAGCACCTTGTCGGCGAGCGCCATCAGGAACACGCTCGAGACCACCGAGGTGTCCGGCCGGGTCTTGATGATCTCGAAACTGGGCCGGATGGTGTGCGCCGTGGTGTGGGTGGCGCCGGAGACCATGCCGTCGGCGAGGCCGAGCTGCACCATCATCGTGCCGAAATAGGACACGTCGGTGACGACATCCATCGCCTGATCGATCGTGACGCCCTTGTGCGCACGCAGCTTCACGTATTCCTCCGCGAACCGGGTGCGCAGCACGTCGTCGAACGGGCTGACCACCTGGGCCTTGGAGAGGTCCAGGCCCAGGCCGATCGCCCGGGACCGCACCTCGAACTCCTCGCCGAGGATGGTGATGTCGGCCACATCGCGGGCGAGCAGGGTGGCGGCGGCCCGCAGGATGCGGTCGTCGTCCCCCTCGGGCATCACGATGCGCTTGCGGTTCATCCTGGCCCGCTCGAGCAGGGTGTACTCGAACATGAGCGGTGTCACGACGTCGGCGCGGCTCACCCGGAGCCGGTCGAGCAGCACGGATGCGTCCACATTGCCTTCGAACAGGGCCAGCGCGGTGTCGTGCTTGCGCTGCGAGTCCGCCGCCATCCGGCCCGGGGTGTGCGTGATCCTCAGTGCGGCCTCATAGGAGCCGAGTTCGGTGCGGATGATCGGCACCGACGGCGCGAGGCCGTCGACGAGGCGTTCGATCTCCTCCGGCAGGGCGAACCCGCCGACGAGCACGATTCCCGCGATCGACGGGAAGGTCGCCGAGGAGTTCGCCATCAGCACGGCGAGCAGCACCTGCGGCCGGTCGCTCGGGATGACGACGACGGCACCGTCGAAGAGGCGCGGCAGTACATTGACCATGGACATGGCCGCGACGACCACGCCGAGTGCCTCCCGTGACAGCAGCGCCGGATCTCCGGTGACGAGGGTGCCGTTGGTGGCCTTGAGGATGCTCTTCATGCTCGGGGCCACGATGTAGGGGTCCTCGGGGACCGCCCAGACCGGCACGGATGCCAGCTGGCTGCCCGGCGCGTCGATCACGCCCCGCACCGCACCGATGAGCTCCTCGAGCCGTTCGGGGTCGGCCCGGTTGATCACGACCCCGAGCAGCGAGACGTGTTCGTCCCGCAGCTCGGCCAGGGAGACGTCGGTCAGCTGACGGATGTCTTCCGGGCGGCGGGGGTCGCTCTGGCCGAGCCGGTCGCTCTGGTTGAGCACCTCGCCCTGGCCCGGACCGACCCGGCCGCCGAGCACGAGCAGCACCGGCACGCCGAGGTTGGCCGCGACGCGGAGGTTGAAGGCGAGCTCGGTGGGGCTGCCGACATCCGTGTAGTCGCTGCCGACGACGACGACGGCGTCGCACTTCGCTTCGACGGCCTTGTACCGGGCCACGATGCGGCCCAGGGCCGCGTCGGGGTCGAAGTGCACGTCGTCGTAGCTGACGCCGACGCACTCGTCATAGCTGAGCGGCGGTGTGCTCTTCGCCGAGCCGCTGGCCAGGTGCGCGAGCAGCAGCTCGAGCACGTAGTCGGGGTGGTTCACCGACCGGGCCACCGGACGGAAGACGCCGACCGTTTCGACCGAGCGGAGCAGGGTGTCGAGCACGCCGAGCGCGATCGTCGACTTGCCGGTGTTGCCCTCGGCGGAGGTGATGTAGACGCTGTCGGCCATTATTCGTTGTCCCCGCCCGTTGCGACGGCATTGGTGGTGCCGGCTCCTGTCCCCTGCGCGTCCCACACCCATTCGGTGACCTCGGGGATGTCTTCCCCGTGGTCACGGGTGTAGGTGCGGGCCCGAAGCCGGGCATCCTGCATCTCCTGGCGGAGCAGCCCGGCGCGGGCGCCGAGGCCGGGGACGCGGTCGATGACGTCCATCACCAGGTGGTACCGGTCGAGGTCGTTGAGCATGACCATGTCGAACGGGGTCGTGGTGGTGCCCTCTTCCTTGTACCCGCGGGCGTGCAGGTTGGCGTGTCCGTGGCGCTTGTAGGTCAGGCGATGGATCAGCCACGGGTAGCCGTGGTACGCGAACACGATCGGCTTGTCGGCGGTGAAGAAGGCGTCGAACTCGGCGTCGCTGAGCCCGTGCGGGTGGTCGTCCTCTGACTGCAGACGCATCAGGTCGACGACGTTGACCACGCGCACCTTGAGCTCGGGCATGGCCTCCCGCAGGATCGCGGCCGCGGCCAGGATCTCGAGGGTCGGCACCTCACCGGCGGCGGCGAGCACGACATCCGGCTCGGTGCCGGTGATCTCGGTGCCGGCCCAGTCGAAGATGCCGAGGCCCCGCTCGCAGTGCGCGACGGCCTGGTCCATGGTGAGCCAGTTCGGCGCTGGCTGCTTGCCGGCGACGACGACGTTCACGTAGTCGACGCTGCGCAGGCAGTGGTCGTAGATGGAGAGCAACGTGTTGGCGTCGAAGGGCAGGTACACGCGCACGACATCCGCGCTCTTGTTCACGACATGGTCGATGAAGCCCGGGTCCTGGTGCGAGAACCCGTTGTGGTCCTGACGCCAGACGTGCGAGGAGAGCAGGTAGTTGAGGCTGGAGATCGAGCGGCGCCACGGGATCTCGCGGGTCACCTTGAGCCACTTGGCGTGCTGGTTGAACATCGAGTCGACGATGTGGATGAACGCCTCGTAGCAGTTGAACAGCCCGTGGCGGCCGGTGAGCAGGTAGCCCTCGAGCCAGCCCTGGCACTGGTGCTCGCTGAGCATCTCCATGATCCGGCCGGCCCGGTCGAGGTTGGTGTCGCCCGGGTGGTACTCGGCGTTCCAGGTCTTGTCCGTGGCCGCGAACACCGCCGGCGCGAGCCGGTTGGATGCCGTTTCGTCCGGCCCGAAGATGCGGAAGTTGTCGGGGTTGTCGCGGATGACGTCGGCCAGCCAGGTGCCGAGCACCTTGGTGGCCTCGTCGGTCGTCGCGCCGGGCGACGGCACGTCGACCGCGTAGTCGCGGAAGTTCGGCAGCCGAAGGTCCGTGCGCAGCAGGCCACCGTTGGAGACCGGGTTGGCGCTCATCCGCAGGTCACCGACCGGGGCGAGGGCGGTGATCTTCGCGACCGGGGCGCCGGCCTCGTCGAAGAGTTCTTCCGGCTTGTAGGAGGCGAGCCAGCCTTCGAGCAGCTGGGTGTGTTCGAGCGTGTCGCGGGCGTTGCTCAGCGGCACCTGGTGCGAACGCCAGGAGTCGACGACCTTGACGCCGTCGATCGTGGTCGGGCAGGTCCAGCCCTTGGGGGTGCGCAGGATGATCATCGGCCAGCGTGGGCGTTCGGTGTCGCCGGCCAGGGCGCGGGCCTTGATGTCGGCGATCTCGTTGAGCACCTCGTCGAGGGTCTCCGCCATCCGCTGGTGCACGAGGAGCGGGTCTTCCTCGTTGAAGCCGCCCGACACGATGTAGGGCTTGTGGCCGTAGCCGCGCATGAGGTCGAGGAGTTCCTCCTCCGGGATGCGGGCGAGGATGGTGGGGTTGGCGATCTTGTAGCCGTTGAGGTGCAGGATCGGCAGCACGACCCCGTCGACGAGCGGGTCGATGAACTTGTTCGAGTGCCAGCTCGTGGCGAGCGGACCGGTCTCGGCCTCGCCGTCACCGACGACGGCGGCGACGAGCAGGTTCGGGTTGTCGAAGGCCGCACCGTAGGCGTGGCTGAGCGCGTAGCCGAGCTCGCCGCCCTCGTGGATGGAACCGGGAGTCTCGGGCGAGGCATGGCTGGGGATGCCGCCCGGGAAGGAGAACTGACGGAACAAGGCCTTGACGCCGCGTTCGGTCTGGTCGATGCCGGAGTAGATCTCGGTATAGGTGCCGTCGAGGTAGGCGTTGGCGACCATGCCGGGACCGCCGTGGCCGGGGCCGGTGACATAAAGGGTACTGATGGCGCGTTCCTGGATGGCCCGGTTCAGGTGGGCGTAGAGGAAGTTGAGCCCCGGGGTCGTACCCCAGTGGCCCAGCAGGCGCGGTTTAATGTGGTCACGATTAAGGGGTTCACGCAATAACGGGTTGTCCAGCAGGTAAATCTGCCCGACCGCAAGATAATTTGCCGCCCGCCACCAGGCGTCGACGCTGGCGAGGGCTTCTGCACTCAGCGGTTGCGTCTGGCGCTGAGGCCAGACGAAGGATTTACCGGACGATTCAACCATGGGTGCCTCCAGGCACTATCGGGGCGTTATCTGCGCCATACCATCCTAGAAGAAAATGCGGAATCGTTATCATGGCTAACGGCATTCGGGCTGTTTCGGCGCGTAAAACCGGGGCCGACCGCCGGTCACAGGCGCAAAAAAGACTCCTCGCGCACCCACCAGAGCCCGGTTACCCTTGCTACGTTTCCGTCCTGGGGGAGTTGGCCGAGATGGCGCCACGCGAGGAGCCGACTGCCAGTTTAGGCGGAAAAACCCCCGCCCCAAAACCCGGCGACCGCGGGGCAATTGCCGCCGATCCCGGCCCGGTGTGACAGCGGCCCCCGGAAACAGGTAAGATTCTTTCTTGGCCGTTCCTCACGGATACGGCCGGCCAGGAGAATTCGCCTAGTGGCCTATGGCGCACGCTTGGAAAGCGTGTTGGGTGAGAGCCCTCGGGGGTTCGAATCCCCCATTCTCCGCCAAGAAGACACGTCACCCCGGTGCGCGCACAGTGCCCACTCGCGGCGTTCGAATCCCCCATTCTCCGCCAAGAAGACACGTCACCCCGGTGCGCGCACAGTGCCCACTCGCGGCGTTCGAATCCCCCATTCTCCGCCAAGAAGACACGTCACCCCGGTGGTCGAGCCTGTCGAGAACCCGCGCGTGATTTCGACAAGCTCAATCACCGGCATCGCACCCGTCAAGACCCCGCGCGTGATTTCGACGAGCTCAATCACCGGCATCAAGCCTGTCGAGACCCGGCGCGTGATTTCGACAAGCTCAATCACCGGCATCGCGCCCGTCAAGACCCCGCGCGTGATTTCGACACGCTCAATCACCGGCATCAAGCCCGTCAAGACCCGGCGCGTGATTTCGACACGCTCAATCACCGGTGGTCGCGCCCGTCGAGACCCGCCCTGTGATTTCGACGAGCTCAATCACCGGCATCAAGCCCGTCAAGACCCGGCCCGTGATTTCGACAAGCTCCATCACCGGCATCAAGCCCGTCAAGACCCGGCGCGTGATTTCGACGAGCTCAATCACCGGTGGTCGCGCCCGTCGAGACCGGGCGCGTGATGTCGACAGGCTCAATCACCGGTGGTCGAGCCTGTCGAGACCCGGCGCGTGATGTCGACAGGCTCGCTCACCGGGGCTTTGCTCAGTCGTCCAGGCGGCGGCGCGGCCGCGGCGCCGGCGGCGGCGGCACCTCTTTCGCCGCGACGATGTCCGCCAGCGCGATCGAGACGAGGCCGCGTTTGGTCTCGACCACGCACTCGGACTCGTCACAGGAGCGCAGGTAGCCGACGGCATCCGTCACCCCGCCCTCGATGCGCCGCCGCACGACGATCCGGGTTCCCGGCTCGGCGTCCATCACGAACCGGGCTGCTGCTGCACTCATTGGGCCGAGCCTACCCGCAGTCGAAAGCCCAGGGCCGGTCAGATCAGCCGGCTGAACGCCTCGACCCGCCTGGACTCCCCCGCGATCAGGATGATGTCGGTCGCCGCGATCACGGTCTCCAGGGTCGTGTAGCTCCACACGCCGTCCCGGTTGAACGCGGTGACCGTGACCCCGTGATTGGGCCGGATACGGGTCTTGCCGAGCGGCACGCCGATGATCTCCCGCGGCGGGGTCGTCTTCACGAGGGCGAAGTTCTCGCCGATCTCGATGTAGTCCTGCATCACCCCGCGAACCAGGTGGGCAACCCTTTTACCCATGTCCTTCTCGGGGTAGATGACGTGACCGACCCCCAGCTGCTGCAGGATCTCGCCGTGCGGGTCGCTGACCGCCTTCGCCCAGATATTGGGGACGCCGAGTTTGAGCAGCAGCGACGCGGTGAGGATGTTCGCCTGGATGTCGCCGCCGATCGCCACGACTGCGCTGGGGAATTCGGTCACGGACAGCTGTCTGAGGGTTTCCTCCCTGGTCGAGTCGGCGCGTACGACGTGGGTGAGCAGCCCGTTGTGTGCCTGAACAATGTCTTCGTCGCCGTCGATGCCGAGCACCTCGGTGCCGCTTTCCATCAGTTCGAGGGCGAGGGAGCTGCCGAACCGGCCGAGGCCGATCACGACCACCGATTCCGATTCGGCGATACGGGCGGGGTCGTGCGACCCAAACAGGGAGAACTTAGCCAATGATCGGCCTCTCTTTCGGTAGCTCGTATGCCGTCGGGCGTTCGCGGAGGGCGAGCGCCGACGCGAAGGTGATCGGCCCCAGTCGGCCGATGAACATGAGCAGCATCAGGATGATCTTGCCCGGCTCGGGAAGTCCGGCCGTGATCCCGGTGGACAGGCCGACGGTGCCGAAGGCCGAGATCACCTCGAACAGCAGCTTGTCCATGCTGATATCGGTCATCAGCATCAGGGCCGCCGTCGACGCGGTGACCACCGCAACGGCCAGCAGCACGATCGTGATGGCCTGGCGGTGCACGGCGCGGGAGAGCCGTTTGCCGAACACGTTCACGGCGGTATCGCCGCGCACCTCCGCGAGGAGGATGAAGAACAACACCCCGAAGGTGGTGATTTTGATTCCGCCGGCCGTTCCGGCGGGGCCGCCACCGATCAGCATCAGGATGTCGGTGCCGAGCAGGCTGGCCGAGTCCATCGCACCCGTGTCGACGCTGTTGAACCCGGCCGTGCGCGCCTGCACGGACTGGAAGAAACCGACCAGGAGCTTGCTCGGCCAATCGAGCGGCCCGAGAGTGGCCGGGTTGGACCACCCCACGATGGTGAGATACGCGGTGCCGCCGACGAGGAGGGTGAGGGTGCCGGCCAGCACCAGGCGCGTGTTCATGTTCCACCGGCGGGGCGTTCGGAGGTGCCGGCGCAACTGCACGATCACCGGGAAGCCCAGGCCGCCGAGGATCACGGCCGCGGCGATCGGGAGGCAGATGTACGGGTCCGTCGCGTACGAGATGAGACTGTCCGGAAACAGCGCGAACCCGGCGTTGTTGAACGCGGAGACGGAGTGGAACACTCCCAGCCACACGGCGCGGCCGAGCGGCTCGCCGTAGCCGAGCAGGAAGCGGAGGCTGAGCAACAGCGCGGCACTCGCCTCGATGACCAGTGTCATCCGCACGACGCCGAAGACGAGTCCCTTGACGTCGTCAAGGCCCACGCTTTTCGCCTCCGCGGCCGCCGTGATCCGGGAGCGCAGCGACAGCTTGCGCATCACCGCGAGCCCGATCACCGATGCGAAGGTCATGATTCCGAGGCCGCCGACCTGGATCAGCAACAGGATGACCACCTGTCCGAAACCGGACCACTGGGTGGCGGTGTCGACGACGATCAGCCCGGTCACGCAGACCGCGGAGGTCGCGGTGAAGATCGCGTCGAAGAAGGTGGCGCCCCCTTCGCCCGGTGTGGATATCGGGAGCATCAGCAGGCCGGTGCCGATCAGGATCGTCGTGGCGAAGGCGGCTGCGACGACCTGGGCCGGATGCAGCCGGACCCCCAGCCGCCGGGTGCGGCGTTGCGTCGCGCGGACATTCACCTGCTCACTATAGGAGTGTTGTCCTCCCGCTGGGCTTACGATCGCGGAAGGAATGGTCACGGGTTGCTATCGGGGCCGGCTCCCCCCGGTGACCCCCGGTTCGGTGGCTGGTACACGACGGCCGAATCCGCGATAATCTGACTACACCGGCAAGGGGGAACTACGGGTGATGTTCAGCAGAGGGGTGCGCACGCGCGCTCACGCCCTGCGACCCCACGGGCGACTGCTGCTGCAGTCCGCCCTGTCCGTTCTCGCCCTGATCGCACCGTTGTCGGCGGTACTGTACTGGCTGACCATTCCCACGAACTCCTGGCAGCCGGTCGCTGTCGCCGACCTTGTCGTGGTGGCCCTCTGCCTGGTTGGGACGATTGCGTTCTACCGCACGGTGATCTGGGTGGACACCGAGGGCATCTCCGAGCGCGGCTTCCTCGGCCGCGTCACCGAATTCGCCGCGGATGAGATCGGTAGTGTCGTACTGCTCGACCTGTACCAGAGCGGCGCGATGGACACGCATCCGCAGCTCTTCCTCACCGGCACCGACGGGAGACTGCTGATCCGGATGCGCGGACAGTACTACTCCCGTGGCGCGATGGAGACCGTGGTCGAGATGCTCGACGCGCCGGTCGTGCGCGTGCCGGAGCCGATGACCCTGCGAGACCTCAACCGGGTGCGCCCCGAACTGCTCTACTGGTTCGAGCGCCGCCTCACCCACCACACGGGGTGAGCCCGTCCGGCGGCCATCACCGCCGGCGCCGGGTGCCGAAGATGCCGCTGACGACTCCGGTGAGAATCGTCCTGGTCACGGATGACCCGAGCACCTCTTCGAGCACGCTCTTCTGCGGGCGTGACGTCGTGCGAGCGCGGGCCGAGCCCTGCGTCTGCTTCATCAGGCGGTCGTACTCGGCCTGCGCCTTCTTCTGCGCCTGTGCCTGTTGCGCTTCGGCGGCATCCGCCTGCTTCTCCAGCTCGGCGGCGGCCTCTGCACGGTCGAGGGCGGCCTGCTCGGCGAGCGCGACCTTGTTTGCGGACTCCAGCTTGTTCGCGAGCATCTCCCGCGCCGAGTCCCGGTCGATCGCGGCACCGTAGACGGCGAGCAGCGGGGAGGCCGAGACGGTCGCGTCGATCTGCTCCGCCGGGGTCGGCGACATCGAACCCTGCGGCGCCCGGAGGCGGGTCCAGGCGACGGGGCTCGGGGCTCCCTTCTCGTTCATCACCGTGACGATGGCCTCGCCGATGCCGAGCACGGTGAGCACCTCCTCGAGGTCGTAGCCCGAGTTCGGGTAGGTGGAGACGGTCGCTCGGAGGGCCTTGGCGTCATCCGGGGTGAACGCCCGCAGCTGGTGCTGCACCCGGGAGCCGAGCTGGGCGAGCACCTCGCCCGGCACGTCCTTCGGAGTCTGGGTGACGAAGAAGATGCCGACGCCCTTGGACCGGATCAGCCGCACGGTCTGGGTGATCGAGGCGAGGAAGTCCTTCGACGCGTCCGTGAACAGGAGGTGTGCCTCGTCGAAGAAGAAGACCAGTTTGGGCTTGTCGAGGTCGCCGACCTCCGGCAGGTCGTTGAACAGGTCGGCCAGCAGCCACATCAGGAAGGTCGAAAAAAGGGCGGGCTTGTCGGCGACGCCGGGCACCTCGAGCAGACTGATCATGCCCCGACCGTCGGCCGTGGTGCGGAGGAACTCGGCGGTATCGATCTCCGGCTCGCCGAAGAAGACATCGGCGCCCTCGTTGGCGAAGACAATGAGTTCACGCAGGATGACACCGACCGTGGCCGGGGACAGCCCACCGAGCTCGGTGAGTTCGCCCTTGCCGGCGTCGCTGATCAGGTAACTGAGCACGGCCCGCAGGTCGGTCAGGTCGAGCAGGGGCAGGCCGGCCTGGTCGGCGTAGTGGAAGACGAGGCCGAGGCTGGACTCCTGGGTGTCGTTGAGGCCGAGCACCTTGCTCAGCAGCAACGGGCCGAAGCCGGCGACCGTTGCGCGCACCGGCACGCCGCGGCCGACGCCGCCGAGCGAGAAGTACTCGGTGGGTGACGCCGTGCCCGACCAGTCCTGGCCGATGCCCTCGGTGCGGGCCAGCAGTTTCGCGCTCGGGGTGCCCGCGGTGGCGATGCCGGAGAGGTCCCCCTTGATGTCGGCCGCGAACACGGACACCCCGTGGGCGGAGAGTTGCTCGGCGAGCATCTGCAGGGTCTTGGTCTTGCCCGTTCCGGTGGCACCGGCGACCAGGCCGTGCCGGTTGGTCATCGCCAGCGGGATGCGCACGGGCACGTCCGCGCGGGCCTCACCGTTGACCAGGGCCCCCATTTCGAGCGCGGGGCCATCGAAGCTGTAACCGGCGCGGATGGCCTCCACCTGCGCTGCGCCCAGGGGGCCATCGGCCGGCTGAGCCGCTGCGGCTGCGGGGGCGGGGGCTGCGGTGGCGGTGGCGGGGGCTGCGGCGGCTGCGGCGGCGGCGGCGGCGGCTGCGGTGGCTTCGGTGGCCGGCGGTGCCGCGGCGGCGGCTGCGGCGGCGGCTTCGGCGGTGGCGGCGGCCTGCGCAGCGGTAGCCTGGGCGGCGCTCTGGGCGGCTTCGGCGCGCGCGACGGCCGCCCCCGCCTCGGCCTGGGCCGACCGGGCGGCGGCGATCGCGGCCTCCGCCTGGGCCTTCAGCTCCGATACCTGGTCCACGGGTTCGCTCGGGTTCATGGCCTGAATCCTAGACCCGGGAGGCCCTGCGCGGTCGGGGAATCCGAACCGACCGGTCGGGCCGGTTCGGGAGCCGGGTCGGGCTTCGGCGCATCCGTCGTCGCCTATGGGGTCGGCGACATGAAGACGTACCCGGAGTCGGCGTCCAGCTCGGCGCGGAGGCCCTGGCCCAGAGCCTCCGTGAACAGCGCCCGGGAGCGCGCGCGCAGGCTGCTCGCGGCGGCCGGGTCGTCGGCCCGCAGCCGCTCGTAGTCGACGTCGAGCGGCAGTCGCAGGCGCGCCTCCCCGATCGGTCGCGGGGTGCCGGCGAGGGCATCCGTCACCCGCGCGGACACGAGCAGCCAACGCACCTCGAAGCGGTCGCTCCGGTCGCTGCCGGTGATGACGTCATCCAGACGCCCGTAGAAGTCGGGCAGGAACCGCACGACTTCCGCGCCCAGCTTGACCAGGTTGAAGTGCGCGTTGCGCCTGATCAAGGGGTCAAAGGTCCAGCGCATCTCGGTGACGCCATGCTCGAGGCAGACCGCCCGTTGGAAGAGCTTGAGGGCGTAGCCGACGCCGCCGCTGCGCCGCCACGGCACGACCGCGGCCATGTGAGAGTGCAGGTGGACGCCGTCGCTCCAGCCGAGGAAGCCCAGCGTCGCGCCGACCGCCTTGCCGCCCTCGCTGGCGATCAGCACGGTGTTCCCGGCGTAGTCGAGGGCGAGGAGCATCGACCGGTCCGGGCTGCGCCCCGCCCCCCAGGTGCGCTCGAACAGACCGATGACCGGGGCCATGTCGCCGGATTCGGCCATCCGCACGGTCACGCCGGCCGCCTCGGCAGCGGCATCCGCCAGCCGGTAGGCCTCGGCGACAATCTCGGGCGCAACGCTCATGCAACGAGTAGACCACATCCGTCCGTCGTGCATAACTCCTGCAATTTCGATAATTTCCGCCGACATCGGCCGAAAATGGGCCTTTCGGCAGAATTTGCAGGAGTTATGCGTAACCCCGACGGACTAGTGGCCTCGGCCCGAGACCACGTCGGCGAGGCTGGCCAGCGGGGAGGTGGTCCGCCGCCGGGTCAACTCGGCGTGGTCGGCGAACGAGTAGGCCCGGTAGAGCGCGTGCACGGCGAGCCAGCGGAGCGGCTCCGGCTCCCAGTTGCGCACCCGGTGGTTCACCCACGGCAGCCCGGTCAGCGCGGTGTCCCGATCGAGGATCAGATCCGTCAGGGTGCGCCCGGCCAGGTTCGTCGTGGCCACCCCGGTGCCCACGTAGCCGCCGGCCCAGGCCAGACCGGTGACCGGGTCGAGCCCGACGGTCGCCGCCCAGTCGCGCGGCACACCGAGTACGCCGGACCAGGCGTGGTCGATCGCCACTCCGGCGGTCGCCGGGAAGAACCGGGTCAGGATGCCGCGCAGCGCCTCGACCGTGCTCGCCGGGGTGTGCCCGTCCGAATCGGTTTGCGAGCCGTAGCGGTAGGGCACGCCCCGGCCTCCGATCGCGATCCGGTCGTCGGCCGTTCGCTGCGCGTACATGTACGCGTGCGCCATGTCCCCGAGGGTCTCGAGGCCGTCCCAGCCGATGCTCTCCCACACCTCGGCGCCGAGCGGCGCGGTCGCGATCAGCGAGGAGTTCATCGGCAGCCAGGCCCGGTGCAGACCCTTCAGCCCCGCGGTGAAGCCCTCCGTGGCGCGCACCACGAATTCCGCGGTCACCGCCCCGTGCTCGGTCTCCGCCCGGCGCGGCGTGATCTCGCTCACCCGGGTGTTCTCGTAGATTTCCACGCCGAGTGCCTCGACCACCGCGGCGAGCCCGGCGACGAGCCGGGCCGGGTGGATCCGGGCACAGTGCGGATGCCACATCGCGCCGGTGGTGCCGGCCACGTCGATGCGGGCGCGCGCCGCCGCCGGGGAGAGGAGTTCGACATCCGTCATCTCCCAGCGCTGTTCGGCCCGCGCGGTCGCCTCGAGCCGCTGCTGTTGCGGCCCGTCGTAGGCCACGGTGAACTCTCCACCCTTGACGATGTCGGCGTCGATGCCCTCGGCCGCGGCGACCCGGATCACCTCGTCGACCGTCTCGTTCATGCTCGTCTGGAACCGGGCGGCTGCCTCGCGACCGTGGCTCGCGACATACTGCTCGCGGCCGCCGGTGACCGAGTTGGTCAGCCAGCCACCGTTGCGCCCCGAGGCGCCGTAGCCGGCGAAGCGCTGCTCGATGATGACGATCCGCAGCGCCGGCGCGGCCTTCTTCAGGTAGTAGGCCGTCCAGAGTCCGGTGTACCCGGCTCCGACGATGCACACATCGGCCGTCACCGGGCCGGGCAACGACGGCCGGGTCTCGGCCCGGCCGATCTGGTTCCACCAGAACGAGACCTCCCCGTTGATCATGCGCGCGCGGCCAGCCGGTCTTCCATCCCCCACGCCTGCCCGTAGCCACCCTCCTCGATCGGAGCGCTCATCAGGTCGAGGAAAGGCTTGGCGTCCATCGCCTCCGGACCGAGCACGCCGATGCCCGACCAGGTGCCGGCGGCCAGCAGTTCGAGCGCGATCACCGGGCCCAGGGCGGTCTGCCAGACGACACACTGGGCGTCGTACTCACGCATCGTCCACTCGTTGTCGCTCAGGTGATAGAGGTAGACCTCGCGCGGTTTGCCGTCGAGTCCGGTGCCCGTGACCCACACCCCGGCGCAGGTCCTGCCGGTCATCCGCGGGCCGATCGTGGCCGGGTCAGGCAGGGCTGCGGCGACGACGTCGCGCGGGGCGACCAGCACCGGGCCATCCACACTCCGCACGCTCACCGGTTCGACGTCGTCGAGGCCGAGCCGGTGCAGGGTCCCCAGCACTCCGATGAACTCCTCGCCCAGGCCGTACTTGAAGGTGACCCGCTTCGCGTCGAGCCAGCGCGGCATCAGCAGCACCTCCTCGTGCTCCACGTTGACGCACTCGACCGGGCCGATGCCGCCGGGGAAATCGAAAATCTCCGGCTCGCTGAACGGTTCGGTGGTGAACCAGCCGCGCTCCTTCTCGAAGATCACCGGCGGGTTCAGGCACTCCTCGATCGTGGTCCAGATGTTGAAGGAGGGCGCGAAGATCTCGTTGCCTGCCTCGTCGTGCACGACCAGGTTCGCGCCGTCGCGGGTGCCGAGCTCGTCGATCTCGCTGAACAGGTGGTCGGAGGCGTAGCGCGCGAACACGTCGGACAGTCCCGGCTCGACGCCCATCCCCACGAGGGCCAGGCGGCCGGCGGTCTCCCAGTCGCCGGCCTGCGCGAATTGGTCGTCGCCGAGCATGACGCCGGTCTCCGCGTACGGGTTGGTCGGGTGCGGCTCGGACAGGGTCATCGCCATGTCCAGGTAGTCGCAGCCGGCGGCGAGGGCCCCGGCGAAAATGGTCGGCACGAACCTGGGCTCGACCGCGTTCATCACGTGAGTGGCACCGTGTGCCCGGGCGACGGCCGCGACCCGGTCCGGGTCGCCGGCATCGATCTGCGCCGCCGTGAATCGGCTCGCGACCTCCGGCCCCTGCCCCGCCGCGACGGATGCGACGGTGCGTTCCGCCCTGGCGACGTCATAGTCGCAGACGATGACGTGTTCGAAGAATGTGCGCCGGGCGATGATCTTCACGAACGCGTCGCCGACGCCGCCCGCCCCAACAAGGAGAATTCTCATGGCATGACGCTACCGCGCGGCATCCACTCGTGTCTGCCCCGCATTCCCTCGCATTCGGCGGAGAACAGGGGCGGAAACGACGCTTTGGCGTGTTTCAGGAGTCGGTTTCGGCGTTTCTTCGCAGTCGACGCGGTGACGGATGCTGCGCCGCGAGTTGCCGTTCACCGTCGAGCTTCGCGGCGACCGGCGCCCAGAGCAGCACGGCCACCCCCACACCCAGCAGCAGCCCGCCGATGGTATCGGACAGCCAGTGCACACCCAGGTAGGTGCGGCTGACCATCATCACCCCGGTGTAGAGCGCACCGGCGAGCCACACCCAGACCCGGGGGAAGAGGATGGCCAGGACGACTGCCATGGTGGCCGCGTTGGCCACATGCCCGGACGGGAAGGAGCCGAAGTCGCTGGTCACCAGCATGTCCTCCGGCCTGGCCCGCCCGAACAGGTTCTTCAACACCTGGACCAGGCCGCTGCTGACGATCGTCGCGGCGAGGAAATAGCCGGCCGCCCAGAATCGTCGGAGCAGGAGGAACGTGACCAGGACGAGCAGGGGGATGACGATGATCCCGGCGATGCCCGCGCCGATGAAGTTCATCGCGAGGGACAGGTACTCCCAGACGGGTGCCCGGTGTTCGATGATCTCGTCCATCCAGGCGGTGTCGATCCGCAACGGCTTGTTGTTGTCGCGGGAGACGATGAGCGCGCCGAGTCCGAACGACAGGGCGACAGCGGCCAGGGCGCTGATGAGCGGCCAGCGCCGGGCGATGCGACGCGATGCCGGGGTCGCGGCCGCTTCAGGAGATCTCTCGCGGGTCATCCGTCAATATTATGGTGCGGCGCGGTTATGGTGCGGCGCGGTTCAGCGTGGCCCGCGGCTCAGTGCCCCAGCGCGGGTACGGAGCGCGGACGCACGACGGTCCAGAGCACGACGATCGAGACGAGGGCGGTGGTGCCCATCAACGCGCCCATCGGGATCGCGTTGCCGACGCCGAGCACGCCGACGATCGGCGAGATCAGGCCGGCGACTCCGAAGTTCCCTGCGCCGAGGAGAGACGCTGCGGTGCCCGCCTCGTGACCGTGCGCGCTCAGGGCGATCACCTGCACGCTCGGCATGGTGAACCCGAAGGCGGCGATGAAGAACCACAGCGGCACGAGAGTGCCCCAGAGTCCGGCGCCGGCAAGATCGAGCAGAACGATCGCCGCCGCCGTGATCGCCAGGACCACCGTGGACACGGACAGGATCCACTGCGGGCCGACGTTGAACCGGTGCATCAGCCGCGAGCTCAGCTGCACCCCCATCACGATGCCGAGGGAGTTGACGGCGAAGAGAATGCCGTACTGCTGCGCGCTGAAGCCGTAGACCTCCTGGAAAAGGAACGATGACGCCGAGAGGTAGGAGAACAGCCCGGTGAATGTCATCGCCCCGATGATGGCGACCCCAATGAAGATGCGGTCGCTGAGCACGGCCCGGTAGCGCTGGGCGAGGGTGTTGTGGCCGGCGCTGTGGCGTTCGGTCGCGGGCAGGGTTTCGACGATCAGGAAGGCGACGGCGAGGATGACCACGGTTCCGTAGGCGGCGAGCACCCAGAAGATCCCGCGCCAGTTCATCACGAGCAACAGCTGGGAACCGATGACCGGGGCGAGCACGGGCGCGAGGCCGCTGATCAGGGCGAGGCGGGACAGCATCCGCACCAGCGGCTTGCCGCCGAACAGGTCGCGCACCATGGCCAGGGCGACGACGGCGCCGGCCGCCGCGCCGAAGCCCTGCAAGAGGCGGAAGACGCCCAGCCAGACGATGTCCTGGGAGAGGGCCGCACCGACGCTCGCCAGAATGTGGAAACCCGTTGCGAGCATGAGCGGGAGTCGGCGACCGACCTTGTCGCTCCACGGGCCGACGATGAGTTGGCCGAAACCGAAGCCGATCATCGTGCCGGTCAGGGTGAGTTGGATGGCCGCGACCGAGACGCCGAGCTCGTTCTGCAGAACCGGGAACGCCGGCAGGTACAGGTCGACGGTGAACGGGCCGAGCGCGGTCAGGGCGCCGAGCACGAGCACGTAGACGAGACGCTGGCGCCTGGTGAGCGCATCCCCGGGGTGCGGTCCGGTCGACCGAAGCTGGGCCTGGGTGATCACGGGGATGACGGCGGTAGTCACGTGGGGGAATTCCTCGATCTGGGTGCGGACGGTTCAAATGTGCAAGGGAAGTGGGCGGAGACCGCTGGAGCCGGCCTGTGGGCACAAGCGTCGCTCCAGGCAGCGGCGCCACTCTGGGGGATAAGCCCCGCGCGGCCGTTCCTATTCCCCGCGCGGGGGACCTGCACCGAAGATTGCGCGAAACGGCCGGATCGCGCAGCGAGCCGTGCCGAGGCGCGACGGGACCGGACGGCGGGTGTCAGACGAGCGCGACGCCGTTCGGGTGGTCGAGCAGTTCCTCGAAGGCGAGCTCGGCCGCGCCGATCAGGAGCAGGTTGGAGCCCAGTTCGGCCGCGCTGATCCGCACGCTTCCGAACGAGGACCCGAGGGTCATCGACTCCACGGCGGCGCGCAGCCGGTCGGGGTCGACGGCGAGCAGCGCCGCGAGGAACCCTCCGAGCACGACCAGTTGCGGGTTGAGGATGTTGATCGCACCGGCCAGGGCCACCGCGAGGAAGTCCAGCTGCCGGCAGACCTCCTCCCGCACCTGGGGCGAGCCGGAGGCGAGCAAGGCCTGTTCGAGTTCGTCGGGATCCGCGCTTTCCAGCCCAAGCACCGCGAGCAGCTCCTCCCGGGTCACCTCGGCCTCGAGGGTGCCCTGGATCCCGGCCGAATCGGTGCGGGAGCCGCCGCTCACCCGAATGTGGCCGAACTCGCCCGCGTAGCCGGCGATGCCGCCGACCGGATTGCCGCCGACGATCATGCCGCCGCCGATGCCGCTCGCACCGCCGTTGAGGTAGATCAGATCGGTGATGCCCCGGCCGGCCCCGAAGTACTGTTCGGCGAGGGCGCCGAGGCTGGCGTCGTTGTCGGCGAAGACCGGGAACCCGGTCGCGTCCGCGAGCATCTCCTTGAACGGCTCATCGGTCCAGCCGAGGTGCGGGGCGAGGCGCACAAGCCCGTCGTGGGCGCGCACGAGGCCGGGAACGGCGACGCCGATCGCGACGACCCGGAACCGGGATTCCAGGTCGCCGCGCATCCCCTCGATGACGCTCGTGGCGATGTTCACGGCCTCACTCGCACTGGGCGAGTGGTCGGTCGGGTGCCGGATGCGGCGGTGCACCGTGCCATCGAGGCCGACGATTCCGATGGTGACGGCGTCGATCTCCGGGTTCACGGCCAGCGCGACGACCTCCTCGGCACAGAAGACTATGGGGCTCGGCCGGCCGACCTGGTTCGTGGAATCCGGGTCGCGTTCGCCGGCGAGGCCGAGTTGGCCGAGCTCACCGACCAGCGCCGAGATCGTGGAACGGTTCAACCCGGTCAGCCGGGTCAGCTGCGCGCGCGAGGTCGGTCCGTTGCGGTGGACGATGCGGAGAATCGTCGACAGGTTGTGCCGACGCACATCGTCATGGTTGTTCCCCTGCACGGCGATTTCCATTCCACTTGTGAGCCCTCAGGTTAGCGCCCCGGCGCTAGTCCTCCGGGATGATTCCGGTCGACACGAGTCGTCGGTACCAGAGCGCGCTGTCCTTGGGGATGCGCGCCTCGGTGTCGTAGTCGATGTAGACGATGCCGAACCTCTTGGAGTAGCCGTAGGCCCACTCGAAGTTGTCCATGAACGACCAGACCTGGTAGCCGCGCAGGTCCGCCCCGCGGGCCATCGCCCGGTGGGCGGCCGTGAAGTGACGACGCAGGTAGTCCGTCCGCTCCACGTCGTGCACGGCGGGACCGGACGCCTCCTGCACGACGACATCGGCGAAGGCGGCACCGTTCTCGGTGATCATCAACGGCTGGTCGGGGTACTCGGTGTGCAGCTTGACCAGCAACTCTTCGAGGCCTGCCGGTTCGATGTTCCAGCCCATCTCGGTGTACGGGCCCGGCTGGGCGAGGAACTCGACCCGGTCTGCGCCCGGCCAGGGCGAGGCGCCGACATCCATCTGCCCGTCGGAGTGCTGGCGCGGCGAGCTGCCGTCCCAGAGGCGCACGAGCGTCGTGGAGTAGTAGTTGACGCCGAGCACGTCGAGCGGCTGGTGGATGATCTCGGTGTCGCCGGGCAGCACGAAAGCCCAGTCGGTGATGCCCGCGGTGTCGGCGAGCACATCCGCCGGGTATTCGCCGGTCAGGAGCGGTCCGAGGAAGACCCGGTTGCCGATGCCGTCGATCTGCCGCACCGCCTCCGGGCCGGTCTCTCCCTCGCCGCGGATCACGTGCAGGTTGAGCGTGATCGAGAAGTCGGGGTCGTTGGTGACGACCTTCTTGAGCTCGGTGATCGCGAGGCCGTGCGCGAGGTTGAGGTGGTGCACCGCGGCGAGCGCAGCCGCACCCTCGGTGCGTCCGGGTGCGTGCGCGCCGGATGCATAGCCGAGGTAGGCCGAGCACCAGGGCTCGTTGAGGGTGGTCCAGGTGTCGATCCGGTCCCCGAGCGCCTCGCCCATGATGCGCGCGTAGTCGGCGAACGCGTACGCGGTGTCCCGGTTGGCCCAGCCGCCCTCGTCCTCCAGGGCCTGCGGCAGGTCCCAGTGGTAGAGCGTCGCGATGGGGCGGATGCCGCGGGCCAGCAGCCCGTCGACCAGGCGCCGGTAGAACGCGAGGCCCTTCTCGTTGGCCGGGCCGCGGCCGGTCGGCTGGATCCGGGACCAGGCGATCGAGAACCGGTACGCGTGCAGGCCGAGGGACTCCATCAGATCGAGGTCTTCTTCGAGGTGGTGGTAGTGGTCGCTCGCCTTGTCTCCGGTGTCGCCGTCCGAGACTTTGCCCGGCGTATGGCTGAAGGTGTCCCAGATCGACGGGCCCCGGCCGTCTTCGTCGAAGGCCCCCTCGATCTGGTACGCGGCGGTGGCCGAGCCGAAGATGAAGCCCTCCGGGAATTCGAGTCCGGAGTCGCGGTAGTCGGAGTTGCCCTGGCGGGTAACGGTCATGAGAGTGTTGCCTTTCGGTGGGCGGATTCTGTGGTGTCGCCTCCCGCGCGCCGAACGCGGAATGCCGCGGCCGAGTCACTGTGCACGGTGACACCGTCGCCGTCTTCCACAATCGTAAAGGTCACGATGGTGGCGCCAAACCGAGCCCATCCCGGAGTCGAGCTCGGTGAGTTCCGGAGACAACACCGTCAACTTCACGTCGAGGGTGTTATGCCCGCAACTCAGGGGCGGGCTCGCCCTCGGCGAGGACGCGAACGACTCGTGCGGGGTTGCCCACGGCGATGACCCCGGGCGGCACATCCCTGGTGACGACGGAACCGGCACCGATCACGCTGCCGGCACCGATCGTGACCCCGGGGCAGACAACCACGCTGCCGCCGAGCCAGACGTCGTCGCCGATCTGGATCGGCAGCACCCGTTCGTAGCCCGCGCGGCGATCGTCGATGTCAAGGGCGTGGATCGGGGTGTAGAGCCGCGCGCTGGGTCCGATCAGCACGTTGCTGCCGATCGTGATCTCGCCGCCGCCGATCGTGAGGAGATCGGCGTTGATGAAGGTGCCGGCCCCGACGTGCAGGCGCGAGCCGTAGTCCAGGTAGAGCGGCGGCCGGAAGTCGACCCCTTGCTCGGCCGTGCCGAGCATGCCGACGAAGAGCGCCTGGGCACCGTCCCTGTCCTCGTCGAAGAGGGCGGTGATCTGGCGGCAGGTGCGCTGGGTGTCGGTGGTGAGGACGGCGAGTTCCGGGCCGAAACGGTACCGGTACCAGTCCCCCGCCACCATCTTGGCGTATTCGGTGCGGTCCGGATCCGGGGTCGGCTTCTCCAGGTGATTCATGCCGGTCAGCGCCCGCCGCTGCGGCGCTTGTTGAAGATGTCGAAGGCGACGGCGAGCAGCAGCACGAGTCCCTTGATCGTCATCTGCCAGGCGGCGTCGACCGAAAGGATCGACAGTCCCATGTTGAGCACGCCCATCACCAGACCACCGACGATGGCCCCGACGACGGTGCCGATGCCGCCCTGCACCGCGGCGCCACCGATGAAGACGGCCGCGATGGCATCCAGTTCGTAGTTCTGGCCGGCCGAGGCCACGGCGCCACCGGCACGGGCCGTGCTCACGACGCCGGCGAGGCCGGCGAGCACGCCCATGTTCACGAAGACGTAGAAGTTGACCCACTTCGTCTTCACGCCGCTCATCATGGCGGCGAACAGGTTGCCGCCGATGGCGTAGACGTGGCGACCGAACACGGTCTGGTTGAGCATGAACGTGTAGAGCAGGATGAGCACGGCGAGGATGATCAGGATGATCGGGGTGCCGCTGTAGCCGGAGAGCAACCAGGCCAGCCACATGATCGCGACGACCGCGATGCCGTTCTTCAGCCAGAGCTGGGTGAGCGTCTCGCGCGGAAGCTCCAGGCGACGCAGGGTGGCCCGGCTGCGGAGCTGCTGCACCACGAGCGCGACGCTGGTGAGGAGACCGAGGCCGAGGGTGAGCACGTCACGACCGCCGAGCTCGCCGAGGAAGCCGGGCAACCAGCCGGCCCCGATCGCGGTGAATTCGTCGGGCAGCCCGCTGATGGTTCCGCCCGTGAGCAGAACGAGGGTGAGCCCGCGGAAGATCAGCATGCCGGCCAGCGTCACGATGAAGGCGGGAATGCCGACGAAGGCGACCCAGAAGCCCTGCCACGCGCCGACCAGCGCCCCGACGAGCAGTGCCAGCAGCACCGACGCCCACCAGGGGAAGCCCCAGACGTTGGTCGCGATCGCCGAGACGGCGCCGACCATGGCGACCACCGAACCGACCGACAGGTCGATGTGGCCGGCGATGATCACGACCACCATTCCGACCGCGAGGATCAGCACGTAGGCGTTCTGTTGGATCAGGTTGTTGACGTTGCCGGGCAGCAGCAGCCGTCCATTAGTGAGGATCTGGAAGAGGACGATGATGACGACCAGGGCGGCGAGGATGCCGTACTGGCGGAAATTGATGGCCAGCCGCGGCTTGCGCGTGGCTGGAGTGGTGGTGGTCATGGCGGTTTAGTCCTTTCCCGCAGTCATGTAGTGCATGAGGGATTCCTGGGTGGCGTCCGCGCCGGCGACCTCGCCGGTGATCCGGCCGTCGGAGATCGCGTAGATGCGGTCGGAGATGCCGAGCAGCTCAGGCAGCTCCGAGGAGATGACGACGACTGCCTTCCCGGCCGCGGCGAGTTCGTTGATGATGCCGTAGATCTCGTACTTGGCACCGACGTCGATGCCTCGGGTCGGCTCGTCGAGGAAGAGGATGTCGGGGCCGGCGAAGATCCACTTCGACAGCACGACCTTCTGCTGGTTGCCGCCGGAGAGTTTCCCGGTGATCGCCGACACGCTCGGCGCCTTGATGTTCATCCGGGTGCGGTAGCTCTCGGCGACCTTGTACTCGCGGTGCCGGTCGATCACCCCGTACTTCGCGAGGGTGGCCAGCGCGGCGGCCGAGACGTTCACGGTGATGTCGCCGATCAGGTTGAGACCGTACTTCTTGCGGTCTTCCGTCGCATACGCGATCCCGTTCTTGATCGCCGCCTCGACCGTGCGCACCGAGATCTCCTCGCCGTTCTTGTAGACCCGGCCGGAAATGTTCGTGCCGTAGGAGCGGCCGAAGATGCTCATCGCCAGCTCGGTTCGCCCGGCGCCCATCAGGCCGGCGAAGCCGACCACCTCGCCGGCGCGCACGGTGAAGGATGCGTTGTCGACGACCTTGCGGGATGTGTCGACGGGGTGATAGACGGTCCAGTCCTCGACCCGGAGGATCTCGGCGCCGATCTTCGGGTCACGCGGCGGGAACATGCTGTTCAGGTCGCGACCGACCATGGAGCGAATGATCCGGGCCTGGGTGGCATCCGGGCCGTGCATGTCGATCGTCTCGATCGTCTTGCCGTCGCGGATGACCGTGACGGTGTCGGCGATCCGGCGGATCTCCTTGAGCTTGTGGGAAATGATGATGCAGGTGATGCCCTGCCCGCGCAGGTGCTCGATCAGGTCGAGCAGATGGTCGGAGTCTTCGTCGTTGAGAGCGGCGGTCGGTTCGTCGAGGATGAGCAGCTTGACCCGTTTGGACAGGGCCTTGGCGATCTCGACGAGTTGTTGCTTGCCGACGCCGAGTTCGAGCACCTTCGTCGCGGGGCTCTCGTCGAGCCCCACCCGCGCGAGCAGGCTGGAGGCCTCGAGATTGGTCTTGTTCCAGTCGATCACGCCCCGGTTGGAGTTCTCGTTGCCGAGGAAGATGTTCTCCGCAATAGAGAGGTACGGGCTCAGGGCGAGTTCCTGGTGGATGATGACGATGCCGACATCCTCGCTGTCATTGATTGACCGGAATGTCGTCTCCTCCCCCTCGAATTCGATCCTGCCCTCGTAGCTGCCGTGCGGGTAGACGCCGCTGAGCACCTTCATCAGGGTGGACTTGCCGGCGCCGTTCTCGCCGCAAATGCCGTGGACCTTGCCGCGCTCGACTTCGATCGAGACGCCGTCGAGGGCTTTCACCCCGCTGAAGTTCTTCTCGATGCCCTGCATCCGAAGAATCGGACCATTCATGACTGGCGCTCCTGTCAGCGTGTTCGTCTGGGTTGTCTGTGCCGTGGGGGTGGGGGGGGCGCGCGCCCCCCCCACCCCAGGAGTCGACCTAGAGGCCGACGTCCGAGGCCTTGATGAACCCGGAGTCGATGAGCTTGGTCTGCACGTCGTCCTTGGTGACGACCTCAGGGGCCAGCAGGAACGACGGGACGACCTTCTTGCCGTTGTCGTAGGTCTTGGTGTCGTTGACCTCAACCTTTTCGCCGGCCGCGATGGACTTGATCATCGTGAAGACCTGCTCGCCGAGGGTGCGGGTGTCCTTCCAGACCGTCATCGACTGTGCACCGTCGAGGATCGCCTTGACGTTGGCCTTGTCGGCGTCCTGCCCGGTGATCAGCGGGTAGTCGGCGCCGGGCGTGTAGCCGGCTGACTTGAGCGATGCCTCGATACCGACGGCGAGACTGTCATTGGGCGAGAGCACGACGTTGACCTTCGAGCCGTCCCGGTAGAACGAGGACAGACGGTTGTCCATCTCGGCCTGTGACTTGTCCGAAGCCCAGCCCTGGATGCCGATCGTGGTCCAGTCGTCGTTGGACTTGGGGGCCTTGCCGCTGGGAACGACGAGCTGGCCGCTCTCGACGTAGGGCAGCAGCACGTCCCAGGCGCCGGAGAAGAAGAACTTGGCGTTGTTGTCGTCGGGGCTGCCGGCGAAGGGCTCGAGGTTGAACGGGCCCTTTCCGTCGGCCAGGCCGAGCTGGCTCTCGATGAACTGGCCCTGGAGCTGTCCGACCTTGTAGTTGTCGAAGGTCGCGTAGTAGTCCACGTCCTCGGTGCCGTTGATCAACCGGTCGTAGGCGATGACGGTCGCATCCTGTTTCTTGGCCTCGGCGAGCACGGGAGAGAGGACCTTGCCGTCGATCGATGCCACGACGAGAATCTTGGCGCCGCCGGCGACCTGGTTCTGAATCTGGCTGATCTGCTGGTCGGTCTTGTTGTCGGCGTACTGAAGGTCGACCGTGCAGCCGGCGCCCTCGAGCTGGGTCTTCAGGCCCTCGCCGTCGTTGATCCAACGTTCGAGACTGCGGGTGGGCATCGAGATGCCGACGTTACAGTCGGCGATGGCCTTGCCCGAGCTGCCTGCTGAGTCGGTGGTTGTGCTGGTGCCCGCGCACGCCGTGAGGGTGAGCGCGACGGCTACTCCCGTGGCAAGGATGGTTGACAGCCTCTTGGTTGACGTCATGATCTGCTTTCTGCTCTGAATGCTGTGATCGCACGAGGAGGCAGAACTACAGATCACTTCCTCGTAACGCTGGGTCGACATCCGGCCGACCCGTTTATGTTGACTCGCACAACATATAGCAAGAACCGCCGTCAGAACAACCCCGATGCCGTGACGCCGCCCAGCCCTTTTTCCTCCCGGGCTTGCCGCCGCGGTCGCGCTCGTGCGGAATCTGCCCTAATATGTTCTTAGCTACAACAAATCATCAAAGTCGCTGACAGACAAGGATCACCATGGCAATCACGCCCACTCGCGAAGACAAGTTCTCCTTTGGCCTTTGGACCATCGGTTACAACGGCGCCGACCCGTTCGGAGGGCCGACCCGTCCGCCGCTCGACGTCGTTGACGCCGTCGAGAACCTGGCCAAGCTGGGTGCCTACGGCCTCACCTTCCACGACGACGACCTGTTCGCCTTCGGCTCCACCGAGGCCGCCCGCCAGTCGCAGATCGACCGGGTCAAGCAGGCCTGTGCCGACACCGGCCTGATCATTCCGATGATCACCACCAACCTGTTCAGCGCACCGGTCTTCAAGGACGGCGGCTTCACCTCGAACGACCGCAACGTGCGCCGCTTCGCGCTCCGCAAGGTGCTGCGCAACATCGACCTCGCCGCCGAGCTCGGCGCGAAGACGTTCGTGATGTGGGGCGGCCGCGAGGGCGCCGAGTACGACTCGGCCAAGGACATCCGTTCGGCCCTCGAGCGCTACCGCGAGGCCGTCAACCTGCTCGGCGACTACGTCACCGACAAGGGCTACGACATCCGTTTCGCGATCGAGCCCAAGCCCAACGAACCGCGCGGCGACATCCTGCTGCCGACCGTCGGCCACGCCATGGCGTTCATCACCACCCTGGAGCGCCCCGAACTCGTCGGCGTCAACCCCGAGGTCGGCCACGAGCAGATGGCCGGGCTCAACTTCGCCGCCGGCATCGCCCAGGCGCTCTACCAGGGCAAGCTGTTCCACATCGACCTGAACGGCCAGCGCGGCATCAAGTACGACCAGGACCTGGTCTTCGGTCACGGCGACCTGCACAACGCGTTCGCCCTCGTCGACCTGCTGGAAAACGGTGGCCCGAACGGCGGTCAGGCCTACGACGGCCCCCGCCACTTCGACTACAAGCCGAGCCGCACCGAGGACATCACGGGCGTCTGGGATTCGGCCGCCGCCAACATCCAGACCTACCTGCTGCTCAAGGAGCGCGCCAAGGCCTTCCGCGCCGACCCCGAGGTGCAGCAGATGCTCTCCGCGTCGATGGTGCCCGAGCTCGCCATGCCGACCCTCGCCGCCGGCGAGAGCTACGACGACCTGCTCGCCGACCGCGCCTCCTACGAGGACTTCAACACGGACGCCTACTTCGGCGGCAAGGGCTTCGGCTTCGTGCGGCTGCAGCAGCTGGCCCTCGAGCACCTGCTCGGCGCCCGCTAACCGGCATCCGACGCGCCTCTTCATATCCCCACCTCCCCGCGCATAACTCCTGCAAATTCGCCGGACACACGGAGCCGCCCCCGGAAATCCGGGGCGACCGGCCGGTTCCGGCAGAAATTGCAGGAGTTATGCACAGAGAACCACCACGACACCACCCCTTGAGCGGAGAATTTGGCCATGACATTGGTTGCCGGAGTCGACTCGTCGACCCAGAGTTGCAAGGTCGTTATCCGGGATGCCGACACCGGCGCCCTCGTCCGTAGCGGGCGGGCGACGCATCCGGACGGCACCGAGGTCAACCCGGAGCTGTGGTGGGAGGCCCTGCACACCGCCGTGGCCGATGCCGGCGGACTCGCGGATGTCTCCGCCATCTCGATCGCGGCCCAGCAGCACGGCATGGTCGTGCTCGATGCCGACGGCAAGGTCATTCGCCCGGCCCTGCTCTGGAACGACACCCGCAGCGCCCCCGCAGCCGCCGACCTCGTCTCCGAGGTGGGCGCCGCCGAATACGCGCGGCGCACCGGCGTCGTGCCCGTCGCCTCTTTCACCGCCACCAAACTGCGCTGGCTGCGAGATGCCGAACCCGCCAACGCGGCGCGCGTCGCCGCCGTCGCGCTCCCCCACGACTGGCTGACCTGGCGGCTGCTCGGCTACGGCCCGGCCGGCCAAAGCCCCCTCGGCCCCGATCTGGCGGCCCTGACCACCGACCGCTCCGACGCGAGTGGAACCGGCTACTGGTCCCCGCTCACCGGCGACTACGACCTCGAACTCTTCGAACGGGCACTCGGCCACGCCGCGGTCCTCCCCCGCGTGCTCGGCCCCGGCGAAACCTCCGGCACCACCGTCGCCCTCCCCGCGGCGCCCGCCGCAGCAACGCCGGCAGCCGAGACCTCCGGCACCACCGCTCGGGGCAGCGCCGAGATCCCAGCCGGGATCGTCGTCGGCGTCGGTGCGGGCGACAACGCGGGCGCAGCGCTCGGGCTCGGCGCGGGCGACGGCGACGTGATCGTCTCGATCGGCACCAGCGGCACGGTCTTCGCCGTGACCGACCAGCCGGCCTCGGACGCCAGCGGCACCGTCGCCGGTTTCGCCGACGCGAGCGGGCTCTACCTGCCGCTCGTCGCGACCCTGAATGCGGCACGGGTGCTCGACACCGTGCGCGGGCTGCTCGGCGTCGACCACGACGAACTCGGGCGGCTCGCCCTCGAGGCCGAGCCGGGCGCCGACGGACTCGTGCTGCAGCCGTACTTCGAGGGCGAGCGCACCCCGAACCTCCCGGATGCGACCGCGACCCTGTTCGGCCTGACCCTGGCGTCCACGACCCGACAGAACCTCGCCCGGGCCGCGATCGAGGGGCTCCTCTGCGGCCTCGCCGATGGCCTCGACGCCGTGCGAACCCAGGGAGTGAACGTCGGCCGCATCCTCCTGATCGGGGGCGCCGCCCAGAACCCGGCGCTGCGCACGATCGCCGCTCAGCTCTTCGACAACCCGGTCGTCGTGCCCTCCCCAGGCGAGTATGTCGCGGACGGCGCCGCCGTCCAGGCGGCCTGGACCCTCACCGGGCGCCGGCCGACCTGGCCGCTGTCCCTCGCCGCCCAGCCCGCGCCCGACTTCCACCCGGTGATCCGCAGCCAGTACGCCACGCACCGGGTCACCGCCTGAGCGGCCGGTGTCGTCCGGGCACAGGCCCCGGCTGCACTGCCTCATCCCGGCTAGGGTGAGCCCGTGACCGACTACGCCGACCTGCCCATCGACCCCGAATCCCACGCCTCCCTGGCCGCCGAGGACCTCGAGCTTTGCCTCGTCGACCAGTCCGACGCGGCCGCGGTGACGCGGTGGCTGCAGGCGGATGCCCGCGGTTTCCACGACTCAGAGCCCGGCGAGAAGCTACTCGCCGCCCAGACCCTCGCGGTGGCCGGCGACCGGATCACCGCCGTGCTCGACCCCGCGGCCGCCGACCCTGCCACCCCGGTGGCGACGGTGCGCTGCTGGCCGATGGATCTCACCGTTCCCGGCGGCAGCCTCCCGGCGTGGGCGATCAGTTCGGTCACCGTGGCGCCCACCCACCGGCGCCGGGGCATCGCCCGCGGCCTGCTCACCGCCGAGCTGCGCACCGCGCACCGGCTCGGCCTGCCGCTGGCCATGCTCACGGTGTCCGAGGCCACCATCTACGCCCGCTACGGCTTCGGCCCCGCCGTGAACCAGGCCGGTTACACCATCGACACCGCCCGTGCCCGCTGGGCCCGGCCGGCCCCACAAGGGCGCCTGCACCTGGTTGCCCCCCAGACCCTCCTCACGGACGGCCCGCCCGTCTTCGCCCGGGCGAGGGCACGCGCCGGCGCGGCCGGGGAGGTCGACCGCCGGGACAGCTGGTGGCAGAACGCCCTCGATCTGATGCCGCCGGCACCCGGCGCGCCGGAGCACACCCTCCGCGCGGTGCGCTTCGACGATGCCGGAGGCACCGCTCAGGGCTTCGCCCTCTACCGGATCATGCTCGGGCCGAACGCCTACCCCGCCCGGCTGGAACTCGCCGACCTGGTCGCGGCGACAGACGACGCCTACGCGGCGCTCTGGCGTTTCCTGCTCGAGATGGACCTGGTCAGCGAGATCTCCGCCCCGCTGCGCAGCGTGGCCGAGCCCGTGCGCTGGCAGCTCGGAGACCCGCGCGCCCTGCGCAAGATCGACGAGCGTGACCACCTCTGGCTGCGCATCCTCGACCTTCCCGTCGTGCTCGGCCGACGCGTCTACTCCGCACCCGGCAGCTTTCACCTCACGGTGAGTGACGAACTCGGCTTCGCCGACGGCGAATTCCGGCTCACCGTGGACGAGCACGGCCGGGGCGAAGCCCGGCCGGCGACCCGACCGGAGGCATCCGAGGTGCGGGTGTCACTGTCCGTGGCGGACCTGGCCAGCCTCTACCTCGGCGGCACCAGCGCGGTCACCCTGGCCAGGGCCGGTCGGCTCGTCGAAGGCAGCACGGATGCCGCCGCCCGCCTGGATACCGCCTTCCACACCGCGGTCCCGCCTCACCTGAGCACCTGGTTCTGAGTCGCTCCGGCGGCCCGGCCGGCCGGCGCGCCTCACAGCCCCCTCACAGCCGGGCCGTTCCTCCCGGCTAAGCGCACCCCGTAACCTTGAATCGAAGAGTCAGACCAGACGAAACGGTGCACAGCCAGATGAACAGCAACGCCTATGGCAAGTCAGTCCCCCCGAAAAAGGACCGCCGCGAGCAGGCGCGCGAAAGCGCCCGGCTGATGCGCGAGGAGCAGCAGAAGCGCTCCAAGCGCAAGCGCCTCGCCCTGCGCGGTGGGATCGGAGTCGGACTGCTCGCCGTTGCGGCGATCGTCGCCCTGGTCATCGTGAACAGTGTCGGACCGGCCGCGCCCGGCCCGGCAAACATGGCCAGTGACGGCATCCTGCTCACCGGTAACGGAACGGCGGTCTCGGCGACCCCGACGAAGGCCCTCCCGGCCGACGCCAAGCCGGTCGCAACCGACCGCACCGCCCTCACCGACACGGCGAACATCGAGATCTACGCCGACTACCTGTGCCCCTACTGCGGCCAGTTCGAGACCACCAACGGCGAGCAGATCGCGACCTGGGTCAAGGCCGGCAACGCCACGCTCGAGTTCCACCCGATCTCGATCCTCGATTCCGCCTCCGCGGGCAGCAAGTACCCGACCCGCGCCGCCAACGCCGCCGTCTGCGTGGCGAACTACCAGCCCGACGACTTCCTCGCCGTGAACACGGCCCTCTTCTCGGCCCAGCCCAAGGAGAACACGACCGGGCTCACCGACGACGACCTGGTCAACCTCGTCACGTCCGCCGGCGTCACGAACAAGGAGGTGGCATCCTGCATCACCGATGGTTCCTTCACGAGCTGGGTGAGCACCGCCACCAAGCGCGCCCTCGCCGGCCCGCTCCCGGGCGCCGACATCGAGAAGATCAAGGGCACGCCCACCGTGCTCGTCGACGGCGTCACCTACACCGGCGCCCTCGACAACCCGACCACCTTCTCTGACTTCGTCACCGCGCAGGTCACCGCCGCGAAGTAGCGCCTCGTGCAGGTGTTCGGTCAGACCGTCGACGAGGAGACCCGCTGCGTGCATTACCGCACGCCGGCGGACATCGTCGCGATCAAGTTCGCCTGCTGTGGCCGGTTCTACCCCTGCTTCCAGTGCCACACGGCCGGGGAGAACCACCCGGCCCGGCAGTGGCCCGCCGCGGAGTGGTCGGAGCCGGCCATCCTCTGCGGTGCCTGCCGGGTTTTGCTGAGCATCACCGAGTACCGGCGGGTCACCCGGTGCCCGCACTGCCTGGCGGCGTTCAATGACGGATGCCGCGCGCACGCGCACCTGTATTTCGAGGTCCCGGCGCCCACCGCCTGACCCCGGCCGGGCGACAGCAAGGCGTCGGTGAGCAGGCCGCGACCTTCGGGCGACCCAGGAAGACTCGTCTTATGAACGCTGCTTGTCAGTGGCCCTGGAGTTGGCATGGTGGGCCTTCATCATCGGGCCCATCTTCGTCATGTCAGTCATGTCAGTCATGTCGGCCATGTCAGTCATGTCGGCCATGTCCGTCATGTCGTTCTTCATCTGCTCGTGCATCTTTGCCATACCGGGGATCCCGGCGTGGTCCTGCATTTCCTGCGTTTCCGCGACGACCGTCGAGCCCTCGTCCTCGACCGAACTTTGGGCCGCATAGGCTGGGGCGACCGAGCCGAGCACGAGCAGTCCGGTGGCCGCGAGAGAAGAAATCAAGATTCGTGAGCGCATGAGCGCCTCCATTTCAGGTTTGTTGTAACCACTACTCACCGTATGAGCTGAGGTTCGACAGGGACATCGACTTGGGACGATGCACAGGAAAACTTGAGTGAATGTAGTGACGAGCGGCACGTCCTGTGACGGTGTTTTCCACCAGGCACTGACCGCTCACAGAAGTGGACGGATGCAACGTGCCGGCCCGAAGGGATAGGGAACATCAACAAAGCCCTGATTGATCTCGAAGCACGGCCCATGCGGCCCCAGACGGGGCTCCCGGCCGGACGGGATGTGCACCGACGAGCAGACGACGGGTCCGTCAATGCGGCGGGGGCCACCGCCCTGCCGACGTGGGCCGCCGTGCTGCTCGCGGCGGGTGCCGGCGCGATTCTCGACGCCGGCTTCCCGGACCGCGGCTGGTGGATTCTCGCCCCTATCGGGGTGATCCTCATGCTCCTGGCGCTGCTTGGTCGTGGCCCGTGGTCGGGGCTGCTGGTCGGCATGGTCGCCGGCCTGTCTTTCTGGCTGATTCACATCAGCTGGCTCACCCTCTACCTCGGACCGGTTCCCTGGCTGGCCCTGGCCGTCCTGCAGGCCATCTTCTTCGGGGCTGGCCTCGCACTGATCGCTCTCGTGTTGCGGGCAGGACCACGGATCTGGCCCAGCGCGCCTGGGCGTCTCGGAGTTGTCCCGGTTGTCGTGGCCGGGCTCTGGACGGCACGAGAAGCCCTCGCGGCGGTCTGGCCCTACGGCGGATTCGCATGGGGGCGGGTGGCCCTTTCCCAGTCGGAAAGCCCCTTCGGCCCCCTCATCGCCTGGGTCGGCATGTCCGGTCTGAGCTTCATCCTGGTCTGGCTTAGTGCCCTCATCGTGCAGTTGCTCCGGGAGTACCGGCTCGGGCGCCTCCTCCGCACGGGCATCGCCATCGGTGCAATCGCACTGTTGCTGGCGATCCCGGCCTGGCCCACCATTCAGACGGGCACCACTCGGCTCGCGGCCGTTCAGGGCGCCTCAGATGCCGGTCTCTTCGCACGCTTTGCGCCCGGCCAGATCTTGTCCGACCACGCCTCCGCGACCCTGCCGCTCGTCGGCGAGAAGGTCGATTTCGTGGTCTGGCCCGAAAACAGCAGCGACATCGACCCAACCCGGTCCGCGGATGCCGCCAACGTCAGCGACCACATCAGTCGAGAAATGAACGCACCTCTTGTCACCGGCACAATCATGGAACGCGACGGCAAGTTCTACAACTCCTCCCTACTGTGGAAGTCAGGCCAGGGCGCCGTCGCCCTCTACGACAAGGTGCACCCGGTGCCCTTCGCCGAATACATGCCGGACCGGTCTTTCTGGCGCCCTTTCGCACCGGAACTCGTCGACCTCGTCTGGCGTGACTACGAGATCGGCACACGCGGCAACGTCTTTGACATTAATGGCATCCTTGCCGGGATAGCGATCTGCTTCGACATCGCCGACGACCAACTCGTCCGGGAAATGATCGACGGCAAGGCACAGATAATTCTTGCCCAGACGAACAATGCCGACTTCGGACGCACCGACGAAAGCGTGCAGCAGCTCGCCATCGCCCGACTCCGCGCCATCGAGGCCGGTCGCACGGTCGTCAATATCTCGACCGTCGGCTCGAGCGCGATCATCACGCCCGATGGTAAGACCCTCGACAGCCTCCCCACCTGGGAACCGGGCGCAATGGTGCAGACGGTACCGCTGAGCGACACCGTCACCCCGGCCATGCGGGTCGGCCGCGGCATCGAATGGCTCGTGTCCGGCCTCGGCCTCTCGGGTCTGGCGCTGTGCCTTCTCGGCTCTTTCCGGCGCCGATCGACAACCGTTCCCCGCTGACTACAGCCCGACAGGTCCATCGGGGTGGGCCACGCCAGAGCCTGACCGATACCCCCGGGAACAATTCACGCCCCCCTGCGGTTGCAAATGATACCCCCCTGGGGTATACAATTGATTTTGTCGCACAGCGTTGCCTCACGGCAAAGTTCGATTTCTGAAGGGAAAGTTTCGCATGAGCGAGAAATCCACATCCGCGGCCGGCGGTCACGCCGCCTCGGAACAGTCGGGCAAGACAGGCAAGATGCAAGGGATGGGAACGATGGACCACTCGAAGATGGACATGGGCCACTCCACGAAGGAGGACCCCGCCAAGATGGAGATGGACCACTCGAAGATGGGCAGCGCGAAGGACGCGACGCCCGAACGAACAATGCAGGAAACGATGGGCCACGGCGGCCATGGCGGCATGTCAATGGACGGCATGATCCGAGACATGCGCAACCGATTCATTGTGGCCGCGATCCTGTCGGTGCCGATCACGCTGTGGTCGCCGATCGGACGCGAAGCGTTCGGCTTCACCGCGCCGTCCCCGTTCGGACTCCGGGATGACGTCTTCGCGTTGATCCTGTCCCTGCCGGTCATCTTCTACTCCGCGTGGATCTTCTTCGACGGCGCTGTCCGTGCCCTGCGAGCTCGCACCCTGGACATGATGGTCCTGGTGGCTGTCGGCGTCGGCGCCGGCTGGCTCTACAGTCTGGTGGTCACCCTCACCGGTGGTGGCGACGTATTCTACGAGGCGGCCACCGTCCTCGCCAGCTTCGTCCTGCTGGGGCACTGGGTCGAAATGCGTGCCAGAGGCGGAGCGAACGACGCTGTCCGCACTCTGCTGGAACTCGCCCCGTCGATGGCCCTCGTCATCCGTGACGGCGAACCAGTCGAAGTACCCACGAGCGAGGTCGTCCCCGGGGATCTGCTCATGGTGCGGCCGGGATCCAAGATCCCCACCGACGGTACGGTCGAGGACGGCGAGTCCGACATCGACGAATCGATGGTGACCGGGGAAAGCCTTCCCGTTGCCAAGGCCATCGGCTCCCCCGTCATCGGCGCGACCGTGAACACCACCGGAACCCTCCGGGTCCGCGCGACCGCGGTCGGCGCAGACACTGCTCTGGCCCGAATCGTCGCCCTCGTCCAGGACGCCCAGAACTCCAAGGCACCCGGCCAGCGCCTGGCCGACCGCGCCGCATTCTGGCTCGTCCTTGTCGCCCTGATCGGCGGCAGCGTCACCCTCGCCGCGTGGCTGCTGACGGGAGCCAGCCTGTCGACCGCGATTCTTTTCGCCATCACCGTCGTCGTGATCACCTGCCCCGATGCCCTCGGGCTCGCCACTCCGACCGCCATCATGGTCGGAACCGGGCTCGGCGCCAAACGAGGCATCCTGTTCAAAACCGCCACCGCACTGGAATCGGCCGCCCGCATCGATACCGTCGTGATGGACAAGACCGGCACCCTGACCCAGGGAAAGCCGGAAGTCACCGACTTCGTCGCGATCGGGTTCGACGATAGCGAGCTGCTGGCCCTGGTCGCCGCCGTCGAGCGTGAATCCGAGCACCCCCTGGCGGCAGCCGTCGTCACTCACGCCGTCAGCCAGGGCGCACCCACTCTGGACGCCTCCGCGTTCCGCAACGTTCCCGGCCACGGCGCCGGCGCGACCGTATCGGGACACCAGGTCTTCGTTGGAAACCGCAAACTCATGGCCGCCCAGGACATCGACATTGCCCCCATCGCCGACCAAAGGGAGGCTCTAGCCGCCAGCGGACGCACCGCCGTGCTCGTGGCCGTCGACGGTAAAGCGGTCGGGGTCATCGCCCTTGCCGACGCCGTTCGTGAGACAGCGGCCGCCGCCGTCGCCGCCATGCATGAGGCCGGCATCCAGGTCGTCATGCTCACCGGCGACAACGAAGCAACCGCCGCCCGCATCGCGTCCCAGCTCAAGATCGACACCGTCATCGCCGAGGTCTTGCCGGAAGACAAGTCGGCTAAAATCAAGGAACTCCAGGCGGCCGGCAAACGGGTCGCCATGGTCGGCGACGGAGTCAACGATGCACCCGCACTGGCGCAGGCCGACCTCGGCATCGCCATCGGCGCCGGCACGGATGTCGCGATCGACACGGCCGACGTCGTCTTGATGAGGTCCGACCCGCTCGATGTGCCCGTCGCCCTCCGGATCGGTAAGGGCACAGTACGCAAGATGCGTCAGAACCTCGGCTGGGCGATCGGCTACAACGTGATTGCGCTGCCCATCGCCGCCGGCGTGTTCTTCCCCGGCTTCGGCATCCGCCTCAGCCCCGAAATCGCGGCCCTGTCGATGTCTGGTTCCAGTGTCATCGTCGCCGTGAACGCCCTGCTGCTGAAGCGGCTTCACCTCCCGGCGGCCGTCCCTGTCGCCACGAAAGCGGCGCCCACCCCGGCGCCAGTCGGCTCCAGGTAAAAAATGACCGACGGCGATCGATTCGGCAACCCGTTCGATGCGGTCCTCTTCGATATGGATGGGGTCGTCACCGACACCGCCTCCGTGGATGCCGCGGCCTGGCAGGTGCTCTTCGATTCGGTCCTGTCGGACCCTCGGTTGACCGGCAACGAGGGTCAACCTCCCTTCGACCCGGATGCGGACTACCGCCGCTATATTGACGGGCGGGCCAGGGAAGACGGCATCGTCACCTTCCTGGCCTCGCGCGGCCTCGAGATGCCTGCGGGTCTGGCGGGGGACCCCCCGTCAACGTGGACTGTCCACGGCCTGGCGGCCAGAAAGAACGAGATCTTCCTGGCCGCACTGACCAGAGACGGGTTCCGGACGTACCCGGGCACGACCGCTCTGCTGCACCGGCTGCGGGCCGGCCGGGTGCCCGTCGGCCTGGTGACGGCGAGCATGAACGCCCGTCTGATCCTGGCGAACGCACAACTGGACTCTCTGTTCGATGTCGTCATTGACGGCAGCACGGTTCGGGAGCTGGCTCTGGCGGGCAAACCCGACCCGGCCATGTTCCTTGAGGCGGCTCGGCATCTCGGGGTGTCTCCGAAACGGACGGCCATCGTGGAGGACGCGCTGGCCGGTGTCGAGGCAGGGCGGCGTGGCGGGTTCGGCCTGGTGGTCGGGATCGACCGCAACGGCCACCGGGAGCAGCTTGAGGCCGCGGGAGCCGACCTCGTGCTCGGGGACGTCAGCGAGCTGGACCTGGGTGCCTCTCGCACCGACCCCTGGCTGCTCGTCTACGACGGCTTCGATCCCAGCCACGAGGGGCACCGCGAAACGCTGACGGCCCTCGGCAACGGTTACCAGGTCACCCGCGGCGCCCGGCCCGAACGCTGCGCCGACGGCATCCATTACCCGGGGACCTACCTGGCCGGTATCTACAACCGGATGGTGCGCACCGAACACGGCAGCCGAATGGAGGAGGAACACCTCGTCAACGTTCCCAATTGGTTGCCGCTCGACCTGCGCATCGGCGGAGGGCGGTGGTGGTCGGCCGACCAGGCGGATCCCGGCACGGAACGGCACGAACTCGACCTGCGCCACGGCCTGCTGACCCGCCACGCCACGCTGACCGGGCCCGGCGGGCAGAGGTTGACGGTGGTGCAACGACGTCTCGTGTCCATGGCCAGCCCGCACCTCGCCGCCCTCGACACGACGTTCACTCCGGAGGGCTGGAGCGGTCAGATCAGTGTGCGCGCCGGGGTCGACGGGGCGGTCTCGAATACCAACGTCCCCGGCTACGACGCCACCAGCGGGCAGCACCTGTCCGTTCCGAGTTTCGCAGACACGGACGCCGACACGGTCCTGTGCTCCGTCGAGACCCTGCACAGCCACCTGCGCATCGCCGTCGCCGTCCGCACCACCGTCACCGAAGACGCCACTGTCAGCGACCAGACCACGAGCATCACGGGAGGCCGTTACAGTCGCCAGTTCGATGTTCAGCTACACGACGGCCGGCCGGTCACCGTGTCCAAGACGACCGCCACGTTCACGTCCAGGGATCCGGCCACGGCATCGCCGGATTTGGGTGCGCTTGCCGAGCTGGCGCGTAGCGGGAACGGCGTCAACAGCCTCCTGGACGCCCACCGTGCCGCCTGGGACCGTCTCTGGGACAGGTTTGCGGTCACGATCGACGCCGACCGGCACAGTCAGCTGATTCTCAACCTGCACATGTTCCACCTGCTGCAGGCGCTCTCGCCGCACACCGCGGCTCTCGACGCCGGCGTGCCTGCCCGGGGTCTGCACGGCGAGGGTTACCGAGGTCACGTCTTCTGGGATGAGCTATTCGTCCTTCCGGTGATCGGGCTGCGCAGGCCCGACGTGAGCGCCGCTCTGCTCGAATACCGCTGGCGCCGCCTCGACACGGCACGGGATGCGGCCAGGGACGCCGGCTGGGAGGGCGCTCTCTTCCCCTGGCAGAGCGGCAGCGACGGCAGGGAAGAGACTCCCCGACAACTCTTCAACGCTCGTTCCGCCCGTTGGATGTCCGACAACTCACGCCGCCAGCGGCACGTCGGCCTGGCCGTCGCGTACAACGCCTGGCAGCATTTCGAGATGACCGGCGATCGGAACTGGCTGGCGGTGCGCGGGGCCGAGATCATCGTCGAGGTGGCCAGACTGTTCTCCTCGCTGGCCGACTATGATCCCGACTCGGACCGGTTCCACATTTCGGGAGTGATGGGTCCTGATGAGTACCACGACGGCTACCCTGACGCACCGGGTCAGGGGGTCCGCGACAACGCGTACACGAACGTCCTCGTCTCCTGGGTGTGCGAACGGGCCATTGACGCCCTGACCGCCCTGGCCGGTCATTCCTGTGACGACCTGGCCGAGCGGCTGCACATCCGTCCGGAAGAGGTGTCCCGGTGGGAGCACCTCAGCCGGCGCCTCGCCGTCCCGTTCCATCCGGACGGCGTCCTCAGCCAGTTCGACGGCTACGCCGATCTGGTGGAGTTGGACTGGGCCCGATATCGGGCGACGTACGGCAAGATCGGCCGCCTCGACCTCATTCTGGAGGCCGAAGGCGATACGACCAACCGGTACAAGCTGGCCAAGCAGGCCGATGTGCTGATGCTTCTCTATCTGCTGGGGTCCGACGCAACCCTGGCACGGCTGGGCCGGCTCGGCTACCCGACCACCGAGGCGGACCTGCGGCGCACGGTCGAGTACTACCTGTCCCGCACCGCCCACGGCTCAACCCTCAGCCGGGTGGTCGAGGCCGCTGTCCTCTCCCGAATCGATCCGGCGCGGGCCTGGGCGGCCTTCCGTGAGGCTCTGGTCGCCGATCTCGATGACACCCAAGGCGGAACCACCCGGCAGGGAATCCATATCGGCGCGATGGCCGGGACCACCGACCTGGCGGTGCGCGCATTCGCCGGATTGCACACCGATGTGGATTCGCTCACGTTCAGCCCCCGTCTGCCGCCGCGCCTGAACGGTCTCGCCTTCCAGGTGGTGTACCGCGACCAGCGGATCGATATTTCCGTGACCCAGGACAGCCTGCAGCTACAGCTGCACCTGTGCAGCGCCCCTCCCGTGCACGTCGGCGTGAACGGCCGGTTCGTGGTGCTCACCGGCGGAGAAAGCGCGGAATTCCCTCTGGAGTCGGGCACCGATTCCACGGCACGATCGCTCTCTGCAGACCAACCCAAACAGAAGGACATCAAATCAATGCGCACGAACCTCCTCGACACCACGCGAGTCCACTCATGAACCACGACGAGCACGCCACCGCCCCCTCCAAGGACGAGCCCGCATCCGGTCCCGATCGCACGAAACTCTACGCTTGGATCGCCGTCGGCCTGGCCGTCACCTGGTTGGCCTTCTACCTGGTCACCGAACACTGGCCGCACGTTCTCGTCGCCCTGCCCTACGCCGGAATTGTTCTCATGTTGGTGATGCACCTCTTCATGCATAAGGGCCACAGCCACGGGGGTGGGTCCGCGAGCGGCCACGCCCAGGGCACGAAACCCTCCGGCGACGTCAGGTAGACCGGGACACGTCTGGCAGGGGAGGGACTGTGTCCACGCCCATATCTCAAACACGGCTTCGGCAGCCAAAACCGTTCCGGATGCTGTGGATAACCTTCGCGTGGGGTTCCTGCTTCGTCGCGATCAACATCGGATTGGCCGATGCGCCCCTCCTGTGGTTCGCCGCCTTGAGGGCGCTGATCGCAGGAGGTGCCCTCCTGGCGGTCGCCGGGATTCGCGGCGCGGCGGTTCCCCGCGCCCCGCGAACCTGGCTTCTGATCGGCGTGATGGGCGTCGTCAATGTGGCATTCGCCTTCGCGGCCATGTTCGGCGGCGTCGTCGGGTTGTCCACGGGGGCCGCCTCGGTCCTGGCAAGTGCCGAGCCGCTGCTGATCCTGCTGCCGGCCTGGTGGTTCTATCGGGAAGCCATCTCAGTTCGCACCTTCATCCCGATGGCGATCGGTTTCACGGGCCTGCTCGCCGTGGCCGTGCCGGGCGGCGGCGGGACAGGAGCGTGGCTCTCCATCACTGCGGCTGTCGCGATCACGGCGGGGACTCTCATCTCGCGGCAGGTGCGGTCGGACATTCTCCCGTTCATCGCCTGGCAATTCATCGTCGGCGGCGCGATCCTCGCCTTGGCAGCCTGGCTGTTCGACGGCCCGCCCGTGATCAACTGGAGTGCGAAGTTCATCGCCGTGCTGCTCTATTTATCCTTGGTGGGGACCGCCGCGGCATTTCTCGGTTGGTTCACCGAGGCCCAGAACTGCCGGCTCGACGACCTGACGGCGTGGACGTTCCTCGTTCCGGTCTTCGGTATCCTGCTCTCGGCGTTCGTCCTCGGAGAAAAGCAGACGACCTGGGGCCTGGCGGGTATGGGCCTGGTGGTCGCGTCCATGATCGTCCTGATCCTGCCGGGACTCGTGCGGTCCGGTCGCGCCCGGGCTGAACTCCGACGTCACCCACCCGACGACCTGGGTGGCCGGGTGGGTGACGTTCGTGCCGATTGCAGCCTGGAAGATCAGCGCACGTAGGAGAAGAGTCCCATCATGCCGCGGGCGGCGTGGTACGCATTGTGGCAGTGCGCGATCCACTGTCCAGGGTTGTCGGCGTCGAATTCGACTGTCACCGTTTCCTTGGGACGGACGATGACGGTGTCCTTTCTCGCCCCGCCGCCGGAAACCTGGAAGGTATGCCCGTGCACGTGCATGGGGTGCCACATCGTGGTCTCATTCACGAACTTGACCCGCACGCGATCCTTCAGCGAAATGTCGAAGGCACCCTCGAACGGTTTGTCGGGGTCGAAGCTCCGCCCGTTGATGCCCCACTCGTACTTCTCCATCGACCCGGTCAGTCGCATCGTGTGGGTGCGGTCCGGAGACTTCTTGTCCAAGAGAACCGAGTCGTCGGCCTTCAGCCGCCCCCCGTCCATGACCGTGCCCGCGAGGACCGTGGGCAGATCTGCCGCCGCCGGGGCCGACCCTACCCCGCTGGTGCTGATGACACCGTGGGCGCCGCCTTCTTTGCCCTCCGCGAGGGCCAGGACAGGTGTGTACCCCTCCTTCACAGTGAGAAGGGCATCGATGCGCTCGCCCATGCCGAGCACAACCGCGTCGACTTCCTGCTGCCGAACCGGGAACCCGTCCGAATGCGTGAGCGTGATCTTTTGCCCCGGCACGCCTACCCGATAGGCGGTGTCTCCGGCCGCGTTGATGATGCGCAGGCGGACGCGGCTGCCCGGGCTGGCCTGAATCACCTCGGCTTCCTGCGCGGCTTTACCGTTGAACAGGTGCACGGGAATCTTCACGTCTCCGGCGTCACCACCGAGATAGTCGCTGTTGGAGCCCGTGAGAGCGTATTTCATGCCGGAGGACATGTCCATCCCGGCCATCCCCATCCCCATCGAGAGCTCACTGAGGACGTCTTCGGGGGTTCCGGTGATGCCGTCGAGCCAGTCGTCCAACACGATCACCCACTCCTGGTCATAGGCCAGCGGCTCCTTCGGATCATCGACGACGAGGGCGCCGTAGAGGGCGCGTTCCCGTTGCGTGTCGACATGGGAGTGATACCAGTACGTTCCCGGCCGGTTGAGCCGGAACTGGTAGCTATAGTCTGCCCCGGCCAGCACTGGCTTCTGGGTGACACCCGGGACGCCGTCGGCATCGTTGCGCAGCGCCAGGCCATGCCAGTGCACCGACGTCGCCTCCGCGAGGCCGTTGGTCAGGGGGACGTCGAGGAGGTCGCCCACCTGAGCGCGGATGAGCGGGCCGTTGAGGGCGTCGTTGTAGCCCCAGGTCGAAACGGCCGTCCCGGCGAGGGTTGCCCCGACCATCCCGGCGGTCAGCTGCTGGCTGATGGTGCGGCCGCTCGCAGCGCGTTTCGCCTCAAACGTGGCGACCAGCGGATCGGTCGGCAGGATCCGGACAACGGAACCGGATGACGGTGGCGGGCCGCTGCAGGCCGCCAGTGCCGCCGTGGTGGCGGTTGCGAGCGAGACGCCGAGAAAGGACCGTCGGGTCAGGGAGTGGTTCATGGGTTCCTCATTACTTTCGTCCGGCCGTACTGGCACCCACGATGAGCAGGATTGCCGCCATCGGATACCCTGCGACAAGGTCAAGCCAGACGGCCGGCTGCTCGGGTCCGAACGCTTCGATGTGGGTCAGCCAATGCACGACGGCCATAAGGGCGCCTACGAGCATGATCGCCTGGCCCGCTCGCACGAACCTCCGTTTGCGGCGGTAGTTTCGGCGCGCCTCGTCCTCCGCACTTGGTGCCGGCAGCGCCCCTGCCTGTGCTGTTCTGCGTCTGAGTTGTGCCATCTTGTTCTCCGTTCTCGGACCTATTTGTGGTGTGCGTGGGCGGTGTCGACGGGGGGCGGTTGCTCGGACCACTCGCGGCCGGGAAAGTAGGGACTGACCTCGGGTTCGGGGTGCCGCCGCGATTGGACGATGATCAGGACCAGGCCGATGACCGCGATGACAGCCGCGATGACCATGTTGATTTTGACCCCGAGGAGCTCGAATTCGGTGGGGTCGAGGCGGAAGGACTCGAACCAGGTCCGGCCCGTGCCGTAGACGATGAGGTAGAGGCCCAGCGCCTTGCCCCAACGCAGGTCGAACCGTCGGTCGGCGAGCAGGATGACCGCGATGCCGACGAGGTTCCAAATCATCTCGTACAGGAACAAAGGGTGGAAGAGCGTGTCGGCCGGGAGCCCGGCAGGGAAGGCCGGCCTCGACGGGTCGATCTGCAGACCCCACGGCAAGGTGGTCGGCGTGCCGAATAGTTCCTGGTTGAAGTAGTTGCCGATACGGCCGAACACCTGTGCGAGCAGCATCCCCGGTGCCAGGGCGTCGGCGAACGAGAAGAAACGCAGTCCAGCCCGGTGGCAGGCGATGTACGCGCCGAGGCTTCCGAAGACGATGGCGCCGAAGATCGCCAGCCCGCCTTCCCAGACGTAGAGGGTCTTGAACAGGTCCGCGCCCGGGAAGAAGTAGTCGTTCGGGTGCGTGATCACATGGTAAAAACGGCCACCGACGATTCCGAATGGAACCGCCCAGATGGTGATGTCCAGGACGATTCCGGGCTCCCCGCCACGGCGACTGAGCCGGCGTGACGTGAGGATGACGGCGAGAACGATGCCGGTGAGAATGAACAGTGCATAAAAATGGAGTCGAAAGGGCCCGAGATCGACGAAGCTGATGTCGGGGCTGGAGATGCCGGTGAAGACGTTCATAGGAAGTGCATGCTTTCCTGGGTGAGGTGGCGGCGGCCCCGGAATCCGGAAGCCAGTGAGGAAATCAGGGGTGTCGTGAATGATCGCGTCCACGGAGACCATTCGCGGCCAGAAGCGCGGCGAAGGTCACTGCGGCGACTAAGAGGTGCGTCTCCGGTGAGCTGAGCGTCTCGGATGGGAGCGGGCTCGGGTCGAATGGCAGGGGCCGTGGCTCGATCCTGGGCAGGACTGCGCCACTCGGCGCAGGCACCGCCGTCTACGTGCGGCTTATGGAGAGGACGGTCAGGCTCGGCCGGTAGATGTGCAAAGGCGGAGACACAGACCGGCGTACGAGGACACTGATGTTACGCACCAGGTGGTGCCTCAGCACGCGTGGTCCGAATCCGATCAACGCGGCGACGGTGAGTAGGACTGCGCAGATCACCCCGACCAGGACGCAGTCCGGCACGGTGCCGGTGGAGCCCGTCGGCATCGAAAACGTTCGCGCCGCGGCGACGGCCACGGGGAGGCTAACCACTGCCGCCTCGATGATCATGCCGGTGCCGGCCGGCGGCACAGGCGAAACAAACCGGGCCGACCCGGAGGACGGTTCGGAAGACCCGGATGAGACTCCGGTCACTGCGGGGAGGGTGTCGCTCGTTGCGTGCATCGCCAGCAGGGCGACGAGCATTGCCACCCCGGCCAGGACGGCAAGGATCACCGGGACGGCACGGCCGCCGGAGCGGGGTATGGCCGCAGCGTTGTTCCGTGCCATGCCACCTCCACTACGACGACTGGTGCAGGCCCAGAGCCGGACATACCCCCATAGAGTATCGAACTTCCATGGGCCTAGCTGTGAGCGCGTCGTGCATCCGATCCGCGGTCGAGTGCGAGAGCCCCTGCACTTCCGGAGCCCACCAGGGTGGTGTCTACCTTCAGCCCACGGAATCCCCGCAGCCGGAGGCTATTACTCACCACGAAGACCGAAGAGAACGCCATTGCGCCTCCCGCAATCAACGGATTGAGCAGTCCCAACATCGCCAGCGGGATCGCGGCGATGTTATAGGCAAACGCCCAGAATAGATTCGCCTTGATCGTCGTGAGCGTGCGTCGGGACAGCCGGATCGCATCCGCTGCCGCGATCAAGTCGGCTCTGACCAGAGTCAGGTCACCGGCCTCGATGGCGACATCCGTGCCGGTTCCCATCGCGATGCCCAGATCCGCGCTCGCAAGCGCCACGGCGTCGTTGACACCGTCTCCGACCATCGCGACAACGCGTCCCTCTTTTTGGAGCGCGAGAATGACGTCCGCCTTCTCGGCGGGGAGCACCCCGGAGATCACTTCCGTGATTCCGACCTCCGCGCCGACCGCTTGAGCCACGATCTCGTTGTCACCGGTCAGCAGGATCGGTCGCAGGCCGAGGCGAAGGAATTCGGCGACCGCCGCCCTGCTGGTCGGCTTGACCACATCGGAAACGGCGAGGATGCCGCGGGCCTGTCCATCCCACGCGACGGCGACCGTAGTCCGCCCCTGCGCCTCGGACGCGTTCAGAGCCGTCCGGAGTTCGGCGGAGAGCTCGATGTTCCACTGTTCGGCGAGCCAGCGCGGACGTCCGACCAGGACCAGGTGGCCTTCGACAAGCGCCTGCACGCCGAATCCCTGCTCCGAGGTGAACGACTCCGCTGCCGGAAGCGCGCTGACACGGGCCTTCGCCCCCGCCACAATCGCCGCGGCGATCGGGTGTTCGGACCCGTCTTCCGCTGACCCGGTCAGCCGGAGGAGTTCTTCCTCGTCGACGCCGGTTGCGGGGATGACCGCAGCGAGCGACATCCGTCCGGTGGTCACGGTTCCGGTCTTGTCCAGCACGATGGTGTCGACTCGCCTGGTCGACTCGAGAACCTGCGGCCCCTTGATCAGGATGCCGAGTTGAGCTCCACGACCGGTTCCCACGAGCAGAGCAGTCGGTGTCGCCAGTCCCAGCGCGCACGGGCAGGCGATGATCAGTGTCGCGACGGCGGCCGTGAAGGCCAGTTCCGGTCCGACGCCGAGCAGCAACCACACGACGAGCGTGCCGATGGCCAGTGCAAACACGATCGGTACGAACACCGAGGACACTCTGTCGGCCAGGCGCTGAACGTCGGCCTTGCCGGTTTGCGCCTGTTCGACCAGTCGCCCGATCTGGGCGAGTTCGGTATCGGCGCCGATCCGGGTAGCTCGAACCACGAGTCGGCCGCCGGCGTTGAGCGTCGCACCGACGACGGCGTCGCCGGGTCCCACTTCAACGGGCACGGCCTCACCGGTGAGCATGCTGGCATCCACTGCGGAGTTGCCCTCGACGACCACACCGTCGGTTGCGATCTTCTCGCCCGGACGCACGATGATCAGGTCGCCCAGTTCGAGCGACGCGGTCGGAATCAGAATCTCCTCGCCGTCGCGCACGACGGTGGCTTCCTTCGCCCCCAACTCGAGCAGCGCCTTCAATGCTGCGCCGGAGCTTCTCTTTGCCTTGGCTTCGAAGTATCGGCCGGCAAGCAGGAACACGGTGACCGCGGAGACGACCTCGAGATAAATGTCCGCACCGCCGCCCTGTGGTTTGGCCGTGAACTCAAACGCCATCGTGTATCCGGCGACGCCCGCGGTTCCGAAAAACAGCGCGTAGAGCGACCAGCCGAATGCTGCGATCACGCCGACGCTGATCAATGTGTCCATCGTCGTCGCGCCGTGGCGGATGTTGATCCACGCCGCGCGATGAAATAGCCAGGCGCCCCACACCGCGATCGGTGCGGCGAGCATCAGGGCGAGCCACTGCCAATTCGCGAACTGCAGCAGCGGAATCGCCGACAGGAGAATCACGGGCACGGCCAGGACCGTCGAGATGATCAGCCTGCTCCGCAGGCTCTGAAGCTCAGGATCCGGCGCTTCGGCCTCGTCCGCGCTCGTCTCCTCCTGTTCAACCACCCGAGGAAGCTTGGCCGAGTAGCCGGTCGCCTCGATCGTGGCGATCGCATCCGCCACCGTCGTGCCCTCCGGCATCAGGACGCGGGCCTTCTCGGTGGCGAAGTTGACGGAGGCCTCGACCCCGGGCATCCGATTGAGCTTTTTCTCGATCCTCGTGGCGCAGGAGGCGCAGGTCATGCCACTGACGACGAGATCGATCTGCTGGCCACTCATCGTGTTTCAGCGAGCAGCTCGTACCCTGCCTCGTCGACTGCCGCAGCCACTGCCGTGCGGTCGAGCGGCACGGCACTCTCCACGGTGACCGTGGACACGCCACCGGGAACCACATCGACGGAGACGCTCTCCACGCCCGCCAGCCGACCCACTTCCGCGGTGACGCTGCCGACGCAGTGCCCGCAGGTCATCCCCGATACCCCATAGCTGCCGACGACCCTGTTCGTAGCGCTCATGCTCTTCACTTCTCTCCCAATCGGTTACGGTCCCCGGGAATTAAAAGTACCCCCCGGGGGTATGAAAGAATCATACTCCGTTCCGGGCGCAGATACCACCCGGGGGTATATATTGAGTGACATGCGACAAGCATGACTCGCGCCGAACCATTGGGGAAGCAAACATGACCACAGCAACCGCCACCACAGTCACGGCTCAGGACGGTGGCCGCGGGTACCTGTCCAACAAGGACAATTACCTCACGCGACTGCGCCGAATCGAGGGGCAGGCCCGAGGCTTGCAGGCCATGGTGGCCGAGGAGAAATACTGCATCGACATCCTCACCCAGATTTCGGCGATGACCAGCGCGCTCCAGTCGGTGGCCCTGGGGCTGCTCGACGAGCATCTGAACCATTGCCTACTGCAGGCCGCGATCGTCGGCGGCGATCAGGCGGATGCCAGGATGCGCGAGGCATCCGACGCGATTTCGCGCCTGGTCAAGTCCTGACGCGGGCGGTCGCCGGGCACGCTGATCGTACCAACGGGAGTCTGTTTCGGCCGTTGCGAGTGCGGTCAGAGCGCGACTCACTGCCCGGCGAGCGAACCGAGCACCCGCGTACCTGCACGCCGAGGTTCCGATTCCCTCCACCTGATCGCGTACGCCCCGCCGGTCATGGCGGGTTTACTGCGGTCCGGCTCGCTCGGTCAGCCAGGCGAACGGATCGGTGGGGGTGACCCCGTCGAGGAGGATCTCGAAGTGCAGGTGCGGCCCGGTGCTCTGCCCGGTGTTGCCCACGGCGCCGAGTTGGTCGCCGACGGACACGGCTTGCCCGACGGCCACGGCGAGCGAGCCCGCCTGGAAGTGCGCGTAGACGCTGCTGACGAGCTGTCCGTCGATAGTGTGGTCGAGTACGACGTGCACGCCCAGGCCGCCGTCGTCGTAGGCCGACACCTCGCGCACAACGCCGTCGGCTATCGCATGAACGGGGGTTCCCTCCCCCGGCAACAGGTCGAGCCCCTTGTGGAACGACGAGCAGCCGGCGCACGGGGAGTCCCGCGGACCGAAGCGGTCGGAGAGCCGCACCGCCGTCGGGAACGGCCATTGCACGGCCGGTCCGGTCGAGGCTGCGGTGCTCGCCACGGCGACCGGCGCCTGCTCGACGGAGTAGCCGTCGCGCGCGATCGCCGCCACGATCACGTTGCCGGCAGTCAGGCTCTGCACCGGGTCGGCCTCCGACGCCGCGGCGTTGACCGCCGGCCCGGTCACGGTTTCCCGTTCGACGGCCTGGGCCGGGATGGCGAGCACCGTCGTGAGCAGGGCCGCGAACACCATCGCGAGGAAGGCGAAAGCGCCAGGCCTACGCGTCCGCATAGGCACTCTCGGTCGGCGTGTTCAGGCAAGGCGCAGGGGAAATGTTGTGGGGCATCGTGGCATCTCTCGTCTAGGGTCGGGGAGCGGAGACCTCAGCAGACGGGGATGCGTTCACGGCATGGAGCTGGCCCAAGGGAACGACGCTCCCGCGTCGGGAAGTGTCCTGGGGCACACCTGGATCGGCATCGGGTCAGGCGCGCAAGACTTGAGGATACCTCGTGATCCTGTGAATGCCATCACGGTGCCGCCAAACTCCGCCCCGAACTCGTCAGGGGCGGTCAGCCGTCAGCGGTCAAATCGTCGGCGGTCAATCGGCGACGGTCAGACGAGCGACGTCAGACCGCGGTGATTCGCGCCGCGAGCGATTCGAGTGCCCCCGGCACGAGACGGTAGTACGCCCAGGTGCCGCGTTTGTCACGCGTGAGCAGTCCGGCCTCGACGAGCACCTTGAGGTGGTGCGACACGGTCGGCTGGCTGAGCCCGAGCGGCTCGGTCAGGTCGCAGACGCAGGCCTCGGCGTCGGCGTGGGCGGCCACCATCGAGACCAGGCGCAACCGCGCGGGGTCGGCGAGGGCCTTGAGCGACCTCGCCAGCCCCTCGGCGGCGTCCGCTCCGATCGCGTCGCGCGTCGCCGGGGCGCAGCAGGCGGCATCCGTCTCTTTGGTCGAGGCGCGGCCGGGGGCCCCGGTCGGTGCGGGCTGGGTCTCGAGGAACGACATGTTGACAGTATCCCCCATAAATTGACATCCATCGATGCATTCGCCAGACTCCATAGCGCGTCACTCGATCCGGTGTGGCTCGAACGACGGAGCCTCATGTCTTCCCCCACGCCCCAGGCAACTTCACCGGCACGGCTGGGCTTCACCGACCGGTTCCTGCCGGTCTGGATCCTCGCGGCGATGGGCCTCGGCCTGCTGATGGCGGTCTACACGCCCGGCGTCGGCGAGGCCCTCGGCGCCTTCACGATCGGGTCGGTCAGCGTTCCGATCGCCGTCGGGTTGCTGGTCATGATGTACCCGGTGCTCGCCAAGGTGCGCTATTCGGATGCCCGCGCCGTCGCCGGAGACAGGCGGCTCCTCATCTCGTCGCTGGTGATGAACTGGCTCGTCGGTCCGGCCCTGATGTTCGCCCTGGCCTGGATCTTCCTGCCCGACCTGCCCGAGTACCGCACCGGCCTGATCATCGTCGGCCTCGCCCGCTGCATCGCCATGGTGCTGATCTGGAACGAACTGGCCTGCGGCGACCGGGAGGCGGCGGCCTTCCTCGTTGCCGTCAATTCCGTCTTCCAGGTCGTCGCCTTCGGCGCCCTCGGCTGGTTCTACCTGCAGGTCCTCCCCAGCTGGCTCGGCCTGTCCACCACCAGCGCGGAGTTCTCGGTCTGGGCGATCACGGGCAGCGTGCTGGTCTTCCTCGGCATTCCGCTGCTGGCCGGCTACCTGTCCCGCCGGGTCGGCGAGGCCACCCGTGGGCGCGCGTGGTACGAAGAGCGGTTCCTGCCCAGGGTCGGCCCGTTCGCCCTCTACGGGCTGTTGTTCACGATCGTGCTCCTCTTCGCCCTCCAGGGCAGCCAGGTCATCGCCCGCCCGATGGACGTCGCACGCATCGCCCTGCCCCTGCTGGTGTACTTCGCGGTGACGTTCCTGACCGGATTCCTGCTGGGCAAGCTGGTCGGTCTGAGCTATCCGCGCACGACGACCCTCGCCTTCACCGCCTCGGGCAACAACTTCGAGCTGGCGATCGCCGTGGCCATCGGCACCTTCGGCGCGTCGAGTGGCCAGGCCCTCGCCGGGATTGTCGGCCCGCTGATCGAGGTTCCGGCGCTGGTCGCTCTCGTCTACCTGGCCCTGTGGCTGCGCCCCCGCCTCTTCCCCGGCGCGGCGCCCCGGTCGACCGTCACCGCCGAGCGGGTGCCGGACCGCGTCTAGGCCTTCCCCCCACGCGGCTGCCCGCGGACAGCACGACGCCCGCCGCTCAGGTGGGGAACGGCGGGCGTCGTGCTGCGCGGCGGTTATCGCCTACTTGCGCACCAGCTTCGCCACGGTGAATCCACCGGCAGCAACCAGGACCGACGACGCCGTGCTCGTGGTGCCGTCTCCACCGGCCACCGGCTTGCCGGTCGCATCGAACGCCTGCTGCTGCAGCCGGAAGCCGCGCGGCACGTCCACGGATCGCACGCTCGCCTTCTGGGCCGCACTGACATACACGGTGCTCTCCCCGGCCGGTCCGGTCACCGAGATGGTCGAGACGAGCGGCTGGATCAGCAGTGCGTCCACGGCGGACGGTCCGTCGGAGGCGCCGACGACGGCGGTGGCATCAGCAGGCAGGGAGCGCTTCAGCGAGAGCGGGAAGAGCCGACCCGGCGCATCCGTGATTCCCTGCGCGCCCGCGCCGCCGTTGGCGGTGCTGCCCAGCTTCGTCCGGCCGGCGGACCAGGCCGTGTTGCCGGACGGCGCCTCGGTCTGGTTGACGATCGGATACACGTTGCGCGCCTGGTCGGCGGCCGGAACGGGAATGCTCAGCGTGTCTCCCGCCGCGAGGGCGACGTAGGCCCCGCCGGAGAGATTGGCCTCGCCTGTCCAGGCGGATGCGGGCGTGACGACGGCGCCGGTTCCCGTGATCGTGCCGGCCTCCGCCTCGACGACGCTCAGCCCGTTGGTGCCGATCGTCTCATTGATGCCGAGCGCCTTGGCCTTGAGCGCGGGGTTCGCGTCCAGAGTCAGCATCGTGAGCAGGGCATGGATGGTCGACTCGGCCCCGGAATTGGGGTTCACCCGGCCATCGTGTTCGATTCCGTCAATCGCGGTGCCGGTGGCCGGGTTGTACGCGGGCAGGCCGCTGCGGTTGGCACCGAAGAACCAGCCGGCGGTGACGGCGGCGAGGTCGATCAGCCCGGGGGCGTTCGCTGCCTTGGCCGTGGCGACCAGACCCTGCACCCGCGAGTCGACGCCATAGGCGATCTGAGCCTCACCGGGGGTCGGGCTCCACGCGTTGTCCGGTCCGCCGGCGGCGAGCAGCTGGGCAGTGAACTGGGCGGAATCCTTCACGGCCGCGCCGAGCAGGTCGGCCCGGTCAAGCGTGGTTGCCGCCGTCGCGACGGCGGCCGGGGCCATCCCGCCCCAGGCGTGCCACAGGGTCTGCGATTTGTTCCACGGCATGATCGCGCCGAAGGGCCATTCGCTGACCGATCCGGACGACATCGCCGCGACGCCCTCGGCCAGCTGGGTGAGGCTGGTACGTGCCGCGGTGTCGGCGGGGGCAGCCGTGACGTAGGCGGCGAGCCCGAGCGCGGCCTCGGCCGAGGCATCCGCGCCGCCCGCGATCAGCCAGGCGGGCACCTGCACACCGTCGGCCACGTCGAACTGGCCGAACCTGGCCAGCGACTGCCGTGCGAGCGCGTCGAGGGAGAGGTGCAGGCGGTCCTGGAGGAACGCGGCGAACTGCGGGTCGGCGTCCGCGAAGGCGGCGTAGCCCTCGCCGAGGGCCCAGACCGTGCGGGCAACCCAATACGACTCGGCGGAGTCGCTCGGGTCCGGCAGTTCCTTGGGCGTTGCGCTCGGCGTGAGCGTGCCGTCGGCCTGCTGCCAGAGCACGACATTGCCCGAGTTGGGGCCGGTGGAGGTCTGCAGGTAGGTCAGCGCGCGGAGGGTCTGCACGGCGTGTTCCCGGCTGGCGGTGTCCCCGGTCTGCTGCCAGTGGCGCAGGTAGACAACCGCCGTGCGGGCGATGTCGTCGGCGTTGTACGCTCCCTGGCTCCAGTGGCCCGTGGCCGGATCGAGCGATCCGCCGCCGACCCGGCCGTAGCTGCCGTCGGCCTTCTTGTCCGCGTAGGTCCACGGGGCCTGGGCGGTCGGCGTGACATCGATGTCATAGGTCGTGTGGCCCTCGACGGCCGTCAGCGGCACGGTATCGAGGAGGAAATTGAGGTGGCCCAGATTGGTCAGGGGCGCCGAGGCGGCGGTCCCTCCATGGGCGAGGGATGTCGGTGGCGACGCGGCCGCGGCGGCCGTGCCCGCTCCGAGGAGAAGCATCGACACGGCGGCCGTGAGGGCGACGGTCTGGAGGATGAATGGTGAGCGAACGGCGGTGTACGTCATTTTTTTGTCTCCTGGTTCGAGCACTGAACCGGTTCAGTGTTCTCAACTAAACCGGTTAAGCTTGCGAGTGTCAAGAGAAATCGCCCACATTCACCCCCCGAACGCGGCACGTTCGGGAGGCGGCCCGTCAACGGCCGGTGGGCCGCGGCGAGAATCAGTCCCGTCTGATCGGGATCTTCGCCCGCTTGGCGGCAACGGCGGGCAGGGGAACCCGCACCTCGAGAACCCCGTCCCGATAGCTGGCCGTCACGTCGTCGCCGACGCTACCCGGAGGCAGGGTGAGGTCCCGGGAGAGCGTGCCGTAGCGGAATTCCGAGCGGTACCCAACCTTCTCCTTCTGTTCGCTCGTCTCCTCCCGCTCCGCCCGAATATGCAGCATCCCGTCGCTCACCGAGATGTCGACGTCCTTGTCCGGATCGATGCCGGGCAGCTCCGCCTTGACGACGAGAGTGTTGCCATCCGTGAAGACCTCCACCCGAATAGCCGGCACGTCCCAGTCGCCGTCAAAGAACCGGCGAAGGGAATCCGACACCTCGGAACGTTCGCGTTTTGCAGGTCCTGCCATGATGAGCTCTCCTTCCTCTGGTGCAACGACGGACGGGAACGGTGGCCGCCCGCCGGGCCGCCGCCGGCCGGGCCGACCAGGCCCGGCTGCCCCACACAGTACCCCCGGAGTCGCTCGCGTCGGACTGGCGGGAACAGATCCGCAGCCCGCAGCGCATTCTCAGCGATCGGTCCTATCCTCGGGGCATGGGCGTGAGCATTCCGGAGGAGATCGACAGCGGAAGCGACCCCGGACACCCGATCCGACACATGCTCAGGCGCAGTCGGGCCTGGGTCGAGCTTCATCCCAAGGTGCGCTGGGTCTACCGCGTCCTGGTCGGCCTGCTCGGGGCCGGAATCGTCGGCGTCGGCCTCATCCTCGTTCCCCTGCCGGGCCCCGGCTGGCTGATCGTCTTCCTCGGGATCGCGGTCCTCGGCACGGAGTTCCCGGCAGCCCACAGGGTGAGCGCGTTCCTCAGGCGCATCCTGACCAGGCTCCTGACCTGGTGGCGCGACCGCGGCACGGCCGCCGGCAGGACCCGCCGGGTACCCGGCGGCACCGCCGCCACCGATTAGCCGCGCGCACTCCGCATTCTCGCGGGCAGGCCGAGCAGCAGTTCGCGCCGGTCCGGCGCGACCAGGGCCGGAAGGATCAGCGCCCACATCTCTTCGACCCGCTGGTCCAGGTCGTCCCGCCCCGTGAGCACCTCCGAGACGAGCTGCACCCCGGTGAAGGCCGGGCTGATGAAATGGGCCGCCGCCGCGACATCCGTGCCGTCCACGACGTCGCCCTCGACCATCGCGCGTCCGAGGAGTTCCTCGCAGACGGTCATCCAATCCCGGTACGGTCCGTCGATCGGCACGGAGAACAGGGAGGACTCCATGGTCAGGCGAATGCCGGCCGCGACGACCGGATTGGATCTCAACTGACCGGCCAGCTCGAAGCACATGGTGATCAGGGCTTCCAGCCCGGGGATCGAGGCATCCAGCATTCGGTGGCCGAGGGCGATCGAGGCCTCGTGCTGGGCTGCGATGACGGCGAGAGCGATCGCCTCCTTGGAATCGAAGTGAAAATAGAGCGCGCCCTTGGTCACGCCCGCCGCCGCCGACACGTCATCGAGCGACGTGCTTCCATAGCCGCTTCGGCGGAATGTCTCCGCCGCGCCGCGCACGATTGCCGCGCGCGTTTCGATCCCACGCTGCTGCTTCGACATGCCCATCCTCCGGTCGACAAGGAATTGGTGCGATTCCCACTTAAAAGAATACTAACTGGTATGGTTTGGGGACAGGATGCCTTCGCGGGGGAAAATCGTGGCGTCGCCAAACGGCGCCCTCGATACGTCGACGGCATCACCGGGGGTATCGAGGGTTAGCGGGGCCGCACGTGGAATTCGACTCAAGCTTGATCGAGTGGGCGGCCCTGTCGCTGGCGGGCCTGGCCGTGGTGGGCGCCGGCGGCCTGATCGTCGGCGCGCTGGTGCAGATCGCCGGGGCGGTCCACCTCCGAGCGGTCGCCCGCACGAATTGGGTGCTGGCCGTGGTCTGCGCACCCCTGTTCGGCGCCATCGCCTGGTTCGCGATCGGGAATCGCCTGCACACGGAGTGACCGGCCGGGCCATCCCGATCTCCCTCCCAGCGCTCTCCCGCTCTGCCCCGATAGGGTCATGCCCATGACGCACCCGGGCACGCCGCGCCGCACACTCATCACACTGGTGACCGCAGTCGCCGTGGTCGTTGTCGTTATCGGCACCGGCCTCGCACTCGGCGGCTCCGTCAAGCCGATCGAGACGAAGGCCTCGCCCGCGGACTTCGACCCCGGCGCCATCATCAGCGACTACAACTTCTTCAACCCCGACGCCATGACCGAGGCCGACATCCAGTCCTTCCTGGAGCATCGCGACTGCGTCGCCCAGCGCGACGCGCCGTGCCTGTGGGAGTTCAGGGAGGCCACAACGGCCGAGCCCGCCCAGGGCGACGGTCACTGCACGGCCTACCGACCGGCCGCCGACGAGCGCGCCAGCCGCATCATCGCCAAGGTCGCGAAGGCGTGCACCATCAGCCCGCGCGTGCTGCTCGTGCTCCTGCAGAAGGAGCAGTCCCTGCTGACCCGGCCGAGCGCCTCCGGCTACCTGCGCGCGACCGGGTACGGCTGCCCCGACACGGCCGACTGCGACACGGAATACTTCGGCTTCTTCAACCAGGTCTATCGGGCGGCCTGGCAGTTCCGCCAGTACACCCAGGAACCCGAGCGCGCCTACAAGGTGGGCGTCGTCGAGGTGGGCTACAACCCGGACGCCTCCTGCGGGGCGACCCCGGTGCGCATTCGAAATCAGGCCACGGCCAACCTCTATAACTACACGCCGTACCAGCCCAACCGGGCGGCCCTGGCAAATCCGGGCTCCGACGGCGACGGATGCTCGACCCACGGCAATCTGAACTTCTGGCTCTTCTACAACAACTGGTTCGGCCCGTCTCAGACGGACGGCTACCCCGCGCTGTTCGGGTCCTGCCTCAATCTGGTCGGCGGCCAGCCGTGCCCGGTTCCGGAATTCGAGCCGCACTGACGCGGACAGCGGCTGACCAGGAAGTCCCGATGTTGGAACGTACAACAATGTGGGCAATAGAATGACGCCCATGAAGGGTTTGACGAAGATGTCCGTTCAGCGGGTCAGTACCGCGGAACACGTGCGAGACCACATCACGACGCTGATCCTGAACGGCGACCTGAAGCCCGGCACTCCCCTGCGGGAAAACGCGATCGCCACCACTCTCGGGGTCTCTCGCAATACCGTGCGTGAAGCCGTCTTGCTGCTCGGCCAGAGCCGACTCATCCGCCACGAGATGCACCACGGGTCGATCGTCGCCGAGCCGACGAAGGATGCGCTGATCAACCTCTACGACGCTCGTCGGGGACTCGAGGTGGGCGCCGTCTCCCTCCCCGCCGACGCGGAGATCACCGCCGGGATCAAGTCGGCGCTCGACGATCTGGAACGTGCGGCAGAGGGCGGCGACGACCGCGAGATCGTGGCGAAGGACCTCGCCTTCCACGCCGCCACGGTTCGCAGTTTCCGCAGCGAACGCATCGACGCGTTCTACGCCCAGCTCGCGGTGGAGCTCTCCTTCTTTCTCAACGCCCTCGCCGCCTCCCGTCTGGACTATGCGGAGGATGAAACCTTCCTCGACGAGCACCGTCGCATCTACGAGGCGATCGCCAGTGAGGACCGGGCGGGCGCCGCGCGCTTCGTGCAGGAGCACATCGACGAAACCATTCGTCGACTCCGCGCCCGGCTCGACGCCGTCGAAGGCTAGCCGCCCAGCCGTTCTTCCCGGAGCTGCCGCGCCCGGGAAGAACACCGCGCGAGGCTAGGGGAAGTCGAGGGTGATCACGGTGGGACCCGGGCGCCCGAGGGCCGCGCGGGCACGGTCCGCGGCATCCCGCGCGTTGGCGGCTCGCTCGCCGATCGCCCCGATCGCGTTCGCCAGGGCCACCAGGTCGGGCACGTGCAGGTCCACGCCCACCGGGGCGATGCCGCGTGCCGCCTGCTGGTCGCGGATTTCGCGGTAGCCGCCGTTGTTCGCGACAACGACAACGATCGACAGGCCCTGCTCGACCGCCGTGATCAGCTCCTGGATGGAGAACATGAGCGCTCCGTCGCCGAGGAGAGCGACGACCGGCGCATCGGGCTTGGCGACCTTCGCGCCGATCGCCGCGGGGAGGGCATAACCGAGGGTGGCCACCCGGGGCATGTAGAGGAACGAATTCTTCGAGGGAACCGGGAAGAAGTGCACGGTTCCGAAGTAGGTCACCTGCGAGGAATCGCCCGTGATGATCGTGTCGGCGGGTAGCGCCGTGCGGAGTTCGTGGTTGAGGTCGAACCAGGCCTCGCCCTCGGAACGGGCCTCGGCCGCGAGCGCGGCCTTGAGCTCGGCCAGCTCGGCGATCGAGGCCGCGGCGGCCTCGGCGACGACATCCTCCCGGTCAAGGACCGCCTGAATCGCGGCGAGCGCTTCGGCCGCATCGGCATGGATGGCGACCCGCGCCGGGGCGTTCAGGGTCAGCTGGCTCGCCGCGATGTCGATGCGGATGACGTTGGGCGAGGTGATCTTTCCCTCCCAGAGGTCGGAGTCCCCGAGTTCGCTTCCGATCACCAGCAGTGCGTCGCTGGTATTCAGCCAATCCTGGGCGCTCCGCAGACGGATGCCCGCACCCAGCGACAGGGCGTGATCCTCCGCCAGCACGCCCTTGCCGTTGCAGGTCGAGATCACGGGAGCCGAGAGTCGCTCGGCCAACCGGCGCACCTGATCGTCGGCCCCGCGTGCGCCGCCGCCGACGATGAGCGCGGGGCGGTCGGCACCGGCGAGCAGCATGGCCGCCTGCCGCACGACCGCGTCGTCCAGGGCCGGCGTGGCGATGGTGCCGGCCCGCGCGATTTCGCCGTCCCAGTCCTGACCGAGCACATCGCACGGGATCTCCACGTAGACCGGCCGCGGACGCCCCGTGCCCATGACCTCGAAGGCGTGGGCGATCGCCTCGGTTGCCTCCCGCGGCGTGTTCGCCCGGGTGCTCCACTCGGTCATGCTCGCCATGGCCGCGAGGGTGTCCTTCGTGTCGTGGAGCTCGCCGCCGTCGAGGTGTTCGGTGCCGGCGGGGAGGCCGGACGAGATGATGAGCACCGGACGGGACTCCGCGTACGAGGTTCCGGCGGCCACCATGGCGTTCAGGGTGCCGGGCCCGCTGGTGGTGATGACGACGCCCGGCTTGCCGGCGACCTGGCTGTAGCCGTCCGCCGCGTAGCCGGCCCCCTGCTCGTGGCGATGGGTGACCGGCCTGATGCCCAGGCGCACGAGGTGCCGGTAGATTTCGAGGTTGTGGGTGCCGGGAATGCCGAAGATCGTGTCGACGCCGTGCGCCTGCAGGGTCTCAGCGACCGCCGCCCCGCCGTTGTGGTGGAGGGTGGTCGGGGCCGCGTCAGTCATCATTGTCGTCAACATTGCTCCATCGTAGGACAATTATTGGCGAGAACGTCAGAATGTTCTACATTCATGCAATGATCGTCTGACCATCACGCAAAGCGATGTCCCGATTTCACGCTCAAGGAGGAGCCATGCTGTCTATGAATATGCGCGGTACGCGAAAGGTAATTGTTCTTGGGGTGACCCTTGCGGTTTCCGCTCTCGTGCTGGCCGGCTGCTCGGCCGGAGATTCCACGGCGGCCGGCACTGACGCCTCCGCGTCGGCGGACTCCACCCTCCGTGCGATGCTCCCCGCGGATATCAAGGAGGCGGGCGTGCTCAAGATCGGTACCGAGGCCTTCTACCCGCCGTTCGAGTACCTGGATGCCGACAACACCACGATCGTCGGCCTGGACATGGCTCTCTTCCAGGCCATCGGTGATGAGCTCGGCCTCAAGGTCGACATCACGAACATGGCCTTCGACGGCCTGCTCCCTGCCCTCGACGCCAACCGCATCGACGTCGTCGTCGCCGCGATGACCGACACCAAGGCGCGCCAGGCCAAATACGACTTCGTCGACTACTTCCTCACCGGCCAGGGCATCGTGGTGCCGGCCGGCAACCCGAAGAACGTCAAGACCGTCGAGGATCTCTGCGGGCTCAAGGTCGCCGCGCTGGAAGCCTCCACCCAGGTCAGCCTGCTGGAGAGGTTCAACACCGCAGAGTGCACCGCTGACCCCATCACCGTGACGGCTCTCGCCACCGACGCCGACGCCATGTTGCAGGTGCTCAGTGGACGCGCCGACGCCTCCTTCTCCCAGGATGCTGTCGCCCGCTACAACGCGGCGGCCGACGGCGGCAGCGGCAAGTTCGAGATCGGCAATGACCAGCCGCTCCTGCCGGTGGTCATGGGCCCGATGTTCGGCAAGGACGACACCGACCTCCGGGACGCGGTCAAGGCAACCGTTGAGAAGCTGATCGAAGACGGCCGGTACCAGTCGATCCTCGACAAGCACGAGCTGGGCTCCGGTGCGGTCACCGACGTCACGGTCAACGGCGGCACCCTGTAATGAGCGGCCAGCCGGCGTCCACTGACGCGAAGACTCCGATTCGCGCCATCCCGGTTCGACATTGGGGACAGCAGATCTCGGGCGTCATCGTGCTCGCCGCGCTGGTTGCTTTCATCTACGCCGTCGCAACGAATGAGAACCTGGACTGGTCGGTCATTGCGGCGAACCTCTTCGGTCCGACCATCCTGAGCGGGCTGTGGGTCACCATCTCGCTGACCGTGCTCTCGATGATCATCGGTGTGGCCCTGGGCGTCACCGTGGCGGTCATGCGCCTGTCCCCGAACCGGGTGCTGAATTCGGTTGCCGGCGGCTACATCTGGGCCTTCCGCGGCACCCCGGTGCTCGTGCAGCTGCTGCTCTGGTTCAACCTCGCCCTGTTCTTCCCCCGGCTCGGATTCGGAGAATTCGGTCTCGACACGAACACGGTGATCACCGCCTTCGTGGCGGCCCTGCTGGGTCTCGGCCTCAACGAGGGCGCCTACATGGCCGAGATCGTTCGCGGTGGCATCCTCTCGGTCGACCACGGCCAGAGCGAAGCCGCCAGCGCGCTGGGGATGCGCCGCCGGTCGACCATGTTCAAGATCGTGCTGCCCCAGGCCATGCGGGTCATCATTCCGCCGATGGGCAACGAGCTCATCACCATGCTGAAGATGACCTCGCTGGTCACGGTGATCGCGGCGCCGGATCTGTTGAACCGGGCGCAGGTCATCTCATCCCGCAACTTCTACATCTTCGAACTGCTCATCGTCGCCAGCATCTGGTACCTCGCGCTGACGACGGTCTCCACACTGATCCAGATGCGGCTGGAGAAGCGGTTCGCCCGTGGGGTCGCCGGGATAGCGCCTCGCCGCCGGCGAATCCTGCGCAATCTCAAGCCGGGCCGGGTCACCTCTCCGGTGCGCGAGCCGGCCGACCGACCCGACGTCGACAGGAAAGGTGGAGCCGGCTCATGAGCACTCCCATGGTGACAGCAGAAAACGTGCACAAGTCGTTCGGCCACGTCGAGGTGCTCAAGGGCATCGACCTGGAGGTTCGAACCGGCCAGGTCTTCTGCCTGCTCGGCCCCTCTGGCTCGGGAAAATCCACCTTCCTGCGCTGCATCAACCACCTCGAGCGCATCGACGCGGGCCGGCTGTCGGTTGACGGCCAGCTCGTCGGGTACCGCGAGCGAGCGGGCAAGCTCTATGAGCGGAACGAGAACGAGGTCGCGGACCAACGACGCGACATCGGCATGGTGTTCCAGCGCTTCAACCTCTTCGCCCACATGACCGCGCTGCAGAACGTGATGCTGGCGCCGATGGATGTGCGGCGCCTGCCGAAGGCGGAGGTCAAGGAGCACGCCATGCGGCTCCTGGAACGCGTCGGCCTCGCGGACCAGGCTCAGAAATACCCGTCGCAGCTCTCCGGCGGCCAGCAGCAGCGCGTCGCGATCGCCCGCGCCCTGGCCATGAAACCCAAACTCATGCTCTTCGATGAGCCGACGAGCGCCCTGGACCCGGAACTCGTCGGCGAGGTACTCGATGTCATGCGTGACCTGGCCGACAGCGGCATGACCATGATCGTCGTCACCCATGAGATCGCTTTTGCCCGCGAGGTCGGCGACCACCTCGTCTTCATGGACAGCGGCGTCGTCGTCGAGCAGGGCGCCCCGCGGGACGTACTCACGAACCCGCAGCACCGGCGCACCCAGACGTTCCTGTCGAAGGTGCTGTAGATGGCGAAGCCGCTGGCGATCTACACCGACAACGAGGACATCGACCCGACCCCGGGCATCCGTCTTCTCGAACGCCACGGCTTCGAGGTTCGATTCCTTGAAACGCTCGACCCGGAGCGGATCCTGGCCGAGTCGCGAGGCGCCCAGGCTCTGTTGGTCGGCTACGCGCCGATTCCGGATTGGGTGATCGCCGGGCTGCCTGAGCTGCGGATCATCTCGCTCATCTCGATGGGATTCGACCACATTGACCTCGACGCGGCCCGCGCCGCCGGCGTCTGGGTGACCAACCTGCCCGGTGTCGCGACCGAAGAGGTTGCCACTCATGCGCTCGGACTCATCCTCGCGACGGTCCGCGACCTTCCGTTCTTCGAGCGAGTCGTCGGCCAGGACTGGAACGCACGACCGGACGTGACCCCGCCCCGCCTCAGCGAGAAGACGCTCGGCCTGATGGGCCTGGGCCGCATCGGCGCGAAGCTGGCCGAGTTCGCGTCGCCCCTCTTCGGCGAGATCGTCGGCTACGACCCGTACCTCGCGCAGAACCCGGAGGCTGCCGCGCGCCTGGAATCGCTCGGCGTGCGCCTGGCGGGCTTCGACGAGGTGCTCGCCTCCGCCGATGTGCTCTCACTGCACCTGCCGCTGACGGGCGAGACGCACCGGATCATCAACGCCGAGTCGATCGCCCGGATGAAGCCGGGCAGCTATCTGATCAATGTCAGCCGCGGCCAGCTGATCGATTCACCCGCCCTCGCCCTGGCGCTGGATCGCGGACAGATCACGGCGGCGGGACTGGACGTTCTCGACACCGAGCCGGCTCCCGCCGACCATCCGCTGATCACGCACGAGCGCACGATCGTCACGCCGCACGTCGGGTTCCTCTCCGCCCACACCCTCGCGGAGTACGTCCGCATCCAGGCGCAGAATGTGGTCTTGCTCGCCGAGACGGGCGTTCCGGAGACCGTTCCGGTGGTCGATCCGCGCTGACGCGTCGAGGCCGTGTCCGCGCGGAGCGTAATCTCCGTGCCCGCGCGATGGACGGTCCGGCCGGACCGCCACCCGATCGATCCGGCTGCGCTGGTGAGCGTATTCCCCGGTGAGAGGCCATTCCGGACGACCGCCGCCGGGCCCAGTGACGCCGCTGCCGTTTCGACGCGCCGGGTGGCGATGTGCCCCGGTGGTGGGGTTTCCCAGCCTGCAGTGACCGGCGGCACATTCCGGCTGCCTAAGCTCACCCGGTGACGACGTGCTGTCGGCTCGGGCTTTTCGCCGGGACGGCCGCCGCAATCGAAAGGAACCACCGTGAACGAGAACAAGATCTTCCAGACGCCCCGTGCGTCCCGCTCCAAGCGCCTCACCATCGGCGCCGCCTCCGTGCTGGCTGCCGGAGCCCTTCTCGGTGCCGGCGTGCAGGGCGCAAGCGCCGCCCCGCTCACCGCCGCACCCGAGCACACGGCCAGTGCCGACGCATCCGCCGAGGCCGCCTCAGGCGTCGCATTCCTCGCCACGGTCCAGAAGGAACTCCGCGGCGACCTCGCCCGGGGACAGGATCTGAACGACAAGGCGCAGAGGGTCGCGGCCACACTCGTCGACAACGCCGACCTCTACGCGAGCCTGCCGGCCAACCTGCAGGCCGACCTGACCACCCTCAAGGACGCGTCGGAAACCGACCGGGCCACCGCCGTTGAGACCATCCGGACCACCGCGCTCGCCGGCGGCTACGGCGAGCAGGTCACCCAGATCGTGACCGCCGTGCAGAAGGACCCGAAGCATCCGCTTGCCGCCGCGCTGCACGTCGTGCTCGGTGATGATGCCGGACCGGGCGCAACCGCCGCCCCCTCGGTGACGAAGCTGGCCCTCGGTGTCGTCGACAACCCCGGGCTGTTCTCGAAGCTCCCGGCCGATCTGCAGTCCGCCCTGACGGAGTTGAAGAACACGCCGGAGTCCGAGCAGGATGCCGCAGCCCAGGTGATCCTGAAGGTCGCCGTCGACGGCGACTATGGTAGCGACGTCCAGAAGATCGCCGAGCGAATCCAGGCGCGCGGCGGCACCCACGCGGGCGCCCACTCCCGCTCCACGGGCAGCGCGCACGCGGATGCCCACGCCGGCATGACCGCCGAGGCGGACGCGGGCGCTGACGCTGGCGCTCCGGCCGGGGCGCACGCCAAGGCCGATCAGTAACAGCACGAAACCGAACGAGGCCGCTGGCCGGAGGCGCACTGCGCCTCCGGCC
>NZ_JASISS010000011.1 GCF_030063195.1 Cryobacterium sp. PH31-AA6
GGTGCAACGCGCGCCCGCTTCCCGAACGCGGGCCGCGAGACCCGGAGGCGCCGGCGGTGCTCTCCAGCGGCGGATGCCGGCTCGTTCCCCTAGAGCCGGTACAGTCGTGCTTCCCAGGGGCCGAGGGCAGATCCGCCGCCGGGCGTCGGGTAGTTGGCGAGGACGAGCTCTGCGCCGGTCACGTCGACGGGGAGCGGGACATCCAGACGGGTGTCCGACGCGTTCGCGACCACGAGCAGGGTTTCGTCGCCGAGGGTTCGGGTGAACGCGTAGAGCCGCTCGTGTTCCGGGTCGAGCAGGGTGAAGGAGCCGAGCGCGACGACGGGGCTCTCATGGCGGAGGGCGATCAATCGCTGGTAGAACCGGAACACGCTCCGCTCCGCGGCCCGGTCGGCCGCCACGTTGATCTCGGTGTGGTTCGGGTTCACCGGGAGCCAGGGCGTGCCGGTGGTGAAGCCGGCTTGCTCCGTCCCGTCCCACTGCATCGGCGTGCGCGCGTTGTCGCGGCTCATGGTCTGGACCCCCGCGAGCACGGTCCCCGGGTCAAGGTCGAACTGGTCCACGGCCTCGCGGTAGTGGTTGAGCGATTCGAGGTCGCGGTAGTCGTCGATCGAGTCGAACCGCACGTTCGTCATCCCGATCTCCTCGCCCTGGTAGACGTAGGGGGTGCCGCGGTGCAGGTGCAGCACCAGCGCCCAGAGCGTCGCCGACTCGTAGCGGAACTCGGTGTCGTTTCCGAACCGGGAGACGAGCCTCGGCTGATCATGGTTGTTCAGGTAGAGGCTGTTCCAGCCGGTCTCGGCCAGGCCGTCCTGCCAATGCGCGAGGTTCTTCTTCAGTGCGGGCAGGCTGCGGGGGAGCACCTCGAACTTGTTCGCGCCCTGGTCGAGCCCGACGTGCTCGAACTGGAAGATCATGTCGACCTCGGCGCGGCCGGGGTCGGTGAAGAGCCGGGCATCGTCGGTGTTCACACCCGGCATCTCGCCGACCGTGAGGTGCTCGCCGTCGCGCCGGGCAAAGACGGCCTCGTGCATCTCCTGCAGGAAGTCGTGGATCTGCGGGCCCATCGGGGAGCCGCCGCCGGTCGCCGGCGCCGGGCCGTCGATCAGATCGACCTGCTTGGCGATGTAGTTGATCACGTCCATCCGGAACCCGTCGACGCCCCGGTCGAGCCACCAGTTCATCATCGAATAGACCGCTTGGCGCACCTCGGGGTTCTCCCAGTTGAGATCGGGCTGCTGCTTCGCGAACAGGTGCAGGTAGTACTCACCCGTCGCCTCGTCCAGGGTCCAGGCCGGGCCGCTGAAGGCACTGCCCCAGCCGTTGGGCGGGCCTTCGTCGCCCTGGGGCTTCCGCCACCAGTACCAGTCCCGTTTCGGGTTCGAGCGTGAGGACCGCGACTCCCGGAACCAGGCATGCTCGTCGCTGGTGTGGTTGACCACGAGGTCCATCACGATCTTGATGCCCCGCTCGTGCGCCTCGGCAACGAGCAGATCGAACTCCGCCAGGTCGCCGAAAACGGGCTCGATCTCCCGGTAGTCGCTGATGTCGTAGCCGTTGTCGTGCTGCGGCGACGGGTACACGGGGGAGAGCCAGAGGGCATCCACCCCCAGCTCGGCAAGATATTCCAGTCGGCCGCGGATGCCGCCGAGGTCGCCGATCCCGTCGCCGTCTGAGTCCGCGAAACTGCGCGGATAGACCTGGTAGACCACGGCGCTGGTCCACCACGGGGCTGCGCCGGGTTCGCCGGGGAGGGCGACGGTCGGGTGGGAACTGGTCATTTGATGGATCCTCTCATCAGGCCGGAGATGCGTCGCGGGTTCGCCGGTCGAATCCGGGGTGCGCGGCCACCTTGCCATATTCTTTCTATCCCGAAAGTAATCGGGCTGTCAACTCCGATGCATCGGCCAGAATTGGCCAGGCATTCGGCTGGGAGTTAGTATTTTGTGTCAATATGGAAGAAATCGCCGCGGGCGATCGCCCGACCCAGTCGTGCGCCACACGAGGACCGAGGGAGCCGCCATGCCCGCAGCGACGGCGACGGATGCGACGTCCGCCGTGAGCTCGTCCGCCGTGAGCTCGTCCTCCCACGAACTCGCCAGGGCCGTGCTCATCCACGGGCCGATCGCCCGCAGCGAGCTCGGCCGGCGGCTCGGCCTTTCGCCGGCCAGTCTCACCCGGCTCAGCAAGCCATTCCTCGATCGCGGCCTGTTCGTCGAGGCCGCCGAGGAGCACGACGGCACGGTCGGGCGTCCGGCGAGACCGCTGGACGTGCGGGTCGGTGCCGGCCGGTTCATCGGCGTGAAGCTCACCGGCGACGACGTGTTCGGCGTGCGCACCGACCTGCGTGCCACCGAACTCGCCGCAGCGCAGCGCGCCCTGGCCGGCCATTCGCTGGACGAGGTCGTGCGTCAGGTCACCGCGGTCGTGCTCGAGCTGGACGGCCCGGAGGGGGTGACGGCGCTGGGCGTGTGCATCGGCGGCTCCGTCGTCGGCGGAAGGGTCGTGCGGCGCGCCCCCTTCCTGGGCTGGCACGACGTGGACCTGGCCGGCGCGCTCGAGGCCAGGCTTGGGCTCCCGGTCACGATAGAGAACGACGTGGTGGCGCTCACCACGGCCGAGCAATGGTTCGGTGCCGGCCGCGGCACCCCCGACTTCGCGGTGCTCACGATCGGCGTCGGCGTTGGATACGGGCTGGTCGTGAACGATCGCGTGATCGTGACTCCGGACACCGGCCTGGGTCTGGGCGGGCACATCCCGCTCGACGCCAACGGCCCGATCTGCCCGGAGGGACACCGCGGATGCTCCCGGGCCATGCTCACGAGTTCGAGCGTCTGCGGCCAGGTCGGCATCGCTCTCGGCCGGGAGGTCGACTACGACGAGGTGCTCCGGCTCGCTGCGGAGGGGAACCCGGCGGCGGCATCCGTGGTGCTCGCGACCGGACGTGCCCTCGGCCGGATGATCGCCGTGATCGCCAACATCGCCATGCTCGACACGCTCGTGCTCGCGGGCGAGGGCATCGGACTCTGGCCACTCGTCGCCGCCGAAGCCACCGCGGCCGCCCGCCGCGACCGCGACCCGGATGCCGCGCCGCTCCGGATCGAGGTCGACGACGCGGGGGTCTCCTCCTGGGCCCGCGGCGCGGCCGCGACGGCGATCCAGGCCTCGCTCGACCGCCTGGTCCTTCCGCAGTAGCGGCACGCCGGCGAACTGGCGGCGGCCCGAGGGGGGACGAGGCTCGCCCTCCGAAAGCCCTGGCCCTGTCGTGGGCCCGAGCGGCTGGAATAGGATCGGGCATGCAGCGGGCGGCGTCTGAACCTCTGTGCATGATCTGAAACGGGAGGCCGGAAATGCAGTTCGGAATCTTCACGGTCGGCGATGTGACCCGCGACCCCACGACCGGCCGCACTCCCACTGAACACGAGCGGATCACGGCGATGGCGGCGATCGCGGTCAAGGCCGAAGAGGTCGGCCTCGACGTGTTCGCGTCGGGTGAGCATCACAACCCGCCTTTCGTGCCGAGTTCGCCGACCACCCTGCTCGGCTACATCGCGGCGAAGACCGAGCGGATCATCCTGTCGACGTCGACGACCCTGATCACGACCAACGACCCGGTGAAGATCGCCGAGGATTTCGCGATGCTCCAGCACCTCTCCGACGGGCGAGTCGACCTCATGCTCGGGCGCGGAAACACCGGCCCGGTCTATCCCTGGTTCGGCAAGGACCTCGGCCGGGGCATCCCGCTGGCCCTGGAGAACTACGCACTGCTCCGTCGGCTGTGGCGAGAGAACGTCGTCGACTGGAGCGGCCAGTTCCGCACCCCGCTTCAGGGATTCACCGCCACACCCCGCCCGCTGGACGGGGTGCCGCCCTTCGTCTGGCACGGCAGCATCCGCAGCCCGGAAATCGCCGAGCAGGCCGCGTTCTACGGCGACGGTTTCTTCGCAAACAACATCTTCTGGCCCAAGGAGCACTTCCAGAAGCTGATCGGCCTCTACCGGGCCCGGTTCGAGTACTACGGCCATGGCAGCGCAGACCAGGCCATCGTCGGCCTGGGCGGCCAGGTCTTCATGCGCCCGAAGTCGCAGGACGCCATCGACGAATTCCGCCCATACTTCGACAACGCGCCGGTCTACGGCCACGGTCCGAGCCTGGAGGACTTCACCGAGCAGACCCCGCTCACCGTGGGCAGCCCGCAGCAGATCATCGACCGGTACGCCGGCATGCGTGACTTCTTCGGCGACTACCAGCGCCAGCTGTTCCTGATGGACCATGCCGGCCTGCCGCTGAAGACCGTGCTCGAGCAGCTCGACATCCTCGGCGGCGAAGTCGTCCCGGTCCTCCGCAGGGAACTGGCGAAGAACCGCCCGGCGCATGTGCCGGATGCCCCCACCCACGCCAGCCTGAAGGCCGCCACCCGCGCCTGACCCCGGCCCATCCCAGTCTGCCTCTTCGCCGAGCTGTGAGTTGTGCACGCTTTCCCGCCGGGAAAGCGTGCCGATCTCACAGTTCGGCGTGACGCCGGGGCAACGTGGGAGGGGATGTGACGGGTCAGCCGGGTTTGACGTTCAGGAGTTGAACGAGCAGCCCCGGTCCGCAAGCGGCCGTGAATGAGGCGGGGCTGACCTGCACGGTCAGCTTCTCTCCCGCGGTGAGCGCCAGCCCGGCCTCGGAATACAGTGCGAGTTCGGTGCCGTCGTCGGTCAGGAAGGCGTAGCACGGGCCGGTTCCGCCGGTCGTCACGGTGCCTGTCCGCCAGATGGTGCCCTGTAGATCCGAGGGGTCCGTGGGGGGTTTTGCCGGAGGGGTGATCGTCGGCGGTGTCGTCGACGACAGGGACGGCTCGGGCGAGCCTGTCCCGTTCAGATCGGGTCCCCCCGCGCCGCCGGCACAGCCCGCGAGCGCGAACCCGGCGAGCAGGAGGATGGCTCCTGCCCGCCGGGTTCGCGCGACGCGTGACATGACGCGTCCTCCGTCGATGGGGCTCAGGTTCTCGGCTGCGTGCTCGAGATCCGAATCGTCATCGACGTGCCCTTCTGCTTCGTCACCTCGATCTTCACCCCGGCATTGGCCACCTTCACACCCTGGCCGATCGCCTCGATCCCCTCCCAGTTTTTCGTGTCGTCGAACACGGGCTGAGCGGGCAGCCCGCGGATCGTGGAGGGCTGGCTGTTGACGTTGAGCGTGAACGAGTCCGCGTTGAGCAGGCTGAACGGGGCGTCGTACAGCTGAATCCGGTTCCGCCACGGTGCCCCGCTTGCTCTGGTGAGGGGCTGAGGATGAGCGTCCACATACAGATTGCGTCCGGCTCCCGGGTGAGCGCTGACGTTGTTGTCGGACTGCGACGTGTCCCAGTAGGAGATCATCAGTCCCTGTTGGTACGCGAAGTGCTCGACGAGGTCTGGCTTCGTGTTCGCGAACCCGAAGTTGTACGGTCCCGTCTTGAGATAGCGGTCATAGCCGACGTAGGAGCGATTTCCGGCGATGTAGTAGTTGTCGTACTCCGACGTTTCGACACCCGTCGTGCGGATGAAACCGTTCGCCGTCCACCCCGGATCGAGCGTCTCCGCCCCATCCGAGAAGAGCACCGTCGCACCAGAGCTGATGCTGATCTCGTCGATGAAGATGCCGGAGGCCAGGCTCGGATCGTTGCCCTGCGCCGCACCGTCGGTCACGTAGCTGAAACGCAGATCGACCGTCTTTCCGGCGTAGGCCGAGAGGTCGAAACTGGCGGGCTGCCAGCCGTTGCTCTGGCCGTCGATGCCGTTGCCTTCCGCCGCATTCGCGATGGTGCCGGCCAGGGCCGTCCAGCCCGATCCGTCATTGACCTCCACATAGGCGTAGTCACACGCGTCGGGACCGCAATCCTCGATGTTCCAGTTTGCCTGGAAGGCGAGGGTCGCCGCACCGGCGGGCAGCGTCACGCGTCGGGCGAGGGTCTGGCCGAGATTGTCGCCCTGGCCGCTCCACCACTCGTACGTTCCGGCAGCCGGGCTGACCAGCGTGTTCGTGACGGTCTTCTTCGGGAGCACGACGACGGCGGCCTGCGGCTGTACCGAGTTGTACTCTTCCGGGCCGAGCTGGAGGGTCTTCTTCTCGCCGGCCTGCACCACGTCGTAGTCGAGCCAGCCGAGCTGGAGTTTCTCCCATGCGCCGATGTCACCGGGCTTCTCGCCGAGCGCCTGGCCCGCCGCGCCCAGTCGACTCTGCGACATCAGGGTCCACCACTCGTTGTTGTTGCTCGGGCCGCCCGCGGTGTCGTAGTCGTCCGGGAGTCCCAGATCGTGACCGTACTCGTGGGCGAAGACACTCAGTCCTCCGTTCTCCGGCTGGATTGTGTAGTCGCCCACCCACAGGCCGGTACCGGGGATCTCGGCGCCGCCGAGCAGGTTGCCGGCCGGGCCCGTCCGTCCGGCCTGGTTGAAGTAGGCGTACCAGCGGTGGCTCCAGATGGCGTCTTCACCCTGACTGGGGTCACCGTCGGCCTGGTCGCCGCCCGAGTGCACGATCTGGAAATGGTCGATGTAGCCGTCCGGCTCGTTGAAGACGCCGTCCTGGTCGTAGTCGTAGCGATCCCACTGGTCATAGCTGGCCAACGCCGTCTTGATCTGGGCGTCGCTCTGGCCGGCGGACTTCTGGTCGGCGACCCACTGGTTGAGCCCGTCTCGGACCAGATCCCAGGTGTTGCTGCACACGTTGGAGGCGCAGGGGAAACCGTCGGAGCGGCCGTAGCGCGCCTCGTTGAAGGGCACCTTCACCCAGTCCGAAACCTGACCGTCGACGCTGTAGCGACCGGACGATTGGGCCTCGTAGTAGGTCTTGAGCGACTCGACGCCCGCGCCCGTGCCGAAGTACAGCTTCTGGTAAGCGGCCGGGTTGTAGTCGGCCTGCCAGACGGTGCTGTTGTCGACGGCGCGGTCCGGCTGCGGGATCGCGTTGTGCAACGGACCGTTGAAGACGGTCGGGCCCGGGATGCTGGGGGCGGTGTCCTGGTCTGGGTAGGCCGGGTCGCGCTGGTCGCCGAACTCCGTCAGGATGACGAAGATCTTGTCGGTCTTCTCGCGTCCGATCTCGACGAATTTGTCCTGCTTCGTGCCATCGCGACCCTTGCCGCTGAGCTTGACGACCGTGCTTCCCCCGCTCCGGGTCGCGGTGGCCTCGCCGTTGAGGACCTGTTGAACCGCTTCCTCGCGGAGCGCGCGGCGCTTGTCCTCGGCCGGGTTGGGCAGTTCGTCGGACTGGGGTGCCCCGACGGAGGTGTCCGCCGGGGGTGCGGCCGTGGGTGGTGACGCAGCAGCGGCCAGCGGCCCTCCCACGAGGCCGGCCGCGACGAGCGCGGCTCCGGCAATGGTTGAGACGAACGTGGACATACTTCGGCTTTGCTTATGGCTCATGAACTGGTCCTTTTCGTGGAGGGACACCGTGACATCATGCCGGGAAGTTGCGCAGTGGCCCCAACCTAGCGGTCTGCTCGGCCCTCAAACGGGGGCTGAAGATAACGTTTCGATCACGCACGCCGCTGCCGACGCTCGAGGCCGGGGCAGGCTGCCGCTCCGCCGCAGTGAGGGGCTCAGATTTGGGGAGGGCCCTCCCCGCGCGGGATACTGGACGGGCGGCGCGGAACGGATGCGTCCAGCCCCGGAAGCAGACCAGATGACCAGCGCGCCCCCGCAGCCCCCGACGGATGCGCGTGCGGCGTTCTTCGCGGCCCGCCCGGCCATTCCCGGCACGGTCGATCTCACGGTGCGCATCGGTACCCTCACCCTCGCCAACCCGGTCATGCCGGCCTCCGGCTGCTTCGGCCCCGCCCTCGGCCGGCTGATCCCGGTGGAGGAGCTCGGCGCCGTCGTCACCAAGACCGTCTTCGGCACGCCCCGCGGAGGCAACGCCGCCCACCGCCTGACCGAGATCCACGCCGGGATGGTCAACAGCGTCGGCATCCCCAGCCGCGGGGCCGCGGGCTACCTCACCGATCTGCACCCGCGCTACACGGAACTCGGCGTGCCCGTCATCATCAGCGTCGGCGCCCATCGCCCCGGCGAATACGCGCCCGTGATCAGCGACCTCCACGGTGCCGGCGATGCCTACGAGCTCAACGTCTCCTGCCCGAACCTGGACCGGCTGGGCACGGATATCGGTGCCGACCCCGACGCCATCCTCACCGTCGTGCGCGCCGCCCGACGGGTCACGGACAAACCGCTGATCGTCAAGCTCCCCGTCCTGGCCTCCTCGATCGCCGAGTGCGCGCTCGCCGCCCAGGAAGCCGGCGCGGATGCGGTCTGCGTGGCCAACTCGATCCCCGCACTGCCGCTTCAGCCCTACACGCGCAGCCCGGCCCTCGGCAACATCATCGGCGGGCTTTCCGGTCCGTCGATCCGCCCGATCGTGCTCCGGCTGGTCTGGCTCGCCGCCCGCGCCGTGGAAATCCCGGTGATCGCCTGCGGCGGGATCGAGACCGCCGACGACGCCCTCGACTACTTCTCGGTCGGCGCGAGGGCCGTGCAGGTGGGCACCGCGAACTTCGGCCGACCATTCGCCATGGTCGAAATCGTGCGCGCGCTGCAGCAGCGCTGTGCAGACAACGAGGCGGTCGGCATCCGTGACCTGATCGACCTCTGGAGGGTGCAATGACCGGCACGGCCAACACCGCCCGCGAGGCGCTTCGGCGCCAGCAGGCCTTCACCGCGGCCGATGAGGCCGCACTCGAGGGCCTCATCGCCGTGCGCCCGGCCGCGGCGGCCCCTCGGCCGGCACCGGTCTGGGACGACGCCACGGTGCTCGAGCACACAGCGGTGGGCGATCGCTACCGCCGCCTGCTCCTGGCCACCGGCACGATCGCCCGCACGGCGCTCGCCGGGGCTTTCCTGATGATCACGGTTCCGCCCAGCGGCGGCGAACGGATCCTGCTGCCCCGCCCGATGGCGATCCACCGACGGCACCCTGAGGCCGGGACCGTGGAGGTCATCTACGGGATCGCAGGCCGCGGCACCACCGCGCTCGCCGATGTCGGCGTGGGGGAGCGCCTCCTCGTCACCGGGCCGCTCGGCCGCGGGTTCGAGTACCCGCCGGGCGCGCGCACGGCCCTGCTGATCGGACGCGGGGTCGGCGTCTGCGCCGTCATGGGCTCGGTCGAGGATGCCGCGGCGCAGGGCATCGAGGCCACCGTCGTGCTCAGCGGGCGCAGCCTGCCCGACCTGATCGGCGTCGCCGACTGCGCCGAACTGGGGGCCGCGGTCATCGCGGTCACCGACGACGACGGTTCGAGTGGCATCCCCGCACTCGGCGAACGGCTCCGGGCCGAGTTCGGCACCCGCCCGCCGGCGGTCATCCTGGTCTGCGGCGCGGGCGTGCTCGCCCGCCTGGCAGCAGAGCTCGGCGCCGAATGGGGCGTTCCGGTGCAGGTCTCGCTCGAGGCGCACATGGCCTGCGGCCTCGGCTACTGCCACGGTTGCGCCGCGCCGGTCGCCACCGGCGCGGAGGTCGAGGGGCCGCTGGTCTGCGTCGACGGTCCCGTCTTCGACGCCGTGCTCCCCGGCTCGGCGCGCTGAGCGCACCCGGTGCCGCCCGCCGTGCCAACCGGCAATCGGGAGGCGCTCTGTTAGACTGGTGGAGGTCAATCTCCGGATTGGCCGAACAAACGGAGCAGGTCGGCGGAACGCTGGCCCTCGGTGGTGGTTTCCCAACGCAGGTGGCAGCATCCGCGGATGGTGAACTTCTACTGGTGGCCAGCTCGAGCACAGAGTGACGCGCCCACGCCGGTTGAGATATCAACCGCACGAGTCGCGCACCGGCAGTGTCGTTCTGCCTGATTCCCGCTCAGACGCCCCACTCGCGCGCCATACGGGCAAACGAGTCTAAAAAAAGGAGAGAACCCCCATATGGAGGGTCCAGAAATCACGTTCGCCGAAACCGTTATCGATAACGGCAAGTACGGAACTCGCACCATCCGCTTCGAAACCGGCCGTCTCGCGCAGCAGGCGCAGGGCTCAGCCGCCGCCTACATCGACGAAGAGACCATGCTGCTCTCCGCGACGAGCGCGAGCAAGAACCCCAAGGAGAACTTCGACTTCTTCCCGCTGACCATCGACGTGGAAGAGCGCATGTACGCTGCCGGCCGCATCCCGGGCAGCTTCTTCCGCCGCGAAGGTCGCCCGTCGACCGAGGCCATCCTCACCTGCCGTCTGATCGACCGGCCGCTGCGCCCGTCGTTCGTCGACGGTCTCCGCAACGAGATCCAGGTTGTCGTGACCGTGCTGGCCATCGCGCCGGACGAGTACTACGACGTGCTCGCGATCAACGCCGCGTCGATGTCGACCCAGCTCGCCGGCCTCCCGTTCTCCGGCCCGATCGGTGGCGTTCGCGTCGCTCTCATCCCCGATGAGAACGGCTCCGGCCAGTGGGTCGCGTTCCCGAAGCACTCGCAGATCGTCGACGCCGTGTTCAGCATGGTCGTCGCCGGCCGCGTTGTGACCGACGCGAACGGCGCGCAGGATGTCGCGATCATGATGATCGAGGCCGAAGCCACCGACAACGCGTGGAACCTCATCAAGGGCGGCGCCATCAAGCCGAACGAAGAGGTCATCGCCGAGGGCATCGAAGCATCGAAGCCGTTCATCAAGCAGCTCATCGAAGCGCAGCAGAAGGTTGCCGCCTCGGCCGCCAAGCCGACCGGCGCCTACCCGGTGTTCCCGTCCTACCAGCCGGCCACCTACGACGCCGTCGCCGCTCTCGCGTACGACCAGCTGAAGGCCGTCTACCAGATCGCGGACAAGATCGAGCGCCAGAACGCGGATGACGCGCTCAAGGCAACCGTCAAGGACGCCATCGCCGCGAAGGTCGAAGCCGGCGAGCTCGAAGCCGGCGCCAACGCGCAGGTTTCCGCCGCGTACAAGTCGGTCACCAAGCTCGTCGTGCGCTCGCGCGTGCTCAACGAGGGCATCCGCATCGACGGCCGTGGGCTCGCGGACATCCGCCCGCTCGACGCCGAGGTTGCCATCATCCCGCGCGTGCACGGTTCGGCGATCTTCCAGCGCGGCGAGACCCAGATCCTGGGTGTCACCACGCTGAACATGCTCAAGCTCGAGCAGACGATCGACTCCCTGAGCCCGGTCACCAAGAAGCGCTACATGCACAACTACAACTTCCCGCCCTACTCGACCGGTGAAACCGGCCGCGTCGGAACGCCCAAGCGCCGCGAGATCGGCCACGGAGCGCTCGCTGAGCGTGCCCTGGTTCCCGTGCTGCCGACGCGTGAGGAATTCCCCTACGCGATCCGTCAGGTGTCTGAGGCTCTCAGCTCCAACGGTTCGACCTCGATGGGTTCCGTCTGTGCATCCACCCTCTCGCTGCTCAACGCCGGAGTGCCGCTGCGCGCCCCGGTCGCCGGCATCGCGATGGGCCTGATCAGCGACACGGTTGACGGAAAGACCCGCTACGCGGCCCTGACCGACATCCTCGGCGCCGAAGACGCCCTCGGCGACATGGACTTCAAGGTTGCCGGCACGAGTGAATTCGTCACTGCGATCCAGCTGGACACGAAGCTCGACGGCATCCCCGCGTCGGTGCTCGCCGGCGCGCTCACCCAGGCCAAGGATGCTCGTTCGACCATCCTCGCCGTGCTGAACGCCGCCATCGATGCCCCGGACGAGATGGCCCCGACCGCGCCCCGCGTGATCAGCGTGCAGATCCCCGTCGACAAGATCGGCGAGCTGATCGGCCCGAAGGGCAAGACGATCAACGGGATCCAGGACGAGACCGGCGCCGACATCTCCATCGAGGAGGACGGCACCGTGTACATCGGCGCCGTCGACGGACCGTCCGCTGAGGCCGCCCGTGCCATGGTCAACTCCATCGCGAACCCGACCAACCCCGAGGTCGGTGAGCAGTTCCTCGGCACCGTGGTGAAGATCGCCGCCTTCGGCGCGTTCGTCTCGCTGCTCCCGGGCAAGGACGGCCTGCTGCACATCAGCGAGGTGCGCAAGCTCGCCGGTGGCAAGCGGGTGGAGAACGTCGAAGACGTGCTCGGCGTGGGCCAGAAGGTCCTCGTGGAGATCACCAAGATTGACGACCGTGGCAAGCTTTCGCTCGCCCCGGTTCTCGAAGAGTCGGCCGACGCCGACTCGGCGGACGCATCGGTCACCACCGAGGCGTAGTCTGGAAGTTCTACCGACAACCTCTCGCCAGGTTAGTCGGTTAGACGGAAAGCCCGTCCTGCTCCGGCAGGGCGGGCTTTTTCGCGTTCTCGGCACTGTTCCTTGCCTCGTCGCTCGTCGCTCGTCGCTCGTGGCTCGCGTCGCGGAAGCCGGCCCGCGGCCCGCGCCGCGCCGGCTTCTCGGCGGCGTGCCATGAGCGCCGCGCGCGCCTTTGGCGGGCTCGGAGCAAATTTGCGGGATTCCTGGGATAATATGGCTGCGCACCCGCTCCCGTCCCCCCACGGTCGAGCGGGTGTTTCATCTGCGGGCCGCGGGGGCGGCCCCGGCCGGAATCACTCGTCCAGGAGTTCGGTGATCGAACGGAGCATCTCGGGGGAGACATCGCCGAGGGTGCGAGCCGCGAAACTGACGACGCGCTTGGCCCGGAGCTTCTTCACGAAGGCGAGCTGGGCATCCACCCGTTCCGGGATGTCGTCGTCGGAGCCGAGCAGGTAGGCGGGCGGGATGCGGAAGAACGCGGCGATGCCGGACAGCAGCGCTACGTCGGTGACCAGCGGGCCGGTGCCGGCGATCATGTAGGCCCAGCGTGCGCGGGAGAGCGAGAGACCGCGCTCGCCCAGGCCCTCCGCGATCGCCCGGTACGTGTATGGGGTGTTGCCCTCGGCGACGACAACATCGAGCAGGAGGTTGAGCTTGCGGGCAAGCTCCTGCTGGGGGGTGAGGGCCGGGTCGGACGGCACGAGGGGGGTGATCATGGCTTCAGCCTCTCGGGCGCGTCGGGTGCACGGGCGGCGCTAATCTCGCTCGCCGGGTCCGCGCCGGCCCGGACCGGAGTGAGGCGCCGGCGGGGCTCGTCCGCCCGCTCGGCGTGGGTGTGCCGCTCGACCGCCTCGAGGAGGGCGCGTTCGGCCGGAGTGGCGTCCTGCGGGTGGAGAAGCAGGCTGTCGCGCACCTCGACGTAGCGCCGGTAGAGACGCGCTCCCGGCTCACGTGCGAGGGCGAGGAACAGGCGAGGCGCAGCCGCTTCGAGGCTGAGCTCGGGGGAGTCCGCGATCAGCCGTTCCCAGAGCGGTGTGATGCGCAGGAGGAGTGCCCGCTCTCGCAGGCTTCGCTGCACCGACGCGACGCTGTCCACCGCGGTCGTCAGGCCCAGGCCGATGGCGAGACAGATCGGGGCCGTGATCAATGCCGCGAAATACGGCACCCTGGACCAGTTGGTGAATGCCTCGTCCTGGTGCAGGCTCGACATTGTCGCGTTGGTCAGGCTCACCACGGAATAGACCAGAACTCCGAGGCAGCCGACGGCCACGAAGGCGAGGGAAACCCTGGTCACCCTTCGGCGCTGCCTAGGCAGGTCGGCCAGACACGCGCGTGCGACGGAAACGGAGAAATAGGCGAGAGCGATCCACGTGGTCGAGGCATACAGCGTGTAGTCCCAGCGGCTGACGAACATGTGTTGGATGCCGTCCGTGAGACGCCAGTCGCTGCCGAAGAACAGGGCAGCCTGAACGGCGATGATGACAAGGCCGACGGCGATGGTGCCCCGTTGCCTCGCACGGGTGATTCCGCCTTCGACCGTGGCATCCTGCACGAGGCTGTCGACCAGGGCCAGTGCGATGATGGCGAAAGCGTGGAAGACGAAATAGGTGATGTTCACGCCCCCGATGGCGGGATCGACGATATCGTAGATGGGCGCTGGCTGCAGGGTCATCGCGGCCGCAAAGACGACCAGGAACCAGAACAGCAGCAGTCGGCGGCCATGCAGGGCGGCCTTCAGGCAGAGGAGCGCGGCAACCCAGAGGAGACCAGCCATGCCGATCTGGATGGCGCCCAGCATCAGAGCACCCTTCCGAACCCGGTGCGCGGGCCGATGCGGGCATCGGTGCGATCGCCCAACATGACCAGGGCGAGTTCGTCGCCGATGGCCTCGGCGAGGGCCTCCTGCTCGTCGGTGAAGCTGCTCCGGGAGAGCGCGTGCACGATCGCGTCCATCGGGATCAGCGGCGCCAGCAGCGCGACACGTTCGGCCGGGAGGAGTTCCTTCTCATGCCGGAGGATCATGTGCCCGTACTCGTGGTTGATGAACTGCTGGCGGTGCACGGCCGATTCGGTCGGCGCGTAGTGCACCCGTTCGAAGTCCTCGCCCGCGATCTCCAGCCACAGTCCGCAGACCCCGGACGTGACCATCTGGGCACTGGCGGGTCGGATCACGATGCGTTTCCGGCGCAGGCCCTCCATGTGACTGTGCAGAGTGTCGGCCGTGAGCGGCCGCGGCAGGTCGAGGTCGGCGACCAGTTGGCGGGCCCGCTCCCGGCGTTCTTCGCGCTTCACGCTGGTCTCCGTTTCGTGGGTCCGCGGCGTGTTGGCAAACGTTGGACATGTCTAATTCGTGCTACCGTTGGATTCGGTTGGACATGTCTAGGCTACCGGTTTCCGGAACCGCCCGGACCTCTGTGTGATCTGCGCGTCACGTGTCGGGCGAAAGCGGGGGGCATGTGGACGTTCGCGTGGCGCGGTGCGGTCGGGGTGGGACCGCACCGCATGCCCTGCCCATCTATTTGAGAATATTGTAAATTAGCGATATGCTCGGGTGGTGTCGACCACCGGACTGCCCATGGCCCTTCTCAAGGCCGAACTGTTCAAATCGCTCGGGCATCCCCTGCGTGTGCAGGTGCTCGAGCAGCTCGTCGGCGGCGAACGCTCCGTCGGCAGCCTGGCCGAGGCGCTCGGTTCCGAACTCTCCAATCTCTCGCAGCAGCTCGGCGTGCTCCGCCGGGCCGGGGTCGTCATCACCCGGCGCGAGGGCAACACGATCTACTACGGGCTGCGCGATCCGATGGTCGCCGAATTGCTCGCGGTCGCCAAGCGGATGCTGGTGGCCACCCTCGAAGACTCCAACGCGCTCCTGCGCACGATCGAGCAGGACATTCCCTAGCCGTCCGGGAGGCGCTACAGGTCGTTCCCCGCGTAGGACTGGTTGAAGCTCTTGTTCACCAGGGGAAAGTCGGGCACGATCGTCTCTGCCAGCGCCACCGGAAGGGCCGGCCAGTTGAAGTAGGACGGATCGACGATCTTCACCCGGGTGAGGCGGCCGTCGGCGCCCAGCTCGGCCCGGTGGCAGATCGTGCCGCGCCAGCCCTCGACCAGGGAAACCCCGGCGCCAGGCCCGACGGGGTCGACCGCCCGGCCGCTGCCCAGTCGGCCGTCCAGGCGGCGGATGAGATCGGTCGCCACGGCGATGGATACCGCGAGTTCCCCAGCGCGCACCCGGTAGCGGCCGAGCACGTCCCCGCCGGTGTCCGTGACGACGTGGAACGCCTCGCCGAGGTCGACGAACGGATGGTCGCGGCGGGCATCCGCGTCGATGCCGGAGGCCCTCGCCACGTAGCCGAGCGTTCCCATCGCCTCGGCCTGAGCGGTCGGGAGGGGCGCGGTGCCGGTGAAGCGATCCCGAACGATGGCGTGGCCGAGGGTGACGGCGATGATCTCCTGCATCTCGGCCCCAACCCGGTCGAGCTCGGCGGGGTCGGGGAGCGCGAGCACGGCGGCCCCGCCGATGGTCAGGCCGCCGCGGAGGTACCGGTGCCCGGTCACGGCCTGGTTCAGGCGGAGCAGGGTCTCCCTCAGCCGCTGGGTGTGGGAGTGCACGATGCCGAAGCCGACGTCGTTGGCGAGACCGCCGAGGTCGGACACGTGGTTGTAGATGCGTTCGAGTTCGAGCAGGAGGGCGCGCAGCATCCGGTCCTCCTCGGAGACCTGGATGCCCGCGGCCGCCTCGACGGCCATCAGCCAGGCCACGGTGTGGCCGGCGACGGTGTCGCCGGTGACCTGTTCGGCCAGCTCAACCGCGTCGCGGGGGAGTCGGCCCTCGAAGAGCCGTTCGACGCCCCGGTGCATGTACCACTGGCGCGCTTCCATCCGCACGATGGTCTCGCCCACGACGGAGAAGCGGAAGTGGCCGGGGTCGATGATCCCGGCGTGGATGGGGCCGACCGCGATCTCGTAGACGCCGGGTCCCTCGACCTCGACGAACGGGAACGACTCGGTGTCGGGCAGGAACTCGGGATCGGCCATGGCGTCCCGGCGCATCGGGTACCAGCCGCGGGGCCAGTGGCCGTGCCGCACCAGTCGGAACGGCTGCGGGTGGTCGGCCGGGCGCACCCCGAACAGGTCGCGCATGCCCCGCTCGAAGTTGCCGGCCGGGTAGGAGAGATCGGCCAGGCTCGGCACCCAGGCGTCGTCGTAGGGCACCGGCACGACCAGATCGATCCGGCGGCGCGGGTACACGGCCGCGAAGGAATACACCACGCGCAGGGCGTCACCGTCGTCGTGGCAGGTGATGATCGCGAGCCGGTTCCCCTCCGAGAGCACGGCGGCGGCCTGCTCCCGGAGGTCGTCGCGAGCGACGGGGCGCACGTCGGGTTCCTGGGTCGGCTGGGTCGACATCGACGGGGTCATTGGATTCCTCCCAGAACGGCGGCCGCGCGCGCCAGGAGCGTGCCGACCGGCTCGGCGATGAAGGCGACCACCGCGGTGGCGCCCAGGGCGAGGAAGAGGGGCAGGCGGGGGCCGTGGGACGACCGGTCCGGCGGGACGGCGTCGGGACGCTCGCCGGTCACGGCGTCGCCGGCCCCGTCCAGCCTGGTTTCGGCCGCGACGCCCGGTGCGGGAGCGGCGGCCGGGGCGCCGATGGTCATGGCGACCGTCAGCCGGGTGAGCGCGGCGAAGATGACGAGCAGCAGCACCAGCGCGATTCCGACGACGACGCCCAGGCCGGCGTCGAAACCGGCGACGATGATGCCGATTTCCGAGAAGAAGATGCTGAACGGGGGAAACCCGACCAGGGCGGCCATGGCGATCAGCCACGGAACGGCGAGGCCTGGGCGGCGAACGAGCAGGGCACGGACATCGTCGATCCGGGGGGTGCCCTCCACCTCGAGGATGCGGCCGGAGAGCACGAACAGCGTCGCCTTGGTCAGGCCGTGGCCGAGCACGTAGAGCAGTACGGCGGGCAGGGCGGCGGCGCCGATGGCGGCACCCACAGCCATCATCCCCATGTGCTCGATGCTGGAGTAGGCCAGCATCCGTTTGAAGTCGCGTTGCCGGATCAGCAGGGCTGCGGCCACGAACAGGGAGAGCAGGCCGCCGACGCTGAGCATCACGCGCAGGAAGTCCGGCCCGATCACGGCGTTGGTGATGGTTTGGATGCGCAGGATGGCGTAGAGGGCGACCGCGAGCAGAACCCCGCTCATCAGCCCGGAGACCGGAGCGGGCGCCTGGCTGTGCGCGTCGGGCAGCCAGCTGTGCATCGGGGCGAGCCCCGCCTTGGTGGCGAAGCCGAGCACGGCGAGTGCGCCTCCCGCCCGGATCAGGGTCGGGTCGAGCGGCAGGCCGGTGCGGCTGAGTTCGAGCCAGGACAGGGTCGGTTCCCCCGTTCCGCGTGAGGCGGCGTAGATCAGCACGATCCCGAGCAGGGCGATGGCGACGCCGACCGAGCCGAGGATGACGTATTTCCAGGCGGCCTCCAGCGACGAACGGGTGCGGTGATGCCCGACCAGGAAGGCGGTGGTGATCGTGGTGGCCTCGACGGCGGCCCACATCAGCCCGATGTTGTCGGCCAGGACCGCGAGCGACATCGCGGCCAGGAACACCGAGATCAGGGCGTCGTAGGAGCCGGCGTAGCGGCCGGGAACAACGGTGGCATGGCCGAGCCCGCCCCAGGTGGACACCAGTCCGACCGCGCCGACGACGGTGAGCATGTAGGCGGACAGGGCGTCCGCTCTGAGCAGTCCGCCGCCGAGGTCGGGGACCGTCCCCGCGAGCACCGCACCGTCCAGGAGCAGGCCGGAGGCGAGCACGGCGGCGCTGGACCCGACCGGGCCGAGGCGAGCGAACTGTCGCGAGCCGCCGGCGAGGCTGAGCGCGGCCAGGACGACCGGAACGGCCAGAGGGATCCACAGGGCGAAAGACATCAGTCGTGCAACTTTCTGAGCTGATCAATGTCGGTGTTGCCGAACTTATTGCGCATCCGGCCGGCGAAGACGTAGAGGATGACCACGACCAGCAGCACGTCGAGGGAGATGCCCAGCTCGAGAAACAGCGGAACCCCGCCGGAGGTCAGGAACGCGACGGTGGCGATGCCGTTGTCGAGCACGAGGAAGCCGATCAGCTGCGAACCTGCCTGCCGCCGGGTGACCAACAGCAGGAAGCCGATCAGCACCATGGCGAGCCCGATCCCGGCGGCGTGAGCCGAGACGCTCGAATCGTCCCGGAGCAACCGGCTGGCGACGACGTAGCTGAGGATGGTCAGCAGCGCCACGGTCAGGAGGCCGGCCGTCGGATTCAGCCGCGGCGCCTCGTCCGTGCGCGTGGTGGCGCGGGTCTCGTGGGCGAGCACCCATGGCAGGCCCATCCCTTTGACCAGCAGTACGAGGACGGAGACGATGATGACCTCGGCCGCACCCTCCTCGACGCCGATCACGGCCACCAGGGCGGCCAGAGCGAAACCTTGTGCGCTGAGCAGCCGGATCGAGGCGAGCAGGGAGTGGCGCCAGACCATCAGCGCGCTGGTGAGCAGCAGGGCGCCGGTGCAAAGGCCGATCAGTTGGGGGTAGACGGTGTCGAACACGGATGCTCCTAAGCGACCAGGTAGGAGGCGGTCACGGCGAGCAGGGCCAGGGCGAACGACCCCGCCAGCAACTCGGGCACCCGGAACAGGCGCACCTTGGCGAGGAAGACCTCGCCGACGCTGAGCAGGGCGCCGAGCACGAGCACCTTCACGGTGACGGCGGCCAGGCCGACGAGCACGCCCGCCACGGAGAAGTCGGTCAGAACGCCCCAGGGCAGGATCAGGTTGCTGAGCAGGCCGAGCAGGGCGGCGAGCTTGAGCCAGGAGCCCAACTCGAGCCAGGCCAGGTCGCGCCCGGACGCCTCGAGAACCATGGCCTCGTGCAGCATTGTCAGTTCGAGGTGGGTGGAGGGGTTGTCGATCGGCAATCGGCTGGTTTCGGCCATGATGGCGATGGCCAGGGCGACCATCGCGAGCAGGCTCACGGGTGAGATGATCACCGCCGGGTTCTCCAGCCGGGTCTCCACGATCAGCGACAGGGTGGAGGTGCCGGCCGGGATGGACAGCGCGTAGACCGCCAGCAGCAGGGTTGGTTCGACCAGGGCGGCCACGGTCATGTGCCGGCTGGAACCCATCCCGCCGAACGCGGTTCCCGCGTCCAGGCCGACCAGGGCCAGGGCCACCACGCCGATCAGCATGATCGAGACGATGACGAAGAGGTCGCTCGGCACCAGCGGCAACGGCAGCGTGCCGACGAGGGGCAGCAGCACGCAGAGCAGCAGGCTGGAGACGAGGAGGGCGACCGGGCCGACCGTGAGCATCCAGCTGCTGTCCGCCGCACGCACCGGGTCCTTGGCAACGAGCTTGCGCACGTCGCGCCACGGTTGCCAGAGGCCGGAACCCGCCCGCCCCTCAAGCCTGGCCCGCACCTGGCGGATCACGCCGATCAGCAGGGGAGCGAGGAACACGAAGAGCGCGAGTTGCAGCAGGGCGATCGGGATCGCCGCGAGGTTCACAGCGCCCGATATCACAGCGACACCACGATCAGCACGACGAGCAGGGCAAGGAAGGAATAGGACAGGTAACGGTGAATGCTGCCGTTCTGCGCCCGCCGGGCGCGAACGCCGAACCGTTGGGCGAGGATGAGCACGGGGCGGTAGAGCCGGGTCTCGATCACGTCGGAGACACTCTGCTCGACGTGGACGCGTTCGACCAGGTAGCGGGACTCGCCGACGTGGGTGACCTCGACGTCGCGGGTGGGGCGGAGCACGTCGTCGAAGACCCGCACCAGGGGCTCGGCGTAGGAGGTCGCGGTGTACTGCATCCGTGGGCGCAGCCGGGAACCGCCGCCGGCCCAGGGCAGGGGCGACACTCGGGTGGGGTGGCGCCTCGCCGAGGCGAGCACGGCCATCAGCACGGGGACGAGCAGGACGGCGGCGAGGGCGAGGAGGGTGGTCGGGTCCAGCACCACGTCGATTCCGCGGGCGTCGATGCCGGCCAGTCCGATCGTGCGCACGTCCGGCCTGAACGCCGGTCCGAGTGCCGAGGCGAGTGCCTCGGCGAGCGGGCCGGGCAGCAGGCCGAGCCCGACCACGAGGATGGCGCCGATGGCGAGCGGGACGCGCATGATCACGGGGACCTCGCGGGCCTGCTTCGCCTTCACGGAGCGGGGGCGGGCGAGGAAGGCGATGCCGTAGGCCTTGACGAAGGTGAGCAGGGCCAGCCCGGCGGTGAGGGCGATCACGGCGACGGCGAGCGGCATGGCGACGGATGCCGTGACGGAGACGACCTCCCCGCCGACCCGGGAGCCGTGCACCAGGGCCTGCAGCAGCATCCACTCGGCCACGAAACCGCCGGTGACCGGCAGGGCGGCGGCGCCGAGGGCGGCCGCTCCGAAGGCCGCGGCGGTCCACGGCATCCGGCTGCCGAGACCGCCGAGCCGGTCGAGGTTCATCTCACCGGTGGACCGGGCCACCGCACCGGCGCCGAGGAACAGCGTGGCCTTGAACGCGGCGTGGCTGACCATCAGCAGCAGTGCGGCCAGGAGGGCGGCATCGGCGGCGCCGGTCGCGTGGTCGCCGCGCAGCAGCACCGAGGCGCCGAGGCCGAGGAAGACCAGGCCCATGTTCTCGGTGGTGGAGTAGGCGAGCAGAACCTTGAGGTTGCTGGCCACCGAGGCCTGCAGGATCCCATAGAGCGCCGACACGGCGCCGAGGGCCATGACCAGCACGCCCCACCAGGCCGGTCCGTTCGGCAGCAGCCGCACGCAGACCAGGAGGGCGCCGTAGACGCCGATGTTGACCATCGCGCCACTCATCGCGGCGGCGACATGGCCGGGGGCCTCCGGTAGCACCCGCGGAACCCAGACGTGCAGGGGGACGAGTTCCGCCTTGCCACCGAAGCCGAGAAGGAGCAGCACGAAGGCCAGGCTCGCCTGCCAGGATGCGGGGTCGAGCGTCGCCAGCGCCGCGAAGCCGGTTCCGCCGGTGACGCCGGCCAGCACCGCGAAACCGGCCACCACGAAGAAGAAGCTCAGCTGGCTCATCGCCGAGTACCAGACCAGCGCGGATGCGACCGTGCCGCGGGTCGCGTGGTGGGCCAGCAGCAGCGCCGTCGAGCCCAGTGTCATGATCTCCCAGAACAACAGGAACGACACGACATCGGTGGCGGCCGGCACCAACTGCATCCCGAACAGGAACACGGCCATCGACACCCAGGCGGTGCGGGACGCGGAGGCGACCCTGGCCGAGCCGATGCCGAACAGCGAGGCGAGCAGGCCGACCACGGACACGACGAGCATGACCAGGCCGCCGAGGCGGTCGGGGGAGAGGACGAGCGGGTCCAGGGGCAGGGCGGTGGGGATGGTCAGCGAACCCCGACCGCCGAAGAGTGCGAGCGCGCCGGTGACGACACCGGCCCCGGCGAGCAGGGCGCAGAGGATGCCGCTCACCCGCGAGCGCCACCGTGACGAGGTGAGTAGGGCAGCGGCGACGGCGGTGAGCATCAGGAGAACCTGGCCGAGCATCCCGGCCGCGACGCTGGTCATCGGCCGGTCATCCGGCGTAGGGCCTCGACGATGAGGGCGGGGGCCGGCGGGTTGCCGGGCACGGAGAGGTCGACGTGAACGAAGTCGGACACCACTCCGGCGATCCCGTAGCCCGCCGCAAAGACGCCGCCGGTGAGGGCGCAGTCCCCGACCGCGATGACGAAGCGCGGGGTGGGGGTGGCGTCGACCGTGCGCCGGAGCGGCTCGATCATGTTCCGGGTCACCGCGCCCGTGATCAGCAGCACATCGGCGTGCCGCGGCGAGGCCACCAGCCGGATGCCGTAACGCTCCACGTCGTAGACCGGGCCGAAGGCGCTCGCTACCTCCTGGGCGCAGTCGTTGCAACCGCCGGCGTTGACGAACCGCACCTGCACGCTGCCGCCGAAGACCTCGGCGCCTCTGAAAAGGTCGGGGGCCGGCGGGGCAGCCTCGGCGATGCGTCCGCTCTGCCTGATCAGGCGGGTCAGGCGCGTGACGCTCACCTCAGGCCCCGGTAATCGGGTGGATGCTGGCTGTCATCGCGTTCTCGGTTCTCGCGGCCGCTGGTGCGCTGGGCGCTCGCCCTTCATTGACAGTAGCAGCGCGGACCCGGCGGGCATCAGGTCGAACGTCACGCTAAACATCATTACTTCTTTATATGCCTATATGATGGATTTGTCAAATAGATGTGTCGAAATGTGGCCGCGCTCGCGAGCGCCGCGCCCAAATCGGCGGGATGCGCCCGCAGGCGCGGGCGCGCCCTGCGGATTCGGGCGCGGGCTGGGCGGGCGCGCGGTCCGGGGCCGGGGGCCGGGGGCCGGGGGCCGGGCTAGGTGTCTGTGCGGTCCGCAGCGGCGTTGCGGCCGACGCCGGCGTCGCGTCCGGCACGGTCCAGCAGCGGGGTGACCCGGTAGGGGATGAGCTCGCCCATGGCGAGCGACGTCTCGGTGCGATCGACGCCTTCGCAGGCGAGAATGGTGCCGTCGATCCGGAAGAGATCGTCGGCATCCGTGCAGACCACCCGCACCAGGATGTCGGTCGGGCCGCTCATGCCGTGCGCCTGCACGATCTCCGGGATGAGGGTGAGCTCGGCGATGATCTGGGCGAGGCGTTTCTGCTGCACGTGCACCTCGATGAACGCGGTCAGCGGGTAGCCGAGGGCGACCGGGCTGATCCGGCGGTCAAAGGAGAGGAACGCCTTCGACTCCTCGAGCCTGGCCATCCGGGCCTGGACGGTGTTCCGGGAGAGCCGGAGCTGCTGGGCGAGGGCGACGAAGGTGCTGCGCGGATCGACGCACAGGGCGCGGAGCAACTGTAGGTCGACTCTGTCCAGGCTGTGCATAGTGCACGAGATTAGCACGCAGAAGGACCCCTGAATAGAGCAGAATGCCCAGTCTCTCTCGAGATGGTTGTGCTCCGTGCCGCGTGAACGTACGCTCTCAACAACTTCGGCAACGACGCTGGGAGCGGCTCACAATGTCAGACTCATTCACGGGGTACACCCCCGCCAATCTCTTACAGCTCGTGTCACCGGATGGCGCGCGGGTGGCATCGGACACGGCCGATCCCTGGCTGGAGGATGTCTCTGCTGCGGACCTCGTCGGCCTGTACCAGGACATGGTCGTCGTGCGACGGATCGACACCGAGGCGACGGCGCTGCAGCGGCAGGGGGAGCTCGGCCTGTGGCCGCCGCTGCTCGGCCAGGAGGCCGCCCAGGTCGGCTCGGCCAGAGCCCTCCGCCCCGACGACTTCGTCTTCACCAGCTACCGCGAGAACGCCGTGGCGTGGTGCCGCGGGGTCAGCCTGACCGACATCGTGCGGGTGTGGCGCGGCAACGCGCAATCCGGCTGGGACCCGTACTCCGTTGGCATGGCGGCGCCGGCGATCATCATCGGCGCGCAGACCCTCCATGCCACCGGATGGGCCCTCGGCGCCAAGTTCGACGGCACCGACTCGGTGGCGGTGGCCTACTTCGGCGACGGTGCCACGAGTGAGGGCGACGTGAGCGAGGCTCTGGTCTTCGCCGCCAGCTTCCAGGCGCCGGTCGTCTTCTTCTGCCAGAACAACCAGTGGGCGATCTCCGAGCCGGTCGGCCTCCAGTCCCGTGCCAACCTGGTCGACCGGGCGCTCGGCTTCGGTATCCCCGGCATTCGGGTCGACGGCAACGACGTGCTCGCCGTTCTCGCGGCCACCCGGATTGCGCTGGACCGCGCCCGCACCGGCGGGGGGCCGACGTTCATCGAGGCGGTCACCTATCGGATGGGGCCGCACACCACGGCCGACGATCCCACCCGCTATCGTCCGGCCGCCGAGCTGGAGGAATGGAAGGCCAAGGACCCGATCCTGCGGGTCGAGCGGTTGCTGGACTGGGGGGGGCTCCTCACCGCCGAGCTCGTCGCCCAGACCACGGGACTGGCGGATGCCGCGGCCGCCGAGCTGCGGGCCGGCTGCATCGGCCTGGCCGACCCGGAGCCGCTCACGGTCTTCGACCACGTCTTCGCCACCCCCAACGCCACCCTCGACCGTCAGCGGACCGAGTACGCCCACTACCTGGCAAGTTTCGAAACCACCGGAGGGAACGCGTGATGACCATGACCGCCATGACGAGGCCGACGGCATCCGCCCCACTCGGCCAGACGACCGGCGCCGGCGGCGATGCCCGGGAGCCTGTGGCCGCGCCGCGCACCCCGGAGCCGCTGGAAACGACGACCACCCTGACCATGGCCAAGGCGATCAACGCCGGACTCCGTCAGGCCATGCTCGACGACCCGAAGGTGGTGCTGCTCGGCGAGGACATCGGCCTGCTCGGCGGCGTCTTCCGGGTGACCCAGGACCTGCTCGCCGAATTCGGCGCGCGCCGGGTGATCGACACGCCGCTGGCCGAGTCCGCGATCATCGGCACCGCGGTCGGCCTTGCCTACCGCGGTTACCGCCCTGTCTGCGAGATTCAGTTCGACGGGTTCATCTTCCCCGGCTTCGACCAGATCGTCAGCCAGGTGGCCAAGCTGCACTACCGCAGCCAGGGCCGGGTGAGCATGCCGATCACCATCCGGGTGCCGTTCGGTGGCGGAATCGGCGCGGCGGAGCACCACTCGGAGTCGCCGGAGGCCTACTTCACCCACACCTCCGGGCTGCGCGTGGTCGCGGTCTCCAACCCGCAGGACGCCTACGGCCTCATCCGCCAGGCGATCGCCTCGGATGACCCGGTGCTCTACTTCGAACCCAAGCGCCGCTACCACGTCAAGGGCGAGGTCTCGCCGGAGCTCGGCCAGCCGATGGAGCGCGCGGCGATCGTCGCCGCGGGCACCGACGTCACCCTGCTCTGTTATGGGGCGCTGGTGACCACGGCGAGGGATGCCGCGCTCGCCGCGTCCGACGAGGGCGTCTCGGTCGAGGTCATCGACCTGCGCTCGCTCTCCCCGGTGGACTACGAGACCATCGAGGCCTCCGTGCGGAAGACCGGCCGACTCGTCATCACCCACGAGGCCGCCCGCTCAGGGGGGCTCGGCGGGGAGATCGCGGCGGTGATCACCGAACGCTGCTTCGACTACCTCGAGGCCGCGCCCGTGCGGGTCACCGGCTTCGACATCCCGTATCCGGCGGCGAAGCTGGAGAGCCACCACCTGCCCGACCTCGACCGGATCCTCGATGGCGTCGACCGCGCATTGGGGCGTCGGCGATGATCAAGGTGTTCCGGCTCCCCGACCTCGGCGAGGGGCTGACCGAGTCCGAGATCGTGGCCTGGCGGGTGGCGCCGGGCGACACCGTCGAGTTGAACCAGCTCATCGCCGACGTGGAGACCGCCAAGGCCGTCGTCGAACTCCCGTCGCCGTTCGCCGGCGTCGTCCACGAACTGCACCAACAGCCGGGAACGGTCGTGCATGTCGGCGAGCCGATCGTCTCATTCGAGGTGGCCGGCACCGAACCGGCCGGCACCGAACCGGCCGGCACCGAGGGTGCCGGCCGTGCGGGCGGCGCGGCGGCGAGCGACCCGCCCGGCCAGGCGAGCGCCGCGGCCCCGGCGGAGGAGCGCGAGGCCGTGCTCGTCGGCTACGGTGCCGCGCCGGAACGCCAGGGCAGGCCGCACCGGCGCGCCCGCACCGGTGCCGAGGCTGACCTGACGGAGCCGGCCACGGTTGAAGCGCTGGAGCCCGCCGCGACTGCCGCGGTTTCGGAGCCCGCCGCGACCAGGCCGCGCTCGACCCCGCCCGTTCGCGCCTTGGCCAGGGGACTCGGCATCGAACTTTCCCAGGTCACCGGAACCGGACCCACCGGCCTGATCACCAGGGAGGACGTGCAGGCCCGGAGCGACCGGTCCGCCCCGGAGTCCGCCCCGGAATCCGTCGCGGACCCGGCAGCGGGGGAACGGGAAACCCGCAGCCCGATCCGGAGCGTGCGCAAGCACACCGCGGCGGCGATGGTGCGGAGCGCCTTCACCGCGCCGCACGTCACCGAGTTCCTCACCGTCGACGTCACGCCGACCATGGACCTGATCGAGTCGCTCAGGACGAACCGGGCGTTCCAGGGAGTGCGGATCGGCATCCTCGCCGTCGTGGCGAAGGCGCTCTGCCTGGCCGTCGCCCGTAACCCGAGCGTGAACACCCGGTGGGACGAGGCGGCCGGGGAAATCGTGCAGTACCACTACGTCAACCTCGGGATCGCGGCCGCGACGCCGCGCGGACTGCTCGTGCCCAACATTCCGGATGCCGACCGGCTCGGCCTCGCCGACCTCGCCGCGGCGCTCGCCGGGCTGACCGAGACGGCCAGGGCCGGCACAACGGCCGCGGAGTCGCTCCGCGGCGGAACCATCTCGATCACCAACGTCGGGGTCTTCGGCATCGACGCCGGAACGCCGATCCTCAACCCGGGCGAGGCGGCCATTCTGGCCCTCGGCGGCATCCGTCGCCAACCGTGGGAGCACCGCGGCGAGATCGCGCTGCGCCAGGTGATGACGCTCAGTCTGTCCTTCGACCACCGGCTGGTCGACGGTGAGCAGGGCGCCAGATTCCTCGTCGACGTCGGCACCATTCTGGCCGACCCGGCCATGGTCCTGACCATGGTCTAGCCGGGCCGGGACAGGTTGACCGGCCGCCGCCTTCGGAGCACAGTGGGGGCATGAGTCCAGCGCGCACCATCCTCAGCCCCGTCCAGACCGAGTCCGTGCTCGCCGGGGGTGCCTTCGTGCACCTGGACGGCACCCTGCACGGCGGCTTCAGCACCACCGACTTCGGCTCGGCGGCCCGTCTGGTCGCCGCGATCGCGGAGGCGGCGGATGCGATGAACCACCACCCGGAGGTTCGCCTCGGCTACGGCACCGTCGGCATCCGGCTGCACTCCCACGACGCCGGCGGGGTCACCGAGCGGGACCTCGCCCTGGCCCTGCGCTGCCAGGAGCTCGCCGATGCCCAGGGCGCCGAGCGCGCCCGGCCGGCCCCGGCCCGCTACGACGTGGCGATCGACAGCACCGACGCCGAGGTGATTCGTGCGTTCTGGCGGGTCGGGCTGGGCTACGTCGAACTCGACACGAGTGACGGCATCGAACTCGTCGACCCGCGCGGCGACGGCCCGAAGGTCTGGTTCCAGCACATGGAGATCGCCCGCACCGACCGCAACCGGATCCACCTCGACGTGTATCTGCCCACCAGTGACGCCGAGGATCGCGTGCGGGCGGTCATCGAGGCGGGCGGGGCGCTGCTCACCGACGAACACGCCCCCGACTGGTGGGTGCTGGCGGATGTCGACGGCAACGAGCTCTGCGTCTGCACCACGCCGTACTGAGCCGCCACCGCACCCGCCGCACGCCGTCCCGCGGGTGCTGCGCCGCTGCGCGGGTGGCGCAGCCCCCGCGCAGCGGCGTGCCGCCCGCGCAGCGAGCTCAGGCGGTTCCGGGGGCGACGGGTACGCCCAGGGCGGCGAGCGCCATCTCCTCGAGCACGGGCCGCACGGTGCGCGCCGACGAGGCCTGCATGCTGTGCGGAGTCGAGTTGAGCAGTCCGAACGTGGCCTGCGCCCTGATCCGCAACAGCTGCGCCTCAACCGCGGGGTGCACGCTGCCGAGCAGGCGCACCCACAGTTCCACATAGGCCCGCTGCAGGGCGCGCACCTCGTGGCGCTCGGTGTCGGCGAGGCTGTCCAGGTCCCGGTCCTGCACCCGGATGACGTCGGGATTGGCCAGGGCGAAGGCCAGGTGGAAGCGCACGAGCGAGCGGAGGGCCGCCGCGGCATCCGGTTCCGTGGCGACGACCGTGCGGCCGCCCGCGACGAGGTCGGCGCTCGCCCCGACCAGAAGCGCGGCGAGCACGGCCTGCTTGCCGCTGAAGTGCCGGTAGACCGCCGGGCCGCTCACACCGGCGGCCGCGCCCAGATCCTCAATCGACACGCCGTTGAAGCCCGAACGGGCGAAGAGCCCCGCGGCGGCCTCGAGCAGCGCCAGACGCCGGTCGGCCTTCGCCCGGCTGCGCGGCGTCGACGGCCCGGTGGACGGCGCAATCGTGGCCACGGGCGGCTCCTTTCCGGCAGAGGGTCTGGACTTCTCAGTTACGAACCGCTAACCTGAATTTTCGGTTAGTGATCACTAACTGTATCGGATGCGTGGCGAACTGTCTCCCGGTAATAAGGCCGGGAACCAGACCAGGTGTGCACGAACGGGAAGTCGTCGATGGAGACACTCGCGAGTCGGATCGACCCGACCAGTCCGGCATTCGCCGAGAACGACTCGGCCCAGCGCGCGCTCGTCGCCGATCTCCGGCAGCGCCTCGCCGTCGTGGCCCTCGGCGGCCCGGAGAAGTCCAGGCAACGCCACGTCGCCCGCGGCAAGCTCCTGCCCCGCGAACGCATCGACGCGCTCCTCGACCAGGGCAGCCCGTTCCTCGAGATCGCGCCACTGGCGGCCAACGGGCTCTATCAGGACGCCAGCCCCGGCGCGGGGATCATCGCCGGAATCGGCCTCGTGCACGGCCGCCCGGTTCTGGTCATCTCCAATGACGCCACCGTCAAGGGCGGCACCTACTACCCGATGACGGTGAAGAAGCACCTCCGTGCCCAGGAGATCGCCCTGGAGAACCGGCTGCCGTGCGTCTACCTCGTCGACTCCGGCGGGGCGTTCCTGCCCATGCAGGACGACGTCTTTCCCGACCGCGATCACTTCGGCCGGATCTTCTACAACCAGGCTCGGATGTCCGCGGCGAAGATCCCACAGATCGCCTCGGTGATGGGCTCGTGCACCGCCGGCGGCGCCTACGTGCCGGCGATGAGTGACGAGACGGTCATCGTGCGCGGGCAGGGCACCATCTTCCTCGGCGGGCCGCCGCTCGTGAAGGCCGCAATCGGAGAGATCGTCACCGCGGAGGAACTCGGCGGTGGTGAACTGCACTCGACGACGTCCGGCGTCACCGACCACCTCGCCGAGAACGATCGGCACGCCCTGCAGATCGTGCGCGATATCGTCGACACCCTGCCGCGGCCGCTCGCCCCGGCCTGGGAGGTGCGGCCGCCGGTCGCCCCCCTGGCCGACGAGTCGGAACTCTACGGCGCCGTCCCCGTCGACGTGCAGGGCCGCTACGACGTGCACGAGGTGATCGCCCGGATCGTCGACGGCAGCGAGTTCCACGAGTTCAAGAAGGAGTACGGCAGCACCCTGATCACCGGCTTCGCGCACCTCCACGGCCATCCCGTCGGCATCGTGGCCAACAACGGGGTGCTGTTCTCCGAGTCGGCACAGAAGGGCGCCCACTTCATCGAACTCTGCGACCAGCGCGGCATCCCGCTGATCTTCCTGCAGAACATCTCCGGCTTCATGGTCGGCCGGGACTACGAGGCGGGCGGCATCGCCAAACACGGCGCGAAGATGGTTACCGCCGTCGCCAGCACCCGGGTGCCCAAGCTCACGGTCGTGATCGGCGGGTCGTTCGGCGCCGGCAACTACTCCATGTGCGGCCGGGCCTACTCGCCGCGGTTCCTCTGGATGTGGCCGGGAAGCCGCATCTCCGTGATGGGCGGCCCGCAGGCGGCATCCGTGCTCGCCACCGTGAAGCGCGAGCAGTTGGAGGCGGCCGGCGGGCAGTGGTCGGCCGAAGAGGAGGCCGCGTTCAAGGCCCCGATCACCGAGCAATATGACCACCAGGGCAGCCCGTACTATTCGACGGCCCGGCTCTGGGACGACGGGGTCATCGATCCGGCCGACACCCGCACCGTGCTCGGCCTCGCCCTCGGCATCGTGGCCGCCGTCCCTCTGCCGGAGACCGCCTTCGGTCTCTTCCGGATGTGAGAGAGACCATGACAACCTTCGACACCGTGCTCGTCGCCAACCGGGGCGAGATCGCCTGCCGCATCATCCGCACCCTGCAGAGGCTCGGCATCCGCGCCGTCGCCGTCTACAGTGACGCCGACCGGGACGCCAAACATGTCGGGCTGGCGGATGTCGCGGTGCGGCTCGGGCCCGCGAAGGCCTCGCTCAGCTACCTCAACCCCGAGGCGATCCTGGGCGCCGCGCGGTCCACCGGTGCGCAGGCGATCCACCCCGGCTACGGCTTCCTCAGCGAGAACCAGGCCTTTGCCCAGGCCTGCGCCGCCGCCGGTGTCGTCTTCATCGGGCCCAGCGTGCACGCGCTCACCGTGATGGGCGACAAAATCCGCTCCAAGAACCATGTCGCCGAGTCCGGGGTGCCCGTCATCCCCGGGGTGTCCCTGCCCGGCCAAACCGACGACCAGCTCACGAAGGCCGCGCCGGACATCGGCTACCCGATGCTGATCAAACCCTCGGCCGGCGGTGGCGGCAAGGGCATGCTGCGCGTCGATCGCCCGGAGGAACTCGCGGCCGCGCTTGTGACCGCCAGGCGAGTGGCGGCCGGGGCCTTCGGCGACGACACCCTGCTGATCGAACGTTTCGTCAGCACCCCCCGCCACATCGAGGTGCAGGTGCTCGCCGACGCCCACGGCGGCGTCATCCACCTCGGCGAACGCGAATGCTCGCTCCAGCGCCGGCACCAGAAGGTCATCGAAGAGGCGCCGTCGCCGCTCCTGGACGAGGCCACCCGCGCCCGGATCGGCGAGGCCGCCTGCTCGGCCGCCTTGAGCGTCGGGTACACCGGAGCCGGCACGGTCGAGTTCCTCGTCTCCGATGCGGCTCCCGATGAGTTCTTCTTCATGGAGATGAACACCCGGCTCCAGGTGGAGCACCCGGTCACCGAGATGATCACCGGCATCGACCTGGTCGAATGGCAGGTGCGCGTGGCCGCGGGGGAGCCGCTCGCCCACCGGCAGGAGGACATCGTGCTGACCGGGCACGCGATCGAGGCCCGGGTCTACGCGGAGAACCCCGAGCGCGGTTTCCTGCCGACCACGGGCACCGTGCTGGCCCTTCGAGAGGCCCACGGCGACGGCATCCGAGTGGACAGCGCCCTGATCGCCGGCCTCGTCGTGTCCGCCGACTACGACCCGATGCTGGCCAAGGTGGTCGCCTGGGCGCCCGACCGCGTCGGGGCACTCGCCCGGCTAGACCGCGCCCTCGCCGACACCCTCGTGCTCGGGCTGCGCACCAACCTGGAATACCTGCGGCTGCTCGTGCGGGACAAGGACGTGGCCGCCGGCCGCCTCGACACGGGCCTGATCGAGCGCAAGCTGCCCGGGCTCGCGTTTCGCACCATCGACGACCACGTGCTGGCCGCCGCCGCCCTCTTCCTGCACCGGGCGGCCTGGTCCGTCCCGTCCGGCGCCGACCCGGCCTGGTCGCGACCGACGGGCTGGCGGATGGGCCCGCACGTTGCCACCCGATACGTCCTGGCCACGAGCCCGACCGAGGTCGTCACCGTGGCCGTCCTGGGGGCCCCCGGCGGGGCATCCGTCTCGATCGACGGCCGGACGGCCGTACCGGCGAGCCTCGGGGTGGCGAGGAGCGGTCCGGTGAGGACCCCGGCGAGCGGCGGGGAACAATCCTTCCGCGTCGAGGTCGCGGGCGTCAGCCGGGTGTTCACCATTGCCGCAGACGGCGCCAGACTCTGGATCGGTGCCGACGGTTTCTCGGTTGACGTCGTGCAGCGCACGGGAGCGGAGACCCTCGCCGACGAGCTCGCCGGGCTGGGCCGGGTCGCGGGGGCGGCCAGCCCGGACGTGCGTTCGCCGATGCCGGGAACCGTGGTCGCCGTGCACGCGGCGAGCGGAGACCGCGTCACCGTCGGACAGGCCATCCTCTCGGTGGAGGCCATGAAGATGGAGCACCAACTCACCGCGGCCACCGCGGGAATCGTCACCGTCACCCTCAAACCCGGCGACCTGGTCAAACTCGACCAGATCGTCGCCACGGTCGCCGGCGCGCCAGACCCGGATGCGCCGGAACCCGACACCGCCACCGTCAACGCAGACAAGGGAGCACCACAATGAGCCACGAACTGACCGAGGACAACCAGAAGCTGCAGGCCATGGTGCGCGACTTCGCCGACACGGTCGTCGCTCCCGCCGCGTACGAGTACGACACCAAGCGCGCCGTGCCCTACGGGATCATCGCCGAAATGGGGGAGATGGGCCTGTTCGGCCTGCCGTTCCCCAGGGAGTACGGCGGTCAGGGCCGCGACTACTTCGCCCTCTGCCTCGCCGTCGAGCAGCTCGCGCGCGTCGACCAGAGCATCGCCGTCACCCTCGAGGCCGGCGTGGGCCTCGGCATCATGCCGGTGTACCGCCGGGGTACCGAGGCGCAGAAGCAGGAGTGGGTGCCGCGCCTGGCCAGCGGATCCGCGCTCGCCGCGTTCGGCCTCACCGAGGCGGATGCCGGCTCCGACGCCGCGGGCACCAAGACCACCGCCGCCCTCGAGGGCGGGGACTGGGTCATCAACGGCACCAAGCAGTTCATCACCAACTCGGGCTCCGAGATCACCCGGCTGGTCACCGTCACCGCCGTCACCGGGGAGCAGACCAGACCGGACGGTTCGGTCAAGAAGGAGCTCACCGCGATCCTCGTCCCGACGCCCACTCCCGGCTTCACCGCGCTCCCGGCCTACGACAAGGTCGGCTGGCACACCTCCGACACCCACCCGCTCGTCTTCGACAATGTTCGCGTGCCGGAGGCGAACCTCCTCGGGGAGCGGGGCCGCGGTTTCGCGAACTTCGTGCAGACCCTCGACGAGGGACGAATCGCCTTCGCCGCGCTCTGCACCGGGGCCGCGCAGGGCTGCCTCGAGGAGTCCATCCGCTACGCGAACAGCCGCAACGTCTTCGGCCGGTCGATCGGGTCGAACCAGCACATCGCGTTCAAGATCGCCCGGATGCAGGCGCGCGTGCACACCGCCCGCCTGGCCTGGCACGACGCGGCGCTGAAGATGGTCAACGGGCAGCCCTTCAAAATGGAGGCATCCATTGCCAAGATGGTGGGCAGCGAAGCGGCGATGGACAACGCGCGTGACGCCACCCAGATCTTCGGCGGCTACGGCTTCATGAACGAGAACCCCGTCGCCCGGCACTACCGCGACTCCAAGGTGCTCGAGCTCGGCGAGGGCACCACGGAGGTCCAACTCATGGTGATCTCGCGGGCACTGGGCTTCACCGGCTAGGAGGGACCGAGAATGATCGACGAACGCCGCACCATCGAACAGCGCGGGCTGTACTACGAGGAGTTCGACCTCGGGGTGCGCTACCTGCACCGGCCGGGTCGCACGGTCACGGAGGCCGACAACGTGCTCTTCAGCACCCTGACCATGAACGGCCAGGCGCTGCACCTTGATGCGGCCTGGGCGGCGACCCAGCCGTTCGGACAGCGACTGGTCAACTCCATGTTCACCCTGTCCACCCTGGTCGGCAGCTCGGTCGCCCAGCTCACCCAGGGCACGATCGTGGCGAACCTCGGTTTCGCCGAGGTGACCTTCCCGCATCCGTTGTTCCACGGTGACACGCTCTACTCGGAGACCATTGTGACCGCAAAACGGCTGTCCGCGTCACGGCCCGGCCAGGGCATCGTCACGCTCGGCCACACCGGGCGCAACCAGTCCGGCGACGTGGTGGCGACCGCCGTGCGCACCGTGCTCGTCTGGTGCGAGGAGGAGGCGCCGTGAGCTTCGACCTCGGACCGGCGCTCCTGTTCTGCCCCGCGGACCGGCCCGACCGCTACCGCAAGGCGGCCGACCGGGCCGACGCGGTGATCATCGACCTCGAAGACGCTGTCCTGCCGCACAACCGGGCCAGGGCCAGAGGCGCGCTGATCGCGCATCCGCTCGACCCGGAACGCACCATCGTGCGGGTCAACCCTGGCGGCACGCCCGACTTCGCCCTCGACCTCGAAGCGCTGGACGAGACCGCCTACCGCACGGTGATGCTGCCCAAGACCGTCGACGCGGCACAACTGCGCCGGCTCGCCCGGTTCGAGGTGATCGCGCTCTGTGAGACCGCAGCCGGGGTGCTCGCGGCCCCCTCGATCGCGGCCGAACCCAATGCGGTCGCGCTGATGTGGGGCGCGGACGACCTCGTTGCCTCTCTCGGCGGAAGCTCGAGCCGGTTCGCAGACGGCAGCTACCGGGCCATCGCCCGGTACGCCCGCTCGGCCGTGCTGCTGGCCGCCGGGGCGCATGGGAAGGCGGCGGTGGACGGGGTATTCCTGGCCATCCCCGACCTGGCCGGCCTGGCGGCCGAGGTCGCCGACGCCGTGGCGAGCGGTTTCCGGGCCACCGCGTGCATCCACCCCAGCCAGGTCTCGGTGATCCGGGATGCCTTCCGGCCCACCGCCGAGGAGGTCGCCGCGGCCTGGGCGATCCTGGAGGCGGCCGCCGGCGAGGACGGCGTGTTCGCGTACCAGGGGCGGATGATCGACGCCCCGCTGCTCCGGCACGCCGAGGCCGTGCTGCGCCGCGCCGCGCCCACCGACCCGAGCGGGCTCACCACCGACTAATCCCCGGCCCTCACTCCGCCGAACTGTGAGTTGTGCACGGTGTTGGCCGGCGAAACGGTACACAAGTCACAGTTCGGCGAAGGAGTGCGGCGGGGGAGATGGGCGGGGAGTGGTCAGGCGGCCCTGGATGCCAGGGTGTTCTCGATCGCCCGGACAACCTCGTCTGAGCCCGGTTCGACGGTCGAGGCGAATCGGTCAACGATTTCCCCGGTCGGGCTGACCAGGAACTTCTCGAAGTTCCACTTGATCAGCCCGGGGAGCAGGCCGGACTTGAACTGGGTGAGCTGGGCGTAGAGCGGGTGCTGGTGCTTGCCGCGCACGTCGACCTTCTCGGTCAGCGGGAACGTCACGCCGAAGTTCAGCTGGCAGAACGACTCGATCGACGCCGCGTCGCCGGGCTCCTGGCCCATGAACTGGTTGCAGGGCAGGCCGAGCACGACCAGGCCATCGTCCGCGTACTTCTGGTAGAGCGCCTCGAGGCCGGCGTACTGCGGTGTGAACCCGCACTTCGAGGCAACGTTGACGATCAGGACCGTCTTGTCCCTGAACTGGCCGAAGGTGGTTTCGGTTCCATCGATGAGGGTGAGCGGGGTCTCGTAGAGCGCTGCGGCTGACATATTTGGAGACTATCGATTTCCGCTTCGAGAACGCTGGGCAGTTGCTGGGGGAATCCCCGCAGGCAACCGTCGGACCGCTCCGGGACCGGCGTGCGGTAGGCTGGAGAGTCGCCATCATCACGCCTGCCGGCACCGGCGGCCACGCGATCGTGGCAGAGCCGCCGGCGCGAGTCGGCCCAGGCACCGTTGCCAGTCGGGCCTGTAGCCCGGCCACATCCGCCGGGGCGAGGCGCTTTCACCAAACTTTGCACCACCCGTTCACCAGGGCCGCACGCCGGTCCACCGACCGAGACCTGATTGCTTCGCGCGCGGTCTCACCCTGAGAAATGAGTTTCATTGACCAAGCACGAGCTTGACCTGTCCACGCCCCCGGCATTGCCGAAGCGCGGCCTCCGCATCACGCCCCTCGGCGGCCTCGGCGAAATCGGCCGCAACATGACCGTCTTCGAGCACAAGGGCAAACTGCTCATCGTGGACTGCGGCGTCCTCTTCCCCGAAGAGACCCAGCCCGGCATCAACGTTATCCTGCCCGACTTCTCCGCCATCCGCGGGCGGCTCCAGGACATCGAGGCGATCGTGCTCACCCACGGTCACGAAGACCACATCGGCGGCGTCCCGTACCTCCTGCGCGAGCGCAAGGACATCCCGATCATCGGGTCGGAGCTCACCCTCGCCTTCCTCAGCGCCAAGATGGAGGAACACCGCATCGTTCCGCGCCTGATCCAGGTCAAGGAAGGCGAGCGCCGCAAGGCCGGCGTCTTCGACCTCGAGTTCCTCGCGGTCAACCACTCCATCCCCGATGGACTCGCCATCGCGATCCGCACCGAGGCCGGCCTGGTGCTCGCCACCGGCGACTTCAAGATGGACCAGTTCCCGCTCGACAATCGCCTGACCGACCTGCCCGGCTTCGCCCGCCTCGGTGAAGAGGGCGTCGACCTGTTCATGACCGACTCGACCAACGCCGAGGTGCCCGGATTCACGACGACCGAGGAGGACATCCGTCCGGCCATTGATTCGGTCTTCCGCACCGCGCCGCGCCGGATCATCGTGTCCAGCTTCGCGAGCCACGTGCACCGCATCCAGCAGGTCATCGACGCCGCTGCGCGCCACAACCGCAAGGTCGCCTTCGTCGGCCGCTCGATGGTGCGCAACATGGCCATCGCCGAGAAGCTCGGATTCCTCAAGGTGCCCAAGGGCCTCATCGTCGACGTCAAGGCGTTCGACCGGATGAAGGACGACAAGGTCGTGCTCATCTGCACCGGCTCGCAGGGCGAACCGATGGCCGCGCTGTCGCGGATGGCCAACCGGGAACACCAGATCAAGATCGGCGAGGGCGACACCGTGCTCCTGGCCAGCTCCCTGATCCCCGGAAACGAGAACTCGATCTACCGGGTGATCAACGGCCTCACCCGCTGGGGTGCCAACGTCGTGCACAAGGGCAACGCCCGGGTCCACGTCTCCGGCCACGCAAGTGCAGGCGAGCTCGTCTACTGCTACAACCTCGTCAAGCCGAAGAACGTCATGCCGATCCACGGTGAATGGCGCCACCTCAAGGCGAACGCCGACCTGGCCGTGCGCACCGGCATCCCGGAGGAGCAGGTCCTGATCGTCGAGGACGGCGTCGTCGTCGACCTCATTGACGGCCTCGCCAGGGTCACCGGCCGCGTCGCCTGCGAGCTCATCTTCGTCGACGGCATGACCGGCAACGGTGGAGTCACCATCGGCACGGGTGCGACCCATGAGGCCCTGGCCGACCGCGTGCAGCTCGCCAACGACGGCGCCGTGACCATCCTCGGAATCCTGGACACCCGCACCGGTACGCTCACCGAACCGGTCGAGTTCATCGCACGCGGTTTCGTGCAGGACAAGGAATGGATCGCCGGAGCGACTAAGTCGATCGACGACGCCCTCCGCGCGGCCAACAAGATCAAGATCGTCGACGGCCCGCAGCTCGAAGACATCTTCACCCAGAGCGTGACCCGCTGGATGCAGCGCAAGTACCGCCGCATTCCCGTGATCACCTCGGTCGTCGTCGACGCGTAAACGGATGCCGCCGGGCCCCACCCGGCGGCCTTCGTCTCCGCCGAACCCGGAAGTGACCTCTTACATGAGTACTGAATTTCGCAGCAGGAAAAAGTCGCGCCGCGTGCGCCGTCGATCGATCGTTCTGATCGCCGCCGGCGTCATCGTTGCGATACTGGCCACGTCCGTGGTCGCCCTCGTCGTGAGCCTGCCCGACGACCTGGAAATCGGCCGACTGTCGCAGAAGAGCAACGTCTACGCGACCAACAGCGACGGCACGCCGCACCTGCTCGCGTCCTTCTACGACCAGAACCGGGTCGAGGTCCCCGCGAATGCGATCAGCCCGTTCGTGAAGGATGCGACGACCTCAGCCGAGGACCCGGGCTTCTACGAGCACGGCGCGATCGATATCTGGGGAACCGTCGCCGGTCTTGTCTCGACGCTGGTGACCGGTACGGCCCGCGGCGGGTCGTCGATCACCCAGCAGTATGTCAAGAACGTGCTGGTGCAGAAGTGCGAGACCCTGGCCGACCCGGACGAGCGCACCCAGTGCTACGACACCGCCACCGAGACCACCCCCGACCGCAAGCTCAAGGAAATGAGCCTCGCGATCGGCCTGGAGAAGAAGTCGTCCAAGACCGACATCCTGCGCCAGTACCTGAACATCACCGGCTTCGGCGGCTCCATCTACGGAATCGAAGCGGCGGCGAACTACTACTTCAACAGCACGGCGGCCGCGGTGACTCTTCCCCAGGCGGCGAGCCTCGTCGCGATCGTGAACAACCCGGTCAAGTTCCAGCTCGACAAGCCGGAGAGCACCAGCAACGGTGCGGCCAACGGCTACGCGGACAACAAGGTTCGACGCGACTACATCCTCGGCGAGATGCTGAAGCACAAGAAGATCAGCAAGGCCGACCACGATGCCGCAGTCGCAGCGCCGGTCGAACCGACCATCTCAGAGCCGAGCACCGGCTGCCAGACCGCGGCCGGTGGCGCGTATTTCTGTGACCTGGTCCTGCGCACCCTCCGGGACGACCCCGCCTTTGGCGCGGATCGCGCCACCAGGCTGGCCAACTTCCGGCTTGGTGGGTTTGACGTGTACACGACCCTCGACCTCGACCTGCAGGCGGCGGCCGAGGCCACCCTGGCCGAGAACGTCCCGAAGTCCTACGACGGCTGGGACGTCGGCGGGGTCATCACCAGCGTGGGCGTCGGCACCGGTCGGGTGCTCGCGATGACCCAGAACAAGGACTACACCCAGGAATCCGCTGTCGCGGCGGAGAACCCCGATGCCACCGGGATCAACTTCAACACCGACTACTCCCAGGGTGGGTCGACCGGCTTCCAGACCGGGTCGACCTACAAGGTCTTCACCCTGGCCGAATGGCTGAAGGAGGGCAACTCCCTCGCCGACTCGGTCAGTTCCCGGGAGCGCTCCGATTGGGGTGTCTTCGAGGACAGCTGCAATGGTCCCCAGGAATACGGCACGAGTTTCGACCCCAGCAACGACGCGTCCTATGAGAACGACTGGTACTACTCCGCCCTCGAATCCACGATCAGCTCGATCAACACCGGATTCATCGGCATGGCGAAGAAACTGGACCTGTGCGGCATCCGCAAGACCGCCGAGGCCTTCGGAGTGCACCGGGCCGATGGAGACCCGCTCCAGCAGGGCGCGGCCTCGGTCCTGGGTACCAACGAGATCGCCCCCCTCACCATGGCGGCCGCGTACGCCGGCATCGCCAACAACGGAACCACCTGCACGCCGGTCCTGATCGACCGGATGGTCGGCACGGACGGGACGGAGCTGCCGGTGCCGAAGTCGACGTGCACGCAGTCCGTCACGCCGGATGTCGCCGCGGGGATGAGCTATGCGATGCAGCGGGTGATGACCAGCGGCACGGGGGCGCCGTCGCGTCGAGCGACGGACCCAGAGGTGCCGATGATCGGCAAGACCGGCACCACCGACGAGAACAAGGACACCTGGATGGCCGGGGCGAGCACCAAGGTCGCCACCGTCGTCGGCGTCGTGACGGTGTCCGGCACCGGCGAAGACCAGCGCGAAACATACTTCGACGGCGGTCAGGCGGCGACCGCACGGCACCGGATGTGGCCCGCCGTGATGAGCGTCGCCAACGCCAAATACGGCGGCGACGAGTTCGCCGACCCGCCGCGGAGCATGACCCGCTGATCCGCTGCAGCGGCCGGTCGCCCCGCGGGGCGCCCCGCCGCTTGCGTGCGGCTCGGTGGGGGCTCCGTGCCGGGTTCAGCGCGCGGCGGCGACCTCCGGGCTGCCGGTGGCGAGGTCCTCGAGCAGGAGCTCCGGGTGGTCGCGCACGGTGTTGCGCAGCCGCCAGACCGTGCTGAACAGCGCCAGCAGGGTGCCGTCCGAGCGCATCAGCACCTCGACCTGCCGGTCGTGGCCGAGAATCTCGGCGCTCTCCCGGTCGGTGCGCCTGGCGATCTGGTAGGGCAGGGCCTCCGAACGGATGGCCGCACCGAAGTCGTGGGTCATCCGTTCCTCGACCACCTCGAACTGCATCGGCCCGACCGCGCCGAGCACCGGGGCCTGGTCGCCGCGCAGCTCGGAGCGCATCACCTGGATGACTCCCTCGTGGTCCAGCTGGTCGATCCCGCGGCGGAACTGCTTGTGCTTGCTGGTGTCGGCGGACCTGACAACCCGGAAGTGCTCGGGGGCGAACATCGGCAGCGGCGGGTATTCGACCGGGTCGCCGTCGAAGATCGAGTCACCCACCCGCAGTGCGGAGGCGTTGACCAGGCCGACGATGTCGCCGGGCCAGGCCTCGTCGGCCACCTCGCGTTCACGGCCGAACAGGTGCTGCGCGTACTTCGTGGCGAACGGCCGCCCGCTGGCCGCATGGGTCACGACCATCCCGCGACGGAACTGGCCGGAGCAGACCCGGACGAATGCGACGTGGTCACGGTGTGAGGCGTTCATGCCCGACTGCACCTTGAAGACGAAGCCGGAGAACGCGCTGCCGACGGGCCGGTGGCCGCCGGAAGCGTCCTCCCTGGCCTCTGCGGCGGGCGCGAAGTCGACGAGCGTATCCAGGATGTGTTGCACCCCGAAGTTGAGCACCGCGGCGGCGAAGAGCACGGGGGTGGTCTCGTTGGCCAGGAACCGGGCCTCGTCGTGATCCTGGTTCTCCTCGGTGAGGAGTTCGGATTCCTCGGTCGCGGTCAGCCAGGCGTCGCCCTCGTCCGCGGCGGCGACGTCCGCGCCGACCCGTTCGAACGCGGCGGCCTTCGCGCCGCCGGCGGTGCGGGTGAACCGCACGAACTCGTGGCTGGATCGCTCGATCACGCCGCGGAAGTCCCCGGCGATCCCGACCGGCCAGGTCAGGGGAGTGGGGATCAGTCCCGTGCGCCGGCGGATCTCGTCCATCAGGTCGAGCGCCTCCGCGCCGGGGCGGTCCCACTTGTTGATCACGGTGATCACCGGGAGGTTGCGCTGACGGCACACCTCGAAGAGCTTCATGGTCTGCACCTCGAGGCCCTTGCTCGCATCCACGAGCATGACGGCGGCGTCGACGGCGGAGAGCACCCGGAAGGTGTCCTCGGAGAAGTCGGCGTGCCCGGGGGTGTCGACGAGGTTGATCACGCTGTCGCGGTACTCGAACTGGATGGCCGCGCTGGTCACGGAGATACCACGGGCCTGCTCCATCGCCATCCAGTCGGACACCGTGCCGCGGCGTCCGGCCTTGCCGTGCGTCGCCCCGGCGGTCGTGATGGCGCGCGCGTGCAGCAACAGCGCCTCGGTGAGCGTGGACTTTCCCGCGTCGGGGTGGGAAATCACGGCGAACGTACGGCGCCGTCGAGCCTCAGAAAGTACCTCGGGCGTGGACAGGCCGGTGGGCTGCGTCATGGATCCTTCTTTCACGGGCGATTCGGGCGGGCGTTGGCGACGCCTCTGCGGCCGCCGGGTCAGAATCGTTCCCCTCCAACTCTAACTTGACCCGCGAGTAGGGCGTTTCGCGCCGGGGCCCACGGTTTGGTAACGGTTCCGGCGCGTCCTTTGCCGGAGTGGGAGCCGGGGATATTCTCTGCAGTGGAGGAGAGGAGCGAGGATGCCCCGCTCGGCCATGCACGCACACGGCACGCCGACAACGAGCACGCCGACCGTGAGTGCGCCCGGCACCGGCCCCGCCCGGCTTCAGGGTCCGCCCGCCATCTCGCTGCCCGTCGCGGTGCAGTCCCTCCCGCTTCCCCGCACCCTGCGCCGCACGATCGCGGACACCGACCTGACGGTGCATCCCCTGGCCCTGGGCACGAGCGTGTTCGGCTGGACGGCCGACGGAGAAACGAGCGCTCGCGTGCTTGACCGGCACCGCGACCTCGGCGGCAACTTCCTCGACACCGCCGATAGTTACACCTCCGGGCGCAGCGAGGTGATCGTCGGTTCGTGGCTGCGCTCACGCGGCGCACGCGACAGCACCGTGATCGCCACCAAAATCGGCAAGAACCGGGATAATCCCGGGCTCTCGCCGCGGAGCATCGTCGGCGCGGTTCAGGCCTCGCTCGACCGGCTCGGCACCGACTACATCGACCTGCTGCATTTCCACTACGACGACCCGACCGTGCCGCTGGAGGAGAGCCTCGGCGCCGTCGACGGGCTCATCCGCAGCGGCCTGGTGCGGTACCTCGCCGCATCCAACTTCTCCGCCGAACGGTTGATGGAGGCGCGGGTGCTAGCCGCCAACGGCCTGCCCCGGTTCGTGGCGTTGCAGACCGAGTACAGCCTCCTCCGTCGCACGCCATTCGAGTCCTCCCTGGCCCTGGTCACCAAGGCCCAGGGAATGTCAGTGCTGCCGTACTTCGCGCTCGCGCACGGCTTCCTCGCCGGGCGCTACCGGTCGAAGGCCGACCTGACGAAGACGACCCGCGGGGCGCGTGCCGCCAAGTACCTCACCAGGCCCGGCCTGCGGATGCTCGCGGTCGTCGACCGCATCGCCGAGCAACATGCCGTCGCCCCGGCCACGATCGCGATCGCCTGGCTGCTCGCCCGTGGCCAGGTCGTGGCCCCGGTGGCCAGTGCCAGCCACCCCGACCAGGTGGAGGCGCTCGTGGCCGCCGCCGGCATTCGCCTCACCCGCGGCGACATGATGGACCTGGACCGGGTGTCCGCGTAGCGAGAACCCGGCCGGGAACGTGTTTCCGCAAGGCGGGTCGACCCCGGCCGGCCGACGCGGTGACATAGGCTGGGAAGATATGAACGGTGCCGTTGAGTTTCCCCTGGACCTGGCCGAACTCTCCTTCCGAGCGGCCGGTGAGTCCCTCGTGCGCCGCAGCGTCCTGCCCAGCGGGGTGCGCATCGTCAGCGAGCAGGTGCCGGGCAGCCGCAGCCTGACCATCGGTTACTGGGTCGCGGTCGGCTCCCGCGACGAACAGCCCGGCCACTTCGGATCGACCCATTTCCTCGAGCACCTGCTCTTCAAGGGAACCGCGAAGCGCACCGCACTCGACATCGCGATCGCGTTCGATGCGGTCGGTGGCGAGCACAATGCCATGACCGCCAAGGAATACACCTGCTATTACGCCAAGGTGCAGGATCGGGATCTGCCGATGGCGGTCGAGGTGCTCACCGATATGCTCACCTCCTCCCTGCTTGACCCGGTCGAGTTCGAGAACGAGCGCGGCGTCATCCTCGAGGAACTCGCGATGGCGGATGACGACCCGTCCGATGTGGCCAACGAGCGGTTCTTCGAGGCAGTGATGGGCGATCATCCGCTCGGACGGCCGATCGGCGGCAGCCCCGACACGATCCGGGCCGCCACCCACGCCGCCGTGCAGGAGCACTATCGGGCCAACTACCGGCCTCAGGACCTCGTCGTCACCGTGGCGGGCGCTGTCGACCACGACGCGCTCGTCGACGGCGTCACCCGTGCGCTGATCCTGGCCGGCTGGGATCTCAGCGCCGACGCCATCCCGGTCGGGCGCCGCTCCGGCAACCCGGCAAGCATCACCCAGGGGGCGCGGGTCACCATCGTGCAGCGGCCGCTCGAGCAGGCCAACCTGTTGATGGGGTTCCCCGGCCTCCTCGCCAGCGACGACCGGCGCGTCACCATGAGCGTGCTCAACTCCATCTTCGGCGGCGGCATGTCGTCGCGCCTGTTCCAGGAGGTGCGGGAGAAGCGCGGCCTGGCCTACTCGGTCTACTCCTTCGCCCCCGGATACTCCGACGCCGGACTGTTCGGCATGTACGCCGGCTGCACGCCGGCGAAGGCCGGCCAGGTCGCCGAACTCATGCTCAGCGAGCTGCACCGACTCGCCGAGCACGGTGTCAGCGCCGACGAGATGGCCCGGGCGGCCGGACAGCTGTCGGGGGCATCCGCCCTCGCCCTCGAGGACTCCGATACCCGGATGTCCCGGCTCGGCCGGTCCGAGATCACGCTCGGCGAATTCGTCGACCTCGACGAGGCCCTTCGCCGCCTCGCGCTGGTCACCGCGGCGGATGTGCAGGAACTGGCCGCCGAACTGGCCGCCGGTCCGCTGTCCATCGCGGCCGTCGGCGCGCTGGAGCCCGACGCCTTCGCCGCCATCCTGCCCGACCCGATCCGCTCCTGACCCGCACGAACCGACGCCGCCCCCGGGGTCGGCACCCCGACTGGCCGCCCGTGTTGTCGCTGCGAATTGAAAGAGAAGACCTTGCCCCACTACATCTACCTCGTGCGCCACGGTGAACAGCAGGATGCCGAACACGGTCTGCCGGACGGCCCGCTTTCTGCCCGCGGCACGCGCCAGGCCCAGCTGATCGCCGAGCGTCTCGGCGGCGTGCCGTTCACGGCGGCGTTCCATTCCCCGCTCCAGCGGGCCGCCGAAACCGCGAAGATCATCGCCCAACGCCTGCCGGCACTGACCCCGGAGCCGACAGCGCTACTCTTCGACTGCATACCGTCCGGCATGGCGCCGGAAACCCCCGCGGCCTACGCGCCGTTCTTCGGCGCGGTCACCGAGGCGGAGATCGAGGCGGGGAGTGCCCAGATGGAGGATGCCGTCGCCGAGTTCCTGCAGCCCCGCCGTGGTGAGCACCACGACCTGCTGATCACCCACAACTTCGTGATCGCCTGGTTCGTGCGCGAGGTGCTCGGAGCGCCCGACTGGCGCTGGATCAGCATCAACCAGGCCAATTGCGGCCTCACCGTGCTGCACCAGAAACCCGGCCGCCCCTGGACCATGATCACCCACAACGACACCGGGCACCTGCCGGTGGAGCTGCGCACCGGCCTGCCTGACCCGCTTCTGTTCTGAGGCGTGCCCGCCCGGGCGGACCGGCGGAGTACCGGGTCAGTCGAGGCGCTTACGGTACCAGTTCGTGGCGTTCGGGTTGTCGTTGTACGGCGCGCAGTCCTCGTAGCCGGCCCGAGAATAGAGCACCCCCGCGGCCGTCAGGCTCGCGTTCGTGTCGAGGACGACTTCGTCGGCGCCGAGGTCCAGCGCACGCCGCTCCAGCTCGGCGAGCAGAGCCCCGCCCCAGCCCCGACCGCGCACCTGCGGCTGCAACCAGAGGTGCTTGATCTCGAAGCGCGCCAGCCCCTGTGCTGAATCCTCGATCCGGCGCACACCGCCGCACCCGACGAAGGCGCGTTCGCGTTCCCCGTTCTGCTCGCTGACGAGCAGGAACACTCCGCGTGGCCGCACGAACTGGTCCGGAGTCGGAAATGTGGTGCGGTACTCACCCTGGGCTGCCGGGAAGGTCGACTCGCGGTCGCTGAAGTACTGGGTGAGCAGCACGATCGAGCCGGCATCCGTCACCGACACGTCGCTGAAGGCCAGGGCGGGAGAATCGGACATGAGTCAAGGCTACTTCGCCCCGCGGCTGCGGCAAGGCCCGGCCGCCCTTGGTAGATTGGTCGCATGACAACACGGGTGGCCATCGTCGGCGTAACGGGAACGATGGGCCGCCTCGTCGCCGCATTGATCGAGAAAACCGACGGCTATGAACTCGTCGCCGGGCTGAACTCCGCCAGCAACCTGGCCGAGATGCTCGGTGCCGACGTCGTGATCGACCTCACGGTGCCCGGGGCCAGCCAGGGCGTCGTCGACTTCGCCGTCGACAACGGCCTTCGCGTGCTGGTCGGCACCTCCGGCTGGTCGCAGGACCGGATCGACGCCCTCGCCCGGCGCATCGCGGGGCGCGACGACACCGGCGTGGTCATCATCCCCAACTTCTCCATCGGCTCCGTCATCGGCACGGCACTCTCGGCCATGGTCGCCCGCTTCTTCGATTCGATCGAGATCGTCGAGGCGCACCAGGCCGCAAAGGTCGACTCTCCCTCCGGTACCGCGGTGCGCACGGCCGAGCTGATCGGTAAGGCCAGAGCGGGCCTCGGTCCGGTTTCCGCCCCGCACATTGATCAGCGCGCCCGTGGCCAGCAGGTATCCAGTGTGCCCGTGCACAGCCTCCGGCTTGAGGGGCTGCTCGCCCGTCAGGACGTCATCTTCGGCGGCACGGGGGAGACGCTGACGATCAGCCACAACACCCTCTCCGCGGCGGCCTACGAGCGTGGCATCCTGCTCGCCCTCGCCGCGGCCGTGACTGCCAACGGCGTCACGGTCGGACTCGACCAGATCGTCGACCTGGGCCTCGGCGAGCCGGCCGCCCGGGAGACACCGCCCGAACCGGGGCCGGACGACTCCGTTCCGGGCGACTCGGTTGCCGGCGCTGCAGGGACCGAATAATGAAGAGCCGGTTGGCCGTCGTTCCGATGGCGTTGCTCCTCGCGTTCTACCTGGTGCTCGTCGGCTGGCGCGCGGTGCTGTTCGTGCAAAGCGGTGACCCCGTCGGCATCGTGATCGGTGTGGCACTGATGATCCTGCCCGTGATCGGGGTGTGGGCACTCGTGCTCGAACTTCGGTTCGGCCGGCGGTCGGAACAACTGGTGCGCCGGCTCGAGCGTGAGGGAGAGCTTCCCGTCGAGGAGCTGCCGACCCGCCCGAGCGGGCGGCCGCTACGCGACGCGGCAGACGCCGAATTCCCCCGGTTCAAGGCGGAGGTGGATGCCGCCCCGGAAGACTGGCGGGCCTGGTTCCGGCTCGGACTGGCCTACGACGCTTCCGGAGACCGCCGCCGGGCCCGCGGCGCCATCCGCACCGCAATCGCCCTCGAACGCTCCGTAGAGGCGGCCGCCCCGCCCCGGTAGACGCGCCGGTGCCCGGGGAGGCCGGGGATCCGCCGACCCAGGATCAGGGCTGCTCAAGCATCCACTCGACCGCCGCGGCCGCCGTCCGGTGCGAGAAGACGAATCCGTCGTCCTGGAGCAGGGTCGAGTCGACCTCCTGGTCGGCCAGCAGCAGCGCACGCGCGGCATCCTGCAGGGCCAGGGTCAGCAACGGTTCGGGTACGGGGATCCTGAATGGGCGGTGCAGCGCAGTGGCGACCGCCTTGATCACATCGGTGGAGGTGGCCGGGGTCGGGCCGACGAGATTCACCGGTCCGGACAGGTCGGACCCAAGCAGGTGCACGATCGCGGCGGCCTCGTCGTGCAGGCTGATCCACGGCCAGTGCGCGGTGCCGCGACCGAGCGGACCGGCCAGGCCGAAGCGGACCAACGGCAGCACTGGCCGCAGTGCTCCGCCCCTGGCAATGACCAGTCCGGTGCGGAACGTCACGACCCTGGTCTGCTCGGGGGCGAGCCCGGCCTCCGCTTCCCAGGCGGCGACGACGCCCGCCAGGAAATCGGTGCCCGGGGCCGACTCCTCGGTGAGCACTTCCCCTGGACGGTCACCGTAGATGCCGACCGCTGAGGCATTGAGGAGGACGGCGGGCGGGCGGGTGCTGCGCCGCATTGCGTCGGTCAGCGTGCGGGTGGACTGCACTCTCGATTCGAGGATCTGCCGACGGTAACCTGTGGTCCACGGCAGACGGGCGAGCGACGCACCGGACAGGTTGATCACCGCATCCACCTGCCCGAGCGCGGCCTCGTCCAGGCTGAGTGCGGCCGGGTTCCACCGGAATTCATTCGGCGTCTGCGGGGCACGGCGCACCAGGCGCGCGATCGTGTGGCCCGCCGCGCCGAGCTGGCGGCAGACCTCGGTGCCGATCAGGCCGGAGGCCCCTGAGACCAGTACTCGCATGACGCCGACCCTGGCTAGGCCAGTTCGGCTTCGATCGTGATCGGGATGCCGGCCAGCGCCTTCGAGATCGGGCAGTTGGCCTTCGCGTCGGCCGCGAAGGCCTCGAATTCCGCTTCGGTCAGGCCGGGCACGCTGGCGCTCACGAGCAGGTGGCTGCCGACGACTCCGACCCCGGCCTCGAAGGTGACAGCGGCGGTGGTCTGGATGTTCTCCGGGGTGTGCCCGGCGGCGCTGAGCCCGTTGGCGAGCGCCATCGAGAAGCAGGCGGCGTGGGCTGCCCCGAGGAGTTCCTCCGGGTTGGTCGTGTTCGGGCTGCCGACCGAGCGGGCCTGCCAGGTCACCGGGAATTCGGCGGCGTGCGATGAATCGAGGGAGACAGTGCCCTGGCCGGACTTCAGATCGCCGGTCCAGACGGTGGTTGCTTCGCTGGTCAATGCCATGGTGTTACCTCCAGAGTGAACCCCCAGCCTAGCCATCCGGCCTCGGAACGGGGCGAACCAGTCTGGGAATCGGCAGGGAGGCGCCTATCTGGCGTCGCGGGGACCGCGCCCGAGGAGGCCCGCCCGCACGAGCAGCAGGAAGAGCTGGCAACCAAGGCAGTAGTCGAACACGGCGTTGAGGAAGGCCGCGATGAATGCGGCGGCGGCCGCAATGCCCACGGCCGGCGCCAGGCCGGCCAGTCCCAGGACCACTCCGACGAGGGTGACCAGCAGGCCGACGCCCTGGGCGAAGGTCGGCGGGGCCGGATTCTCGAGCGCGGTCGGCGGGGCCAGCCTCGGTCGCACGAAACGCTTGAACAGAAGCCCCCACGGATGACGGCCTGCGCCGGCGAACGCACCCCAGGCGAACAGGACGGCGAGCCCGGCCAACAGGGAGAGAGCGGCAGCGGATGCCCCGATGAGCGACAGGAACACCACGACGAGCAGCAGCACGGCCGTGATCCCGGCGCCGAAGCGCGGCCCGCGCGGGTCGAGGTCGGCGCGGCGCGGGCGGGGTGCGCCCGCGGACGCTCCGGCCCCGCCGGGATCAGTGGGGGAGGTTGGCATGGAGGCTCCCTGGCAGGGTGTCGAGGTGGGCGATGATGCCGGCCCTGTGGGGCGCGCCGCCGACCCTCTCGCGCACCCGACCGGACCGGTCCAGGATGAGGGTGGTCGGGGTCTGCAGAACCTGGAAGCGGCGGGCGAGATCGGCCCGGTGGGTCAGGTCCACCTCGATGTGCACGACGCCGGGCCGGGACCGGGCAACGTTGGCGAGCATCGTGCGCGTGCCGGGGCAACGGGCGCAATGCTCGGTCGAGAACTGAACCAGGGTGGCGTCCGCCCCGAACGACACGGTGCTGGCGAGATCCGCCGGGGTGAGCGCCGGAGCCTCAACCACGGTCGTGTAGCGGTCCTGCCTCGCCCGCCAGGCCAGCCCGAGCAGGGTCGCGGCGGCCACGAGCGCCAGCACACCGCCGAGGGCGAGAAGAGGGTCCATGGTTCAACGGTACGGGCCTCGGGCCGCGGCAGGGGGACTATGACGACAGGTTACGGCGCACGCGGGTTGCGCCGGAGCCTGCGCGTGCGATCCGGCACGGTGACCGGTAGCCTGTGATTCGTGTCTACGTCCTATAACCCATTCGGCCAGGTCCTCGTCGCCCTGGTCACACCCTTCACTGCCGACGGCGAAGTCGACTGGGCGGGAGTGGCGAAACACATCGACGATGTGATCTGCGCCGGGGCCGACGGCATCGTCGTTTCCGGCACCACCGGCGAGACGTCCACCCTGACCGACCCGGAGAAGATCCGTCTGGTCGAGGTCGGCAAGGACGTCGCGGGCGGCCGCGCGAAGATCATCACCGGCGGCGGGTCCAACGAGACCGCCCACGCCATGCAGCTCGCCAGACAGAGCGAGAAGGCCGGCGCCGACGGCAACATGATCGTCACCCCGTACTACAACAAGCCGACCCAGTCGGGCATCCTCACCCACTTCCGGATGATCGCCGACGCCACCGACCTGCCGGTGATCCTCTACGACATCCCTGGACGCACCGGCGTGCCGATCAACTACGAGACCATCCTGCGCGCCGCGAAACACCCCAACATCCTCGCCGTGAAGGACGCCAAGGGCGACCTGGCTCAGGTCAGCCGGGTGCTCAACCAGACCGACCTGCTCTACTTCTCGGGCGACGACCCGAACGTGCTCCCGCACCTGTCGATCGGCGCGACCGGCCTGATCGGAGTCACCGCGAACATCGCGGCAATGCCGTACCGCCAGATGGTGGATGCCGTCAACGCCGGCGACCTGAGGACGGCAACGGCCGCGCACCGGCAGCTCGAGCCGCTCGTGCGCGCGTGCATGACGCATGTGCCGGGCACCGTCGCGGTCAAGTACATCCTGCACGGCCTCGGCCGGATCAGCAGCCCGCGGGTGCGCCTGCCCCTCGTCGGCCCGGAGGACTTCGAGGCCGCGCAGATCGAGGACGAAATCGACCTGGTCAGGAACATCCCCGGCGTCGACTTCTCCAACTTCCGCCCCGACCGCAACGCCGCCGCGGGCGGCGCGCTGCCCAGGATCGCCGGGACGACACGCTAATCACGCCACCGACCACCTAGGAGGGCACATGCCCATCGACGTATACGACCCGACTCCGCTCGAACCGGGCACGCTCAGGGTCATCCCGATCGGGGGTCTGGGCGAGATCGGCCGTAACATGACCTCCTTCGAGATCGACGGCAAGATCCTCATCGTCGACTGCGGGGTACTGTTCCCCGAGGAGCACCAGCCGGGCGTCGACCTCATCCTGCCCGACTTCAGCCCGATCAGGGACCGCCTCGACGACATCCTCGGGGTCGTGCTCACCCACGGCCACGAGGACCACATCGGCGCCGTGCCCTACCTGCTCAAGCTGCGCCAGGACATCCCGCTGATCGGGTCAGGGCTGACCCTCGCGTTCATCGAGGCCAAGCTCAAGGAACACAAGATCACGCCGTACACCCTCCAGGTCAAGGAGGGCCAGACGGAACGCCTCGGCCCGTTCAACCTCGAGTTCGTCGCCGTCAACCACTCGATTCCCGACGCCCTGGCGGTGGCGATCAAGACCGTCGCCGGCACCGTGCTGCACACCGGCGACTTCAAGATGGACCAGCTCCCGCTCGACCACCGTCTGACCGACCTGCGCGAATTCGCCAGGCTCGGCACCGACGGCGTCGACCTCTTCCTGGTCGACTCGACGAATGCGGACGTCCCCGGCTTCACCCCGTCCGAACGGCTGATCGGACCGGTGCTCACGGACGTCATCGCCCGCGCCCCGCGCCGGGTGATCGTCGCCAGCTTCTCCAGCCACGTGCACCGGGTGCAGCAGGTGCTCGACGCGGCCTACGCGAACGACCGACGGGTGGCGCTGCTGGGCCGGTCGATGGTGCGCAACATGACCATCGCCGCCGAGCTCGGCTACCTTCGGGTCCCGGAGGGGGTGCTGATCGATTTCAAGAAGGCCGGCAGCGTCCCCGACGACAAGATCGTCTACATGTCCACCGGATCGCAGGGCGAGCCGATGGCCGTGCTCAGCCGGATGGTGAACATGGACCACCAGGTCGAGGTGGGACTCGGGGACACCGTGATCCTCGCCTCCAGCCTGATCCCCGGCAACGAGAACGCGGTCTACCGCATCATCGACGGCCTGACCAAGCTCGGCGCCACCGTCGTGCACAAGGGCAACGCGAAGGTACACGTCTCCGGGCACGCCGCCGCCGGTGAGCTGACCTACTGCTACAACATCCTCAAGCCCAGGAATGTGCTGCCCGTGCACGGCGAATACCGCCACCTGGTCGCCAACGCCAAGCTCGCGGTCGAGACCGGCGTGCCCGACGCAAACGTTTTCCTCGCCGAAGACGGCACGGTGCTCGACCTGCGCGCCGGCGTGGTGCGGAAGGTCGGCCAACTCGACCTGGGCTACGTCTACGTCGACGGGTCGACCGTCGGCGAGATCACCGAGGCCGACCTCAAGGACCGGCGCACCCTCGCTGAGGAGGGGTTCATCTCGATCATCATCGTCGTCGACGCTTCGACCGGTAAGGTCATCGTCGGCCCGGAGATCCACGCCAAAGGCTTCGCCGAGGACGACTCCGTCTTCGACGCGGTGCGACCCAAGATCGAGGCGGCACTGGCCGAGGCCGCGCAGAACGGAGTGCGCGATTCGCACGCCCTGCAGCAGATCGTGCGCCGCACGGTCGGCCGCTGGGTGAACGTCGCCTTCCGCCGCCGACCGATGATCGTTCCCCTGGTGATCGAGGCCTAGGCCAACCGAACCCGGTCCCGGCCGGGGATTCGTCTGACCCGTCGCCCTCGACGGACCCCGAGCGGCTGGTCACCGAAAAGTCCGTTCCGTCAACGCCGGCTGGAATCGAGTGGGCGTGGGCTGACCCGGAAGTCGGGGGTCGGCGGTACCGTAGATCTCATGGCTACGAGCACTAAGTCGACCGGGCGCGCCCGCACTGCACCCGCGCGCGGCACGACCGCGCGGAAGCCCGCCCAGAAGACCCAGGCCCAGAAGACCGTCAAGTTCACCTCCGGCGACCCGGGCCCGGGCCTGTTCGTCCGGTTCTGGATGGCGCTCGCCCACGTCACCGGAGGCGCCGCGCGCGCCCTCGGCCCCGAAAAGCTCTCCAAAGACGAGCGCCGCGACGGCCTGCCGTTCTTCCTCGTGCTCCTCGCCATCGCCGGGGCGGTGGTCGAGTGGTTCCTGATCAACAGCCCGGTCGCCCAGACCCTCGACGCCTGGACGTTCGGCGGCCTGTTCGGCCGCGTCGCGTTCGCCCTGCCCGTGATCATGCTGCTCTTCGCGGGCTGGCTTTTCCGCAAACCCAGTTCGGTGCACGACAACGGGCGGATCGGCATCGGCCTGTCCCTGCTGCTCGTGTCGGTCTCCGGCCTCTGCCACATCTTCGGCGGCCAGCCCGCGCCCAGCGACGGCATGGAGGTGCTCGCGCTCTCCGGCGGCGTGATCGGCTGGATGGTCGCCGCCCCGCTGATCTACCTGACCACCGCCATCGGCGCCACGATCGTCGTCATCCTGCTCCTGACGCTCAGCCTCTTCATCATCACGAAGACCCCACCGAACCGGATTGGCGCGCGCAGCCGCGAGCTTTACGCCTGGCTCTTCGGCGCCCAGCTTCCCGACGCGGAGGAACGCGCGGCTATGAAGGAAGCGAAGCTGGAGAAGACCCTGCAGCTCGAACTCGACGGCGTCGACGAGGACGCCAACGCCCTTCCCTGGTGGCGGCGCAACACCAGCAAGCGCGAGGAAGACCCCGATTTCAGCAGCGCGCTGAGCACGGATGCCGAGGCCGCCGGCGAGGCGGAGCCGCCCGCATCCGACCCGATGAGCATGCTGCTCGGCGGCGACGGTCGCGGCAGCTTCGACACCGCCCTCGAACCGGCGCAGCCCACGACTCCCGTCGTGAAGGACCACTACGGCACCGAGGTGCTCGAGGACCTGCGCCGGGCCGAGGCTGCCATCACACGTTTCACCGGTGAGATCGATGTGCAAAAACGGGGTTCGGCGACCGGACTGTACGCCGACGACCCGACCGGACAGACCGAGGTGCTTCCCGGCTTCGACGAGCTCGACGCGGCAGCCCTGGCGCCGCGCCCGGAGACCGTCGCCCCTGAGCCGGCCGCCCCGTACCAGCTCCCCTCGACCACGACGCTGACCAAGGGGCCGCCCGCGAAGGCCCGCTCGGCCGCTAACGACGAGATCGTCAAGTCGATCACGGAGGTGCTTCGCCAGTTCCAGGTCGACGCGAAGGTCACCGGCTTCTCCCGCGGCCCGACCGTCACCCAGTACGAGATTGAACTCGGCCCCGGCGTCAAGGTGGAACGGGTCACCGCGCTGAGCAAGAACCTCTCCTACGCCGTGGCCTCGAACGAGGTGCGCATCCTCTCGCCCATCCCCGGCAAGAGCGCCATCGGCATCGAGATTCCCAACACCGACCGGGAGATCGTCACCCTCGGCGATGTGCTCCGCTCCGGGACCGCCACCAACAGCACCCATCCGATGACCATCGGTGTCGGCAAGGACGTCGGCGGCGGGTTCGTCATCGCCAACCTCGCGAAGATGCCCCACCTTCTCGTGGCCGGTTCCACCGGGTCGGGCAAGTCGAGCTTCGTGAACTCGATGATCACCAGCCTGCTCATGCGTGCCAAGCCCAGCGATGTGCGGATGGTGCTGATCGACCCGAAGCGGGTCGAGCTCGCCGCATACGCCGGCGTTCCGCACCTGATCACGCCCATCATCACCAGCCCGAAGAAGGCCGCCGAGGCCCTGCAGTGGGTCGTCAAAGAGATGGACATGCGCTACGACGACCTGGCCAGCTTCGGCTTCCGCCACATCGACGATTTCAACAAGGCCGTCGTGGGCAACGAGATCGTGCTGCCCGCCGGGAGCGCCCGCACCCTCAAGCCGTACCCCTACCTGCTCGTCGTCGTCGACGAGCTCGCCGACCTGATGATGGTCGCCCCGCGCGACGTCGAGGACTCGATCGTGCGCATCACCCAGCTCGCGCGCGCCTCCGGCATCCACCTGGTCCTGGCCACCCAGCGACCCAGCGTCGACGTCGTCACCGGCCTGATCAAGGCGAACGTGCCCTCCCGCCTCGCCTTCGCCGTGACCAGCGTCACCGACTCCCGGGTCATCCTCGACCAGCCGGGCGCGGACAAGCTGATCGGCCAGGGCGACGCCCTGTTCCTGCCGATGGGAGCGTCCAAGGCCATCCGTGTGCAGGGAGCCTGGGTCAACGAGGCCGAGATTGAACGCGTCGTCAAGCATGTCACCCAGCAGGCCAGACCCGACTACCGGCCCGATGTGGCAATGGTCGCCCCGCGCAAGGAGATCGACTCCGACATCGGCGACGACCTCGAGGTTCTGCTCGCCGCGGCGGAGCTCGTCGTCTCGACCCAGTTCGGCTCGACCTCGATGCTGCAGCGAAAACTGCGGGTCGGTTTCGCGAAGGCCGGCCGCTTGATGGACCTGCTCGAGTCTCGGGAGATCGTCGGCCCGTCTGAGGGATCGAAGGCCCGGGACGTGCTCGTCACGGTCGAACAGCTACCCAGCGTGCTCGCGCTGCTGCGCGGGTCGGACGAGCAGCACCACGCGGCCACCGCGAACGCGCAGGCGGCCGCCGCGCACCAGGCGGATAGCGCACCCGACTCCCGATACGCCAACGACCCGGTCGCGAAAATGTCGGAGGGGTACCCTGAGGAAGAGGCCGCCCCCGATGAGGATGCCTGGCAACTGACCGACAGGGAATGACCGATGGACACACCACTCACGCCCGTCGCGCGGCCCAGCAACTGGAATCTGCCCAACCTGATCACCATCGTGCGGATCCTGCTGGCGCCGCTCTTCGTCTGGCTGCTCCTGGCCGATGCCGGCCAGGACGGCGCCCTCCGCTGGGCCGCCGCCGTGCTGTTCATCCTCGCGATCGCCACCGACGGGATCGACGGCGCAATCGCCCGTCGCAACAACCAGGTCACCGATCTCGGCAAACTGCTCGACCCGATCGCGGACAAGGTGCTCACCGGTGGGGCCCTCGTCTCGCTGTCGATCCTCGGCGAGCTGTGGTGGTGGGTGACCATCGTCATCCTGGTCCGCGAAATCGGCATCACGGTCTTTCGGTTCCTGATGCTGCGGGACCGGGTCATCCCGGCGTCCCGGGGCGGCAAGCTCAAGACGGTGCTGCAGTCAGTGGCGATCTCCCTGGCGCTCGTGCCGCTGTGGTTGCTGCTGGGCGACTGGATCTTCTGGCTGAACTGGACCGTCATGGCCGCCGCGCTGGTCGCCACCGTGGTCACCGGGGTCGGCTACCTCCTCGCCGCGCGTCGCGAGAACCGCGGCCCCCGAGCCGCCGGGTGACGATCGCCGACGCGCCGGAGGGCACGGCAGCCCTGGTGGCCGCCCTGACCCGGGCGGGCCTCACGATCGCCGTCGCCGAGTCCCTCACCGGCGGCCTGCTCACGGCCGAACTGATCCGGATCCCCGGGGCCTCGCTCTGCGTCGCCGGGGGAGTCGTGGCCTACCAGACCGAACTCAAGCACACCCTGCTCGGCGTCGACCTCGCGCTGCTGGCCGAACACGGCCCCGTGCATCCTGAGGTGGCCGTGCAGATGGCCCGCGGGGTGCGCGACCGGCTCGCCGTGGACGGCCGACCGGCCGATCTGGGCGTGGCGACGACCGGCGTCGCCGGCCCCGACCCGCAGGGCGGGCAGGCCCCAGGTACCGTCTTCCTCGGACTGTCCCGAGGTGCCGAAGCGTGGGCGATTCCCCTGCGGCTCACCGGGGATCGCGCGGCGATCCGCGCCCAAACCGTGGCCAGGGCGGTCGAAGCTGTGCAGACCCTGATAGCCGGGGCGACTGCGGAATAGTTCCCGCGACACGGCGGTTACAGAGTACAGATTCACAAGAAAAGCCCAGTAGTCGTGGGTAGTCTCGGGGTGTCGGATGAATGTAGTACTGTAAACAATCCCCACCCCAGACAGCAGATGACCGAAGTTCACAAGCAGTACTTAAAGGGTACGAGAAGGAGGTTCCGATGATTCTTGTAAGACAGGAAATCGGCGATGTGCTCAGGGACTTCCGCCTGCAGAAGGGGCGCACCCTGCGACAGGTTGCGAGTAAGGCCAGCGTGGCTCTCGGCTACCTCAGCGAGGTTGAGCGCGGTCAGAAGGAAGCGTCCTCCGAAATTCTGGCCTCCGTCGCAGATGCGCTGGACACCCCGATTTCGGTCATCATGCGCGAGGTGGGCGACCGTCTCGCGGTCATCGAAGGCATCGACCGGTTCCCGGACACCGTTCCGGACGAACTCGTGGCGAACTTCGACACCGGGCTGATGGTGCGCTGACGATTCCGTCCGCGTCAGCCTCCCGAGTGATTCCGCTTCCCGCAGTGATCCCGCGTTCCGCAGCGATCCCCGTGGCTCCGGCATGCGCCTGAGTGAGTTTCGCCAGGCTCTGAAAGATGAGTTCGGCGACGGCTACGGTCGCGTGCTCACCCGGGATCTCATCCTCACCGCCTTCGGGCGCACCGCCGACCAGGCCCTGGCCGGCGGTGCTCCGGCGCGCGAGGTGTGGCTGGCGCTCTGCGCCGAAACGGATGTCCCGAAGAGCCGTTGGTACGGCGCCGGACTCCCCGCCGCACGAACGTAGCCCCTCCCTCGGGGCCCGCCCTGGTCGAGTTTCGACGACACGCCCGAACTGGGCGCTAAAAGCTCGAATACGTGTTCGGCTCTTGATAGGCTCCTCAACAGCAGACGTTGATGACGCATTCTCCACGTTCGCCGCCGCTTCCGGCCAGTGTCGGGGGTGCGGCGTACAGTCGGTTTTCGTTAGAGACAGACAGCGAAATGCCTTGTCGAGAACGGCACCCGGGGTCTTCCCGGCGGTCGCGGTCGACAGCCTATAGGCGCCGAAACGCACGACCGAAGGAGTCCACCATGGCATCAGCAGCAGACCGCGAAAAGGCGCTCGACAACGCCCTCGCCCAGATTGATCGCCAGTTCGGCAAGGGCTCGGTCATGCGTCTGGGCAGCGACGAACGCGCCCCGGTCGAGACCATTTCCACCGGCTCCATCGCCCTGGACGTCGCGCTGGGCATTGGCGGGCTCCCGCGCGGTCGCATCGTCGAGATCTACGGCCCGGAATCCTCCGGAAAGACCACGCTCACCCTGCACGCCATCGCCAACGCGCAGAAGGGCGGCGGAATCGCCGCCTTCATCGACGCGGAGCACGCCCTCGACCCCGAATACGCCAGGAAGCTCGGCGTCGATATCGACGCCCTCCTCGTCTCCCAGCCCGACACCGGCGAGCAGGCACTCGAGATCGCCGACATGCTCGTGCGCAGTGGCTCGATCGACCTCATCGTGATCGACTCCGTCGCCGCTCTGGTGCCCCGCGCCGAGATCGAGGGCGAGATGGGTGATTCCCACGTCGGACTCCAGGCCCGACTGATGTCCCAGGCGCTGCGCAAGCTCACCGGTGGCCTCAGCCAGACCAACACCACCATGATCTTCATCAACCAGCTGCGCGAAAAGATCGGCGTGTTCTTCGGCAGCCCGGAAACCACCGCCGGTGGAAAGGCGCTCAAGTTCTACGCGTCGGTCCGCCTGGACATCCGGCGCATCGAGACTCTGAAGGACGGCACCGAAGCCGTGGGTAACCGCACCAGGGTCAAGGTCGTCAAGAACAAGATGGCGCCGCCGTTCAAGCAGGCCGAGTTCGACATCATCTACGGCATCGGAATCTCACGTGAGGGCAGCCTGATCGACTTTGGCGTCGACCAGGGCATCGTGAAGAAGTCCGGGGCCTGGTATACCTACGACGGCGACCAGCTCGGTCAGGGCAAGGAGAACTCCCGTAACTTCCTGCTCAAGAACCCCGATATGGCCAATGAAATCGAGAAGAAGATCCTCTTCAAGCTCGGGGTCGGCCCGGAGGGTGCTGCGGCGAAGAAGGCCCAGATCGCGGCCGACGCTGCTGCCGCGGCCACCGCGGCCGCCGCGGCCAAGGAGGCCGGCCTCGACGTTAAGGTTCCCGTGAAGCTCGCCGCCCGCAAGGGAGCGTAGCCGGAATGGTGCACTTCGAGCCGGCCGACGAGGTCACACCGATCAGCGCGGCCAGGGCCAGGAGCAAGGAACGCGCCGCGGCACGGTCGGGGTCCATCGACGAATCGGCCGGCTCGAACGCATCCGATGTTGCCGACGGGTCACTCGCCCCGGTGACCTACCTCCGGAGGGCTGTTCCTGCCGGGGACCCCGATTCCGTGGTCGAACTGTCGGAGGCCGCGTCCTGGTCAGCTGACGTTGAAGCCGAAGCCGAAGCCGACGTTGAAGCCGAAGCCGAAGCCGCGGTCGAACGGGAGCACGCGGAACAGGTTCTGCTGCAACGCCTTCGCGCACGCTCCCTGTCCGCGACGGAGTCCCGCACCGTGCTCATCGGCACCGAGATCGCCGAACACGAGATCGACGAGGTCATCGAACGCTTCTCCGAACTCGGCTACATCGACGAGGGCCGGCTGGCCGACCAGATCCTGCACAGTCACCACGAGCGCAAGGGGCTGGGTCGCTCCGGTGTGCAGGCCGAGATGCGTCGACGCGGCCTCGACCAGGACCTGATCCTCGAGAAGCTCGAAGAGCTTCCCGACGACGAGGCGGAACGGGCGATTGAGCTGGCCTGCAAGCGGGTGCAGCAACTGGGGCGCCTCGACGACCAGACCATCGACCGTCGCCTCACCGGGTTCCTGATGCGCAAGGGCTACGCCTCGTCCGCGGTTCGCCTGGCCGTGAAAGCGGCGCTGGCCTCCCGGTCGGGCTCCGGCGGGGCCTCCAAGGTACGGTTTCGGTAGCACCCCGTTTCGCCGGTCCCGCGTTGCCAACCGTCCTCTCCGTCCCGGTGCTGCCCAGGCAGTGCCGGGACGTCCAATCCAGCATTCAGGGTTGCACGCGTAAACTGAGGCCACTATGACCCGCAGCACCCCCGCATCCGATTCTTCCGGCTCCCTGACTCTGAGCCGAGCCGCAGCCACCGACGACGACCCGATGACCCGCACCCGCACGCTGATCGCGCCGTCGACGGCGGCCAGGGACGCGGCCGGCCGTGCCCGCACCTACGAGGTGCGCACCTTCGGCTGTCAGATGAACGTGCACGATTCGGAACGGCTGAGTGGTTCGCTCGAGGCGGCCGGCTACGTGCCCGCGGAGGGCGACGAGGCCGACATCGTCGTGCTGAACACCTGCGCCGTGCGTGAGAACGCCGATAACAAGCTTTACGGCAACCTCGGCCAGCTCGCCTCGGTGAAGCGTCGCCACGAGGGCATGCAGATTGCCGTGGGCGGCTGCCTCGCCCAGAAGGACAAGGATGTGATCCTGGCCAAGGCGCCCTGGGTCGACGTCGTGTTCGGCACGCACAACATGGGATCACTGCCCAGTCTGCTCGAACGGTCTCGCCACAATGGCGAGGCCCAGCTCGAGATCCTCGAGGCGTTGGAGACGTTCCCGTCGACCCTGCCGACCAAGCGCGACTCCAGCTACAGCGGCTGGGTGTCCATCTCGGTCGGCTGCAACAACACCTGCACCTTCTGCATCGTCCCGGCCCTGCGCGGCAAGGAGAAGGATCGTCGCCCCGGCGAGATCCTCGCTGAGATCCAGTCACTCGTTGACGACGGCGCCATCGAGGTCACCCTGCTCGGTCAGAACGTCAACTCCTACGGGGTCGAGTTCGGCGACCGTCTCGCGTTCGGCAAGCTGCTTCGCGCCGCCGGACGGATCAAGGGGCTGGAACGCATCCGGTTCACCAGCCCGCACCCCGCCGCATTCACCGATGATGTCATCGACGCCATGGCCGAGACTCCCGCCGTCATGCCGCAACTGCACATGCCCCTGCAGTCCGGCTCCGACCGCATCCTCAAATCCATGCGGCGCTCCTACCGTTCGGCGAAGTTCCTCGGAATCCTCGATCGGGTGCGCGCCCAGATGCCACACGCGGCGATCAGCACTGACATCATCGTCGGCTTCCCCGGCGAGACCGAGGAGGACTTCCAGGAGACCCTCCGCGTGGTCGAACAGGCCAGGTTCGCGACCGCCTTCACCTTCCAGTACTCGATCCGGCCGGGCACCCCCGCGGCGACCATGGCCGACCAGGTGCCCAAGGAGGTCGTTCAGGACCGCTACGAGCGTCTTGCCGCGCTCCAGGAACGCATCTCCTGGGAGGAGAACCAGTCCGTGATCGGCCGCGAGGTCGAGCTGCTCGTCGCCAACGGTGAGGGGCGCAAGGACGCGCACACCCACCGGCTGAGCGGGCGCGCCCCCGACAGCCGGCTGGTGCACTTCGACGTTCCGGCGGGTTCGGAACTGCCGCGGCCCGGCGACGTCGTCACCGTGACGGTGACGCAGGCCGCGCCCTTCCACCTGATCGCCGACTCGGCCGACGGCACCCCGCTGCGGATCCGACGTACCAGCGCCGGTGACGCGTGGGACCGTGCCGAGGCGGAGGCCTGTGGCGTGCCCAGCCACGGCGGCGCGTCCGCCTCGGGCGGCGCGGTCTCCCTCGGAATGCCGACACTGGGCCTGCCGTCGAGCCGCGCCCAGCCGACAGGATCGACCGGGTCGGCGCGCAGCGAGGTCTCGACGACCCCGATCTACGACGTCACCGACGGGGAGCGCTAACCGGGTGCACGACCACGGTAGGGCGACCGGTGCCGACCCGGGACTCGTCGTCGTCGTCGGTCCGACCGGGACCGGCAAGTCCGACCTGTCCCTCGACCTGGCCGAACGCCTCGCCGCAGGCGGGACGCCCGCGGAGATCGTCAACGCGGATGCGATGCAGCTGTACCGCGGGATGGACATCGGCACCGCCAAGCTGACCGTGGCCGAGCGCCGCGGCATCCCGCACCATCTGCTCGACGTGCTGGCCGTGACCGACGAGGCCACCGTGGCCCGCTACCAGATCGAGGCCAGGGCGGCGATCACCGAGATCAGCTCGCGCGGAGCCGTGCCCATCCTCGTCGGCGGCTCCGGGCTGTACGTGTCCTCCGTCGTCTTCGACTTCCAGTTCCCGGGCACCGACCCCGTGCTCCGGGCGCGGCTGGAGGCCGAACTGACCGAGCTGGGGCCCGGCGTGCTCTACACCCGGTTGAAGGTCGTCGACCCGGAGGCCGCCGTCCGGATCGGCGCGAGCAACGGCCGTCGGCTCGTGCGCGCGCTCGAGGTGGTCGAGTTGACCGGGGCACCGCACGCCGCCGCCCTGCCCGGGGCACCGGTCTACTGGCGGCCGAGCATCACGCTCGGCCTGCGCTCGCCCCGGGAGGAGCTCACGGCACGCCTCGACGCCCGCGTCACCGGAATGTGGGCCGCCGGGCTGACCGACGAGGTCGAGGCGCTGATTCCCGCGGGCATCGAGACCGGCGTGACCGCCAGCCGTGCCATCGGCTACGCGCAGGCCCTCGGCGAGCTGCGTGGAACCCTGACCCGCGCCGAGGCGATCGAGCAGACCCAGCAGTTCACCCGGCGGTATGCCAGGCGGCAGGTGAGCTGGTTCAAGCGCTCCCCGCACACGCACTGGATCGACTCGGCCGCCGCCGACCGAGTGCAGCAGGCGCTCGATCGGATCGACGGTGGAGTGCCGGCCGTTCCGCCCTCCTAAACTGGAGCGATGGGACTGGATCTGAATTTCACCAAAGGCCACGGCACGGGCAACGATTTCGTGCTTTTCGCCGACCCTGACGGCCTGATCAACCTCACGCCCGACCAGATCAGCGCCGTCTGCGACCGCCGGTTCGGCATCGGCGGCGACGGCATCATCCGGGCGGTGCGCTCGCGCAGCCTCGACGCCGGTGCGGCCGCGCTGGTCGAAGACGACCAGGCCGAGTGGTTCATGGACTACTGGAACGCCGACGGCACCGTCTCGGAAATGTGCGGCAACGGCATCCGGGTCTACACCCGGTTCCTGATCGAACAGGGCCTGGCCACGCTCGGCGGCGGGGAGACCCTGAACATCGGCACCCGTGGGGGAGTGCGCGACGTGCAGCGCAGCGGAACCGGCTACCAGGTCGATCTCGGCCGGTGGAAGCTCGACGGCGGCGAACCGCTCGTGCGGGCGAAGAACCTCGCCGTCGCCCGGCCGGGCCTCGGCATCAACGTGGGCAACCCGCACGTCGTCGTCGCCCTCGCCGACGACGCCGAGCTCGAGCACGCCGACCTCAGCTTCGTGCCTCAACTCGACCCGGAACCCGCCGCCGGTGCGAACATCGAATTCGTCGTGCCGAATGACCCGCTTGTCGTCGACGGCGTCGGCCGGATCCGGATGCGCGTGCACGAGCGCGGCAGTGGCGAGACCCTGTCCTGCGGCACCGGCGCCGCCGCGGCCGCCCTTGCGACCCGGCACTGGGCCGGAGCCGGAGCGCCCAACCAGTGGCGAGTCGAGGTCAGAGGTGGCGTGGTCGGCGTGCGCATGTTCCCGACCGAGGACGGCGAGCACGTGTCACTGTCCGGCCCGGCCGAACTGGTCTTCGACGGGGTCTTCCGCCTGGCCTGAGCCCGTCAGGCGTGGCGTTTGACCCGCAACACCCGAAAGCCCTTGCTGATCGCGTGCCGGCTCGTCGCGAAGTCGTCGGGCAGGTCTCCGTCGAGCCAGCGCTGCAGCGAATCGGAGCCGAGGTTGCGCTGCACGACCAACCAGGCATCCGAATCCGGCTCGAGGCGCGGCAGCCAGGTGTGCAGGAGGTTGTGCAGTTCGACCTTGCCCACCCGGATCGGCGGGTTCGACCAAATCGTGCGAAAACTGACGTGGGCAGGCACCTGATCCGGCAGTACCGCCGTGACGTTGGTCAGGCCGAGCTTGTCCGCGTTCAACCGCACGAGGTCAAGAGCACGCTCGTTCACGTCGACCGCCCAGATCGTGGCGCGGGGGGAATTGATGGCCAGGTGCAGGCTGATCGGCCCCCAGCCGCAACCGAGGTCGAGGAAGTCGCCGCCGGGTGGCGGTGTCGGGGCATGCCCGAGCAGCACCTGGGTGCCGGTGTCAATGTGGTCGGGGCTGAAGACCGAATTTGCGGTTGTCAGCTGCCGGTCCTCGCCGCCCAGCGAAACAGTGATCTGCCTGAGTTTCAGGGTGCTGTCAGGTGCCGGGGTGAAGTAGTGGTCTGAGGCCATAGTAGGGAACCTATCGTGCTTCGAGGAACTAAGGTTAAAGCGATGATTGAGCCAACCGAGCACGACGACGATGACGATGTGGTAGCACGCGTCCTGGCCAGCGCCGAGAGTAAAGCCGCTGGCTATTCGCTATTCCGGAGCGGCTCCGCGCAGGCGCTGCAGGCGGACTCCTCCGCATCGGATTCCGGCGAGGGCCACGACGGCGTGCAGCAGGACCGCGAGGACCGCAATGCGCTCCGCCGGGTACCGAGCCTCTCCACCGAACTCGAAGACGTCACCGAGGTCGAGTATCGGCAGCTGCGGCTCGAAAACGTCGTCCTGATTGGCCTCTACACCCAGGGGACCGTCGCCGACGCCGAGAACTCGATGCGCGAGCTCGCCGCCCTCGCCGAAACGGCGGGCGCGACGGTGCTCGACGGGCTGATGCAGCGCCGGGCCAAACCCGACGCCAGCACCTATCTCGGCAAGGGCAAGGCCGAGGAACTCGCCGGGATCGTCAAGGCGATGGGCGCCGACACCGTGATCGCCGACACCGAACTCGCCCCCAGCCAGCGACGCGCGCTCGAAGACGTCGTCAAGGTCAAGGTCATCGACCGCACGGCCGTCATCCTCGACATCTTCAGCCAGCACGCGAAGAGCCGGGAGGGCAAGGCGCAGGTCGAACTCGCCCAGCTTGAATACCTCCTGCCGCGCCTGCGCGGTTGGGGCGACTCGATGTCCCGCCAGGCCGGTGGGCAGGTCGGCGGCGCCGGCGCCGGCATGGGCTCCCGCGGGCCAGGTGAAACGAAGATCGAACTGGATCGTCGCCGCATCCACACCCGGATGTCCCGGCTCCGCAAGCAGATCCTCGAGATGAAGCCGGCACGCGAGGCCAAGCGCGCCAACCGTAAACGCAACTCCGTGCCGTCCGTCGCCATCGTCGGCTACACGAACGCCGGCAAGTCCAGCCTGCTCAACCGGATCACCCGTGCCGGCGTGCTCGTCGAGAACTCCCTCTTCGCCACCCTGGACGCCACCGTGCGCAAGTCCACAACGGCCGACGGGCGCCTGTACACCCTCACCGACACCGTCGGTTTCGTTCGCAACCTGCCGCACCAGTTGGTCGAGGCGTTCCGTTCGACCCTGGAGGAAGTGGCCGACGCCGACGTCATCGTGCACGTCGTCGACGCCTCCCACCCCGATCCAGCCAGCCAGCTGGCGACCGTACGCGAGGTCATCGGCGAGGTCGGCGCCAGGGACAACCCCGAAATCGTCGTCTTCAACAAGAGCGACCTTGTCGGCGAGGACGACCGGCTCGTGCTGCGCGGACTCTGGCCCCAGGGCATCTTCGTCTCCGCCCGCACCGGGGAAGGCGTCGACGAGCTGCTCGCGGCCATGTCAGACCTCTTGCCGCGCCCATCGATCGAACTCAGCCTGCTCATTCCCTACGAGCGCGGTGACCTCATCGCCGTGCTGCATGACCAGGGGCAGGTCCTCTCGACGGAATACGCCGAAACCGGAACCGTGGTGACGGCACTGGTCACCCCCGACATCCAGGCCCAGTTCGGCCCGTTCATCGTGCGCCCCGCCGTCAGCGCCTGACCGGACCCCGCTGTCCCGGTGGTCGAGCCTGTCGAGACCCTCGCGGACGCTCAGCCTGGCCCGGTGGTCGAGCCGCCTGGTGGTCGAGCCCGTCGAGACCCTCGCGGACGCTCAGCCCGGCCCGGTGGTCGAGCCCGTCGAGACCCTCGCGGACGCTCAGCCCGGCCCGGTGGTCGAGCCTGTCGAGACCCTCGCGGACGCTCAGCCTGGCCCGGTGGTCGAGCCTGTCGAGACCCTCGTGGACGCTCAGCCTGGCCCGGTGGTCGAGCCTGTCGAGACCCTCGTGGACGGTCAGCCTGGCCCGGTGGTCGAGCCTGTCGAGACCCTCGCGGACGGTCAGCCTGGCCCGGTGGTCGAGCCTGTCGAGACCCTCGCGGACGGTCAGCCTGGCCCGGTGGTCGAGCCTGTCGAGACCCTCGCGGACGGTCAGCCTGGCCCGGTGGTCGAGCCCGTCGAGACCCGGCGGGTCAGCCTGGCCCGGTGGCCGAGCCTGTCGAGACCGGGGTGAGGGTGGGGTGTTGGGCGCGGTGGGTGGCGCCGGGGATCCAGGTGGTGGTGGTGCCGGCCCAGGCGGGGGCGGCGACCTGGGGTTTGCCGCGGATCATCCGGATTCGCCAGCCTGAGGTGTCGATGCTGTGGTGGTGGTACCAACACAACAGGACACCGTTGTCGATGTCGGTTGTGCCGTGTTTTTGCCAGGGGATGACGTGGTGGACTTCGCACCAGTGGGCGGCGATGGGGCAGCCGGGGATGATGCAGCCGCCGTCGCGGGCGGTGATGGCGCGGCGTTGGGCGGTGCTGAAGAAGCGTTCTTTGGTGCCGAGGTAGAGCACGTCCCCGTTCTCGCCGAAGAGGATCTTCTGGTAGCCGCCGGTGCAGATGAGTTGTTTCACGGTGCGGAGGGACACGGGCGCCTCGACGCCGTCGATCCAGCCGACGCCGGTCTCGGCCAGGAGGTCGGTTGCGTTGATGTGGACCATCACAGTGGGGGCGGCACCGCCCATTTTCGGGGTGTCGGGGTGGCGGGCGGCGGCGGTGAACACGCCGCGGAGGATGTCCGCTCGTTTCTCGCCGCCGGTGCGGTCATCGGTGCGGGCGGCGTGGTCGGCGCCGGGGATGAGTTCCCCGGCCTGGATCAGGGCCTGTTCGTTCTCGGTCGGGAACGCGGGGGTGGCTCGGGCGGAGAGGTAGGTGTCGAAGACCCCGTTGAGGATCCCGCGGAGGTCTGCGGTGACCGCTCCCCGCAACGGGTACACCCCGCGGGTGAGGCGGCCGAACCCGACGGTGCTGCGCGGCTCGAGGAGGGATTCGCTCGGGGCGGCCCCGTCGGGGTCGAGGCGGGCCTGCCACTGGGCGGCCAAACCCCGGACGAGGTCTGCGGGGAACGCGAAGCCCGCCCCGGGCAAACCACGGGTTTCGTCGGTGATCGCCCCGGACGCGGAGGCGACCAGGGCGCGTTCGGCGGCGGAGAGATCATCGGGCGCGACCCGCGGGCTGACCTGGTCGAGGGCGGCCACGATCGTCTCGGCCGCGTCGACGCCGAGCGCCCCGGATGCCAGGCCTGCGGCCACGGCTGGGAAGTACGGGGGCAGTATCGTGCCCACGCTCACCCGCTCGGCCACATTCCCACCCAGGCGAAGCCGGCGGGTGGCTTCCCGGCCGGAGACCCGGGTCACCCGGGTGATCAGATCGACCTGACCCTGACAGCCCAGTTTCCACGCCAACGAGTCATGACCCAGCCCGTTCCGGGCCCGGGCGCCGACCTCCGCGGCGGCGCCGACGCGGGCCGCGTCGACCCGGCGGCCGAGGTCTTCGACCGCGCCGAGGACCGCGACCGCATCCGTGTCACTGAGGACACCGAACACGATCGGGTCCAGCGCGGCCGCGACCAGGTCGCGTGCCCGGGCGATCAACTGCGCCGGGCCGGACGTGTCCGGGCCGGACGCTTCAGGGTCGAATGACTGGGGGCCGCCGAACGCGGGCGGGATTGCCGCTCCGGCCGGGGCGGCTGGTGACTGCGGGGCTGAGGCTGCTGCCATGACCCCAGTGTACCGCAAATCGAACAGGAAAGCGAGAGTTGCTCAGGTAATATTGGACTGAATATCGTTGCTGTGTTCGAGGTCGAGGAGCCGGGGTTCGACACATAAAGTCACAGTCTGGCGACCCCCGGGAAGCGTTGCTAGAGTCACATTCAATCGTTGCCGCCGAGGTTCTCCTTAGCGGCATGGAGCGACAGCCGAGCCCGGCATCCGCCCGCGAACACCCGCCAGGACGTCCTGGCGGTCCGCGGCCGCCCGGCCATATCAGTGCACGCACTGGCATCTGTCGAATGAGGAACGAATGTCCACTACATCGGACCCCGCCGTCACCCGGCGCATCCCCTTCTCCTTCGAGTTGTATCCGCCCAAGTCGGATGCCGCCGCTGCGGCTCTCGACACGACAATCGAGCATCTCGCGGCCGCCGGACCCGACTTCCTCTCCGTCACCTACGGGGCCAACGGATCATCCCGTCGCTCGTCGCTCGACGTGCTCAGCCGCATCCTGCGCACCACGAACGTCGAGGCCATGGCCCACCTCACCTGCGTGGGCTCCACCCACGAGGAGGCTAATCGGCTGATCCGGGAGTTCCTCGACGCGGGGGTGCGTAGTTTCCTCGCCCTGCGCGGCGACCCCCCGGCGGGGACAAAGGAGGGCGACGCGTTCCTGGGGGACTTCGGCAGCGCCGCCGAACTCGTGCAGCTCATCCATCGGGTGCAGGCCGAGCGGTCGCCTTACCGGGAGTCGATCATTCCCGGTATCCCCGCCGCCCGCGCGGTCAAGGCCGGGCGCGACAAGGTGCGCATCACCGTGGCGGCGTTCCCGAACGGGCACCCGCGCTCACGCTCCTCGACGCAGGACATCGACACCCTGCTCGCCAAGCAGGCCGCGGGCGCGAACCTCGGTATCACGCAGCTCTTCTTCCACGCCGATCACTACCTGAGCTTCGCCCAGCGGGCGAGGGAGGCCGGCGTTCTCTTTCCGATCCTGCCCGGCATCATGCCGGTGACCAGCCCTGCTCGCCTCCGCCGGATCGTCGAGCTGTCCGGTGAACAGCTTCCCGCCGATCTGTCGATATCACTCGAAGTCGAGCCGACGAAGGAGGGTCAGCGTGAGATCGGCATCCGTCACGCCGTGGATCTCGCCGACCAGGTGATCAAGGGCGGCGCTCCCGGCCTCCACCTCTACGCCTTCAACCAACACGAGACCGTGCTCGAGGTACTCGACGGTTGCGGGCTGCTCAGTGCGCCCACGGAAGTCCCGACGCGCGGGTAACCCGGTCTCGGCGGCGGCGCAGTCCCGGCCGTCACCCGTGCACTCCTTCCTTCCTTCCTTCCCTTCCTTCCCTCCCTTCCCTCCCTTCCTTCCGAACGCCCCGCATACGCCTCGGAGATACCGGCGCGCCGAAACTGCGCCGGCGCCGGCAGGCATCGAACCGAACAGCCCTGCGTCATCCGCCCCATATCCGCAAAGGAATCACCATGACCTCTCCCACCCCATTCCCCACCGGCACCATCCTCGGCTACCCGAGGATCGGACCCCGCCGCCAGCTCAAGAAGGCCGTCGAATCGTTCTGGGCCGGCACAACCACCGCCGCAGAACTTGAGGACACCGCCGTGGCACTCCGCCAGGCCACCCGGGAACGCCTGGTCGAGCTCGGTCTCCACGCCGGCGACTCGTCGATCCCCGGATCGTTCTCGTTCTACGACCAGGTGCTCGACGCCCTGTGCACCGTCGGGGCGGTGCCCACCCGCTACGCCTCGCTGGTGGACTCCGAAGGCAGCATCGATCTCGCCGGGTACTTCACGCTCGCCCGCGGGGAGGGCGACAATCTGCCGTTGGAGATGACGAAGTGGTTCGACTCCAACTATCACTACCTCGTGCCCGAGATCGGCCCGGAAACCGTTTTCTCTCTCTCCAGCGACCGCATCGTGCGGGAATTCGCCGAGGCGAAGGCGGCCGGCTACATCACCCGACCGGTGATCGTCGGCCCCGTCACGTTCCTCCTGCTGAGCAAGGCCAGCGACGAGGCACCCACCGGGTTCTCCCCGCTGGAGCGCCTCGACGACCTGCTCCCGGTATACGCCGCACTGTTGGGACGCCTCGCCGACGCGGGAGCAGAATGGGTTCAGTTGGACGAGCCGGCCCTGGTCAGCGAGAGCCTCGACGCGCCGAGGGAGGACGCCCTCGCCGCGCTGGAACGGGCCTATGCCTCACTCGGTGCCCTCGACACCCGGCCGGCCATCTTCGTCGCGGCGCCCTACGGCAGTCTCGACGACGCGCTGCCGGTGCTCGCCCTAACCCGGGTCGATGCCATCGGGCTCGACCTCGTGCGGGGCGACGTGCCGCACGCGACCCCCGGACTCGCGGCGAAGACCCTCGTCGCCGGGGTGATCGACGGCCACAACATCTGGCGCGGCGACCTGGCCGGCGCGTTCGACGTGGCGCAGCGCCTCTCCGGCCTGGCCGGGCGGGTGACCGTTTCCACCTCCACCTCCCTGCTCCACGTCCCGCACAATGTGGACGACGAGACCAGGCTCGACGAGCACCTCGCGGGGTGGCTTGCCTTCGCCGACCAGAAGGTCGGCCAGGTGGCAACCCTGGCTCGCGGCCTCACCGAGGGCCGCGCCGCCATTGCGGCCGAACTGGCGGCGGCAGCGGATGCGCGGGACGCCCGCCGCGCCGCTCCGGGCGTGCGAGATGGGTCCGTGCGTGCCCGCGCCGCCACACTGACCGAAGCCGACTACAGCCGCGGCGACTACCAGGCGCGGCTCCACGCCCAGGCCTGCGCGCTGGACCTGCCTCTGCTGCCGACAACGACCATCGGATCCTTCCCGCAGACCGGGGACATCCGTCGCGCCAGGGCCCGGCATCTGACCGGTGCGCTCACCGATGAGGACTACCGCCGCCTGATGGAGGCGGAGATCGCCCGGGTCGTCGCGCTGCAGGAGGAAATCGGACTCGACGTGCTCGTTCACGGTGAACCGGAACGCAACGACATGGTGCAGTACTTCGCCGAGCAGCTCGACGGCTTCGCGGTCACCGAGAACGGCTGGGTGCAGTCCTACGGCAGCAGATGCACGCGCCCGTCGATTCTCTGGGGTGATGTGTCCCGGCCGCGCCCGATCACCGTGGCCTGGTCCACGTACACCCAGGGATTGACCCGCAAGCCGGTCAAGGGCATGCTCACGGGGCCGGTCACGATCCTGGCCTGGTCGTTCGTACGTGACGACCAGCCTCTGGCGGACACTGCGACGCAGGTCGCCCTCGCCCTCCGGGACGAGATCACCGATCTCGAGGCCGCAGGCATCCGAATCGTCCAGGTCGACGAGCCGGCTCTGCGCGAACTCCTGCCGCTCAAGACGAAGGACCACGCCGACTACCTCGACTGGTCGGTCGGCTCATTCCGGCTTGCGACGGCCGGGGCGAACGACGCCACCCAGATCCACACCCACCTCTGCTACTCCGAGTTCGGGGTCGTGATCGACGCCATCCGCAATCTCGACGCGGATGTCACGAGCATCGAGGCCGTGCGCTCCCGGATGGAGGTCGTCGCCGACATCGAGGCCGGCGGGTTCGACCACGGCATCGGCCCGGGCGTCTACGACATCCACTCGCCGCGCGTGCCGAGCATCGGCGAAATCACCGACCTGCTCGACCGCGCCCTGGAGTCGATTCCCGAGCGACAGGTCTGGGTCAACCCGGACTGCGGCTTAAAGACCAGGGGATACACCGAGACGGTCGAGTCCCTGCACAACATGGTGGCCGCCACCAGCGCCGTACGCGAGCGCATCGGCGCGGTCGTCCCCGCGTAGCCGACGGCATACGGAACGGCCCTGTCGGAATGCCGACAGGGCCGTTCCCTGCACCACAGCTATCGGCGCGGGGCGCTGAGGCGCGGGGCGCTGAGGCGCAGAGCACTGAGGCCTGGGGCGGTCAGACCGATCGGAGCACCGCCACGATCTTGCCCAGGATTTCGGCATGGTCGCCGACGATGGGTTCGAAATTAGTGTTGCGCGGGAGCAGCCAGGTGTGGCCGTCGCGCTGGCGGAAGACCTTGACCGTCGCCTCGCCATCGAGCATGGCCGCGACGATCTCGCCGTTCTCGGCCGTCTTCTGCTGCCGGACGACGACCCAGTCGCCGTCGCAGATTGCGGCGTCGATCATTGACTCGCCGACGACCTTGAGCATGAACAGCTCGCCCTTGCCCACCAGCTGGCGGGGGAGCGGGAAGATCTCGTCAATCTGCTGGTCGGCCATGATCGGCACGCCGGCCGCGATCCGGCCGACCAGCGGCACCATGGCCGCGTCGCCGACCTGAACCCCCGACTGATAGCTTTCCGCACCGCCGGCAGGGACATCTTCCGGGGACCGCGGAATTTCGATCAGCACCTCGAGCGCCCGGGGCCGGTTCGGGTCGCGACGAAGGTACCCGCTCAGCTCGAGCTGGTTGAGCTGATGGGTGACGCTCGAGAGCGACGAGAGACCGACCGCGTCGCCGATCTCACGCATGCTCGGCGGATAGCCGCGCTGGCTCACCGAGCGCTGGATCACATCGAGGATCGCGAGCTGCTTCTCGCTCAGGCTCTTGCGGCGCCTGGTGCCGCCCTTGTCGCGGGGACCGCTGGTGTCCTGCGTCACGATGTCGCTCCTCGTCTCGGTGAACCGGGTCATCTGGCGGTCAAAACCGCCGTCAAACCCGAATGTCGGTGGTGTCTGGTTGATTGACACCAGACAATCGAAACTGTATCCATCTCGGGTCCGATAAACAAACATTCATTCGAGTGTGTCGTGATCTTTTTTGGGATTCTACGGATTTATCTCTTGATTGTTCGAAGAATCGAATATACATTCGGAACATAGGTTCGCATCCGGCTCTCCCGGCCGAGGGTCGGATGCGTTTTTACACAGGAGGTTCGACATGAGCACTGCACTCGGAATGACTGCATTCGGCGGAACGACCGTCATCGGCACGAACACGATCGGCGACCGCGCCGGCATCGACACGCACTCCGGCCGCACCAGACTCCATCTCACCCGGCGCGGGCGCGTCGTCTTCACGACGCTGGCGGCAATCCCGATCGCCGCCGTCGCCCTGGCCCTCGCCCTCAACGGCGGGATCGCCGCGGCCGAGGGGGCCAACATCGGGGCACACCTGGGGGCGAACACCGTCGCCGGCGTCGCCACCGCCTTCGACTACGTCACCATCCGGTCGGGCCAGTCCCTCTGGCAGTTGGCCGAGACCATCGCCCCCACCTCCGACCCTCGTGACGTGATCGCCGAGATCGTGAGCCTGAACCAGCTGCCCTCGGAGAACGTCCAGCCCGGTCAGCGTCTGGCTCTCCCGAACACGTTCTGAAGCCAGCGACTTGACGCCGCCGGGCCACAGGGTCTGATTGGGTCCCCGGGCCTGAGCCACCGCGGCTGAGGGGGAACGCCCCAGTCTCCGCCGGTAACATGGGGGAAGTGACCAGTCTCAACGACCTGCCCCTCCGCGATAATCTGCGCGGACTCACCCCCTATGGAGCGCCGCAGCTGCACGTTCCGGTTGCTCTCAACGTGAATGAGAACACGCACGGCATCCCCGAAGCCGTGGCCGGGGACATCGCGGCCGCGCTGGCCGAAGCCATTCGCACGATCAACCGGTATCCCGACCGTGAGTTCACCGAACTGCGGGAGTCCCTCGCCCGCTACCTCGGTCACGGGCTGACCAGGGAGAACATTTGGGCCGCGAACGGTTCCAACGAGGTGTTGCAGCAGGTGCTGCAGGCCTTCGGTGGCCCGGGACGGTCGGTCCTCGGCTTCGCGCCGACCTACTCGATGTATTCCCTCCTCGCCTCCGGCACCGGAACCCGCTGGGTCGCCGGTACCAGAGACGCCGACTTCGAGCTGACTCCCGCGACCGCCAAGGCGTGGGTCGACGAGGTGACACCCGACCTCGTCTTCCTCTGCTCCCCGAACAACCCCACCGGAACGCCGCTCTCACTCGACACGATCGCGGCCGTCTACGACGCGACCGACGGGATCGTCGTCGTCGACGAGGCCTATGCCGAATTCGGCCCGGCCGACACGCCGAGCGCGCTCACGCTGCTGCCCGGACGTGAACGGCTCCTGGTCTCCCGCACCATGAGCAAGGCGTTCGCTTTCGCCGGCGCGCGCGTGGGCTACCTTGCCGGGGATCCGGCGGTGACGGATGCCCTCCGCCTGGTGCGCCTGCCGTACCACCTGTCCGCGCTCACCCAGGCGGCGGCCGTCGCTGCACTGGCGCACACCCCCGAGATGCTCGCCATGGTCGACGATATTCGTGGCCAGCGCGACCGTCTGGTCACGCAGTTGACTGCCCTCGGCTACCGCCCGTTGCGCAGCGCGAGCAACTTCGTGCTCTTCGGCGGAGTGGAGGACCCCCGGGGCACCTTCGAAGCGCTGCTGGCCGAGGGCATCCTCGTGCGCGACGTCGGGATCCCCGGGCACCTGCGCGTCACGGCGGGCACGGAGGCGGAGACGAGTGCCTTCCTCACGGCGCTGGCGGGGCTCGCGCAGCACTGAGCCGCCCGGCCCAATAAACTGTTGGATATGAGCCTGCCTCCCACTACCTCCTCGCCCCGCGTCGCCCACCTGGAGCGCGAGACCAGCGAGTCGAGCATCGAGCTGACGCTCAACCTCGACGGCACGGGAGTCTCCGACATCCAGACCTCCGTCCCGTTCTATGACCACCTGCTCACGGCGTTCGCCAAGCACTCGTTGACCGACCTCACCGTGCGCGCCCGCGGCGACATTGAAATCGATGTTCACCACACGGTGGAGGACATCGGTATCGTGCTCGGTCAGGCGATCCGCCAGGCCCTCGGCGACAAATCAGGCATCTCCCGTTACGGCGACGCTCTCGTGCCGCTTGACGAGGCCCTCGTTCAGGCCGTCGTCGATATCTCCGGCCGCCCATACCTGGTGCACCTCGGCGAGCCGGCCGGTTTCGAATTCCACCTGATCGGTGGACACTTCACCGGCTCGATGGTGCGCCACGTCTTCGAGGCGATCACCTTCAACGCCGGCCTGACCGTGCACATCACCGTTCAGGGCGGCCGGGACCCGCACCACATCGCCGAGGCCGAGTTCAAGGCATTCGCGCGCGCCTTCCGTCAGGCGAAGGCGTTCGACCCCCTCGTCTCCGGCATCCCGTCGACGAAGGGCGCGTTGTGAGCCGAATCGTCGTCTTCGACTACGGCACCGGCAACGTTCACTCGGCCGTCAAGGCCCTCGAGCTCGCCGGTGCGGACGTCACCCTCACCAGCGACCGCACGGTGGCCCTCGAAGCCGACGGACTGGTCGTTCCGGGCGTCGGCGCGTTCAGCGCGGTCATGGCCGCGTTGAAGGCGGTGCATGGGGACGAGATCGTCGATCGCCGAATCGCCGGTGGGCGTCCTGTCCTCGGCATCTGCGTGGGCATGCAGGTTCTTTTCGAACACGGCGTGGAACGCGGTGTCGACACGGAGGGCCTGGGCGAATGGCCGGGCACCGTCACCCGCCTCGACGCGCCGATCCTGCCGCACATGGGGTGGAACACGGTCACGCCCGACGAGAGCTCGGTCTTGTTCCGGGGGATCGAAGAGGAACGGTTCTACTTCGTGCACTCCTACGCGGCGCAAGAGTGGACCCTCGACGTCATGCCGCCGTTCCCGAAGCCTCGGCTGACCTGGGCCGAGCACGGTGTCCCGTTCCTGGCCGCGATTGAGAACGGCCCGCTGTCGGCCACACAATTCCACCCGGAGAAGTCCGGTGAGGCGGGCATCCGTCTGCTCTCCAACTGGCTTGGGTCGCTCCGCGACTAGCCTCGCCATTGTCTGCACCGGACGCCGCCACACGCCCACCCCGAACTGAGGACCCCCATGACTGAGCTTTCCCCCACCCCGCGTCTCGTTCTCCTGCCCGCCGTCGACGTGGCCGGGGGCAAGGCCGTGCGTCTGACCCAGGGCGAGGCCGGCACCGAGACCAACTACGGCGACCCGGTCGACGCGGCCCTCGACTGGGCCCGCCAGGGCGCCGAGTGGATCCACCTCGTCGACCTGGACGCGGCGTTCGGCCGCGGCAACAACACCGAGGTGATCCGCAACGTGATCCGCGAGGTGACCGGGGTGCGGATCGAACTCTCCGGCGGCATCCGTGACGACGCGTCTCTCGCGGCAGCCCTCGGAGCAGGCGTCAGCAGGATCAACCTCGGCACCGCGGCGCTCGAAGACCCGGAGTGGGCCGCTCGGGTGATCGCGGAGCACGGCGACGCCGTGGCGGTCGGACTGGACGTGCGGGGGACGACCCTCGCGGCCCGAGGCTGGACGAAGGACGGCGGCGACCTGTGGCAGGTCCTCGCCCGACTCGAAGACGCCGGTTGCGCGCGCTACGTCGTCACCGACGTCACCAAGGACGGCACCCTGCAGGGCCCGAACATCGAGCTTCTCCGCCAGGTGATGGAGCGCACGGACCGACCGGTCGTGGCATCCGGCGGCATCTCCAGCCTCGCCGACATCGCCGCGCTCCGCGAGCTCGTCCCGCTCGGCCTCGAGGGCACGATCGTGGGCAAGGCGCTCTACGCGGGCGCATTCACCCTGGGCGAGGCGCTGGATGTCGCCGGCGCGTAACCTCGGCTCCACCGGCGAACCGGCCGGACCCACAGACTCGGCCGGACAGCCGTGGGCCGGCCGGGAATTCCTGGCGAACGTCCACGACGACGATGACGGTTCCGCCCCCGCCTCACTCCTCGCCGCACTGGTGCGCTTCCGGGACCGCGAGGCGGGGGAGGAGAGCGTCGTCGACGCCATCCGCAGCTCACGACTGCTCATCCCGCTGCTGACCGCCCTCGGCGACGCCGGCGTCGGACCGACCGGGCTGGTCATCGACAAGACCCAGGAACTTTCGATCATCACCGTGGCGGGCCCGGACGGCCGGAGCGTGTTGCCCGTGTTCTCCTCCGCCGCTGCGATGCGGTCGTGGAACCCGGAGGCCCGGCCGGTGCCCTCGGACGGCGTGCGGGTCGCGCTGGCCGCCGCACAGGAGAACACCGACCTCGTCGTGCTCGACCCCACCGCCGAGACCGAATTCGTCATCCGGCGCCCCGCCCTCTGGGCCATCGCCCAGTCCAAGCCGTGGACGCCGAGCTACGCGAGCCGGCAGGTTGCGGATGCCTTCGCCTCGTCAATCGCCACCGAGCTGTCGGTGCTCGGCATCGACCTGACCGCGGGAGACACGGAGGCCAGGCTGGCCGGCCCCGAACTGATCGTGCGCCTGATCCTGGTCGACGGACTCACCCAGGTCGAGCTGGACGCCACACTCGCCAGGCTCGCCGCCCGCTGGTCCGCCAGCGACGTCATCGCCACCCAGGTGGATTCGCTCCGGGTGCAGCTCAGCGGGTCCGCTTAGGCTTCCGAGAAAAGGGCACGTGTCGCAGGTTTCGGGGAGGATAGTGCCATGACCGAGGTGCTTGAACGCTTCTCACCGGCCACTCGCGCGTGGTTCGGTGAGGCGTTCACGGCGCCCACCCCGGCCCAGCTCGGCGCCTGGGACGCCATCAGCCGCGGCTCGCACGCGCTCGTGGTGGCTCCAACCGGCTCGGGGAAGACCCTCGCCGCGTTCCTCTGGGCGATCGACCGGCTCGCCTCTGGCGCCGAGGGTCCCGACCGGGCCGGGCCGGGGTCGCCCGCGCCCAGAGTTCCCACGACCACCGTGCTCTACATCTCGCCGCTGAAGGCGCTCGGCGTCGACGTGGAGCGCAACCTGCGTGCCCCGCTCGTCGGGATCACCCAGGCGGCGCTTCGCCTCGGGCTCGAGCCACCCCAGGTCACCGTCGGCGTGCGCTCCGGCGACACCCCGGCCGCCGAGCGGCGGCGCCTCGTCAAGGCGCCGCCCGACATTCTGATCACCACGCCCGAGTCACTGTTTCTCATGCTCACTTCCGCCGCGCGCGAATCCCTGCGCGGCATCGACACGGTGATCATCGACGAGGTGCACGCTGTGGCCGCCAGTAAGCGTGGCGCACACCTCGCCCTCTCGCTCGAGCGGCTCGACGACCTGCTCGCCACCCCGGCGCAGCGGATCGGGCTGTCGGCCACCGTGCGTCCGGCCTCGGAGGTGGCGCGTTTCCTCGGCGGTGCCGCGGCCGTCGAGATCGTCTCGCCCGAAGCCGGCAAACGGTTCGACCTGCGCGTGGTGGTTCCCGTCGACGACATGAGCCAGGTCGGCCCGGTCGAACCGAGGGAGGGCCAGGCTGCCGCCTCCGCACCGCAGACCGGGTCGATCTGGCCGCACGTGGAGGAGGCGATCGTCGACGAGGTGCTCGCGCACTCGTCCTCGATCGTGTTCGCCAACTCCCGGCGGCTGGCCGAGCGCCTCACCGCGCGCTTCAACGAGATCTACACCGCGCGCCTGCAGGACGCCGAGGCGACTCCCGAGCCCGGCGGCGACGCGCCGGCACCGGATGCCCGACCGACCGAGCGGGCGGCGTCGCGCCCGCCGGCCGAACTCATGGGCGGCAGCGGCCAGAGCGAGGGGGCGGAACCCGTGCTGGCCCGTGCCCACCACGGTTCGGTCAGTCACGACCAACGGGCCATGATCGAGGACGATCTCAAGAGCGGGCGGCTCCGGTGCGTCGTGGCCACCTCCAGTCTGGAGCTCGGCATCGACATGGGTGCCGTCGACCTGGTCGTGCAGGTCGAGTCCCCGCCGTCGGTCGCCAGCGGGCTGCAACGCATCGGCCGGGCCGGCCACCAGGTCGGCGAGATCTCCCGCGGCGTGATCTACCCCAAGCATCGCGCCGACCTCATCCACGCGGCGGTCGCCGCCGAACGGATGGTCGCCGGCCTGATCGAGTCCCTGGCCGTGCCGGCCAACCCGCTCGACATCCTCGCCCAGCAGACCGTGGCGGTCACGGCGCTCGAGCCGGTGCAGGTGGAGGACTGGTTCGACTCTGTTCGCCGGAGCGCGCCGTTCCACACCCTGCCGCGCTCCGCGTTCGAGGCGACTCTCGACCTGCTGGCGGGGCGTTACCCGTCCGACCAGTTCGCCGAGCTCCGGCCGCGGATCGTCTGGGACCGGGAAGCCGGTACCCTCACCGGGCGCCCCGGCGCCCAACGGCTCGCCGTGACGAGCGGCGGCACCATCCCCGACCGCGGCCTCTTCGGTGTGTTCATGGTCGGCGGTGACCAGATCGGCGGGAGGCGGGTCGGCGAACTCGACGAGGAGATGGTCTACGAGTCCCGCGTCGGCGATGTGTTCGCCCTCGGTGCGACCAGCTGGCGGATCCAGGAGATCACCCACGACCGCGTCCTCGTTGTTCCCGCGTTCGGCGAACCAGGTCGGCTGCCGTTCTGGAAGGGCGACGGACTGGGCCGCCCCGCCGAGCTCGGCGAGGCGATCGGGGCGTTCATCCGGGAGGTCTCCGCGCTTCCGGCCGCAGAGGCCGCGGCCCGCTGTTCCGCGGGTGGCCTCGACGACCGGGCGGTGGCAAATTTGCTGTCCTTCCTGGCCGACCAGCGTGCCGCGACCAGTCACCTGCCGACCGACCGCACCCTCGTCGTCGAGAGGTTCCGCGACGAGCTCGGCGACTGGCGGGTCGTGATGCATTCCCCTTTCGGCATGAAGGTGCACGCTCCTTGGGCCCTGGCGGTCGCGGCACGGGTGCGGGAACGCTACGGCCTCGACGGTGGCTGCGTCGCCAGCGACGACGGTATCGTCGCGCGCATCCCCGACACCGACTCCGAACCCCCCGACGCCGCCCTCTTCGTCTTCGACCCCGACGAGCTTGAGCAGCTCGTCACCGACGAGGTCGGCGGTTCCGCCCTGTTCGCCTCGCGTTTCCGGGAGTGCGCCGCGCGGGCGCTCCTCCTCCCGCGCTACAACCCGGGCACCCGGTCGCCGCTCTGGCAGCAGCGGCAGAAGGCGTCGCAACTGCTCGAGGTGGCGCGAACATACCCGACCTTCCCGATCATCCTCGAGACCGTGCGCGAGTGCCTGCAGGACGTCTACGACCTGCCCGCCCTGATCGGACTGGCCAGGCGGATCGCCGACCGCACCCTGCGCCTGGTCGAGGTGCACACGGATACCGCCAGCCCGTTCGCGAGCACGCTCCTCTTCGGCTACGTGGCGGCCTTCATGTACGAGGGTGATTCCCCGCTCGCCGAGCGGCGGGCCACCGCCCTGTCGATCGACTCCGGACTGCTCGCCGAGCTTCTCGGCCGGGTCGAGCTGCGGGAATTGCTCGATCCGGCGGTGATCGAGGCGACCGATGCCGAGCTGCAACGGCTCACCGACGACCGCAAGGCCAGGGGGGTCGAGGGAATCGCCGATCTGCTCCGCGGCCTCGGCCCGCTGACCCGGACCGAGATCGCCGCCCGCCTCACCGCCGGACACGGGCCGGGCACCGGCACCGGTACCGACACCGACACCGGTACCGACACCGACACCGGTACCGACACCGACACCGGTACCGACACCGACACCGAGCCCGACACCGGTCAGGTGCCGGGTGGAACCCCGACGCTCAACGCCGATGCCGGGCTGCTCGAGCTGGTCGCCGCCAGACGGGTGCTCCGGGTGAGCTACGCCGGGCGGGACTGGTGGGCCGGGATCGAGGACGCAAGCCGGCTGCGGGACGCCCTCGGCGTGCCCATCCCCATCGGGGTGCCCGCCGCGTTCACCGAGCCGGTGCCCGACCCGCTCGGCGACCTCGTCAGCCGGTATGCCCGCACCCACGGCCCGTTCACGACCATGGACGTGGCCGAGCGTTTCGGGCTGGGGTCGGCCGTCGTACTCGGGGCCCTCCGCCGCCTCGCCGGGGCGCGTCGGGTGGTCGAGGGCGAGTTCCGTCCGAACGAAAGCGGCAGCGAGTGGTGCGACGCCGAGGTGCTTCGGCGGCTGCGCCGACGATCGCTCGCCGCGCTCCGGCACGAGGTCGAACCCGTCGACCAGATCACGGTCGGGCGGTTCCTGCCGGTCTGGCAACACGTCGGCGGCCGGCTCCGCGGGATCGACGGCGTCGCATCCGTGATCGAGCAGCTCGAGGGGGCTCGGATCCCCGCCTCCGCCTGGGAATCCCTCGTACTGCCTGCCCGGGTCGCCGACTACCGCCCGGCGATGCTCGACGAACTCACCAACTCAGGAGAGGTGCTCTGGTCAGGGGCAGGCACCCTCGCCGGCAACGACGGCTGGATCAGCCTGCACCTGACCGAGACGGCGCCGCTCACCCTGCCGGCGCCATCCCCGTTCGAGACGAGCCCGCTACAGCAGGAGATCCTCGCGACGCTCGGCGGCGGGGGAGGGTTCTTTTTCCGCCAGCTCGCCGATGCCGTCGGTAGCCAGGATGACACCGCGCTCACCCTGGCGTTGTGGGAGCTGGTCTGGGCCGGGCTCGTCGGAAACGACACCTTCGCGCCGGTGCGCTCGCTCATCGCCGGCGGGCACACCGCGCACAGCACCCGCCGGCCGGCCCCACGCGCCCGATTGCACGGTGGCCGCATCCTGGCCAGGCCGACTCTGCCGCAGCGTGGCGGACCGCCGACCGTGTCCGGCCGCTGGTCGATCGTGCCCGTCGCCGACGACTCGCCCACCCGGCGTGCGCACGCGCTCGGCGAGACTCTGCTCGAACGCTACGGAGTGGTGACCCGCGGTGCCGTGGCCGGTGAAGGGGTGACCGGTGGGTTTTCGCTTGTCTACCGCACCCTGCGCGGTTTCGAGGAGGTCGGCCGGTGCCGGCGCGGCTACTTCATCGAGGGCCTCGGCGCTGCGCAGTTCGCCACGGTCGGTACGATCGACCGGCTGCGCTCGTTCGTCGAGCTCGGTCGCGGGTCCGGGGCGCCCGCCGAGCCGGTGGCCGTCACCCTGGCGGCCACCGACCCCGCCAACCCCTACGGCGCCGTGCTGCCCTGGCCTGCCCTGCCGGAGGGCACCAGTCACCGCCCGGGGCGCAAGGCCGGCGCCCTTGTGGTGATCGTCGACGGTGTCCTCGTGCTCTACATCGAGCGCGGCGGCAAGTCCGTTCTCGCCTTCGCCGCCGGCGATACGGGCGCGATCGGCGACGCTGTCCTCGCGGCCGCGGCACAGTCCGTGGCCCGCACGGTCGCCGCCGGTCGTGTCGTCAAGCTCGGCGTCGAATCCGTCAACGGGGTCTTCGTGATCGGCACCCCGGCCGGTCACGCGCTGCAGGCCGCGGGGTTCGACGTCACCCCGAGGGGACTCAAGCTCCGTGCCTGAGGGTGACACCGTCTACCGAGCCGCCCGCACCCTCGACGCGGCTCTTGCCGGTGCCCGGCTCACCGGGTGCGACCTCCGCGTGCCCCGGTACGCCACCGTTGACCTTTCCGGCGAGACGGTGCACGAGGTGGCCAGCCGGGGCAAGCACCTGCTGATCCGGGTGGGGGAGGCCAGCATCCATTCGCACCTGAAGATGGAGGGGGCCTGGCAGCTTTCCCGGCCGGGGACCGCCTGGCGCCGCCCGGCGTTCCGGGCCCGCGCCGTGCTGGCGACGGCGGAATGGGTGGCCGTGGGCTTCGACCTCGGGCTGCTCGAGGTGCTTCCACTGGCAGAAGAGTCCGCGAGGCTCGACTATCTGGGCCCCGACCTGCTCGGGCCAGACTGGGACGCCGCCGAGGCGGTGCGCCGAATCAGATCCAGGCCGGAGCGCGCGGTCGCCGTGGCGCTCGCCGACCAGTCCAACCTGGCGGGGCTCGGCAACGAATACGTCAACGAGCTGTGCTTCCTGCGCGGACTGCTGCCGACCCGACCGGTAGGCGAGGTGCCGGATGTCCCGGCGCTGGTGGCCCTGGCGCGCCGCCTGATCTTCTTCAACCGTGACCGCACGGATCGGGTCACCACCGGCGACACCCGCCGTGGCGCGCGGAGCTGGGTCTTCGGCCGCGACGGCCTGCCCTGCCGGCGCTGCGGCACCCGCATCGAGCGCGGCCGGCTCGGCCGATCCGAGCTCGAGCTCCGCGACACCTTCTGGTGCCCGCACTGCCAGACCTAACCTCCAGCCACCTCGCCGAACTGTGAGTTGTGCACCCATTTCCGGCTGAAAAGCGTGCCGAACTCACAGTTCGGCGGACCGCGCCGGGAAGGCTGGGGCAGGAAGGGGGAGGGGGCAGGAGGGGAGGGTTAGTTGACCGGGCCGGTGAATTTCTCGCCCGGGCCCTGGCCGATGGGGTCGGGGATGGACGAGGCCTCACGGAAGGCGAGTTGCAGCGAACGCAGGCCGTCGCGCAGGCTGCGGGCGTGCATATCGGAGATGTCCGGGGCCGCCGCCGTGATCAGGCCGGCCAGAGCTGTGATGAGCTTGCGCGCCTCGTCGAGGTCGGTCTGCGTCGCCGGGTCGTCGGCAAGGCCCACCTTGACCGCGGCCGCGCTCATCAGGTGCACTGACGCGGTCGTGATGATCTCTACCGCGGCCACATCGGCGATATCCCGGGTGGCTTGAAGTGCTTCCTGCTCGTTGCTATCCGTCACTGAATTCCTCTGTTAGACTCGTCCGGGCTCCGAGATGCAAATCTCGGTACGAAAGTGGATAATCTCCCACCCGCGCATACCGCTTCATAAAGGTTACCGGGTTGTTTACACTCCGCCGTCGCGGCGCTGGATTCCAGTTCGCGAAGGTAGACAGGGTGTCGTATGTGATGTTCGAACGAATGTTGTTCGAATCCGGATACGCGATTTTCCTCTCTTCGTCTGCGGGCGACATCCGTCGTCAGTTGCAGCCACGATGCATGAGAAGAGGAGAGACGCATCAGCGATCCCCGTACAAATGACCGTATTCGCGTCCCCGAAGTCCGTCTCGTTGGTCCCAACGGCGAACAGGTCGGGGTTGTGGCCATCGACGTTGCGCTGCGCCTTGCACAGGAAGCAGATCTCGACCTCGTCGAGGTCGCGCCCACCTCCAAGCCGCCGGTTGCCAAGATCATGGACTACGGCAAGTTCAAGTACGAGGCTGCGCAGAAGGCCAAGGAGGCCAGGCGCAACCAGGCGAACACCATCCTCAAAGAGGTTCGGTTCCGTCTCAAGATTGATAAGCACGACTACGAAACCAAGCGCAAGCGCGCCGAAGGCTTCCTGAAGGCCGGCGACAAGGTCAAGGCCATGATTCTGTTCCGTGGCCGTGAGCAGTCCCGTCCAGACCAGGGTGTACGTCTGCTTCAAAAATTTGCCGAGGATGTCCAAGAGTTCGGTTCCGTGGAATCGACTCCGATGATCGACGGTCGAAACATGGTCATGGTCATTGGACCTCTGAAAAACAAGTCAGAGGCCAAGGCGGAGGCTAACGCACACAAGGCTGCCGACAAGGCAGAAAAAGTTGCCGATAAGGCTGACAAGGTTGCCGATAAGGCAGCGAAACTGGAGGAAAAAGATGCCTAAGATGAAGACCCACTCCGGGACGAAGAAGCGCTTCAAGGTGACTGGTTCCGGCAAGATCATGAAGCAGCAGGCCGGCCTGCGACACAACCTCGAGGTCAAGAGCACTCAGCGTAAGTCTCGCCTCAACCAGGACCAGGTATTGGCCAAGGCCGACATCAAGGTCATCAAGAAGCTTCTCGGTCGCTAGACCCGTACCCCTAAAGGAACCAGAACAATGGCAAGAGTAAAAAGAGCGGTAAACGCTCACAAGAGCCGTCGCGTCATCCTCGAGCGCGCCAAGGGCTACCGCGGCCAGCGCTCGCGCTTGGTCACCAAGGCCAAGGAGCAGCTGACTCACTCCTTCACCTACAGCTACCGTGACCGTCGTGCACGCAAGGGTGACTTCCGTCGCCTGTGGATCCAGCGGATCAACGCCGCATCCCGCGCCAACGGACTGACTTACAACCGCCTCATCCAGGGCCTCGCCCTGGCCGGCATCCAGGTCGACCGTCGCATCCTGGCCGAGCTGGCCGTGAACGAGCCCGCCACCTTCGCGGCCATCGTTGCGAGCGCCAAGGCAGCACTGCCCGCCGACACGTCGGCACCGAAGGTCGCGGTCAACGCGTAACTTTCACCACCAGCAACACGCACTCTTCACGGGAGCGGGCCCAGCGCCCGCTCCCGTTTTGCGTGCCCGCGCCGTCGAAGCGGGCAGGCCCTCCGCGCGGCTGCAGGCGGGTGGCAGTAGGGCCGGTAAGCTGGTCCTATGTTAGATAATCCCCGTTCTCCGCGCGTGCGGGCTGTCGCGAAACTGGCCAATCGAGCCGCGCGCTCCGAGACCGGACTGTTCCTGCTCGAGGGTCCGCAGGCCGTCGTCGAGGCCCTCACCTACCGTCCCGAACTCGTCGTCGAGCTGTACGCCACCCCGACGGCCCTCGAGCGCTACACCGACATCGCCGACACCGCCGCCCAGGCCGGCGTCGAGGTGGAATTCGTCACCGAACAGGTGCTCGAAACCATGGCCGACACCGTCACGCCGCAGGGTTTCGTGGCCGTCTGCCACCAGTTCCCGACCTCGGTCAAGGATATTTTCGGCAATGAGCCGCGCCTGATCGCCATTCTCGAAGAGGTGCGCGACCCCGGAAACGCCGGCACCATCATTCGTGCCGCGGATGCCGCCGGAGCCGACGCGGTCATCCTCACCGGTCGCAGTGTAGACCTCTACAACCCCAAGGTCGTGCGCTCGTCGACCGGGTCGATCTTCCACCTCCCCGTCGCCGTCGGAGTCACTCTCGAAGACGTGCGCGAGCGCGCGAGAGAGGCCGGCATGCAGCTGTTCGCCGCCGACATCAAGGGGACCGACCTGCTCGTGGCCCGCAACGACGGATTGCTCGTCGCTCCGACCGCGTGGCTGTTCGGCAATGAGGCTCGCGGGCTCAGCGACGAAGACCTGGCGAAGGTCGACCGGTCCATTTCGGTGCCGATCTACGGCCACGCCGAGTCGATGAACCTCGCCACGGCGGCCTCAGTCTGCCTCTACGAGAGCGCGTTCGCCCAGCGCAGCTGACCTGCGGGAAATCGGGTCGGTGGAATCATCACAGCTCGATAACCTCCGGTGTCGGATGGTTCAGGAAGGCGCGAATCTACCCTAAGTTGGGGTGATGGAGCCTACAGAATCAGCGCCGGCTACGTCCAACATCACCGTTCGTCGAGGTGAGCCGCTGGTCGTCGTGAAGGACGTCAACAAGAATTTCGGTGAACTGCACGTCCTCAAGAACATCAACACGGTCGTCACCCGTGGTGAGGTCGTCGTTGTCATCGGTCCGAGTGGCTCGGGCAAGTCCACCCTGTGCCGGGCGATCAACCGGCTCGAGACGATCGACTCGGGCAGCATCACGATCGACGGCGTCGAGCTCCCGGCTGAGGGCCGTGCCCTCGCCCAGTTGCGGGCCGACGTGGGCATGGTCTTCCAGGCGTTCAACCTGTTCGCGCACAAGACCGTTCTCGACAATGTGACCCTCGGCCCGATCAAGGTGCGCGGCATGACCAAGGCGGCCGCCGAGGAAAAGGCCATGGCGCTCCTCGAACGCGTCGGGGTGGCCAACCAGGCGCAGAAGATGCCGGCCCAGCTCTCCGGTGGCCAGCAGCAACGCGTCGCCATTGCGCGCGCCCTGGCGATGACCCCCAAGCTGATCCTGCTCGACGAGCCGACGAGCGCGCTCGACCCGGAGATGATCAACGAGGTCCTCGAGGTCATGATCGACCTCGCCAACGACGGAATGACCATGATCGTCGTCACTCACGAGATGGGCTTCGCGCGCCGCGCCGCCGATCGGGTGATCTTCATGGCCGAGGGCGAAATCGTCGAGGAGACGACCCCGGAGAAATTCTTCACCGACCCCCAGAGCACGAGAGCGAAGGATTTCCTCTCGAAAATACTTGCCCACTGACCGGTGGGCCGGAACACACAGCAACCCGGAGGAAACATGACTTTCACCAAACGTCTTGCGATCTCAGCCCTTGCCCTCGCGAGCGTCTTCGCGCTCAGCGCCTGCACCGACTCTGGCGCGGGTTCACCGACCTCCGCTCCCGTCGCATCGGCACCTGAATTCGCGGCAGGCACGACCATGGCCAAGCTCGCCGACGCCGGCTCGATCACCATCGGCACCAAGTTCGACCAGCCGCTCTTCGGCCTCAAGGGCCCGGACGGCACCCCGGTCGGGTTCGACGTCGAAATCGGCAAGCTGATCGCCGGCAAGCTCGGCATCTCGGCGGACAACATCAAGTGGGTCGAAACCGTCTCTGCCAACCGCGAGCCGTTCATCCAGAACGGCCAGGTCGACATGGTCGTGGCCACCTACACGATCAACGACAAGCGCAAGGAAGTCGTCGACTTCGCCGGACCGTACTACCAGGCCGGTCAGGACCTGCTCGTGCTCGCAGGCAACCCGGACAAGATCACCGGTCCGAAGGACCTCGCCGGCAAGAAGGTCTGCACGGTGAGCGGTTCAACGTCGGAGAAGAACATTGCCGCGTACACGACCGACATCATCGCCACGGACACTTACTCCAACTGCCTCGGCCCGCTGCGTAGCGGCGAGGTCGCCGCGGTAACCACGGACAACGTCATCCTGGCCGGCCTCGCCGACCAGAACGCGGGTCAGTTCGAGGTCGTGGACAAGCCGTTCACCGAAGAGCCGTACGGCATCGGGCTCATGAAGGACGACACCGAGTTCCGCACGTTCATCAACGACACCCTCGAAGAGGCCTACGCCGACGGTTCCTGGGCTGCCGCCTGGGAGTCCACCGCGGGCAAGGTTCTCGAGACGCCGACGCCGCCGGCCGTCAACCGCTACTGAACCACCGCACCATCTGAATAAGCACCACCCGCCGATCGGGGTGGCCCGGGCCAACAGCGCCGGGCCACCCCGATCAGCAACGGCCCCACGCGCACAACGCACGTGACCATGCCGCTAGACATGAAGGAGGTGAGCTGTGGACGCCATCACTGAGAACCTGCCCGTGTTCATCGACGGTTTCAGGAACACGCTGGGGCTGCTCGGCCTGGCCGGAGTCGGGGCGCTCGTACTCGGGGTCATCATCGCCGCGCTGCGCATTTCCCCCGTTTCATCGTTCCGGGGATTCGCCACGGTGTACACGGAGATCGTCCGCAACACCCCGCTCACCCTCGTACTCTTCTTCTGCGCCTTCCTGCTGCCGTACCTCCAGTTCTCACCCGGTTACTTCCCGCTCGCCGTGCTCGGGCTCACCGTCTACACCTCACCCTTCGTCGCCGAGGCCCTCCGGGCCGGCGTCAACGGCGTTCACGTCGGCCAGGCCGAGGCCGCCAGGAGCGTCGGGCTCACCTTCGGCCAGAGCCTGACCTTCGTGATCATGCCGCAGGCCATCCGGATGGTCATCCCTCCGCTGATCAACGTCTTCATCGCCCTGACCAAGAACACCTCCGTTGCCGGTGCCTTCTTCGTTTTCGAGCTCTTCGGCGCGGCACGCAAGGTCACCAACGATCGAGGCGACCAGGTGATCGCCATCCTGCTCGGCGTCGCGGCGTTCTACCTGTTGATCACCATCACCCTCGGCCTGATAGCCGGCCGGGTCGAGAAGAAGGTCGCGGTGCTCCGATGAGTCTCTCTGTTCTCTACGACGCGCCCGGCCCCAAGGCCCGGATGCGCTCCCGCACCATCTCCGTCGTCGGTGTCATCCTCATCATCGGCGCGCTGATCCTGCTCGTCCTGGCGATGGGAGCCCCGAAGGCCAGCGCCAACGGTGCGATCCAGCCTGGGCTGTGGGATGCGTCGCGCTGGGATGTCTTCAGCGACGTGCAGGTCTGGCGCTCGCTCGGCCAGGGCGTGCTCGCCACGCTCTCCATGGCCGGGGTTGCCGCGGCGATCGCGCTGCCTCTCGGCGTGGTGTTCTCGTTCGGTCGCGCCTCCGACTCAGCCGTGGTCAGGGTGCCGAGCACGGTCGTGCTCGAATTCGTACGTGGCATGCCCGTGCTGCTGATGATGCTGTTCATCCTGCTGGTCTTCTCGACCGGCTCGTTCTGGGCCGGCGTCGCCGCCCTCGCCGTCTACAACGGGGCGATCATCGGCGAGGCCCTGCGCGCCGGAATCAAGTCCCTTCCTCGTGGTCAGCGGGAAGCCGGGCTCGCGATCGGCCTGACGCCCATCTCCACCCGGATGCGGATCGAGTTCCCTCAGGCGTTCCGTCAGATGCTGCCGATCATCATCGCCCAGCTCGTCGTGCTCCTCAAGGACACCTCGCTCGCCTTCGTGGTCGGCTACAGCGAACTGCTCCGAGTCGGGGTGAAGAACCTGCCCGACTTCTTCGGCAACCGCTACGCGTTCTCCTTCTTCATGGTGGTCCTGGCGATCTACCTGGCCATGAACCTTTCCCTCTCCTGGTTGGCCCGCGTGATCGCCCACCGCACCAACCCCAAGGCGAAGGCGGCCAACCCCACCCCGCCGAACACCCCCGCCGACCCGGTGCTGGCCATGCCGACCGCCCTGGGCGAGCAGTCCAGGGGCGGAGGATCCGCCCCGTAGGGTAGTCCGCGACGAGGCCACTAAACTTGTGCCTTGTGTCTGATCCCACCGAAATCTCCGAAGAGGCCGTGAGCGCGGCCGTCACCGCCGCGCTCACCGCCATTTCCGCCGCCGCCGACTCCAGCGCCCTCCGGGCAGTGCGCACCGAGCACGCCGGGGACGCGTCCCCGCTGGCCCGCCTCAACGCGCTCATGCGCACGGTGCCGGGCGACCAGAAGGCCGCCGCCGGCAAACTCGTCGGCCAGGCCAGGGGCCGCGTCGGCCAGGCACTCACCATTCGAGAGACCGAGATCGGTGAGGCGGAGGCGCGCGCCCAGCTCGCCGCCGAAGCCGTCGACGTGACCGCGGCGGCATCCGCCTGGCGGCCGGGAGCGCGGCATCCGCTCGCCCTGCTGCAGGAACGCGTCGCCGACGTCTTCGTCGGCATGGGCTGGGAGGTAGCCGAGGGGCCGGAGCTCGAGAGCGAGTGGTTCAACTTCGACGCCCTCAACTTCGACGAGGACCACCCCGCCCGCGCCATGCAGGACACCTTCTTCGTCGACCCGCCCGAGGCTCACCTCGTGCTCCGCACCCACACCTCCCCGGTGCAGTTGCGCGCCCTGCTCTCCCGCGAACTGCCCGTCTACGTCGTCGCGCCCGGCCGCGTCTTCCGCACCGACGAACTCGACGCCACCCACACGCCCGTGTTCCACCAGATCGAGGGCATCGCCGTCGACAAGGGCCTCACCATGGCGCACCTGCGCGGCACCCTCGACCACTTCGTCAAGGCCATGTTCGGCCCGGAGGCGAAGGTGCGCCTGCGCCCCAACTATTTCCCGTTCACCGAGCCGAGCGCCGAACTCGACCTCTGGCACCCGACCTTCAAGGACGGCGCCCGCTGGATCGAGTGGGGCGGCTGCGGCATGGTCAACGCGAATGTGCTCCGCTCCGCCGGGATCGACCCGGAGGTCTACTCCGGGTTCGCGTTCGGCGTCGGCGTCGAACGGGCACTGATGTTCCGAAATGATGTGAAGGATATGCACGACATGGTCGAAGGCGACGTCCGGTTCAGCCAGCAGTACGGGATGACCGTCTGATGCGCGTCCCACTGAGCTGGCTCGGCGAATTCGTCGACCTCGCACCCGGCACCACCCCCGAAGACGTCCACGCCGCCCTCGTCAGCGTCGGCCTGGAGGAAGAAGAGATTCACCGCTTCGACCTGACCGGCCCCATCGTCGTCGGCGAGGTGCTCTCGATCGAACCCGAGGCGCAGACCAACGGCAAGACCATCAACTGGTGCCAGGTGCGTGTCTCGACAGGCTCGACAACCGATGAATCGAACGTCGAAGATATTCGGGGGATCGTCTGCGGTGCCCACAACTTCGGCGTCGGCGACAAGGTCGTCGTGACCCTGCCCGGCGCCGTGCTGCCCGGCCCGTTCCCGATCGCGGCCCGCAAGACCTACGGACACGTCTCCGACGGAATGATCGCCTCGGCCCGCGAGCTCGGCCTCGGCGACGAGCACGACGGCATCCTCCGCCTGGCCGCCCTCGGCCTCGACGCCCCCGTCGGCACGGATGCCCTCGGCCTCCTCGGCCTCGACGACAGCGCCGTGGAGATCAACGTCACCCCCGACCGCGGCTACGCGTTCTCCATCCGCGGCGTCGCCCGCGAATACGCCCACGCCACCGGCGCGACCTTCCGCGACCCGGCCCTCGCCGTGGTCCCGGCCCCCTCCTCGATCGCGTTCGTCGTGACCATCGACGACCGGGCCCCGATCCGCGACAAGATCGGCGCAAGCGTTTTCGTCACCCGGGCCGTGCGCGGCGTTGACCCGACCCGGCCTTCTCCGGCCTGGCTGATCGCCCGGCTGAAGCTCGCCGGCATCCGTTCAATCTCGCTGATCGTCGACGTGACCAACTACGTGATGATCGAACTCGGCCAGCCCATCCACGCCTACGACCTCGATGCACTGGCCGGTGGCATCACCGTGCGCCGCGCTGGCAAGGGCGAGAAACTCACTACCCTCGACGACGTCACCCGCACTCTCAGCGGAGAAGACCTCCTGATCACGGACGAATCCGGGCCGATAGGCCTGGCCGGGGTGATGGGCGGTCAGACCACCGAAATCGGGGCCGGCACCACCAACGTGCTCGTCGAGGCCGCGAACTTCGACCCGGTGTCCATCGCGCGCACGGCCCGCAGGCACAAGCTGCCCAGTGAGGCTTCCCGTCGGTTCGAGCGCGGGGTCGACCCCGCCGTCGCCGCCGTCGCCGCGGCCAGGGTCGTGCAGTTGCTGGTCGAACTCGCCGGGGGAGTGGCCGACGACCTCGGCTCCCTGCACGACGCCACCCCCGCCGCGCAGCCGATCTTCCTGCCGGCCGGCTTCATCTCCGGGCTGATCGGACTCGAGTACACCCGCGACGAGGTGCGCACCTCCCTGGCCGAGATCGGCGCCTCGCTCAAAGAGATCGAGGGTGGACTGTCCGTCACCGCGCCGAGCTGGCGTCCCGACCTGACCGATAAGTGGACCCTGGCCGAGGAGGTCGCCCGCATCGTCGGCTACGACCGGATCCCCTCCGTGCTGCCCGTGGCTCCGCCCGGGCGCGGCCTCACCCGCACCCAGCTGCTGCGCCGCCAGGTCGCCCAGACCCTCGCGGCCGCCGGCCACACCGAGGTGCTCGCGTACCCGTTCGTCGCCGAGAAGGCCAACAACCTGTTCGGCGCCCCCGTAGGCCCGACCGTGCCGCAGATGCGGGTCGCGAACCCGCTCGACGGCGAGGCGCCGTTCCTGCGCACCTCCATGCTGCCCGGGCTGCTCCAGATCGCCCACCGCAACCGGTCCCGCGGCCTCACCGACCTCGCCGTCTTCGAGCAGGGCCAGGTCTTCCGGCCCGTCGCCGGAGTCGAGTACGGCAGCAGTGTCGTGCCCCCCGGTGCCGTGCGCCCCAGCGCGAGGCTCGAGATCGAGCTGAACGCGGGCATCCCGCCGCAGCCGTTCTCCGTCGGCGTCGTGTTCACCGGCAACGCGACCCGGCAGCAGCCGGGCCGGCCCGCCGTGCCCGCCGGCTGGCAGGACGCCCTCACCGCCGTGGCGCAGATCGCCCTGGCCACCGGGGTCGCCATCCAGGTTCGCCAGGGCTCGCACCAGGCTATGCACCCGGGGCGCACGGCCGAACTGTTCGTGACGACGGATGCCGGAGCCACCTCGGTCGGCTACGCCGGCGAGCTGCTCCCGGCCGTCGCGCGCAGCTTCGACCTGCCCGCGGTCGTCGCGGTCGCCGAAATCAACCTCAGCGTGGTCTTCGACCGCGCCGGCGCCGAGCTCCAGGCCATCCCGATCCGCACCATGCCGGCCGCCACCCAGGACCTGTCCCTCGTGGTCGACACCGTTGTGCCCGCCGGGGAGGTGCTCGAGGCCGTGATCGAGGGCTCCGGGCCGTTGCTCGACCACGCGGAGCTCGTCGACGACTACCGCGGCGCCGGAATCCCTTCCGGCCGCAAGTCGCTGACCTTCGCCCTCCGGTTCCGGGCAGCCGACCGCACCCTGACCGCCGCGGAGGCCAGTGACGCCAAGCTGGCCGGGGTGGCCGTCGCGGCCGCACGCTTCGGCGCCACCCTCCGGGAGTAGCCAAACACCCGGCTCCCGGTTCCCACGCCGGCGCGGAGCCGGGAGCCGCCGAGCCTCGACCCCTGGCAGCCCCGCTCCGCCCGCCGCGCAAGAAAACTGCGTCGACGCGGATTCTCGGCGGCGCACGGCGGCGCGCTAAGTTTGACCCATGGCTTTTTCGGTGGCGGTTGCGGGCGCGAGCGGCTACGCGGGCGGGGAATTGCTCCGGCTCCTCGCCGGGCATCCCGAATTCGAGGTGCGCACGGTCACCGCGCACAGCAACGCCGGGCAGAGACTGATCGACGTGCAGCCGCACCTGCGCTCCCTCGCCGGACTCACCCTCGTGGACACGACCTCCGAGACCCTGGCCGGGCATGACCTGGTCTTCCTCGCCCTGCCGCACGGGGCATCCGGTGCCCTGACGGCCGCGCTCTCGCCCGACACGCTCGTCGTCGACTGCGGTGCCGACCACCGGCTGGAGAGCGAGACGGCCTGGGCCGCGTTCTACGGCGGCGACTACTACGGTGCCTGGGCCTACGGGGTGCCCGAACTTCCGGTCGACGGCGGAAAACAGCGCTCCCGGCTGGTCGGCGCGCGCCGGATCGCCGCGCCCGGCTGCAACGCCAGCACGGTCGCCCTGGCGCTCGCACCCGGCATCCGTTCCGGCGTGATCGAGGCGCAGGACCTCGTCGCCGTGCTCGCGGTCGGCCCGTCCGGCGCCGGCAAGAGCCTCAAACTGCCCAACCTCGCGGCGGAGATCCTCGGATCGGCCAACCCCTACGCGGTCGGTGGGGTGCACCGGCACATCCCCGAGATCCAACAGAGCCTGGCCTGGGCCGGGGCCGAGAACCCCACCATCTCCTTCACCCCGGTGATCGTGCCGATGTCGCGGGGCATCCTCTGCACCGCGACGGCCAGGCTCGTGCCCGGAACCTCGGACGCCGCCGTGCGCGCCGCCTGGGAGAGCGCCTACGCCGACGAACCCTTCGTACACCTGCTGCCGGAGGGCCGATTCCCCCGCACCAGCGACGTTCTCGGCGCCAATACGGCGCTGATCGGCCTCGCCATCGACCACTCCGTGGGCCGCGTGGTCACCGTCACCGCCGTCGACAACCTCGCCAAGGGCACCGCCGGCGCCGCCATCCAGTCCGCCAACATCGCCCTGGGTCTCCCGGAGACCCTCGGCCTGAGCACAAATGGAGTCGCACCGTGAGCGTCACAGCCCCCGCCGGATTCACCGCAGCCGGAGTCACCGCAGGCCTGAAGAATTCCGGCGGCCTCGACCTCGCCGTGGTGCAGAACCTCGGCCCGCTCACGAGCGCCGCGACCGTCTTCACCACCAACCGTTGCAAGGCGAACCCGGTCATCTGGAGCGAACAGGTGATGCGCGGCGGCGTGGTCCGCGCGGTCGTGCTCAACTCGGGCGGCGCCAACTGTTACACGGGCAGCATCGGCTTCCAGACCACGCACGCCACCGCGGAGGCCGTCGCCAGCCGTCTCGAGATCGCGGCCGGAGAGGTGCTCGTCTGCTCAACCGGCCTGATCGGCGAACAACTCGACCTGGGCAAGCTCACCGCCGGAATCTGGGATGCCTCGGTCGCCCTGCACGCCGGCACCGCGGCATCCGCCGCCGCCGGCCTCGCCGCCGCCCGTGCCATCATGACCACCGACACGACCCCCAAGCAGTCCGTGCACGCCTCGTCCGCCGGCTGGACCATCGGTGGCATGGCCAAGGGCGCCGGGATGCTCGCGCCCGGCCTGGCCACGATGCTCGTCGTGCTCACCACCGACGCTGTTCTCGACTCCGGCCAGCTCGACACGGCTCTCCGCCAGGCCACCCGGGTCACTTTCGACCGACTCGACTCCGACGGCTGCATGTCGACCAACGACACCGTCACCCTCCTCGGCTCAGGGGCGAGCGGCGTCGCCGCCGACCCGGCCGAATTCGCGGAAGCGCTCACCGCCGTGTGCCAGGACCTTACCCTGCAGTTACAGGCCGACGCCGAGGGCTCCGCGCACGACGTGGCTATCGTGGTGCAGGGCGCCGACTCGGAGCTCGACGCCGTCATCGTCGCCAGGGCGGTGTCCCGCAGCAACCTGTTCAAGACGGCCATCTTCGGCAACGACCCGAACTGGGGCCGCGTGCTCGCCGCGGTCGGCACCACCCAGGCCGTGTTCGACCCCTACGGAATCGACGTCGCGATCAACGGCGTGCAGGTCTGCTCGGCGGGCGAGCCCGACCAGCCGCGCGAGCTGGTCGACCTCACATCCCGGGCGGTCACCGTGCTCATCGACCTGCACGCGGGCTCCGCGACGGCCACGATCTGGACCAACGACCTCACCCACGCCTACGTCGAAGAGAACAGCGCGTACTCGAGTTGATCGCATCGACCCCGGCCTCCGACGAAGCGCGTGACCCCGACTTCAACAGCCGAGACGAGGCGACCGTCAAGGCCGCGACCCTGATCGAATCCCTGCCGTGGCTCAAACGATTCCACGATCAGGTCATCGTGGTCAAGTTCGGCGGCAACGCCATGGTCAACGAGGAACTGCAACGAGCCTTCGCCGAGGACATGGTCTACCTGCGCTATGCCGGCCTCCGCCCCGTCGTCGTGCACGGCGGCGGCCCGCAGATCTCCGCCATGCTCGACCGCCTCGGTATCGAAAGCGAGTTCCGCGGCGGCTACCGGGTCACCACGCCGGAGGCCATGGACGTCGTGCGGATGGTGCTCACCGGGCAGATCAACCGCGAACTGGTCAGCCGGATCAACGAACACGGGCCGCTGTCGGCCGGGCTGTCCGGCGAAGACGCCGGACTGTTCCAGGGTCGCCGTCGCGGCGCCGTCATCAACGGCGAAGAGGTGGACCTCGGTCTCGTCGGCGACGTCATCGGCGTCGACCCTGAGGCGGTGCTCGCCCAGCTCGCCGCCGGCCGCATCCCGGTCGTGTCCTCGATCGCACCGGACACGGATGTCCCGGGCCAGTCCCTGAACATCAACGCCGACGCGGCGGCCGCGGCACTGGCCATCGCACTGCACGCCGCCAAGCTCGTGATCCTCACCGACGTCGCCGGGCTCTACAGCGACTGGCCCAACCGGGACTCGCTCGTCTCCATGATCGACGTCGACGCCCTGCGCCGGCTCCTGCCCGACCTTGAATCGGGCATGATCCCCAAGATGACGGCCTGCCTCGACGCGGTCGACGGCGGGGTCGCGAAGGCGGCGATCATCGACGGACGGGTGCCGCACTCGATCCTGCTCGAGGTCTTCACCGGCAGCGGGATCGGAACCGAGGTGGTCCCCGTATGACCGGCCATCCAGCCACACCAGACCCAGGCACCACCAACCCAGGGACAACGAATCAAGGCATGACAGACGCAACCGAGTACGACCCGACCGAGCAGACACCGGGTACCGAGCATTGGCAGGAGCGCTTCGGCGCCGCCATGATGCGGACCCTGGCCACCCCGCTGGCCATGCTCGTCCGCGGCGAAGGCTGCTACGTCTGGGACGAAAAGGGGAAGAAGTACCTCGACTTCCTCGCCGGCATCGCCGTGAACTCCCTCGGCCACGCCCACCCCGACCTTGTCGCCGCGGTCACCGACCAGGTCGGCCGGGTCGCCCACGTCTCCAACTACTTCTCTTCGCCGCCGCAGATCGAACTTGCCGAGCGGCTCAAACGCATCACCGGGGCCGGCGAGTCCGGGCGGGTCTACTTCTGCAATTCCGGTGCCGAGGCCAACGAGGCCGCATTCAAACTGGCCAGGCTGAACACGAGCGGCGGCACGCGCACCCGCATCCTGTCCCTGCACGAATCGTTCCACGGCCGCACGATGGCAGCGCTCGCGCTGTCGGGCAAACCCGCCATGCGCGAGGCCTTCCTGCCCGTGCCCGGCGGAGTCGAGCACATCCACACCACCATCGAGGCGCTCGAGGCATCCATCGACAACACGGTCGCCGCCCTGTTCATCGAACCGGTCAAGGGTGAGGCCGGGGTCATCGACCTCCCCGATGGGTTCCTCCGCCGCGCCCGCGAACTCTGCACCAGGCACGGGGTCCTCCTCATCATCGACGAGGTGCAGACCGGGGCCGGCCGCACCGGTGAGTGGTGGGCTTTCCAACACGACGGCATCACCCCCGACGCCATCACCATCGCCAAGGGCATCGGAGGCGGCCTGCCGATCGGCGCCCTCGTCACCTACGGTGCAACCTCCGACCTCTTCAGTCGCGGCCAGCACGGCTCCACCTACGGCGGAAACCCGCTCGTCACCGCCACCTCAAACGCCGTGCTCGGCGTGATCGAACGCGACGGACTCGTCGCCAACGCCGCACGGCGTGGCGTGCAGCTGCGCGAGATCGTGCACGGCTTCGCGTCACCGCAGATCAGCGAGGTGCGCGGCCGCGGTCTCCTGATCGGCATCGGCCTGACCGAACCGGTCGCGCTCCGACTCGCGGCCGCGGCCATGAAAGAGGGCCTGATCGTGAACGCCGCCAACGAATCGACCATTCGGCTGGCGCCCCCGCTCATCATCGGCGACGGCGAACTGGCCGATTTCCAACACCGTTTCGGCCTCGCACTGGCCAGCCTCTAGAGTTGTTCAATCCCGCAATCCACCGAAAGTGACCTAAGTGACCCGCCATTTCCTGCGCGACGACGACCTCTCACCGGCCGAACAGGCCGAGATCCTCGACCTGGCACTGGTGCTCAAGCGAGACCGATTCGCGGCCAAACCGCTCGCCGGCCCCCAGACGGTCGCCGTGATCTTCGACAAATCTTCGACTCGCACCCGGGTGTCCTTCGCGGTGGGCATCGCCGACCTCGGTGGCAGCCCGCTGATCATCGCCACCGCCAGCAGCCAGCTCGGCGGCAAGGAGACCGCCTCCGACACGGCCAGGGTGCTCGAGCGTCAGGTGGCCGCAATCGTCTGGCGCACCTACGGCCAGGCCGGCCTCGAGGAGATGGCCCTGGGCACCACGGTCCCCGTCGTCAACGCGCTCTCCGACGACTTCCACCCGTGCCAGCTGCTCGCCGACCTGCTCACCATCCGCGAGCACCGCGGCGACCTCGCCGGCCAGACCCTCGCCTTCCTCGGTGACGGTGCCTGCAACATGGCGCAGTCCTACCTCCTCGCCGGGGCCACCGCCGGCATGCACGTGCGCATCGCCTCGCCGGTCGGTTACACGCCGAATCCGCAGGTGGTGCGGGATGCCGAGGCCATCGCCGCGCGCACCGGCGGCTCCGTCGCACTCTTCACCGACCCGGCCGAGGCCGTGACCGGGGTGGACGTGGTCATCACCGACACCTGGGTCTCGATGGGCAAGGAGGAGGAGAAGGCCGACCGCCTCGCCACACTCGGCGCCTACCGGGTCGATGCCGCGCTGCTCGCGCTCGCCCGGCCGGACGCGCATTTCCTGCACTGCCTGCCCGCCGACCGCGGCTTCGAGGTGACCGCCGAGGTCATCGACGGCCCGCAGAGCATCATCTGGGATGAGGCGGAAAACCGCCTGCACGCCCAGAAGGCCCTCCTCGCCTGGCTCCTTCGCCAGAACGACGACCACTGACACCCCTCCGGTCGAGAGCGCCGTCGTGACGGACGCCCACGACCGGAACACACCCCGGCGGTCACCTGGCCGGGAACGTAAACTTGATCTGAACAATCTTTAGGGAGAACCATGGCTGAACGTGTTGTGCTCGCATACTCCGGTGGACTTGACACCTCGGTTGGTATCGGCTGGCTGAAGGATGCGACCGGCAAGGAGGTCGTAGCCCTCGCCATCGACGTCGGACAGAGCGGCGAGGACATGGACGTGATCCGCCAGCGTGCGCTGGACTGCGGTGCCGTGGAGTCGATCGTCGTCGACGCCAAGGACGAGTTCGCCAGCGACTACGTCGTGCCGGCCCTCAAGGCCAACGCCCTCTACCAGAAGCGCTATCCGCTGGTCTCGGCGCTCAGCCGCCCCCTCATCGCGAAGTACCTTGCCTCGACCGCGAAGGAACTCGGCGCAAACAGCGTCGCGCACGGCTGCACCGGCAAGGGCAACGACCAGGTCCGCTTCGAAGCGGCCGTCGCCGCCCTCGCACCGGAACTCACCTCCCTCGCTCCCGTTCGTGACTTCGCGCTGACCCGCGACAAAGCCATCGAATACGCCGCCCTGCACAACCTGCCGATCGCGCAGTCGAAGAAGAGCCCGTACTCGATCGACCAGAACGTCTACGGCCGTGCGGTCGAGACCGGCTTCCTCGAAGACCCGTGGAATGCCCCGATCGAAGACCTCTACACGTACACCCAGGACCCGGCCATCACCCGCGAGCCCACCGAGGTCGTGATCAGCTTCGACCAGGGTGTTCCCGTCGCCATCGACGGCGTTCCCGTCACTCCGCTGCAGGCCATCGAACTGATGAACATGCACGCCGGCAACCAGGGCGTCGGCCGAATCGACATCGTCGAGGACCGTCTCGTCGGCATCAAGAGCCGCGAGGTCTATGAGGCCCCGGCCGGCATCGCCCTGATCGCCGCGCACGAAGAGCTCGAGAACATGACCGTCGAACGCGACCTGGCCCGGTACAAGCGCGGCGTCGAGTCCAAGTGGGCCGAGCTCGTCTACGACGGCCTGTGGTTCTCCGGCCTCAAGCGTGCGCTGGACGTGTTCATCGACGAGACGCAGAAGCACGTCACCGGTGACATCCGCCTGAAGCTGCACGCCGGCACCGCCGTCGTCACCGGGCGCAAGTCCACCCAGAGCCTCTACGATTTCAACCTCGCCACCTACGACACCGGTGACACCTTCGACCAGTCCATGGCCAAGGGTTTCATCGAGCTGTGGTCGCTGCCGAGCAAGATCTCGGCCCGCCGCGACCTCGCCGGCAAGTAGGAGCTGCGCGTGGCTGCCGACGAGAACACGAACCGAGCGGGTAAGGCGGGCGCCCTCTGGGGCGGCCGTTTCGCCGGCGGCCCCTCGCCCGAACTGGCGAAGCTGAGCAAGTCGACCCAGTTCGACTGGCCCCTTGCCCCCTACGACATCCGCGGTTCGAAGGCGCACGCCCGCGCCCTCGCCGAGGCCGGTTACCTCACCGGCGACGAGCTGACGGCCATGGTCGCCGGTCTCGACACCCTGGCGGATGACGTCGCCTCCGGCCGGTTCCTGCCGGCCGAAACCGATGAAGACGTGCACTCGGCACTCGAGCGCGGCCTGATCGACATCGTCGGTGTCGAACTCGGCGGCAAGCTGCGCGCCGGTCGCAGCCGCAACGACCAGGTGGCCACGCTCGTGCGGATGCTGCTGCGCGACAAGGCGGTCTCCATCTCCGCTCATCTGATCGACCTCATCGACGCGCTCGCGTCGCAGGCCGAGGCGAACGAGCACGCGATCATGCCCGGTCGCACCCACCTCCAGCACGCCCAGCCGGTGTTGCTGGCACACCACCTGTTCGCGCACTGCTGGCCGCTCGTGCGCGACCTCGAACGCTTCACCGACTGGAACAGGCGTGCGGACTTCTCGCCCTACGGTTCCGGGGCCCTGGCCGGGAACACCCTCGGCCTCGACGCCCGACTCGTGGCGACCGACCTCGGCTTCGGAGCCGTGGTGGAGAACTCGATCGACGGCACGGCCAGCCGCGACCTCGTCGCCGAGTTCGCCTTCATCACCGCGCAGATCGGTATCGACGTGTCCCGCCTGGCCGAGGAGATCATCCTCTGGAACACGCGCGAGTTCGGTTTCGTCACGCTCGATGACGGCTATTCGACCGGATCGTCGATCATGCCGCAGAAGAAGAACCCCGACATCGCCGAGCTCGCCCGCGGAAAGTCGGGTCGCCTCATCGGCAACCTGACCGGCCTGCTCACCACCCTCAAGGGTCTCCCGCTGGCCTACAACCGGGACCTGCAGGAAGACAAGGAGCCCGTCTTCGACTCGATCGAGACGCTCGAGGTGCTCCTGCCGGCGTTCAGCGGCATGATCGCCACCCTGACCTTCCACACCGAGAGGATGGCCGAGCTCGCCCCCGCCGGGTTCTCTCTGGCCACGGATGTCGCCGAGTGGCTGGTCAAGCAGCACGTCAGCTTCAGGGATGCCCACGAGATCACCGGGTTGCTGGTCAAGTTCGCCGAGCAGCACGACCTCGACCTGCACGAGGTCGACGATGCAGCTCTACTCAGCATCTCCGAGCACCTCACCCCGGACGTGCGTGAGGTGCTCAGCATCCAGGGGTCGGTCAACCGTCGCGACGGGCAGGCGGGCACCGCTCCCGTGCGCGTCGCCGAGCAGCGTGCCGTGCTGGTGGCGCGGGTGCGCGCCCTCGCCCTCGCCCTCCGGATGTGACCTTCGACCGTCGCCTGCTGGAGCGGCCCTCCCTCGAGGTGGCGCCGCTCCTGCTCGGCGCGGTGATCAGTCGGGCCGGGGTGTCGCTGCGCATCACGGAGGTGGAGGCCTATCTCGGTCACGGTGCCGACCCGGGTTCGCACGCGTTTCGCGGGCGTACCCCGCGCAACGCGGCGATGTTCGGTGCGGCCGGGCACCTCTACGCCTACTTCAGCTACGGCATGCACGTCTGCGCGAACGTGGTCTGCTCGCCGGAGGGGGAGGCCACCGCCGTGCTCCTGCGCGGCGGGGAGATCGTCGCGGGTGTGGCGGAGGCCCGACACCGCCGCCCGACGGCGAAGGCCGACCGGGACCTCGCCAGGGGGCCGGCGAGGCTCACGCTCGCGCTCGGCATCAGCCTCGGCGACGACGGGGCCGACCTCGCCGATGCGCCCTTCGACCTCACCCTGCCCGACGGGCCCGCGGAGTACCTGGCCGGGCCGCGCACCGGGGTAGGCGGCGCCGGCGGGGGAGTCGAGTACCCGTGGCGGTTCTGGCTACCGGGCGAGCCGTCCGTGTCGCCGTACCGCCGGCATCCGAAGCTGGGCGCCGCGGCGGGCTGACCCTCTCGTGGCGGGTGCCACGTCTCCCGGCACGCGGTCTAACGTGCGCCCGCTTCCACAACGCGGGCCGCGAGGGATCTCGTTACGCGATGGCGAGCCTGACCAGCGCGGCGCAGGAGCAGGCCCAGATCAGGCTGGCGAAGGTTCCGATGATGAAGCGTTCCCTGGACTCGGCCGCGGCCAGCTCGGTGAAGCGCCCGACGCCCTTGATCGCCACGACAACGGCGATCGCCTCGGGGAAGCCGGCCAGGATCGCGCCGGCCACGGCGAACCGCTCGAGAATCCCGATCATCAGCCCACCCCGCAGCACCTCGTGCACGGTCCCGCCGGCAACGGCCGGGTCCGTCGCCGTCGCGGCTTCATCGTCGCGAACGAGGATGCCGCCGTGCGCGCCGGGTTGCACCGAATTGTTCGTGGCCAACCGGAGAGCGAGCACGGCCATCGGGCCGCCGCCCACGACGGAGAGCGCCAGGGCCACCATCCCCAGGACGATGCCGAACGAGCCGGACCCGTCCGGGGCGGGCACCGCGGCTATCACCAGCGCCGCGGCGAGGGCCCCGGCCGCCGCGATGGCGTAGCGCTGATTCTTCTGCTTGAAAGCGAGCACGGCCAGGCCGAGCGACCCGGTCGTGACGAGCAGGAGCAGGAGCCAGTACAGATAGGCCAGAATCTGGAAAGCCTGGAAATTCATGTCGAGGGTCCTGTTCCTGTTGTGGCGTTGTCGAGGTCCTCCAGCAGCCTAACGAGTGCCGGGCGTGCCGCCTGGTCGACCTTCCAGAGCGCGCTGCGAAGTCGCTGGCTGACCGCGGCCGCCGAAATGTCCAACCGGGCGGCAATCTCCACCTGGCTCAGCCCGGTCTCCAGCAGGTCGACCGCGGCCCAGCCCTCCGACGTGCGGCGCTGGCGCAGCAGCAGGAACGGCACGAGGAGCGCTTCGACCTCGTCGGCGTCGAGCGCCGGACGGTGTTCGGGTGCCACCTTCCCGTCCTGTGCTTCGGCTGGTTCAGCCGGTTCAGCCGGCTCGGCCGGTTCTACCGTGAGCGCAAACCGGGCATCCGCCTTCTTCGCCCGGGTCACCGCGTCGCGCGCACCGACGAACGCCTGACCGGATGCCTGGCGGGCGGAGTCAGGCAGGGGCATGCGCACCGTGCCGACTCCGAGGCCGATGCTCCAATGTTCGGACCGGTGGAGGGCCAGGACCAGATCCAGGGCGGCGCGGGCATCCGTCAGCAGCATCTGGATCTCGTCGCCGGCCGTCTGGTCGGGCGGCAGGGTGAAGTTATCGCCGAATTGCGCCATCAGCGCGGCGATCATCTCGCCGGCGCGGTCACGGTCATTGCGGCTGTCGATCTGGTCAGCGGTGATCACGAACACGGGCGCACCTCCACAGCGGGGACAAAAGTAAGCTTGAAAGATGAATATAGCATAATTCACTATGTAGGCTTAATATGCGTCAATCAAGGCTGGGGAGTGTTTCCCGGCCCGCACCGGCACGCTGGTAATCTGGACCCGTGTCAGACCCCGCCATCCTCGCCCAACAGGCCAACGATCCCACCTTCGACGACGTCTGGGAGGAGATCTCCTGGCGAGGTCTCGTTCACGTCAGCACCGATCCGACCGAACTCCATGAGTTGCTGGCCGGGGATCCGATCACCTTCTATTGCGGTTTCGATCCCACGGCGCCCAGCCTGCACCTCGGTAACCTCGTGCAGATCCTGCTCATGCGGCGCCTCCAGCTCGCCGGGCACCGCCCGCTCGGTCTGGTCGGCGGTTCGACCGGCCTGATCGGCGACCCGAGGCCCACGGCGGAACGCACCCTGAACACGAAGGATGTCGTCGGCCAGTGGGTCGGTTACCTCCAGGCCCAGGTCTCCCGTTTCCTCAGCGGGGAGGGCGAGAACGCCGTCACCATGGTGAACAATCTCGACTGGACCGCGCCCATGAGCGCAATCGACTTCCTGCGCGACATCGGAAAGTACTACCGAGTGGGCAGCATGCTCAAGAAGGATGCGGTGAGCGCCAGGCTCAACTCCGACGCCGGCATCAGCTACACCGAGTTCAGCTACCAGGTGCTCCAGGGCCTGGACTTCCTCGAGCTGTACCGCAGCTACGGATGCGTGCTGCAGACCGGCGGAAGCGACCAGTGGGGCAACCTCACCAGCGGCACCGATCTCATCCGCAAGGCCGAGGGGGAGAGCGTGCACGCCATCGGCACACCGCTCATCACCAACACCGACGGCACGAAGTTCGGTAAGAGCGAGGGGAACGCGGTCTGGCTCGACCCCACCCTCACCAGTCCGTATGCCTTCTACCAGTTCTGGCTCAACACCGAAGACTCCGATGTGATCTCGAGGCTCAAGGTGTTCACCTTCCTCACCAGGGCCGAGATTGAAGATCTCGAGGCGGCGGTGGCGACCGAGCCGTTCAAGCGCCTCGCCCAGCGCACCCTCGCCGTCGCCGTGACCGGGCTCGTGCACGGCCGGCCGGCCACGGAAGCGGCGATCCAGGCCGCACACGCACTGTTCGGACAGGGCGAGCTGGCCGACCTCGACGAAGCCACCCTCGAGGCGGCGCTGCGCGAACTCCCGAACACGACAACGGCCCCGCACGCCACGGTTCTGCAGCTCCTCGTCGATACCGGGCTCACGGCGAGCCTGAGCGAAGCCCGGCGTGCCGTCAGCCAGGGTGGTGTCTACCTCAACAACGTCAAGGTCACCGATGAGGCAGAGACGATCGAGAACGCCGTCTTGCCCGGTGGTGTAGCCGTGCTCCGCCGAGGCAAAAAGACCCTGGCCGGCATCTTCGTCCAGTAACCCCCCGCGTAGTTCCGCGCCCGCGACGCCCGCATCCGCTCTCCTCGAGTGGTTGCGGGCGTTTTTGTGTTCCGCGAGAGTGCAGTTTTGGCCGTTTCGTGGTGTGGGTGGGGGCCAAAAGTGCACTTTCGCGGGGTGTGGGTGTGGGGTGTGGGGGTGGGGTGGGGGTGTGACACGCCCGGGGTTGCAGGGGTTTTGACGGGGTGGGCTGGGGGCCGTAATGTCTTCACGTACCCCAAAGGTGCGGAAAGCCGCAGAGCTTCCCGGCCTCATGTGGGACCAGGTTTTATGGCTTTTTCAGCGTGCCGCTCCGGTTGGAGTTTGGTGTGTTGGGGGCCTAAGCTAGTACTTCTCTCCGGCTGGTTTGTGTGGGTTGAGGTTGTGGGTTGTTTCGGTGTGCTTCGGCGTGCGTGGAATGGTCTGCTGGCCTTGATTTGACAGGGATTGCCGGGGCAGGTAAGTTAGACAAGTTGCCCCAAAACGAAAGCCGCAGTGCTGGTCAAACAGCGTGGCCTGAAGTTGGGTGCGTCCGATCCTTGAGAACTCAACAGCGTGCACAATGTCAAATGCCAAAAACCTCGGCCGTAGGGCTCCTTTCTAGGGGGTACCGCGGAAGAGATTCCTTTGGAAAACATTTAAACAACAAAGCAAGTCAGTAATGATTTGTTCTGTCAGTTTCAAACTTGTGTCTGGTCCGCCTATTCCGGTGGTCAGTCACACTAGATGTGCCGTTTCGGTCCCTGAGCTTGTCGAAGGGTCGGTTCGTGCAATCAAACATTTACGGAGAGTTTGATCCTGGCTCAGGACGAACGCTGGCGGCGTGCTTAACACATGCAAGTCGAACGGTGATGAGGAGCTTGCTTCTCTGATCAGTGGCGAACGGGTGAGTAACACGTGAGCAATCTGCCCTTGACTCTGGGATAAGCGTTGGAAACGACGTCTAATACCGGATACGACCCTTGGAGGCATCTCTGGGGGTGGAAAGAATTTTGGTCAAGGATGAGCTCGCGGCCTATCAGCTAGTTGGTGAGGTAATGGCTCACCAAGGCGACGACGGGTAGCCGGCCTGAGAGGGTGACCGGCCACACTGGGACTGAGACACGGCCCAGACTCCTACGGGAGGCAGCAGTGGGGAATATTGCACAATGGGCGAAAGCCTGATGCAGCAACGCCGCGTGAGGGACGACGGCCTTCGGGTTGTAAACCTCTTTTAGTAGGGAAGAAGCGAAAGTGACGGTACCTGCAGAAAAAGCACCGGCTAACTACGTGCCAGCAGCCGCGGTAATACGTAGGGTGCAAGCGTTGTCCGGAATTATTGGGCGTAAAGAGCTCGTAGGCGGTTTGTCGCGTCTGCTGTGAAAACCCGAGGCTCAACCTCGGGCCTGCAGTGGGTACGGGCAGACTAGAGTGCGGTAGGGGAGATTGGAATTCCTGGTGTAGCGGTGGAATGCGCAGATATCAGGAGGAACACCAATGGCGAAGGCAGATCTCTGGGCCGTAACTGACGCTGAGGAGCGAAAGCATGGGGAGCGAACAGGATTAGATACCCTGGTAGTCCATGCCGTAAACGTTGGGAACTAGATGTGGGGACCATTCCACGGTCTCCGTGTCGCAGCTAACGCATTAAGTTCCCCGCCTGGGGAGTACGGCCGCAAGGCTAAAACTCAAAGGAATTGACGGGGGCCCGCACAAGCGGCGGAGCATGCGGATTAATTCGATGCAACGCGAAGAACCTTACCAAGGCTTGACATATAGAGGAAACGTCTGGAAACAGTCGCCCCGCAAGGTCTCTATACAGGTGGTGCATGGTTGTCGTCAGCTCGTGTCGTGAGATGTTGGGTTAAGTCCCGCAACGAGCGCAACCCTCGTCCTATGTTGCCAGCACGTAATGGTGGGAACTCATGGGATACTGCCGGGGTCAACTCGGAGGAAGGTGGGGATGACGTCAAATCATCATGCCCCTTATGTCTTGGGCTTCACGCATGCTACAATGGCCGGTACAAAGGGCTGCAATACCGCAAGGTGGAGCGAATCCCAAAAAGCCGGTCTCAGTTCGGATTGAGGTCTGCAACTCGACCTCATGAAGTCGGAGTCGCTAGTAATCGCAGATCAGCAACGCTGCGGTGAATACGTTCCCGGGCCTTGTACACACCGCCCGTCAAGTCATGAAAGTCGGTAACACCCGAAGCCAGTGGCCTAACCCGCAAGGGGAGGAGCTGTCGAAGGTGGGATCGGTGATTAGGACTAAGTCGTAACAAGGTAGCCGTACCGGAAGGTGCGGCTGGATCACCTCCTTTCTAAGGAGCACAGCAGTGCCGTCTGTCTACAGCGGA
>NZ_JASISS010000012.1 GCF_030063195.1 Cryobacterium sp. PH31-AA6
CTGAACGTGACAAAACAATGTCAGGGCCAGACCGGCCGACGCATCGAGACAAAGACAGCCGAAGCGTCAGACAAGCTCTGAGTCAGACCACCCTGACCCCACCAACCATCATCACTGACAAGCTCGATCACCGGACAAGCTCGATCACCGGACAAGCTCGATCACCGGACAAGCTCGATCCCCGGCTCTATCTGAACAACTGCTGAACGAATCCGCCCAAGGGCGTAACCCATTTGACCGGGCCACCACTGCCGAGTTAGTATTTCGAGGTGTGCGCTTTGTCGTGCGCTTGAGTCATGCCACCGCGATACCGTCGTGCTGCACCTTAGGCGCGCCGATACGGCACGCATACAGGGTTTGCTCTTCGAGCAGCCCCCACGGCATACCCACCTCAACAACCGGAGATTGTTCCGTGCGTGCCGGCGGGTCCAGATGAACTCGGTTCGGCCGGAAACGTGCCCGATTCGAATGCTAACCATCACCACGCTGTCACCGTGCAGCAAAAACAAGGAGTAATTAGTGCCCACCATTCAGCAGTTGGTCAGGAAGGGTCGCAGCCCCAAGGTCACCAAGACCAAGGCTCCCGCCCTGAAGTCCAACCCCCAGCAGCGCGGCGTTTGCACCCGTGTCTACACGACCACCCCGAAGAAGCCGAACTCGGCTCTTCGTAAGGTCGCCCGCGTCAAGCTGTCGAACGGTACCGAGATCACCGCCTACATCCCCGGCGAGGGTCACAACCTGCAGGAGCACTCGATGGTGCTCGTCCGTGGTGGTCGTGTTAAGGACCTTCCCGGTGTTCGATACAAGATCGTTCGTGGCGCACTGGACACCCAGGCAGTCAAGAACCGCAAGCAGGCTCGTAGCCGCTACGGCGCCAAGATGGAGAAGAAGTAATGCCTCGTAAAGGCCCAGCGCCCAAGCGTCCCGTTATCGCTGACCCGGTATACGGCGCTCCCATCGTCTCCCAGCTCGTCAACAAAATCCTCCTCGACGGCAAAAAGGGCCTCGCCGAGCGCATCGTTTACGATGCACTCGAAGGCGTCGTTGCCAAGAACGGTGCGGATGCCGTTGTCACGCTGAAGAAGGCGCTCGACAACGTGCGCCCCACTCTCGAGGTGCGTTCGCGCCGCGTCGGTGGTTCCACCTACCAGGTTCCGGTCGAAGTCAAGCCGCACCGCGCCAACACCCTGGCCCTTCGCTGGTTGACCAGCTACGCCAAGGCTCGTCGCGAGAAGACCATGACTGAGCGTCTCACCAACGAAATCCTCGACGCGTCCAACGGCCTCGGTGCCGCTGTCAAGCGCCGCGAAGACACGCACAAGATGGCCGAGGCGAACAAGGCCTTCGCTCACTACCGCTGGTAGTCGCGTTCCGGCGGTCGTGCCGGTCGGTAATCGAGTCGCCTCGGTGATCGAGCTTGTCGAGATCAGATCTCGACCGGCTCGATCACCGGGGTCGATCACCGCGGCACGATCATCGGATGCCCTGTTTTGCCCCAACCCACAAAAACTTCCGGAGGACCCCCGTGGCACTTGACGTGCTCACCGACCTGAGTAAGGTCCGCAACATCGGCATCATGGCTCACATTGATGCTGGCAAGACCACCGTCACCGAGCGCATCCTGTTCTACACGGGTGTCAATCACAAGATCGGCGAGACCCACGACGGCGCCTCGACCATGGACTGGATGGCGCAGGAGCAGGAACGTGGCATCACCATCACGTCTGCCGCGACGACCTGTTTCTGGGCCGAACACCAGATCAACATCATCGACACCCCCGGCCACGTTGACTTCACCGTTGAGGTGGAGCGTTCGCTCCGCGTGCTCGACGGCGCGGTCGCCGTGTTCGACGGCAAGGAGGGCGTTGAGCCCCAGTCCGAGACCGTCTGGCGTCAGGCCGACAAGTACGACGTTCCCCGCATCTGCTTCGTCAACAAGATGGACAAGCTCGGCGCGGACTTCTTCTACACCGTCGACACGATCGTCAAGCGCCTCGGCGCCAAGCCGCTCGTCATCCAGCTGCCGATCGGCGCCGAGAACACCTTCGAAGGTGTTGTCGACCTCGTCGAGATGCGTGCACTGACCTGGCGCGGCGACTCCAAGGGTGACGTCGAGATGGGCTCCAAGTACGCCATCGAAGAGATCCCGGCCGACCTCGTCGACCAGGCCGCTCAGTACCGCAAGCTGCTCCTCGAGACTGTCGCCGAAACCGACGACGACCTCATGGAGAAGTACTTCTCCGGCGAAGAGCTCACCGTTGCCGAGATCAAGCACGCGATCCGCAAGCTCACGGTCAACAGCGAGATCTACCCGGTGCTCTGTGGCTCGGCGTTCAAGAACCGCGGCGTTCAGCCGATGCTCGACGCCGTCATCGACTACCTCCCCACCCCGCTCGACGTGCCCGCCATTGAGGCGCACGACCCGCGTGACGAGGAGAAGGTCATCATGCGCCACCCGGATGCGACCGAGCCGTTCACGGCTCTCGCGTTCAAGGTTGCCGTGCACCCGTTCTTCGGTCGTCTGACCTACGTTCGCGTGTACTCCGGTCACCTCGACTCCGGCGCCCAGGTCATCAACTCGACCAAGGGCAAGAAGGAGCGCATCGGCAAGATCTTCCAGATGCACGCCAACAAGGAGAACCCGGTGGCCTTCGTGACCGCCGGTCACATCTACGCGGTCATCGGCCTCAAGGACACCACCACCGGCGACACCCTGTGCGACCCGAACAACCAGGTCGTACTCGAGTCGATGACGTTCCCTGACCCGGTGATCGAGGTTGCGATCGAGCCGAAGACCAAGCAGGACCAGGAAAAGCTGGGTCTCGCGATCCAGAAGCTGGCCGAAGAAGACCCGACCTTCCGCACCGAGCAGAACCAGGAAACTGGTCAGACGGTCATCAAGGGAATGGGCGAACTGCACCTGGACATCCTCGTCGACCGGATGCGGCGTGAATTCAACGTCGAAGCCAACGTCGGCAAGCCCCAGGTTGCATACCGCGAGACCATCCGCAGGGCGGTCGAGCGTCACGACTACACGCACAAGAAGCAGACCGGTGGATCCGGGCAGTTCGCGAAGATTCAGATCGCGATCGAGCCGCTCGAGATCACGGCCGATAAGAGCTACGAGTTCGTAAACAAGGTCACGGGTGGCCGCATCCCCAGGGAATACATCCCCTCGGTGGACGCAGGAATCCAGGACGCGCTGCACGTTGGCGTCCTGGCCGGGTACCCGATGGTTGGCGTCAAGGCAAGTCTGCTTGACGGCGCCGCACACGACGTCGACTCCTCGGAGATGGCGTTCAAGATTGCCGGATCGATGGGCTTCAAGGAAGCCGTTCGTAAGGCAGACCCGGTTCTGCTCGAGCCGTTGATGAGTGTCGAAGTACGCACCCCTGAGGAATACATGGGTGACGTAATCGGCGACCTCAACTCGCGCCGCGGTCAGATCCAAACCATGGAGGACGCAAGCGGTGTGAAGGTAATTCGCGCCCATGTTCCACTCTCGGAGATGTTCGGCTACATCGGCGACCTGAGGTCCAAGACCTCCGGCCGCGCCGTGTACTCGATGACTTTCGAGAGCTATGCGGAGGTCCCCAAGGCTGTAGCCGAAGAGATCATCCAGAAGAACAAGGGCGAATAGCCTGGGGCCTTCGGGCCCAAATCGCTTAGGCCTCCCGGCCCGAGTAGCATAAGTACACAAATCCAGCAGGTTCACCGGCCGCAAACCAGCGGTCGGTGAAGCCGAGAGTCCTGAGGAGGACCCACAGTGGCCAAGGCCAAGTTCGAGCGGACCAAGCCGCACGTAAACATCGGAACGATCGGTCACGTTGACCACGGAAAGACCACGCTGACTGCAGCGATCTCCAAGGTCCTGGCCGACACGTTCCCGTCCAAGACGAACGTTCAGCGCGACTTCGCGTCGATCGACTCGGCTCCGGAAGAACGCCAGCGCGGCATCACGATCAACATCTCGCATGTTGAGTACGAGACCGAAAAGCGTCACTATGCGCACGTTGACGCACCGGGCCACGCTGACTACATCAAGAACATGATCACCGGTGCCGCACAGATGGACGGCGCGATCCTCGTGGTTGCCGCTACCGACGGCCCGATGGCTCAGACCCGTGAGCACGTTCTGCTCGCGAAGCAGGTCGGCGTGCCGTCCCTGCTCGTCGCGCTGAACAAGTCCGACATGGTTGAAGACGAAGAGATCCTTGAGCTCGTTGAGCTCGAGGTTCGCGAACTCCTCACCGCGCAGGGCTTCGACGGCGACAACGCTCCCGTCGTTCGCGTGTCCGCACTCAAGGCTCTGGAAGGCGACCCGAAGTGGGTCGGCAACATCCTCGAGCTGATGACCGCTGTCGACGAGTACTTCCCGGAGCCCGTCCGCGACAAGGACAAGCCCTTCCTGATGCCGATCGAGGACGTCTTCACGATCACCGGTCGTGGAACCGTTGTCACCGGCCGCGCCGAGCGTGGAACCCTCAAGATCAACTCCGAGGTCGAGGTTGTCGGCATCCGCCCGACCATCAAGACCACGGTCACTGGTATCGAGATGTTCCACAAGCAGCTCGACGAGGCATGGGCCGGCGAGAACTGTGGTCTTCTTCTTCGTGGCACCAAGCGCGAAGACGTCGAGCGCGGCCAGGTTGTCGTCAAGCCGGGTTCGGTCACGCCGCACACCGACTTCGAGGGCACCGCGTACATCCTGTCAAAGGAAGAGGGCGGCCGTCACAACCCGTTCTACGCGAACTACCGCCCGCAGTTCTACTTCCGCACCACCGACGTCACCGGCGTCATCACGCTGCCCGAGGGCACCGAGATGGTCATGCCCGGCGACACCACCGACATGATTGTCGCGCTGATTCAGCCGATCGCCATGGAAGAGGGCCTCGGCTTCGCTATTCGTGAAGGTGGCCGCACCGTCGGCGCCGGAACCGTGACGAAGATCATCAAGTAACACCCTTTCGCAACCCGGTCACTTCGGTGATCGACGGTCACCCCGGTGATCGAGCTTGTCGAGATCAGGGGCCAGTCCTTCGGGGCTGGCCCCTTTTTTCGTGCCCGAGCCCCCGGTGCCCGAGCCCTCGGTGCCCGAGCCCCCGGTGATCGAGCTTGTCGAGATCCCCCCGCCCCTCACACCGCCCCACGCCCTCAATATTCCTTGCGCTCCCCACCCGACTCCTCTACTTTGATTTCGACAGCATTGACGCTGCCCGGATAGGAAGCACACCATGGGATTCGAAGACATCACCAAGAAGGCACAAGACTTCCTGGGCGACGACAAGGTCAAAGACGCACTGAAGAGCGAGCAGGCCGAGGACATCAGCGACAAGCTCCTCGGAGGAGTCGCCGATGCGGCGAACAAGGTCACCGGCGGCAAGTTCGAAGATCAGATCGAGGGCGCCCGCGCCTCCGCAGACGACAAGATCGGCAGCGACTAAGACCAATCGGTCCCGCTGACCCGCGCGGGTCCTGCGCCGCCCCGCGGGTGGCGCACCACCCGCGGGGCGGCGCGACCCCCGCGCGCTGGCGCCCGGGCAACTGGATAGGTCCCCAGCGGAGTTCCTCCCCGCCGGGAGCGCGGGGGGATTCCCGCACAGATCGTTGGCCCGCCGACCGGTGTGCGCATCCGGCGGGCAGGGTTTCCCGCATGGAACCCGCAATCCGAACAGATCAGGAACCGAGCGGCCTGCTGCTCTCGACCGACTACCGCGGCGCATTCGGCGCTGATCTTCGGTTGCGGCGAGGGGCCGAGCAGGGCCTGTTGCACCGTGTCTCTCGGGGAGCGTACGTCGAGGCGGCAAGGTGGACTGCTCTCGACGCCGGCGGTCGCTACGCCCTCGTGGTGCACGCCGCAGCGGCGGCCCGTCGCACCGAACTGGCGCTCTCTCATCAATCCGCGGCGGTTCTGTGGGCCTCCCACTCCTTGAGGCCTGGCCGCGCGAGGTGCATTTTCTCGTCGAGCGCGCTTCCGGTGGCCGCTCAGACCCCGGCGTCCGCAAGCACGCGGTGCGGTTGGACCCGCGCGACATCACGACGCGGCACGGTGTGCTGTGCACCACAGTGGTGAGAACCGTCGTCGACCTGGCCGGGACGCTGGACCTGAAGTCGGCCGTCGCGGTGGCGGACCGGGCTCTGGCGGTCGACAGGTCCGGTCGCGCGCCGACGCTCGCGACCCGGGCCGATCTGCTCGAGCAGTGGGAGCGGATGCTGCCCTTCCGGGGCTCGGTGCGCGCTCGCGCGGTGATCGACTTCGCAAGTCATCTCTCGGGATCTCCGGGCGAATCGGGTAGTCGTGTGAACATCGCCCTCAGCGGTTTCCCGGAGCCGATCCTGCAGCATCCGTTCGTTGTCGACGGGAAACTCGTCTTCGTGGACTTCTTCTGGATCGAGGAGGAGAGTGTGGGCGAGGCAGACGGCAAGGTGAAGTACTTCGACCCGGTGATGCTGGCCGGCCGTACGGCGGCCGACGTCGTCTACGAGGAGAAGCGCCGGGAGGATGGCGTGCGGCGCCAGGTGCGCGGATTCACCCGGTGGGACTTCCCGGTCGCGATGAGCCAGGCACGCCTGCGCGCCCGGCTGCTCCAGCTGGGGCTTCCGATTCGGCGCCCGCGGTTGCGCGCGTCCTGATGCGCGGGAGACGCGAGGAGCCGCGGAATGACGCGGAACGCGCGACACGCCGACCGCGACACGCCCGGGTTGCACAATGACCCAATCCTGTGGCAGACTCTTCTAGTTCAACACTTTCGACTGCCGCGCTGCACGCGGTGTCGGGATCACTGCCAGGCAGTGCATAGCTGGTGTCGTGCGTGGTAACACGCCGGGATACGCAGCTAGGCCGCGGGTAGCAGAACAGAGCTCAAACCAACATCCGGGATTTCTTGGGTAAAACCATGCCTTCCCCCACGCGCAGGCGTGGAGCGGGAGTTGGCACGGTTCGAAGTGGTGCGGCCCAGCGGCTGCGGCGCGATGAATCGAAATTGACAGATGAACAGTGGTGCGACAGCAGCAGTGCTACTACGGCGTCCAATGCAGCCTTCGGGATGTACGAAGCCTTGACAAGAAAGAGAGTTCGACATGGCGGGACAGAAAATCCGCATTCGACTTAAGTCGTATGACCACGAGGTCATCGACATCTCGGCGCGCAAGATCGTCGACACCGTGACCCGTGCGGGCGCGACCGTCGTCGGCCCCGTGCCGCTTCCGACCGAGAAGAACGTGGTGTGTGTCATCCGTTCCCCTCACAAGTACAAGGACAGCCGGGAGCACTTTGAAATGCGCACCCACAAGCGTCTGATCGACATCATTGACCCGACCCCGAAGGCTGTCGACTCGCTCATGCGTCTCGACCTTCCGGCCGACGTCAACATCGAGATCAAGCTCTAGGGCCCGCGATGTCTTACGCAGATACCAAGACCACCAAGGGTCTCCTCGGCAAGAAGCTCGGCATGACCCAGGTATGGGACGAGAACAACAAGCTCGTACCCGTCACCGTCATCGAGATCTCGCCCAACGTTGTCACCCAGATCCGCAGCAAGGAGATCGACGGTTACACCGGCGTTCAGATCGCTGCTGGGGCCATCGACCCGCGCAAGGTCAACAAGCCTTCCGCCGGACACTTCGAAAAGGCAGGCGTCACGCCTCGCCGTCACCTCACCGAGCTCCGCACCGCGGATGCCGCTGACTACACCCTGGGCCAGGAACTCACCGTTGACGGTGTCTTCGCTGCCGGCACCAAGGTCGACGTCATGGGCACCAGCAAGGGTAAGGGTTTCGCCGGTGTTATGAAGCGTCACAACTTCAAGGGTGTTTCCTCCTCGCACGGTTCACACCGTAACCACCGCAAGCCCGGTTCCATCGGTGCTTCCTCGACCCCGAGCCGTGTCTTCAAGGGCATGCGCATGGCCGGTCGTATGGGTGGCGAGCGCGTCACCGTGCTGAACCTCAAGGTTCACGCTGTTGATGCCGAGAAGGGCCTCCTGCTGGTCAAGGGTGCCGTTCCCGGCGCCAAGGGCCGCCTCGTATTCGTCCGCAACGCAGTGAAGGGAGCCTAGTCGTATGACTACCTCACTCGATCTCATCGACGCCAAGGGCAAGAAGGCCGGCTCCGTTGAGCTGCCCGCCGAGATCTTTGACGTTCAGACCAACATCCCGCTGATCCACCAGGTCGTCGTCGCGCAGCTCGCTGCCGCACGCCAGGGCACTCACAAGACCAAGCGTCGTGGTGAAGTTTCCGGTGCCGGCCGCAAGCCGTTCAAGCAGAAGGGAACCGGTCGCGCTCGTCAGGGCTCGATCCGCGCCCCTCAGATGACCGGTGGTGGCATCGTCCACGGACCGACCCCGCGCAACTACGAGCAGCGCACCCCGAAAAAGATGATCGCGGCAGCACTGCGCGGATCGCTTTCGGACCGCGCCCGTGGCGACCGCCTGCACGTCGTGACGGCACTGTTCAGCGCCGAGACGCCCAGCACCAAGGGCGCCATCGAACTGCTCAGCCAGATCGCCAGCAGCAAGCACGTGCTGGTTGTCCTGGAACGCACGGACGAAATGACGCTCCGCAGCATCCGCAACCTGCCGACGGTGCACGTTCTGCCGTGGGACCAGCTGAATGCCTATGACGTGCTCGTCAGCGACGACATCGTCTTCACCAAGGGCGCGTTCGACGCGTTCGTGGAGAGCAAGACCAAGAAGGAAGAGGTGTCCGCATAATGGCTACCCCGCTCAACAAGGACCCCCGCGACATCATCATCGCTCCGGTCGTCTCTGAAAAGAGCTACGGCCTGATCGATGAGGGTAAGTACACCTTCATCGTGGACCCGCGTTCCAACAAGACCGAAATCAAGCTCGCGATCGAGAAGATCTTCAAGGTAGAGGTCGCTTCGATCAACACCATGAACCGCATCGGCAAGACTCGTCGCACGAAGTTCGGTCAGGGAAAGCGCAAGGACACCAAGCGTGCCATCGTCACGCTCAAGTCCGGTTCCATTGACATCTTCACGGCCGTCGGCTAAGCGGCGCGGACTAGAGGAATAAGAAATGGCTATTCGTAAGTTCAAGCCCACGACTCCTGGTCGTCGCGGTTCATCTGTTGCAGACTTCGCAGAGATCACCCGTTCGACCCCGGAGAAGTCCCTGCTTCGCCCCCTGTCCAAGACCGGTGGCCGTAACAACCAGGGTCGCATCACCACTCGTCACATCGGTGGTGGACACAAGCGCCAGTACCGTCTGATCGACTTCCGTCGTAACGACAAGGATGGCGTCAACGCCAAGGTCGCTCACATCGAGTACGACCCCAACCGCACGGCGCGCATCGCGCTCCTGCACTTCCTTGATGGTTCCAAGCGCTACATCATCGCCCCGAACAAGCTGAACCAGGGCGACATCGTAGAGTCGGGCGCCGGCGCTGACATCAAGCCCGGCAACAACCTGCCGCTGAAGAACATCCCCACCGGTACCATCATTCACGCGGTCGAGCTGCGTCCGGGCGGTGGCGCCAAGATGGCCCGCTCCGCCGGATCGTCTGTTCGTCTCGTCGCGAAGGACGGCATCTACGCCCAGCTGCGCCTGCCGTCCGGAGAAATCCGCAACGTCGACGCCCGCTGCCGCGCCACGATCGGTGAGGTCGGCAACGCCGAGCAGTCGAACATCAACTGGGGCAAGGCCGGCCGCATGCGCTGGAAAGGCGTTCGCCCGACCGTTCGTGGTGTAGCCATGAACCCGGTCGACCACCCGCACGGTGGTGGTGAGGGTAAGACGTCCGGTGGACGTCACCCCGTCAGCCCCTGGGGCCAGAAGGAAGGGCGCACCCGCCACCCGAACAAGGAAAGCGACAAGCTCATCGTTCGTCGCCGTACCGTCGGCAAGAAGCGTAAGTAGGAGTAGACGATGCCACGCAGTCTCAAGAAAGGCCCGTTCGTTGACGACCACCTGCTTCGCAAGGTTGTCAAGGCGAACGAAGCCAGTAGCAAGAACGTAATCAAGACCTGGTCGCGCCGTTCGATGATCATCCCCGGCATGCTCGGGCACACCATCGCGGTTCACGACGGACGCAAGCACATCCCGGTGTTCGTCACCGAGAGCATGGTCGGGCACAAGCTCGGCGAGTTCGCGCCCACCCGCACCTTCCGTGGTCACGTGAAGGACGACAAGAAGGGCCGTCGCCGCTAACGCGGTGACGTGAAGGAGGAGAAGAAATGGTGGAGTCGATCGCACGCGTGCGTCACATCCGCGTTACCCCCCAGAAGGCTCGTCGCGTTGTCAACCTGATCCGCGGCAAGCAGGCACACGAGGCCCTGGGCATCCTGAAGTTCGCACCGCAGGGTGCGAGCGATCCGGTGTACAAGCTGGTTGCTTCGGCAATCGCCAACGCCCGGGTCAAGGCAGATGCAGCAAACACCTTCCTGGACGAGCAGGACCTGTTCGTCAGTCAGGCGTTCGTTGATGAGGGTACGACCCTCAAGCGTTTCCAGGCCCGAGCACAGGGTCGCGCATTCCAGATCAAGAAGCGCACGAGCCACATCACTGTTGTGCTCGCCACTCCTGAGGAGGGTACGAAGTAATGGGTCAGAAAGTAAACCCCTACGGCTTCCGTCTGGGAATCACGACCGACCACGTGTCGCGATGGTTCTCTGACTCGACGAAGCCCGGCCAGCGTTACAGCGACTTCGTCGCTGAAGACGTCAAGATCCGCCGACTGTTGAGCACCAGCCTCGACCGTGCCGGCGTGTCCCGCATCGAGATCGAGCGCACTCGTGACCGTGTTCGCGTCGACATTCACACCGCCCGTCCGGGCATTGTGATCGGTCGCCGCGGCGCGGAGGCCGAGCGCATCCGCTCCGACCTCGAAAAGCTCACCGCCAAGCAGATCCAGCTGAACATCCTCGAGGTCAAGAACCCCGAGGTCGACGCTCAGCTCGTCGCACAGGGCATCGCAGAGCAGCTCTCCGCTCGTGTGGCTTTCCGCCGCGCGATGCGTAAGGGCCTGCAGGGTGCCCAGCGCGCCGGCGCCAAGGGTGTTCGCATCCAGGTTTCCGGTCGCCTTGGTGGCGCCGAAATGAGCCGTTCGGAGTTCTACCGTGAGGGACGCGTGCCACTGCACACCCTGCGCGCGAACATCGACTACGGCTTCTACGAAGCCAAGACCACCTTCGGCCGCATCGGCGTGAAGGTCTGGATCTACAAGGGCGACATCACCAACAAGGAACTCGCTCGCGAGCAGGCCAACGCTAAGTCGACCCGCCCCGAACGACGTGACGACCGTCCCCGCCGCGCGCCCCGCGCAGAGGCAGCGGCACCGGTTGCAGCAGGAGTTGAGGCATAACCATGTTGATTCCACGCAGAGTCAAGCACCGCAAGCAGCACCACCCGGGCCGTACCGGCCACGCAACCGGTGGTACTGAACTCTCGTTCGGCGAGTACGGCATCCAGGCGCTCACCCCGGCCTATGTGACGAACCGTCAGATCGAGTCCGCTCGTATCGCGATCACGCGCCACATGAAGCGTGGCGGCAAGGTCTGGATCAACATCTACCCGGACCGCCCCCTCACCAAGAAGCCGGCCGAAACCCGCATGGGTTCCGGTAAGGGTTCTGTCGAGTGGTGGGTCGCCAACGTCAAGCCGGGTCGTGTTCTGTTCGAACTCAGCGGTGTCACCGACATCGTTGCCAAGGAAGCGCTGACCCGCGCAATTCACAAACTGCCCTTGAAGGCACGCATCATCAAGCGCGAGGAGGGCGACGCATAATGGCGATCGGATCCAAGGAGCTCGCCTCGGTCGAGCTCGACACTTTTGAAAATGAGCGACTGTTCGACGAGCTGAAGAAGGCGAAGGAAGAACTGTTCAACCTTCGCTTCCAGTCGGCCACCGGCCAGCTCGAAAGCCACGGCCGCCTCCGCGCGGTCAAGCGCGACATCGCTCGCATCTACACGGTTCTCCGTGAGCGCGAGTTGGGCATTCGCCCGACTCCCGTGCCCGTCGAGGCCCCCGCGAAGGCGGAAAAGGCCGAGAAGAAGACCAAGAAGGCCAAGCCTGCAGTCGAGTCGGTTGACGACACCGCTGCGGCAGACGTCGACGAGAAGAAGGAGGCCTAGTCATGGCGAAGACTGACGATAAGGTCGTCGCTGCCGAGGCTGAGGCTCTCGTTCGCGGCTACCGCAAGACGCTGCGTGGTTACGTGACCAGCGACAAGATGGAAAAGACCATCGTTGTCGAGGTCGAAGACCGCGTGAAGCACCCCCTGTACGGCAAGGTCATCCGCCGTACGTCCAAGCTGAAGGCTCACGACGAGGCGAACATCGCCGGCGTCGGCGACCTGGTCCTGATCAGTGAGACCCGTCCGCTCAGCGCCTCCAAGCGCTGGCGCCTGGTCGAGATCCTCGAGAAGGCCAAGTAAGCCTCGCGCTTGCTTGATAGAAGGAGTTAAAAAGTGCTTCAGCAAGAGTCACGACTCAAGGTTGCCGACAACACGGGTGCCAAGGAACTGTTGACCATTCGCGTGCTCGGCGGCTCAGGCCGTCGTTACGCCGGACTGGGCGACACGATTGTCGCCACGGTCAAGGATGCGATCCCCGGCGGCAACGTCAAGAAGGGCGACGTCGTCAAGGCCGTCGTCGTTCGCGTCAAAAAGCAGACCCGTCGTTCAGACGGTTCGTACATCAAGTTCGATGAGAACGCCGCAGTGATTTTGAAGAACGAGGGTGACCCTCGCGGTACCCGAATCTTCGGACCGGTCGGTCGCGAACTTCGCGACAAGAAGTTCATGAAGATCATCTCGTTGGCACCGGAGGTTATCTAAATCATGGCCAGACTCAAAAAGGGTGACCTCGTTCAGGTCATCACCGGCCGCACTCAGGCCCGCGGCGGCGACCGTGGCAAGCAGGGCAAGGTCATCGCAGTGCTCACGGAGAAGAACCGCGTCCTCGTAGAGGGCATCAACTTCGTCACGAAGCACGTTCGCGTCGGCCAGACCCAGCGCGGCACCAAGACCGGCGGCATCGAGACCATGGAGGCGCCGATTCACGTGTCCAACGTGGCCCTCGTCGACCCGGAGACCAAGAAGCCGACTCGCGTCGGCGTCCGCCTCGAGGACGTAACGAAGGACGGGGTCACCAAGACCGTCCGCATCCGTTACGCCAAGAAGTCAGGGAAGGACCTCTGATGACCGACACTGCAGTAGCAGCGCCCGAAGCAACCGACCCGGCAGCACTGCCGCGCCTGAAGCAGAAGTACCGCGATGAGATCTCCGCCCAGCTCAGCAAGGACCTCGGCTTCACCAACGTTCACCAGGTTCCGAACCTGGTCAAGATCGTTGTGAACATGGGTGTCGGCGAGGCAGCACGCGACGGCAAGATCATGGATGGCGCCGTCGCCGACCTCACCAAGATCACCGGTCAGAAGCCGCAGGTCACCAAGGCACGCAAGTCGATCGCGCAGTTCAAACTGCGTGAAGGACAGCCCATTGGCACGCACGTCACACTTCGTGGCGACCGCATGTGGGAGTTCCTCGACCGGCTGCTCAGCCTCGCGCTTCCCCGTATCCGTGACTTCCGCGGTCTGTCGGACAAGCAGTTCGATGGCAGCGGTAACTACACCTTCGGTCTCACCGAGCAGGTCATGTTCCACGAGATCGACCAGGACCGGATCGACCGTATCCGCGGTATGGATATCACGGTTGTGACGACGGCCAAGAACAACGACGAAGGACGCGCGCTGCTCAAGGCGCTGGGCTTCCCGTTCAAGACGGCCGAAAACACCAAGTAAAGTAGCTTCGGCTCCTTGTAGTACACCCCGGGGGCTGGACAACCGTCCAGCCCCACAACGACCAAGGTCGTCATCCGTGTAACGGATGAACGAAACCAGGCGAGAAAGGCACCACAAAATGACAATGACAGATCCGGTCGCAGACATGCTGACCAGACTGCGCAACGCTAACTCGGCGTTTCACGACACCGTGTCCATGCCGCACAGCAAGCTCAAGGCGAACATCGCAGACATCCTCAAGGCCCAGGGTTACATCTCGGCTTGGGACGTCAAGGATGCAGAGGTCGGAAAGACCCTCACGCTCAACCTCAAGTTCGGTCCGAACCGCGAGCGCTCCATCGTAGGCATCAAGCGGGTTTCCAAGCCCGGCCTGCGCGTGTACGCAAAGTCGACCGAAATCCCCACCGTTCTCGGTGGCCTCGGCGTTGCCATCCTGTCCACCTCCAGCGGTCTGCTCACCGACCGCCAGGCCGAGAAGAAGGGCGTAGGCGGAGAAGTTCTCGCCTACGTGTGGTAGTCGACGATGTCACGTATTGGAAGACTTCCCATCCCGATTCCCGCGGATGTCACCGTAGTCACTGAAGGCCAGGCCGTCAGCGTCAAGGGCCCGAAGGGTGAGCTCGCGCTCACCGTCGCGAAGCCCATCGAGGTCAAGATCGAGGACGGCCATGTTGTCGTCACTCGCCCGAACGACGAGCGCGACTCGCGTTCGCTGCACGGACTGACCCGCACGCTGATCGCCAACCAGATCATCGGGGTGACCACGGGCTACACCAAGTCCCTCGAGATCGTCGGTACCGGTTACCGCGTCGCCCAGAAGGGCAGCTCGATCGAGTTCGCCCTCGGCTTCTCGCACCCGGTCCTCGTCGAGGCACCTGCCGGCATCACCCTCACCGTCGAGAGCGTAAACCGCCTCACGGTCGGTGGCATCGACAAGCAGGCCGTCGGCGAGGTTGCCGCCAATATCCGTAAGATTCGCAAGCCGGAGCCCTACAAGGGCAAGGGTGTGCGTTACGCCGGCGAGATTGTTCGCCGCAAGGCCGGAAAGAGTGGTAAGTAACCATGGGTCTCGGAACTAGAGGTAAGAGCAAGGCTGCTGCCCGCGGACGCAGGCACACACGTCTTCGCAAGAAGATCGAGGGGACTGCGCTTCGTCCGCGTCTCGTCGTGACCCGTTCGGCTCGCCACGTGTTCGTGCAGGTCGTCGATGACAGCAAGGGCTTCACCCTTGCGTCGGCGTCCACGCTCGAAGACGGTCTGCGCACCTTCGATGGTGACAAGACCGCCAAGGCCCGCAAGGTCGGCGAGCTCGTCGCCGAGCGTGCGAAGGCCGCCGGTATCGAAGCCGTCGTATTTGACCGTGGCGGCAGCAAGTACGCGGGACGCGTCGCTGCCATCGCCGAGGGAGCTCGAGAGGGTGGATTGAACCTGTGAGCACTGAAACTGCAAGCACAGCAACAAAGGAGAACGTGGTGGCCGCTGAGGCACCCGTCGAAACTGCTGCGTCAACGACGCCCCCGCAGAACGAGCCTCGTGAGGCTCGTCGTGGTGGCCGTGAGCGCAACCCCAACAAGGACCGCGGTAGCCGCGATGCCGACAAGAGCCAGTTCCTGGAGCGCGTCGTCACCATCAACCGGGTGTCCAAGGTCGTCAAGGGTGGTCGTCGCTTCAGCTTCACCGCCCTCGTCGTCGTCGGAGACGGCAACGGACTGGTCGGAGTCGGCTACGGCAAGGCACGCGAAGTGCCTACCGCGATCTCCAAGGGTGTCGAGGAAGCGAAGAAGAACTTCTTCCGCGTTCCCCGCGTTGGCCTGACCATCCCGCACCCCGTCCAGGGTGAGGCCGCGGCCGGCGTCGTTCTGCTCCGTCCGGCTGCAGCAGGTACCGGCGTTATCGCCGGTGGCCCGGTGCGCGCCGTTCTCGAGTGCGCCGGCATCCACGACGTGCTGAGCAAGTCGCTCGGTTCGTCGAACACCATCAACATCGTCCACGCCACCGTCGAGGCCCTGCACCAGCTCGAAGAGCCGCGTGCGGTTGCGGCTCGTCGTGGCCTCGCGTACGAAGACGTCGCTCCGGCACGTTTCCTGCGTGCCGACGCCGCAGCGGCAGCAGCCGCTGCAGCAGCAAAGGCAGGTGCCTGATGGCTCGCCTCAAAGTGACACAGATCAAGTCCAAAATTAGTGAGAAGCAGAACCAGCGCGACACGCTTCGCAGCCTGGGTCTTCGACGCATTGGCGCCGTGGTTATTCGCGAGGACAACTCGCAGAACCGTGGCTACGTCAACACCGTCGCTCACCTTGTCAAGGTCGAGGAGATCGAGTAATGGCTGACGAGAAGGAAGCTGTCAAGAAGACAGCAGCCAAGCCCGCCACTGAGAAGAAGGCCGCAGCCCCCAAGAAGGCTGCTGCCGCCAAGGTTGCCGTCAAGGCTGCTCCGGCCGAAAAGCGCGAGCAGGTCCTGAAGGTGCACCACCTTCGTCCGGCCGCCGGCGCCAAGAAGTCGCGTCAGCGCGTTGGCCGTGGTGAAGGATCCAAGGGTAAGACCGCGGGTCGTGGCACCAAGGGCACGAAGGCACGCTACAACGTGCGCGTCGGGTTCGAGGGTGGGCAGATGCCTCTGCACATGCGCACCCCGAAGCTGCGCGGGTTCAAGAACCCGTTCCGCGTCGAATACCAGGTTGTCAACCTGGAGAAGCTGGCCGAGCTCTACCCGAACGGCGGCGATGTAACCATCGCCGATCTGGTCGCCAAGGGCGCGGTTCGCGACAACGAGAAGGTCAAGGTTCTCGGCAACGGTGACATTGCCGTTAAGCTGAACATTGCGGTGGACAAGGTCTCCGGCTCAGCAGAGCAGAAGATCGTCGCTGCAGGTGGCTCAATCAAGTAAGACCGTCGACGCTGAGCGAGCTTGTCGAGGCCACCAATCGGAACTTTTTCGATGCTGGTCTCGACAAGCTCGTTTTTCACGTTATTAACTGGAGGCATTGTGTTCAGCGCCATTGCGCGGATATTCCGCACGCCCGACCTTCGCAAGAAAATCGGGTTCAGCCTGGGGATCGTTGCCCTGTTCCGTCTGGGCTCATTCATCCCGGCGCCCTTCGTGGACTTCGGCAACGTGCAAGCGTGTCTTGCCGCGAACCAGGGAACCAGCGGCCTCTATGAGCTCGTCAACCTGTTCAGCGGTGGCGCACTGCTGCAGCTGTCCGTTTTCGCGCTGGGCATCATGCCGTACATCACGGCCTCGATCATCGTGCAGCTGCTGCGCGTGGTCATCCCACACTTTGAAACCCTCTACAAGGAGGGCGCGTCCGGTCAGAGCACCCTGACCCAGTACACGCGCTACCTGACGATCGCGCTCGGCATCCTCCAGTCGACGACGCTGATCACCGTGGCCCGCAGTGGAGCGCTCTTCGGCACCTCGGCCAGCTCCGAGTGCTCGCAGCTCATCACCAATGACGCCTGGTACGCCATCATGCTGATGGTCATCACCATGACCGCCGGCACCGGCGTGATCATGTGGATGGGCGAGCTCATCACCGAGCGCGGCATCGGCAACGGCATGTCCCTCCTGATCTTCACCTCGATCGCGGCACGTTTCCCGAGCTCGCTCGGCGCGATCGGCACGCAGAAGGGCATCGACGTCCTCCTGATCGTGCTCGTCATCGGATTGTTCGTTGTGGCCGCCGTCGTCTTCGTCGAACAATCGCAGCGACGCATCCCCGTGCAATACGCCAAACGGATGGTCGGCCGTCGCACCTACGGCGGGAATAACACCTACATCCCGATCAAGGTGAACATGGCCGGCGTCGTGCCCGTCATCTTCGCTTCGTCGCTGCTGTACCTGCCCGCCCTGATCGCCCAGTTCAACCAGCCCGCCGCGGGCCAGGCGTCCGCCGCCTGGGTGACCTGGGTCACCAACAACCTGACCAAGGGCGACCACCCGCTCTACATGGCGATGTACTTCCTGCTCATCGTCGGGTTCACCTACTTCTACGTCGCCATCACCTTCAACCCTGAAGAGGTCGCCGACAACATGAAGAAGTACGGCGGGTTCATCCCCGGCATCCGTGCCGGTCGACCGACCGCCGAGTACCTCGACTTCGTGCTCACCCGGGTGACCCTGCCCGGCGCGCTCTACCTCGGATTGGTCGCGCTGCTCCCGCTGCTCGCCTTCTCGGCCATCGGCGCGGATCAGAACTTCCCGTTCGGTGGCGCCAGCATCCTGATCATCGTCGGTGTCGGACTCGAGACGGTCAAACAGATCGACTCGCAGCTCCAGCAGCGACACTACGAAGGGCTCCTCCGATGACCCGTCTTCTCGTGATTGGCCCGCCCGGCGCGGGCAAGGGCACCCAGGCGGAAAGGATGGCGGCAGCCTTCTCCATCCCGGCCATCTCCACCGGCGACATCTTCCGCTACAACGTCAAGAACAAGACCCCGCTCGGCGTGCAGGTGCAGGAGTTCATCGACGCCGGCAAGTACGTGCCGGACTCCCTGACGAACGAGATCGTCGGCGACCGCCTGAGCCAGCCGGATGTCGCGGCGGGCTTCCTGCTCGACGGCTATCCGCGCACCCAGGACCAGGTGCAGGAGCTGGACCGCCTGCTCGCGGCCACCGGCGCCCCGCTCGACGTCGTCGTGCAGATCGTCGCCGACACCGAGGAGGTCGTCGCACGGCTCCTCAAGCGCGCTGCGGAGCAGGGGAGGGCCGATGACACGGCCGAGGTCATCCGGCACCGGCTCGACGTCTACGCGGAGCAGACGGCGCCGCTGATCGACATCTACGGCTCCCGCGGCATTGTCGTCACGGTCGACGGCCTGGGCGCGGTCGACGAGGTCACCACCCGCATCCTCGACGCCCTCGCCGAGCGCGGCATCCACGCAGCCTGAGGCGCCGGCCGCAACACACGCTGACCGGGTCGACTCGACCGGCCGTTCACGCACGACAATCACGCAGCATGCAGGGATTTTCATCATGAGCCTTCGACGTTCCATCTATAAGTCGCCGGCGCAGATGCGACTCATGCTGGCGCCCGGCCTGGCCACCGCCGCGTCCCTCGAGGCCGCGCGCGCCGCCATCCGTGCCGGGGCGACGACCCTGGAGATCGACGCCGCCGCCGAGGCCGCCATCGTGGCCCTGGGCGGGCAGCCGAACTTCAAGCTCGAGCAGGGCTACCACCACACGGTCTGCGCTTCCGTGAACGATGACGTCGTGCACGGCATCCCGGGTGGACGCATCCTCGGTGCCGGTGACCTCGTGTCGATCGACAGTGGCGCGATCATCGACGGCTGGAACGGCGACGCCGCGTTCAGCTTCGTGATCCCCGACCCGAGCCGACCCGACGTCGTCGCGGAACGCCAGCGTCTCTCCGACGTGACCGAGCAGTCGCTCTGGCACGGCATCGCCCGGCTCGCCGTCGCGCGGCACCTCAACGAGGTCGGCGAGGCCATCGAGGACTACGTCGAGTCCCAGGGCGAGTACGGCATCCTCACCGACTACGTCGGCCACGGCATCGGACGTTCCATGCACGAGGCTCCGCCGGTGTTCAACTACCGGGTGCGTCAGAAGGGCCCGGATGTCAAGCCCGGCCTGGTCGTGGCCATCGAGCCGATGGTTGTGCTCGGCTCGATCGAAACCTACGTGCGCGAGGACGACTGGACCGTCGCTACGAGCGACGGCAAGGCCGCCGCACACTGGGAACACAGCGTCGCCGTGCACAAGGACGGCATCTGGGTGCTCACCGCCCCGGACGGCGGAGCCGCCGCCCTCGCCCCCCTCGGCATCACCCCGGTCCCCCTCCAGTAGGTTCCGCGAAAGTGCACTTTTGGCCCCTTCCGCACGCTGGAAAGGGCGAAAAGTGCACTTTCGCGGATCGGGGGAGCCGGGGGGAGCGCGGTGGTCGCGGCGGGGCGGCGGAAGCGAGAGGATTGAGGTGGGTAGAACCCGCCAAGAGAAAAGAGCACGTCAATGAAGATCCTCGTCGTTTGTGGTGCTGGAGCCTCCAGCGCCTTCGTGGCCCACCGTGTGCGTCATACGGCAACCGAACGTGGTCTTGAGGTGTCGGTGCACGCTGGTAGCGAGTCCGACCTCCCCGGGTCGCTCGGCCCGATCGACGTGCTGCTCGTCGGTCCGTACCTGGCGCCTCGCTACGAGAGGATCCGTGCGCTGGCGATCAAGGCGGGTGTGGGGATCGCGCTCCTCCCCGACACGGTCTTCGCGTCCCAGAACGGCGATGAAGCCCTCGACGCTGCGATCTACGCGTTCAAGTCCCGCAGCTGGGATGCCGCCCCGGCCTGAACCGCTACTGGTCCATCAGATGGACGAGCTCGTCGATGAAGGATGAGAAGTCCACCGACCGTTTCACGAGCCGCTGCACGTCGGCCCGGTCGGAGAAGACCTCGACGAACTGATCGAACACGGTCTGGAAACTGCTGCGGCCTTCCTTGCTGAACGCCACCATGGCCACCACGTTGACCCGGTTCTCCCCCCAGGGCATCGGGGAATCGTTGACGACGACCGCGATCGAGGTCTGGTTCGCCGTCATCGACATCGAGTGCGGCACCGCGAGATTGTCGGTGAACGCGGTCGATGACATCAGCTCGCGCTCGATGGCGCCGTCGATGTAGTCCTGGCCGATGGTGCCCAGCGCCAGCATCCGTTCGCCGAGGGCCCTGATCATGGCGCTCTCGTCGGCGGGATAGAAGTTGTGCAGGAACAACGACTCATCGAAGAAGCGCAGCAGGTCGTCCTTGAGATGCGAGCGGCGACGCATCCGTCGAATCCGGCTGGCCGCCTTCCGGACCCGTTCGATGTCGCCCTCGGTGAGGAACGGCTGGATGACGATGACGCCCTCCGACGGCACCTGCGGTTCGATGGTCGTGAGCACGAGACTCGCCTCGATCCCGGACCACTCAACGTCGCTCCGGGTGATCACCGAGACCACCTCGAGCTCGTCACCGAGCACCCGCTCGATCCGTTCCCGCAGCAGGACGTGCATGTCGTAGTAGTTCGGACAGACCAGGGCGCAGCTGACCAGGTCCTCTCGGCGGGACTGCTGCTGGAGGTGAGCTCCGACGTGCATCGCGATGTAGGCGATCTCATCGTCGTTGATGATGATGTTCTCCTGGCGTTGCAGGGCGCTGGCAATGTACACCGCCAGTTCGTAGATCATCGGATAGCTCGTCTTGATCGACCGGGTGAGCGGGTTGTGCGAGTATGAGCGGTCCTGCGCGCGGTTGATCAGGTTACGCACGTGCAGGGTGAGGCGAACGATGAAGTTCTCCTCGACGAGGTCGATCAGGAACTCCTCGCCGGCCTGGCCCACGATCCGGCGGACCGACTCGAGATCCTCGGCGCGCACGAAGCTGTCGATGAGCACGGCTGCCGGCTTGTCCTGGCCCGGCGTGATCACCCGGGTCTTGAGCAGCAGGGCCAGATAGTCGAGGTCCCCGGTGCCGAGCTCGACCTGGAAATGCCGGGTGACCAATTCGGACAGGGCCAGGGTCAGGTCATCCGGGGGAGTGGACGGCGTGGCCGCGATCACCGGGGCGGTTCGCCTGGTCACCCGGTCGATGGCGATGGCCACGTGCAGCAGAACGTCGTTGGTGCCGTACTCGTTGACGAAGTAGCCCTGCGAGTCGAGCATCGCGATCAGGTCGGTCTTGAACGCCCCCAGGCTCTCCGACGCGAACTCCTTCTGGATCTCCTCGAGTTCGAGCAGACCGCGGCTCGTCTCATCCCGGAACATACGGCTGAGTAGCCGGCGGCGATCCGTCTCCGAGCCCTTGAGCGTGACCACGCTGCCCTGGCGGCCCAGGATGAGGCCGGTGTCCGGGAGCAACTGCCTGACCTTGGCCAGGTCCGCCTCGATGGTGGAGTCGCTGACGAAGAGTTCCGCGGAGAGATCGTAGACATCCAGGCCGGAAGGCGCCTCGGTGAGCCGGCGTACGAGCGCGTGCAGCCGGTTTTGCGGAGTCTCCGGTTCGGTGTTCGCGCGCTGAGTCGCCCGGTAGGCGGCGTAGGCGTCCCGATCCAGCCGGTAGCCGGCAGCACCGGACTCCACGACCTCGAGCGGCTGAGCGGCCGCCTTCAGCGCGGTGATGTAACTGCGCACCGTGCGGGGCGTGACGCCCAGGAGGTCGGCAAGTTCGCCCGCAGTCACCCAAGCCGGCGTTTGGGACAGATAATCCAGCATCCGGGTCTGTTTATCGCTCATTGCACACAGCTCCACTAATCCACTGGTAGTCAACCACGTCCGGCGCGTCAGGGCCGCTCAGATCCGTTTCCGGGGGTGCGGAAACGAGAGTGGTGGACCGGAGCGGACCACCGGGCCAGACTGGCTTCATCGCAACAGTGAAAGGTGGGCCGATGAGGATTTTAGTCGTCTGCGGCGCCGGCGCGTCCAGCACGTTCGTGGCACTCAGGATGCGCCAGACCGCGGTCGCCCGGGGCCTGGCTCTGGACGTATCGGCGGGCAGCGAGTCTGACCTGCCGGATGCCCTCGACGGGGTCGACGTGCTCCTGGTCGGCCCGCACCTCGCCCCCCGCTTCGACGAGTTCACGGCCCAGGCCGAACGACTCGGCGTCGGATGCGCGTTGCTCCCGTCCACGATCTTCACGGCACGGGACGGAAACGACGCTCTCGATCTGGCGCTCGGCACCGTCTCACCCGGAATCAACCTGGGCGCCTGAACGGCGCCGGCGAAGTACCCCACCCGCACAGCACCGCAATCACCACCGAAACGAAAGGCAGAACAATGACGACGACGTCACCAGGGACAACGAGCACGAGCGGAGGAGCCCGCGTACACGTTCAGCGATTCGGCACCTTCCTCAGCGGAATGATCATGCCCAACATCGCGGCGTTCATCGCGTGGGGCCTCATCACCGCGTTCTTCATTCCCACCGGCTGGACCCCGAACGAAACGGTCGCCGCGATGGTCGGCCCGATGATCGTGTACCTGCTCCCACTGCTCATCGCCAACACCGGTGGCCGGATGGTCTACGGCATCCGCGGCGGCGTCATCGCCACGATCGCCACCATGGGTGTCATCGTCGGCAGTGAGATCCCGATGTTCATCGGCGCCATGCTCGTCGGCCCGCTGTCGGCCTACCTGCTCAAGAAGCTCGACAGCCTCTGGGCCGGCAAGGTCAAGCCCGGCTTCGAGATGCTCATCGACAACTTCTCCTCCGGTATCCTCGGCGCCATCCTCGCCCTCGGCGCGTTCTTCGGAATCGCCCCGGTCGTCAGCGGATTCAGCTCCATTCTCGAGGGCGGCGTCAACTGGCTCGTCTCCAACAACCTGCTGCCGCTTGCGAGCATCCTGGTGGAGCCCGGCAAGATCCTGTTCCTCAACAACGCCATCAACCACGGCGTGTTCACGCCGATCGGCGTGCAGCAGGTTGCTGAATCCGGCAAGTCGCTGCTCTTTCTGATCGAGGCGAACCCCGGCCCCGGCCTGGGTATCCTGCTTGCCTACTCGTTCTTCGGTCTCGGCCTTGCCCGGGCGAGCGCGCCCGGTGCGATCATCATCCACTTCCTCGGTGGCATCCACGAGATCTACTTCCCGTACGTGCTGATGAAGCCGATCCTCGTTCTCGCGGCCATCGGCGGCGGCATGACCGGCGTTGCGGTCAACGTGGCCTTCCAGACCGGCCTGCGCGCTCCCGCCTCACCGGGCAGCATCTTCGCGGTCCTCATTCAGACCGCGTCGGACAGCTACATCGGCGTGATCCTCTCCGTCATCCTCTCCGCGACGGTGTCGTTCCTGATCGCCTCGGTCATTCTGAGGGCCAGCCGCAAGCGCGACATCGCCAACGGCATGGACGGCGACCTCACCGGGGCCGTCGCGAAGACGGAAGCCATGAAGGGCAAGTCCAGCAGCGTCCTCGGTGGCCTCACCGGAGCGGGAGCGGCAGCCGCCGACAACCGCGAGATCAAGAACATCGTGTTCGCCTGCGACGCCGGCATGGGCTCGAGCGCCATGGGCGCATCCGTGCTCCGCAACAAGATCAAGAAGGCCGGCCTTGAGGGCATCACGGTGGTCAACCAGGCCATCGCCAACCTTGACGGCACGGCCGACCTGGTCATCACCCACCAGGACCTGGCCGCCCGTGCGCAGGAGAAGTCGCCGAACTCCATCTTCGTCTCGGTGGACAACTTCATGAACAGCCCGAAATACGACGAGGTCGTCGCCATGCTGCAGAGCAAGGCAACGGAGGAAGCATCACGATGACGCAGATCCTGGAACCCGGCAACGTTGTTGCATTCGGCACGGCCACCACGAAGGAGGACGCCATCCGCGAGGCCGGCGCCCTGCTCGTGGACGCCGGCGCCGTGACCAGCGCCTACATCGACTCGATGTTCGAACGGGAGGCGAGCGTGTCGACCTACATGGGTAACTTCCTCGCCATCCCGCACGGCACGAACGAGGCCAAGGAATCGATCATCCGGTCGTCCCTCTCGCTCGTGCGCTATCCCGACCCGATCGATTGGGACGGGAAGCCGGTGCGGTTCGCGGTCGGTATCGCCGGCCTGAACAACGAGCACCTGGAGATCCTCTCGAAAATCGCCGTTGTCTTCGCGGACACGGACGAGGTGCAGAAACTGATCGATGCCACCACGGCAGAGGACATCTTTACGCTCCTCGAGGAGGTCAACGCAGAATGAAAGCCATCCACTTCGGCGCAGGCAACATCGGTCGCGGATTCGTCGGCCTCCTGCTCCACGATGCCGGATACGAGGTCGTCTTCGCCGATGTGAATGCTTCCCTGATCGAGGCACTGCAGGCCGCCACGAGCTACACCGTGCACGAGGCGGGGGAGACGTCGACCGACCGCGTGGTCGACAACTTCCGCGCCATCAACAGCCGCGCCGAGGAGGAGGCCCTGATCGAGGAGATCGCGACCGCCGACATCGTCACGACAGCGGTCGGACCGACCGTGCTCCCCTTCGTGGCGCCGGTGATCCTCGCCGGTCTGAAACGGCGGGCGGCTGCACTCCCTCCGCTCGCCGTGATGGCCTGTGAGAACGCGATCAACGCGACCGACGTTCTCGCCGGGCACGTCTGGAAGGGCGTCTCGGCCGACGAACTGCAGACCCTGTCCGCGAAAGTCGCCTTCGCGAACACCGCGGTTGACCGGATCGTGCCGGGCCAGGCGGCCGGCAGCGGCATCGACGTGACCGTCGAGGCCTTCTACGAATGGGTGATCGAGCGCGGCGCGTTCAATGATGCCGTGCCGGTCATCCCGGGCGCGACCTTCGTTGACAACCTCGCACCCTACATCGAGCGCAAGTTGTTCACGGTGAACACCGGTCACGCAACGGTGGCCTACCTCGGTTCGGTCGCCGGGGTGACCCGGATCTCGGACGCCCTCGCGGTGCCCGAGGTGCTGAACGGGGCACGGCGGGTGCTCGAGGAGACCTCCGCACTGCTCGTGGCCAAGCACGAGCTCGACGAATCAGCGCAGCGTGCCTACCGAGAGAAGATCCTGGTGAGGTTCGCGAACCCGGCACTGCCGGACACGGTCGAACGGGTGGGGCGTCAGCCGATGCGCAAGCTCAGCCGCCACGAACGTTTCATCGGGCCGGCGGCCGAGATCGCCGAGCGCGGAACCCGCCCCACGGCGCTGCTCGAGGCCGTCGGCGCAGCCCTGCGGTTCGACGTCTCCGACGACGACCAGAGCGTCGAACTGCAGCGGCTGCTGCGCTCCGAGACCGCTGAGGCGTTCACCGGGCAGGTCTGCGGGCTCGATCCCGCGCATCCCCTCTTCGGCGACGTGGTGGCGGTCGTCCGCGAGGCCCAGGAACGGCTGTAACACCGAACCCTGCGACGGTGTCGGACACTCCGAGGATTATAGGTATGAATTGGTAAATCGCAACTTCATACCATAGAGTAAATCCTTGGTGTCTGATGCCGTCGCTTTCGGCGTGTCAGGGCACCACAATCCACGCACGACCAGCAATCAATACCCTAGCGATAGTGAGTTATGGCAAAAAAAGACGGTGTCATCGAAATCGAGGGCGCAGTAGTCGAAGCTCTTCCCAACGCGATGTTTCGTGTTGAGCTGAGCAACGGCCACAAAGTTCTTGCCCACATTTCGGGCAAGATGCGTCAGCACTACATCCGTATCCTCCCCGAGGACCGCGTGATCGTGGAGCTGAGCCCGTACGACCTGACTCGCGGCCGGATCGTCTACCGCTACAAGTAAGCATTGCTGTAAGTAACGGCCCGAGGCGTTCCTGGGGTACGAAGACAGCGAATACAAGGACACACAATGAAGGTCAAGCCCAGCGTCAAGAAGATCTGTGACAAGTGCAAGGTCATCCGCCGTAACGGCAACGTGATGGTCATCTGCGAGAACCCGCGTCACAAGCAGCGTCAGGGCTGATCTCGACAAGCTCGATCACCGCTTAGGTGCTCGATCACCGCTTAGGTGCTCGATCACCGCTTAGGTGCTCGATCACCGTTTAGGTGCTCGATCGCTGCAACGGGTGTCGAGCCCGTCGAGACACAACTGAAAACTCAAAATAGCAATGCCGGGAACCCTTCGGGGCGACACCATCGGTTGGAGGCCGATGAACAGGCATTGCTACAGACCTCCACTCATATACAGGAGAAGCCACAATGGCACGTCTAGCCGGCGTTGATATTCCTCGCGATAAGCGCGTGGAAGTTGCACTGACTTACATCTTTGGTGTTGGCCGTACGAGGGCACTCAAGACCCTCGCCGACACTGAAATCGATGGAAACATCCGAGTCAAGGATTTGAGTGACGACCAGCTCGTCACCCTCCGTGACTACATCGAAGGAACCTTCAAGGTTGAGGGTGACCTCCGCCGTGAGGTTGCCGCTGACATCCGCCGCAAGGTCGAGATCGGCAGCTACGAGGGCATCCGCCACCGCAAGGGCCTGCCCGTTCGCGGCCAGCGCACCAAGACCAACGCTCGCACCCGCAAGGGCCCGAAGCGCACCGTAGCCGGCAAGAAGAAGGCGCGCTAGGCCTCGGCCCGGCCCGTCTCGCCCTCAGGATTCAGGAGAAATTCATGGCAGCACCAAAGTCGGCCGTTCGGAAGCCGCGCAAGAAAGAAAAGAAGAACATCGCTGTGGGCCAGGCCCACATCAAGAGCACGTTCAACAACACCATCGTCTCGATCACTGACACCACCGGTGCGGTCATCAGCTGGGCGTCCTCAGGTGGAGTTGGCTTCAAGGGTTCGCGTAAGTCGACCCCGTTCGCCGCACAGCTGGCAGCCGAGTCGGCCGCCCGCCAGGCGCAGGAGCACGGCATGAAGAAGGTAGACGTCTTCGTCAAGGGCCCCGGCTCCGGACGCGAGACGGCGATCCGTTCGCTTCAGGCCGCGGGCCTCGAGGTTGGCTCGATCAACGACGTCACGCCCCAGGCTCACAACGGCTGCCGTCCGCCCAAGCGTCGCCGCGTCTAAGCACTCTCTCTGATCTGATCCTGACTGGCTCGATTCCCGGCATCCGGGTATCGAGCCGGTCGGGCCCGGATCACCGTTTTTCTTTCACACTCATTACCTCGCCACGCAAGTGTCATATAGCGGACACTTAGCCGAAAGGAATCAATAGTGCTTATCGCACAGCGCCCCACGCTCACCGAAGAGAACATTTCGGAGTTCCGATCCAGGTTCGTCATCGAACCTCTCGAGCCTGGTTTCGGTTACACCCTCGGCAACTCGATGCGCCGTACCCTGCTGTCCTCGATCCCCGGAGCCGCTGTCACCAGCATCCGGATCGATGGTGTGCTGCACGAGTTCAGCACCGTTCCCGGTGTCAAGGAAGACGTCACCGAGATCATCCTGAACATCAAGGGTCTCGTCATCTCCAGCGAGCACGACGAGCCGATCACCGCGTACCTGCGCAAGCAGGGTTCCGGCCAGGTCACCGCCGCCGACATCTCGGCTCCGGCCGGCGTCGAGGTACACAACCCCGAGCTGGTCATCGCCACGTTGAACGACAAGGCGAAGTTCGAACTCGAACTGACCATCGAGCGTGGCCGCGGCTACGTGTCGGCCACCCAGAACCGCAACGAGTACTCAGAGGCCGGCCAGATCCCGGTCGACTCGATCTACTCGCCCGTGCTCAAGGTGACCTACCGTGTCGAGGCAACTCGTGCCGGTGAGCGCACCGACTTCGACCGCCTCGTCGTTGACGTGGAGACCAAGTCGGCGATTTCGCCTCGCGACGCCATCGCATCCGCCGGTCGCACGCTGACCGAGCTGTTCGGTCTGGCCCGCGAACTGAACACCGCCGCTGAGGGCATCGAAATCGGCCCCGCGCCGGTCGACGCCGTGTTGTCGACCGAACTGTCGATTCCGATCGAAGACCTCGATCTGTCGGTTCGTTCGTACAACTGCCTCAAGCGTGAAGGCATCAACAACGTCAGCGAACTGGTCGCCCTCTCGGAGACCCAGCTGATGAACATCCGCAACTTCGGTCAGAAGTCGGTGGATGAGGTCAAGGACAAGCTCGTAGAGCTCGGCCTGTCGCTCAAGGACTCGGTGCCCGGATTCGACGGCGCCCACTTCTACAGCGGCTACGACGAAGAAACCATCTAAAGCAGTCGTTCAGACTGACTTTCGACTTTGATACTGGAGATTACCAATGCCTACGCCCACTAAGGGAGCCCGCCTCGGCGGCGGCCCGGCCCACGAGCGCCTGATGCTCGCCAACCTGGCCGCGTCCCTGTTCACCCACAAGTCGATCAAGACGACCGAGACCCGTGCCAAGCGCCTGCGTCCGGTTGCCGAGCGACTGATCACGTTCGCGAAGAAGGGCGACCTTCACGCTCGTCGTCGCGTTCTCGCGACCATCGGCGACAAGACCGTCGTGCACGAGCTCTTCACCGAGATCGCGCCGCAGGTTGCTCTTCGTGAGGGTGGCTACACCCGCATCACGAAGCTCGGCTTCCGCAAGGGCGACAACGCCTCGATGGTGCAGATGGAACTCGTTCTCGAGCCCGTCACCCCGAAGGTCAAGCGGTCTTCCACCAAGTCGGCTGCCAAGCCGGCCGCGGAAGCTCCCGTCGCCGAGGCTCCGGCCGAGGACGTCGTAGAGGATGCAGCCGTTGAAGCAGACGTCGTTGAAGCAGACGCCGTTGAAGCTGACGTCGTTGCTGACGCCGAGGAATCCAAGTAGGCGCATTCGCCTTCTAGGTTCGGCCGAGAGGCTGCACTGAATTGAGGGGCCCGACTTCGGTCGGGCCCCTTTTTCGCGCCCGAGACCGGGCTGTCCGCCGGACAAGGAACGGGTCTCAGCCCACCAGCACGAGGCTCGCGCTCACCGTCGAGCTCTGGCGCTGCGCGCCCCGGGGCATCCGCGTCATCACGGGAGGAGCGGCGGGCGAAACTCGGCAGTGCCGTCCGGGAGGGGTGTCCGGTACGCATCCAGCTCGCTTCGGGCCGGAGCCCTGGCCAGGCGTTCCAAAGCGGCCCGAACGGTCCCCGCGTAGATCCGGCCGCCGGTAGGGCCCGGGTGAATGTTGTCGCCGGCGAGCACATCGGTGTGCGGGGCGATCGCGTCGTGCCAGTCGGCGAGCTCGACCCGCCGGTGACGTGCGGAGTACTCGGCCAGGATGTCGTTGACGCCCGCCGTCCAGTCCCGGTCGGCGAACGCATCCACCAGCACCAGTTCCCGCTCGGGGCCGATGACCGCCCGGATCTCGTCGAGTTGGCTCCACCGGATGGGCCCGTTGGTGCCGAGCCCGACCACCACGACGGGCCGGAGTGTGCCGGCCTCCTCCTGCGCGGCGAGGATGTCGGGCGCGGTCCCCATGCCCCGCGACACCGCGGCGTCGATCGCGATCCCCGGGAAACGGGCCTGCAGCTCGGCTGCGGAAGCCAGCATCACGGAATCGCCGACGGCCGTGATCCGGTCTCCGGCCGCCGGTTTGGCCGGCCGCGACGCGCGCCGGGCGAGCCGCTCGGCGTGGCGTTCCGCGGCGGCCAGCGCCTGCTGCCCGCGCTCGATCTCGGTCTGGGCGCTCGTGCTGGTCGGGGCGGTCACGATCGCCGCGGTGGTGCCCGTCGTCAGGAGCAGTCCGGCGACCACCGCCAGGCCCAGCCAGGCCAGCCGACGGTTCGAGCCGTAGGCCAGGTCGCGGAGGCGCCGGATGCTGCCGCGCACCCCGAGCGAGCGCACGGGGCGTTCGAGCCAGCGATATGACACCCCGGCGGCGAGGAGCGTCAGCGCGCCCGCCAGCACCCCGACGCCGATGCTCGCCGGCACGCCCGGGGACGAGCGGACCGCGGGCCACGCCGCCTGCAGGAGCACGAGCAGCGGCCAGTGCCAGAGGTAGATTCCATAGGATCGTTCGCCCAGGTAGCGCAGCAGCCTGCTGTCCAGGGCCGTGCCGAAGCGGCGCCCCGGCACGGCCGCCCAGATCACGACCGCCGTCAGCAGGCTCACCGCCAGCAGCCCGCCGCGGTAGGTCACGGCTCCCGTGTCCGGCAGCCAGAGCGCCGCGTCCAGGAGCCCGGCGAGGGCGCCGAGGCCGAGCCACGGGCGCCAGCGGCCGAGCGCGGCCAGGAGACGAATCGCGGGGCCAGTCCTCAGATCGGCTCGGTGCAGCATCAACGCGAGCGCGGCCCCGGTGAAGAGGCCGAAGCTGTGAGTGTCGGAGCCGTAGTAGACCCGGGTAGGATCCTCGGGCTGGAAGAGCAGAGCCATCCACAGGGCGGACGCCAGGGCGAGCGCGCAGACCAGGGCCAGACGCAGCCGGCGGTTCCGGAGCAGGAGGAGACCGAGCAGGGCAACCGGCCAGACCAGGTAGAACTGTTCCTCGACCGCCAGCGACCACAGGTTGCGGAACAGCTCCGGGGCACTCGCGCTGAAGTAGCTGGCCGAACTGACGATCGACACCCAGTTGTAGCCGAAGATCGCCGCCCCGAGAACCTGCCAGCCGACGCCCACCAGCACGTCCCCGCCGATCAGCCACGCGGCAGTGCCGCAGATCAGCACCAACGGAATCAGCGGCGGCACGAGGCGCAGGGCCCGGCGTTGCCAGAACCGGCCGAGCGCGAGGCGACCGGCGCCGTCTCGTTCGACCAGGAGCAGGCCGGTGATCAGGAACCCGCTGATCACAAAGAAGACGTCGACGCCGATGAACCCGCCCGGCAGCAGGGCGGGGAAGAAGTGGAACACCACGACCAGGGACACGGCAATGCCGCGCAGGCCGTCCAGGCCGGCCAGACGCTTGGTCGGGATGCTCACGGACTGCACCCGGGCGTCAGGGGGTAGGGGTTGCAGATAGTCATCACAGGAGTGGACCGCGGTCCGGGTTCAACGATAACCCGGCCCGGACCGTACACTTACCTCCGTGATTCTTCCCCCGGCGCCCGACGAGACCCCAGCGGAGGACACCACCCGGATCAGGCTCGATATCGCCTACGACGGCACCGGCATGTCGGGCTGGGCGACCCAGCCGGGACTGCGCACCGTGCAGGGCCAGATCGAGGCTGGGCTCGCCGGCATCCTGCGGAGCCACCCGCCGTACCCCGTGCTGACCGTGGCCGGACGAACGGATGCCGGGGTGCACGCCGCCGGCCAGGTGGCCCATTTCGACCTGAACCGCGAGCAGGCCGACAGTCTCGTGCGGATCACCCGTGGCAAGGGCCGACCTCCGACCCCCCTGGCCGTCATGGTGCAGCGGCGGCTCGGCGGCATCCTCGTCACCCAGCCGGAGATCGTGCTCAAGTCCTCCAGCATCGCGCCTCCCGGTTTCGACGCCCGGTTCTCTCCGCTCTTTCGTCGCTACGAGTACCGGATCGCCGATTCCGTGGTCGGCCATGACCCCCTTCAGCGTTTCCGCACCACCTGGCACGGTTTCCGGCTGGACGTGGACAAGATGGCCGAGGCGGCGACGACGCTGATCGGGCTTCACGACTTCGCCACCTATTGCAAGCCGCGGCCGGGCGCCACGACGATCCGCACGCTGCAGGAATTTCACTGGCGACGCGACCCGGACGGCGTGATCGTCGCATCCGTGCAGGCCGACGCCTTCTGTCACAGCATGGTTCGGGCGCTGGTCGGCGCCTGTGTCGCGGTGGGGGAGGGCCGGTTGGCCGGGGATCGTCTCGTCGACCTCCGGATCGAGCGGGCCAGGACCAGCGAGTTCAAGGTGATGCCACCCCAGGGGCTGACCCTGATGGAGGTCGCCTACCCCGCCGACGAACAGCTCGCGGCGCGGGCACGCGAAACCCGGGCGCGGCGCGAACTCATCGACGACACGGAGTAGCCGCCGGCCCCGTACTCCCGCGGGGAATTGCGCGGGGATGGGCCGGGAGACTACTATTGACCTTTGGTGTCTGTGCGTTGCAGCCAGGCACACGAACGTGAGCCCTCCATCGATCGTGTTCCCACATTTGGAACACACCCGGAGCGGGATTCACGAACACCTCCGTTCGAACAAGAAAGCAGCTTAATAGTGACGCGCACTTACACTCCCAAGGCAAGCGAAGTCCAGCACGACTGGGTCGTCATCGACGCCACAGACATCGTTCTCGGTCGTCTTGCCAGCCACGCCGCCATTCTCCTTCGGGGAAAGCACAAGGCAACGTTCTCTCCTCACATGGACATGGGCGATTTCGTCATCATCATCAACGCCGAGAAGATCGCCCTCACCGGCAAGAAGCTCGACCTGAAGATGGCGTACCGCCACTCCGGTTACCCGGGCGGCCTCACGGCCACCAACTACTCGGAGATGCTCGAGAAGCACCCGACCCGTGCGGTAGAAAAGGCCATCCGTGGCATGCTGCCGAAGAACACGCTCGGTCGCGCCCAGCTGGCCAAGCTGAAGGTCTACGCCGGTCCGGAGCACCCGCACGCTGCTCAGCAGCCGAAGCCGTACACCCTCTCCCAGGTCGCTCAGTAGCGCCGGCCACCAGACTTCTCGACTCTAAGAAAAAAGGATTCACTACATCGTGGCGAAGATCGCAGACCAGATTGACCAGGCTCCGGAGAGCTACTCGACCGAGACTCCGGCCGAAACCGTAACCAAGGCGCCCCGCGCCGTCCTCAACGTTCCCGGCGCAGCCGTCGGACGTCGCAAGCAGGCCATCGCCCGCGTGCGCATCGTTCCCGGCTCGGGCACCATCACGGTGAACGGCCGCGAGTTCGCGGACTACTTCCCCAACAAGCTGCACCAGCAGCTGATCAACGACCCGTTCAAGGTCCTTGACCTGCTCGGCAGCTACGACGTCATCGCGCGCATCACCGGTGGTGGCCCCTCGGGTCAGGCCGGCGCCCTGCGCCTGGGCATCGCGCGTTCGCTGAACCAGATCGACGAAGAGAACAACCGCCCGATCCTGAAGAAGGCCGGCTTCCTCAACCGTGACGCTCGCGTCAAGGAGCGCAAGAAGGCCGGACTCAAGAAGGCCCGTAAGGCGCCTCAGTTCTCGAAGCGCTAACCCGAGCGTCGACAGCATAATAATGCCTCGACTTTTCGGCACGGACGGTGTCCGGGGCCTGGCCAACCGTGATCTCACGGTTGGCCTGGCCCTGAGCCTCGCCCAGGCCAGTGCGGCGGTCCTCACGCAGGGCCGTCGCGCTGAGTTGCGTCGTGTGGAAGGCCGCCGCCCCGTGGCGGTCCTGGCCCGCGACCCCCGCATTTCCGGCGAATTCATTGCCTCCGCCGTCGCGGCCGGTCTGGCCAGCTCCGGCGTGGATGTGCTCGATGCCGGCGTCATTCCGACGCCCGCCGCGGCCTTCCTGATCGCCGATATCGGCGCTGACTTCGGCGTGATGATTTCCGCCTCGCACAACCCCGCCCCCGACAACGGCATCAAGATCTTTGCCTTCGGGGGAACGAAACTACCCGACGACGTCGAGGACCGCATCGAGGAACACCTCGCCGGACCCAATCTCACCCCGATCGGTGGCGACGTCGGACGCATCCGTCGGTTCGCCGACGCCGAGGACCGGTACGTCGTGCACCTGCTCAGCACACTTCCGCACCGTCTCGACGGCATCCACGTCGTGCTTGACTGCGCGCACGGTGCCGCAGCGGGCGTCTCCCCGCAGGTCTTCACGGATGCCGGCGCACGCCTGACGGTGATCGGTGCCGACCCCGACGGCCTCAACATCAACGACGGCGTTGGCTCGACCCACCTCGACAACCTGGCCGCCGCAGTGATCGCCAACGGCGCTGACATCGGCATCGCGCACGACGGCGACGCCGACCGGTGCCTCGCGGTCGACCGCGACGGTAATGTCGTCGATGGTGACCAGATCATGGCGATCCTCGCGGTCTCGATGGCCGAGCGCGGCGTGCTCAAGGACCGCACGCTGGTCGCCACCGTGATGAGCAACCTCGGCCTGCGCAAGGCCATGGCCGACAACGACATCACGATGATCGAAACCAAGGTCGGCGACCGCTACGTGCTCGAGGCACTCAACGCGAGCGGGCTTTCGCTCGGCGGTGAGCAGTCCGGCCACGTGATCATGACCAAATTCGCCACGACCGGCGATGGCATCCTGACCGGCCTGCACCTCGTGGCCGAGATGGCCCGCACCGGCAAAACCCTGGCCGAGCTGGCATCGGTGATGAAGGTGTATCCGCAGATCCTCGTGAACGTGCGGAACGTTGACCATCACGCCCTCAAGAGCGACGACACGATCGCCAGGGCGGTACTCGTTGCGGAGGCCGAACTGGGCGACACCGGGCGCGTGCTGCTGCGCCCATCCGGCACGGAACCGATGGTGCGCGTCATGGTCGAGGCCGCAGACCAGGTGACCGCCGATCGGCTGGCGCACGCGCTGGCCGACCTCGTCCGGGAGCGCCTGGCCCTCTAGGCCTCAGCCGACCGCCGGGTCACACCTTGCGCAGGAGCACCTTCGAGACGGCGTGGTTGGAGTCCTTGCGCAGCACGAGCGTCGCGCGTGACTTGGTCGGGCGAATATTCTGCACCAGGTTCGGCTCGTTGATCTCGGTCCAGATCGTCCGCGACCGGTGGCGCGCCTCGGCCTCGGTCAGCGTGGAGAACCGGTGGAAATACGACTTCGGGTTCGTGAAGGCGCCGCGCTGCAACTTGAGGAAGCGTTCCTCGTACCACCGGGCGATGTCCTGGGTGCGGGCATCGACGAACACGGTGAAGTCGAACAGGTCGCTGACCGCGAGGCCATGGCCAGGCCCGGGCGGCTGCAGCACGTTGAGGCCCTCAACGATCAGGATGTCGGGCTGACGCACCACGATCTGGGCGTCCGGCACGATGTTGTAGCTGAGGTGGGAGTAGAACGGGGCGCGCACCTCGGTGGCTCCGCTCTTGACCGCGGAGACAAAACGGAGCAGCGCCCGCCGGTCGTACGATTCCGGGAAACCCTTGCGGTCCATCAGACCGCGCCGGGCCAGCTCCGCATTCGGGAACAGGAAACCATCGGTTGTCACGAGTTCCACCCGGGGAGTGTCCTCCCAGCGGGCGAGCAGTTCACGCAGCAGCCTGGCGATGGTGGACTTGCCCACCGCGACGGAGCCGGCGACACCGATCACAAACGGGGTGCGCTGGGCGCGTTCACCGAGGAAGTCACTCGTTGCCCGGTGCAGTTGCCTGGCACCCGCCGCGTAGAGATTCAGGAGCCGACTCAACGGAAGGTAGACATCCGTCACCTCGCTGAGATCGAGCGGTTCGCCCAGCCCGCGCAGCTGCACGATCTCGGTCTCGCGCAGCGGCAGCATGGTGGTGGGGGCGAGTGCAGCCCAGTCGGCCCGGTCTAGTTCGACAAACGGGGTGCTGTGGCCGTTCTTCCAGGGGCTCGCAACCGGTTCGGACATTTCCCCAAGCTTAGTCCGACTAAAATCGGGTTCATGTGCGGAATCGTAGGTTATGTCGGAGAAGATAAAAGCGTCGAGGTTCTGATGGGGGGGCTGCGGCGACTGGAATACCGGGGGTATGACTCGGCCGGTATTGCCGTCATCGACTCCGACGGGGTGCTCAACACGGCCAAGCGCGCCGGCAAGCTTGCCGTGCTCGCCGGTGAACTCGAGGCTCACCCGATCAACAACGGACGCACCGGCATCGGCCACACCCGGTGGGCCACCCACGGCGGCCCGACCGACGCCAACGCGCACCCGCACCTCGGCGACAACGGCAAGCTCGCCCTGATTCACAACGGCATCATCGAGAACTTCGCCGGTCTCAAGGAAGAACTCGTCGCCGAGGGCTTCGAATTCGAGAGTGAGACCGATACCGAGGTGGCCGCCGTGCTGCTCGGTCGCGAATACCAGCGATTCGGCGACCTCGGAGACGCCTTCCGTTCGGTCGTGTCCCGGCTCGACGGCGCCTTCACCCTCCTCGCCGTGCACCAGGACCAGCCCGGCGTCGTCGTCGGCGCCCGCCGCAACTCGCCGCTCGTGATCGGCCTCGGCGACGGGGAGAACTTCCTCGGTTCCGACGTCGCAGCCTTCGTCGAATACACCCGCCGCGCCGTGGCCATCGGCCAGGACCAGATCGTCACGATCACGCCCGACCTGGTCACCGTCACCGATTTCGACGGCAACCCGGTCGAAACCGAGGAGTTCGACATCGCCTGGGACGCCTCGGCGTCGGAGAAGGGCGGCTGGTCCAGCTTCATGGCCAAGGAGGTCACCGAGCAGCCGGATGCCGTCGCCAACACCCTCCGCGGCCGCATCCACGAGGGCCAGGCCGTCGTTCCCGAGCTGACCGTCTTCGGCGATGACGTGCTGGCCGGCATCCGCCGGATCATCATCGTCGCCTGCGGCACCGCCGCCAACGCCGGCTTCGTCGCCAAGTACGCGATCGAGAAGTGGACCAGGGTCCCGGTCGATGTGGAACTCAGCCACGAATTCCGTTACCGCGACCCGGTGCTGACCCCGGAGACGCTGGTCATCTCGATCAGCCAGTCCGGCGAGACCATGGACACGCTGATGGCGGTCAAGTACGCCAGGGAGGGCGGCGCCAAGGCCATCTCCATCTGCAACACGCAGGGTGCCACCATCCCGCGGGAGTCCGATGCCGTGATCTACACCCACGCCGGCCCCGAGGTCGCCGTGGCATCGACGAAGGGTTTCACCGCCCAGATCGCCGCCCTCTACCTCTTCGGGCTTCACCTCGCCCGCGTTCGCGGCACCCTGAGCCTCGCCGAATCGGCGGAACAGGTCGCCGAGCTGCAGGCCATCCCGGAGAAGATCGCGACGACCCTGCTCCAGGAAGCCACCGTTCAGGAACTGGCCGGCTGGATGGCCGACACCAGGGCGGTGCTCTTCCTCGGCCGCCACGTCGGCTTCCCGATCGCGCTCGAGGGTGCCCTCAAGCTCAAGGAACTCGCCTACATCCACGCTGAGGGCTTCGCGGCCGGCGAACTCAAGCACGGCCCGATCGCTCTGATCGAACCCGGCCAGCCGGTCTTCGTCATCGTGCCCAGCCCCCGCGGTTCGGCACACCTGCACCCGAAGGTCGTCTCCAACATCCAGGAGATCCGCGCCCGCGGTGCCCGCATCATCGCCATCGCCGAAGAGGGCGACGTCGCCGTGCTGCCCTACGCGGACACCGTCATCCGGATCCCGCTGGCCGCGCCGCTGTTCGAACCGCTCCTGGCCGTGGTCCCGCTGCAGATCTTCGCCATGGCCCTGGCCACAGTCAAGGGCCTCGACGTCGACCAGCCGCGCAACCTGGCGAAGTCCGTCACGGTCGAATAGCGGGCGTCGGGAACGGGATGCGCGAGGACACCGCATGATTCGAGGCATCGGGGTCGACATCGTCGACCTCGCACGCTTCGAACGCCAGGTGCTGCGCACTCCCGGGCTCGTGCCCAGGCTCTTCACCCCGCGCGAACGTGAGCTGCCGGTGCATTCGCTGGCCGCGCGATTCGCCGCCAAGGAAGCGCTGATCAAGGCGCTCGGCGACAGCGCGGGGGCCACCTGGCAGGAGATGGAGGTCGTCACCGACGAGCACGGAAACCCCGGTTTCCGGCTCTCCGGCGGCGCCGCCGCGGTGCTCACCGCGCGGAAGATCAGCACCGTGCACCTGACGATGACCCATGACGCGGGGGTCGCCTGCGCCTTCGTGGTCGCGGAGGGCGACTCATGACCGGTTTCGGATCGTGACCGCGTTCCGGGAAGCGGTCGTCGACCTCGGCGCGATCCGGGCCAACGTCGCCCACCTGCGTGCTGTCGTCGGCACCCCGCACCTGATGGCCGTGGTGAAGGCGAACGCCTACGGCCACGGCGCCCTTCCGGTGGCCCGCGCGGCCCTGGCCGCCGGAGCGGACTGGCTCGGCGTCGCCGACGCCGCCGAGGCGCTCCAGCTGCGCACCGGCGGCATCGACTCGCCCATCCTCGCCTGGCTGCACGACCCCGACGTCGACTTCGCCCCGGCAATCAGCCAGGACATCGACCTCGGCCTGTCCTCGCAACGTCAGCTCCGGCAGGCGGCGGATGCCGCGGCAACCCTCGGCCGCGCGGCCTCGGTGCAGATCAAGCTCGAGACCGGGCTCAACCGCAACGGGGTAGCCGAATCGGACTGGGCGGAGGTGTTCGCACTGGCCGCCGGGTACGAGCGGGCGGGACTGCTGCGCGTGCGCGGGCTCTTCAGCCATCTGTCCAACGCGTCCCCGGCCGACGACGCCGAGGCAATCGTGCGCTTCGAGCGCGGCGTGCGGCTCGCGGCGGATGCCGGACTGTCGCCGAGTCTGATCCACCTCGCGTCGACCGCTGCGGCGCTCCGGCTCCCGGCGGCGCGGTTCAACATGGTGCGGATCGGAATCGGCCTCTATGGGCTGTCGCCATTCGAGGATCAGAGTTCGCACGAACTGGGCCTCATTCCCGCGATGACCCTGCGCGGGCGGGTCGCGGCCGTGCGCCGGGTCGCCGCCGGCGCCGGGGTGTCCTACGACTACCTCTGGCGGGCACCGGAAGACGGGAACCTCGCCCTGGTGCCCCTCGGCTACGCCGACGGGGTGCCGCGGCAGGCCTCCGGGGCCGCGAGCGTGCGGATCGGCGCGAGCACGCATCCGATCGTGGGTCGGATCGCGATGGACCAGTTCGTGGTCGACGTCGGTCAGGGCGACGTTGCCGTGGGCGACACCGTCGTTCTGTTCGGCGACCCGGCGACCGGCGCCCCGAGCGCCACAGACTGGGCCGACGCCGCCGGCACGATCAACTACGAGATCGTGACCCGGATCGGGCACCGCGTTCCGCGCAGCTACCTGGACCCGGAACGGTCCGCTCCGGCCGAAGAGGAAGGCTGACCAGGCGCCATGCGCACGATCATCCCCGACGCCGACGGAATGCACGACTTCGGCATCAGTCTCGCCGGCCGGCTCAGGGCCGGAGACCTGATCGTGCTGACCGGACCGCTCGGCGCGGGCAAGACCACCTTCACCCGCGGCCTCGGCGAGGGACTTAGGGTGCGCGGCTCCGTCACCAGCCCCACCTTCGTGCTCGCCCGCACCCACCCGAGCACGATCGGCGGGCCGCCGCTGGTGCACGTCGACGCGTACCGGCTCTCGAGCGCCGTCGAACTCGACGACCTCGACATCGACTTCCCGAACTCGATCGTTGTCGTCGAGTGGGGCAGGGGCATGCTCGACGGCCTGACCGAATCCTGGCTGGACATCGAGATCGAGCGGCCGCTCGGCGCGTCGCAGGCCGTCGAGGCAGTCGGCCCCGCCGCCGGCGACGAGTTCGACCTCGACGAGCCGCGCACCGTCACGATCACCGCGTACGGTCCGCGGTGGGCCGACGCCGCCGGATTCGACGAGTCGGATGCCCCGGAAGAGACCGGGGACCCGCGGCCCAGCGAATAGGCTGGTGAGGTGCTTCTCGCCATCGATACCTCCGCCGGCACGAGCGTCGCCGTCGTCGACCTCGAGCGTGGCGTCATCGCCGAACTCGGCACCGGCGACACCATGCGTCACGCCGAGGTGGTCGGCCGGCTGATCGCCGACTGCCTCGACGAGGCCGGGGTCCGCGTCGCGGACCTCTCCGCGGTGGTCGGGGGCATGGGGCCCGGACCGTTCACGGGCCTCCGGGTGGGGATCGCCGCGGCCAGGGTTTTCGCCCTCGGCGCCGGCAAGCCGTTCGTGCCGATCATCAGCCACGACGCCATCGCCTACGGTCGCTTCCGGTCCGGCCACGTCGGCGGGCTCGTCGTCGTCACCGACGCGCGCCGCCGCGAGGTGAACTGGTCCGCCTACAGCGGGGCGGATGCCGTCGGCCTGCCGATCCGGATCGACCCGCCCGGGGTGGCGAAACCGACGGCGCTGCAGGAACCCGACTGGCTCCACGCCGAGCTGCCGCGGGTCGACGCGGCGACGGTCTCGGCCGGAGACCTCGGCCTGGTCGCTGAGATCCTCCGGGCGAACCGGCGCGCCTTCGCCGCCGACGAGGCGCTCTACCTGCGGTCGCCGGACGTCACCATGCCCACCGGGCCGAAACGGGTGAGCTAGATGACCTGGCAGCTGCGGCGAGCAAACCGCGCCGACGTCATCGCCATCATGGCGCTCGAAACCCGAATCTTTGCGAACGACGCCTGGTCGGCGGACGCCATGGCCAGGGACGTCACCGACCCGGACTGCTACTATCTCGTCGCGTTCCCGCCCGACATCCCGACCCGGATCGACGCTTACGCCGGGCTGCTGGCGCCCCGCGGCGCGCTGGAGGGCGACATCCAGACCATCGCGGTCACCGAGGACGCCAGGGGACACGGCCTGGGCCGCACGCTCATGCTGGCCCTGCTCACCGAGGCTCGCAAGCGCGGTGCCCGCGAGGTGTTCCTCGAGGTGCGCGCCGACAACCCGGGAGCGCAGCGCGTCTACCGCCGACTCGGTTTCGAGGACCTCGACGTGCGCCGCGGCTACTACCAGCCCGACAACGTCGACGCGCTGGTGATGCGGGTACACCTGCCCGACCCGGAATCCGCACCGACCATGCTCGCCCAGCCGGAACCCACCCCAGACACCGCACCGGCACCGCACGAGCAGGAACCCGCACGCCCGGAGGCCACCGTATGAACCGCACGAACCCGCTCGTGCTGGGCATCGAAACGTCCTGCGACGAAACCGGGATCGGGATCGTGCGCGGCACGACCCTGCTCTCCAACACGATCGCGTCCTCGATGGACGAACACGCCCGCTACGGGGGCGTCGTGCCGGAGGTCGCCGCCCGCGCGCACCTGGAGGAGCTCGTGCCGGCCATCCGGGCGGCCACCGCTGAGGCCGGCATCAACCTGGCCGACATCGACGCGGTTGCCGTGACCAGCGGCCCCGGCCTTGCCGGGGCGCTCATGGTCGGCGTCGGGGCCGCGAAGGCCCTCGCCGTGTCGCTGGGCAAACCGATCTACGCGGTCAACCACCTCGTCGGGCATGTTGGGGCGGACCTGCTGCGCAGCGACGATGCCGTGGCCGAGGCTCCCCTCGAGTACCCCACCATCGCGCTCCTCGTTTCGGGTGGGCACACCTCCCTGCTGCTCGTGCGTGACATCGTCTCCGACGTCGAACTCCTCGGCGAGACCATCGACGACGCGGCCGGGGAAGCCTTCGACAAGGTGGCCCGGATTCTCGGCCTGCCCTACCCCGGCGGCCCGCAGATCGACCGTGCGGCGCAGGGCGGAGACCCGAAGGCCATCCGTTTTCCCCGGGGTCTCAGCCAGACCAAGGACATGGCCAGGCACCGCTACGACTTCTCCTTCTCCGGGCTGAAGACCTCGGTGGCCCGCTGGGTCGAGCAGCGGCAGGACGCGGGCGAACCGGTGCCGATCGCCGATGTCGCGGCCAGCTTCCGCGAGTCCGTCGTGGACATCCTGCTCATCAAGGCCGTCGCGGCGTGCGTGGACCTCGACGTGCCCCGGCTCCTCCTCGGCGGCGGGGTCATCGCCAACGCCAGGCTGCGCCAGGTTGCCGTCGAACGCACGGATGCCGCCGGCATCGCCCTCCGGATCCCGCCTCTGTCGCTCTGCACCGACAACGGCGCCATGATCGCCGCCCTCGGCGCGCAACTGATCATGGCCGGGCATGAGCCGTCGTCGCTGGGGTTCGGCGCGGACTCGACGCTGCCGGTCTCGGAAATCCAGGTCTGAAACCGGGCCCCACCCGCGGTTCCTCCGGAAAGGGATATTCTGGGCGTGGTGGCCAGATCGGCCGCATTGACACCTCGCGGCCTGCGCTGCCACTATGGCACCGCCAGACGACAAATTCTGAAGGAGCGCATCACATGACCGACCCGAACCTGCAGCCCCTGACCCCGCCGCCGTATGGTGGCCCGCCGACCCCGCCGCCCTATGGTGGCCCGCCACCGCCGCCGCCCTACGGGGGACCGGCCACGCCTCCGCCCGGCAACGCGGCCCCGTACGCCCCCTACCCGGGCACGCCGGCCGCGAAGCAGCCGATCCTCAGCATCCTTGCCCTCGTGGCCGGCGTGATCGGTATTCTGGGTTCGCCGGTGGTATTCATCCCCATCGTCGGTGGCATCTTCGGACTGTTCATCCCCGCCGCTGCCATCGTGCTCGGATTCTTCGGCCGCACCAAGGAGCCGCGGGCAAAGGGGCTCTGGCTCACCGGGATCATCACGGGAGCGGTCGGTGTCGCCCTGGCCCTGCTGAGTATCGTGATCTGGGCGATCGTCTTCGCCAACATCCCGAGCTCCGGCTACACCTACTGACCCGGTCCATGGAAGCTGAACGCCCGGACGGTGATCTGACCGTCCCACCCATCGGACGCCGGGAGAGCCGGTTGAACCTCACCCGCCCGCGGGGTCCGGACGCCGGCGAACTGGATTATGAGTCGACCGTGACGGCCCCCACCGAGTGGGTGCCGTACGTGTACACCGACACCGAGTTGCGCTCTCGTGAGGGCGGTCGCGGCCTGTCGATCGCGTCGCTCGTCTTCGGGCTGGCCGGGCTGCTCGGCGCCCTGTTCGGGGTGTGGGGTGCGCCCCTCTCCCTGGCCGCGGTCGTGCTGGCCGTGATGGCCCAACGATCCGAACGACTCGGCGGAGCGCTCTGGGTCTGGGGGATGGCCGCCGGTCTGGGTGGCCTGGCCATCGTGATCGTCTGGATCGTGATCATCAGTGAGGCCCTGGACCGGATCCCGTACTGATCTGATGCCTCAGGCGAGGGTGCGCACCCGCTCCACGAGCAGGGCGACCCGGTGGCCGGCCGCACGGGTGAGCACGAGAGTGCCGGACTCAGACCCCTTCAGCCGCAGCCGGGTGCGCAGCGTCGCCGGGTCGATGTCCACGCCGCGTTTCTTGATCTCCAGCGTGCCGATCCGCCGTTCCTGAAGCGCAAGGCGCAGTTTCTTCTCGTCGAACGGGAGCACTTCCAGCACCCGGAACGCCGTCGCGAACGGGGTCTGCTGCAGGGTGGCCGACGTCAGGTACGCGATTGAATCGCTGAGCATGAGCGCGTCGAGGGATCGGGCCAGGTCGCCGATCAGGCGGGCTCGGATGACCGCGCCGTCCGGTTCGTAGACGTAGTCGCCGAGCGCACCCACCTCCACGTCCTCCGAGTCGGCGGGGGCACTGAGTTCATGGCTGCCCTCCTTGTCCAGGAGGAGAGCCGATCGGCGGATGCCGGTGCGGGCCAGGGCGCCGAACCAGAGCCCCATCTCGACCAGTTTGCCGTCCACGGACACCCACTGCGCCTCCGCGCCGGCGGGGATGAGATCGCGGTCGTGGCCGGGACCGAGCTTGACGCCGATCGGCATCCGTTCACTGAGGCCGAACACGAAATCGAGGTTGGGGGAGTAGTCCTCCGGCCGGCTCAGCCGGGAGGTGTTGTTGTGGCCCGCGGTGCGCCTGGCCGGGTCGAGCCAGGCCGCGTCGAAGCCGGAGAGGTCGAAGGTTTCGGCGTCGCCCTGTTCCACCTGAGCGTTGTCGAACGGGGCCAGGTTGAAGCTGGCGACGGTCGCGGTGACCTCGTCGGTGTCCACGGCCGTGACAGTGATGTCCATCGCGGCCATGGCCATGGCGTCGCCGCCGATCCCGCAGCCCAGGTCGACGACCCGGCCCAGGGAGGCGCCGACGAATCGGCCGGCATGGAGTGCCGCGACCCGCAGCCGGGTCGCCTGCTCCAGACCTGCCTCGGTGAACAGCATCCGCCCGGCAAACTCGCCGAACTTGGGCACGGCCCTGGCTCGGAGCCGGGATTGGCTGAGAACCGCGGTGACCAGGCCGGGAGCGTGACCGGCCTTGCGGAGGTCGCTCACCATCCGCACGACGTCGGCCGTTGGTTCGTAGGGCGGGAGGGAGTCCAGCAGGCGCAAACCCTCCGGCGATAACAGCTCGACGAGCTCTGAGCGATCCATCCCGCAAACCTACCAACCATGCGCACATCTGGCACTCACATTGCGTGAGTGCCAGATGCGCCCTAAACTCGACTTAGCACTCTCGCTGTGAGTCTGCCAACCAAGTCTTAGCTAAGAAAGAGGTCAACCGTGTCGGTCTCCATCAAGCCGCTCGAGGATCGCATCGTCATCAAGCAGGTCGACGCAGAGCAGACCACCGCATCAGGTCTGGTCATTCCTGACACCGCCAAGGAAAAGCCCCAGGAGGGCGAAGTTGTCGCAGTAGGCCCCGGCCGCATCGACGACAACGGCAACCGCATCCCGCTCGACGTCGCCGTCGGCGACAAGGTCATCTACTCCAAGTACGGTGGAACCGAGGTCAAGTTCGGTGGCGAGGACCTTCTCGTTCTCTCGGCCCGCGACGTGCTCGCGGTCGTCGTCCGCTAGTCGGACACCCGAACGACTCATCCCGGATGGCCATGGCCAGCCGGGATTTGTCGTTTCCGGGGACGGTCCATGAAGATGGGCAGACAATGGACACCGACAACCCCGCGCGCCCGCCGCGCACCGCGCACAGCACCGGGTTGATCTACGCGGTTCTCGCCTACGGGCTGTGGGGGATGCTGCCGCTCTACTTCCTCCTGCTGAGCCCCACGAGCGCCTTCGAGATCGTGCCCTGGCGGGTGCTCTTCTCGCTCGTCTTCTGCGCCCTGCTGATCACGGTCACCCGGCGGTGGATTCCATTCCGTGCGCTGCTGAGGCAACCGCGAATCGTGTGGACCATGGGCCTGGCCGGTCTCCTCATCTTCATCAACTGGCAGACCTACGTGTTCGGCACCCTGTCCGGCCACGTGGTCGAGGCCGCGCTCGGCTACTTCATCAACCCGATCGTCACCGTGTTCCTCGGCGTCCTGGTGCTGCACGAACGGCTGCGGGTGTTCCAGTGGGTGGCCGTGGGCATCAGCATCGCCGCCGTGGTCGTGCTCACCATCGGCTACGGCTCGTTGCCCTGGATCTCGCTCGTGCTCGCCTTCTCCTTCGGCTTCTACGGGCTGATCAAGAAGCGTGTTGGCCACCGCGTCGACGCGCTCGCCGGCCTCACCCTGGAGACCGTCTGGCTTGCCCCGATCGCGATCGTGCAGTTGATCGTCGTCGGCGCCCTGTCCGGGCTCACCTTCGGCACCATCTCGCCGTGGCACACGGTCGGTCTCCTCACCACCGGGGTCGTCACGGCCGTGCCGCTGCTCTTCTTCGCCGCCGCCGCCCGGCGACTCCCGCTCACCTCCCTCGGGCTGATCCAGTTCTTCGCCCCCATCCTCCAGTTCCTGGTCGGGGTGTTCGTGTTGAACGAACCGATGCCGCCGGAACGCTGGGCGGGTTTCGGGCTGGTCTGGCTGGCACTGATCATCCTCACCACGGACATGATCATCTCGGGGAGGGGCCCCCGGCGAGCATCCCTCGAACCGGCCTGAGCCGGGCTACGCTCGGTGGCGCTGCCGCCCTTCGTGAAAGGAAACCGGATGCCCCGCCGCACCACCGTCATCCTCGCCTTCGCCGGTCTCCTTCTGGTAGCCGTAGCGGGCTGCGCGCCCACCGCCGAGACCGCCCCCTCACCGACGAAGACGCCCAGCGTCGCGTCGCGGGTCGCGGCATCCGGTGACGGCACGCTGCTGCTCGGTTCCCTTTTCCCGATGACGGGTGACGCGCTCGAGTCGGGGGCGGCCCAGGTCGCCGGTGCGGAGCTGGCCGCCAGGGAGATCTCCGAGCAGGGCCTCGTGCTCGGCCACCCCGTCGTCATCGTGCACCGTGATTCCGCGCACAACGTCACGTCCGCGGTGGCCGACCTCCTCACGCGCGGTGTCGACGCCGTGCTGTGGGACGCGACCAGCCCGGTGCCGGCGGATGTGACGACCGCGTTTCGCACGGCCGGCGTCGCCGTCATCCCCCTCGCCGAATTCGCCAACGGGGGCACCCCGCTCGCCGCCAGCGACGAATTCGCCGGCCGCCTGCGCACCATGGACCCCGCCCTGGTCGCCACGGCCGGAGGTGGCGAGGCCTATGACGGAGTGGTTCTCACCGCCCTGGCCGCGGTGGAGGCCGACGACGACGGCGCCCGGTCGATCGAGCAGGCTTTCGACCGGGTGAGTTCCGGTGCTGTGGCCTGCGGATCGTGGGGAGAATGTGCGGCCGCGCTGGCCGAGACGCAACAGATTGCCTATACGGGCGTCACCGGCCGCCGATCGTAACGATTTGGGTCGTGTTACACGGATGTAACCCGGTTGTCTTGTTTCGCGCCATTCCTGTCAATAATGTGACAGCACGGCAGTCAATCGATCGCCGTGACCAATCACTTCCTAGTCCCAAGGAGCAACATGAGCGTATTTGCGAAGGCCTCGGCCTCCCGCTCAGTCCGGGCAGTAATCACTGGTGTCGCCATGGTCGGCGTCAGTGCACTTCTGCTCACCGGATGTAGCAGCAACTCTGCTGCCCCGACTGCATCGGACACGCCCGCCGCGAGCGGAGACGTCAAGGCCGTCAAGGCCGGCGACCGTGACCTCACCCTCAAGATCGGCACGATCCTTCCCCAGAGTGGCGCCCTCGCCTTCCTCGGCCCGCCTGAGGAAGCCGGCGTTGCGCTGGCCGTCAAGGACATCAACGACGCGAAGCTCGGAATCACCGTTGAGCCGACCTACCTCGACTCCGGCGACACCACGACCGACATCGCAACCGTTTCGGTGACCGACCTCCTCTCACGGGACGTCACGGCGATCGTCGGTGCGGCCTCCTCTGGTGTCTCCAAGACCGTGATCGACAAGATCACCGGCGCCGGCGTCGTCATGTTCTCGCCGGCGAACACGTCGCCGGACTTCACCAACTACCCGGACCAGGGACTGTACTGGCGCACCGCACCGTCGGACCTGCTGCAGGGTGAGGTTCTCGGGAACCAGATCGCCGAGGATGGAAACAGCACCCTCGGATTGATCGTCCTCAACGACGCCTACGGGACCGGCCTGGCCAAGTCCCTCAAGGACACGTTCGAGAGTGCAGGCGGCAAGGTCGTCGCGGAATCGCTCTTCAACGAGGGTGACTCCAACTTCGCCGCTCAGATCGCCGATGTGACCGCCGCCAACCCCGACGCGATCGCCATCATCACGTTCGACCAGGCGAAGATCATCGTTCCGGCTCTTGTCGGCAGCGGCTTCCCCGGCGGAAAGCTCTACTTCGTCGACGGCAACCTCTCGGACTACAGCAAGGACTTCGCCCCCGGTCTCATCACCGGCGCGAAGGGTACCCTGCCCGGTCTGGACGTCGGAACGCTCGGCGACTTCACCACGCGTCTGAAGGAGATCGACCCCACCCTGACCGACTTCAGCTACGCGGCCGAGTCCTATGACACCGTGATGCTGATCGCCATGGCGGCCTACGCCGGCAACGACGTGTCCGGCAAGTCGATCGCCTCGTACCTCCGCCAGGTTTCGGGAGGAACCGGAGACGGCACGAAGGTCACCGACTTCGCGAGTGCTGCGAAGGCCCTCAAGGACGGCAAGCAGGTCAACTACGACGGTTTCTCCGGCCCGGTCACGTTCGACGAGAACGGCGACCCGACCGAGGCCACCATCGGCATCTACGAGTACAACGCAGACAACACGTACAAGCGCATCAACTAGTCGTTGATTCGTCACTGACAGGTCTGTGATGCAGAAGGGCCCCGACTTCGGTCGGGGCCCTTTTCGCGTGCCCCGCCCGGCCTCGGGCCGACACCCCCTGGGGTTGGGGACCCCGGGATCGAACGCCCCGGGAGTCACGGGACGCGGGAGGCGCCGCACGGCGTGGACGCGCCACGGGGCGCCTGGCCGCACCCTGGACCCTGGAAGGCCGCCTGGGGCGCTGGAGAGGCATGCCCGGACCCTGGAGGGCCCGGACCCTGGAGGGCCCGGGAACCCTGGAGGGCGAGGGAGGGCGCTGGAGGGCGCTGGAACCCTGGCGGCGCAACGGGGCCGGTGACAGCGCGCGGGGCCGCTGGACGCCCGGAGACCGGCCGGGGCGCACGCAGAAGCGGCGCCCGGGGATCCCGGACGCCGCTTCAGTCGGCCGCGTGGCCGCAGGTGCTGCTGCTCGTCTGTGCTGCTTGTCCTGGCTACTCGTCCTGGCCGAGCGTGCCCAGGTAGAGGCCGATCACCTTGGGGTCGTTGAGCAGTTCGCGACCCGTGCCCGTGTACGCATCGTGGCCCTGGTCGAGCACGTAGCCTCGATCGCAGATCTGGAGGCAGCGGCGCGCGTTCTGCTCGACCATGATCGTGGTGACCCCGGCCTTGTTGATCTCCTTGACACGCAGGAAGGCCTCATCCTGGCGCACCGGAGACAGGCCGGCGGACGGCTCATCGAGCAGGAGCACGTGCGGTCCCATCATGAGAGCACGGGACATGGCGACCATCTGCCGTTCACCGCCCGAGAGCGAGCCCGCTCGCTGACTCATTCGCTTGGCCAGTTCGGGGAAGATGTCCGTGACGAAGGCGAGCCGCTCGGCGAGACCCTTGGGCTTCTGGAAGATGCCCATCTCCAGGTTCTCCCGGATGGTCAGCGTCGGGAAGACGTTGTTCGACTGCGGAACGAAGCCAACCCCCTGTGACACCAGCTTGTTCGCCTTCAGGTTCGTGATGTCCTCGCCGTACAGGAAAACCTGGCCCGCGCGTACCTTCACCTGCCCGAAGATGGACTTGAGCAGTGTTGACTTGCCGGCGCCGTTGGGACCGATGATGCCGATGAGCTCACCCGCGTGGGCGGTCAGCGAGCAATCGGTGAGGATGTTGACCCCGGGCAGGTAGCCGGCCGTCACACTCCGGACTTCGACGACGGGGACGCCGGCGGGGGTCACCCTCGGTTCGGTGGTGGCACTAGCGTTCGTCATCGAGCAACTCCTTGATGTCCTGGACGTGCTTTGTCTGCTCGTCGCTGTCTTCGCCGATGTCCTCGTCGTGATGCTGGCCCAGGTAGGCGTCGATGACGGCGGGGTTGCGCATGACCTCGTGGGGGTCGCCTTCCGCGACGACACGGCCTTCTGCCATCACGACGACCCAGTCAGCGATGTGACGGACCATCTGCATGTCGTGCTCGACGAACAGAACGGTCATGCCTTCCGACTTCAGGTTCAACACGTGTTCGAGCAGGGATTGGGTCAGGGCCGGGTTGACACCGGCCATGGGCTCATCGAGCATGACGAGCGTCGGATCGCTCATCAGCGCACGGGCCATCTCGAGGAGCTTGCGCTGTCCGCCGGAGAGGCTCGCAGCGTAGTCGTCCTTTTTGGTGTCGAGCTTGAAGCGAGCGAGGAGGTCAAGGGCCTTGGCCTCGTTCGCCGTCTCCTGCTTGCGCCACAGCGACGGAATCAGCGCCCGGAACAGGTTCTCTCCGGTCTGGCCCTTGGCGCCAAGCCGCATGTTGTCCATGACGGTGAGCAGGGCGAGCGCCTTGGTGAGCTGGAAGGTGCGAATCTGGCCCATCCGTGCAACCTTGAACGCGGGCACGCCGGCCAGCGGTTTGCCGTCGAACATCCAGGCGCCGGTGTTCGGTTTGTCGAAACCGGTGAGCAGGTTGAACAGGGTGGTCTTGCCGGCCCCGTTCGGTCCGATCAGCGCGGTGATCGCGCCGCGAGGAATCTCGAGGTGCTCGACGTCCACTGCCTTGAGCCCGCCGAAGGACCGGCTCACATTGTCGATGACGAGGATCGGATCGCGTTTCTTGCAACCGGGTTCGGCCGCGCCGATGTGAAGGTCGGTCGTCTTGACCGGCTTGGCGTTGGGAACGCTGCTACTTGACAAAGGCCAGCTCCTTCTTGTTTCCGAAGATGCCCTGGGGTCTGAAGATCACTATCAACATGATCGCGACCCCAACCAGGATGAAACGCAACTGCCCGGCCTGAATGCTCGACATGAACGGCAACCAGCCCGCTTCGACCGCACGGGAGATGAACCCCGAGAAGAAGGAGAGCAGAACCCAGAAGATGATCGCACCGATGACCGGACCCAGAACGGTGGCCGCGCCACCGAGCAGGAGGATCGCGTAGATGAAGAACGTCAGCGCCGTCTGATAGTTCGAGGGCACCACTGCGCGGGGAAGGGCGAAGATCATTCCCGCGATCGTGCCGAGCACGCCACCGAGGATGAGCGACTGCATCTTGTAGGAATAGACGTTCTTGCCGAGCGCGCGCACGGCATCCTCGTCCTCCCGGATGCCCTTGATCACGCGGCCCCACGGGCTGCGCATGAGCTGCCAGACGAAGACGACGGCGATGACGACGATCGTCCAGGCGACGATTCGCAACCACCAGTCGTAGGCGTTGTATTCAAACGGACCGAAGCCGTACCGCCCGGCGGGAATCGGGTTCAGCGCCGCGAAGCCCGTCTTGTAGCCGCTCAGGCCGTTGGCGGAACCGGTCAGCGGCGCGAAGGTGTTCGTGGTGAACAAGAGCCGCACGATCTCCGCGGCAGCGATCGTCACGATGGCGAGGTAGTCCGCGCGCAGTCGCAACGTCGGAATTCCGAGGATCAGGGCGAAGATCACGGATGCCCCGACGCCGACGAGCACGGCCCCCCAGACCGGGAAACCGAACTTGAGTACGGAGATGGCGTAGCCGTAGGCGCCGAGTGCCATGAAACCGGCCTGACCGAAGTTCAGGAGACCGGTGTAGCCGAAGTGAATTGCAAGGCCGAGTGCTGCGAGGGCGTACGCCGCCGTTGTCGGGCTGATCAGCTCGACGGCTGCGTTGCCAAAAATTGCTCCCCAGTCGATCATCAGTATGCCTCTCTAGCCAATTCTCTCTTTGCGACCCATGATTCCCTGCGGCCGAAGCAGCAGGACCAGGATCAGCACAACAAGGGCACCGACATACTTCATGTCGGAGGGAATCCAGAGCGTCGACAACTCGACGAGCAGACCAACGATGATCGAGCCGATGAGAGCGCCGAACGCCGTGCCGAGACCACCGAGCGTGACGGCGGCGAAGATGAGCAGCAGGATCTGGAACCCCATGTCCCAGCTCACGCCGGGCCGGAAGTAGGCCCAGAGCACGCCGCTCAACCCGGCCAGGCTCGCGCCGAGCACCCAGACGATCCGAATCACCCGGTCGACGTCGATGCCACTGGCCGAGGCGAGGCTCGGGTTGTCCGACACCGCGCGCGTCGCCTTGCCGATGCGAGTGCGCAAGAGGAAGTAGGAGACGGCCAGCAAGACCACGGTGCTGACGATCATGCTGGCGATGTCGATCGGCGACAGGGAGATCGCACCGAACTTGAGGTCCGCCATTCCGGCACCGGGCAACTGTCGTGTGGATCCGCCGATGAAGTACTGGTAGAGGTATCGCAGCGCCAGCGAGAGGCCGATGCTCACGATCATCAGGGGGATCAGACCGACTCCCTTGCGACGCAGTGGCTGCCAGATCGCCGCGTCGAGTCCCCAGCCGAGACCGGCGCTCAACACGAGGGCGATGATGATGGCCAGCCAGATCGGGAGCCCCGCGCCGGAGGAGAACGCCATGGTCATGAGCGCACCGAAGGTGACCATCTCCGCGTGCGCGAAGTTGCTCAGGCCGGTCGTTCCGAAGATCAGGGACAACCCGATGGCCGCAAGGGCGAGCAAGAGGCCGAAGTTGAGGCCGTTGAAGAACCGGTTGATGAACTGGTCGAAGAAGCTGACCGTGGACCTGACCTCCTGACCCAGGAAGAAGTTCACCGATTTGAACTTGGTCTGGCCGAACTCGGCCTTGATCGTTGAATCCTTGACGATGGCGACTCCCTTGGGAAGGGTCTTCTCGTCCAGGGTGATGGTGTACGCGGCTCGCTCCGGTACGCCGATCCGCCACTTGCCCTCGGCATCGGTCTTGACCTCGGCGTCGTAGCCGGCGCCCTTCACCGAGATCAGGACCCCGTCGAGGGGTTTGCCGTTGAACTGCACGTTTCCGGCGAAGGAGTAGTCGTACTCGGTGCCGATCTCGTCGGCGTGGGCCGGGCTTGCCGACAGGGTGGAGAACGTGGACATCGTCAAGGCCGCAAAGAGCAGACCGAGGAAGACCACCAACGTCCTGGGTGAAATTCTGCGAACAGCTTCAGTGGAATTCACTGCACCTCCATGGCGGCATGCTGGGTCTGTCACCGAGCCTGCCCCGGGTCTCACCTGCCAACATCATTGTCGACAGTACGTGCCGATTATGTCTCATATGTTTCGGCAATGTTCCTCCCAGCGACGATTTTCTTTGCCGAGACGGGGCTGTGGCGCTGGTTTATCCCACATGGATCACACCGGAATGCGCGGGGAGCAATCTCGCTTAACATTGATGGACCGGTCGCATCCCTGGGATTTCCGGACTTCTTCCATTTATTCAGTTCACGCAAAAGGGGTTTCATGGATCAGCCAGATCCGTTCGGTTTCACCGGGCTTACCTACGACGACGTTCTGCTCCTGCCGGGGCACACCGACGTCATTCCCAGTGAGGCAGAGACCACGTCTCGCCTGACCCGTCGGATCAGCGTGGCCACACCGCTGCTTTCCAGCGCGATGGACACCGTCACCGAGACCCGGATGGCCATCGCCATGGCCCGCGAAGGCGGGCTCGGGGTGCTGCACCGCAACCTCTCCATCTCCGACCAGGCCGAGCAGGTCGACCTCGTCAAGCGCAGCGAATCCGGCATGATTACCAATCCGGTAACGACTTCGCCCGACGCCACCGTTGCCGAGGTTGACGCGCTCTGCGGCCAGTACCGGATCAGCGGCCTCCCGGTCATCGATTCGGACGGCGTCCTCGTCGGAATCATCACGAACCGCGACATGCGCTTCGTGTCCGCCACGAAGAAGCACACCACCCGGGTGCGCGAGGTCATGACCACCGCGCCGCTGATCACCGGCAAGGTCGGCATGGCGCCGATGGACGCCGTCGCCATCTTCGCCACCCACAAGATCGAGAAACTGCCGTTGGTCGACGATGCGGGGCGCCTGACCGGTCTGATCACGGTCAAGGACTTCGACAAGAGCGAGGAATACCCCTTCGCGACCAAGGATGACGCCGGACGCCTCCGCGTCGGCGCGGCAATCGGCTTCTTCGGTGACGCCTGGCAGCGCGCCACCGCGCTGCTGGAGGCCGGGGTTGACGTTCTCGTTGTGGACACGGCCAACGGTGACAGTGCCGGGGTGCTGGACATCATCCGTCGCCTGAAGACCGACCCGGCCTTCGCCGACGTCGACGTCATCGGCGGCAACGTGGCGACTCGCTCCGGTGCGCAGGCCCTGATCGAGGCCGGCGCCGACGCGATCAAGGTGGGCGTCGGGCCCGGCTCGATCTGCACCACCCGCATCGTCGCCGGCGTCGGCGTGCCTCAGGTCACCGCGGTCTACCAGGCATCGCTCGCGGCCAGGGAGGCCGGCATCCCGGTGATCGCCGACGGTGGCCTGCAGTACTCCGGTGACATCGCGAAGGCGCTCGTGGCCGGCGCCGACACCGTCATGCTCGGCTCGCTCCTCGCCGGTTGCGACGAAAGCCCGGGAGAGCTCGTCTTCGTCAACGGCAAGCAGTTCAAGACCTATCGCGGTATGGGGTCGCTCGGCGCACTGCAGAGCCGCGGCACGAAGACCTCGTACTCGAAGGACCGCTACTTCCAGTCGGATGTCCCCTCCGACGACAAGCTGATCCCCGAGGGCATCGAGGGCCAGGTTCCCTACCGCGGCCCGGTGTCCGCCGTGGCCTACCAGCTCATCGGCGGGCTGCGCCAGTCGATGTTCTACGTGGGCGCTCGCACCATCGACGAGCTCAAGCAGAAGGGCAAGTTCGTGCGGATCACGTCTGCCGGCCTCAAGGAGTCGCACCCGCACGACGTGCAGATCGTGGTCGAGGCGCCCAACTACCGCCGCTGATCGAGCCGCCGCGCTGGTCGAGCCTGTCGAGATCCCCGGGCTCGACAGGCTCGACCACCGGTCTCGACAGGCTCGACCACCGGTCTCGACAGGCTCGACCACCGGTCTCGACAGGCTCCATCCCCGGGCTCGACAGGCTCGACCACCGGGCTGGACCACCGGGCTGGCCGCCGCGCGGGTCAGATGGCGGCGGCCAGGCGGGAGACGGCCTCGGAGAGCACCTCCGGTGAGCAGGCGAAGTTGAGCCGGGCGAAGCCGGCGCCCGGCGCACCGAACATCGGGCCGGGGCTGAGCGCCACCTTGGCGCGCTCCAGTGCGACAACCGACGGGTCATCGCCCCAGCCGAGGGTGCCGAAGTCGAGCCAGGCCAGGAAGCCCGCGTCCGGCGCAGAGTAGCCAACCCCGGGCATCTGGGCATCGAGCAGGGCCCCGAGCAGGTGGCGATTGGCGTCCAGTGCGGTGAGTACGCCGTCGAGCCACGGTTGCCCGTGTCGGTAGGCCGCGATCCCGGCGATCAGCCCGAACTGGCTCGTGCGCCAGGCCACCTCCTGCGGCAGGGCCGTGACGGTCTCGCGCATTCGCTCCGACGCGGTGACGATCAGCGCGCATTTGAGCCCGGCGAGGTTCCAGGCCTTGCTCGCGGAGGTGAGGCAGATCCCGTGCTCGGCGGCCTCCGGAGACACGGTCAGGTAGGGCGTGAAGCCAATCCCGGGTTGGGTCAGAGGCGCGTGCACCTCGTCGCTGACGACGGTCACGCCGTACCGGGCGGCCATCTCGGAAAGGGCGGTGAGATCCTCGATGCCGTGGGGATGTCCGATCGGGTTGTGCGGGTTGCAGAGCAGGATGAAGCGGGTGCCGGCCCGGAAGACGCGTTCGAGCGCGCCGAGGTCGAGTGTCCAGCCGGTCTGGCCGTGCAGCAACGAAACCGCCTCCACCCGGCCGCCGGCCTCGGCGACCAGATCGAAGAACGGCGGGTAGACCGGGGGAGTGATCACGACCCGGTCGCCGGGCTGGATGAGACCCCGGAGAGTCTCGACGATGGCGACGCTGACATCCGTGGTGCTGGCCACCTGCTCAGGATCGACCCGCCAGCCCCACCGGGACCCGGCGAACTCGGCGAAGGCGTCGCCGAGATCGTTGCCCGGTGCGACGTAGCCGGTGTCGTTGCGGTGCACGGCGTCGATCAGGGCATCGGCGATCGGCGCGGCGAGCGGGTAGTCCATCTCGGCAATGAACAACGGCAGCACATCGCGCGGATAGCTCCGCCATTTCATGCTTGTGCGTTCGCGGAGCAGGCTCAGGGGTTCGGCGGTGACGTCCATCCCCTCAGAATGCACCTTCCGGGCAGTCGCGTCGAGGCTGGCCGGGCGCTCGCGGGGCGGTCCGGCCGGTGCCGGGTGGGCGGTGTCTTCGGGCGGCACCTAAACTGGAGCCATGGAAATCGAGATCGGCCGTTCCAAGCGCGCTCGCCGCGTGTATGCCTTCGACGACATCGCGATTGTGCCCAGCCGGCGCACTCGCGATCCGGAAGACGTCTCGGTCAACTGGACGATCGACGCGTACCAGTTCTCCATCCCGTTCCTCGCCGCACCGATGGACTCCGTGGTCTCGCCGAACACGGCCATCATGATGGGCCAGCTCGGCGGGGTCGGCGTTCTCGACCTCGAGGGGCTGTGGACCCGGTACGACGACCCTGAACCGCTCCTCGCGGAGATCCGCGAACTGCCTGCCAACCGGGCGACCGCCCGGATGCAGGAAATGTACGCCGAGCCGATCAAGCCGAGCCTGGTCACCGAGCGCCTGGCCCAGATTCGCGCCGCCGGCGTCACCGTCGCCGGCGCCCTGTCGCCGCAGCGCACCCAGGAACTGTACGAGACCGTCGTCGCCGCCGGCGTCGACCTCTTCGTGATCCGCGGCACCACGGTCTCGGCCGAACACGTCTCGCAGAACCAGGAACCGCTCAACCTCAAGAAGTTCATCTACGAACTCGACGTGCCGGTCATCGTCGGCGGCGCCGCCACCTACACCGCCGCCCTTCACCTCATGCGCACGGGCGCTGCCGGCGTGCTCGTCGGCTTCGGCGGCGGCGCGGCCTCCACCACCAGGGCCTCCCTCGGCATCCACGCCCCCATGGCCACCGCCGTGGCCGATGTCGCCGGGGCCCGCCGGGACTACATGGACGAGTCCGGCGGCCGCTACGTGCACGTCATCGCCGACGGTGGCCTGAACACCTCCGGCGACATCGTCAAGGCCATCGCCTGCGGCGCCGACGCCGTCATGCTCGGCACGGCGCTGGCCAGGGCGACGGATGCCCCCGGCGGCGGCTTCCACTGGGGCCCCGAGGTACATCACTCCAAGCTGCCCCGCGGCAAGCGCGTCGAGGTGGGTGCCCTGGCCCCGCTGGAGACCATTCTTTACGGCCCCACGCCGATCGCGGACGGCACGGCCAACCTCGTCGGCGCGCTGCGCCGGTCGATGGCGACCACCGGCTATTCGGACCTCAAGGAATTTCAGCGCGTTGAAGTGGTTGTCGCGCCGTACCGAACGAACTAGCGTCGAGGTAAGCACCACACCATCAGGATGGGAGTGAGCATATGTCCACAGGAAACTCGGTGTCACGGTCCACGAAACTGGGCCCGGACGAACGCGCAGCCGCACTCGCGCGGCTGAAGGACAAAGAACTCGACATTCTCGTCGTCGGTGGGGGGATCGTCGGGGCCGGTTGCGCCCTGGACGCGGTCACCCGCGGGCTGAGTGTCGGAATCCTCGAGGCGCGCGACTGGGCCTCCGGCACCTCGAGCCGGTCGTCCAAGCTGGTGCACGGCGGCATCCGTTATCTGGAGCAGTTGGACTTCCGGCTGGTCCGCGAGGCTCTGACCGAGCGGGGACTCCTGCTGCAGCGGATCGCGCCGCACCTGGTCAAGCCGGTGCGATTCCTCTACCCGCTCAAGAAACGGTTCACCGAGCGGTTCTACGTGGGCGCCGGCATGCTGCTCTACGACATCTTCTCCTACACCGGCGGGCGCCCACCCGGCGTGCCGCACCACCGTCACCTCTCGAAGCGCCAGGTGAAGGGCCTACTGCCCAGCCTCAACGCCGATGCGATCGTCGGCGGGATCACCTACTACGACGCCCAGGTCGACGATGCCCTCTACGTGGCGTCGCTCGTGCGCACGGCCTCCTTCTACGGCGCCCACGCCGCCAGCCGGGTGCGGGTCGAGGGCTTCATCAAGGTCGGCGAACGAGTGGTCGGTGTGCACGCCCACGATCTGCAGACCGGCGAACGTTTCGAGGTGCGCGCCAAGCAGGTAGTCAACGCGACCGGGGTGTGGACGGACGACACCCAGCGCATGGTCGGCGAGCGTGGCACCTTCAAGGTGCGCGCGTCGAAGGGGATCCACCTCGTCGTGCCGCGCGACCGGTTCCAGTCCGCGATGGGACTGCTGCTGCGCACGGAGAAGAGCGTGCTCTTCGTGATCCCGTGGGGCCGGCACTGGCTGATCGGCACCACCGACACCGACTGGCACCTGGACAAGGCGCACCCGGCGGCGACGGCCGCCGACATCGACTACCTGCTCGAGCACGTCAACGCGGTGGTGCGGGTTCCGCTCACCCGGGAAGACGTCGAGGGAGTCTACGCCGGCCTCCGACCGCTCCTGGCCGGGGAGTCGGAGAGCACCTCGAAGCTTTCGCGGGAGCACCTCGTCGGCCACTCCGTGCCCGGCCTGGTCGTGATCGCGGGTGGCAAGTGGACCACCTACCGCGTCATGGCGAAGGATGCGATCGACGCCGCCGTCGACGCGCTCGACGGGCGAGTACCCCCGTCGACCACCGAAGACATCCCGCTGCTGGGAGCGGAAGGGTATCGCGCGGCCTGGAACAAGCGCGGCAGGATCGCCAAGGCGTTCGGGCTGCACACCGTGCGGATCGAGCACCTGCTGAACCGCTACGGAACCCTGACCGATGAGTTGCTCGACCTGATCCGGGAAACTCCGGAACTCAGCGAGCCGCTGCCCGGCGCGGACGACTACATCAAGGCCGAGGTCGTCTACGCGGCGAGCCACATGGGAGCGCTGCACCTCGAGGATGTGCTCGCCCGGCGTACCCGGATCTCGATCGAGGCCTGGGACCGCGGTGTCTCCGCAGCCCCGGTGGCGGCGCGGCTGATGGCCGGGGTGCTGGGCTGGGACACCGCCCGGGAGGAACGCGAGGTGGCCTACTATCTCAAGCGTGTCGCGGCCGAGCGGGCCTCGCAACTGGAACCCGACGACGAATCGGCGGATCGCGTGCGGCTCGAGGCCCCCGACATCGGCGCGGCAAAGTAGCGCTCCGCACCCCAGGCGCCCAGCCCTCCGCGCGCCCGAGCCGCGGGCCGGGAGCCCAGGCCGCGCCCGTTTCCGCAGGCCGCGACCGCGGGCGCGGGCGCGCCGTGCGGTTCCGGGCGCGGCCTTAGGTACCCGGCCCGCGGTGGCACCCGATCAGCGCACCTGCGGCACTCCGATGCGGGCGAGGAACCGGCCGAACGCCACGGGGTCCAGGGCGAGCTTCCAGTCCCACCGGCTGACAAAGGGCCCACAGGCCCGCACGCGGTCTTCCCGGCGTTTCTCGTCCATGACGACCTCTGCCGTGGTACGACCGTGCGTGAACTCCTCCTTGATGTACTTTCCGAATCCGTCGAATTCGCCGACCCGGTTGATCCGCCGCCAGAAGAAGTCAACGAACGCGATGAACCCCTGATCGTCATCGAACCGCACCTGCAGTTCGGGAGCCAGGAAGCCGAGCAGGTAGATGAACGCGCGACTGACGGATTCGCCCGTGGAGCCGGACTCGGTGGTGGCGAAATCCGCTGCGCGGAAGGCTCCGCTGCGGCCATTCACGCGTTTGCCGGACGGGATGGCGGCGAGGGCCCGCTCGAGGTCGTCCCGGGTGGAGAGAACGGTTCCCCTGCGCGGGCGGTGGATGGCCCGGTCCAGCATGGCGACCGCCGCCGGAAAGGGCAGGATCCGGGCCAGGGCGACGGCCGTGTCGGCGGGTGACGTCACCAGCAGCCCGTCCCGTTCGACGATCGACACTGGACCGTCTTGGAAATGACGCGTGACGCCGTGCCTCGATCGCCCTCCCGCCGCCGGGTCGATGAGGACGTCGACGCCGCTCGGCCAGGCCCCGATGACGGGGAGGCCCCAGATCGCGGCAGCGGAGTGGTGAGAGAACACGAGCGGTTCCTCGCTGACCGCGGCGTAGGCCTGCACCCGGCGCAGATAGCGGGCATCCAGGCTCAGGGCTTCCCACTCTTCGGCGAGTGCGTACGCGCCCGCGCGGAGACGAACCACCCGCCCGCGTTCGAACTCGGTTCGCAGCGCGCGTTCGAGGCCCAGGGCCGTCGCGTCCCGGCTGCGAATGACGCCGGTCCTGCCTGCGATCGCGGCGAGCAGGTGCAGTGGGGCCAGGGAAGCGGTCGACATGCACCGAGGGTCCGCCGCGTCGGCGTGCGACAGGGCTGGCGGCGCGGATTCGGTGGACAGTGCAGCATCGAGCCGGCGGTGGGGGAGTAGCCGAGGACCGGGCGGCGGCGTCGAAGGGGGGCGATTCCGAGCGGATGCCGCTCGGGGCATACCTTCTCGGCTCGGGCCGTTCATCGCCGGCGCGCCGGTTTCCGCAGGCCGCTGCGGTGGGCGCGGGCGCGCCGTGCGGATTCGGGCGCGGCGGCGGGCGACGCGGGAGCGGGCGGGCGCGGGGCGCGGGCGGGCGCGGGGCGGGCGGGCGACGCGGGAGCGGGCGGGCGCGGGGCGCGGGCGGAGGGCGGCGTCCGGTCGGCGCGCTGGCTCGCTCCGGTACACTGGGCGGACTGCCCACAAGCCTCAGGAGTCCTCACCATGGTTGACGTTCGTCGGGTCAAGCTCCCAGGAGTCGGAGTGCTGCACACCTTCATCACGGATGACGGTGGCAAGGTCGGCGTGATCGCCCACCGCTCCGGGCACAGCGACCTGATCACCTTCGCCGACGACGAGGGTGGGCCCGACGCCGCGAAGGTTTCCCTGCGGCTGAACGAGGACGAGGCGCACACCCTGGCCGAGCTCCTCGGCGGCACCCAGATCACCGAGTCGCTCACCGCGCTCGACCAGATCCCCGGTTTGAGCATCGACTGGTTCACGGTGGACTATGAGGACCACATCGCGGGCCAGACGCTCGGCAACCCGGCCGATCGCGGCATCGCCGGCCTCACGGTCGTCGCCGTCGTGCGCGGGGAGTCCGCCAACCCGGCCCCGGCCCACGACTTCCGGGTCTTCCCCGGGGACACGCTCGTCGTCGCCGGTTCCCCGGAGAAGGTCGCGAAGGCCTTCGCGTTCTTCCGCACCGGCGAGGTGAAGGCGAAGACCGTCGACGCACCGCCAGGGGGCTAGCCCATGCACCTCGGCGAAGACCTCATCACTCTTGGCATACTGCTCGTCGTCGCCTACTTCCTCGGGCGCGCCGGAAAACTGATCGGGCTCCCGTCGATCCCGGTCTACATGATCGTCGGGCTGCTCGCCAGCCCGAACAGCGGCTGGTTCCCGCTCGATTTCCAGTCGGCGGACATCGAACTCATCGCCGTCTTCGGGCTGATCCTGCTCCTGTTCAGCCTTGGCCTCGAATTCGACCAGGAAGCGTTCTTCGGCGACGCCGGAAAACTGCTCCTCTCCGGCGGGTCCTACGTCCTGATCAATATGGGGCTGGGTTTCGCGTTCGGCATGATGGTCGGCTGGGGCACCAGGGAAGCCCTCGTGATCGCCGGGATGACCGGCACCTCCTCGAGCGCCATCATCACCAAACTTCTGATCGAACTGCACCGGCTGGCGAACAAGGAAACCCCGATGATCCTGGGCGTGACCGTGGTCGGCGACATCTTCATCGCCGTCTACCTCGCGATCGTCTCCGTCGTGCTCAGCGGCAAGACCGAGATCTGGCCGATCGTGTTGCAGCTGAGCATCGCGTTCCTCTTCCTCGTGGTGATGTTCTCGGTCGCCCGGTGGGGTGGCCGGGTCGTCTCCCGGCTGATGCGCACCAAGGACGACGAGCTCTTCACCATCCTCTTCTTCGGGCTCGCCGTCCTGTTTGCCGGGGTCGGCGAGATCATCGGGGTGACGGATGCGATCGGCGCGTTCCTGATCGGAGTCGTGCTCGGGGCCAGCACCTATCGCGGCCGGATCGAGCGCGTCGCCGTTCCCCTCCGCGATGTGTTCGGCGCCTTCTTCTTCCTCAACTTCGGCCTGGCACTGGACGTCGCCGAGTTCGGCTCGGTCATCACCATCGTGCTGTTGGCCGTGGCGATGACCTTCGTGCTCAGCCTGGTCTCGGGCATGCTGATGGCCAGACTGCACGGCATGGGCCCGCGGGAGGGCTTGAACACCGCGGCCATCTTCGTGAACCGGGGCGAGTTCACCCTGATCCTGGCGACCCTGTCGGTGAGTGCCGGTCTCGACCAACGGCTGCAACCGTTCGCCGGCCTCTATGTGCTCACGATGGCGATTCTCGGACCGCTGTTCGCCGCGAACTCCGAGAAGATCGGAGCGGCCGCCGGCCGCCGCCTGCGCAGGGGTGTGCCGACCCGCCCGCCGCTCCGAAACCCGATGCTGGACGAGGAGATCGCCCTGGTCGAGGCGATCACCAAGGAAGCCGACGCCGGCACCCGCGATGACACCGAGCGTGCCGTCAGCCGGTTGGTCGAGCACGCGGGCGGATCCCCGCTCGCGCCGACAGGCACGACAGCTTCCTCGGCGGACAGGTTCGACGAGCTCGACGGTTTCGACGAGCTCGACGGCGTGCGCCCACCGGGTAACGCCGCCGGTGCACAACCCGCCCGCCAGACCAGCGATTCGATGGCCGACTTCGTCCGGGAACGGTTGGCACCCAAGCCCGGCCAGACAGAGAAACCGCCGCGCGACAACGGCACTGAGGACTACACATGATCAGGATGATGCTCCGGCCGCGCTGGATCCTCGCGCTGCTGCTGGCCCTCGCCGTGGCCGCGGGTTTCGCCCTCCTCGGCCGCTGGCAGCTGGAGCGAGCCGTCGCATCCGGCCAGGTCGTCGAACGGAGCACCGAGACGGTGCAACCGCTCGAGTCGGCCGTGCAACCGGACGGGCCGCCGCGCGAGGCGGCCACCGGGCAGCAGGTGACCGTCCAGGGGGCGTATCTGCCCGGCGACGAGCAATTGATCAGCGACCGCCTCAACGACGGTGCCCAGGGTTTCTGGGTGGTCAGCCGCTTCGTCACGGTCGATGCCGCGAACATCGCGGTGGCGCGCGGCTGGGCGGCCGACCAGGCCGCCGCCGAGAAGGTCATCCAGGCCCTGGCCGCCGTGCCCGCCGAACAGCCCCTCACCCTGACCGGCCGTTTTGTTCCGTCCGAAGCCCCCGTCGTGCCCGCAGACGGGCGCGACCCGCGCACCCAGACCACCGTGTCGACCGCGGCGCTGATCAACCTCTGGACCGGTTTCACCGACCAACCCGTATACGCGGGCTACATCATCGACTCGACCAGTGCCACCGGCCTGCTCGTGATCGACTCCCCGGAGCCCGGTTCCGACGCCTCGCTGAACTGGCTCAACATCTTCTACGCCCTCGAGTGGGCCGTCTTCGCCGGCTTCGCCGTGTTCCTCTGGTACCGCCTGGTGCGGGATGCCTGGGAGCGCGAGGAGGAGCAGGCCGCCATCGATGCCGCGGCGGCCGGATAGAATTACCGCATGCCACTCGAACCCAAGCCCGCCGACCTTCCCAGCATCCCCGGTGCGCTCCGGCTCTACCAGGTCTCGTCGATCATCACCGGTGTCTTCCTGCTGCTGCTCTGCGTCGAAGTCATCCTCAAATTCGTCTTCCAGTACGAAATCGAACTGGGCGGTCCGAACGGACTCCTCGCCCTGGTCCCGCGCGAGACCGTGACCGCGTTCAACCTGAGCACCGCGATCCTGATCGTGCACGGCTGGTTCTACGTGCTGTATCTGTTCGCCGACTTCCGGCTGTGGAGCCTGATGCGCTGGTCGTTCCCGCGCTTCCTGGTGATCGCGCTCGGCGGCATCATCCCCACCCTGTCCTTCTTCCTCGAGGTGCGCGTCGCGCGCGAGGTCAAGACGTTCCTCGCGGCGCAGGACGCCGGCGTGTCCGCCGCGACCGCCGAGGCCCGTTCATGAGCGCCGTGGCCGCCCAGACCGGCGCCCGCCCCGTGCTCGTGGTCGACTTCGGCGCGCAGTACGCGCAGCTGATCGCCCGACGCGTGCGCGAGGCATCCGTGTACTCCGAAATCGTGGCACACACGATCACCGCGGCCGAGGTCGCGGCAAAGAACCCGCTCGGCATCGTGCTCAGTGGCGGACCGTCCAGCGTCTACGCCGACGGCGCCCCCACCTTCGACCCGGCCATCTTCGACCTCGGTATCCCGGTCCTGGGCATCTGTTACGGCTTCCAGGTGATGGCGACCGCCCTCGGCGGGACCGTCGCCCACACCGGCGCCCGCGAGTACGGCTCCACCCCGGTCATCGTTTCGGACAGCGGCAACGCTCTGCTCGCCGATCAGCCGGCCGAGCAGACCGTGTGGATGAGCCACGGCGACTCCGTGTCCGAGGCCCCGGCCGGCTTCAGCGTGCTCGCCGCGACGGCATCGACCCCCGTCGCCGCGTTCGCGAATGACGAGCGCCGGCTCTACGGCGTGCAGTGGCACCCCGAGGTCAAGCACTCCGAATTCGGTCAGAACGTGCTGGAGAACTTCCTGCACCGCGCGGCCGGAATCCCCGCCGACTGGAACAGCGGCAACGTCATCGCCGAACAGGTGGCGCGCATTCGCGCCCAGGTCGGCACCGGCAAGGTCATCTGTGGTCTCTCCGGCGGGGTGGACTCGGCCGTGGCCGCGGCCCTGGTACACAAGGCCATCGGCGACCAGCTTGTCTGCGTCTTCGTCGACCACGGGCTGCTTCGCCAGGATGAGCGCCGCCAGGTCGAGGAAGACTACGTCAAGGCCACCGGCGTGCGTCTCGTGACCGTCGACGTGCGGGAACAGTTCCTGACCGCGCTCGAGGGGGTGAGCGACCCGGAGACCAAACGCAAGATCATCGGCCGCGAATTCATCCGCACCTTCGAGCAGGCCCAGGCCGAGTTGATCAAGGAGGCCGCCGCGATCGACGGCGACCCGATCCGCTTCCTCGTGCAGGGCACCCTGTACCCGGATGTCGTCGAGTCCGGCGGCGGGAGCGGCACCGCGAACATCAAGAGCCACCACAACGTGGGCGGGCTCCCCGACGACCTGCAGTTCGAGCTGATCGAGCCGCTCCGCACCCTGTTCAAGGACGAGGTTCGGGCCATCGGCGCCGAACTGGGGCTTCCGGCCGAAATCGTGCAGCGTCAGCCCTTCCCCGGACCCGGCCTCGGCATCCGCATCGTCGGCTCGATCACGCAGGACCGGCTTGACCTGCTCCGCCACGCGGATGCGATCGTGCGCGCCGAACTGACGGCCGCCGGCCTCGACCGCGAGATCTGGCAGTGCCCGGTCGTGTTGCTCGCCGACGTGCGCTCGGTGGGCGTGCAGGGCGACGGCCGCACCTACGGCCACCCGATCGTGCTGCGCCCGGTGTCGTCCGAGGACGCGATGACCGCGGACTGGACCCGACTGCCCTACGACCTGCTCGCGAAGATCTCCAACCGGATCACGAACGAGGTGGACGGGGTCAACCGGGTCGTACTCGACGTCACGTCGAAGCCGCCGGGCACCATCGAGTGGGAGTAGCGGGGCGCCGGGACAACCCGGTCAACCGCGGCTAAACGGCGTCGAGGGGGACCGAGGCGTCGGCCAGGCGCCCCGGATCGACCGGGGTGCCCCGGCGGATGAGGGCCTGCACGCCCTCGTTCACGTCCCACACGTTCACGTTCATGCCGGCGACCACCGTGCCGGCGGCCAGCCAGAACACGATGAACTCCCGCGCGCCCCGGTCGCCGCGAAAGACCAGCTCGGCGCCGCGGGTCAGCGGTCCGAAACCCGAGTACTCCATCCCCAGGTCGAACTGGTCGGTGTAGAAGTAGGGGATGGCGTCGAACGACACGCTCTGCCCGAGCATGGCCCGCGCCGCCGCCGGACCCCCGTGCAGGGCGTTCGCCCAGTGTTCGCTGCGCAGCCGCATCCGTGCCACCGGGTGGTACGCGTTGGCGACGTCGCCGGCCGCGTAAATGTCGGGATGACTGGTCCGCAGGCTCGCGTCCACCACGATCCCGTTGTCTACCTCCAGCCCCGCGGCCTCGGCGAGGCCGACATTCGGCGTGGCGCCGATCCCGACCAGCACCAGATCCGCCGGCACGACCTCGCCGCCGGCCAGCACCACTCCGGTCACCCGGCCGTCGGCTCCCTCGATGCCCTCGACGACAACGGAGGGGCGCAGAACCACCCCGTTGTCCCGGTGCAGCTCGGCGAACATCTGGCCGAGCTCGTCGCCGAGGGCGTTCGCGAGCGGGATCGGGCCGCGTTCCAGGATGACGACATCGTTGCCGAGCGTGCGCGCCGTCGCGGCGACCTCCATCCCGATCCAGCCGGAGCCGATCAGCACGAGCCGTCGCCCGCCGCCGGCGAGAAACCCGTGGAGGGCCTCGGAGTCGTCGAGGGTGCGCAGGTAGTGCATACCGGTCAGGTCGGCCCCCGGAATCGTGAGCCGGCGCGGGGACGAGCCGGTGGTCAGCAACAGTCGGTCCCAGACGAGCGTCTCGCCACCGTCCAGGGTGAGGCGGTGCTCGCCCGGGTCGAGGTCGACCACGCGGGTGGACGGCCGGAAGTCGACCCCGTTGGCCGGGTACCAGTCGTCGTCCTCCACGAAGACCGCGCCGCGTTCGGCCGTGCCGGCGAGGAAATCCTTGGACAGCGGGGGCCGGATGTACGGGTGCTGGGCTTCGGTGCCGAGCAGCCGGATGGCGCCGGAGAAGCCCTCCGCGCGGAGGGCCCTGGCTGCCGACGCTCCGGCGAGCGACGCGCCCACGATGACGAAATCCTCTTGCCTGGACACGGATGCGGTCTCCTCGTTCGCCGGGTGCTTTCACGGTGGAGTCTGCCCCCGATCGGCACGCTGGTCGAGCCCCTTCCGTGCCCGGCCGTGCCGCCGGCATCCGAAGAGATATTCTGGAGCAGGCCGGGCCGCCGTGACCGCACTCAACACGGGCGCCCGGGACCGACTTTCACTACCGAGGGCAGGGTGCACAATGACGACCGAATTACCGGATACGCGCGGCGCGCGACGGATGACCGCAACCTGGGGACCACGAATCGGCGAGGGATTCTGCCGGGAGTACTACCCGGTCTGGCTCTTCTTCGTTCGATCCACGATCGCGGTTCCCGTGGCACTCCTGCTCCTGGCCCTCGCCCTTCCCGCTCTGAACGGGTCGAGCCCCACTTCACTCCTGGTCGTCGCCCTGGTGATCATGGCGCCGGCGTTGATCGCGCTCGGCGTGGCGGTTCACCGGGTGACCATTTTCGGGCGCCGCCTCGCCGCCGACCTCGAGCAGGCCGGGCAGTCCAGCGACGGCCTCGCTCCGCTCCGCACCACCACCCAGTTCGAGAACTGGCGAGCACGGTTCAACATTCCCACCAAGGCGATCATCACCGCCGGAAACCGCAAGTACGGTCACACCGGGAACTACTGAGACCGGCGGGGGATCGGACTCCCGGCAGGCAAAAAGAAGGGCCGCCCCGAGGGGCGGCCCTTCTGCATGCGAGTCCCGCTAGTTGCGGGCGATGGCGAACAGACGAAGCAGCTCGACGTAGAGCCACACCACGGTCACCATGATGCCGAAGGCACCCGACCAGCCGAACTTGCGCGGAGCCCGGTTGTTGACGCCGCGCTGGATGAAGTCGAAGTCGAGCACGAGCGAGTACGCGGCCATGACCACCGCGAGGAGGCCGATGATGACACCGAACGGGATCCCGGTGCCCAGGAAATCAGCGCTGCGGAGGCCGAACGCATTGGTGTTCGCGCCGAACGCCATCAGACCGAAGTTGATCAGGGAGAACACGCCGTAGCCGATCATCGCGACCATGAAGACCTTGGTCGCCCGCTTGGACGCGCGGATCTTGCCGCTGGCGAACAGGGCGAGGGTGACACCGACGACGACGAGCGTGGCCAGCACGGCCTGCACGACGACGCCGGGGAAGATCTGCTCGAAGACCTGGGAGATACCACCGACGAAGAGGCCCTCGGCCGCGGCATAGGCCAGGATGAGGCCGGGCGACGGCTCCTTCTTGAACGCGTTGACCAGTCCGAGCACCAGGCCGACGATCGCACCCAGGATGAGCGGGATCATCGTCACCGGGGTGATCACCCAGCCGAGCGCCGCGGTCGCGAGCAGGAGCATGAAGCTCAGCACGGTCTTGCGGATGGTGTCGTCGAAGGTCATCCGGTCGGTCTCCTGCGAGCCGGCGGACGGGGAGTTGAACATGCCCTGAAGGTCGCTGTCGGAAAGGACCTTGCCCGCAGCAACGGCGCCAGGAGCGCCGAACGCGGCGTTTCGGGAGAATGCGGGGTTGGAGGATGCCATGGTTTTCGTGTCTCACAATCGACTGGGGTGCGATCAGCGCCGAGCGGTGCTGGTTACGTTGATCAAGTCTATTCAGATCGGCTGGGTATCCGCCCAATTCCTTCTGCGGCCTGACCAGCCTCCGGACCAGGAATAACGGACGCCTCGGAGCCCGGGACGGACTCTCGGCCGAGCCGCCGGCCGGCCACGCTACCGGCGATCCACCAGGCCAGCCAGGCCGCGGCTATCACCGTGAGAGTGCCGATCAGATCGCCGACCCAGACCTGCGCGTATCCGTGCAGGAGAGCCTTGATCAGGAAACTCACGCCGATCGGCAGCAGGAGCACCAGGTAGGCGGCCCACGGCCGATGCCGCACGAGCAGCCACCCGGCGAGGAGCACGGCGAAGGCCCCGGTGAAATCGGGGCCGCCGAGCAGGGTGAGGCCGGCCAGGAGGCAGGGCAGCAGCACGACCAGACGGCGCCAGAGAGCGCCCGGCATCAGGAGCCAGCCGAGCAAATGAAGAGAAGGCCCGATCAGCAGGAAGAACATGCTGTAGGTGCTGGTGAAGACCGTCGCGGCAACCCCGAGCATGATCAGCGAGAGGCCGGTCAGGTAGCGGGCGCGCGGATTCCCCCACGCGGGCGGCCGCGCGGCGGGTGCGATCCAGGGTGTCATCGCCTCGAGTCTGGCAGTTGCGCGCGTACTCTGGGCACATGCACCCCATTGTGATCGGCCACCGCGGGGCGAGTGGATACCGGCCGGAGCACACCAGAGCAGCCTACGAACTCGCGGTCGCGCTTGGGGCGGACGCGGTGGAGCCCGACATCGTGGCCACCAGGGACGGCGTGCTCATCGTCCGCCACGAGAATGAAATCTCCGGCACCACCGACATCGCGACGCACCCGGAATTCGCGGAACGCCGCACGACCAAGCTGATCGACGGCATCCGACTCACCGGCTGGTTCACCGAGGACTTCACCTGGGCCGAGCTGCGCACCCTGCGCGCCAGGGAGCGCCTGCCGGAGCTGCGCAAGTCCAGCGCCACCTTCGACGACCGGTTCCCGCTGCTCAGGCTCCGGGACGTGTTCAAGCTGATCGACCGGGTCGGTGGGCGGGCCAGGCGCCCGATCGGCGTCGTCGCCGAGATCAAGCACGCCAGCTACTTCGCCTCGATCGGTCTTCCCCTCGACGAACTGTTCGCCGCCGAGGTCAACTCGGCGGGCTGGAATGCCGGCGACGGCCGGCTCACCATCGAGAGTTTCGAGCAGAGCCTGCTCGACAAGGTGTATGCCCGCGGCGTCTACGGCAAGCGGGTGTTCCTGCTCGAGGCGCGCGGCAAGCCGTTCGACGAGGTCGCCCTCCACGGTTCGCGGGCGCGACACTACGCCGATTTCCTCAGCGAGTCGGGCCTCTACGGCCTGAGCGGCCAGGTCGACGGCATCAGCGTGCCTAAATCGCTCATTCTCGAAACGGATGCCGACGGCAACGTCTCCGGGGCATCCGACCTCGTCGACGCCGCACACGCGGCCAGCCTGGAGATCTACTGCTGGACGCTCCGTCCGGAGAACCGTTTCCTCGCCAAGACGTTCCGGCGCGGCCGGTTCAGGGCGGATTTCGGCGACTGGCGGAGCGAATTCCACACGATCATGGGTACCGGTATCGACGGCGTCTTCACCGACCACCCCGATCTCGCGGTCACCGTCAGGGACGAGCTCGCCGCCGAGCAGTGACCCGGGCGCCGGGAGCGCGGCCCGTTCCCGGCGTCGATGTCAGGTGCAACGCCTAGGATTGGCAGCGAGATGATGACGCTTTTCGACCCTGATCACACGCCCGCCCACCAGGCCACAGCAACGCAGGCTCCAGCAGGGGGGCCGATCATTGTCGACGGTGGAGGGCCCCGCGACGACGCCGGCTACCAGAGCCCGTTGCTCGAAGGGCTGAACCCACAGCAACGGGAGGCCGTCGAGTATCGCGGCCCGGCGCTGCTCATCATTGCCGGGGCCGGCTCCGGCAAGACCAGCGTGCTCACCAGGCGGATCGCGAGCCTGCTCGAGACACGCGAGGCCTGGCCGAGCCAGATTCTGGCGATCACGTTCACGAACAAGGCCGCCGCCGAGATGCGCGATCGGGTCAAGGCCATCCTCGGTCAGGGCGCGGACGGAATGTGGATCTCCACGTTCCACTCCTCCTGTGTGCGGATTCTGCGCCGCGAGGCGGAGAACGCCGGCCTCTCCGCCAGCTTCAGCATCTACGACTCCGCCGACACCAAGGTCACCCTCAAGCGCATCATCAAGTCGCTCGACGCGGACACCCTCGGTTTCACTCCCGGCAATGCGTCCGCGAAGATCTCCAAGCTCAAGAATGAGCTCGCCGACGTCGACTCCTATGCCCGCAACGCGAATATGAGCGATCCGCAGGAGGTCATGTTCGTCGAGATCTTCCGGCAGTACACCCAGCGCCTCCGCGCGGCGAACGCCCTGGACTTCGACGACCTGATCGGCGAGACGGTCTACCTCTTCCGGGCCTTCCCCAAGGTCGCCGCCCTGTACCGGCGCAGGTTCCGGCACATCCTGGTCGACGAATACCAGGACACCAACCACGCCCAGTACTCGCTCGTGCGAGAGCTCACCCGGCCCGTCGAATCCGACCTCGCCGACGAGATGGAAGACACCGGCGTGCACGTGCGCAACCTCCGCGACGCCGGCGGCGGCATCCCGGGCGCCTCCCTGACCGTGGTGGGTGACTCCGACCAGTCGATCTACGCCTTCCGCGGCGCCGACACCCGCAACATCACCGAGTTCGAGCGGGACTTCCCCGGCACCAGGGTGATCCTGCTCGAGCAGAACTACCGTTCCACCCAGAACATCCTCTCCGCCGCCAACGCGGTAATCGGCCACAACTTCGACCGCAAGGACAAGAAACTGTGGAGCGCCGGCGGAGACGGCGAAAAGATCGTCGGGTTCACGGCTTACTCCGGCCACGACGAGGCCCAGTTCGTGGCCGACGAGATCGAGGTGCTGCACGCGGCGGGCATGGCCTACCGCGACATGGCCGTGTTCTATCGCACCAACGCGCAGACCCGTGCGCTCGAGGAAATCCTCGTGCGCTCCGCCGTGCCCTACCGGGTGGTCGGCGGCACGAAGTTCTACGAGCGGGCCGAGATCAAGGATGCGCTGGCCTACCTGATCGCGGTCGCCAACCCCAACGATGAGCTCGCCCTGCGCCGCATCCTGAACACCCCGAAGCGGGGGATCGGGCCGGCCACGGAAACCGGGTTGGCCAGTTTCGCCGAGGCGAACCAGATCAGCTTCCGGCAGGCCATGCGCGACTGCGCGTCGCTCGGCCTGGGCCCGAAGGTGACCGGGGCGATCCTGAAGCTCGCCACCCTGCTCGACGAGGCGGCCCTGAAGATCGACCCGGCCAACCCGGCCGGGCAGGTGAACGTCTCCGAACTGCTGACCTTCCTGCTCGACGGCAGCGGCCTGCTCACCCTGCTCCGGAACAGCCGCGACCCACAAGACGAGGCGCGCGCCGAGAACATCGAGGAACTCGTCGCCCAGACCAAGGACTTCAACAAGGACAACCCCGACTCCGGGCTCGTCGATTTCCTCACCCAGGTGTCACTCGTCGCCGCGGCCGATGACCTCGATGACGCCTCCGGCACGGTCTCGCTGATGACCCTGCACACCGCCAAGGGACTCGAATACGAGGCCGTGTTCCTGACCGGGGTCGAGGAGGGGCTGCTGCCCCACCAGATGTCGGCCAACGAGCCCGGCGGACCGGCCGAAGAACGTCGGCTCTTCTACGTGGGGATCACCCGGGCCCGGCAGCGGCTCTACCTGTCCCTGGCGATGACCCGCGCGCAGTTCGGTGACATCAACGTGGCGATGCCCAGCCGCTACCTGCAGGAGATCCCGGTGGCCCTGATCGACTGGAAGCAGTCGCCCGGGATGGCGAATTCCCGCGGCGGAACCCAGCCGCGCGCGCTCAACGCCAGGCGGGACGGATTCGGCGGCGGATTCGCCAAGCGCGGCGAACCGCAGGCGCTGCCGCCCGCGCCCAAGCCGAAGACCGAGTGGACGAACCGGGTGTCACAGGTGCGCGACAACGGCGACCTCACCCTGGCGGCCGGGGACCGCATCCGTCACGTCGACTTCGGTGACGGCCGGGTCAACCAGGTCACCGGCGACGGCACCAAGCGGATCGCGCACGTGCAGTTCGACAGCATGGGCGCGAAGAAGCTCCTGATCAAGATCGCGCCGATCGAGAAGATCTAGTGGCCCGTTCCGGGGCGCCGGAAACCCTGCTCCAACGGGTGCGATCGTTGCGCGCCCTGGACGTCGAAGTGGCGTCCAGGGCCAGCGCCGCCGTCGCGATCCCGCTGGTCGTGCTGGCCCTGGTCGGGCACGTCGATTGGGCGGCATACGCGTCGTTCGGCGCGATGGCCTCACTGTATGGGCGCGGAGAACCGTACCGGTTGCGGGCCCGCACGACCGGCGTCGCGGCGGTCTGCCTGCTCGGCAGCATCGCGCTGGGTGTGCTGATGGCCGTCACCGGTGCGCCCCTGCCCGTGCTCGTGCTCGGGCTGGTCGGCGTGATCGTGGCCGGCATCCTGGCGGCGTCGACCTGGGGGCTGTTCCCCGGCACCCCCATCTTCTTCGTGTTCGCGTACGCGGTCTGCGCCCAGGTGCCCACCCCGCCGGGAGAGGCCACGGTCAGGCTGCTCGTCGCCGTCGGTGCGGCGGCATTCGCGTGGCTGCTGACCATGTCGGGCTGCGCGGTCCGGCGACTCGCCGGCGACCGTTCGAACGACCTGTTCAAGCCGCTGCCGCGCCGGCCGCGCCTGCACCCGGCCGCGTACCGGGACCCTCAGGTGTGGTCCACCATCGCGCAAAACGTGGTCGGCGCGCTGGCGGCCGGCGGCCTGGCGGTCGCGGCCGGGATCGGGCATCCGTACTGGGCCGTGGTCAGCGTGGTCGCGGTGCTGCCCCCGCCACGGGCCGCGCACTCCGTCTCCAGGGCGATTCACCGCATCCTCGGCACCGCCCTCGGTGTCGTCGTGGCCGGGCTGCTCCTCTGGCCCGGTCCCGGCGTGATCGTGCTGATCCTGGTCATCGCGGTGAGCCAATTCGGAGCCGAGATCCTGATCGGACGGCATTACGGCGCCGCACTGCTCTTCATCACCCCGCTGGCGCTGTCCGTGGTGCACCTGACCAGCCCGGTGTCCGTGCCCGCCCTGCTCCTCGACCGGGTCGTGGAGACGGCCCTCGGCGGGGGGATCGCCATCCTGATCGTGTTGCTCGCGCGGGCCCGCACGCGTTCCTGAGAGCTCCCGCAGCACGCATCGGAACCGCACAGGTTGTTCTCAGCCTGTCGATAGCGATTCAACTGTTTCGCCCGGAATGCTTCCAGCATGAGCCTCGCCACCCATCCCACCAAGCGCGCCCAGCGCCGCACGTCGGTGCCGCGCATCCACCCGAACTACCGTCGGAGGATGCGTCTGGCCGACGGCCTGCAGATCATCGCGGTGGTGTCGGTCGCCCTGGTGATCGCGATCTTCCTGGCCGACGGCGGGGCAGCCCGCTTCGGCACGCCGGCCGACGCCATCACCTCCCTCGGCGTGGTGACCGGGCTCGTCGGCACCGACCTGCTCTTGATGATGATGCTGCTCGCGGCGAGGCTCCCGTCGATCGACCGGGCCTTCGGCCACGACAGCGCGATGGCGCTGCACCAGTCGCTGGGCAAACCGGCGCTCTACCTCATCCTCGGGCACGGCGTGCTGCTCACCATCGGCTACTCGATGGTGCAGCCCGCCTCGGTGTTCGCCGAGGTGTGGATCATGCTCACCACCCTCCCCGACATGCCGCTCGCCTTCGTGGGCCTCGGCCTGCTCATCGCGGTCGTGGTGACCTCCCTGGTGGTGGTGCGACGTCGCTTCCGCTACGAGGCCTGGCACCTGGTGCACCTGCTCTCCTACCTGGCGGTGCTCGTGTCGATCCCGCACCAGCTGAGCGTCGGCTCCCTGTTCCGGGAGGGCTCGGTGCAGCGCTATTACTGGCTCGCCCTCTATGTCGGCGTCGCCGGATCGATCGTGCTCTTCCGGTTCATCGTTCCGATCGTGCGCTCCCTGCGCTCCCAGCTCGTGGTGAAGGGCGTCGACCCCGTTGCCCGCGGCGTCGTCTCGATCCGGTTGTCCGGCCGGGAACTGCGCCGCCTCAAGGCCCGCTCCGGACAATTCTTCATCTGGAGGTTCTGGACGCCGAAACTATGGTGGCAGGCGCATCCGTTCTCGCTCTCGGCCGCTCCGACCGGGAACGCGCTGCGGATCACCGTGCGCGGCCTCGGCGACGCGTCCGCCGCGCTGTCGGCGCTGCCCAAGGGCACCCGGGTCAGCTTCGAGGGGCCGTACGGACTCTTCACCGACTTCGCCCGCACCTCGCCCCGGATCGTGCTGGTCGCCGCCGGCATCGGCGTGGCCCCGATCCGGTCGCTGCTCGAAACGGCGACCTTCGCCCCCGGCCAGGCCACCGTCATCCTCCGCTCGAGCACGGCCGACGACACCTACCTCGTCGACGAACTCGCCCACCTCTGCCGGGTCAGGGGCGCCGAACTGCGCATCATCGCCGGGAAGCGTTCACCCGGTGCCAACAGCTGGCTGCCGGCGGACGCTGTGCGCGCCAGGATCACCCTCGGCACCCTGGTCCCGAAGCTCCGGGAGGCGGATGTCTACATCTGCGGTCCCCGGCGCTGGACGGACGAGGTCGTGCGTGACGCCCGGTCGGCCGGTCTGCCGACCCGGCAAATCCATTTTGAAAGGTTCGACTGGTGAGATTCCGCGCGCTATCCCTGGCCGCTCTGGCCTCCCTCTCCGTGGTCGGCATCGGCTGGCAGATGGGAGCCCAGCTCACGGCCTCCCAGCAGACGCTGTCGGCGGTGCCGGTGGCCCCCGCCGCGCACACCGGCACCGCCGCGACCGTGCCCAATCCGACCGCGCTGGGCCCGGCGGCCCCGGCCGCGACTGGTTCCCCTGCGGCGACCACGGCCCCGGCCGCTCCGGCCGGGGCGGCGAGCGGGACCTTCGACGGGTCGGTCGTGCAGACCCGGTTCGGGCCGGTGCAGGTGTCCGTGACGATCGCGAGCGGTTCGATCACGGAGGTCACGGCGCTCCAACTGACCAACGACGGCGGCCGCTCGGTCATGATCAGCAACCAGGCTGCGCCGATCCTCCGCAGCGAGGTGCTCACCGCCCAGTCGGCCCAGGTGCAAAACGTCAGCGGCGCCACCTACACGACCCACGGGTACCTCACCTCGCTGCAGGCGGCCCTCGATGCCGCGCAGTTCTAACCGGCCGGGCGGTGTCGCCCAGAACGTGAACCCGGCCGGGCCTCCGAACGGCGACGGCGGATCGGGGGCGATCACGCTGCGGTCCATGGGGACGGTGCTGAGCATCCGCTTCGGCGGACCGGTCGCGCCCGAGCTCGGCGCGCAGGCCCGCGAGGCGGTGGGCAGCGTCTTCGCTTCGTGGGATACCCGGTTCAGTCTCTACCGGGACGACTCCGAACTCAGCCGCATCAACCGCGGAGAGCTTCGCCTCACGCAGGCGAGCCCCATACTGCGAGACTGCTACGCCGCAGCCCTCGACTGGCGCGACCGCACCGACGGGGTGTTCACCCCGCACCGGGCGGATGGCGTGCTCGACCTGTCCGGCGTGGTCAAGGCCCTGGCCATCGACGAGGCCGGGGGAGCGCTGCGGGGCCTCGGCCTCGTGAACTGGTCGCTCAACGCGGGTGGGGACATTCTGGTCGCCGGGGACCAGGCGCCGGGCCTCGACTGGGTTGCCGGCCTCGTCGACCCGGATGACCGGGGACGCACCCTCGCGGCGGTGCCCCTGGCCTTGCCGCTGCGGGCCGTCGCCACCTCGGGCAGCGCCGAACGCGGCGACCACATTTGGACCGCCGTCGGCGACGGAGCGTCGCCGTACCGGCAGGTGTCCGTCTTCGCCCGCGACATCGTGACCGCCGACGTGCTGGCCACGACCATCGTTGCCGGCGGCGAGGCCGCGCTGGCCCGGAGCACAGAGACCTGGCCGATCGAGGTGCTCGCGGTGCTCAGGGACAGCTCGCTCCTGGCCACCGCCGGGCTACGGGCCGACCGGGACTGACCTCGGTCCGAGGTCGGCCGGAGTGGCGCGGGCCTGGTTCGGCGGGTGTCGGCGGACCCTTGTCGAGGGTGGGCGAGGGGCGTACCGTGGCTCGCGCAGGGGCATCCTGCCCTTGCCTGGCGGGGAGGAACGATCATGACGATGGACCCGGATGGGCTCTGGCCGCGTCGGGCGGACGCGGCGAACGACGGCCTCGATGAGGATCGCGACGTTGACGACATCACCCTGACGCTCGAAGACGATCTACCGATCGACTCCAACGCCTGGACCGTCGACGCCGATGACCGCTCCGTCGATTTCGACGACAGCGACGACCGTGACACCGATCGGGTCTCCGAACTCGACGATGACGACACGGATCTGGACACGGACCTGGGCACGGACCTGGGCGTCGACGTGGACGAGGACTCAGAGCAGAGCTGACGAACGCCCGAACTGACGAATGGCCGCTAGGAGTGGGTCGCCACGGAACCGGCGTCCGGGTCGGCGGCCAGCGCGAGCAATTCGTGCTCGGGGTCCAGTGTGGCGAGCAGCCGGCCACAGATCTCGCTCAGCTGGGCGACCTGCCTGGTGCTGATCGGATCGAAGACCAGCGCGCGAACCTCTTCGGCGTGGCCGGGCGCGCTGGCGACGACCTTGGCCCAGCCCGCATCCGTCAGCGTGGCGAGTGAGGCGCGCCGGTCGCTCGAGGAGGTGCTCCTGCCGAGGAAGCCCTGCCCCTCCAGCCGCCCGAGCACGTGAGACAGACGGGAGAGCGAGGCGTTGGTCTGCGCCGCCAACTGGGTGAGGGCCATCGACCTGCCGGGGCTTTCCGAGATCATCGCGAGCACGTAGTACTCGAAATGGCTGAGCCCGGCGTCTCGTTTGAGCTGGGATTCCAGGCGCGTCGGCAGCAGCATGGTCACGGCCATCAGCCGGAGCCAGGCCTCGCGTTCGTCCGGGGAGAGCCAGCGTGGTTCTGTCATGAATCGATCCTAGTGGGTCAATAACTTGACGATTCAACTAAACCGACCTAGTCTTTAGTTGTAGCTTCAAGTAGTTGTCGGCCGGAATCGGCCACAGGCGACCGGCCGGGCGACATTCGCGCTTCACCTCCAGGAAGAGATCTCATGACTGACATCACCATCATCGGCAGCGGCAACATGGCTCGCGGAATCGGAACCCGGGCGGTGGCCGCCGGTCGCAGCCTGCAGATTCTCAGCCCCAACGAGGCCAAGGCGGCGGCGCTCGCCGCCGAACTCGGAGGGAACGTCACCTCCGGCCCGGGCGATGCCCTGCCCGCCGGCGACATCGTCCTGCTGGCCGTTCCCTACGGCGGCGCTCGGGAGATCGTCACGCGCCTCGGCACGGCACTCGCGGGCAAGACCGTGATCGACCTCACCAACCCGATCGACTTCACCACCTTCGACTCGCTCACGGTTGCGCCCGGCACCTCGGCGGCCGAGGAGCTCGCCGCCCTCGCCGCCCCCGGAGTGAACATCGTGAAGGCATTCAACACGACCTTCGCCGGCCCGCTCGCGGCCGGCTCTGTCTCGGGCGAGCCCCTTGACGTGTTCATCGCGTCGGACTCCGACGAGGCCGCCGCCGCCGTCGCATCCTTCGCCGCGGATGCCGGCCTGAACCCGGTCGTAGCCGGCCCGCTGCGCCGTGCGCGCGAGCTCGAGGGCTTCCAGCTGCTGATCATGACCCTGCAGGTCGACCCGGCCCTGGACACCTTCAACTGGAACACCTCGCTCAAGGTGCTCGTCTAGCGGCCGCTCGGGCGGGTCGGCCAGGCCGCGCCGGTTTCGGCAGCCCGCGCCCGCGCCCGCGGAGGCGGGCTGCCGAAACGGGCGCGGCGGTGACGGGTTGCGGTGGTGACGGGCGCGGCGCGCGGCGGTGACGGGCGCGGCGCGCGGGCGCGTGGCGCGTCAGGCGGCGGGGGAGGCGCGGCGGCGCATCCGGATCGCCAGGAGCGCGATCGCACGCCAGCCGAGCAGGAACACGCCGAGCACGATCGTGGCGACGATGATGAAGCTCAGCTGCACGCCCTGCCCGCTCGCGATCCGCAACAGCATCCCGCCGGCCACCGTGAACAGCCAGACGCCGACTCCGGTCCAGACGATCCGCCGTGGGCTCCGCCAGGCGCGCAGCACGAGCCAGCCGATCGCGAGCCCGCCGAGGAACGGCCACCAGGTGGTGAGTATTCCGAGCAGACCCTCGCCGTGGCTGGCCCGCCCGACCAGCGCGAAGACGAGCACGAGGGCCGCATCGACGACCGCCGCAACGATGACGGATGCCGGAACTGCTCGCTGTGCTCTCATGCCGTCAGCCTACGGGCCGTTGCCGCGCCAGCGCCTCGAGCTCGAGGGGCCGGCGCCGCTAGATCGAGGTGCCGATCAGGGCGCCGATCGCCCAGGTGACGCCGAGGGCGAGCAGTCCGCCGATCACGACCCGGGAAATGGCGCGGGCCTTGGGGCTGCCGCCGAGGTAGGCGCTGAGCCAGCCGGTGATGACGAGGGCGACCGCGACCGCGAGGAAGGTGGCCGGCAGGCGCCACGCGGGCGGCGGCAGCAGCACCGCGAGCAGCGGCAGGATGGCGCCCACCGTGAACGCGAGCGCGGACGCGAACGCCGCGTGCCAGGGATTGGACAGCTCCTCGGTGCCGATGTGCAGTTCCACCTCGAGGTGCGCGCCGAGCGCGTCGTGTTCGGTCAGCTCGAGTGCCACCTGCCGCGCGGTATCGGAACTGAGGCCCTTCGCCTGGTAGAGGCCGGCCAGTTCGGCCAGTTCCTGCTCCGGCATGTGAAGGAGCTCCCAGCGTTCCTTCGTGATCAGGGCGCGCTCGGTATCGCGCTGGCTGCTCACCGACACGTACTCGCCCAGGGCCATCGAGATGGCGCCGGCGAGGAGGCTGGCGACGCCGGCGACCAGGATGGCGGAGGCATTCGGGGTTGCCGCCGCAACACCCACAACGAGGGCGGCGACCGAGACGATGCCGTCGTTTGCCCCGAGCACGCCGGCGCGAAGCCAGTTGAGGCGCGAGGCATGTCCGGCGGAGTGGGGATCGATGCCGTGTTCCGGTTCAGTCATGACTGCATCCAAGCATTCGCAGGTCTCCGTCGCCACCAAGGTGTGGCTTCCCTCCCTCCGTCTCCGACCAGGGCCGGTCGCGTGAGATTCGCGAGAACGGAACGCCGCTTCGGCCAGAGTTCGCGATGCCGATGTGGGACGCTAGAGTTTGAACTGGCCAGTATGTCTTGATGTCGAGCTACATTCGGCGCTGCACACTGTGCCCACACCCCCTCGGACCGAGCAGGAACGCCAAGACGCGGATTGGAAGAGCAGCGTGGATCTTTACGAATACCAGGCCAGAGACCTGTTTGAGCAGTATGGAGTTCCGGTCCTTCCGGGCATCATCGCGGACACCCCCGAAGAAGTGCGTGCGGCCGCTGAGAAGCTCGGCGGCGTCGTCGTCGTCAAGGCCCAGGTCAAGGTCGGCGGGCGCGGCAAGGCCGGCGGAGTCAAGGTCGCCAAGACCCCCGACGACGCTGAGGCCGCCGGCCGGGCCATCCTCGGCCTCGATATCAAGGGCCACACCGTCAACCGGGTCATGGTTGCCGGCGGCGCGCGAATCAAGCAGGAGTTCTACTTCTCCGTGCTGCTCGACCGGGCCAACCGCTCCTACCTCTCGCTCGCGAGCTATGAGGGTGGCGTGGAGATCGAGGTTCTCGCTGTCGAGAAGCCCGAGGCTCTCGCCTATGTTGCGATCGACCCGCTCGCCGGGATCGATCTGGCCATGGCCACCGAGATCGCTATCGCGGCCAAGTTCCCGGCCGAACTCGTCGACAAGGTTGCGCCCGTCTTCGTACAGCTCTACAACGTGTTCACGGGCGAGGACGCGACCCTGGTCGAGGTCAACCCGCTCGTGCTGACCGAAGAGGGCGACATCATCGCGCTCGACGGCAAGGTCACGATCGACGAGAACGCCGGATTCCGCCACCCCAAGCACGCTCTCCTCGAGGATGCCGCCGCCGCGGACCCGCTCGAGGCGAAGGCCAAGGAAAACGACCTCAACTACGTCAAGCTCGACGGTGAGGTCGGCATCATCGGCAACGGTGCGGGGCTCGTCATGAGCACCCTCGACGTCGTCGCCTACGCCGGCGAGAACCACGGCGGCGTCAAGCCGGCCAACTTCCTCGACATCGGGGGCGGAGCATCCGCCGAGGTCATGGCCGCGGGCCTTGACGTCATCCTCGGTGACCCGCAGGTCAAGAGTGTGTTCGTCAACGTCTTCGGCGGCATCACCGCCTGCGACGCCGTCGCCAAGGGAATCGTCGGCGCGCTCGCCGAGCTCGGCAGCTCCGCGAACAAGCCGCTCGTCGTTCGCCTCGACGGCAACAACGTCGAAGAGGGCCGCCGCATCCTGGCCGAGGCCAACCACCCGCTCGTCACCCTGGCCGCGACGATGGATGAGGGCGCCGCCAAGGCCGCCGAACTCGCCCACGCAGCCCGCTGATCGAGCCCGTCGAGATCAAGGATTAAGGGAAAAACATGTCAATCTTCCTCAACAAGGACTCCAAGGTCATCGTCCAGGGAATCACCGGCGGTGAGGGCACCAAGCACACCGCCCTCATGCTCAAGGCCGGCACCCAGGTCGTCGGCGGAGTGAACGCCCGCAAGGCCGGCACCACCGTGCTTCACGGCGACGTCGAGCTTCCCGTCTTCGGCACGGTCGCCGAAGCCATGGAAAAGACCGGCGCGGATGTCTCCATCGCGTTCGTCCCGCCGGCCTTCACCAAGAACGCCGTGATCGAAGCCATCGACGCGGGGATTCCGCTGCTCGTCATCATCACCGAGGGCGTCCCCGTGCAGGACTCGGCCGATTTCTGGGCCTACGCCAAGGCCAAGGGCAACAAGACCCGGATCATCGGGCCGAACTGCCCCGGCATCATCACGCCCGGTGAAGCGCTCGTCGGCATCACGCCCGCGAACATCACCGGCAAGGGCCCGGTCGGCCTCGTCTCCAAGTCGGGCACCCTGACCTACCAGATGATGTATGAACTGCGCGACCTCGGCTTCTCCACCGCGATCGGCATCGGCGGTGACCCCATCATCGGGACCACCCACATCGACGCCCTCGAGGCGTTCGAAGCGGACCCGGAGACCCTCGCCATCGTCATGATCGGTGAAATCGGTGGCGACGCCGAGGAGAAGGCCGCCGAGTACATCAAGGCGCACGTCACTAAGCCCGTCGTCGGCTATGTCGCAGGCTTCACCGCTCCGGAGGGCAAGACCATGGGCCACGCCGGCGCCATCGTCTCCAACGGGGCCGGAACCGCGCAGGGCAAGAAGGAGGCCCTCGAGGCCGCCGGGGTCAAGGTCGGCAAGACGCCGAGCGAGACCGCCACCCTGCTGCGCGAGGTTCTCGCCGCACTGTAGGAACCGCGCGCGGAGGAAGGGCTCGCCGGTCACCGGCGGGCCCTTTCACTTGGCGGCGAGCTACCCGGTGACGCGAAGGCCGGAACGGGCCATACTGGTCGCCATGGAGACCATTCTCAGCCTCGGCCTGGTCGGATTCGTCATCGTCGGTGTGATCCTCGGACTCGTCGCGCTCGTCGCCATGATCCGGGCGCCGTACCGCAAATAACCCGTGCCGCCCCACGATGACGACGGAGTTGTCCGCGCCTTCGGAGCGCAACCGGTCTGGAAGGCCTCTCGGCGGGGGACCCCCGGTCGCTGCCCGCCGCCGACAGAATCCGTCCCGAATTCGGCGGGCGCGGCGAGGGTGAAACGCGGTGGCCCCGGGGCCAAGTAGGCTCGGCCCGGATGAACCGCTTAACGACCGCCCTGCTCGCCGCTCTCGAGGCGCTCATTGTCGTCGCCATCGGGGTGGGAATCGCCCTCGTTCCGCTGACCGTGCTCTGGGCAACCCAGTTCGGCCTCGCCATCGACTGGGTCACATTCTGGCGGGCCGCCGTCGACGTCTGGCTGCTCGGAAACGGCGTCGACCTCACGGTGCAACTCGACCCTGCCGTCGTGACCGCGCTCGGACTGCCCGGCGCAGAGGCGGCGTTCCCGCTCACCATCGCCCTGCTCGGCTACGCCGTGCTGGCCCTGCTGCTCGGTCGGCGCACGGGTGCCAGGGCCGCGGAGACTCCGTACCGGTGGGTCGGTGCCCTGTCCGCGATCGGCTGCTACGGCCTGCTCGCCACTCTGCTCGGCCTGACCGCGGGCACGGATGCCGTTCGGCCGGCACTCCCGCAGGCCATCCTGCTCCCCACCGCGGTGTACGCGGCCGGTGTCCTCTCCGGCGCGCTCCGCGCCCAGCCCGGCGGTGCCCTCGGCCGGCGCTACCTCGCCCTGCCCACCGTGGCGCGCGGCATCATCGCCGCGGCCGTGCGCGGCGGAACCGCGGCCGCCGCCGGCATCGTCGGGGTCGCCGCCGTACTGCTCGCGGTGCTCATCCTCACCAACTACGCCACCATCATCGGCCTGTACGAAACAGTGCAGTCGGGACTGACCGGCGGCATCGTGCTCACCCTGGTCGAGCTCGCCCTCATCCCGAACCTCGTCATCTGGGCGGCCGCCTGGCTCGTCGGCCCCGGCATCGCCGTCGGCGTCGGGACCAGCGTGTCCCCGGTCGGCACGGCGCTGGGTTCAATTCCCGGGCTGCCCCTGTTCGGTGTGCTCCCGCACGGCACGCCCGCGGTCGGGTTTCTCGGCCTGCTGGTGCCCGTGCTGCTCGGCTTCCTTGCCGCGGTCGCCACCCGGCAACGGCAGTCCCGCACCGACACGGCCCCGCGGACGATTCCGCACCGGCTGATCACCGGGGTGGCGACCGGCGTCGTCGCGGGCATTCTGCTCGGCCTCCTCTCCTGGTGGTCGGGCGGGGCGATCGGCCCCGGACGGCTGGCTGAGGTCGGGCCGAATCCCCTCATTGTCGGGCTGCTCGTCACGGTCGAAGTGGGCATCGCCGCCTGCGCCGGGCTGATGGCACCGCAGCCGTTTCAGCGGGGCCGCGTCACAGCGAAGAACGAATCGGCCGCCAAACGGTAGGCTCTTCCCGTGCTGTCATTGGTCGTGTTGATCTCAGGCGGGGGATCCAACCTTCGCTCCCTGCTCGAGGCGTGCCGGGATGCCGAGTATCCGGCGAGGGTCGTCGCCATCGGCGCCGACCGCGACGCTGACGGTCTCGAACTCGGCGAAGAGTTCGGGATTCCCACCTTCACCGTGCCGTACTCCTCCCACGCCAGCCGGGAGGTCTGGGGCGACGAGCTCCTGGCCCAGGTTCGGCAGTGGACGCCCGACCTGGTCGTGCTGAGTGGGTTCATGCGCCTGCTCCCGCCGCGGGTGGTGGCCGCGCTGTCGCCGCAACTGCTCAACACGCATCCGGCCTACCTGCCCGAGTTCCCCGGCGCCCACGGAGTGCGCGATGCGCTCGCCGCCGGCGTCACGGAGACCGGCGCCAGTCTCATCGTCGTCGACACCGGGGTCGACGACGGACCGATCATCGCGCAGGAGAGGGTGCCGGTGCTACCCGGCGACACCGAAGCATCCCTGCACGAACGAATCAAGACCGTCGAGCGGCGCCTGCTGGTGCAGGCCGTGCTCGACATCGCCAACGGACACGTCGACCTCAAGGAGCACTCCCAGATATGAGCGGGCACACCAACGACCAGAGCCGGTACCGCGAGCGGGACATCGTGCCGGTGAAGCGCGCGCTGATTTCGGTCAGCGACAAGACCGGTCTACAGGACCTGGCCGGGGCCCTCGCGGCCGCGGGGGTCGAGATGGTGTCGACCGGTTCGACCGCCGCGACCATCCGCGCCGCCGGCCACGAGGTGACGGATGTCTCCTCCGTCACCGGCTTTCCCGAATCCCTCGACGGCCGGGTGAAGACCCTCCACCCGGGCGTGCACGCCGGCATCCTCGCCGACCTGCGCCTCGAATCGCACGAGGCCCAGCTCGACGAGCTCGGTATCGCGGCCTTCCAGCTCGTCGTCGTGAACCTGTACCCGTTCGTCGAGACCGTCGAGTCCGGCGCCTCCGTGGCCGAGGTCATCGAACAGATCGACATCGGCGGTCCTGCCCTCGTCCGCGCCTCGGCGAAGAACCACGCGAACGTGGCGATCGTGGTCGACCCCGACAACTACGACGAGATCATCGCGGCGGTCGCCGGCGGCGGAACCGCGCTGCGCCTGCGCCAGAAGCTCGCCTCGCTCGCCTTCGAGCACACGGCCGGCTACGACCTCAGCGTCTCCGCCTGGTTCACCGAGAACGTCTACGACCAGTGGCAGGACGACGTCGACGCGCTCGACGAGGAGATCCTCGAACAGTTCGACGCCGTCATCGCCACCAGCTTCGAGGCCGAGGCGTCGTTCCCCGACACCCTGGCCATCCAGGCCACCCGCAAGGACGTGCTCCGCTACGGGGAGAACTCGCACCAGGCGGCGGCGCTCTACGTCGGCGACGGCGGCCAGGGCATCGCGCAGGCCGTGCAACTGCACGGCAAAGAGATGTCCTACAACAACTACGTCGACGCTGACGCCGCCGTGCGCGCCGCCTTCGACTTCACCGAGCCGGCCGTCGCCATCATCAAGCACGCCAACCCGTGCGGCATCGCGGTCGCCAACCCGAAGGCGCCCGACGCAATCGCGTCCGCCCACCTCCGGGCGCATGAGTGCGACCCGGTCTCGGCCTTCGGCGGGGTCATCGCCGCGAACCGGGTCGTGACCCTGGGCATGGCGGAGACCGTCAGCCAGATCTTCACCGAGGTGCTCGTCGCCCCCGGCTTCGAGCCGGACGCGTTCGCGCTGCTCAGCGCCAAGAAGAACATCCGCCTGCTCGAGCTCCCCGCCGACTACCACCGTTCCTCCCTCGAGCTGCGCCAGATCTCCGGCGGACTGCTCGTTCAGGAGACCGACACCTTCGATGACTTCGACTCGTCCGCCTGGACCCTGGCCGCCGGCGAGGAGGTCGACGAGGCCACCCGCGCCGACCTCGAGTTCGCGTGGAAGGCCTGCCGGGCGGTGAAGTCGAACGGGATCCTGCTCGCGCACGGCGGAGCATCCGTCGGCGTCGGCATGGGCCAGGTCAACCGGGTCGACTCCTGCCACCTCGCGGTGCAGCGGGCGGGCGACCGCGCGACCGGCTCCGTTGCGGCGTCGGACGCGTTCTTCCCCTTCGCCGACGGCCTGCAGGTGCTGCTCGACGCCGGCGTCACCGCGGTCGTCCAGCCCGGCGGTTCGGTGCGCGACGAGGAGGTCGTTGCGGCGGCCGTCGCGGCCGGCGTCAGCATGTACTTCACCGGGGAGCGCCACTTCTTCCACTGATCCGGTCTATGCGCACCGACGCGGGGTCGGTGCGCCGCCCGGCCCCGGAGATTCTGGCACGATTGACTGGTCCGCGATGCCACCAGACGCGTCGCGGAGGGAAGGGCAGCCGTGTCAGACCTTGAGGGATTCATCCAGCAGGATTACCTGATCGCGCTCGCGGTCGCCGTCGTCGCTGCGGTGGCGATCACGGCGATCACCGCGCTCGTGTTCCGAACGGTCGGCCGGAAGACGGCATGGGCCCGCACCTTGGTGAGACTGGTCAGGGTACCGTTCCGCCTGACCCTGATGATGGGCGCCATCTGGTTGGCGAACACGCTGTTCCTGCAGAGCACGTCACAGGTCGGGGGTCTGGTCGACTTCATCTTCCGGGCCCTGTTCATCGTCGCATCGTCCTGGCTCGTCAGCGCACTGCTCTACTTCTTTGAGGAGATCTCCGCCGCCCGCTACCGCGTGGACGTGCGCGACAACCGGGTTGCCCGCCGGGTGCGCACCCAGCTGCGGATGCTGCGCCGCATCGGAGTCGTCGTGGTCGTGATCTGCGCGATCGGGGCCGTGCTGCTCAGCATCCCCGGTGCGGCGACGCTCGGTGCCAGTCTGTTCGCCTCCGCCGGCCTGCTCAGCCTCGTCGCCGGTCTGGCCGCGCAGTCCACCCTCGCGAACGTGTTCGCCGGCGTTCAACTGGCCTTCAACAACGCCCTGCGCGTCGACGACGTTGTCATCGTGGAGAACGAGTGGGGGAAGATCGAGGAGATCACTCTCACCTACGTGGTCGTGCACATCTGGGACGACCGGCGAATGGTGTTGCCGTCGACCTACTTCACGACGAATCCGTTCCAGAACTGGACCAGGCACAACAGTGAGCTCCTCGGCGCGGTCGAATTCGACCTGGACTGGCGCGTCGATCCGGTCGGGATGCGCGAGGAGCTGAGTCGGATCGTCGCGCAGACCGAACTCTGGGACGAACGCGTCGTCGTGCTCCAGGTCACGGATGCCGTCGGCGGTTTCGTGCGAGTGCGGGTGCTGGTCTCCGCCGCAGACGCGCCGACCCTGTTCGACCTGCGTTGCCTGGTGCGGGAGAACCTGATCGCCTGGCTCATCACCCACAATCCCGACGCGCTGCCGGTGGGCCGGATGGAGCTGCGGCGGGAGCCGCGGACCGGTCCCTCGACGGCAACCGGGCCGAAACCGGGCCACCCCGTGACCGCGCCGATCGGGCTCTTCTCCGGCGACGAGAACGCCAAGGCCCGCGCCGCCGAGTTCACCTCGGCCGTGCCGATTCAGAACGGCCAAGCGGACGAGCGCTGACGCTCCGGGACAACGCCGAGAACGGGGTGCGGCGGCCCCGCGCCGCGGCTAGTCTGGGTCAGTCGTCGCGCCACAACCGCGACTCCACTCACCGGCCCACAAGGCCAGCAAGGAGAACTTCCCATGACCCTCACGCAACCATCACCGTCGCTGGATGCGCTCCTCGGAATCCCGTTCACCCACGAACGCGTGCTGATCACCACCGGCGTCCGTTCCGGTCTCGTCATCACCATCGCCATTCACTCGACCAGGCTCGGCCAGGCCCTGGGCGGCGCCCGGATGTGGCAGTACGAGAACTGGACCGACGCCGTCGCCGACGCCCTCCGCCTCTCCGCGGCGATGACGCTGAAGAACGCGGCCGCGGGGCTGAACCTCGGCGGGGGGAAATCCGTCATCCACCTGCCGCTCGGGACCGTGCTCACCGAGGCGGAGAAGCACGACGCCATGCGTGACCTCGGCGACGCGATCGAAAGCCTGGACGGCGCGTACATGACGGCGGAGGACGTCGGCACGAACGCCGAGCTGATGGCCGTCGTCCAGGAACGCACCGACCACGTCTGCGGCCTTCCCGAGTCGAGCGGCGGCGTCGGCGAGCCCGCCGAGGCGACCGCGGCGGGAGTCCACGCCGGCGTCGTCGCCACCCTCGAGGCGCTCTTCGGCAGCCGTGAGGTCCACGGCCGACACATCGTCATCTCCGGCCTCGGCCAGGTCGGAGGGCGTCTGGCCACCGCACTGGCCGCAGCCGGCGCCCGACTCACCGTGAGCGACGTCAACCTCGCCCGGCGAGACCTGGCCGATTCGCTCGGCGCCGCCTGGGTGTCCGTCGACGACGTTCACCTCGTGCCGGCCGACCTGTTCGTGCCGTGCGGGCTCGGCGGGGTGCTGACCGCGCGCGTGATCGGCGAGCTCACTGTGCTCGGCGTGGTCGGCGCGGCCAACAACCAGCTCGCCCAGCCGGAGGGTGCGGCGCAGCTCGACGCGCGCGGGATCCTCTGGGCGCCCGACTTCGTCGTCAACTCCGGCGGCGTGATCTACCTGGCGCTCGCCTCTGAGCCCGGCGCCGACCCGGCCGTCGTCGCGACGCGCGTCGACTCGATCGGCGACACCATCGCGACCATCTTCACGGATGCCCGCGAGCAGGGAATCACGACCCTCGCAGCCGCCGAACACCTGGCTGCCGCTCGGTTGGACGCCGCCCGCCGCTGACGCTGTGCGCCCCCGCGCGGGTGCTGCGCCCCCGCGCGGGTGGCACAACACCCGCGCAACGGCGCACGTCCGGCGCGGGCGGCGGGAGCGTGCCGGCCATACACTGGCGGGATGGAATCCGTCGTCGTGCCCCAGACCCTCCCGCGCCGAGCCCTCGTGCGCCGTCCGGCGCGCAATCTCGCCGACGGGCTCCTGACCCACATCGAGCGTGTCGCGGTCGACCCGGCGCTGGCGCAGGAGCAGTGGCACGGGTACGTCGCGGCCCTCGCGGCCGAGGGGTGGGAAACCATCGAGGTCGAGCCGGCCCCTGAGCTGCCGGACTCCGTCTTCATCGAGGACGCCGTGATCATGTTCGGCGACCTCGCCGTCGTCGCGAGTCCGGGCGCCGACGCTCGGCGCGGAGAGACGGCGGGGGCCGAGGCCGCCGTGACCCGGCTCGGCATCCCCGTTCGGCACCTCGCACTGCCCGGCACCCTCGACGGCGGCGACGTGCTCAAGGTGGGCCGCACGGTGTACGTCGGGAGGAGCCTCCGCACCAACGACGCGGGCATCGACCAGCTGCGCAGCATCCTCGCCCCCCGCGGCTACACGGTCGTCGCCGTGCCGATCAGCCGCGCCCTGCACCTGAAGACGGCGGTCACGGCGCTGCCGGACGGCACCGTGATCGGGTTCCCCCCGCTCGTCGACGACCCGTCGGTGTTCCTGAACTTCCTGCCCGTTCCGGAGGCGCACGGCACCGCGGTCGTCGTGCTCGACGACCGCACCGTGCTGATGTCCTCCGCCGCCCCGCGCTCGGCCGCACTCTTCGCCGAACGCGGCTACCGGGTGGTCGCCGTCGACATCTCCGAGTTCGAAAAACTGGAGGGCTGCGTGACCTGCCTCAGCGTGCGCGTGCGCTGACTTTTTGCCCCTTGCGTCCGGAGAATTTCGGTCGTAGTCTAAAAGGCTGCCTGATCAGGGGGGCACAGCACCGCACACCACGCGCTCAGGAGGCCGACATGACAAAGACAGCACAGCGAAAGCTCGCAACGACTGCGAACCTCGGCGCTGCCTCTGGCGCTCGCCTCCGCTCTTCCAGCGCCGCCTAACCGGCCAGGATCCGCGGGCGACAGCGCCGGAGCGGCACGGCAGGCGAGGCCCAGGCACGGCTCAGGCCCGCCCACGCCCCGCACCACGCTCGCACCGGACCCCGCACGCTCTGCACGTAACGGATGCCCGGCATCCACCATCGCCGACGGACACGATCGTCACCGGCGCCCACAGGCGCCCCGCCACGCCTCACGCCGTATGCCTCACACTGACACTTCAGGACTCACACGTGACCACGCTCACCGACCAGGACCATCCGTTCGACGCCGCAGGGGGCACCCCGCCCAGCCGGAAGAGCACCTTCCGAACCCTGCTCCGTCTCTACCCGTACTCCAAGGCGGCACTGCCGCGCCTCAGTCTCGGCATGCTCGCCGCGCTCCTCGCGGCGCTGGTCGCCCTGGCCATTCCCCAGGTGCTGCAGCGCCTCGTCGACGGAGCGCTATCCCGGCAGGACTCCTCGCAAATCTGGCCGGCCGTGATCATCATCCTCGGCCTCGGCGTGCTCGAGGCGGTGCTCATCGCGCTCCGGCGCTGGTTCGTGCTCGGACCGGGCACGCACATCGAGGCCAGGATGCGCAACGCCCTGTACGCCAGGTTGCAGGACCTTCCGGTCTCCTTCCACGACAAGTGGCCGAGCGGCCAGCTGCTCTCCCGCGCCGTGAGCGATCTCAACCAGATCCGGCGCTGGATCTCGTTCGGGCTCGTGCTTCTCGTGGTCAACCTGGTCACGATCGTGATCGGCGCCATCATCCTGGTCTCGATGAGCTGGGTCCTCGGCATCATCTTCCTGGTCAGCTCCGTGCCGCTGTGGATCGTCGGCTACCTCTTCGAGGAGAAATACTCGATCGTGGCGCGCCGCAGCCAGGACCAGGCCGGGGATCTGGCGACGGCCGTCGAGGAGTCGGTGCACGGCATCCGCGTGCTCAAGGCCTTTGGGCGCGGCTCGTTCGCCCTGAAGAACTTCTCCGCGCAGGCCGAAAGCCTGCGTGGCACCGAAATCGAGAAGGCCCGCGCGATCGCCGGCATCTGGCTCTGGCTGCTGCTCGTGCCCGACGTCGCCTTCGCGCTCTGCCTCGTCGCCGGCGTCTGGTTGGCCGGCCAGGACCAGCTCACCGTGGGGGGCCTCGTCGCGTTCTTCGCCACGGCGACCGTTCTTCGCTGGCCGATCGAATCGATCGGTTTCCTGCTGTCGATGACCTTCGACACGCGCACCGCCACCGACCGGTTCTTCGATGTGCTCGACGCCCCGAACACGATCACCGACCCGCAAAACCCGATGACCATTGACCGCCCGCGTGGACGGCTGGCGTTCGAGGACGTGCACTTTCGCTACCCCGACTCTCCCGCCCGCTTCCCCGATCTGCTCGACGGCATCGACCTGGTGCTCGAACCGGGGGAGACGATGGCCCTGGTCGGTCTGACCGGGTCGGGCAAGTCGACGCTCACGGCGCTCACCACCCGCCTCTACGACGTCACGGCGGGTGCGGTGACCTTGGACGGCGTTGACGTGCGGGCTCTCGGGCGTGAGGAACTGCGCCGACACCTCGCGATGGCGTTCGAAGACGCGACTCTGTTCTCGGCATCCGTGCGCGACAACGTGCTGCTCGGCCGCCCCGAGTGGGCCGAACCATCCGGTGACGCGGATGCTGCGCTCGAGGAGGCGCTGCAGGTCGCCCAGGCGGGCTTCGTCCACGACCTCCCCCAGGGCGTGGACACCCTCGTCGGCGAGGAGGGAATGTCCCTCTCCGGCGGCCAGCGGCAACGGCTCGCCCTCGCCCGCGCCGTCGCCGCCAAACCGGCGGTGCTCGTGCTTGACGACCCGTTGTCGGCGCTCGACGTGGACACCGAGGCGCTCGTCGAGGCCGCGTTGCGCGACGTGCTCGCCTCGACCACTGCGCTGGTCGTGGCCCACCGGCCGTCCACGGTCATGCTGGCCGATCGGGTGGCGCTGCTGCAGAACGGTCGGATCACCGCGGTCGGGCGACACTCCGACCTGCTCCACGGGAACGAGCACTACAAGTTCGTCATTTCCAGCCTGGAAGACGAAGAACGACGCGAATCCGCACGGAAGGAGGTGACGCTGTGAGCGTCACCGGAGTAGAAGGAGAGGAACGCAGCAACTTCAGCGCCGCGGAAAGCAAACAGATCCGCGCCAGGTCGCTGCGCCTGCTCGGGTCGCTGCTCGCGCCCGTGCGCTGGCCGGTGATCGCGGCGATGCTCGTCGTCGTGCTCTCAACCGCCGCGCAGGTGGCCGGTCCGGCGCTGATCGCCTACGGCATCGACCGGGGGCTGCCGGCGCTGCTGAACCAGGACTGGTTCCCGCTCGCCGCCACCGGGGTCGTCTACCTGTTCGCGGGCGTGATCGGTGCCGGCCTGATCGCCTGGTACACGCTGATGTCGGCCCGGATCAGCCAGGGCGTGCTGATCGACCTGCGCAAGCGGGTCTTCCTGCACACCCAGCGGTTGAGTCTGGAATTCCACGAGTCGTACACCTCCGGGCGGATCATCTCCCGGCAGACGAGCGACCTCGACGCCATCCGCGAGCTGCTCGACTCCGGCATCAACCAGCTCGTGCAGGGTCTGCTCTACATGACGTTCACCGCGATCGCCCTGTTCGCGCTCGACGGCCTGAGCGGGCTGGTCCTCTTCGGTGCCCTGGTGCCGCTGCTCATCCTCACCCGGTGGTTCCAGGTGCGGTCGCAGACACTGTTCCGGCAGTCTCGCACCGCGTCGGCGAGCCTGATCGTGCAGTTCGTGGAGACGATGACGGGAATCCGCGCGGTCAAGGCGTTCCGGGCCGAGAAGCGCAACGAGAAGGTCTTCGGCACCCTCGTCGAGGACTACCGGAAGGTGAACGGCCGGGTCATCCAGCTGTTCGGCATCTTCGATCCCGGCCTCGTTTTGATCGGAAACGTCGCGGTCGCCGTGGTGCTGCTGGTCGGCGGGTTCCGGGTCGCGGAGGGACAGCTCGCCATCGGCGCACTGCTCGCGGCGCTGCTCTACACCCGGCGGTTCTTCGACCCGATGGAGGACATGGCGATGTTCTACAACTCGTACCAGTCGGCCGCCGCCGCACTGGAGAAGATCTCCGGCGTGCTCGAGGAACACCCCGGCGTACCGGACCCGGTCGCTCCGGTCGACCTGTGGACAGCGCACGGCCTGGTGGATTTCGACGGGGTGAGCTTCGGGTACCAGAGCGACCGGGTCATCCTGCCCCGATTCGACCTGTCGATCCCGGCCGGGCAGACCATCGCCCTGGTCGGGTCGACGGGTGCGGGCAAATCGACCCTGGCCAAGCTGATGGCCCGGTTCTACGACCCGTCCGACGGCCGGGTCTCCCTCGACGGGGTCGACCTGCGCGACCTGCACCCGAAGGACCTGCGGCGCGCGATCGTCATGGTCACCCAGGAGGCGTACCTGTTCAGCGGGTCCGTCGCGGAGAACATCGCGATCGGCAGACCGGATGCCACGCCCGCGGAGATCGTCGCGGCGGCGCGGGCGGTCGGCGCGCACGACTTCATCGAGGGGCTGCCCGGCGGTTACGACACCGACGTGAACAAGCGCGGCGGTCGGGTCTCGGCGGGGCAGCGGCAGCTGATCTCGTTCGCGCGGGCATTCCTCGCCGACCCGGCCGTGCTCATCCTCGACGAGGCGACGTCGAGCCTGGACATCCCGAGCGAACGGCTTGTGCAGCAGGCCCTGCAGACGCTGCTGGCCGACCGCACCGCCGTGATCATCGCGCACCGGCTGTCGACGGTGGCGATCGCCGACCGGGTGCTCGTGATGGAGCACGGCCGGGTCGTCGAGGACGGCACCCCGGCCGACCTCATCGCGGGCACGGGCCGCTTCGCCCAGGTGCACGCGGCCTGGCGGGAGTCGCTCGTTTAGTCGCTGCGCCCCGCCCCGCCCCGAACTCGGGGCCCGCGGTACGGAAGCGGGCGCGCCGCTGAACGCGGGCCCGCTTCCGCAACGTGCGCCGCGAGGGTGCAGCGACGGTGCGGCGACGGCGCGGGTGCGGCGCGGGTGCGGCGACGGCGCGGGTGCGGCGTGCGGCTACTCGGGGGCGACGGGTCCGAGCGGCATCGCCCCGGCATCCGTTGGCGGCGTCGGCGCGGGTTCCTTCAGCTCGAAGAAGATCGTGTGGGTCTGCGTGCTGCCCGTGTTCTCACCGGAGTGCTCCTGCGCCGCCAGCCAGCGGGCCTCGCCGGCCGGCAGGACAACGTCGAGTTCCCGGCCGTTCGCCGACAGTCGCCGGCTGAACGAGCTCAGCGTGAACATCACGCTGTCGGGATGCGCATGGGGGGTGGTCTTGTCGCCGGGGGAGTCCAGATACTGC
>NZ_JASISS010000013.1 GCF_030063195.1 Cryobacterium sp. PH31-AA6
AAACGCGACGCCATGCGCCTACTCAAACGCTACCTCGCCCGAGAAATCTTCCCCATCCTCAACGCCATCCAACAACGCCACACCCCAACCCAAATCGCCGCTTGACATCAATAGGAGCATCGAGACCAGGCAAACCCACGAGTCCCTACAAAACCAGCTCCACCACCGCGCGCTCACCCGTGGGTCGCGCCACAACCTCAAACCCCGCGCCCACGAACAATGACACCGTCCCGTGGTACAAATCCGCAGCCGGCAACTTCGGCCGCTCGGCCGTGTCCACCGGGTACCCCTCGATCACCCGGGCACCCAGCCGCCTGGCCTGCTCGACCGCACCGGTCAACAACTCCGCCGCGATACCGTGCCGACGAAACCCGATCCGCACCACGAAGCAGGTGACCGCCCAGACCGAGGCGTCGTCGGCATCCTGCCGGCTGCCCTCGGTGACAACCTTCGCCCGTAGCAGCCGCGGGTAGTTGGGCCGGGGCTCGACCGCGCACCAGCCGACGGGTTCGCCGTTCTGGTAGGCGATCACGCCCGGTGCGGGATCATTGGTGCGCGCCTGCCCCTGCAGCAGCTTCTCGCACTGGTCGGGCTCCGCGGTCTCCCACTCCTTGCTGGGCAGCTTGAAGAACTGGCACCAGCAGCGGTGTGGGTCGCCGCGGTTGCCGAACACGGTGCGCACGTCGTCCCACGGAACCGTCTCCACGGATGCGATGGTGATCTCAGGGTTCGACACGCCTTCAAAGTACAACCTCGCGGGCCCGTGCGGGGGTTTGGGTACGAAATCCCTGCCCGCCGCCCGCCCGCGGGCCATGGCCGGCTCAGCGCGCGGTGGTCGGCTCCAGATCGGGCTCCACGCCGGCCGCGTCCCGGCCGGTGCTCTCGCTCGTGGTCCCGGCCGTGACGCCCGTCTCGTCGGGAGTGACGGCATCCGCATTGACGGCGTTGAGTTTTTCATCATCAGGCTGATCATCGGAGAGGTCCGCCTTCTCGTCGAGGGCATCCTGCGCCGGTTCCGCGTCGGTCACTCCAGCAACCACGCCCGCCGGGCGGACAATGACGTGCGCGGCAAGCGCGAGCAGGAGACCGAGCACGCCGGCGCCGATCAGAACGCTGCCGAGGGTGCCTCCGGACTGCGCCGAGAAGTAGGTGGCGTAATCCAGCGACCCTGAGGTGTAGAACTCGGCCTGCGCGGCGTTCGACGACGTCAACACCAGGTAGCCCACCGTGGTGACGATGAACCCGCCCAGCCACAGCAGCGCGAGGGGCACGTTGATTTTTGCCAGGAGGCCAGAGTCATTGCGAGACATGTTTTCCTTCGTTGGGGGAGCGGCCGATACCAGCCACGGGTCACGCTACGGAAACTGACGATGGATTGACTATGCACGGCCAGTGGGTTGGCCCGGGTGCCCTCCAAGTGCGGTGATTCCGTGCCCTCGCGCCGCCGGCATTGACCATTTTTCACCGGCGGCCCGAGTCTGACCCGCCTCCGACAGCTATTCGGGGCGCCAGCGGTGCACGAGCACCCCGCGAAGGCGGTAAGCTATCGGAGTTGTCTCCTGCTGGTTTTGTTCCTTGAAACCGTGTGGGAGCGGCGGGCTGTGGCGCAGCTTGGTAGCGCACTTGACTGGGGGTCAAGGGGTCGCAGGTTCAAATCCTGTCAGCCCGACCAAATGTCCCGGAAACTCAAGGGTTTCCGGGACTTTTTTGGTTAAGAGATTTGACTACCCCATCACAAACCCATCATTTACTCCTCTCCGGAGCCGCTGAGACGGCCTTCCTATCCGGGGCAGCGACGTCGTTTTCGGTCCATCCCGATCCTCCGGGATTGCGGTGCGCACCTCCTGGGTATGAGCATCCACGACGAATACCCAACCTCCTCCTCTACCGCCTCCACCGACGCCTGGGGCCTGGAACCCCTGATGGACATCAACGAGTTGGCGTCCTACCTGGGCATACCGATCTCCACCGTCTACGACTGGCGCGTGCACGGCAAAGGCCCAACCGCCTACCGGTTCGGCAAACACCTGAAGTTCGCCATCTCCGACGTGCGGGCCTGGATCGCCGAGCAGCGCGAACCCTCCAGCCCACCCCGGCGCACCGATCGGCGGTGAGCTGAGATGTCGCGGCCACGGTTGACGATCAGCACCTTCGGCGACATCACCATCCGGGTGACGCCGTCCGGCCGATTCGAAGCTCGGACCCGCTACCGGGACTGGGACGGTCAGACACGACAGGTTCAGGCCACCGGCGACACCGCCCGGGCTGCCGAGCGATCGCTGAAGAGCAAGCTCACGACGAGATACCTGCAGCAGCCCACGAACACGTCACTGACGCCGGACAGCTCGTTCAATGATTTGGCGACGTATTGGCTCGAGGACATCGACATGGAAAATCGAATCTCGAGGACGACCAGGAATCTGTATGAGCGCAACATGCGCACGCTCGTGCTCCCGGTGTTCCGCAGTCTCACGCTCCGCGAGATCGGTGTCGCTCGTTGCGATCACTTTATCAAGCAGCTGGCGAAGCTCTCTCACAGCCGCGCAAAGCAAGGTCGTGTCGTTCTGCGGCTTGCGCTTGAGTTGGCAGTGCGGCATGAGATTCTCCCCAGCAATCCGATGGACCACGTGTCCCGCCTGTACCGCGAGCCGCATCTCCCCGATGCGCTCACGGCCCCGGAGGTGAACGTGATCCGCGCGGCGATCGCCCAGTGGGAGAGCGCCGTCAATCACGTCTCCGGGCCCAAGCCCGACGGCCAGCTCAGTGCGATCATCGAGGTGATGCTCGGCACCTCAGCTCGGATCGGCGAGGTGCTGGCCATCCGGCGCCGGGACGTCGACATCACAAGCGCGATACCATCCATCCGCCTGGCCGGCACGATCGTCAGCCGGAACGGCGAGCAGACCTTCCGGCAGGACCATCCCAAGACCGCAAGGTCGCGTCGCGTTGTGGCACTACCCACGTTCACCGCCGACGCGGTTCGCCGAAGGCTCGCCAGAGTCGGCAGCATGGGTCTGGATGAACTGCTTTTTCAATCCCGGGACGGCACACCGCTGACCACCGCGAACGTGCGTCGACAATTGCGTCACGTGCTCGGGGGAGCAGGAATCGAGGGTGTGACCCCGCACATGTTCCGCCGCACGGTTGCGACCGCGGTCAACGCCAACGCCAACATCGAACTCGCCGCAGAGTTGCTCGGCCACACGGATACCAAGATCACGGTGCAGCACTACATTCAACGGAGCGAACTGGTGAACCCGGCGACCGCCGCGCTTCTCGACCGGGCATTCGCAAAAGACGAAGACTAGACACGGTGCCGTCACGGTGGGTGGTGGGTCGTGAGCCTCACGGTCGAGCGAGGGGTCAGGCGGGTGCTGTTGCGAATTCGGATTGCTTTGTGTCGCTGACCCCGGCACGAAGTTGAACCTATCTACGTCAGAGCGTTCAGGCTAACGTCCGGGATACAGATTAACTTCGGAAAACCAAAGGACGCCGATGTCCAATCAGCTTGGTGACAGTGACTCAGAGTTCAATGAACAACCCTTGCTTCTCAAGGAACTGATCGCGAAAGTACAGACCGACCTCATCCAGTCCCAACGCGAGCGGGAGGAACGAGGCGACCAAGCCATTTTTGAAGTGGCTGACCTTACGCTCGAAGTTCATTTCGTACTCCAGCGCAGCGGCGAAACAAGCGGCGGAATGGATCTGAAAATACTTACGGTGGGGGGGAAGAGCCAATATCAGCGCCAACAGGTTCATAAGGTGACGCTTCGCCTAGTCGGCGTGCCATTTGGCGCATCAGAAGGCCTTTCGGCATTTTCCGATGATTCCTTGCCCACGTTCCGACCAAGCGAGCATTGACGTGGCTGACGCTCGACTCCCGTCGGAGCCCAATACGTCAGTGTTGAACATTGACGATGCAGACATGACTACGCTCGCCGCCGCAGCGATCACCTCGGGTCGCATGGAAGTGGTGTCGTTAACGGCTACGTACGGGTTCACTCTCCAAGAACTGCAAGCGGCGACGTTTGGAAGTCGACCTGTAAAAACTTGGCTACATGAACACGTCCACGCCTACCAAGGGATGACGACGTCATACGGCTATTACACGACGATGCTGCGCTTGTACCAAAACACGCGTGTGGTCAGGATAATTCGGGAGATTGGATCAGCGTCCGCGCGACTCGAGCCCCCGTTGCTTGACCAAATACGCCGGCTCAAAGGACCGGCTCGGGGGCGCGCCCAGGAGAACGCACAGGCGTGGTACACCGTAGAGCTCCTGCTGATGTACCTAGAGGGCGACCTCGACCGCTATTCGCGGCTGGTCACTTCATCATCTGACGGGCGCTCATTCGCCGCTCTGTTCGCCGAAGTCGAGGAAAACATGATCGCCTATTTTAAGGCGGATCTGCACAACATCTGCCCCGCCACGACGAGTCCGTTGCTTCGCGAAGATCGGATGCTAGACGAGCAGATTCTTTCCTGGAAGTTTTGGGTAGATGACGGGGGCGGAGACGTTCGAAGCGTCCTGGAAAGCGGCGCTCTGGCGACGGAGTGGTGGCGGGCATGGCCGAGCACTTTCGAGGAACTCAAATCCTCCATGCCGAGCATCAATCTGTACTCGAGGTGGATTCATCATGCACTGAAAGTGCTTGATGCACCGGACCCTCGATCTCTTCTTCTCACGTACTCCGCGTTGGTTGACTTGGCGCTAAACCCTCCTATTTTGCCCCACCACGCCGACTTGAGGGCGCCCGGAATGCTCTCGGGTGATATGAACCCTTTCTGGCGGCTTATCACCAGCATGCAAATGGTGAGCAGTGCAGGCGTCCCAATCATTAGAGACCTTGAACGTGACTACATTCGTTTCAATCAGTCACTTTGCGATTTGCTTGGCTGGCCAACTCCGATGACCATCGCGGCCGCGTCCAGTGAACGCCTCCCGCATGCACTTCACATGCCTGACCCGATGACAGCAAACTACAGCCTGGCTTCTTTCTTGCGGGGCCAGGACCCGGTGGTTTTCCTCGATATGGATGTGTGGTGGGATAGCTCCGAACCGGCGAAGGCGTTTTGCGGCAAGTTCACCCATCCGGTAGTGCAACTCGCTGGCGACGGCGCATTCTTTTCCTCTACACCGCAGGATTCCATCACCTACGTTGAGCAATTCCTTCTGCACCGATACTTCAACCAGATCATGGCGTCGAGAACGCGGCCCCTGCCGCCCATCGAACTGCCCTTCAACGCGATCCAAGGCGAAGTCGATATATACACATCAAAGATGGAACAGACGATCCGTCGTCGTACGGGCCTCATGCATCCGCAGGTTCGGTTAGCGGCGGGCGCTGTACGAGCGCATATGGAGTAGCAAACCGGTGCGTCTCGTTGAAATCAAGGAGATTCGGCGCGTGCATAGAACGCCGCCTCGGCCGCGCGCCGCCTGGCGACGTCATCGACGACGAACTGCACGAAGTCCTCATCGCGATCGCTGATCACGATGTCGTCGACAGCATCCGCCGGCGGCTCTCCTGGCCACGAAATTTGACGCGTCGGACGGTCGCGATCGAGGCGCGTGCCCGATGTCGCAACCCAGTCGTGGAGGCGCTGGCGGGCATCCGCAAAGTCTCGGTGCCATCCGAATGGGGCCGAGCCGTGCTGGTCGGGGTCGTAGGCGCAGAGCCAGTGTAGGTGGAGTGCGGAGAGTTCCCAGACGAGTTCGGGGTGGCGATGCCAGAAGGGTGGCACGACGGATGCGGGGAGCCCGTAGGTCCGTCGTAACCAGTTCACCCAACGGTTGAGTTCGATCCACTCCGTTTCGGCGTCGTCTGCGCTGAGGAGATTCCAGTTGATGGGATGCGGCGGCTCTGCCGAGAGTGGCCCGTCGAGTTCGTCTTCGCCCAATGAGGCTCCCTGGTCGCTGGACGCCCAGTCGACCAGGGACGCTGTCATCGTTGGCCTCACATTCCGAGCGCGGCGGAGCCGGCACGGGCGTGCTCCGCCTCGAGCAAAACTGCCTTCTGGGTGGCTAGAGCATCCCGTTCGGTGCCTGCAGCTGAGCGGCGGGTGCGGTCGACGTCGTAGTTGGTGCGTGCGAGGTCGTGGCCGATCTTCTTCGCGACGAATTCCTCTCGATTGATGACCTCACCGTCGCGCTCAAACTGAAAGTTGCGCGCATAGCCTTCGGCGACGAAACTGTCGCCCTTTGCAAACCTTGTCAGTGCCCGGTCGGCGGTGGCGCGATAGGCGACGAGGTCGTGGAAACTTGGCTCGAGAACGGTGAAGCTGCCGCTGTCTTCGCGACGGAAGTGCGGCTGGCCGACGCGCACGTAGAAGCGGGTTTCACCGTTCTCGGTCACCGATTGCTGCGGGTCCGAGGCAATGAAACCGGATAGCGATTGCTGGGTGTGAAGTGTCATGGGACTCAACCTCCTGTGATCTGGGCGGACCGTCGTGATCCGCGTTCACTACGAGGTGCGCCGCGCGCCCCCCCAGACGCGACATAGCGGCCTGGTCGGGACCCAAGCCTCATTCCGCTGGGCTGACCGGGTGCTCCTCGGGCTCGTCACGAGTGGGTGCGCGCATTAATGCTTCGATGTCCGCCCGGTATTCCCGCAGCTCCTTGGCATCGGGACGTGAGGTCCACATTCTCAGGCTCGCGACAACGGGCGGGGCCGCGCGCAGCATGATCAGGCCCGTGCCGAACGGGAGGGTGCGGATCGTGTCCGGCGGCATGATCGCGACGCGACGGATCGAGCGCTGCGCTGAGCGTGAACCCCGATCGCCGATTGTTGTCGAGTCGGTCGACTCGTCGCGGTCTCCGATTAGCGTCGAGAGGTCCTGTAGGTCGCGGGAATTGGATGCTCCGCCGAGCACGATCTTGACGATCGAGGAGTCCCAGATGGTGCCGGCTGCGTTGTCGCTCCACTTCGTGCGTGCCTGAGCGAGTGATTGCAGCACGGGCATGGTTGTGATGCCGGTGCCGCCGCCCTCGGCCATGAGAGTGGGGAGGGAGGGGAGTGGCGCGAGGTTGCCGATCTCGTCGAGAGCGAGCAGCAGCGGCGGGTCGAGCCTGGCGCCCGCGCTTCGTGCGGCGATGCGGCGGGCGGTCTCGACGAGGTCCTCGACGAGCGCCGATACGAGTGCGGCGGAGTTGTTCGAGCCGGCGCCGGTTGCCAGGAGGTACAGGGTGCCGTTGCTCCGCAAGAATCCTTCCGGGTCGAACGCTTCGCCCTCGCTCGGTGAGACGGCATCCAGCACGCGGGGGTCAGCCAGTGCGCCCAGCGAGAGGGAGACCCCTTGCCAGATGGAGTCGCGGGTCCGGGGGTCGGCCTCGAGCATGGCTTGCAGGGAGTCGCCCCAGCCGGTGGCCGCGGCTGGGGTGCTCAGCAGGATGGAAACCGCGTCGTGCGCGGCGGCAGGATCAAGGGTCCAGCGAAACAGCTCGGCGGGTGTGCAGCGGTCAAGCGCTGCAGCGTGCAGTAGCGACTGCAAGGCCGTGCGTGTCTTGGCCTCCCAGAACCCGCCGCCGTCAACGCCGCCTGCGGCCAGTCCGGTTCCGGCTGCCAGCCCCGCCGCGCGGATCATCGCCGTGAGTGGGTCCTCGCAGCCGCGGATCGGCGACCAGCGGAGTCCCACCGGAATGCCCGGTGCAAGCTGCTGGGGGTCGAATACCGCCACGGGCCCCAGTCGTTGCCGGGCACGCAGCGTGGTGGTGAGGTTATCGGGGCGGGTTGAGGTGGTCACGACGGGGCCGGGGGCGTCAAGGATGGCGTTAATGACAATGTGCGCCCCCTTTCCCGAGCGCGGTGGGCCGATGACCAGGATCGAGTCTTCGACGCTCGCCCAGACCGTGGTGTTGTGGGATCGGCCGATTTGGTAACCGACATCGCCGGGGGTGGCGCTGGTGAGAGAGGGCCTCAGGTGAGCCGCGCGCTTCAGGAGTGCCTGGTGCGATGCGGCTCGGGTTACTTCGGCACGGGTGGCGATGCCGGGGATACGGTGCGGGTCGACTTTTGCTGCGCGGCCCGTGCCCCTGAACATCCGCCACAGCCAGATGGCCGCAGCCACGGCGACACTGAGCAGCAGGATCGTCGTGAGCCAGTACGCAACCGGGTTCAGGCCCGGTGCTTGCAGGGCCGCCGAGGGGGTGTCTGGGTTGAGGAGCACGGCGAGTCCGGCTTCGGGTCCGCCGGCTGGTTGTTCCTGTCTCGTCGCCCAGGCCGCGATAGCACCCGCGGCTCGGAGCAGGAGGGCAAACGCGGACACACCGATCAGGATGCCGATGCCGAGGTTGGCCAGCTCGTCGCCGAGCGTGGCCTGCGGTCGTGGTGTGCTCATCGAGACTGTCCGTTCGGTGGAGATCGGTTAGAACCGTAGATCCGGACCGGTCCGGCTGAATCGTCGCGTGGGGGAGTACGCGAAGGTCCGGTCACCGGAGAAGCCGGCCGTGGAGTCGAGCAGGTCGGTGACATCCTGCGCGTCGATGACGAGGCTCGCGATTCCCTCTTGGACCAGCCGGTGGCAGCCGGCGCTCGCCGGGCTCGTCACCGGTCCAGGAACGGCGCCAACCGGCCGGCCCAGGGAGTGCGCCTGCCCGGCGACGTTCAGCGAGCCGGATCGATGCCCTGCCTCGACGATGACCGTCGCGGCGGAGAGGGTCGCCAGAATCCGGTTTCGTTGGAGGAAGCGCCACCTTGTGGGGGTGGAGCCGGGCGGTAGTTCGCTCACGAGCAGTCCGCCGCTCTGTTCGATGCGCTCGAAGAGTTGCTCGTGGCCGACCGGGTAGACCCGGTCGAGGCCTCCGGCGAGCACGGCGACCGTTGAACCGGGATTGGCGACGGTGGCTGCTCTATGTGCTGACCCGTCGATGCCGTAGGCGCCTCCGGAGAGGATGACGCGGCCCTGGGAGGCGAGTTCTGAGGCGAGCTCGGTCGCCACTTGGCTGCCATACGCCGTCGCGGCTCGGGCGCCGACGATGGTGACTCGACCGGGGAGAGGAACCGAGAGGCGACTCGGGTCGCCCTTGAGCCAGAGTGCGATCGGCGCGGTCGTGCCCAGCTGCTGCAGTTCGCCAGGCCAGTCGATGTCCTCTGGTGTCAGCAGTCTCAGGTCGTGGCGTTCCATATCGGCCTGGATCCGTTCGATCTGACCGGGGTTGATTCGCGGGGCTAAACGTCGTCGCCACAGCTCACCCTCAGCGGGGTCGACGCCGTTCGGAAGTCGAACGCCTGAGGTGATGAGGCTCACTGTCTCCGCTGCGCCGAGCCTTGAGACCAAGGTTCCCGTGATGATGTCGCCCGGTTCGGACAGCGCCGCGAGGGTCATCCTGGCTTCTCGTTCCTGACTCATACTCTCGGCCATTACAAGGCCTCCTCGCTCTAAATGGATGTCGCGCTTCGGGTCACGCATCTCGGCTACTGACCTGAGGTCATCCGTGCGGTCGTGTCGAAGATCTCGAGCTCATCGGGGTGCAGCTGGTGCTGCACGACGAAGCTGCGATCCTTGATTCGCCAGAGGCCCTGTCCGGTGCCCAGTGCGGGCAATAAGTTCTGCTCGGTTCGGCTGAGGCCGAGTGCGCTTGCCGTGGATCCGAGCTGGTCCGGTTCCTGGCGGTAGACGATGCGAGTCTCCGCATTCGCTAGAAGCGACGACGCGAGTGCGCGCATCGCGGATCCCGAGTCGCCGACGTTGTCGAGGTCGCTGAGCTTGTGGAAGACGAGCATGTTCGCAATCCCGAAGTGCCGGGCCAGGCGCCACTGCGCATCCATGCGGCGAAGGAGCGCCGGATACGCCATGAGCCGCCAGGCCTCGTCGTAGATGACCCACCGCTGGCCGCCGGCCGGGTCGGCGAGCGCGGACTCCATCCACGCAGATGAGCAGGTCATCAGCACCGAGATAAGCGTGGAGTTCTCGGCCACGCGCGACAGGTCGAGGGAGACCATCGGCAGGGAGGGGTCGAAGCGCACGGTGGACGGTCCATCGAAGAGGCCGGCGAGGTCCCCGGCAACCAGGCGTCGCAGCGCATGGCCGACGAGACGCCCATCCTCCGCGAGCCGGCCCTCGTCGTCCTCGGGGTTCGGGGCGAGGATGCGATCGACCACCATGGGCAGGATCGGCACTTCAGCGCTCCGAACGGTATCCGCCAGTGCAAGGTCGATCGCCGTGTGCTCGAGCGGGCTGAGCGTCCGATCGAGTACAGTCTCGGCGAGTGCGCCGATCAGGTCACGACGCCGCGAGGCCAGCTGTGCCGACCACTCGGCATCCGATGCGGATGCCGCCCGGTGACCTTCGTCGAGCGGGTTTAGTCGGTTGCGTAGTCCGTGGCCGAGGATGATTGCCTTGCCGCCGACGGCCTCAGCGACGGCGGTGTGCTCGCCTTTCGGGTCGCCGGGAACGTAGACGCGTCGACCGAAGGGGAGCGAGCGGGTGTACAGCGACTTTGCCAGTGAGGACTTGCCGGAGCCGACGATGCCGGCGAGCACGATGTTCGGCGCGGTGATCATCCCCTGTTGGTAGAGCACCCAGGGGTCGTAGACGAAGGAGCCACCCGAATAGAGGTCCTGCCCGACGAAGACGCCGGCCGATCCCAGTCCGGCCTCAGCGAGAAACGGGTAGTGGCCGGACAGCGTCGCGGAGGTGTCCTGGTGTTTGGGCAGCCGGAGGCGTCCGGGCATCCGCAGTTGCGCGGAACCCGACTCACCGGCGGCGGACAGGTAGGCCCCCGATCGCGCCTCGTCCCGCTCGGTGAGCCATCGCGTGCGCGCCTCGAGATGCTTCGCCTTCTGAGCATCCGCTTCGATCTTCGCGGCAGCTCGCCGGCGAGCTCGACGGTCGCGGTGCAGCTCGCCGTGCGGCTCGACCAGCGTCGTCGTGTGTAGCCGCTCATTCACCCTCGCGTTGTTCACAGTGCCACCCTGTGCCCTGCGTGATGTGCTGACCGGTCACGTTTGGCAACCCAGGTTTCGGCAACGTCCGGATGCGCCCGAGAAGTCTGAATGGCTGACGCCCTGGACGCCGGGACAAGTTCTGATTCAGAATCGGCCGGATGCCGACGCAACAGCGATACGTAACCGAACGTTGTGCTGTACGTCAGCGCGTAGGTCGAGCCGTCGCTCTCGATGGTTCGGTCGGTCGATCCAGCCGGGATGCGGTCGTAGACGTACCCGTTTTCGAGCGCGGCATCGGTTGTCTCCTCGCCGTAGTCCCAGTGCCGCAGGTGCTCGATTGCCGCGGTGACTCCGTCTCGGTCGATCATGGCGAGCACCTCCTCGGCTTCGTCTCCCTGCAGGAAGGTGACGCTGATCCATCGGGATGCTGGTGAATTCGGGTGGGTGTAGAACATGTCGGCTCCAATCGGGATGCTGTGAAGGACAGGTGCGCACCGCTCACACGCTGCGGCACAGAGGCAGAGCCGCGGCCGTGAAGGCTTGTGCCTGCTGGCCGACCAGCCGTCGTGTTTCGCACGAGCTCTGGATGGCGGCTTGCTCAATCGACGCCACAGCGGCATCGAGCTCGTCGACGGTAGGCGCGGTCACGCATACGAGACCGGTTGCGCGCAAAACGCCGTGACCGGCCGTAAGGTCCGCCTCCTGATGCATCAGGTCCTCGTACTCCGCCGTCGCGCCGGCATCCTCGATCTGACCGATACGCCGGCGCTGGTGGGCGTCGCTGATCAGCTCGGTCTTCTTCTTGCGTAGGTCGCGCGCTGCTTGATCCGCGCGCACGGGCAGGTAGTGCAGCGACACGGTTCGAAGGATGCCGTTGGTGAAGACCAGGGGTAACAGGAAGCCGGGGAATACCTGAGATCTGGGCCATTCGCTAATCCAGAGCACCGCGTGGAAGGCACTGTCGGTGCGAAGACGATCCCAGCTCTCGGCGACGGAGACCGGGCCGGCGGTGTCGAGAGCACGGCCGATGTCGGGATGGCGTTCCAGGTCGACGCCGACGGCAGGGTCGTAAGCAGTTCGCAGGGTCATCGCGAGCTCGTCGGCAGTCAACCAGCCTCCGACAGTGAGGTCCGCTGCCCGCAGCGCCTGGGTCAGGGCCGTCATTTCCTGGCGAAGCACCGCCGCCCCGCCGCGCATCCCACCGCCCTGCGTGCGGACCTGTCGGGAGGCCGCGGTGAGATCGAGGGAAAGCGCGATCGTCGTCGCATGACGCTCACCCGCAGGCCCGGCACGTTCGATGAGCTCCCGGTAGGTGGATGCGGCCCAGCTGTCGTCATTGAGGCCGTGCCGCTCCCACCACTCGGCCAGCCCGGTGCCGGAATCAGGCAGGGTGCGCTCCGACACCTGTAGCCGCGCGATTCGCCCCGACCTGCACGCACCGGCCAGTACCCGCCCCCACCCCGCCACGCGCCGATGCTGCTCGCCAGGGTCAAGCAGCGCGAATGCCGGGTGCGACACCGCCACGACCGCGGTAAGGGTCTTCGCATGCGGGTCGTGAATCATGACCGCCCCTGACTCGGGATCATTCCATTCGCGCAGCGCGGCCGCGTCGCCCGGAAGCGACAGGGTCCCAATCGGACGCGGTCGCACGATTTGCCGCCGATAGGTCAACTGCTCATGGGCAGCACGCCATACCCATCGACTGACGATCGGCGCCCATTCGACGATCTTTCGGCCGCCAATCGGGATACTGGCAATCACCACCGCGGTACCCCAAATAGGGCTCGTCCAGGCAACGCCCGCGGCGCCCGCTGTGTAGAGCGCGGTGACGATGGTGAGCGTTCCGATTGACAGGGCAACCAGTTGCGGAACTGAAAGACCGAGAAGGATGCCCCGCTTGGTCAGTCGTGAGAACTGCACTGGCGCCAGCTGGTATTCGGCGCGGTTCTTGTCAGTGTCCATGACTACACGTCCTTCTTTGCTGATCGGACTGTGGGGGAGGCAGAATCCGGTGCAGACGCGGGCGGCCTTGGTCGCGGTGGCCTGGGTGCCGGGGGAGAGGCGCTCGGCAGGGCCGACTCACCGGTGGACTGCATATGAGCGTCTGCTGTTTGCCCGACCGCAGAACCGACCTTCGGGCCGGCCTTCGCCGCGGCCGTTGCAACAGTCGCGCTCGCCGCGACACCCGCGGCGGCCACACCCGCTCCGGCACCCGCGCCCCCGCCGGCGGTGCCAGCCTTGGCGGATAGGCCCGTGCTCGAGGCTGATGTGGGGCCAGGTCCACCGCCGTTCGGTGCGGCCTTCGGAGCCGGACCGCCTTGCGCTGACGGGCCACTCCCAACATCGCCACTTGGCCCAAGGATCTTCTTCGCTCCTTCCGCCATCGGTGCGTTCGGCACAGGGACGGGCCGGTTCATGGCCGACTTCGCCTCCTGCTCGGTCGACATGGCGTGATGAATATCGAGCCCAACAAAGCTCAGGAACTTGTACGTAATGTACGGCGCGAATGCGGCGATGAACATCAAGACGATCCCGGCGATCGGATCGCTCACGGATGCCAGATCCGCATCGATCGGTGCCGCGACCTGCGCGACCGCCACCAGAAAGATCACGACGAGTACCAGTTTCGACAGGATCAGGGCAATCACGAACGCAACCCATTTCGTGAACCAACCCTTGGCGGCATCCCAGGTCGCGCCCGCCAGCGCTATCGGCCCGAAGACAATGGCCACCAGCAGCAGTGCCTTGCGGATGAGGAGCGAGAACCAGACGATCGCCGCGGCGCTGATCGCAAGCGCGGACAGGAAGATCGTCACAATGACACCGACACCGGGGGCGCCGAGGTTGAGCGCGGCGAGGCCCGCAGGTAGGAGCGCGATCCGGTTGCCCATCCCCTCCATCGTGTTGCCGCTGGCGTGGACGATCCCGATCGTCAACTGATCGGTGATCTCCAGGAGAAGGCCTGTGATAGCGATGATCACGAACGATCCGAGCACCGACTTGGCGACACCGATCGCGGCTCGGGAGAGCGCCGTCGGGTCGCGGTGAACGAGCCCAGTGATGAGTTGTAGGCAGAAGAACACCAGTGTGACGAAGACCGCGACACCGAAGAGCACGTTGTAGACATCGATGTACGCCGGATCGGTGAGGTCCACGAGCGTTGTCGAGTCGAAAGCGGCCCAGACGGATTCGAAGAGCCAGGCCGCGGCGGAGCCCATCGCGTTCGCAAGCCAATCGAACGGCGCCGCGACCAACGATGCAGCGCCTTCCCCGACGGTGCTGCAGACCTCCGCAATCACCGGCACGTCGCACACGCTCATCCGAGGACCCCGCTCACGTAGGAATCGGGGTCAGACGGCTTGGCCGACGTTCCAGAAGAAGTTGACCAGAGTGACGGATGCGCCAGCGATAATCGCAGCGCCGCACGACACGAGAACGCCGAGTTTGCCTCGGGATGCGAGGTGAGGGTTGGACGAGTTGGCTCCGAAGCCCCAAACGATCGCCGAAATGATCAAGGCGAGCACGCTCAGGATCAGGCCAACTGTCATCACCGCACCGACGATGATTCGCAACTGCTCGATTCCGGGAAGCCCCGTCCCGTTCGGATTGATGTCGATCACAGTTGGCTCCCTCGGTCGTTTGATGCGTACGACAGCTAGGAGCGCACAGTATCCCCGAGTTTGCTCAGGTGGATGCCGAGCCCATACAGGTCCCGTTGCTCTTCCACAGCCACGAGAACGGCGAGCAGTCTCAGTGAATCGTGCGGTACGCCCAGGCTCCTGACCGGCCAGAAAGAAATACCGACGGCCTCCAGGTAGTGGCGAGGCCTTCGAGGAAATCGGGGGGTATGGGCTTTTGCGGCTGCCCGATCGTGTAACCAGCGCTCGCGAAAAGGGCTTGGGCATCTAGGGATGAGGCATACGCCGTCACTGATCGGGCGTGCCTCCGATGGTCCGCCAGGAGAACATCGTGCAGGGCTGCAATGAGGGCCGCACCGATACCATTCTCTCGATGGGTTGGTGCTACGGCAATGTACTCGATCTTCGTACAATTCTGAACAATCTTCGTGAACAGTGCTAATCCTCCCACCACCGGAAAGCCACGCTGAATGGTATCCGCTAAATGCTCAGCTTCGCCCGGTACTCCGGCGTGGATAACCCCAACCAGGTGGTGGCCATCGTAGGCGCCAAGCCATACCGGGTCAGGGAAGGAGTTGGGCATCAATGACTTGGCGATGGGACGGCCTGCCGAGGCAGTGATTCGTGCTGCCGAGGCAGAGTCAATGTTCGCCGCGAGTAATCTGACAGCTCTTGTCTTCTGATGCTCGACAATTGATCTGATCTGTACGCCTGCTGTCTGGTGTTTGCTCACAGGGTTGTCTCTTTTAATCTGACCTGACTATTTCCTTTATTGGACGTTGCGGCACGCATGAATTGCGTCGATGAGTGCCCTGAGTTGAGGCTGGGTTCGGTTAGCCACAGCATGGACGACGTCCACGCGTGCGCGAGCATAGCCTTCTGCTGAAGCGCGTGGCGGCTCGTTGTTTGAGCCGTGATGAATGACAGCCACGTTGGCAGTTCAGTTTCGATGTCAGCCCCAATTCGTGTAGTTGTGACGCACCCTAGTGCGCTTTCCCAACTTGGACGGCGGCGGCGTCGACACGGCGGCGTCGACACGGCGACGCCCATTGGCTGCCAATAGTTCACGGTTATGGCGGCCCTCGGCGAGATTGAACCCAAATCCAGTCAAGTGCGTGTGGTCGATTCGTTCGCAGAAGGCCGTGGAGACTGACCGTCAGAGAGTCGAACCAACGTCGAGCAGGAAGTTGACCCAGGCGACGCCGCCGCCCGCGAGGGCCGCTGCTCCGCAGGCGACCCACACCCCCATCCGTGCCCGGGTGGCGGTCTGAAAGTTACCGTTCGCCGAGGCGAGAGCCCAGGTGACCCCGCTGATGATCATCATGAGCACTGCCATGATGAGCACGAAGGTCAGCAGAGCGCCGACGATACTCTGCAATTCCGCAATCAGTGGCGGTCACGTCGATGTCGACGACGTCGATTCCCGACCTGCCGCCCGTTGGTATCCCGATGTTCGCGCCGGCCCACCGAGCCCACCAGGTTCGCACCTGGCTGATGTCGCAGCTCGCATCGTGAAAGCCCGCCGGCGTCAGTGGGCGCTTGCCGCCCGTCGCGCACGGAAAGACAGGGGTGCCCGCCCGGGCGAAGGCAAGCGCGGCGTCCCGCACGGGGAGTCCGGCTGTGGCCATGAGCACCGCAGCGATACTCATCAGAGGCTCCGGGCCACGAGCCGCTCGATCGGCAAGGCGGCTGGGGCCGTCGCTCCGGTGGTCAGATTCTGGGTTGGCTGTGACCGATCGAATTCTGGGGGATCGCCGGCCCCGATCTGGTCCGTCTGAAGCTGGTCGAGGATCACCACGGCTGCGCGACGAACGCGTTCGCCCGTCTCCAAGGCCACTTCGGATGCGGTCTTGCCCTCCACCGAGCTGGCCCAGGAGGACACATACGGAATCGTGTAGTCGCTCGTATCCATCCCGTGTGCCGCGCCAATCATCAGGGCGACCGACTCTGCCTCGACCTCGCCGATTCCGCGGTGCGAGACCGTGCCGGCGTCGGGTGCGTGTAGGTGAATGTGTGCAAGTTCGTGCGCGAGTGTCTTCACCTGGGCCGCGGCATCCATATCGGCGCGCACCGAGACCGTCCGACGTTCGAAGTCGGTGAGTCCGTTCGCGCCGCCGAGCGCGGCAGCATCCGGTGCCGTCGAGAGGGCGAAGCCCGCGTTATGCACGATTGCTGCAAGGCCAGCCCAGAGGCCTCTGGGGGCTTCGCCGGTGAGAAGTGCCGGGGCGGGACGTTCAGGGATCAGTGAGCCGTCGGTTTGCGAGACGTCCCACACGTAGGCCGCCCTGACGCCGATCATTCGCTGGCGGACGACCTCACCCGCGCGAGGGCGTTCGTTGCGGTCGAGCCTTCGCCATGAGCCTGCGTCGGTGGGGGAGGAGGTTGCGAAGCGTGCGGTGAGGGGCGCGAGAATCAGGTACCCCTTCTGGCCGGCGACGACGCGGCGCCCGAGCGTCTGCCACTGCTTGAATCCGGCGACGTAGGTCGGGAGTGCGCCTGGAACGAGGCCGTGTTCGTACGCGGCCGCATGTTGCGTCCAGATCAGGAGCGTGTTGTTGAAAGATCGTGTTCGGAACCGGGCAGCGAACTCGAGCGCTTTTTTCCACTCGTCACCGGTGACCAGTGCCTCGACGGAGGAGACCAGTTGTTCGTGGAGTTCCGTGAGCTTGGCATCCCGGTCCTGTCGCAACTGCGGCTTCGTTGACACAGCGATCACCTTTCCGATTAGCTGCCACGCCCGCACGGGTGGCTGACACAGAGGTGCGCCTGGCCACGCCAGGGTGCGCGGCGAGGCAACAACGCATTGAGCATGCTCAAATTCCGTTCAAGATTCGTTTTACCACCCGATTTGAGCATGCGCAATCCTTGCGTTGGTCATGCTCAACGAGTAGATTGGGCACTCTCAATGACCCGAGCATCCGTTCGCCATAAATGTCATTCCTGGCCCGGGGTGAAAGGTTTCGCACATGACCGATATCGAGAGCAAGACCGCCGCCCAGGATCTCGCGAAGCGCCTCCGGCTGTTGCTCGACGTCGCGGTCGCCGAAACGGGGAGTGAGCCGACGTTCACCCAGATCGCTGTCTTCCTCGCAGATCGCGGCATGAACCTCTCGAGGTCGCGATGGACGTATATGGTGAATGGCCACCGGTACGTGCAAGACCGTCCACTCTTCGAGGGCCTCGCCGAGTTCTTCGATGTCGACGCCGAGTTTCTCGTTGGCCAGGCCGGCGCAGAGACCCCTGCCAAGGTGAGCGCACAACTCGATCTCGTGCGTGCAATGCGTTCTGCGCGGGTGAAGACGTATGCGGCTCGCACCCTCGGTGACATTTCCCCCAACGCGCTTCAGGCAATCAGCAGATTCCTGGACGCGGAGATCTCACAGTCCTTGCCGGCAGTACGCGACGGCGCTGAGGACGTTGGAGCCATACAGACGTAGGAGGGGAAGTGACGCGGCAGTGAACAATGAGGTAATCGCGTCCGCGGCGGTTCACGAACTCGCACTTGGCGATAACTTCACTTTCGACCAGCTCGTCGGAGCCGTGCAACGCTATCGGCGACGTCGACTGCGAATCGTCGAACTCGCGGACCTCGGCGCTCACGACGGACTGTGCGCCGTCTGGCTCATGACGCCTGAAGAAGATCTGGTGCTTCACGCGCACAGCGATTCGGCGCTGCACCGGCAGCAATTCGTGCTGCACGAACTGGCGCACATGATCCTCGGCCATGACTTCGATCACGATCCCGACGGTCCCGACTTTCTGCTGCCCGACATTCCGCCGAAGACCCGGCGACGGCTGCTCAGGCGACAGGATCTGGACACTCCCGAGGAAATCATCGCGGAGACGCTCGCCGATCACCTTGCCGCGGCGATCAGGGGATCGGCGATGTACCGCTCTCGGTATCTGGAGATCTTCGGGTGACTGCTCTCCTCGTCTCCGTCCTCATGTGGCTGCTCGTTGCGAGTTTGCTCATCTTGCGGCGTGGTCATGCCGAGCGCAACATCACCTACGCGGCCTTCACGATCGCGGTCTCGATGACGCTGAATATCGATCTGGTCTATCGAGCCCTCGACTCGTTCGTCGGCGGCGCCAACCTGGTGACCCTGGTGGCGGACGTCGCATTGATGGTCGGCGTCTTCTTCCTCGGTCGCGGAGTATTGAAGGCCTCCGAGCATCAACCATGGGCCGTGCGCCTCGCACTCAACCGGTTCGCCCTGGTTGCCGCACTCGTCGGCGCGGTCGCCACATTCGCTTTCATCGATCGTGGTGAGACCACCACCAGCTTCATGCGTGACCTCGGCGCTCAACCAGTAGCTGCCGCCTACTCGATGATCCAATTCCTGTACTACGGAATCGTCCTCACGGCGATGGCCGTGCTTGCTGCGCGGCAACGCCGTAGCAGCGCTGGAACCCAACGACTGCCTCCGGTTTCCCTGCTGATCGGAAGCATCTTCGGAGTCGTGCTGAGCCTCATTGTCATCACCCTGGATGTCGCCCATGTGGCCGGCAACCTGGGCCTGATGGCATCCGTCGCCGTCGCGTATGAACCAGTCTTTCTGCTGGCAATCGTCTTCCTGTGTCTCGGGTTCGCTGGCCAGCCCGCCGCCCGCACCTTGCAAGCGCGATCTCGTGAACGGATGACGCGGATGCTTGTCGAAGAGCTCGAGCCGATTTGGGCAGTGGCGACCAGGGTACGACCGGGCATCAGCCAGAACGAGCAGGCGGGGTTCCACGCCGGCGAGCCCGAGACGCTGCTCCACCGTCAGGTCGTCGAGATCCGCGACGCGATGATAGACACTCGGGTGTCGTTTGATTTGCGCGACGGGGACAGAGAACTCGTTGAGCGCGCCGAACGCCACCTCCTCGGATCCGGAGCGACCGACGCAGAGCCTGTAGATTCGCCAGCGACGACCGGAGAAGGAAAGCAACGACGATGAGAGCCGGTTGGGTGGTGGCTGGGGCGGTGGCCGCCGGCGGTTTGGCGTTCGGCGGCCTCGGATTGGGGATCGCAAGGCGCCTGACCGCCCCGGCCAGCGGTAGAACGTACGAGCTCACGATTCGAGACGTGGATAACTCGGGGGAGCGACCCATCGTCGTCCTTGACCGCACGCCCGCCACGGCCGCGCCGGGCCTTTACTGTCTCCTACTTGAGACCGGCGGCTTGGTTCGGCTGTCGCACGAAGTCGAGGACCGTGGGCCGCGTCTGATCGGGCGCGAGGTGTTGGGGGAGCCGTGCGAGGGTCTGGCCGCCGGCCAACGTGCATCCTGGAGCGGCATCGTCTTCTCCAGCCCGGAGGATGCCGACCTGGAGGCCACGGATGTCCAGATATTGACGGATGTCGGCCCGGCGCCCGCATGGCTTGTCGCTCCTCAGGGCACCCCGTCGACCGAGTGGGCTATCCATATCCACGGTCTCGGCAGCACGCGCGCCGGAACGCTTCGTGGCGTGCAGGTCGCCTCGCAAGCCGGGTTGACGTCCCTTGTCGTGACGTATCGAAACGACGGTGAAGGTCCAACCGTGGGTACTGGTCGTTCTGAGCTCGGCGCCGCCGAGATCGATGATGTGCGAGCGGCCGTGCGCTTTGCCCGCGAGAACGGTGCCGGCAGCGTCATTCTCTTTGGCTGGTCGATGGGTGCGGCAATCGCACTGCAGCTCGCCGCCGAGTCTGAGTTTCGCGGAATCGCCGCCGGACTGGTGCTTGAGTCGCCCGTTCTCGACTGGGTCTCGACGATCAAGGCCAACTGCGCGCGATCGGGTCTACCAGCATGGTCCGGCATACTCGCTATCCCGTGGCTCATCTTCCGGCCGTGTGCACAAGTGTCGGGTCTCGCCAACCCCGTCGATCTGCGACGATTTGACTGGATCGCGCGGGCCGACGAGTTGACCGTGCCGACGCTCATCCTTCATGGCACCCTCGACACGTCGTCGCCGTTCGAGCTCTCCAGCCATCTCAGGACACTGCGCCCTGACATCGTCACCCTCGAAGCATTCGACGCACATCACACGATGAGCTGGAACTCGGAGGGAAATCGCTGGCGGACAGTCGTCTCGTCGTGGCTGGCATCGCTGGCTATGGGAGGTTGAACGAAATGCGTTGACGGCATTACGCCGCGCGAGTCCCGCACAATCCGTGTGCCGCCGGGGACGAAATAGCAGACCGGGCCAAGGTGCGGAACTGACAGCTTGCGAATCATCAACAACGTTATGGATCTGCTTGGAGGCGACCTGAAGGCTGAGATCACCTCGGGCTCGAAGGTCCGAATTGCTGCATCCGCGTTCTCGATCTTCGCGTTCGAGACGCTTAGTACGGAGCTGGAGAAGGTCACGCAGGGTACGCGCTTGCGTGGAAATCCGCCCCTGAACGGTGGCGCTCTACCGTCAGTTGCTGGCGTACGGATCATATGACGGTGTGACGAACGCAGAGCCCGTCAGGCTAGTCGGCCCGATTACACCGGCAAAAACCCTACTCAACCCGCTGTCACTCCTATATCATCGGGAATGTCGGCCTGCGCGGGTCGAGATGGGGGTGCGATGTGACCGAGCCATGGATGTCTGCCGACGACATTGCGACGCATCTTGGCGTCACCAAGGACACCGTCTACACCTGGATCGCCGAGAAGGGCATGCCCGCCCACAAAATCGGGCGGCTCTGGAAGTTCCAAGCGAGCGAGATCGACGACTGGGTTCGCCGCGGCGGTGCAACGACGGGAGAGGGTGACTCGTGATTGCTCGATTGTCGGAGGCTCCTGATGTAGTGGGATCTTTGAAGAAGGGTGCCACGGTGCAAGGTGGAGTCCCCAAGCTGTTGAGAATTGATCCACTATCTGTGTGCGAGGGGGTGAACGCTGAGCGATGACGAGTTCCGAAACTGCTGGGAACAGCTTTGCCCTCGGTACGCTCCGGACGACCGCCAGCCACACAATCGGCGTTTCCCATCTCGTTGAGCTTCTGCAGGCAGTGCCATTGGACGCTTCCGCGGATCGGTACCGTGAGGCCGTGGTCGATGGCAATGTCCTCGGGCGCCCAACACAATCGGGGAGGCTCCGATCGTTCCGCCACCTGCGCGAGCTGTACTTCCTCGACCCGGGTCGCACAGAGTTCACCGCATTGCGGCACTTCTGGGATCTCGATCGCTCGTCTCGCCCGCTCCTGGCCGGGCTCTTGGCTTTCACCCGAGATGAGGTGTTCCGCGCTTCCTTTGGTGCGATAGCTGGCCTGCCTGCGGGGGCGAGTGTTACCTCGGCTGATCTCACCGAAGCCATAACAGCACAGTTCGGCAGCGAGTTGTCGGAGTCAACACTCGGAAAGACCGGTCGTAACACCGGTGCCTGTTGGACCCAAACCGGCCATCTAGCCGGGCGCGCCAAGAAGATTCGCACTGCCGTGAACGCCCAACCGGCAGCCATCGCCTACGCCGCTTACCTGGGGCACCTGGCAGGCGGACGCGGGCTTGGCGTCCTCGATAACCCGTGGTCTAAGATCCTCGAGATTGCTCCCGGCCGTTCCTTGGATGCGCTGCGCAACGCGCACACCCAGGGACTCCTGGACCTGCTCGTAGCGGGCAACGTGGTTGACGTGTCATTCCCCGCATTGGGCGGCGTGGCATGAGCCGCGTCTCCGATCTCGTCGATGCCTTCAGAGCCGAGTTGTCCTTGACCTGGAAGGACAACGTTTCGGGCGGTGAGCGCGTCTGGATGCTCGTCTACCCGCCGGACCTGGAACGGCAAATGCGGCACTCGCTACCGAACCTGGGGCTGGCAACGACCCAGGCAGGCCGCGACTGGATAGTCCTCGACGTCACCGACGACTTCGGGCGCTGGTTGTCGTCACACCGGCACGCGGAGGCGTTCTACGAGGAGCCGAGCGACCTCACGCAGTCGATCCTCGACCAGTTCGAGGCTACACTTGTCGCGCGCATCCGGCAGACACTCGAAGCGGCTCCCGCGAACGCCGTCGTGGCGTTAGTCGGAATTGGATCGATATTCCCGTTCCTTCGAGCATCGAGCGTGATCAAGTCCGTCGATTCCGCTGTGACCGGTCGCCTCCTCGTGCTGTTCCCAGGACTTCACGACCCGGAGACTCACTCATTCCGCTTGCTCGACGCGCGCGACGGGTTCAATTACCGCGCCCGCGTCATCGATCCTCAGAAGGACCTCACGTGACGATCAACAATGACCTGTTTATTCGGCACCCGCTGAGCTTCGAGATTCCGAACGACGGTGTCACCAACGTCGACCGTCCCGAGGACTCCAACCAGTGGGATGTCCTCAAGTACGAGCTCGAGAGCTTTGTCTGCGAGGGCGAGTACGAGCACGGCCTTCAGCGCATCCTTGACTCGTACGTCGGCCACCGGAACAGAACGACGCAGCCTGCCGTGTGGGTCTCGGGTTTCTACGGCAGCGGCAAGTCCCACCTCGTCCGTGTGCTTCAGCACCTGTGGGCCGACACGAACTTCCCGAACGGTGCGACCGCGCGGGGCCTGAGCAACATCCCGCAAGGCATCCAGGACCAGCTGACGGAGCTGACCACGCTCGGCCGCCGGGATGGCGCCGCACCGTGGGCAGCCGCAGGCGCGCTCGACCGGAGCGGCGACACCCTCAATTCGGTGTTCCTCTCCATCGTCCTCGGGGCGGCCGGGCTGCCTCCGCGAGTCGCGCCCGCCCAGGTGGCTCTCTGGCTTGCGGGCAACGGGTACCTCGCCGCCGTCCACGACCACATAACGACCAACGGTGGGGACTTCATCGAGGAACTTGGCGAGTACAACCTCAGCACGAGGCTCGCGAACGCCATCCTCGCCTCCGACGCAGAGTTCGCCGCATCAGCCAAGGATGTGCGTGCCGCGCTTCGCAGCCAGTTCCCGCCGGACACGCGGTCGTTCTCCACTGACGAGACCGTCGCGCTGCTCAAGAAGATCCTTGAACACGTCGGCGGTGGTCAGATCCCGCCGTCGCTGATCGTCCTCGACGAGGTGCAGCAGTACATCAGCGGCGACGGCGGCCGCGCTATGGAGGTGCAGAATCTCGTCGAGTCGGTGTCCCGCGAACTCGATGGTCGCGTGCTGCTCGTCGCCACGGGTCAGCAGGAGTTGACGGCGGACTCGACACTCCAGAAGATCCAGGACCGCTTCACCGTCAAGGTCGTGCTCAAGAATCAGGATGTCGATGCTGTCGTCCGTCGCGTGCTGCTGAGCAAGGAGCCCGCGAAGAAGCCGGGTCTCGACAGCACCCTCGCGTCGGTCGCTGGGCAGATTTCCCGGCAGCTCATCGGAAGCAAGATTCAGCACACCGCTGAGGACGACAAGGACCTCGCCGAGGACTACCCGCTGCTTCCTGTGCGGCGTCGATTCTGGGAGAGCGTGCTCCGCCAGGCCGACGCCGGCCGCGCCGGACAGCTGCGCTCCCAGCTCCGAATCGTGCACGAGGCGAACCGCAAGGTTGCGCCCGAGTCACTGGGCACCGTGGTCGGTGCGGACTTCCTCTACTCCCAGAAGAACGAAGACTTGAACGGCGCGGGGCTGCTCCTCAAAGAAACGCAGACGCTGATCCACGAGCAGTGGCAGAAGAACGCCCTGCGTGGGCGCGTCCTCGGCCTGATCCATCTCATCGGTCTGCTCCCGACCTCGGGGCACGGGGATATCGGCGTGCGCGCCTCGGCAGACCATCTCGTCGACCTGCTCGTCGAAGACCTCGCCCACGATGGCGACAGGCTTCGGCGAGAAGTGCCTGCCGTGCTCGAAGCGCTCGCCGAGGAGGGCATCATCCAGCAGGACGGCGAGGAGTTCCGTCTTCAGACGAAGGCGGGCCGCGATTGGGACGAGGCGTTCCGCAGGCACCACGCCCAGGTCACCGACAGCGAGGTTAGCACCGAGCGTGATTCGCTGTTGCTCTCGGAAGTCGGTCGGTCGCTGCCCGCTTCGATCCAGCAGGGGCGCGCCAAGGAATCGCGCAAGCTTGCCCTGCACGCCGATGCGTCGCTCCCGCCCGAATCCGAGGCGATCCCGGTGTGGCTCCGCTCAGAGTGGGACGAAGGAATCACGGCGAAGCAGTTCGATGAGGCCGCCCGCAGCCTTGGCGTCGACTCGCCGATCATCCTCGTCCACGTTCCCCGACTTCAGGCCCCCGCGTTCGCAGCGGCGGTCCGCAACAAGCTCGCAGCACAGCGAGTGATCGACCAGCAGGGCATTCCGCAGGACGATGAGGGCAAGCAAGCCAGAAGTGCGATGCAGACCCGCCTCAACCGCGCGACGGACCAGGTGAACGCCCATGTCCGCGACGTCATCTCCAAGGCGAACGTTCTCCTCGGCGGCGGGACGGCACCCAGCGGAGTCAGCCTGCGCGAACGGATCGAAGCTGGCGCGCAGGACGCCGCGACGCGGCTCTTCCCGCGGTTCGCCGAGGCAGACGACAATCGCTGGCCGCAGGTGATCGCCAGGGTCAAGAGCGGGTCGGCGGTTGATGCCCTCAAGGCCGTCCATCACGACGCCGACGCTGAGCAGCATCGCGTCATCAAAGAGGTACTCAGCCACATCGGCTCGGCTGGCACCTCCGCGAACGACGTCGAGAAGGCCGTCACCTCGAAACCGCTCGGCTGGCCGAGGGACGCGCTCATGGCTGCCCTCGGTGTACTCCTTGACACAGGAGTGATCCGAGCGACGCTCAACGGCAGCGAAGCAACGACTACCGACGTACTCAAGCAGACCCGCCTCGGCAATGTGCAGCTCCGCCGTGAAGTGACAGTTCTCAAGCCTGCCGAGAAGATTCAGGGGCGCCAGGTGCTGAGCGCCCTTGGGTTCCCGACCGATAACGATGGACTCGTCTCGGCGGTCGAGCAAGCCGTGAAGTCGCTCGTTCAGCGCGCTAAGGACGTGAGCGGACCGGCGCCGCTCCCGGACATCAGCGTCCCGAGCAACATCCAGATCATCATCAGCAGTTCCGGCAACGACCGAGTGCACGCCTTACTAGGCGCGAAAGACGAACTCACGAGTTTCAGCGACAAGCTCGGGGAGCTTGAGCGCCGCAGCAAGAGCCGAGCCACAGCCTTGGCGCTCGCACGCACGCTCGCCACCTCCTCTACCGGATTAGAGACCGCGTCTGCTGTACGCAACCGCCTCGACGCACTGGTCGCAAGCCGTGATCTGCTCGCCGACGCCGACCCTGTCGCCCCGATCGTCAAGGACCTGGCCGACGCGCTTCGCGACGCGATCCACTCAGCCGCGGGCGCGTTGAGGGACGCCCGCAAGCAGGCTGTCGAAAGCCTCGAAGCACAGTCTGTATGGAAGCCGCTTGAACCAGCGCAACGCGCGTCGCTCCTCGCGGACCATCACCTCACTGCGGAGCCGGAGCCCAACCTCGCCGATCCATCGACCGTGCTGGCGGCGGCGCAGGCGCGACCTCTCCAAGGGTGGACTGCGGAACTGGACGCGATCCCGCAGCGTGCATCGCGCGCTCTGGAAGCAGCTCTGCGACTCACGACTCCGGCGGCGTCGACCGTCACGGTCACCGTCTCGACTGCGAGCCTGAGCAGTTCGGACGAGGTCGAGCGGTACATCGACGAACTGCGGTCGCAGCTTCTCGAAGCCCTGAGCAGCAATGACACCGTCGTGGTGAAGGGCTGATCATGACCGAAGCCACGATTACCGTCCTGAACTCCGACCAACGGCGCTTCCTCGATGCCCAGACGCAACGCGCCCGCGAGGCGGCACAGCGCGCGGCCGAGGACGCTCTGCGCGCACTCGCGGTCGGTGAACCGAGCCGGCCTGCTTACCTGAGCGAGGAGCAGAACGGGCTTCGCCTGGCGCTTCGGGAGAAGGGCCGGCAACTCGGCGACGACACGTCGCGATCGGGCGCGCCCCTCACAAACCTCGTTCATGACATCGCCTATGAGCAATGGCACCGCTTGCTGTTTGCGCGCTTCCTGGAGGTCAACGAACTCCTGCGGCACCCCGAGTACCGCGACATCCCGTTGTCATTGGAAGACTGCGGCGATTTTGCGCCCGACCTCGGCGAACCCGACGCGTGGGCCGTTGCCGCTCGCTTCGCCTCGGAGATCCTGCCCGGTGTCTTTCGCCTGACCGACCCTGCGGTACAGGTGCGGTTCGCGGCTGAGCATCGGAACACGCTGGAGCGTTTGCTGCTGGAGATCCCCGCTGAGGTATTCACGACCGAAGACGCGCTCGGCTGGGTGTATCAGTTCTGGCAGACGGCCGAGAAGAAGCGGGTGAATGACTCTGGGGTAAAGATCGGTGGCGCTGATCTGTCTCCCGTCACGCAGCTGTTCACCGAGAACTACATGGTCCGCTTCTTGCTGGAGAACTCGCTCGGCGCATGGTGGGCGGCGCGGCACCCCGAGTCGCCGCTCGTCGGCGCGTGGGAGTACCTCCGTCGCGACGAGGACGGCACTCCCGCCGCGGGCTCGTTCAGCGATTGGCCTGAGCGTGCCGCCGATGTGAGGGTAATGGACCCTTGCTGCGGGTCTGGACATTTCCTCGTCGCCATGTTCGGAATGCTCTGGCGTATGCGTGCCGAGGAGGAGGGACTGACACCGGCCGAAGCGCAAGACGCGGTGCTCCGGGACAATCTTCACGGTTTGGAACTCGACCCCCGCTGCACGCAGATCGCAACGTTCAACGTTGCACTGGAAGCATGGAAGCAAGGCGGCTTCCGCGAGTTACCAGCACCTCAGATCGCTTGCTCTGGGGTTCCTATCCGGGCTGCTCTATCCGAGTGGGAGTCTCTGGCAGGAGATGACCCGGAGCTAAGAAAAGTCATGGCTCGCCTTCACTCGTTGTTCCGGAACGCGGATACGCTCGGTTCCCTAATCGATCCGCATCCAGTAGGCGAGGTTGATCACCTTTTTTCCACGGACTTGAGCATCGGCGTTGGGTGGGATCGGGTGCGACTTGCTTTGGCCGATGCGCTCGGGGTTGAACAAACATCGGGTACTGTGCTTGGCCACACCGCAGAGGACGTGGTAGTTGCCTCTGAATTGCTTGCGGGTAGTTATCACTTACTGGTTACAAATCCTCCATTTTTGGGATTGGAGAAGCAATCCGTAATTCTGGAGTCTTTCATCAAAGCGAACTTCGATATTGCAAAGCGTGAGCTCGCTCTGGTGATGCTGATTCGTTCGCTCAGAATGCTCGATAGAGCTGGTTCGTTCGCTGTAGTCCTTCCAAGTGACTGGATGCACTACAGGGCCGGACGAAAGTTCAGGGGATACTTGCTCGAACGTCATGCATTGAGATTCCTTGCACTTCTGGGTGACAACAGCTTCTACACCCCACTGCGGGTCAACCCAGTGCTCACCATTGGTGATGCCAAGCGATCATCTGACCAGGGTGTGCCTACGCTCGTTGTTTCGGCGAGTTCCCTCTCGGAGAAGCCGGCCGCATTGAGATCCACCTCATTAGTTAAGTTTCAACAGTCGTCGTGGCTGACTTCACTGGATTCGCGCATCTCTCTGGCGAGCAACGACGGTAAACCTGAGCGCGCCATCGGGTCCGTGGTCGGGGATATCGCGGATGCCAGGAATGGTATGCAGGCCGGTGATGGTCAACGGTTCGACAGATATTTTTGGGAGATCCCGAACTTGGGAGACGGCTGGGAATTTCTCCAGCACTCGCCCGATGGAGAGGGTTTCTATTCTGGTAGAAAGAAGGTCGTACTGTGGGAATCTGAAGTCGGTGAGATGGCGCGATTAGCCGATTCAGTGAAACACCTAAATCACGCGGCTCAGAACTGGCGTAGAGGGAAGCCTTTGTGGGGTCGACCAGGCGTTGCGGTAAGTAAGATTGGCGCGAAAGTGGCCATATATCTTGGCGACCGATTTGACTCGGGATCTTTCGCAATCGTTCCGATTGACCCTAAGGATCACTTGGCATTGGTTGCATTCGCCCTCTCTGGGAATCTCCGTGATGAACTTGCGAAGATTAGTCCTGGATTTGCAATGAGTTCGCCTCAAACTCTGCTTCAACTTCCATTCGAAGTTGAACGTTGGCGCAACGAAGCGGCACGGCTTTTCCCAGAAGGATTACCGACACCCGTTTCTTTCGATCCAACTCTGTGGATATTCGATGGTGGCGTTTCGACATCGACATATCCTCTCCAAGTTGCTGTGGCTCGCCTTCTAGGCTATGAGTGGCCGGAATCTCATGGTGACTCAATCGATGCTCTGGTCGATTCTGACGGCATTGCGGCTCTGGTCGCTTTACCTGGAGAACCGGATCTTGCGACGCGACTCCGTGGATTTCTCACGGCAGCCTACGGCAGCGAGTGGTCGAGCAACCTCGAACGCCAGCTCGTCACCGATGCAGGTGGCAAGAACGGGAGGCTTGAGGACTGGCTTCGCGATTCGTTCTTCGCTCAGCATGTCAAGGTTTTCGACAACCGGCCGTTCTTGTGGCACATTTGGGATGGTCGGAAAGACGGGTTCTCGGCAATCGTCAACTACCACAACCTCGACCGACGGACGCTGGAGAAATTGACCTTCACGTCGCTCGGCGCCTGGGTCGACCGACAGAAGCATGAGGCTCGCGCAGAACGGGCGGGTGCCGATGCGCGCCTGGCCGCCGCTGAGGGCCTCCAGCGCAGGCTCAAGCTCATCCTCGAAGGTGCACCTCCCTACGACACCTACGTGCGGTGGAAGCCCATGACTCAGCAACCAATCGGCTGGGAGCCCCAACTAGACGATGGCGTGCGGCTCAACATCCGGCCGTTCGTGGCCGCCGACGTGCTCCGGTCGAAGGTGAACGTTCATTGGCGGAAGGATCGCGGGATGAACCCCGACGGGTCAGAGCGTCACAACGACCTGCACCCGATGCTCGATGAGCGCCGTGCAGCCCGGAAAGCCGCGGAGGCTGCCGAATGACGCTCGTCCGTGCGGTAGTCGCCAAGGCCCTCCGTGATGCCGCAACCTTCAACGCGGGGGTGAACTCTGCTCCCGCGGCTGTGCTGTGGGCCGACCCCGAGCGCACATGGGAGCCGGTGATCCGCAGCCTTCAGGAGGCGGTGCCCATCCTCGTTCTCGGCGAGCACGACCCCCTAGCTGCGCAGGGCCCGGCGCTCTGGCTTCGAGCCGTTCTTGCCTCGCCCGAGTCAGCGGAACTACCGTCGCATCTTGCCGCACGTGATGACCGCAACCCGTGGGTGATCTATCTGCCTGGTATCAGCCGAAGTTCCGTGGCCGAGGCATCGGCTCTCAACGACTCACTCGCGCCGCTCGCCGAGATCGCGATCCGCTCCAGTTGGTGGCCCTCCGCTCACGGCCAGACGCCTTGGACGCCGCACTCGTTCCTCTTGTCAAAGCAGGGTGCCGGGCTAGACATTGCTGGTGACGCCGCGACAAAGGCGGCCCTCGCGCAGGTGCTTGACAAGTTTTTCCTCGAGGACATCGATGACCTCAAGCGCATGGGGCGTCTCGACTCGTCGCGCCTGCACCACCTCGTGCTCGATGACTCGGTGCGCACCCTCCTTGAATGGATGGATGATCCGGTCACCGTGCGAAGCTCACTTGAGGGCGCGCGATGGCAGGCACTCATCGCCTCCTGCAGGTCCGTCTACGGTTTCAGCCCTGAGAAGGACGGCGCGCTCACTGCGGCCAGCAAACTCGGAAGCCGGGCTGGGGAGTGGAATGCGGTTTGGCAGCGGTTCGCGGAGAATCCCGCCCGCTATCCGAACATCGCCAACCTCCTCGATCAGGCACGCCCCTCTGTCGTGCCGCTATTTGGAGACACCGACCCGCATCCTGACTCGTGGCCCTCATGGAATCGCGACCAGGAGGAGGCCTTGCGGACTGCACTCGGTGCGCTCGCAACTCACCCGAACCCGGGTGATCGGGTCAAGGACCTCGCTGCCGCACACGCGGCGCGGGAAGACAACGTCTGGGCGGCCCTCGGGCAGGCGCCGCTCGCACGGGCCGTAGGCCACTTCGCCGAACTGGCAGACCGCGCGGCGACCGCCACACCTGCGACAGACCTCAAGACTCAGGTCGCCTGGTACGGCGATGAGGGCCACATGATTGACGACCTCGCACTGCGAGCGATCGCGGCGGCCAAGACCGCGCAAGACCGGGCCGCAGTGGCCACTGCGCTTGGCGCGCTCTATGACCCCTGGGTCGACGAGTCGGCGCGGGCCTTCCAGAAGGCGGCAGTGACCAATTATCACGGGCAAACCGGCCTCGACATCGGAGCGGGAACTGCCGTCGTCTACGTCGACGCGCTTCGCTTCGACCTGGCTACACGCGTGGCTCGGCGGCTGTCACCGCTCGACGCCGCCGTAGAGACTCGGTTGGCCGCATTCCCCAGCGTGACGCCGACCGGGCAGCCGGCGGTGGCCCCCATCGCGATCACCGTGGGCGGCGGAACCGCCTTCGACGCAGCCGACGACCAGGGCCGATCACTCAAGGGCGCGGTCCTGCGCTCGGCACTCGCGAGCGCGGGTGTTCAGTTCCTTGAGTGGGACGCCGCCGGGGTCGGAGATCCGACCGGAAAGGCATGGACACAGACAAGCTCGATCGACTCGCTTGGCCATTCGCACGGACATGCGCTCGCGGACCTCGTCGACCAGCAGCTCGACCTCGTTGCAGAGCGCGTTCGCGGGCTGCTCGACGCGGGGTGGCGGAATGTCGTCATCGTCACCGATCACGGGTTCCTCTTGCCCGGCCAGGCAGCGCAGAAAGTCACTCTGCCGTTGCAGGTCACGGAAGGGGACGCGGCACGCAAGCCGCGTGTGGCGAGGTTGAAGGCCGCAGCGGCGCGCCCGGACTTCCCAATCCTGCCCTGGACCTGGGACTCGTCCGTCGACATGGTGAGCGCGCCAGGAACCGCTGCGTTCGAGGCGGGCCGCCTCTACGAGCACGGCGGTTTGAGCCTCCAAGAGTGTGTGATTCCGGTCGTCACGGTGGCGCGCGGCGATAAGGCCGTTGCGCCCGTCCAGGTTGAGGCCGTCCGGTGGACCGGACAGCGATGCCGCCTCGACTACAGCCCCGCGGAGGCCGACATCGTCGCCGAGATCCGGCTCCGCCCCGCCGACGCGTCAAGTGTCGTGGGCGGCCCGAAGTCGCCCGCGGAGCCGGGCGAAATCAAAGTGCTCGTCGATGAGGAACTGGCCCCCGCTGGGGCTGTCGCGTGGGTCGTGCTTCTCGACCCGAACGGTGGGGTTCTGGCCCAAACACAAACCAAGGTAGGAGGCGCCGAATGACCGAGGCGATCACGCTGGATGAGATCGACGAGACCGCAGCATCGGCCTTCGAAGGCTACGTCGTCCGCAAGGATCTCGCGCAGCAGTTCAAGGGGGCTTACCCGGTCCCTACGTACGTGGGTGAGTTCCTCATCGGACGCTACTGCGCCACCACCGATCCCGAGGAGATCGAAGAGGGCCTCCAGGTTGTGCGACGTCTGCTCGCCGACCGCACCGTGCGCGCAGGCGAGGAGGAGCTGTTCAAGTCGCGCGCTCGCGAGCGAATGACGATCAAGCTCATCGACCTCGTCAAAGCTCGGCTCGACGCAAAGTCGAACGCCTACGTCGCTGAATTGCCGAGCCTTGGGCTCCGCGACGTGCGCATCGACGACGCCGTCGTCCGCGACAACGAGCGCATGCTCACTGGTGGCTTTTACGCCGAGGTTGACCTGTTCTACGACGCTGCGATCGCGGACGAGAACAACGGCAAGCCCTTCGCTATCGGCTCGCTGCGCCCGATCCAGCTCTCGACTCGTGACACGCTCTCGCGCCTGGCCGACGGACGCTCACGGTTCACGACCCAGCAGTGGAAGCACCTGCTGCTTCGATCGGTGGGATTCGAGCCCGCGCAGCTCAGCGACCGCGCGCAGGACGTGTTGCTGCTTCGGATGGTTCCGTTCGTGCAGCGAAACTACAACATGGTGGAACTGGGACCGCGCGGCACGGGCAAGTCGCACCTGTTCCAGCAGGTATCGCCGTACGCGCATCTGATCTCAGGCGGCAAGGCGACCGTCGCCCGCATGTTCGTGAACAACGCGACTGGGCAGCGCGGCCTCGTCGCGCAGTACGACGTGGTCTGCTTCGACGAGGTCTCCGGAGTCTCCTTCGACCAGAAGGACGGCGTCAACATCATGAAGGGCTACATGGAGTCGGGCGAGTTCTCCCGCGGACGTGAGTCCATCCGTGCTGACGGCTCGATCGTGTTGGTCGGCAACTTCGAGGTTGATGTCGCTCATCAACAGCGCATCGGCCACCTGCTCTCGCCCCTGCCGCCGGAGATGCGCGACGACACCGCGTTCATGGACCGCATCCACGCCTACCTGCCGGGCTGGGATGTTCCGAAGCTCAATCCCACGTACTTCACCCACCACTTCGGGCTCGTGAGCGACTTCCTCTCCGAGTGCTGGTCACGACTCCGGGACCAGTCGCGGCTTACGTCGATCCAAGGTCGCGTGAACTACTCCGACGCGTTGTCTGGCCGTGACCTTTCGGCGGTGAACAAGACTGTGGACGGGCTACTCAAGTTGCTGTACCCCGACGCGGAGTCCGCTATCTCCGACGAGGACCTCGAATGGGCGGTGCGCATCGCGCTGGAGTCCCGTCGTCGCGTTAAGGAGCAGCAGCGGCGTATCGGTGCGGCCGAATTCCGGAACACGCAGTTCGGCTACCGCCTCGGCGAGGGCGTCGAGCAGTTCGTCTCGACCCCCGAGCTGGCGAGTCCCGACTCGATCGGCATCGACCCGCTGCCGCCAGGTCAGGTCTGGGCCATCTCCGAAGGCAGCGGTGATGCCGGCCCCGGGCTTTATCGGATCGAGGCGGCTGACACGCCCGGCTCGGGCGCACGCGGGCTGCTCAACCAGGCCGCGCCTGCCACGCTCCGCGAGAGCTTTAAGGTCGCCGAGCAGAACCTCGTCGCCCAGGCGAGACAACTCGTGGGCGACCGCGACCCCCGTGAGCACAACCTCACTGCTCAGGTCCGAGCCCTCGATGCTGCCAAGACCGGAGCCGGCCTCGGCCTCCCGATTCTCCTCTCACTTGCCTCCGCGATGCTTCAGCGGTCGGTGCGTGGTGGGCTGATCGCGGTCGGCAATCTGTCCCTCGGTGGCGGGGTCGAGACGGTACTGAACGCCGCGACGCTCGCCGAGCACGCGATGGAGAAGGGCGCTTCCGCACTGCTTCTGCCGGTGTCCGCACGTCGTCAGCTCCTGGACGTCAGTGACGAAGTCGCGACGAAGGTGTCGTTCATCTTCTACAGTGACGCCCAGGACGCGCTTGTCAAAGCACTCGACGAGTGATCTGCCCATCCTGCCCCCACGCGTCTTGCAGATTGAGGTCGCGACAACTCGCGTGTGATTTCTGAAGTCGCCGATCCTGCTTGTCCACCTCCTCCTTGATGGAGGGAAGGTGAGCTGCGGTGACGGTGTCGATGCGGGTGATGTCGGCGGGCGACGGCTACAAGTACCTGCTGCGCACAGTGGCCGCCGGTGACGGCGACCGCAACCTTTCGACTCCGTTGACGAGGTATTACAACGCGGACGGCACGCCGCCGGGGCGATGGATGGGCAGCGGCCTCGCGGCACTCGGAAGCGGGCAACTAAGCGACGGCGATGAAGTCACCGAGGCGCAGCTCCAGCTGCTGATCGGCATGGGTCGTGACCCGCTTGCCGGCGTGCCGCTCGGCCGGTCCTACCCGGCGTACAAGTCGGTGGCTGAGCGAGTTCAGGAGCGAGTTTGTGCGCTCGATCCGGGGCTGGGTCCGACCGCTCGGGGCCGGGCCGTCGCGGCGATCGAAGCGGAGGAGCCTGAGCGGGGCACTCGACGGGCAGTGGCCGGATATGACTTCACTTTCTCTATTCCGAAGTCCGCCTCCGTGCTGTGGGCAGTCGCTGACGCAGGAACGCAATCACTCATCGTCAGGGCACACCATGCGGCGGTTGCAGAGGTGGTTGCGTTCATGGAGCGCGAGGTTGCAGCCACGCGCGCCGGTGCAACCCCTGGGGATGGTGCCGTTGCACAGGTCGAGGTGCGTGGGTTGATCGCGACAGCCTATGACCATTACGACTCACGCGCGGGTGACCCCCATCTACACACGCACGTCGTGATCAGCAACAAGGTGCAGACAGTGCTCGACAACAAGTGGCGAAGCTTGGACGGGCGGCCCCTGCACGCTGCGACAGTGGCGCTCTCCGAGTTCCACGAAGCCGTGTTCGCCGATCACCTCACGCGGCTCTTCGGAGTTGAGTGGGAAACGCGTGAGCGCGGACGGGACCGCAATGTGGCATGGGCGATCGCGAAGGTCCCTGAACAACTTGTGTCCGAGTTCTCGTCGCGGTCGCGGCACATCGACGAGGAGAAGGATCGTCTCATCGCTACGTACGTGGAGAAGCACGGCAGGCAACCCTCCAGCACGACGATTATCAAGCTGCGTGCCCAGGCGACACTCGCGACAAGACCGGAGAAGGAGATCCATTCGCTCGCCGACCTCACCGCTCAGTGGAGGCAGCGGGCGGGCAACATCCTTGGTGGCGATGCAACCGGCTGGGCACGTGAGGTCACCGCGAATAACGCGCCGTTGCTCTTGCGCGCTGATGATGTGCCGCTTGACGTCGTTCGTGGGCTGGGACAGAGCGTTGTGACTGTAGTTGGAGAGAAGCGTTCGACGTGGCACCGGTGGAATCTCACGGCCGAAGCTGCCCGGCAAACGATGCGGTACCGTTTCGCGAGCACACGCGATCGTGAAGCGATCATCGGCATGGTTGTGGATGCTGCTGAGGCTGTGTCGATTCGACTCACGCCGCCCGAACTGGCATCCAACCCTGCGGTCTTCCGGAGGAGCGATGAATCGTCGGTGTTCCGGCCGAAGAACTCCACGGTGTTCTCATCGGGTGAGTTGCTCGATGCCGAGGAGCGCCTGCTTCAACTCGCGCACACAACGACAGGACCTACGGTCCCACAGGCGACGGTCGAACGCGTCACGCGGAAGCCTGACCGTGAGGGGTTGGTGCTCGGGGAAGACCAAGCGTCTGCGCTGACGAAGATCGCTGTCTCCGGTCGTGTCGTTGATCTGCTCGTCGGCCCGGCTGGCGCCGGGAAAACGACCGCCATGAACGCACTACGCCGGGCATGGGAAAAGGAACACGGTCAAGGATCCGTCGTCGGGCTGGCCCCCTCTTCGAGTGCGGCACAAGTGCTTGCCGAGGATCTCGGGATCACAACTGAGAACACGGCGAAGTGGTGGCAGAATCACCTGCGAGAAGGTGAGGCCTTTCAGTCGGGCCAGCTCGTCATCGTTGATGAAGCGTCACTCGCGGGAACGCTTTCCCTGGACCGTATCACTCAGCTCGCTGCTGATGCTGGGGCGAAAGTGTTGCTCGTCGGAGACTACGCGCAGCTCCAGGCTGTCGACGCGGGCGGCGCCTTTGGGATGCTCACGCATGATCGTTATGACGTGCCCGAACTCGTCGACGTTCACCGCTTCACGCACGACTGGGAAAAGCGTGCGTCCCTCGATCTTCGCCATGGTTACACCGACGTCATCGATACCTACGACGAGCACCAACGCATCGTTGACGGGGACACCGAGGAAATGATCGATTCAGCGTATACCGCCTGGCGCAGCGATCTCGTCGCGGGGCGTGCAACGGTTCTCGTCTCAGACTCCAATGAATCGGTGACCGCACTCAACAACCGAGCGCGCACCGATCTGATTCTCGATGGCGCCGTTCGCGGGTCACGTGAGTCTGAGCTGCACGATGGAACCCATGCGGCATCCGGAGATATCGTCATCACGCGCCGCAACGACCGCCGCCTACTGGCAGGGCGAGGCTGGGTGCGCAACGGAGATCGCTGGAACGTCGTCGATGTTCGACGCGATGGATCGATGCTTGTTCGACGGGCTGGAAGTTCCTGGGGGACCAGCGTTCTTCTGCCAGCAGATTATGTAGCTGAGCACGTCGAACTCGGCTACGCCGTGACATCCTTCCGCGCGCAAGGCCTCACCACCGATACTGCCCACGTGCTCGTCGACTCGACCATGACCAGGGAGACTCTCTACGTGGCGATGACGCGGGGCCGTGACGCCAATATTGCCTACGTTGCCGTCGATACGCCCGACACTTCCCACGATGGTCCGCATCCTGGTGAGAACAATGAAGTCACCGGCCGCAGCGTTCTCGGCGGCGTTCTCCAGCACGTCGGCGCCGAACTCTCTGCGCATGAAACGATCGCTGTCGAACAAGAGTCCTGGGGAACGATCGCCCAGCTCGCCGCAGAATATGAGACGATCGCCGCCGCAGCGCAACGCGACCGGTGGGCCGCTCTGGTTCGGACATCCGGCCTCAGTGCAGAAGAAGCCGATGATGTAATTGGCTCGGATGCGTTCGGCCCCTTGACCGCAGAGCTGCGCCGAGCTGAAGCAAACCATCATGACCTGGCTAACTTGCTCCCACGTCTCGTCCGTGCGCGTGGCTTTGGCGATGCGGACGACATCGCTGCCGTCATCCGACACCGAGTTATCGACGCCACCGCGCGACCAGCTGGATCAGGCCGCACACGCAAGGTGCCCAGGCTCATCGCCGGGCTTGTACCCGAAGCGATGGGACCGGTTGCTGATGACATGCGTCAGGCGCTCGATGAACGTCGTCACCTCATCAGGCAGCGAGCCGGCGCAGTGCGCGACAAAGCCATCGTCGATGATGCGCAATGGATCGCGTCACTCGGTGAAGCTCCCGCTGCCGCATCGGAGCGTGAGAGTTGGCAGCTGGCAGCGCGGACGATCGCCGCGTATCGCGACCGATACGCCGTCACGACGCCGAGCCCGCTGGGGCTCCGACCCGAGGCCACGGCGCAGCGAATCGATCACGCGAGGGCCGAAGCAGCACTCACCGAGATCCGCCGTATGAACGCCGCGGCCAAGGTTGTGCAGTCCCATCGTGAGCCGTCTGAGCGGACAGCGGAGGGGCGGGTGCTCTGACCGCTGCCCAGTCGCGCCGGTGCACGCGCTTTTCTCCAGTCAACTGCGCTGAAGAAGATGAGCGATTACAGGCCGCGTGAATCGGGTGAGCGACGATCACACGCTGCAGCGATGCGAAATGCTCGTGACAGCTCCGTGTTGTGGTCGTTGCTCTTGTCCTCGTCGGCGAGTCGAAGAACGTCTTCGGAACCTGTGAGCAAACGGGCGCGTCCGTCTTGAATAAGGATGTTGGAGCCATAGCTGGCGGCACTCGTCACGGGGCCAGGAACCGCACCGACTGAGCGACCAAGCTCCACTGCTTCGTTGGCGACACGGAGCGATCCTGACCGCGCCCCCGCCTCAACGATCACCGTTGTCGAGGAGAGCGCGGCCATAATCCGGCCACGATCGAGAAAACGCTGCCGTGTTGGTGCAACACCCGGTGCAACCTCAGAGACGAGGAGACCTTGTTGCTCAATACGCGCAAACAGATCCGCGTGTCCGGCAGGGTATGCGCGATCGACCCCACCCGCGAGGACTGCAATCGTTCTTCCATCGGTCGCCAGCGCCGACTGGTGTGCGACTGCTTCGATACCGTAGGCACCGCCAGCGACAACGACACGGCCACTGAGCGCGAGGTCACTGGCGAGTTCAATCGCCATGTGGTCCCCATACGCGGTGGAGGCGCGCGCACCGGTCAGCGTGATGCGGTCGGCGAGAGGCTTGGCCAGCAGCGCAGTCTCGCCACGCGTCCAAAGTGCATATGGTGTGCGTGCTCCGAGATCGTTGAGGGCGACTGGCCAATCCTTCTCACCCGGAATAAGGACCCGGAGGCCTTGTCGCTCGAAGGCCGCCATCTGTGTGGCCAAGGTGTCGGCGCTGCTCACAGCGTGCAAGCGTTCGCGCCATACTGCCGCTGCGATTTGGTCGAGGCCGGGCACCGTGCCGTCAGCATCAGCGAGGCGGAGCAGTTCTACAGCGCCGACTCGGCCAACGAGACGACCGGTCGACGGATCATTCGGTGCAGCCACGAGCGAGAGAACGGTACGCGCGCTCCGCTCGTCGTGTCCGAGGGAAGAGAGGGAAGTCATCATCGGGCTCCTTCACAGCCAGTCATCACCGTGCAGGTGCGCAGCACCGCCCTTTCCTATGTCGTTGGTTCGGCGTACCCTTGGAACCAGGCGACACATTCAATGTTCGCCATCGCCCGCGCGATGGCATGACGGCCACAGTGGCAGTCCTCCAAGGTTCAACGTTGCCGAGCCATGAGAGGACCGTTGTCATGTTTCGAATCATCTGGGCTATCAGCATCCACCTCCGCAACTTCATGCGCAGGTACATGCCGACCAACATCCTGCTCGACGCGATTCGCACCCGCCGCGGGCTCAAGTGGGGCGTGCCCGCGATGTTGCTCGCGGTCCCGTATCTATTCGCCGCGAGTACCTGTACGGCTTTGATCGACGGGGGAGCGTCCCGTTGGCTCTACGTTGTTGCTCTTGTCTGCATCTGGAACGCGCTCAAGTTCATCGTTATCGGGCCAGTAAGCGTTGCGTTACTTATCCAGCAACGACGTTCCGAGCAGAGGGTAAACCGCGAACGTCACGCCTCGCTTCCAACTCAGGTCAACGCATAGCTGGTTCTCGCTCTACCTCAAACGGCGGTCTTTCCCTGAGCTACTGGCCTCACCCACACTCGCACGTAGGGGAGGCGCGGCCTGAAAGGGGGCATACCGGCGATGCTCATCGGTGCCGCCTACATCGCCATCGCCGCTATCATCACAACTCTGATCGGCCACGGATGGAGCCATTGGCTCCACGTGCTCTTCTTCCTATGCCCTACAACGGGCTCATGTTTCTCCTCTTTGGCCCCTGGGGCGTCGTGCTCCTTCTGCGGGCTCGATTCGCAGAGGCCCGCATGAGTGTCCGGACCGCGGCGGCAGCCGGGAAGCGTTGAGACTATATGAATGCACGACGAACGCTTCGCTCCACCTGGAGCAACTACCGAGCATAAGCGTGATTGCCCGGTGCGGTTCCGCTCGGTTTCGACGAAAGCGTGCGTAACCCCGCCGCACGCGTGGGCCACGAGCACTTCATACCTGGGCCGGCAACCGCCATCGAACGTGGAGACATCGATGTCGACGAACACCCGAGGCTCAGCGAAACCCAGCTTGCCCGCGAGAGATGCAGTCTCCCTGTTGGACGCTGGCTTGCAGGTCGGTGCGGTCCTGGACGATCCGCAGTCACGCTGCAGAGCGCCGTGGCAATGGTCGAAAGCCTAGGCGCTTTGGTTAGTCGTACTCCTCCGCGGTGGTTGCCGTCTGCCGAGCGCGCTCGTGCGGTGTCTGGTCGCTGTCGATCCACATCTGCATGGGGATGACGCCGACGCGATCGCTTACACGAGCCCACGAGAGCTCATAGCCGATCATGCCGAGCCTGGCGCTAACAGCTTTCACGGCCAGCAGTGCGTTGTTGACGTCCTCGAAGAGTCCGCTGGTGATCAGCGGGTGGGCTGAGTTTTCGGTGCTGAGGTCATGCGCTAAACGTGCGGCCGTCACACTCTGGTAGCGGTCGTCGCCTCGGTTATCGACGGTGAGGATATGTGGCCGCCCCACGGGGGCGAGCCGGCAGATGCTACCGAGTACTCGATCGCGATCCTGCCAGGCTGAAGAACGGGCAGCCTGAGCTGCCGATGTGTCTGCACCAGGGCGACGTTGCGAGTCCTCGTACATGCTGTCCGCCGTTTGAAAGATCTCGTCCTTCTCTGCATACTCGGACCGCAGTGCGGCAAAGCGTGAGGAGTGATGTGTCGCCCAGGTCAGACGGAGCACTTCGAACAACTGCCATGCGTCCTCAAGAGGTTCGGTACCGAGAGAGAGCGATTCGGCGAGCAGCGGTGCGAGGACGTCGAACAGTCGCGTGTGCACGTCCTTCGCATCCTCGTAGCCAGCCTCAGCATCAACACTGGAAGCGAAGGATTCAAACTCCCCGTTGTAGCGGTGGGGTTTCTTCAACGCGAACAACCGTCCGAGGAGGTCGAATCGTTGTGCAGCGACCGCGGCGATGCCCGTCGCGTAGAAGAGGAACGCGCCGGAAACGACCCGCAGCGACAGCAGTTTCACGAGCCCTGAACCATCAGCAGGGGTAGCAAACCGACGAAGTTCGTCGATCCACCATCGGTCGGTCTCTTCATTGCCCCAGTAAGTGACAGCAGTGAGCATCGCTGCGGGGAGCCTGGACGCCTCTTCAACCCGAACGAGCATGGATTCGTACTCATCATTCTTGTGATGGTCGGTGAGATGAAATTCCGGGAGACGATGTAGGGCATCGAGCTCCTGCCGAAGCCTGTCGTGTAGCCCGATCGCGACTCCGCGGCCAGAGAGCTCGCGTTTGGCGGTTTCGACAGCAACTGGGATCGTCAAGGGGTGTCGGGCGCGTCGAATCGTCATGGCGGCGACGCTGTCGGCAAGGCCCCCGAAGCCCATATCCGCATCTTGGGCCACATGGATGCCTTTCTTGAGCGTCCGCAGGATGGCTGCCTCCTCGGGCGGCTCGGCCGGTTCGAACCAAGTCAGAGTGAACCGGTTGGGGTGGTGCGCCGCGATCGCGTCGCGCAGCGCGGGATCATATTTGGAGGACCAGCCGGCGATGATCAAGCCGTACTCTTCCAGGATCCGCTGCAGCAGACGGGCAGTGCTGGGGTGGTAAGCCTTCAGCTCGGTCACGGTGTTGAGCATCGTCGTCGGGTTGAGGTAGTCACCGTGAAGGTGGATGACACAGCAATCAAGCGTGTGGAGCGGTGCCATGCCTTCAATGTCGGCAGGGCTGGCGACGATCGTTGGTTCGATTCCCTCTGCCCGGAGCGCTTGTTCTATGAGATGGTCGAAGTTCAGCGTGACGATCACTTTCACCGCCCCGGACCGCACCAGCCTGGCGATCGCGCGGTGCGCAGGAGTGGGAACCTTCCGACCTGCCTCCATGTCTTCGGGGCTCTGCTCAAAGTAGCCACGCAGTAGACGTTGCCGCTCGATCTGCGTCGGCGCGATACGTTCGAGGACTCCTTCATAGGTCGGGGACTCGCCGACCTGCTCCTCGTACCAGGCGATCGAATCCGCGGGAGCCGCACCAGCAAGCTCGACCGAACGTGCGACGAGATCCTCAAGCACACCCCACGCAGTCGGGATGCCGCTCGGGGCAGACACGCCTGCCCCTATCAAGAGCGCGTATGCACCGGGATTCGAATGGATGGAGAACGCGACGGTCAAGAGTTCGCCCTCGTTCGAGGAGATATGTGCCATGTCCACACGGTACCCGGTACCTCTGACGCCATATCCGCGCCTGGAACATGCTGAATCACTACGCCTTCATAGACATCCTTCTCAACGAGCTAAGTAGGGCATGCTGAGACGTGCCGCTTTGCGGGGATCAGGTCTAGTTGGTGGGGCGGGGCAACTGTGTCTGTCGTGGGCAAGACGAGATACTGGTTCACAAGTGCCTATATCGGAGGAGGTCGGATTGGATACTCCGCCGCAACTCGTACAACAGATCCTGTTCAGTCTTGACCGTTTGGCCGACGGGAACGGTCATCACGAGTACGAGAAGATCTGCTTCGCGTTCGCGCGCCGCCGAATCAGCATCAACCTGCTTCCCGCAACCGGGCCAGTTAGCGCGGGCGGGGACCAAGGGCGTGATGCGGAGAGCTTCTGGTCAAACATCGCAAACGAGATTCCGACGACATCGGTGCACGCCGCCACCGTCTCCGCCGAGCGCGTGGTTCTCGCCTGCACCATCCAAAAGACCGACATCCCTACCAAGATCCGTTCCGATCTCGGCAGCATCACGGGTCAAGGAACGCCCGTGGCCCGCGTCCTGTACTTCACGGTGGCATCCGTGCCCGTCGCGAAACGGCACAAGCTCATCGCAGAAGCACGTTCGGACCACGACGTCGAGCTCGAGATATTCGACGGCCTGGCACTTGCAGAGCATCTTGCGGATCCGGATCTCTTCTGGATCGCGGCGGACTATCTGAAGCTGCCAGCCTCATTAGCTCCCGAACGTGATGATGAAGACGACCCGCTGCCAGACTGGTATGTCCGGGACCGCGACTACTGGCGGGCGCGACCAGATCCCGGGCGGACCATGGGTGATCTCGTCGGCTTGCGGGACGTTCTACGACACTCGACCTATCACGACCAAGCGCGCGGCGACTTGGGGGACTGGATCGCAAAGATGCGTGAGTTCCTCATCGGTGAAGGCGCGGTAGATGTGCAGATGCGAGCCCGATACGAGATAGTGGTTGCCACCCTCCGCGGCACAGGCGTGCTTCACGCGGCGGACCCGCTTGTCCGCGAGTTCTTCGAGGCCGTCACCGATACGCAGGACGATCTGCCGCTTCTCGAAGACGCTAGCGTTCTGCTCCAGTACGGCTATGGGTCTCGCCTTCGCGGCAACACCAACATCACGATGGCTGAGCTCGACGGCTACTACGACTCCCTTCGAGCGCACATTCAGACAGCGCTAGCCGACAGCCCATATCCAAATGCGAAAGCGCTGCTGCTCGCGATCGATGCGCGCCTCGCCTTCTTCCAGGCATATCCGGACGATCTCCCCGAACGTATCGAGGGGCTGCGTGATCCTCGCGACACCCTTCGTCTAGTTCTTGACGCCTACAAAGTCGACGAGACCGTGCCCGCGCAGACAACGGCGGTTCCGCTCAGGGATCTCGACGGAGGCATGGCCACGCTCGGTGCGCTTCTGGAGGTACTGCCGTCCGCGCCTCTGTTCCCGGTCGAGCACACTGCAGAACTGTTCGAGATGCTCACGCTCTCCCTGGCCAACCACGCGGAGTACGCACGACTTCGCGATGGTCTCGACGAGGCGGTCGCCCGTGCCGGAGGCGACGCGAGTAAAGCAGAGCGCGCCCATGCTCGGGCCATTACCTTCGCCGGCGCCGGCCAATTGCTTCGCGCCCTTGCCGAAGTGCACGAGGCCAAGATCGGATGGCGTCATGGCGAAACCATCGAGGAAAGTATTCCTATGATGCTGCTCGCTGCCTCGATCTACGACTATCTCGGTCTGTTCTTCGCTGCGAAGCTGCACGCTTTTGCCGCCGCGGTTGCCGCAAACGGTGCTCAGCAAACCGACGTCCGTCGCTTCGTTCCACAGGCCATCGCCGTAGCGGCGATCAATGACTTCAAGGCGGGCAACTGGTGCTCAGCATCGCGGCTAGTTCGCGTCACGCTTCTCGCTCAGAATGCGTATGCGGAAGACCCCACGAACCTCGACCGACACGCATATCTAGCCGACGTGCTTCAGCGGGAGGCATTCGCCCTTCATGTCGCCAATACACTGGCGCCTGACTACGAAGCCGTGATTCGAACCACTGCCCAGGATATGGGCACCGAAACCTTGCTCGACGACATGGCCTCTCAGCTCGTCGGCGACGATCACTGGACCATCGAGGCCCTCGTCGAGGGGCTCGATCGACAGGGATTAGGGCGCCCCTTCGCCGATGCCGGGGAGACGAGGGACTTACGTTGGTCGGCGTTCGGCGCCGCATGGACCGTGCGGAGCCGAAACACACGCTGTGACACCCTCGCCGCAGAACGCCTAGCGTCCGGCATCCAGATCATTCAGACTGAACTCGCGCTCGCGGACGCCGTCTGGCTTCCCGCGGAAATTCACATCGAAGTGAAGACCGACCGGGACGAGAGACCGACCGGTGCCGAGAATCTCGAGCGCATCCCAGATAACAATCTCAGCCGTTGGGTCGTCCATCTCGACCCAGGGGACAGCGTTCAGGAAGAACGTGCGCTCGTTGACCTCGTCACAGATGCTTCGCTGCTGCTTCTCGACAACTCCCTCCTAGAACGCGAGAAGTTCCTTGCCCTCGTCAGCGACGCGTTCGCACGAGGCCTCGGACACAAGCTCTCAGGAGGGCGACCCTACGACGAGGCAGCTGACTTCCTCCGGGACGAGGACTTTGAACGCATGACGGCTCTTCCTCACGGGCCACTCGGCGAGGGAATCGTCCATCACGCATCCCCCGATCATCCCGAGCTTGCCCTTCGAACTGACCTTTCGGAGTGGTACGACCACGACGAATCAGTCGCGAACATCGAACGCCGTTATCAGCGCATGATGCCCATCGGACGTATTACCATCCCCCGGCTCGCCATGACTGAGCCCACGGCCGCTGTCCTCCGCCAGCTCCGCGATGAGGGTTGGCGCGATTGGCAGCTGATGATGGCGACCACGAACATCATCGGCAACGCGCGCCCTGGATGGGAGGGCTTGCAAGTTGCCGTCGATAGTCCTCCAGCGGTTCGCGAACGCGCCTCCGCGCTCTTGCGACGAGAGGAACTCGACACCGATCCGCAGCTCGGTAGTGAGGCGTTCACGCGCGAAAAACTCCTGGCCGCGCTAGAGTTCACGACCCTTCTCACGCTGCCGTCCTACGGGTTGCACGTGAACACCCCGACCCCGAACGCCCCCGCTATCCTGACTGTCCTCCGAGGCCGATTCAACTTTGGGGTAGATGACGTGCAGCACGACGATCTTCTTGTCCCACCGCTCAGTGGCGGGGACGGTGACGGCGACTAATGCTTGCGAGAGACGAATATTTGGAACGACCAATTGACTTTTCCCGCCAGCGCCACATGCTGTGTGGGAAATGCAGTCACCAGTGGGTCGTCGACCTCGGCTGGATCGATCGGTGGGATCACGCCCTAGAGCGGTGCCCGGGCTGCGGCGTGACCTGCGAAGCCGAAATGGCGCCGCGCGTCACCGTCGACCCGGATGATCCAGCACTGAGAGACGAGAACGTCGCGCGCCTCGTCTGGTACCACACGAGCACGCAACCCGATTGGCCCACGAAACACTTCGATCCAGCCGCAGGACTGACCGCGCAGACCCGGCAGATGATGGGCGGCGACAATCGCGTTGCCCAATGGGCGGAACGGCAGAGAGCCAAGGCTCTGCACGTCGGAACCTACGAGGCCGCAATCCACAACATGCTGCGACGAATCGACGGCCAAGCAGATCACGGCAACCAGTTCTACCTGTACCGTGTTCACCTCAAACCAACCGTTGTAGTGCGCGACGGATGGCTCATCGACCCGAGCAACTTCGTAGGCGACGTGATCTTGGACGAGGCGTGCCCGCCTGGAGTCGACGTCGCCCGCTATCTCAACTACCACGAGGACCCAGGTGGACTCTCTCTCGCCCTCGGGCCGACCGCAATCGCCTCCACGCAATCGATCGCGATCCCATTGCTATTCAACGACCATCCCGGCTGGATCGCTACCGCTGTGGGCGAGTTCGAGAACGCGCCAACGACATCGCCGCCTTTGATCGGATCGCGCCCGGTCGGGAGACGTCGAGCGCCGTCTCCGAAGAGCAGCAAAGCAAGCGAGCTGGTCGCACTACTCACACAGCGATTGCCAGTGAACCTGCGATCGAAATTCGAGGCTGCCACCGCGTTCGATGACAATTTGAAGCCCGAGGATTGGTCTCGATATGTCATGGGGATTATGAACACCATTGTCGCGCCTGAACAAGTCGCGGCCACACTCGACGGGGAAATCGTCCGGTATCTCTGAGGCATGCCGCGAACCAGTCACGACCTTGCGGGCTGATGACGAGGCGCCGTGACACTCTTGCGGACTCGTACTCAGCTTGCGGACGACGCGCGGGGAGTTCATGTCTGAGCCTCACGGGAGAATGGGACGCGAGGCGAGCGTTTAGAAGCAGAAGGGGAGCTAATGTGTTGAAGTGGATCCGGCGAGCGATGGCTCCCACGACTGATGCCGAACCCGTGCAGGCGAAGTCCGGGAACGTGCACCAGGCGATGCTCGGGGAGGGGGTTGTCTACTTTGCGCATACCGTTCCGACCTCGAAGCGCATTGATCTTGGTAAGGCCGCCAAGTACCTCCTTGATACTGAACTCGCCGTGAGCGCAGCGTGGCCGTCGGACGAGTCAGCGCGTATTCCTCCGTCCTTGGAAAGGATCGAACGAGACCTGGCTCACATTCAACGGCTCGAGACATGGACCGACAACGTGAACGGGCTGCGGTCCTTGGCGAAGGGTGTCTTCTTGCATCCGGTGATCGCGTTCCGAACGCTCCAACTGCTCAAGGGGAACCGCAATCAGATGCCGGAGGACGACGAGGCCCATCCATCTCTAGAAACCATACGTGTTGAGGTAGAGAAGATTCTCGTTGATGCGCAGAAGGTCACGCTCCTGGAGAAGGAGATAGATGCTGACCTCTTCTGGAGCGAAAGTGAAGACCTCGACGCTTACGTGCGGTTCTTCTTGCGGACGACCCAGCACACCATCCGGATTGGTGACAAAGACAGAACGATCACCCTTGAGCCCCGGTTGCTGCTGCATCGTGAAGGTGTGGCGCAGATCACCGTTGGAGTGCACCTCCCCGTTGGCTGCACGCCGGCAGAGGTGATCGATGCATCGTTCCCAGCGTCACCTTTGTTCTACTCCTCTCGGATTCCTGAGCCATACGCGTCGGCAGGTTCCAAATGGGCGGGAGGAGAGTGGTCAGAGCAGCCTGAGGGCGGAGTTAGGGTCCGAGTCTTTGAGCACGAGGAACCTGCATCGCTTTATGACTGGCTGGAGGTTCTTGTCGGTCGGATCATGCGGGGAGTCGGCGCATTTGTGGGCGGTCCCTCGTATACCTATCCGATGATCATGGTGCAGGCAGGAGCATGCTGCACCGACTGGGCGGACAACCATGCCAACGACATTGTGCATCTCGCGATCCGCTCGGTCCCGCGTGGTGATGACCAGATCACGTTGGGCCCCGGTCCTGACCTGAGTATTCACACCGGAATGCGGATCCATGCCACAGGTGGGTCTGTACTGCTGCTTCACTTGCGCACATGGCGTGCAGGAATCCTCGACCTTCATCACACTTTGCTCTATGAACGAATCGGGCTCGTCTACGTGCGGCTGCGAAGGTTGGAACAGCGGGTCTCGGAGTTCCAGACGGGCAAGCGCGACATAGCGCGCACATACCGCAGGGCGTTAGAGCTGGAGAAGGAGGTGCGTGGCGCGCATCATCGTTCAGGGACGGCGCGTGACATCTCTCGCCACGTCCTGACCGCGCTGGGTGCCTTCGAGATTCTCGAGGTTGTCCGCACCGGCTCGAGCATGCTCGGTGAGCGGGCGAGTACGCGTGCGAGTCTGCGAGCCGCGCGTGCGGCGAACAGGTTCGCGCTGATCGGACTAGTAGTCGCAGTTTTCGCAGCAATTCCGGCAATCCCGGCAATCCTGTCACTCATCGAGCAGCAACGCGTAGCCGATCCGGAAGCAGGCATCTGGTCGGTAATGCAGACCCTTGCAACGTCACCGCTTCTGCTGTCTGCCCTGATTCTTGGCGCGGCTGTCCTCTATGGCGTAGTGCTGTTCGGTGTGCTCGCATTCCGGGTGATCCGGTACCTTTTCGGGTTACGTAAACGGGGATACGTCTCCCGCGTTGAAGGGTATGAGATCGTCGTCGACGACCCCGCTGATGCGATCGGCAGCGCGCGCTGATCCCTTGCTCTCATCACAAAGGCAGATCGACGTGACCTGAAACGGGGTTCTATGCCCGTTACTTGTCGTCAAGTTCGAGCTGGGAGATCTAGAGCATCCAGCGTCGAAGCGTGGTGCTCGACGGCTTGCTCCAATCGTTCTCGAGAATCGAGCGTATGTAACTCTCGGTGGATGACGCGACGACGGCACTCAGCATGGCCTGAGCGGACGCTTCGTGCGACAGGGAGTTCAGCCAGCTGGCGACGCTGTCGCCTACGGGGAATTGATTGCAGGATTCCGCTGCCGCGAACAATGCACGCGCCAATGGCTCCGCAAGGTCGAGTCTCTGTTTGTGTACCAGGTGGCGGAGCACGTCTAGAAGCCAGAACAGCGGAGGGCGGAGTCCCTCGCGTTCGAGTCCGCCCGCGTCCTGCCCACCGGTGAGGAGATCGCACATACTCTCCGCGAACTGCTCCAGTCCGTCCGGGTCCGCATCGAACCAAGAGATGAAGGTCGATCGCTTGATGCGGTGAAGTTCGGGAAGAAAGAGAGCCCCGTTATCTCGATGCGCGAGAGCGAAATCATTGAGCGTTTCAACTTCGAAAGGGCCACTGAGAATCTGCTCGAGCTGAGTGCTCAACGGGCCTCTATCGCCGTCGAGCTCACGTTCCATTGCTTCGAGCATCTCGTCGACAGTCGGGTATCGCTGCGCTGGGGACTTGCGGGTAGCGCGCGTAACCACCGTCCGAAATCGTGTGGTCGGGAGCGGGACGTGCACGGGTGTCGGGAGTTCGCCGGTCATGATCCATCCCACGATGGCGCCGACGCTGTACACGTCCGTTCGTGGGGTCGCGGAGTGCGCGTCGGCATGTTGTTCGGGAGCAGCCCATCGCTCAGTACCGACGAGATTGCCTTTTCGAGTGAGATCTGCGGTCGTTGTGCCTGGAGCGTTACGAGCAATACCGAAGTCTGACACCACCCATCTGGCACCGCCTTCATCCTCAAGCCAGAGAATATTCTGTGGCTTGAGATCACGATGGACACGACCCTCCACATGGAAACTGTGGAGTCCGTCAGCCACTGCACGGACAACCGCGAGCGCGAGTTCCTCACGTTCATTCTGAGAGAGGTTCTTAATAGCTGGGGTGAGCTCGCCCGCTGCGATCGGCATCGTGTACCACTCGCCATCTGGGTCGACATCGAGCACTGACATCACATGCGGGCCAGCAGCCGATCGCATCGCTTCGACTTCTCGAGTGAAGCGGCGCTCGACGTTCCCCTCACCGCGGCGCATCTTGACCGCGTACTCGATTCCCGTGACAAGGTCACGCCCACGCCCAACAATCGCATGTTCGGTTGGTTTACCGAAGGCTTCGAGGATCTCGTACCGCTCGCTGGGACTGCTCATATGCACATTCTCCCGTGAGCGGTGTTGGGCTCGTCGTAATTCGCGCACTTCGATGGACGAAATCACCCGTGCCATCGCGGACGCCGTCCGATCTATGCCAGGTCGAAGGGTGCATCACTAAAAAGTACGGGGATCGCAGTGAATACCAGAGGGAGAAGATGATGCTGGTGCATCGCTGCGTGGGCCACCGGGCCGGGTCTACCCGCCCCAATGCAAGCTCGAATCACCCAAGCGATCGTTTCTGAGTGGGGGCGTGTGAACGGCGAACCAACACATCCGAGTGTTGGAATCGGATCTCCAAGTCTTGACTGGCAGGATGGTGGAAATGGAATAGTAGAGCGCTGCTGTGCGGGCGGGCCAAACACAGGAGTGCTGCATTGGACGTTACCAAGGACTACATCTACTCCCGTGTGCAGAGTATCTTCCAACGCGGTCTCGTAATCATCGTTGGTTCCGGTGCTTCGTGCGCGCTCGGCTTGCCCGGAATGACAGCGCTTGCAGCACACCTTCTGAAATGTGTCCCGGATCAGCTTTCGGGCCTATCGAAGGACTGCCGTGCGGAGTGGGACAGAATTGCCACTGAGCTTCGCTCAGGCGCAGGACTCGAATCGGCTCTAATATCGAGCGCTATCCCGGATCCGCTGGCCGAGGTAGTCGCTGAGCTGATCGCTGACTGCATCTTGGAATCCGAACAACGCGCCGTAGCATCAATTTTGAGTGAGCCTTCGGTGTCCGCGTTTGGCCTCCTCCTCGATCACCTGCTTCAGGCTGCAACCGTGGCAGACGTGATCACAACGAATTATGACCGACTCATCGAAGTGCACGCGGCGCGAGCAGAAGTCCGCGTTGACTCCATGTTCTATGGACATACGATTGGCAGACTTGACGCTGTGCAAAGCCGCGAGGAGCTCCTTGGTGCGCAGACCGTACCGGGGAAAGGTCGAAACATTCGTGTTGACCCGAAGCCACATATTCGTTTGTCGAAACCGCATGGCAGTCTGGACTGGTTCACCCACCAAGGGCAGCACTATCGCAGCGATATCCCTGTTCCGGGAACCCGTCGCATCGTAGCGCCAGGCGGCAATAAGTACAGGCTCGGCTATGAGATTCCATTCGACGCACACCGATCGCGCGCGAATGCTGCCATCGACAACGCCTCTGCCCTGCTCTTCATTGGATACGGGTTCAATGACGATCACCTTCAAACGCACATTTACGATCGACTGCCGCACGTGCCAACTGTCGTCTTAAGTCGACATCTCACGGACAAAGCCCGTGAGTACCTCGCCTTGAACCCGACCGCCATCGGGATCGAAGCGGCGGTCGATGATTCGCGCAGCACTGCGACACAAGGTGCTGATGAAATCGAACTCGATTTGCCAATTTGGGACTTGGACCATCTAGTGAAGGAAGTGCTTGCCAAATGACGATCAACTCGACATTAGAGTTCCCCCGTGACAAGGCCCTTGGTCGGGTATTCAGGGTGGACACTGCCAGCGTCTGGGCGGAAGCAATCGATCACGAGAGACTTACACGCATCGGTGTCGGAAGCCTCATCGCTTTCCAAGGATCAAACTCATCCGAGTACCTCGTTGGGATGCTCGACAGAGTGACCCGCGACCTCCAAGACGAAGCTATTCTCGAGGACGTGGATCTCGATGGTGAGGTTCCAGTTGAAGCGCGTCAGCGAGACTTGCTTCGAGTAGTTCTGCTTGGAACCTACCGAACCGTGGACGGAACCAAAACGAACACCTTCAAGCGCGGGGCTGACAGCTATCCGCTCGTGGAGTCGCTCTGCTGGGTCGTCGATGGTACGAACTTGCAGAAGCTGATGGGGTTACTCTCTCAACAGCTTGACCCCGAAAAGCAGCTTCTGCTTGGTCGCTTCGTTGCCGATCCATCTGCGAAGGCAGTCGCTGATGGCGACCGCCTGTTTCAGCGTCACGCTGCGCTTCTCGGAAGTACCGGATCTGGCAAGAGCTGGGCAGTCGCGCTCATCCTAGAGCGTGCAAAAGCGCTCGCACACCCTAACCTGATTGTCTTTGACATGCACGGCGAGTACACGCCACTAACCGAGGGTGACGAGCCGATTGCACGCAGCTTCCGCATCGCTGGACCTGGGGAAGATGATTCCGATGAGAACGCACTATACCTACCGTGGTGGCTGCTCAACCAGGAAGAGATGCAGGCGCTCCTTCTGGATCGATCGGAGACCAATGCTCCTAATCAGGCTGCGCGGCTTACTCACCATGTGCGGGAGCTGAAGCATGAACGATTAGTCGCTGAAGGTCAGGTGCAAGTAGCGAGCAGGTTCACAGTCGATAGCCCAGTTCCATTCAGCCTTGTCGAGCTCATTAGCAGGCTCGAAGCGGACGATAACGAGATGGTGACCGGGGCACGACCAGGCTCTGAGAAGGCAGGGCCGTTCAACGGGCGACTGACGCGGTTTGTCAATCGAATGAGCGCGCGAGTTGAAGACAGACGCTATGGCTTCATGTTCGCCCCGCCCGAGGATCAGGTCGGATATGACTGGCTTCATGGCCTCGCGAAGAAGCTCTTGGGGACGAAGCCTGGCATTAAGATCATCGATTTTAGTGAGGTCCCCAGCGACGTCCTGCCCATAGTGGTCGGTGTTCTTGCGCGTGTGCTCTATGAGATCCATTTCTGGACAGTCGAGGAAAAGCGCACTCCTATCACTCTCGTGTGTGATGAAGCTCATCTCTACTTGCCGGCGGGCGTTGCGGGTGCTGCCGAGCTCCGTGCACTTGACTCGTTTGAGCGCATTGCAAAGGAGGGACGGAAATACGGAATATCGCTGCTTGTGGTGAGCCAGCGGCCGTCGGACGTGAGCCGAACTGTTCTCTCGCAGTGCAACAACTTCATCGCGCTCAGGCTCACGAACGATCAGGACCAAGCAGTAGTGCGACGTCTCATGCCGGACAGTATGGAAGGAATAGCCGCAGCACTACCGCTACTTGATGTCGGTGAAGCAATACTTCTCGGAGATGCGATTGTTCTCCCGACTCGTATCCGGCTCGACGTACCTAAGGTTAAGCCGACAAGCGCCACAAGGAACTTCTGGACAGAGTGGAACGAGACAGCGGTCGAGGATGCCGATCTGGTTGCCGCGGTAGAAGCGATGAGAATGCAGTCGCGCCGTTAGAAGGTGACCGCGGCGAAGGGGCATTCTGGGGGACCAAAAGGGGACCAGAATCATGCAAGCCATGCAATGCATGACGTGATTTGAACCGTTCTGCGCACCTCTACGCCCCGGAAAATCAACGATCTGGGCGACTAGGGCTACCTGGGGGTCAAGGGGTCGCAGGTTCAAATCCTGTCAGCCCGACCAAAGGGCCGTTCGCGAAACTGTTCACGAAACGGTCCGGTCGAAACAAAAAAGAAATCGCTCCTGAGGATTCTCAGGAGCGATTTCTGGTTTCGGATGTTGTTGGGTGTGTTCGCGGGAACGATTTTCGAGGTGCCGCCGCGATTTGGTCGGTTCCGCACCCGCCATCGAGCACGAGGGGTCCACATCACCCTGGCTATCCGCCCAGATGGAGTATGAAGGCTTCGGTTTGACGTACCGCCGCGCTCGCGAAGTATTTGGGAAATTTGCGTGCACGTGGCCTTTCAAGGTCGACCCGCGCCGTCCCGCTGGGCGTTCGTGTCTGTCCGTTCTGTCCCAAGCGGCGGACGGACAGGGGGAGGGTCCCTTGCCTCGGGGAACAGAGCGCAGCTGACCACACGATGAGCTGGAACGCAGATTTCGAGCGCTCGCGGATAGTCCTCACTTCTTAGCTCGCCTTGCTCTGATGTGTGGGCTCAATGAACTCTTCTTGCCGACGACGCGGCCTAGATCCACGCACTCATCGGCGGTCTCGCAACACCGTATCGGGCCGGGTTGGCAGCGATGGCCCAGCGAGAAGGCCATCCAAGCTGTCACGGACAGCCACCGCGCCGAGCTGCTCGCTGGCCAAGTTGCTCGGTGGCGCGAAGCCGCCGCCATCCGCGAGTACGCCGGCGAGCCTGAGCGGAGAGCACGGATTCGCCTGTTGCCCCGGCTGGGCCGACATCTTCCGCGCACCCCGGCGGGTGAGCTGACGGATTGGATTCTCGGTTGCAACGGAACCTGCGCTGCGACGGGCTGGCCAAGGCTGAGCTAGGGATCTCATAGTTTCTTTCGTTCCGGCGGCATGACCGCGCCGCCTGCGTTTGTTGTCTCGAGGCGCGAGCGGGTCGGTATGGTTGCCGTCGGTGTGGTGCGCGGCCAAGTCCAGGCGGAGCGCAGGATGAAGGCCAGGAGCAGCACTTCGATTCCGATGGAGATGCCGTAGAAGCCGGCCCACTCCCATGTCTCCCCGACCGCGTTGAACAACGAGTAGGGGATGAGGAGCGATGCGACGACGAGGTTTGTCGCGCGGTTCACCGGGGCGGGCAGCGTGGCGGAGAGCACCACCATCAAGGCCGGGATCGACACGGACACGAGGAAAATGGTCAACAATGCCGCGCTGATGTCGAACTCGAAGACGACGCCAGCGAGGATGCCGTCGACGACGCCGGGCTTGTAGAAGTTCAAGACGTCGACGTAGACATAGAGGAACATGAAGGCGGTCCATGCGGCGGCGATCTTGGTCTGCACGGGGATCGGTGGGTTGTCGAGCAACCTTGGGGTGTTTGTTCGGTTGGTCATCGGTTCTTCTTTCTTGAGGGATGGTCCGTCCGCGGGAGTGGCGGAAGGTCTGGGAATGCATTCATACGGGTTGGTCGTTTCTTGTTGGGCCGGTCACTGGCGGGTGCGGGTCCTTGAGACGTCGGTGACGCGCAGCACGACGTTGCCGCGCTTGCGGCCGGTGTCGACGTAGCGGTGTGCCTCGACGATGTCGACGAGGTCGTAGGTGCGGTCAATCACGGGCTGGAAGCGGCCGGATTCCGCGAGGCTGACAAGGTGGGCGAGGTCGGCGGCACCGACCGTGCCGCCGTCCCAGGTGACGAGCTTTCCCGTTCTGCGGCTCTGCCCGCGGCTGCGCAGCATCTTCCACAGGTCGGCGATGACGAGCAGGAGCGCCCCGCCAGAGTTGATGGATGCCTCGACCCGTTCGAACCCGGCATTGCCCACGCAATCGACGATCACGTCGAATCGGGCGCCGTTCCCGGTGAAGTCCTCCCGCGTGTAATCGATGACGTGGTCGGCGCCGAGCGCGGTGACGAGCTCAGTGTTCCGTCCGCTGGTCACTGCGGTCACGTCGGCGCCGAGCTGTTTCGTGAGCTGGATGGCCGCCGTTCCGACGGCTCCGGATGCGCCGTTGACGAGCACGGTCGTCCCCGGCCGGATCGCCACTTTCGACAGGAAACCCTGGGCCGTGATGCCGCCGAACACGAGGGTGACAGCCTCCTCGAGGGTCAGGTTGGCGGGAGCCCGGGCGATGGTACCGCCCGCGGGCACTGACACGTACTCGGCATGGCCGCCGAATGCACTGCCCATCATCGCGATCACCCGATCGCCGGGCGTGAAGCTGGTGACGCCGGCGCCGACGGCCTCGATGACGCCCGCGGCATCCATGCCCAGCACGGGGCGGCTCGGGCGCACCAAACCGATGTGGACTGCCGCGAGCATCCCGAGGCCTGCGGGGATGTCTCGGGCACGAGACCGGTGGTCGGCGACGCTCACAGTGCTCGCGTGCACTCGGATGAGCACCTCGCCGGGCTTCGGCGACGGAACGGGACGCTGCTCAAGGCCCACGAGCTCGGGTGCGCCGAAGCGCCGATACACGGCCGCAGTCATGGTGCTCTTCGTGCTCTTCGTTGTCATGACTCGATGCTCGCCCCCCGCGTCGCCCGGCAGCATCGGGAGAATGGCCTGAAACATCTCAGCCGAAAGTATGGTTCTGCACTCGTGCTCAGTGCCGATGCGGGCGTCCTGGCAACCCAGGAGCATCGAGAGATGACTTCGACTCACGCTCCGACCGTGAAACCCGCCCATACCACTCTCAAAGGGCGCCCCCGCAGTGGCTGGCTCGCCATCACCGGGCTCTTGCTGCTCAGCGCCCTCCCGGTGCTGGGAGGCGCGCTTCGACTGAGTGAACTGACCGGAGAGAATCCGACGATCGCTTCGCCGGTCCCGCTGATCGGCCACGTCGTCGGGATGAGTGTGTTTTGCCTGGTGGGCGCGTTTCAGTTCTCGCCTGCGCTGCGCATGCGGCGCATGTGGCACCGCACGGCGGGTCGGGGACTCATCCCGGCCGGCTTCATCGCAGCACTCTCCAGCTTGTGGTTGGCTGTCTTCTTCGGCGGCCCCTCCGATGAGTTCGCTCTTGCGATGGTCCGCCTCGTTTTTGGAGCCTGGATGACAGGATTTCTCGTGATGGGGGTGATCGCGATACGGCGTCGCGACTTCGCTTCCCACGGGGCGTGGCTCACGCGCGCCTATGCGATCGCCGTTTCCGGCGGAACCCAAGCGCTCGTCTTCGCCCTCTGGTCCATAATTATTGGCGAGGTCGATACCCTTGGTGAGACCCTGCTGGTTGCCGCGGCCTTTGTGATCAATAGTGTTGCGGCCGAGTTGATCATCGTGAGGCGAGCCAATGCATCCCGTGCGCGCGTATGAGGTCGTGACCGGCCTCGTTCGCTCGGCGTGGGAGGCGCCGGCGGCGGCGCCTGCACCGTCGCGCCGCGTGTGGCGCGACTGGGTGCTCCTGGTGGTCGTCGCGACGCTCGCAGTCGTCGAGGGCATCGTGAGAACCGACCTCACCCAGCCCGTCGTTTCGGTGCTCGGCGTGGTGGCGATCGCCCCGACAGTGCTGTGGCGCCGGACAAGACCACTGTTCATGCTCGTGCTAGCCGTCGTGCTGACCACACCGCTGGAACTCGTTCTGCCCGATCCCGTGCTCAACACGAGCGTGTTCGTCGCCGTGCTCGTCTACGCCCTCTTCCGCTGGGGTTCCGGTCGCGACCTCGTGCTCGGCTCCGGGATCCTCCTCGGCAGCCTCGGGCTGACGTTTCAGCGCGACGGCAGGCTCGACGACGTGATCGGAGGGTTCGCCCTGCTGCTCTCAGTCGCGGTGCTCGGGGCCGTGTTCCGTGCGCGGGCGGGCTCCCAGCAGCGCAACCTCGACCGCATCCGGATGCTGGAGCGCGAACACCTGGCCCGTGACCTTCACGACACGGTCGCCCACCACGTCTCGGCGATCGCAATCCGCGCCCAGGCGGGCATCGCGATGGCGGTACGGGACCCGGATGCCGCGACCGATGCCCTCGGCGTGATCGAGGCGGAGGCCGCCAAGACCCTGAGCGAGCTGCGCTCGATGGTGCGCGTCCTGCGCCAGCACGAGACTGCCGAGCTGGCGCCCAGCCCGGGGTTGAGCGACATCGACCAGCTCGCGGGAACGCGGCCGGGCGGCGTGCAGGTCTCGGTACGAGTCGCCGGCGACGACGGCAGCATCCCGCCGCCGGTTGCCGCGGCGGTCTTTCGCCTCGCCCAGGAGTCGGTGACCAACGCGCTGCGCCACGCGCGGCAGGTGACCCGCGTCGACGTGGTCGTCGGCGTGGACGAGGGCGGGGTGCGCGTGAACGTGACCAACGACGGCGATGTCGCTGCATCGCCGAATCCAGGCTTCGGCATCATCGGCATGATGGAACGTGCCGCTCTGCTCGGCGGCACCTGTCAGTCCGCGCCGGCGCCGGGCGGCGGGTGGGCTGTCACCGCGACGCTGCCTCGTGTTGGATGGGCAGCATGACAATCCGAGTGCTCATCGCCGACGACCAGGAGCTCGTGCGCACCGGGCTCAGCATGATCCTTTCCGCACAGCCGGATATCGAGGTCGTCGGTCAGGCCCATGACGGGACCGAGGCGGTCGCCCTCGCACGCAGCCTCCGACCGGATGTCTGCCTTTTCGACATCCGGATGCCCGGCCTCGATGGCATCGAGGCGACCCGCGCGATCGCCGGCCCGGGCGTCACGGACCCGATGGCCGTCGTCATCATCACGACGTTCGACCTCGACGAGTACGTGTTCGCGGCGCTGCGGGCGGGCGCGAAAGGCTTTCTGCTCAAGGACGCGGGGTCGGAGCTGCTCGCCCAGGCCATCCGTGCCGCTGCCAGCGGGGATGCCCTCATCGCGCCGAATGTCACAGTGCGCCTGCTCCAGGCCTTCGCCGGGTCGGAACCCGCGGCATCCCGGGTGCAGCCGGTCGAGCCGCTCACCGAGCGTGAGGAGCAGGTGCTCACCAAGGTCGCGGGCGGCTTGAGCAACAGTGAGATCGCGGGCGAGCTCTACATCACGTTGAGCACGGTCAAGACCCACGTCGCGAGCCTGATGACCAAGCTCGGCGCCCGCAATCGCGTGGAGATCGCGATCTGGGCGCACGAGACCCGGCGTACGCATTAGCCGTCTCGGCGGGGCGGGGCACCGAGCTCAGTGACTAGGTCCGGCTCAGCGCTTCCTCATCGGCCGTATCGTTCTTCTGCACGGCGAACTGGGTCCGGTGCAATTCCTCGTACCGCCCACCCACAGCCAGCAGTTCCTCGTGCGTACCGCGCTCCACGATCGAGCCGTCCTCAACCACGAGGATCAGGTCCGCGCTGCGGATGGTGGAGAGGCGGTGTGCGATCACCATCGCCGTCCGTCCCTCGAGCGCCTCGCTGAGCGCCGCCTGCACGGCGGCCTCAGACGTCGAGTCCAGCGCAGCCGTCGCCTCGTCGAGGATGACGACGCGCGGCTGGGCGAGCAGGAGCCTCGCGATGGTCATCCGCTGGCGCTCACCCCCGGACAGCCGGTAGCCACCCTCTCCCACCATGGTGTCCAGCTGGTCCGGCAGGGACCGGATGAGCGGCTCGAGCCGCGCACGGCGGACGGCGTCCCACACCTCGTCATCGGACGCCTCCGGCCTCGCGAGGCGCAGATTGGAGAGGATGGTCTCGTGGAACAGGTGGCCGTCCTGCGTCACCATGCCCAGGCTGTGCCGCATGGAGACGAAAGTGACGTCGCGGACATCCGTCCCCGCGAGGCGCACGGCGCCGCTGTCGACGTCATACAGGCGCGAGAGGAGCTGCGCAATTGTGGACTTGCCGGCACCGGACGTACCAACGAGGGCAACGGTCTGCCCCGGCTCGATCCTGAAGGACACGCCGTGCAGCACCTCCTCGCCGCCGCGGGTGTCCAGCGTGGCAACCTCCTCGAGAGAGGCGAGGGACACCTTGTCTGCGGACGGGTAGGCGAAGCGGACGTTGTCGAACTCGACGGCCACTGGGCCTTCGGGGACGGCGACGGCGTCGGGCTTCTCCTTGATGAGCGGGTCGAGGTCGAGCACCTCGAAGACGCGCTCGAAGCTGACCACCGCGCTCATGATCTCCACCCGTGCGTTTGCGAGGCTGGTGAGCGGCGCGTAGAGGCGGGTGAGGAGGAGCGCCAGGGTGACCACGTCACCGGTGTTCAGCTGGCCGGCGAGTGCGAGGGAGCCGCCGAGCCCATACACGAGCGCGAGGGCGAGAGCGGAGACGAGCATCAGTGCGGTGAAGAAGACGAACTGCAGCATCGCGGTTCGGACCCCGATGTCGCGGACTCGGGCGGCGCGGACGCGGAACTCCTCGGCCTCCTCGTCGGGCCGGCCGAACAGCTTGACGAGGGTGGCGCCGGGGGCCGAGAAGCGCTCGGTCATCTGCGTGCTCATGGCGGAATTGTGATCGGCGGCCTCGCGGCGCAGCGCGGCGAGGCGGCTGCCCATGCGGCGCGCGGGGACCAGGAAGATGGGGAGCATGATCATGGCGAGAACCGTCACGAGCCAGGACGTGTTGAGCATGACGATCAGGGTGAGGGTCAGCGCCACGAGGTTCGTGACCACGCCGGACAGCGTGCCGCTGAAGGCCTGCTGGGCGCCGATCACATCGTTGTTGAGGCGGCTCACGAGGGCGCCCGTCCGCGTGCGGGTGAAGAACGCGATCGGCATCTTCTGCACGTGGTTGAAGACGGAGGTGCGGAGGTCCAGGATCACGCCTTCGCCGATCCGCGCCGAGTACCAGCGCGTCACGAGTGACACGGCGGCGTCGGCCACGGCCACGAGGGCGATGACGACGGCGATCCACACGATCGTGGTGACCTCGCCCTGGGCGACGATGACGTCGACCACCTGGCCGGCGAGTACCGGCGTCGCGACCGCGAGGAAAGCTCCCACGATGGAGAGGGCGATGAAGATCAGCAGCTTGGACCGGTAGGGCACCGCGAACGTCATGATCCGCCGCACGGACTCACGGGAGAAGCCGTGCTTGCCGTCCCTGGCGGTAGAGATCTTGTACAGCGAGCTCCAGGCCGCGCCTTCCATGCTCATTGAGGTTCCTTCCGTGGGCAAACAACAAGTTTAGATGGCGACTTGCCCGAGCTTTGCGACGCGGCTGCCGAGGTGACGCGCGGAGCGCCGGTCAGGACCGCGTCGGGTCCGCAGTCATTCCACGACTGTGCTCCGGCTCCGAGGTAGAAGCCAACCCTCAGGCGCGGGTTGCATCGAGTGCGCGCTAGAATATGATGTAAAAGTCATATTAAAAATAAGGAGGAGGCGATTGTGGCAGCTTCATCTACTCTCGTCCGCGCCGCTCGCCGGAGCAAAGGCCTCACTCAGACAAGACTCGCCGAGCTAACCGGCATTGACCAGGCCAGCGTCTCCCATCATGAGCGTGGACGGGATGCTGCCTACAGTACGGTCGATCGGCTGCTCGCCGGCGCCGGACACCGCCTGTATGCCGCTCCCACGCGTCGTGATGACGCTGCCAGCTCCGCAGAGGCGATCAGAGTGCATCTTCGAGCGAAGGACACAGACCGCGCGCTCCGGGCTTTGCTTCAGTTGAACGATAATCTCATCGCCGAACACGGACTCGTTCGAGGAATCCTTGGGCTGACGGAGCCGGAACCCACCGGCGATCATATGTGGGATGCCGCCATCGCGGCTCTCGTGGCATGGCGGCTCAATCAAGAGAACATCCCGCTGCCTGAATGGGTCAACAATCCCGATCGCGCACTGACCGAACCTGTCGTGTTCCGGGTCGACCCGGCCGACCCCGCGCCCGAACGTGATGACGTGCCGAACGAGTTCGCCGAACGCGGCGTTCTTGCATGGGCAGATACCTTCGCGAGCGTCTGATGTCCGGCACCGCGCTGGACCGCAACGCCATCATCATCGGCCTCCGTGATCTCGTCGCCGAGCTTCGCAATTCGGGTGAGGTGGCCGGCATTCGGCTCGTGGGCGGTGCGGCGCTCGCCCTGTGCTACTTCGATCGGGGGACCACGCAGGACCTGGATGTCCTTCACGTCCGCCCCGGCTCGGACGATGCCGTCGCTGCCGCCGCCGAACGAGTCGCACTGAAACATGGGTGGGACGCGAAGTGGCTGAACTTCGAGGTCACGAAGGCCGACGCCGTCCCGACCCTCGGCCGCGTCGTCGAGTGGGAGACAATTTACGATGAGGACGGCATCGTTATTCAAGTGGCATCCAAACAGGGGATGCTTGCAATGAAGCTTCGCGCGAACCGCCCCGGACGCGACACGCGCGACATCCGGCTTCTGCTCGCTCTCTGTCAGGTGCACACACTCGAGGACGCGGAGGAACTCTATGAAGAGTTTTACCCCGGTGATGCCCTAGTTCCACGTGCGGAAAAGATCGTGAACGCCATCCTCAACGGCGAACCAACGCCGGCACCGCCGTCGCCCGGCCCGATAAACATCTGAGTCGTCTTGCCGTGCCGCCCGTGAGGCCAGCGAAAAACTCACACCCGCGTGGGAGCGGAGTACGTCGAACGTCCGCACGGGTGAATGCTGGCCTTTTCAGCAGTCAAGAACCTCCATCGAAACCGGGGTGTGATACTACTGTTGCCGTATGTTCACGAACGAGCCGCTGCCCAGCCACCCCGCTCCGGATAACCCGTCAGGGAAGCTGATTCTCTTGCGTCACGGGGAGACGGAGTGGTCGAAGGATGGCAAGCACACTGGGCTCACGGATGTTCCGCTTACTGCCCGGGGAGAGGAACTTGCGCGCGGAGCGGGCAGGTTGGTAGCCGACTACGATTTCTCGCTCGTGCTGACGTCGCCGCTGCAGCGTGCGCGACGGACTGCTGAGCTCGCTGGCCTTCATGCTGAGGTCGATCCGTTTCTCGTTGAGTGGGACTACGGCGGGTACGAGGGGCGTACGACGCGGGACATCCGCAGCGAGCTCGGCTACAACTGGAGTGCATTCACCCATGGCGTGATTCGCGGTGAAACGCCCGGCGAGACGGTCGAGGAGGTCGCCGCCCGCGCGTCGCGGGTGCTCACGCGGGTGCTGCCTGCGATGGTCGAGGGAGATGTCGCTCTGATCGCGCATGGCCATTTCCTGCGCATTCTGACCGCCGTGTACCTGAGAATGGCCCCTCGATTCGGTGCTCAAATCACTCTGGATGCTGGATCAGTCTCCGTGCTGAGCTATTACCGAGAGCAGCCGGCCATCTTGTCGTGGAACTACGGAGCCGAACTGCCTTTGGTGCCCTCAGAGTCCTAAGTCGTTTGCTCATCACATTCATTTCGATTCGACCCAAACTGACAGAGTGTAATCGGAGGCCGTTAACCGCCCGGTTCCCTGCAAACACAGAGGAATCCGCGGGTTTTCGGAGACAGTTGCCGGACTGCATCAGCCCGAAGCTCCCGCCCACCGACAGGGGGGCGGGAGCTTCACCGTGACGCGCGACGGACGTCGCTCCGATCTAGGAGATGAGGCCGTACTCTGTGAGCATCTGGCTGATCTGGGTGTTGGCAATCCGCTTCATCACTTGCTGCTGGCCCGGGCCCGGGATCTCGAGCTCCTTGCCGTCGCGAAGACGGCTGGTGGCGGCCAGTAGCTTACGCACGTCGTAGGTGGAGTTGACGACTTCTGGCACGCCGCGGTCGATGCCGAGCAGCTGGTAGGCCGCCTCCATTCCGGTGCGCACCGAATACTCGACAGTGAAGATTGTGTCGCGGGTCCCGGCTTCGGCGAACTGGCCGAGGAACGCGAAATTGACCGCGTTGGCCGGGACCACAGCGGGTCGGTCGCCTGCTTGTCTGGGCATGAAGAACGCCGTGATGTAGGGCATCATCACGGGCACGCACGTAGCGGCTTCCGCGGCGAGCTCGTCGATCTCGGCCAGGGGGACGCCCATGTGGTACAGCCACTCCTGAGTGATCTCCTCACCGGTGCACTCCTGCATGGTCTTCTTAACGTAGTCGCCGGGCTTGTCGACGAACAGCGAGTACACCCAGACCACGATCTGGTCCGGGGGTTGCTGCTTGAAGTGCGGCTGGCGGTTGACGGTCCAGCTCAGCAGCCAGGAGGAGTCCGTGGCGGTCACGATGCCGCCGGTGACGACCCTCCCGCTGAACGGATCGCGTTTGGCGATCTTCTCGATGTACGCGGGGATGCGCCCGTCCAGCGTTGTGACCGTTGCCGACTCCCACTTGGTCTGCGGTATGTGCGAGCCGAAGACGTCCGGGTGCCCGAACGACGGGTCCTGTGCGGCTATGCGGCGCCAGAGGTCCCAGGCCGGAGCCGGGCCCTGGTCAAGTTTTGCCGGTGTGTGCTGGTCCCCGTTGTCGGAGTTTTCGGTCAGTGAGCCGATTGTGGTGAGAACGAGGTCATCATCGCCGAGATCGATGCCGCCGCTGACGCCGTCAGCGATCCAGTGGATGGCCGTGGCCGTTTTGCTGTCGACCGTGATCGCGAAGTCTATGTCGGTGACTTCTGTGCCGAACTTGAATGTCACGCCCTGGTCGAGCAACCAGCGGTACAAGGGCAGCACCAGGGACTCGTACTGGTTGTATTTCGTGAACTTCAGGGCCGTGAAGTCGGGCAGGCCGCCGATGAGGTGGATGAATCGGTGCAGGTACAGCTTCATCTCGAGGGCGGAGTGCCACTCCTCGAAGGCGAACATGGTTCGCCAATACATCCAGAATGTCGTGGTGAGGAACTCCTCGCTGAAGACCTCGTTGATCCGCTTACCCTCCATCGACTCACGGGTGGCCAAGAAGACCTCGGTGAGTTCCTTTTGGGAACTTTCGGATAGATCGAAGCGGCCGCCGGTGCCGGCGTCCTGGCCCTGCTCGATCGTGGCGCGCTGTAGGGAGTAGTTCGGGTCGTCTTTGTTCAACCGGTAGAACTCGTCGAGCACGGACACGCCCTCGGTCTCGATCGAGGGGATCGAGCGGTAGAGATCCCACAGGCACTCGAAGTGTTCTTCCATCTCCCGGCCGCCGCGGATGACGAAGCCCTTCTTCGGCTCTCGGATTCCGTCCAGGGCCCCGCCGGGGAGCGGGAGCCGCTCGAGGATGGTGATCTTTGACCCGTCCATCTGGCCGTCGCGAATCATGAAGGCCGCGGAGGCCATTGACGCCACGCCGGCTCCGATGAACCAGGCGGTCTTGCGGTCGACGCCCTCGGGTTTGCGCGGGTGAACGAACGCTTCGTAATTGCTGCTGGAGTAGTACACGATCCGGCTTCTCTCTCTCTGTGATTCTTGGATTACTGCTGTACGGTCCCGAGGAAGCCGCGCACGATCTGCGCGACCTGTCCCCGAAGTTCGTCGCTGGGATCCGCCGTGGGCTGCGCGCCCGTGGACGGCGCGGCCAGTATGAGTGAGAGCGCGGCGAAGATGGTGCGGGCAGCCCACCGCGCCTCTTGCGCAAGGACGTCGTCATCGACGCCGCAGGAAGGAGTGCTCTCAATCAGCCGCGCCGCAATCGCTCGCTCGAGACGGGCGACCAGTTCCAGTCCTTCGGCCCGATACACCTCTGCGGCAGCGCCGAAAAGCAGCTCCCGCTGGTAGGCGACCATTGTGAAGGGGTTTTGAAGGGAAATCAGGAGGATGGGCTGGACCAGTGCGACGAGCGCCTCGACCGCGTCGAGGACGCCTGCTGATGCCCGATCGCCGTCATCGATGGCCGCCTGCATTTCTTGGTTGTAGACCATGAGCAGGAGCTCGTTCTTGGATGACGCGTACCGGAACACCGTGCCGGCAGCGACGTCGGCGCGGTCGGCGATCTCCTGCGTACTCACGCCGTCGAAACCGTGTTCAGCGAACAGGGTCGCTGCCGCCGCGAAGATACGGCGACGCTTGTCGTCCATGTTGCGCTCGCGCCGACCCCCAGCGGAGTGGGTCGTCCCGCGCAAGCGATTGATGTGATCTGGCATGCCGCCTCCAATGAGTGGACTCATTAATGTATACGCTCATTTTTTTGAGAGTGCAACGACGCAGGCTCGACGCGGCGACGAACTCGGGTATCGACACGACGGCCCTGCTTCCGCTCGCGGTACTCCTCGGCGTTGTGATCGGTGTGTGGGCACTCCTTCTGCTTGTGTACTTCCCGCTGTGGGTTGTGATCGGGGTCCCGGGACTCATCCTGGTACTTGTGCTTGGCCGGGTCTGGATCGTTCGGTCGCGACGCCCGACTGGGCAGAGAGCCAGGGGGAGGAGCACGGCCGCCCCGGCGCCTGCTCGCTGACCGGCGACGAGGGCCGCTCGAAGTTCGAGGGGATCGGCGCCGACGAACGCCGAGGTCTGTTCTACGTGAGCGAAGTAACGGGCGGGCGGTCGGGCGACGGAATCCCCCTTCGTCACCGCGCAACTCTCAAGCACTGGCCGTCCGGAACGAATTCGCGCGCGTCATAACTAAAGGTAGAAATTGTTGCATTAAGTTATAGAGTTGGGGCATGGCACCTCACTTGACAGCGGACGCTGGCATCGACCTGCTCGCGTCATCCGGCCTGAATGTGGCCATCGACAGTGCGAGCGACCTCGTCGTCGACGGCGTCCCCGTCGAGTTGAAGGTGTACGCCCGCAACCCTTCACCGTCCGACGTGATGAGGATTCTCGATCAGGCTCGCCAGCGCGGGGTGCGGAATGAGAGCACGAACAGACGACTGCTGATCGTGATGCCGAGCGTTCCGACGTCGATTCGCACGCTCGCCGAGGCCACGCCAGACCTCGCCGTCGCCGGCGTCAACGACAGCATTCTGATCTGGGGCAGGAAGACGCAGTTCCTCGGCCTCGTCGACGACATCGAGGACGTGGGCCGGCCGAGGGGTCGACCATCGTGGGGTCGCCATGCGCTGATGCGTGTGCTTCTGTTTTCCGATGAGCCGCGCACGCAGGTGGCACTTGCGGCGCAGATAGGCACCTCACAGGCGGCGGTCTCCAAGGCGCTCAAAGACTGGATGGGCACCGTCGAGAAGGCCAACGGCCGTTGGCGCGCCGTCGAGCCGGAGAGGCTCTGGGACCGCTTCCTGGACACCTACCCGGGCCCCGGTGGCATCACAGAGTCCTGGTACAGCCTTGACCCGATCATCAAGCAGGCCGAGGACGCCCAGGCCACCAGTCCGGACGTGTTGCTCTCAGGGGACGCGGCCGCCGACACGATCGCGCCGTGGCGGGTGCCCAGGAAGGCCCTCGTCTACGCGAAGAAGGGGCTGCCGCTGGCCCGCGCCAAGTTCGCCGAGGCGGCGCGAGATGAAGCCAGCCTCGAAGTCGTCATCCCCGCCGATCCGACCATCTGGGCGACTGCCGCAGCTTGGTCAGCGCATCCAAGTACGGTGGATCCGGTGCTCGCGGCGTGGGACGTCCGTCGAACCGGTGGCCCGGACGCGGGCGAAGCGATCGATCGCCTGGCCAGGCGAGTGCTCCAGAGGGCCCTGAGATGACGACGACCCAGGTGGTTGCAGAGACCGTGTCGACCTCTGACGCTGACGACGCTGCATTCCAGGCGCTCGAGGATGTGGCCGCGATCGCCGTTGATCTCGACGACATCCTCGTCATCGGCGGGCAGATGGCATCCCTCCTATTGACAGCGTTCCCGGCGACCGGGTCACTCGCCCGGCGCACCGGTGACGCGGATGCCGCGATGACGACCGCCATCGCGGCATCCGGGACCGTGCATGACAGGCTCATCGCGGCGGGGTACGAGGCGGTGAGCGGCAACCACTACGAGCGAGGAGCAGCTGGAGAGGTCGCTGTGGACCTGCTCGTGCCAGCCGACGGCAGCACCTTCGGGCGTGCTGAGCACGGCGGCCGCGCGTTCGACGCCGTCCCGGGCCTTCGGCTCGCGCTCAGCGGTCACCGGATACTCGTCGACGTCCGCGTGACCTTCCGCGACGGATCGACACGGCAATTCACCGTTCCTGTTCCGAGTGTCGAGACTGCGATCATCCTGAAGGCGTACGCGACACGCTCACGCCTGGAAGCGAAAGACATCACCGACCTCTACAACCTCTTCCTCATCGTCAACCAGCACGACGCGAACACCATCGCCGGATGGAAACTCAGCGAAGCGACCATGTCCGATTCTCGCTCTGACGCCGCTCGCATCCTCCACGAGCTCACCGAGACCATCAAGAGAAGCGCCCTGATCCGCGACGCGGGCGTGCCCGGCACACTTTTCGTTGCGCTTATCCGTCGGCACGTGACGGATCCTCGTTGAAGGAAAGTGGACGCTTGGCCTACGAGCATTTCCCCACCATTTTCCCATCGAAATCAATCATGAAAGTCCAGACACGGCCGCGTGGAATCGAAAGCAGCGAACCGCCCGGTTCCCTGTAAACACAAGGGAATCCACGAGTTTTGCGGGATATTCGGCGAAGACAAAGTTCAGGCCTGAGCCTTCAAGGGGTCGCCGGTTCAAATTCTGTCAGCCCGACATGTGGGCCGTTCGCCAAACTCTTCCCGAAACGGTCCGGAGTCTCTGGCCTCTGGCTCATGGCCGTTCCCACCCTGACACGGCCGAATAGCTCGCGTTGGATGCCGAGGGCACCTGGAACATCTGCCGGGGTGATGAGCGAGAAGAACTCCGGAAACAGCATGCGGCTCGTGCGCATGTCGGGCGCTGAGCCCTCCGCTGATACGTTGACGGCATGAACGATTCTTCACTCCGCGACGAGATTGCGGCTTTCATGGCAGAACGTGACTGGGCGCAATTCCACAGTCCCGAGAATCTCGCGAAGAGTATCGCCATTGAAGCGGGGGAGTTGCTCGAGTGTTTTCAGTGGGGAGCGGATGCCGACACCGATCGCGTTCGGGGCGAGCTCGCCGACGTACTCACGTACTGCCTCCTGCTGGCCGACCGCATCGGCGTGGACCCCGACCAGATCGTGCGTGACAAGCTCGCGCTAACGCGAGAGAAGTATCCGGTCGAGAAGTCGCGGGGGCGATCCACGAAGTATGACGCCCTCTGAAATCAAGCGGGTCGACTTCACCAAGGCAGCCGTCACGACCTGGGCGCCACGCGACCATCGCAACACGAACTGGCCGGTTGTCTACGTTCTCGATGATGCGAAGCCCGGTCGCCAGAAGGCGCGTGGGGCCAGCCTCAACGACGTCTACGTTGGAGAGTCGCTGAACGCGGCAGCGCGAATGCGGCAGCACTTCGACTCCCCGGAGAAGAAGCACCTCAGCACCATCCGGGTCATCGTCGACGACACGTTCAACAAGTCCGTCTGCCTCGATCTCGAGTCCTACCTCATCCGGATGCTGGCCGGGGATGGCACGTACCGGGTTCTCAACCGGAACGACGGAATCACCGAGGCCGACTACTACGACCGTGACCTCTACCAGGAGACCTTCCGCGAGGTGTTCGCCCAGCTCCGGCTTGACGGAGTGTTCACCCGGAGCATCCCGGAGATCGAGAACAGCGACCTGTTCAAGCTCTCTCCGTTCAAAACGCTGAGCCAGGATCAGGCGGTCGCCGTTGAGGACATCCTCGAGGGGCTCTTCCGAGACCTTGAGTCCGGCACGAAAAGCACGATCGTCATCCAGGGTGACCCGGGAACGGGCAAGACCGTCGTCGCCATTTACCTGCTCAAGCTGCTGATGGATATCGCGAAGACGGCTCCCGCCGAGGATCTCGACAGCGACTCCCTGTTTTCCGAGTTCTTCGTCGACGGCTACCGGGAGCTGCTCGCCGACAAGCGGATCGGCTTCGTCATTCCCCAGCAGTCGCTGCGGGAGTCCATCAAGAAGGTGTTCCGGAAGACCCCCGGGTTGGCGCCGGAGATGGTGCTGACGCCGTTCGAGGTGGGGCTTTCGGACGAGCACTTCGACCTGCTCATCGTCGACGAAGCCCACCGGCTCAACCAGCGCGCCAACCAGCCCTCGGGTGTTCAGAACAAGAAGTTCCAGGTCATCACCGAGAAGCTCTTCGGCAGCGACGATTCGAGCAAGACCCAGCTCGATTGGATCCGCGCGAAGAGCGACCACCAGATCTTCCTGCTCGACGCGGCGCAGAGCGTCCGGCCGGCCGATGTGCCTCCCGAACTGCTCGCGGAGCTCGTGCGTGACGCGCGCGACGCGAAACGCCACTATCCGCTGCTGTCGCAGATGCGGGTGAAGGCCGGTTCGGACTACGTCACTTACGTGCGTCGAGTCCTGGGCGCCGCCTGCGCTTCCGGGGTGCCGCACCCGGTGACGCGTGAGGTGTTCGATGGCTACGACCTGCGCCTGTTCGAGAGCGTCGCCGAGATGCGCGAGGAGATCCGGCGCAAGGATGCTCAGAGCGGCCTCTCCCGTTTGGTCGCCGGCTTCGCCTGGGAGTGGAAGACGAAAACCGACAAGACCGCGTATGACATCGAGATCGACGGATGTCGGCTGCGGTGGAACAGCGTCGCGACCGACTGGATAGCGGCGCCGAAGTCTCTCGACGAAGTCGGTTCCATCCACACCGTGCAGGGGTACGACCTCAACTATGCCGGGGTGATCATCGGCCCGGACCTGCGCTACGACGCCGTCAAGGGCCGGTTGTTCGTGGACCGGGGGTCGTACTTCGACAAGAAGGGCAAGGAGAACAATCCACGCCTGGGCAAGGTCTACAGCGACGACGACCTGCTCCGTTTCGTCAGCAACATCTACGCGGTGCTGCTGACCCGCGGCATCCAGGGCACCTTCGTCTATGCCTGCGATCCCGCGCTTCGGGCGTACCTGCGGGAGTTCCTGCCGAGCAACGGGTAGCGGACTCAGTTCCGCTCGGCCGTGACACGTGGGCGGCACTTAGTCCGAAGGCACTCCCAACTGACTCTGGGAAATGCACCGGCCCCGAGGGGGGCTTGACATCCTCGAGCAGCTCACGCAGGGGACGATCGAGGTAGCCACCGGCGGCCCAGCCGGGTCCGCCGATCAGGACAACCCGACGATCTCGCCGTTCTCGTCGATGTCGATGCGTTCGGCCGCCGGTGCGGACGAGAGACCGGGCATGGTGCTCATGTCGCCGCAGATGGGATAGATGAACCCGGCCCCGATAGACGCACGCACCTCACGCACCGGCAGCCGCCACCCGGTGGGTGCTCCCTTGATTTTGGGGTCGGCCGACAGGGACAGGTGTGTCTTGGCGATGCACACCGGCAGGCTGCCGAAGCCTGCCCGCTCGTACTTGTCGAGTTGCCGAGCTGCCAGAGGCGAGAGGTCCACGCCGTCGGCGCCGTACATCTCGCGCGCGATCACATCGATCTTGTCGATCAAGGGAAGTTCGTCGGGATAGAGCCGGTGGAAGCTCGACGGTTCAGCGCATGCCTCCGCGACCGCCTCGGCCAGCTCGACCGCACCCCTGCCGCCTTCGGTGAAGTGGTAGCTGATTGCCGCGCGCACACCTTCCGCTGCCGCGACGTCCATGATCGCCTGATGCTCACTGGCATAGTCGGTGGGAAATACGTTCACCGCAATGACCGGCGTCACTCCGTGCCATCGGATGTTGGCGATCTGCCGGCGCAGGTTCGCTGCCCCGGCGATGACGTCGTCGGGATTCTCGGCGAGCATCTCCGGTGGCAGCGGTCGGCCGGCGACGACCCGGTACTTGTTCGAGTGAGTTTTCAGGTCACGCACGGTGGCGACGATGACGGCGGCATCCGGCGTCAGCCCGGAGGCACGGCACTTGATATTGAAGAACTTTTCCGCGCCGATGTCTGCACCGAACCCCGCCTCGGTGATGAGGTAGTCGCCGGCATGGATGCCGATCAGATCGGCGACGACCGAGGAATTACCCGTGGCGATGTTCCCGAACGGACCGCTGTGGACGAGGACTGGCGTCTGCTCCACGGTCTGCATCAGGTTCGGCTTGATGGCGTCCTTGAGTATCGCGGTCATGGCGCCGGCCGCCTTGAGCATCTCGGCGGTCACCGGTTCGCCGCTTCGGTTGTATCCGACGACGATTCTTCCCATCCGTTCACGCAGATCCCGCAACGACGTGCACAGCGACAACAACGCCATCACCTCGCTGGCTGCGGAGATGTCGAAACCGGACTGAAGCGGATTGCCGTCGGCAGGACCGCCGAGCCCGGTGATGATGTTGCGCAGCTCGCGATCGTTGACGTCGAGGACACGCCGCCAGGTGATCTCATGGGGGTCGAACCCGAGACGGTTTCCCTTGTGGATGTGGTTGCCGATCATCGCCGACAATAAATTGTGGGCCGCGGTAACGGCGTGCGTGTCACCGGTCAGGTGCAGGTTCAGCGCCTCCATCGGGACCACCTGAGCGTAGCCGCCACCAGCGGCTCCGCCCTTGATACCGAACGTCGGCCCCATCGACGGCTGCCGTATGGCGACGATCCCGAGCTTGTCGATGTGCCGGAACCCCTGGCCGAGCCCGACCGCGGTAGTCGTCTTACCCGACCCGAGTGGAGTCGGCGTGATTGCGCTGACGACGACATACTTGGCCCGGGGACGGTCACGGAGCTCATCGATCGCATCGAGGGAGATCTTCGACGCCGCACTTCCGTACGGTTCCAGCAGGTGTGGACCGATGCCCATGTCGGCTGCGACCTCTTCAAGTGGGCGACGGGTCGCAGCGCGCGAAATGGCGAGATCGGACGGCATGGCCGTGGTGATTGATCGAGATGGCTTGAAAATGGTGACTCCTCAGCGCCTCAGCGCCTCGGGGGCCTGGTGACCCAAGCGTACTGGCACGCCCCGGGCTCGTGCCGGCCTGGCGTGGAGCAGTTTGAATGGGGCGTGCGGTACTGCCCCGGGTCCAGTTGACTCGTTGGAGCAGAGCCGGACAGGGCCCATCGAATCCCGTTCTGGGGGTGTGCGCCCGGTCTTGGACTGTTGCGGACCTCCAGTAGCTTTCAAATAGGCATGTCTGCACTTTCGTTGAGTGCAGTGAACTGGGGGATCAGATGATGAAATTCGGCGGAAAAAAACCGGAGCCAACGAAGACTCCTATCGGCAGGCCAGTTGCCGCCCAAAAGAAGGGGACCAAGCCGACTCTCACTATCTGGATCCTCGGCGGCCTGGTCGCTTTCTTCGCTCTGATGTACGCAATCATCGGTGGATTCCCTGCTGTTCTGGTCATTCTTGGAATGGCCGCCTTGGTGACGGGTGTGTACGCGATCAGTGGTCGCCGGCCGTGGGCATCAATTCCGACCCGCAAGACAGCTGCAATCGCGCTGGCTGCCAGCCTTGTCCTCTTCATCTCAGGTGGGGTCGCTGCTGCAGCGACAGGTGCAGGTGAAATTCCTGTGGCTGAGCAGCCCACGGCGAGCGCGACACCGAGTGCAACGCCAACCCCCACGCCAACCCCAACCCCAGCGAGAACACCCGGACCGGAATTTTCCGAAGAAGCACCGGTTGATCCCTCGACAGTCTCCGCGTCGGCTGAGGCTGCATCCGTGGTAGCCGTTGATACCAGCTCCACTGACACGACAGCGCTCGCGCTCCTCGCAACCATCCCCGTCAAGGGCAAGGCGGCGAAGACCGGCTACGAGCGCACCGGCATGTTCGGCTCCGCCTGGATCGACGTGGATCGCAACGGATGCGACACCCGAAACGACATCCTCGCTCGGGACTTGAGCCCTATCACCAAGTCGGGAACTTGTCGGGTGATGACCGGATACCTCGTCTCGCCGTACACCGCCACATCCATCGCCTTCGTTCGAGGTCAGGACACATCAGCACTCGTGCAGATCGACCACCTGGTAGCCCTCTCGAACGCATGGCAGACGGGCGCGCAGCAACTCACCCAGGCTCAGCGTGTTTCTCTGGCAAACGATCCCATCAATCTCCTCGCCGTCGACGGTCGCTCCAACGCCCAGAAGGGTGACGGCGACACGGCAACATGGCTGCCGTCGAACAAGGCGATCCGGTGCAGCTATGTCGCCCGTCAGGTGTCCGTCAAGGCAACCTACGGTCTGTGGGTCACTCAGGCTGAGCACGACGCTATGACCCGCGTCCTCGGCTCTTGCACTGGTGAAATGGCACTGACCTCCTCGTTCACGCCTGCGCCAGCTCCGGTTGTTGTCGCCCCTCCTGCGCCGGCTCCTGTCGTCGTGGCCCCTGAACCTGCTCCGGCACCTGCCCCTGCCCCTGCACCAGTCGACGTCTACTACGAGAACTGCGATGCTGTGCGCGCCGCGGGAGCGGCCCCGATCTACGCGGGAGCGCCGGGTTTCCAGCCCAAGTTTGACCGCGACAAGGACGGCATCGGCTGCGACGCCTGATGGAGCGTGGTGTTCGACGAACGCCACCACTCCGCGGGGGTGACACGGTCGACGCCGACGTAGATTGTGTCCTGAGGACTGTGCTCGGCGAGGCACCAATGGCCGTCGGCGATGATGCCACGAGCATCCTGAGGGCTATCCAGGACCGGTGGCGGATTCCCGTTCGTGTCCAGGGCGACCGTGAACGGCTCGGTCCAGACCACATTGCGCGAGCTGATCAGCGTTGCCTGGACTGTCGTGTGTGAGATGGTCATTGTGCGTTGCCCTCGTCTGTGATGCTCTTGTGGGGTCCGATGCGGGCAGGCGGGGCGACCTCGGGGTGGTTCAAGTCGAAGGCCGGGCGCTCCGATCGGATCCGCGGGATCGAGTTGAAATTGTGTCGCGGTGGGGGACAGGACGTTGCCCATTCCAGTGATGAACCGTACCCCCACGGGTCATCGACGATGACCTGAGGGGCCTTGCGCGCGGTGATGTACACGTTAAGGAAGAACGGGACCATCGAGATCGCGAGAATGACCGACCCGACGGTCGACAGCTGGTTCATCCAGGTGAAGCCGTCTTCAGGCGAGTACGACGCGTATCGGCGGGGCATGCCGACAACGCCGAGCCAGTGTTGGATCAGGAACGTGGTGTGGAACCCGATGAAGAGGACCCAGAAGTGCACCTTGCCGAGACGCTCGTTGAGCATCTTCCCGGTCCACTTGGGCCACCAGAAGTAGAACCCGGCGAACATCGCGAACACGACGGTGCCGAACACGGTGTAGTGGAAGTGCGCGACGATGAAGTAGGTGTCGGAAACGTGGAAGTCGAGCGGAGGTGAAGCAATGATGATCCCGGTCAATCCACCGAAGAGGAACGTGACCAGGAAGCCCAGCGACCAGAGCATGGGGGTTTCGAACGTCACCGAACCTCGCCACATCGTCCCGATCCAGTTGAAGAACTTCACCCCCGTCGGCACCGCGATGAGCATCGTCATGAGGGAGAAGAAGGGCAAGAGCACGGAGCCGGTGACGTACATGTGGTGTGCCCACACGCTGATCGAGAGTGCGCCGATGGAAATGGTCGCGTAGATCAGCGTCTTGTAGCCGAACATCGGCTTCCGGCTGAAGACGGGGAAGATCTCGGAGACGATGCCGAAGAACGGCAAGGCGATGATGTAGACCTCGGGATGGCCGAAGAACCAGAACAAGTGCTGCCAGAGGATTGGGCCGCCGTTGGACGGGTCATAGATGTGGGCGCCGAAGATTCGATCCGCGGCCGCAGCAAGCAGCGCAGCGGCCAGCACGGGAAACGCCATCAGGATCATGATCGAAGTGACCAGCGAGTTCCAGGTGAAGATCGGCATCCGGAACATGGTCATGCCCGGTGCCCGCATGGTGATGATCGTGGTGATGAAGTTCACAGCGCCCAGGATCGTGCCGAAGCCGGACAGGGCTAGTCCCATCATCCACAGATTCCCGCCGGCCCCCGGAGAATACGTGGTGCCGGCCAGAGGCTGGTAGGCGAACCAGCCGAATGACGCGGCTCCCTGCGGGGTGAGGAAGCCGGCAAGCGCAATCAAACTGCCGAAGCTGTAGAGCCAGTACGTGAAGGCGTTCAGCCGGGGGAACGCGACATCGGGCGCGCCGATCTGCAATGGGATGAGCGCGTTGGCGAATCCGAAGAACAGCGGGGTCGCGAACATCAGCAGCATGATCGTGCCGTGCATGGTGAAGAGCTGGTTGTACTGCTCCCTAGTCTGCACAATCTGCAGGCCAGGCTCGAACAGCTGGGCCCGGATGACCAGGGCCATAACCCCACCGAGGCAGAAGTACACGAAGGAGGTGACCAGGTACATGTACCCGATCACCTTGTGGTCCGTGGTGGTGATGAGGGTCACCAGGAGGTTACTTCGGTTGGAGGGGCCGGTCTGCGAAATGGTCGCGTCCCGACGATCAAGAATCGTCGTCACTGATGCCTGCTTTCCGAGCGATTTGTAAGCTTTCCCACAGCATACGCTGACTTCACGATATGATGAATTCATGTATTTGTGGATCAAGACGGAACTGAAGCATGGCCAGACCGGCTGCACCCACCAGCAGACGTCCCGGAACCTGAGGGGTGAACACACTGCGTCGATGACGGTGCAGGAGTCCGAGCTCATCGTGGCGAATGCCGACAGTGGTCTCTTCCCCCAAGCAGACATCGGCATGCGGGCGGTCATCGACGAGGCACACCGCACCGTGTGTGCAGCGAGGAGAGCGTCCAGGTCAGACCGGTGTCGCACCCAGCGGGGCAAAGCCATCACCGGAGCGTCGATCGGCGCCGGGACGGCGGTCATCGGAGCGACGATTTGGTGCATCCCCATCATGAATCAGCTCGCAGGGTAGTCGACCATTGCTCGGAGACCGCCACGCAACCCGTCCCAGCGTCAATCCGGTGAATCGAATGGATGAATTGAGCAAGTCACGAGATCATGAAGGTATGGATCCGTTCTCGAATGCGCACCGCCCCCTTTATGAGATCAAAGCAAACCTCTTCAAGGGGGTCGCTCATCCGGTGCGCGTGCGCGTCCTGGAAGTACTGTCCCGTTCCCGGGACGTCTCCGTGGCCGACCTGATGACGGACACCGGCCTGGAAGCGTCGCACATCTCGCAACACCTTTCCGTGTTGCGACGACATCACCTTGTCGTGGCTGAACGCCGCGGAAGCCAGGTGTTCTACCGGCTCGCATACCCCCAGGTGGCCGACCTGCTGGCGGTGTCCCGGGTATTGCTCCTGGAGATTCTCGAGACGACCCAACAACAACTCGAGTCGACGATGAACCTCAGCGATCTGGAATCCGCGGTTCCCGTCGCGCAATCCGACGGCGCGCGACCCTGATGGTCGCCACCGGAGCGCGGTTCCCCACTCGATCGTGCGTGCCGACCCGATTCATTCAGAACGACCGATAAAGGGAGCGCCATGGTGCACTTAGAGAAACTCATCGACAAGATGATCGCCCGCGTCAAAGAGCACGATCTTCTCAACACCTACAGCATCCTCGTCGGCACCGCCCCGGCTGTGGACTGCACCTGGATCCAAGGCAAGAGGGTCTACCGATGGATGCCGATCGCCCAGACAGGTCTGATTCCGAACGACCTCGTCGTTCTCGCGCCGTGTCCGGACAACTTCCGAACCGGTGACGTCGTCGAATTCCATGGTCATTTGGACACCATGGACATCACCGAACACCCCGTCCGGCTCCACTTCAAGGCCCCCAGCGATGTGGCCGCGCCCTCGGTTTCGCAGGCAGAAGGACATTCATAATGATCACCACGCACATCACACCGCGCGATGTCGGCGTCGCGTACGCTCAGAAAAGCGGCAAGATCACAGCGCCGGCGCCGCGTCTGGGGCGACCGCCAACCGGGCATTCCGGCCACACTGCGGCGCAGAAAACCAAGGAACTCATCGACCTTATGATCGATCGTGCCCAGGAGGACAATCTCCTCGCCACGTACATCATCCTCGTGGGTCACACGCCTCGATCTTCCCTCGCCCACGACGACCTCGCCTGGCTGGGCGGACACAAGACCTATCGACGATTCAAGATCGCCCAAAGCGCTCAGGTCCCAGCAGAGGCCATCCTGCTCTCGCCGACCGCAGACAACTACCTCCTCGGCGAAGTCACGGAATACACCGGCCGGATTGGCTCCCACGACATTGGGCGCCACACCCTCTACGCGTAGAGGCATCATCGGGCGATCCGACCATTTATGCTGATCAAGACGGTTTCAGCATCTAAGTCCGGTGGGGGATGCGGTCGCGCGCGATCTTGATGGAGAGTCGCGTGCTTGCCGGTTTGTATTCCGTTGGCCTGACAGCGAATGTGGCGACCAGGGCGCGCATGGGGCTCCCACCTGTCCCGGTGGAGTACATCATGTACCCCGAGCTGTGGAACTGGTCACCGAACGGATGCGCCGCGTCGACCTGCTGACCAGCCGCGACGTCGCGGCCGCCGCGCCGGCCACGAAGACCGTGGTTGGGCGTGAAGAGCGGCAAGTGCAGTTCGAGCGTCTCCTGAAAATTGTTGTGGTCCGTTTCCGCCGCAATAGTGGGCGGTATTTCGTCGACGCCGAGATCGAGAGCCAGGCGAGGACTCATCGGGGAAAGTCACGTTTGTCCTCCGAATCACTGGCCGTGCAACTCGCGATGAAGGTGGTTCTGGAACGCATGCCCACGACTTTGCTGACGATCGAGGACGCACGGAGTGCTGCCCGCGTCGCAAATATGCGCAGTGCGATCTCCTTCCATGAGGGTCTGGACTCGGTGGACGGTCGGATTCATTTTGCGGCCCGTTGGCCACTGACCATCGCACCTGAAATTCCATCAAAACCTATACAGGATCCAACGGCGACGACGGTTTGCAAGGTGATCCTCATGCGGACCCGCCCAATGACCTGGAGTCGTGGCTCACCCTTGCCGGAAACCCTGGAGCAACAAGAGCGTTGCCCAGCATGACGGTCATGGACACTTCCGCCGGGTCCGTCCGGAGGTAGCCGAGTTTGGACTGATCCGCCTTAGCGACGCTTCTGCTTAGCCATCGTTATCGTGTGGATGAGTGAACCGTTCGCTCATAGACCTCGATTGCCGTCGTGAGCCCGTCCTCGGCGCGGATGCTGTCGCCGAGCTCACTTGCCCGGTGCCGCATGAAGTCATCGCCCAAGGCCGCGACGAGGGCCTGCGCGAGTCTCGGCGCGGTGAGCCGCCGTTGCGGGATCGGGGCTGGGCCCACGCCGAGGTCGACGATACGACTGCCCCAGAAGGGTTGATCGACGGTGAATGGCACGACGATGCTGGGCACACCCGCGCGCAGGCCAGCGGCGGTGGTTCCGGCTCCGCCGTGGTGCACGACCGCGGACATCCGAGGGAACAGCCATTCGTGTGGCACCGACTTCTGGGCGAGCACGTCGTCGCCGTGGGCGGCGTCGGCCAGGCCTCCCCAGCCGGAAAGTAGCACGGCTCGCACACCGACCAGGCGGATGGCCGCGAGCACAGTCCCAGTGAGCTGGGCTGCGTCTTTTCCAGCCATGCTGCCGAAACCGATGCTCACAGCCGGGCCGCGCGAAAGGAACTCCTCGAGCGCGGCCGAGGGGCGCCAGGCGAGATCGTCGGTGGGAAACCAATAGCCGGTGGTGTGGTTCGGGGAGCCGGGGACGGTAAGCACGTGTGGACTGATCGCGTACAGGGAGGGCTGGCCCGCCGCAGCGGTCGAACGACCGGACAGCCCCAGTACATCGCGCCGGGCATCAGCCATCGGTTTGGCGAATGGTGTCCAGACGGCCATCGAGGTGAGTCGATGGCCCAGGATGTTCGGCCGCACCCGAGGTCCTTCGCCGGCGTCACGAATTCGACTTCACGCCAGTTCTTTCCGGAACCAGTGGTTCGCGTATGGGTCCGTATTGTGCGCTTCCCCTTCGATGTAGCCAAGGGACTCGTTCAGGCTTCGAGCTTCGACGAGGTCCGTTCGCGTGTCCAACCGCAACGCGTGGAGTCCTAGTTCGCGGGATTTGTGTTCCATTTCCTTCATGAGAAGGCGTCCCCCGCCCCTACCCCGTGCCGCGGGTTTCACGAAGACGCGAGTCACCTCGCCGATGTCACCGGGGCGCACCATGCGTTCCACAGTAGTTCTCGAGCTACCCGTCCAAGCGGAGTGAGCCTGCTCCTACAGATCGGCGTCCGAATGCGGCGTTAGAGGGTGCCGGGCGCGGCAAGCCTGCGGCCCAGAGACGCTTGGAATCGGATCAAGTATCCATCCGGGTCTTGCACCAGAAACTGGGCTACGCCAGCCTCGGTCGTGCCGGTCCGATACCACTTCGTCTCCGGCTCCATGAAGAGTGCCCAACCGGCGCCGTCAAGAGCACTCAACAGTGGTTGTATCGACGCCACCGTGATCTGGAAGTTGATCCCACGGCCGAGAGGCGGCTCCAGCGGGGCAGGTATCCAGTTCCGTCCAGATCCTCTTTGTTCGAGCATGATGTGCGCCATGCCGCTGGTGATGTAGGCAAACCACTCGTCGGGTCGGTCGTAGAGCACCTCGAATTCGCAGAGACGGCACCAGAAATCCAGGCTCGCCTCGAGAGAGGTGATCAGTAGCTCCGGGACCAGGCCGGGACCTGGAGTGCTGTCCGCGTCTGCCACGACTTCGGCTGCATGCGAGACTTCCTGGTCCTCAGTGGACGTGGCCGATGCCGCAGAGACAAGGTTCGGCGCAGGCATCATGCGGACCACCTTACGCTCCGGGCGGCTCAGCGAATTTCTCGCGGTTCGATCCCTCAAAACTCCTCGTGATCAGCATCAGGGCACCCGATGCACGTCGCTCAAGTCGTACCTGCCGACATCAACGGGACGGATCGTCGGCATGACGACCTTCATGAATCCGAACGCAGCTGCCCCGCGATTAGAAATTGGTTCGACGTGGCCTGCCAGAAGCGCTCAGGGCACAGGTGCGAATCGAGAGGCAAAACTTCTGTAGCTGAGCTGCGCCTTCGACGACTTGCACTGCATCGAGGTGGAATTTCGCACACACTGGCACAACCGTCAATCGAGAAAGGCGATCGCGGCATTGGGCGCGAAGCAGGACGGGGTGCTACGCAGTGACTCCATCGGACCAGACGGCGAGCTTCGGGACACCGTCGTATTCTCAATTATTCAAAGTGCGTGGCCAGCCGTTCGGGCGGGTCTCCGATACTCCCTGGGATTGGGTGGATTCACCGCTGAGTAGTTGCCCGATGATAGGAACCGCCTCACCGGCTCGGGTCGTCTCCATCCCCGAACCTCGTGTCGGACGCTTATTGCGATCGGGATAGGGCTCGCTCCCAAGCCGTCTGGTTTTGGGCGACGTATTCGGCTGCGTCACGCCAGAAGTCACCGTGCCCGTTGACGTACATATCGGACCACGGTTGGAGTCCGGTCTTATTTGAGTGGCGCAACAGGTCAAACATTGCTGCGGTCCGTTTCGCCATGGCTGCCGGAAGGGCCTCACGGAGTAGGGCGTCGGCCTCGTACCCGTCGGCGAAAGCCCGCAGCCTCGATGCTGCCGACGCGATGGGTTCACCGTTGATGAGCATGGCAAAGGCTTGGGCGGCGTAGGCCAGATCCCATAGCCGGGTGCTCGGGCCGGCAGCATCCCAATCGATGAAGACCCAGCGATCACCGATGACCAGGTTCCACGGCGCAAGATCGTTGTGGCACATCAGGTTCGCGTCGTCGACTGGCAGCAGCATCGTCCAGCCCTCAATCTCGGGCATGGGAACAGATTCGCTCACATCGTGGATCCGGCGGATCATCCGACCGACCCGCCGCAGATCGTCGGTTCCCAGCGGCATCTGACCTAGCGCGATGCTGCCTCCCACGTACTCGACCGTTTGCCGGCCGGACTCGTCGCGGCCGAGCGGTTGGGGAGCGTCCACCCCGTGTGATCGGAGCGCTGCGAGGAAGCTCTGCACGACCGAGGTGTTTTCGATCCAGGGCTTTCGCACGGTGGCGCCCACCTGGATGACGTGGCCTGATGCGTTACCCCCGGTGAGTACTTTCTCTTCCTCGCCCATACCAGCAGGCTACTGCCCGCCGGTCGGAAGGACAGAGACTCAAAACCGGGCTATGGGGCGTTCCGCGGGGGAACCCCCAAAGGGTCTCGTGGGTGTGTCTGGCTCGTGGGTGTGTCTGGGAGAGAGGGATCGGGCCGATCCGTCCCGCTTTTCTACGCCGAGTGCTCGAGGTCAGAGTCGTTGGCGAGCCGGGTGTGTCGGGTGATCTTCGGGAGCAGGAGGAGTTCCAGCGCGGCTGCTTCGTCGGTGACGAGCATCGTGAGTATCCCCGACGAGGCGACAGCGTGGATAGCGGGCACTTTCGCGAGTGACCCGGCGGCAGCGATGACCCGGGGTGTGGCACGCAACTGCTCGATCTCGATGGCGATACGTCGTTGGTTCAGCGGAAGATCGATGACTCGCCCGTCTGCGTCGAGAAAACTTGCGACGACCTCGGCGACAGCGTGTTCACTATCAAGGTCGGCGAGCTCGTCGGGGGCGAGGAGCGACCTGATCTGGGTGATCGGAGGATTCCAGGAGCCGATCGCGAGGACGGCGGTGGTCAGTCGATCGTAGGTCGCGAGAGCGTCGGCAATGCTCGTCTCTGACCGCAGAACCTGCGCGGCGGTTGGGGTCGCGGCGAAGAGGGGCGCGAAGATTCCGACTGTCGACAGTGGGTGCCTCGCGGCGATGCGCTGGAGAACCTCCATGGGTGACTGGGCGAAGTCATTGCCGACCGTGCCAGTCAACTGGACGACAGTGCAGGGCGGCAGGTCCCGAAGGTACTCGGTGAGCGCGTAGATGGTGCGGCCCCACGAGACACCGATCGTGTCGTCGGGCCGGGTGATTCGGGAGAGGTACCGGGCGGACTCGAAAGCGATGCGTTGACGGTCTGCCTCCTCGGAGTCGCCATTCGGGACGACGAGAACGTCATCAAGTCCGAGATGGAGCGCGAGCCGAGCCGCGAGGGCTTGCCGCTGGTCGTCACGGTTGTGAATCTCGATCGTAACGACACCGGACTCTCGCGCGACTTGAAGCATCCGTGCGATTTTGAAGCGGGACACCCCGTATTCGATGCCGAGCTCCACCTTTGAGGCGTCTTCGAGATAGAACCGACGAGCGACGGAAGCCAGCGTGTCGCGGCTGAATTCTTCGTCCATCTTTCGTCCCTGCTATGCGGAGTTCGTGAGCTTCACGGTTGTGGCCCGAAAATCGAGCAGTATAAACAGCCTAGCTGTGGTTTTGATCGTCTTCCGAACGCGAAGGCCGGCGTCACTGGAGCTTGAGTAGGAGCAACGAAAACCGGGCAGGACGCGAGTGCGTGCTTCACGTCCTGCCCGGTCTTCTCCGCCAGGTCAGTCTTTCAGTAGACCCTGCGGGATCTCAGGCGCGGGCGCGGCCTCGAGTATCTCCTCCAGCTCGTCGAGGGCGGGGTCGCCGAGATAGTTGGAGATCGGGATGATCTTCAGGTGCGGGTGCACTCGCCGTGCTCTGTCGACAAGGTTCTGCTGGATCACCGCGATATCTACATCGGCGGGGATGTTCTCGATTGCTGAATGGGTGACCGTGACGCCTACGATGCCCGCTTTGGTGAGCCGATTACGGAACACCGTGGCGCCCATTGCGCTGCTTCCCATTCCGGCGTCGCACGCGAAGACGATGGAGGCGGGGCGTGCGTCGGCGGTGGCCGTGAGAGCGCCGTCGAGGATGGCCCGACCCTTCGCCTTCATCGAGGAGCTCTTGTTCTTGGCTGCTTCGAGTTCGTCCTCCTCGTCGTCCAGCGCCGAGCCACTTCGGTACTGTTCGAACTTCAGAATCGCGGCCGTCACGACGAAGGTCACGATCGCAGCGACGAGTACACCTGTCAAAACGCCGAAGTAGTTGCCGCGGGGCGTCAACAGCAGGTAGGAGATGATCGACCCCGGGCTCGGCCCGGCAACGAGTCCGACGTCAAACAACGAGAACGTGGCGATCCCCGACGCAGCACCCGCGATCATCCCGATGATCGTAATGGGCTTCATCAACACATACGGGAAGTAAATCTCATGGATGCCGCCGATGAAGTGGATCAGGATCGCGCTCGGTGTGCTGCGGCGGATCAGCTTGGACTTGCTGAACAGCAGGAAGGCAGTGAGGAGCCCGAGTCCGGGACCGGGGTTGGAGGCCACCATGAAGAAGAGGGACTGGCCTTGGGTTGCGGCCTGCTGAAGGCCCAGCGGGTAGTAGACGCCCTGGTCGATGACGTTGTTGAGGAAGAGGACCTTCGCCGGCTCGTTGAGGAGCGCGAGCAGCGGCAGGACACCCGTCGAAACAAGCGCGTTGATTCCTGCCAACAGCAGCTTGTTGAGCTCTTCGATTCCGGGTCCGATCGCGGCGAATGAGAGCAGGCACAGCCCGAAGCCCACGATGCCGAGGCTGAAGTTGTTCACAAGCATCTCAAGTCCCGCGCGCATGCGGGGCTCCAGGAACCTGTCGATGCGCTTCAGGATCCAGGCGCTCAGCGGACCCATGATCATCGCGCCGAGGAACATCGGAATGCCGGCACCGACGATGAGGCCGATGGTCCCGACTGCGCCGATCACACCGCCGCGGGCGCCGTGCACGAGGCGCCCTCCTGTGAACGCGATGAGCAGCGGCAGCAGGTAGGTAATCATCGGGCCGACGAGTAGCGCGAATTCCTTGTTCGGCAGCCAGCCAGTCGGGATGAACAAGGCGGTAACGAAGCCCCAGGCGATGAAGGCGCCAACGTTGGGGATCACCATGGCGGTGAGGAAACCGCCGAAGGCCTGGACCCGCGCGCGAATGCCGCCGCCCGACGGCTTCATGGTGGTCGTGCTGGCGCTCATCGGTGAACGCCTTGGCGCGCAGCGGCAGCGCGGCCGGCTGCCAGCGGATCAACGGACGTTTTCATTGCGACTCCCTTGTCTATCCTGCTATATCTTCTGGGATTTATCAGATGAGCGGATGCGCTCATGTGATAGTCTCACGATCAATAGTCGTTCTGTCAACCCGACGTACTGGATCGCATTGACGGACGGCCCCTACTGAAGGGAGCGCCCATGAGCGTTCAATATTCGGCGTCCGTCATGACGGGCGACCTGGCAAATCTTGAATCCACCATTCACGCCGTGGAGGCAGCCGGGGTGACCACGCTTCACGTCGACATCCTCGACGGACGGTTCAGCCCGAGCATGCCCATTGGTCTGGAGACGGCCAAACGCATCCGCGAGGTCACGAGCATGACCCTGGACGCCCACGTCATGTCGACCGACAATGACTTCTTCGTGCAGGAGATGCTCAACATCGGGATGGATTCGGTGACGTTTCATGTCGAGGGCACCCGTCACATTGATCGCCTTTTGCGCGTGATCCGGCGCTCCGGCGCCAAGGCTGGCATGGCGCTGAACCCGGCGACGCCGCTCAGCGTCCTCGACTGGGTCCTGCCGGAAGTCGACAAGGTGTGCCTGATGCTCATCAATCCGGGTTATGCGACGGATGCGAGTGAGGCGCAGGTGCCGTACGCATTGAAGAAGATCAGTGCGCTCCGCGCGCTCCTCGACTCGACGCAGTCCGAGGTCGTGCTGCAGGTCGACGGCCGGGTCTCGTTGGAGTCCGTGCCGGGCCTGGTGGCCGCGGGCGCAACAGACCTCGTCCTCGGGAGCACGAGCCTGTTCCGAAAGGGCGCGACGCTCGCGGAAAACAAGCTGTTGCTCGACATTGCCGTCCGTGAGGGCCTCGACCGCGCTGTGCAGGTGGCCGCATGAGCGCGTTCGTTCAGGCCCAGCAGGACGTCACAGCCGAAATCTCCGCGACGATGGCCGCTATCGATGCCGCCGACGTCGACGCGTTGGTGGCCGAGATTCGCGCGGCCGACCGAGTGTTCTTCGTCGGGGTGGGGCGTGTTCTCCTGTCGCTGCAGGCGATCGCGAAGCGACTTGCGCACCTCGGCATCGACACGGTCGTCGTCGGGCAAATCACGGAGCCGGCGATCACCGACCGCGACCTGCTGATCGTGGGTTCCGGGAGCGGTGAAAGCGCGATCCCGCTCGCGATCGCTGCGCGGGCGAAGCAAAATGGGGCGAAGGTCGTGCACATCGGCTCCAACTCTCAGAGCTCGATGCGCGACTTCGCAGATCACTTCGTCCGCATCCCGGTGCAGACCAAGCTCCACCTCGCTCACGAGATCCCGTCGATCCAACCCATGACGAGCCTGTTCGAGCAATGCCTGCTGCTGCTCGGCGACATTGTGGCGCTCGTGATCGTCCGCGAGGACAAACTCGACATGCCCTCCCTGTGGCGCAATCACGCGAATCTCGAATGATGCGCGCCGTCCATTTCGGAGCCGGCAACATCGGCCGCGGCTTCATCGCGCTCGCCCTGCACCGGGCGGGCTACGACGTCACCTTCGTTGACGTGTCAGCCGATCTCATCGACGCGATCAACGCGGCCTCGAAATACGAGGTCCGCGAGATCGGCCCGAACGGCGTCGTTCACCTCGTCGAGGGCGTTTCCGGGATCAATTCACGGACCGATCCGGGAGCGGCAGCACGAGCCGTCGCCTCGGCCGACGTTGTCACCTGTGCGGTAGGCGCAACCGTGTTGCCCTTCATCGCGCCGATCATTCGTGCGGGAATCCTGGCGCGAGCATCGGATGCTCCGAAACTCCCGGTTCTCGCATGCGAGAACGCGATCGGCGCTTCTGACACGCTGCGCGAGCACGTCGCGGACGGTGAGATCGACGAATCGATTCTCTTCGATCGGGCGGTGTTCGCGAACACCGCAGTTGACCGCATCGTCCCTGGCCAGTCATCGGACGGAATCGACGTCGTCGTCGGCGAACACTTCGAGTGGATCATCGACCGCACACCCTTCACGGGTGCGGAGCCGAGGATTCCCGATGCCGATTACGTCGACAACCTCATGCCCTTCATCGAGCGCAAGCTCTTCGGGGTGAACACCGCCCACGCCACGACGGCCTACTACGGCTTTCTCGCCGGGGCCGAGAGCATCGCGGAGGCACTCGCACTTCCCTCCGTGCGTGCCGAGGTCGACGCGGTCGTCGCAGTGAACTCGGCGCTGCTCGTGGACAGCCACGGCTTCGATCCGGGGGAACTAGCGGCGTACGTCGCCGGAGCGATCAAGCGATTCGAGAACCTGGATCTTCCCGACACCTGCGCACGCATTGGCCGGCAACCGTTGCGCAAGATCTCACGCACCGAGCGTTTCATCGCGCCGGCCGCGCGAATCGCCGAGTCCGGGGGTGATCCGGCGCCCCTCGTCCGGGCCTACGGTGCGGTGCTTCGATTCGACGTGCCCGGAGACGTGCAGTCGGTTGAGCTCCAGTCGCTTCTCGCGACTCTGGCACCCGCCGCCCTCGTGACCCGGGTGACGGGGATCGAGGCCGGTCATCCACTCTTCGCTGCCTTGCTAGCCGAGACCGCGAGTGTGGAGCCGGCGTTGGTTTAACCGCCAGCTGTAACACCGACGGACGTTGGGCCTGACACCGAATGCGACTCTCGGCCGGACGAGGTTCCCACCGAATACACGCGGTCGTCGTTATTGCGGAGGAGTCCCAATCGACTCCTCCGCCTTGGCACCCGAATACACACCACCGGCGACGCAGCTACTCGATCGCCTCACATCACGAAAGGCCCTCCCTTGACTCAACTGCAGTGGGAATCCATCGACAACAAGGCGGTCGACACCGCTCGAATTCTGGCGGCCGACGCCGTGGAAAGAGTCGGGAACGGGCATCCGGGCACCGCCATGAGCCTGGCGCCGGCCGCATACCTGCTCTTCCAAAAAGTGATGCGTCATGATCCCGCCGACAACCAGTGGATCGGCCGTGACCGGTTCATCCTTTCGGTCGGCCACAGCTCCCTGACCCAGTATGTGCAGTTGTACCTGGGTGGGTACGGCCTCGAGCTCGACGACCTCAAAGCCTTGCGCACGTGGGGTTCGAAAACACCCGGGCACCCGGAGTACGGTCACACCGCCGGGGTCGAGATCACGACAGGCCCACTCGGACAGGGGCTCGCGTCCGCTGTCGGATTCGCGTATGCGGCCCGATATGAACGGGGCTTGTTCGACCCGCACGCTGCCACCGGAACGAGTCCATTCGACCACTTCGTGTATGTCATCGCCGGTGACGGCGACCTACAGGAGGGCATCACGAGCGAGGCATCGTCACTGGCTGGCCATCAGCAGCTGGGCAACCTGGTAGTCATTTACGACAGCAACCAGATCTCCATCGAGGATGACACCGACATCGCCTTCACCGAGGATGTCGCCGCGCGCTATCGGGCGTACCGCTGGCACGTGCAGACGGTGGATTGGAAAAAGACCGGTGATTACATCGAAGACGTCGCCGAGCTCCACGACGCCATCGCGGCCGCGCAGGCCGTAACCGACCGGCCCTCACTGATCATCCTCCGGACGATCATCGGCTGGCCGAGCCCGAAGAAGCAGAATACCGGCCAGATCCACGGTTCCGCCCTCGGTGCCGACGAGCTCGCCGGCACCAAGGTGATCCTGGGATTCGACCCAGCGGAAAGCTTCGCGGTCGCCGACGACGTCATCGCCCACACCCGCCAGGCCCTCGGGCGTGGCGCTGCAGCGCACGCAGAGTGGGAAGAGCGTTTCGCCGCGTGGGCGGTGGCGAACCCGCGGAACAAGGTCCTGCTGGACCGTATCCTTGTCGGCGCACTACCAGAGGGTATCGATGCGGCCCTGCCCGTCTTTGAGGCGGGCACGGAGATGTCCACCCGCGCCGCGTCCGGCAAGGTGCTCAACGCCCTGGGCCCCGTGATGCCCGAATTATGGGGTGGTTCGGCCGACCTCGCCGGCTCCAACAACACCACCATCGCCCGCGCGGCCTCCTTCATTCCGAGTGACCACTCGACCGGTTCCTGGACGGGTGACCAGTTCGGCCGGGTGCTGCATTTCGGCATCCGTGAGCACGCGATGGCGGCGATTCTCAACGGCATCGTGCTGCACGGCAACACCCGAGCCTTCGGCGGCACGTTCCTGATCTTCAGCGACTACATGCGCCCGGCCGTGCGCCTCGCGGCGCTCATGAAGGTGCCGTCGATTTTCGTGTGGACGCATGACTCCGTCGCGGTCGGCGAGGACGGCCCCACCCACCAGCCGATCGAACAACTCGCGACCCTTCGCGCTATCCCCGGCCTGGACGTCTGTGTTTTGTCAACTTGAAGCCGGCCATTTCAGCGCTAATTAACCGGCCAGTTCGGCACCGTTTCCGGCCAGTTGAGCAGGGCGGCCTGAACGGCCGGTTTTTGGGCGGCCCGGGCTATTTCATGAG
>NZ_JASISS010000014.1:0-57194 GCF_030063195.1 Cryobacterium sp. PH31-AA6
CGCCGAGCATCCGGCCGGGGTCGACTTCGCTGCCGAGCTTGAGCAACTGGAGGAAGGCGTCTGCGGCGATCTGTTCGGTGCTGCGGGGGTCGTCCTGGATTCGTTTGGCCCAGGCGGCACGTTTCTTATCGACGAAGCGCACCCCGCCGCGCCGGGGGCTGGTGAGGGCGTCGTAGGTGGAGAGCACGAACTCGCCGTCTTCGGGGGCGAAGAGGCCGTGCAGACGTATTTTGCCGTCGCGGAGGCGGTAGACGCGCAGGTACCGGTCGTCGTGAGCCTGCTTCTCCCGGGCGGCGATGCCGGCCGTATCGAGGTCGTCGCGCAGCCGCCTCGCCCGGCGGAAGCACTGGTCCGCGTTCAACCCCGCCGACTCCGCGAGCAGGGCGGTCAGGGCGGCGGCCAGCCGGTCTGCTGTCACGGCGGTGTCGATATCGCCCAGGCCCTGACGGATCGACTCGGCGGCGTCGACGGAGAGGGTGCCGGCGGCGACGGCGCGGGCGATCGGCGCCTGCCACGACGCGGGCGACGCAGCGGAGGCCGAGACCCCGGCCGGCCCGGGCATTCCGGCGGGATCGGCGGCACCGGTTCCCGCGGCGGGTGGGAGCTGCTCATCCGGTTGCCGGTCGGCGGCTTCGGTGCGGGCGAGCATCGTGCCGACGGCGACGAGCTTGAACGCCTCATTCTTGCTCGAGCCGGTGAACTTCTGGATCATAGCCTCCGGGGAGAGGAACCCCTGCCGGGCGGCCAGGCCCGAGTGGCCCAGCTCCGGGCGGGAACGACGGGCGATGGTGCCGGCCATCCACGCGGCGCAGGTTTCCAGGAGCTGACGGGCGGTCGCGATGTCACGCTGACCGGCAAGGGCGGCGGCATCTGAAAGGGCCTCATAGTCGGCACTGGAACAGCCCAGACGGGCGACGGCGTCTGCCGCTTGTCTGAGCTGGTCTGCCGGGGTGGTCATAACATGATTTTAGCAAGAATGGAACACAGATGTGAGAGTTTGTCTTGTCTTGTGGACAAGTTTCTCGAAGATTTATCCAGTGGTCTCGACAGGCTCGACCACCGCGCGGCTCGACCACCGGGGCGGCTCGACCACCGCGCGGCTCGACCACCGGGGCGGCTCGACCACCGGGGCGGCTCGACCACCGGTGACTCGGTGTCGCGGCGCAGGGATCGTCGTGCAGGCTGGGATGATGGAGATCAGACCGGCAACACCGCGAGGAGTGTCATGACCGAACACACCCTGGCGCGGCCCGCCCCTGGGCTGAGCCCGTCCGATGCCGCGCGACGGGTCGCACTCGTGCGGATGAAGCGCCTCGCGGTGGGCCTGCTTCTGGTCATGGCCGTCGTCTTCGCCGTGTCGTTTGCGCTTCAGGAGCGCTACCCGTCGCTGCAATACGTGCGTGCGGCGGCTGAGGGCGGCATGGTCGGTGCGCTCGCGGACTGGTTCGCGGTGACGGCTCTGTTCCGTTACCCGCTGGGCCTGCGAATCCCGCACACGAACATCATCGCCAGCCGTAAGGATGAGATCGGCGCGAGCCTGGGCGAATTCGTTGAGACGAACTTCCTCTCCGAGTCCGTCGTGCGGGGCAAGCTCGAGTCGATGGAGCCGGCCAGGCGACTGGGAACCTGGTTGTCATCTTCGGAAAACGCCGGTCGGCTGACCGACGAGGTCGCGGTGGCCGGCACCGGGCTGCTGGAACTGCTCAGCGACGAGGCCATCAAGGATCTGATCGAGTCCGTGGCGCGCGAACATCTCGTTCAGGCCGACTGGGCGCCGCCAATCGGCCGCATCGGTGAACGCCTGCTCGCCTCGGGGCAACAGCACGCCGTCGTCGACCTGCTTCTCGAGCGGGCCGAGGGCTGGCTGCTCGCCCATCCGGAGGCCTTCGGCCGGGCCGTGTCCCAGCGGCTGCCGAGCTGGATGCCCGGATTCGTCGACAAGCTCGTCGACGACAAGGCCCACCGAGAAGTGCTCGCCTTTTTCGCCGCAGTGCGTGCGGATGCCGGGCACCCCCTGCGCGACGCCATCGACCGTTACCTCGTTGGGCTCGTGGGCGATCTGCAGCACGATCCCGTCATGATCACCCGGGTCGAAACCCTCAAACTCGAGCTGCTCGACAGCGCCCGCTTGAGGGAGTTCGCCGGCGAGACCTGGGAGGCGGTGAAAGTCTCGCTGGTCGAGTCCCTGGGTGACCCGGCAAGTGCGCTGCGCGCCGGCATCCGCTCCACCGTAATCGAGGTCGGCGGCCGGTTACTCAGCGATGGTGCCCTCGGCGCCCGGATCGACCGGTGGCTGGCGGATTCGGCCAGCTACCTGGTGCGGAGTTACCGGCACGAGATCGCCGGCGTCATCACCGAGACGGTCGAACGCTGGGACGCGACGGAAACCTCCGAGAAGATCGAACTGCAGGTCGGCAAGGACCTCCAGTTCATCCGCATCAACGGCACGGTCGTCGGCGCCCTCGCCGGACTGGCCATCTTCGCCGCCGCGCAGGCCGCAGTGTCCTTGATCTGAGAATTGCACAGAATCCGGGGCATAGGGGATACTGGGCCAATCCACGCGGCCCCTCGTGGGTCGATCTCCCCAAGAGGAACCCGTGCACGAACTCATCCGCTGGTCGCTGGCGCCGACCGTGCGCGCGTGGGCTCTGGCCGCGGAGCGCGAATTCACGAACATTCCGATGCCGACGGATGCCCCACAGGCGCATGCCGCCGGCATCGACTCCGACCGCATCCTCATTCTCGGCTCCGGTCCGGCGGTCGGCCGTGGGGTGATGAGTCACGATCTGGCCCTGCCGGGTGCCCTCGCTCGCGCGGTCTCCGCCCGCACCGGTCGCGGGGTCGATGTCGACGTCATCGCCCGGTCCCGGATGACGGCGGGCACGGCGCTGGTGGCCCTCGGTAGCTTGAGACTGACCCGGTTCGATGCCGTCGTCCTCACTCTCGGCGTGAATGAGTCCATCACCCTGGCGTCGGAGCGGGGGTGGCGCCTGGAGCTGACCAGGCTGCTGCACCAGCTGATTCGGAGCTCGGCGGGCAGCACCCGGGTTTTCGTGGGAGGGGTGCCGCCCATCCGGTCGATTCCGATCTTCGACAGCCCTCTGGGCAATCTGGCCGACCGTCACGCCAGTGCGCTCAACCGGGTCACGGCCGCGATTTGCGCCGACATTCCGCGCGCCACCTTCGTGCCGTTCGAGGGCGCGCCGCTGCGCGAAACCGGGCGCTACCGCTCGCCCGACGTCTTCACCCACTGGGCGGCACGGCTGGCGGCAGACATGGTGCCGGCTCTGGAAGCCGAGCGATTCGCCCTGACCCAGGAGGTGACCCCGATCGCGGTCACGGATGCCGTCACCCGCGAGGCCATGCGGCAGCACGCGGTCGACCGCCTCGGCATCCTCGACACCGCGCGGGAGGAACGCTACGACCGCATCATCGACCTCGCCCGGGTCATGTTCGGAACCCGTTCGGCAGCGATCACCGTCATCGACCGAGACCGGCAGTGGCACAAAGCCAGGGTGGGCCTCGAGCCCGCGGAGGTTGCCAGGACCAGTTCCTTCTGCACGGTCACGATCCAGAGGCCGGAGCCGATGGTGGTTCCGGATGCCCTGCTCGACGAGCGCTTTCGGGAGAGCCCGCTGGTCGTGGGGATGCCGAATATCCGGTTCTATGCGGGCTTCCCGATCGAGTCGCCGTCAGGGGAACGGATCGGCGCGCTCTGTGTCTTCGACCCGGATCCTCGTCCGGACGGCACGGTCGATGTGGTGCTGCTGCGGGAGCTCGCGCTGATGGTCCAGCGCGAGCTGAGGCATCCGTCGGCGCCGGCCTGAGCCGGGCCTAACCGGGGATCGGGCTCAGGCGGCGGACCGGAGTGCCGTGCCGGGCAGGTCGTGGCGCCGGCGTTCCGCCCGGCCGACCCGCGGGTCTGGTCCCGGGCTCGCGAGGGTATTGTCGGGCACCCGAAGGTCCCGGTCCAGAACCGCGCCGGCCGGGATGCGGGCATTGCGACCGATCCTCGAGTGGCTGCCCAACCGTGCCCCGTTGCCGACGTGCGCGTCCGCGCCCACGTGCACATTCTGGCCGATGAAGACCTTCGAGCCGACGACCGCGCCGTGATCGATCCAGCTGCCCGGGCCGATCCATGACTCGGCGTTGACCTGCGCGCCGCTTTCGACATAGGCGGTGCTCGACACGAACGCGCTCGCGTGCACCCGGGCAGCGGGGGAGACGAGCCCGCGGCCATTGCTGTGCCGCCGGTACTTCTGGATCACTCCGCTGTTGACCTCTACCTCTTCATTCACTCTTTCCACGTGCGACCTCCCTGGTTCGTCGCCGGGCCGTGCCCGTTCTGCTCTGCAGTATGAGCGGGAAACCCGTGCACTCCCCGCATCAACGCTGTATGCCCGCCGGGAATTCCTCAGGGTCGTCGCCACCGACGAACGTCAGGGAGTCGTGATCCGCGGCGGTGTCGGCGAGGAGGCCGGCTCGGCCTGCGGGGGTGCAACCGCCCGGCCGCCCGCAATCGCGGACACCCCGATCGTGATCAGGGCCCCGATGATCAGTGCCGAGGCTTCACCGGGCAATAGGAGGTTCGACTGGGTGCCGATCGTGACCGCGGCGACCGGAACCCCGAGTTGCGCGGACGACAGCAGGCCGAGCGGCAGCGGTAGCCCGAGCAGCCGGGTGGCGGCGTGGGCAAGCACTGCGCCGACCCCCAGCGCCACGCCGAGCAGGATCATCTGTGGTCGGGTCAGGACGTCGAGCAGGGTGAGCGAGGCGCCGAGCCAGACGAAGAAAAGCGGGCCGAGGAACCCGTCGGCCAGGGCGAACAACTGCCGGGCGAGGCGCCTCGGTTCGCCGACGGCGGCAACGGCCAGCCCGAACGAGAATCCGGCAAGCATGATCGACACGTGGCTGAAGACGGCCAGGGCCGCCATCGCGAAGAGGATGGCGAGCTGGATCCTCAGCTCCAGCGCGAACTTCCGGGACTCCGAAAGTCGGTGCAGCCGCAGCCGGGCGCCACTCTTCTCCAGGCGGGAGAGTGCGACGTAGAGCAGCACGGATGCCGCAGCGACCGCGGCCGCGCCGAGCGCGGCCCGGCCGGCGTTGGGCGGGTCGATCGCCAGGGGAAGCGCGACGATCGCGGCGATGTCAGCGAGGGCGACCTGCGCGATCACCTGAAGCACCGAGCCTCCCTTCAGCTTCAGGGAGCCGATGATCGGTAGCACCAGAGCGGCGGAGGAGGACGCGAGCAGCACGATGTAGAGCGGCGCGTGGTTGATCCCGAAGAGCACGGCGATCCCCGCCCCGAGCGCGGTCGCGAGCGCCGCCGTGACCACAGCCCGCACCGCGCCCTTCCCGAGCGCCGAGCGGATCTGACCGTCCCGCACGGGAACGTGAGTTCCGGCGACGAACATGATCAGCGCGAAGCCGACGTCGGCCAGCAGCGTGATCGACGGGTCGGTCGAGTCCACCAGTCGGAGGCCGCTCTGCCCGACGACGATCCCGGCCAGGAGCTGGCCGAGCATGACCGGGAGGCGCCAGCGGCGGGGAATGGCCAGGAGCGGCCCGAGCAGCGCGACGACGGAGATGATCGCCAGGGTCTGGAAGGTCATCTCGGCTGGCTCGGGTGGCTGGCTCGGGTCAGAGGGTCAGGTCGGCCAGCAGCACGGGGATGTCGGCGTTCGGGTTGCTGAGGTAGCTGGCGCAGACCCGGTGGTACCCGGCTGCGACGTGCAGCGGCACCCCGGCAGGCAGATTGCCGCGCACCAGCAGGATCGGCGATAGCCGCACCCCGTCACGAATCAGTTTCAGGTAGGCGGCGACGTGCGGATCGCTGGCATCGAGCACGGGCAGGCCGCTGGCCCGGAGGAGGTCCGTGGCCTTCTGATGTGTGAGCGGTGCCGCCTCCCAGGCGCCGACGGTGGCCTGGACGGCGCCGTCGTTCACGAGCAGGTGCAGGTAGTTCGCCGCCTTCGGGAAATCCTCGGCGTCTGGCTGGTCCAGCCACTTCACTTTTCTGGACATTGCGGCCTCCGTTCGGGGTGCGGACCCGGATGACCACCGGAGGCCGGGGGTCTCCGGCATCCGGTGCCGTCGATCGCGAAAATGTGGGCCCCGTCGGGCTCGAACCGACGACCCAAGGATTAAAAGTCCTTTGCTCTACCAACTGAGCTAGAGGCCCGCGGTTAATAATCTAGCGTGGATTCGCGCAGGGTTTTTCTGGGTACCGTTGAACTGCGTCCCGCGGAGAGTGCGGGACGCACAAGCAGGAGGATGCGATGGCCGACGATTTCCACAAGCCCACCCAGTTCTCCGGCAGCAAGTTCGAGTCGTTCCAGGGCGGCGATGACCCCGCGTCGATCAGTCGGGTCGCCCATGAGACCGCCCACGCTCTCCTCGCCCGGGTGCGGAACGATCCGGATCCCGCCGTCGTCGAGCGGCTGGTCGGGTACACCGACGAGCACGGCATCGACGCCGTCGCCGAGTTGTGGGCGAGTGCGACCCCCCGCAGCCTTCCCGGAGCGCTCTGGCGGATCTACCTGGTGCGGCTGCTGATCCGTCAGGACTCTGCGGGCACGGCCCTTCTCTACCAGCGCGGCACGGAGGTCACCGTGGCGATCGATCCCGTGGTCGCCGGCGTCGCGATCCCCGCGGGACCGGAGGAGATCATCATTCTGGCCGACCAGATCCTCCGTGGGGTGTTCACCGGCGACTTCGCCGTGGCCCTCGATCGTGCGGCGGCCTTCTGCCGGGTTGTCTCGGTCGGCTGCACGAGCCTCGCCGACGACTACGAGACCACCGAGCCGGCGCGCTCGACCGAACTGACCACCCGGGCATTGCGATTCTCGACCACGGCCCAGGAATTCGGTTCCTGCGCCCGCCTGTGGAGAAGCGAATCCCTCGACTGATTCGGCCCTGACCGGGGCTACGTCCCGGGGCGCTGACGTCTTCCGGAACTCGGGAACAAAACATCCGCGGTCGTCGTTTACACTGGATGCTGGTCGGGCCGCAGTAACCCCGGGCTCCAATATTCGCCGCTTTGAGCGGCCTCGCGCCGAGAGGCGTTCTGCGGCCCGGCCTTCACTCTGCGTTCACTTCGCCGTTGATTCGTCTTTCCACCAATCCAGAACGGGTTCGGCGCCGAACCCAAGTCATGGAAAGGGGAAAGACCTGACATGCTGGGTCTCATGACTGCTGAATTCGACTTCGACCTCGAGTCGACGGCTCCTGCCTCGAAGGAGGAACTGCTGGGCCGAGTGGCCCGGGGAGACGAAACGGCCTTTGGAGACCTGTACGACCAGATGGCCCCTCGGGTGCTCGGTCTGGTCAAGCGTCTGCTGGTCGACCACGCGCAGTCGGAGGAAGTCACCCAGGAGATCTTCCTGGAGATCTGGCAGTCGGCGTCGCGGTACGAGGCGCAGCGTGGCGGGGCCTCGACCTGGATCCTGACCATGGCGCACCGGCGCGCGGTCGACCGAATTCGGTCGTCCCAGGCCGGACGTGACCGGGACACAAAGATCGGCATCCGCGACCTTGCGGTGGAGTACGACAATGTGTCCGAAACCGTCGAAACACGAATCGAACATGAAAGGGTGGAGAAGGCGATGTCCAGATTGACCGAACTGCAACGCCAGGCGATCAGCCTCGCGTACTACGGCGGTCTCAGTCACAGCGAAGTCGCCGAACGCCTGCATATCCCGCTCGGCACCGTGAAGACCCGCCTTCGAGACGGCATGATCCGGCTGAGGGACGAATTGGGCGTGGCGTCATGACCGGCACAGGGAACAACCGCGTCGGTGCCGGGGCAGAGAACCCAGGCGAGCTGTCCGGCGCCTACGCGCTCAACGCGCTCGACGCCGATGAGGCTGCCGGCTACGAGGCCCACCTCGCGGAGTCGGAGCAGGCCAGGATCGAGGCCGCCGAACTCAGCGACACCGCCGTGGCCCTCGGCCGCGCCACCGCTCCGGTGCAGCCCTCCGCGGCGCTCAAGGCATCACTGATGGCCAGGCTCGCCTCCACCCCGCAGCTGCCCCCGCTTCCGGCGCCGGTCGCCGCGCCTGCCGTTCGCGCCGTGCCGGTTCCGCCGGATGTCGTCCCGACCATCACCGAGGCATCCGCTGCTCCCGGTGTTGACGCTGCGCCCTCCGGCCGGAACGTTCCCGCGGGCCCCACTCGGGGTGCCGCGTCGGAGCGGGCCAGGCAGCGCTGGTTCCGTGGACCGGTCAGCATCCTCGTCGCCGCGGCCGCGGCCGTCGCGCTCTTCGTGGGCGGCGCCTTCGCCGGCCAGGCGTTCAACGCCGACAAGTTCCAACAGCAGCAGGCTGCGGGGCTGGCCCAGATCAACTCGGCTCCCGATTCCCAGCGGGCCTCGAACGTCACCGCCGACGGTCACACGGCAACCCTGGTCTGGTCAGCCGAACGCGGACTGTCCGCGCTCCTGGTCGACGACCTTCCGGCCCTTCCCTCCGACCGGGACTACCAGCTCTGGTACATCGGCGGCGACGGACCGATTCCGGCCGGCACCTTCGACTCGTCCGGCACCGGAACGGTCTGGCGCGTACTCGACGGGAAGATAACGACCGGCGACGTCATCGGGGTCACTGTCGAGCCGAAGGGCGGCTCCAAGCAGCCGACGACCGACCCTATCGTCGCCATCCAGAGTTCCTGATTCGATCGAAGTAGGCTCGGGGTATGACGCTGCCCTTCACCCTGCTGATCGATCCGGTTCCCGCGGATTCCCCCCGGACCGACTTCGCCGACACCTTCCACGAGATGGAGTCGACCGCGCCGGCGCTGCGGGTGGGGGAGCTGAGCACCCAGCGCGGTGACGGCATCTTCGAAACCCTCAGTGTGGTCAACGGCCACCCTCAGGAGGTCGAGCCGCACATCAGCCGGCTCCGCAACTCGGCGAAGATCTGCGAGCTGCCCGTGCCCAACGCGGCACAGTGGCGCGCGGCGATCGCCTACGCCGTCGACCGGATCCCCGGCGAGGGCGAACTGGCGCTCAAGTTCGTTCTCAGTCGCGGCGTCGAGTCCGGCCCGGCGCCGACGGCATGGCTGCACGCCACTGCGGCGCCGGACTACCGCGCCGTGCGCGAGCAGGGCGTGCGCGTCGTCACCCTCGACCGTGGCTATCCGCGCGGAGTCGCCGAACAGGCGCCCTGGCTGCTGATGGGCGCGAAGACGCTCAGCTACGCCATCAACATGGCCGCGATCCGTGAGGCGAAGCGTCGCGGCGCCGACGACACGATCTTCACCACCCACGACGGCTACGTGATGGAGGGACCCACGTCGAGCGTGATCATCCGGTCCGGCGGCGTCTACGTCACCCCGGCGCCGAGCGGCGCCATCCTGCACGGCACCACTCAGCAGAGCGTGTTCGAGTATCTGGCGGGGAAGGGAGAGAAGACCGAGTACCGGGATGTCACGGTCGACGAGCTCAGACACGCCGAGGCGGTCTGGCTGGTCTCCAGCGTGCGCCTGGCCGTATCCGTCACGTCCATCGACGGCGAGCCCTGTCCGACGGACCCGGGCCTCACCAGCGCCGTGAACGCCTACCTCCTGGCCCGCACCGCCTAACCACACCCGTCCTCCACGCGAGAGTGCACTTTTCGCCCCCTCAACGACTGCGATGGGGCGAAAAGTGCACTCTCGCGGGAGAGAGGGGCGGGGGAGAAAGGGCGGGGGAGAGGGGGCGGTTAGCCGAAGCGGCCGGAGACGTAGTCCTCGGTGGCCTGGATGCTCGGGTTTGAGAAGATCGTCGTGGTGTCGTTGTACTCGATCAGCTTGCCCGGCTTGCCGGTGCCCGCGATGTTGAAGAATCCGGTGCGGTCCGATACCCGGGATGCCTGCTGCATGTTGTGCGTGACGATCACAATCGTGTACTCGGACTTCATGTCCTCGATCAGGTCCTCGATCGCGAGGGTGGAGATCGGGTCGAGGGCCGAGCAGGGCTCGTCCATCAGGATCACGTCCGGCTCCACGGCGATTGCCCGGGCGATACAGAGGCGCTGCTGCTGGCCACCGGAGAGGCTCGAACCCGGCTTGTCCAGGCGGTCCTTGACCTCCTGCCACAGGTTGGCGCCCCGGAGCGACTTCTCGGTCAGGTCGTCGGCATCGGACTTGGCCATCCGGCGGTTGTTCAGCTTCACGCCGGCCAGCACGTTGTCGCCGATCGACATAGTGGGGAACGGGTTCGGGCGCTGGAAGACCATGCCCACCTGGCGGCGCACAAGCACCGGGTCGACACCGGGCCCGTAGAGGTTGTTGCCGTCAATGAGCACCTCGCCCTCGACGTAGGCGCCGGGGATGACCTCGTGCATGCGGTTCAGCGTGCGCAGGAAGGTGGACTTACCGCACCCGCTGGGCCCGATCAGGGCCGTGACGGTGCGAGGCTCGATCGTCAGCGACACGCCTTCGACAGCCAGAAACTTGCTGTAGTAGACGTTGAGGTCGTTGACTTCAATGCGCTTGGACATTCATTCCTTCGAGTTGGAGGCCAGCGGCCGTGTGGTGCCTAGCGGCCGAGCTTGGGGGAGAAGAGTTTGGCGATCAACCTGGCGATGGCGTTGAGCAGCATCACGATCACGATCAGCGTCAGCGCGCCGGCCCAGGCGCGGTCGATGTAGGCCTGGGTATCCGAGCCCTGGTTGGCGTACTGGGTATACACGAACACCGGCAGGGTCATCATCCGGTCGCTGAACAGATCGTAGTTCATGCTCGAGGTGAAGCCGGCGATGATCAGCAACGGCGCGGTTTCGCCGATCACCCGCGAGATGGAGATCATCACTCCCGTGACGATGCCGGCCAGCGAGGTCGGCAGCACGACCTTGAGGATGGTCAACCATTTCGGCACGCCCAGAGCGAATGCGGCCTCCCGAAGTTCGTTCGGCACGAGTTTGAGCATTTCCTCGCTCGAACGCACCACCACGGGGATCATCAGCACGGAGAGGGCGATCGCCCCGCCGAAACCGAACCGCACGCCCGGGTCGTTGAAGATGAGCGCGAACAGCGCGAAGGCGAACAGGCCGGCCACGATCGAGGGGATGCCGGTCATCACGTCGACGAAGAAGGTGATCGCCCGGGCCAGGCGGCCACGCCCGTACTCGGTGAGGTAGATCGCGGACAGCAGCCCGATCGGCACGGAGATCACGGTGGCGAGCCCCGTGACCAGCAGCGTGCCCATGACGGCGTGCAGCGCACCGCCGCCGGCGCCGACGACATTGCGCTGGGAGGAGGTGAAGAACGTTGGGGTGAGGAAGGCCGGGAGCCCATTGATCACCGTTGTGGCGATGAGGGACACGAGCGGGATGAGCGCGATCACGAACGCGGCCGTGACGAGCGCCGTGACCAACCGGTCCTTGGCCTTCCGGCCGCCCTCGACGAAGAAGGAGAGCAGGTAAATCGCGATGCAGTACAGAACCGTGCCGAAGAACAGTGTGCCGGTGATGTTGAAGCTGGAGCCGCCGCCGGAGATCTGCATGATCAGGAAGACCGCGCCGGTCACCAGCCAACTGGCCAGCAGCACGATCGGGGCGGAATGCTTGGGCAGTTTGCCGGCGGTGAGGGAGTTGGTGAGGGGCGCGGCCACGGTGGTGGTGCTCATCAGTTCGCTCCAGAGAAGGCCTTGCGGCGGTTGATGATGAGCCGGGCGATCATGTTCACGGCCAGGGTGATCACGAACAGCACCAGGCCGGTGGCGAGCAGGATGCTCACGCCGGTGCCATGCGCCTCCGGAAAGTTGAGCGCGATGTTCGCGGCGATGGTGGTCGGGTTCTGCGAGGTGAGCAGCTGGAAGATGACTTGCGGGCTGGGCGAGAGCACCATGGCGACGGCCATGGTCTCACCGAGAGCGCGGCCGAGTCCGAGCATGGACGCGGAGATGATGCCGGAGCGGCCGAAGGGCAGCACCGCCATTGCGATCATCTCCCAGCGCGTCGCGCCGAGGGCCAGGGACGCTTCCTCGTAGAGCACGGGAGTCTGCAGGAAGATTTCCCGGCAGATGGCGGTGATGATCGGGAGTACCATCACGGCCAGCACGATGGCCACGGTCAGGACCGTCCGCCCAGTTCCCGACACGGGGCCGGCGAAGAGGGGGATCCAACCGAACCATTCGACCAGGGACGTGTAGAACGGCTGCAGGAGCGGTGCGAGCACGCCGATGCCCCAGAGTCCGAAGACGACCGACGGCACGGCGGCCAGCAGGTCGATGATGTAGCCCAGACCCTGGGAGAGCTTGCGCGGGGCATAGTGCGAGATGAAGAGCGCGATGCCGATGGCCAGGGGAACGGCGATCAGCAGGGCGAGGAACGCGGACCAGAGCGTGCCGAAGGCGAGCGGCCAGACGTAACTCCAGAAATTGGAGAATTCTCCCCTGAAATCGTCGGGGGTGGCGACGAACGCCGGAAGGCTCTGCAGGAGCAGGAACACTGCCACGGCGGCCAGTACGGCGAGGATGAGGCTTCCGGCAACGACTGTGGCGGTGGAGAAGATCCGGTCGCCCATGCGTTGGGGTGCTCGGATGCTGTCACGGGCAACTGCGGTGGTCATGCCGGGAGTCTCCCTGGAGTGGTGAGGAGCGGGAAGGGTGGGACAAGGAGGTTCAAGCCGCTGGCCACAAACCTAAGTGTGCCCGGTTGGGGGTTGGAATGAAAGGCGACCCCGCTACCGGGCGGGTTCAACGAGGTGTTACTTCACGGCCTTGATGACCGCGGCAACCTTGTCGGCCAGGTCGGCGGACAGCGGCGCGGCGCCACCGGCGGAGGCCGCAACGGCCTGGCCTTCGGTGCTGGCCATGTAGCCGACGTAGGCCTTGACGAGCTCGGCCTTGGCGGCATCGGCGTACTCGGTGCAGACGACCGCGTAGCTCACGAGGACCAGCGGGTAGTGCGTCGGGTCCGTGGTGAGGCGGTTGAGCTTGATCGCGAGGTCGCTCGCGTCGCGACCCTCGACGAGGGGCGAGTCGGCGACCACGGCGGCGGCTGCATCGGCCGTGTAGCCGATGAACTTGTCGCCGACCTTGATCTTCGCGACACCGAGCTTGCCGGCCTTGGAGGCGTCGGCGTAGCCGATGGTGCCGGTGCCGTTGGTGACGGCGTCGACGACACCGGAGGTGCCCTTGGCGCCTTCACCGGTCTGGTACGGGAACGGGTCGGCCGGCGACTCGGTCCACACGTCGGGCGCGGTCTGGTTCAGGTAGTCGGTGAAGTTCTTCGTCGTGCCGGAGTCGTCCGAGCGGTGCACGGCGGTGATCGCCGTCGACGGGAGAGTGGCCTTCGGGTTGAGGGCGGCGATGGCCGGGTCGTTCCAGGTGGTGATCTCGCCCTTGAAGACCTTGGCCAGGGTGGCCGAGTCGAAGTTGAGGTCGGTGACGCCCTCGACGTTGAAGACAACGGCGATGGGTGAGATGTAGACGGGGAGGTCGACGGCCGTGCCGGTCGGTGCGCAGGAGCCGAAGGAGCCCGCCAGCTCGTCGTCCTTCAGGTAGGAGTCGCTACCGGCGAAGTCGGAGCCGCCGGCGATGAACGTCGACCGGCCCGCGCCGGAACCGGACGGGTCGTAGTTGACGGTCACGTCGGGGTTGGCGGTCTGGAACGCGGCGATCCAGGCCTCCTGGGCCGAGCCCTGGGCGGACGAGCCTGCGCCGACCAGGGTGCCGGTGAGGGTGCTGGTGGAGTCCGAGGCCGGGGCGCCGGATTCGTTGGCTGCGCAGGAGGAGAGTGCAAGAGCGGCAACGACGGCGATGACCGCGGGTCGGCCAAAACGCGTGAAATTCACAAGGATCCCTTTCGAGGGTTGACTGCTGAATTACTTGGGTGCTGGGTAGAGGCCGGTGCTGGCCACGGTGAGACCATATGCGTCACGATTAACGACACTCCCCCCGGGAGGTGAACGGAAGGTGAACGCGCGCCAACGAGATACCGCTCGCCCGCACGCTGACCGGGCTACGCGGCGGCCGGGTGGGTTTCGATGGCGACGATCCCCGCACTCGGATTGTCAACGGAGAGGTGCACGACCGAGAACGCCCCGGTGTCGAGGCTCGCGGCATCGGCGACGAATGCGTCGAACGTCGTTCCGGTTGCGAGGGCGATTTCATGCAGGATCGCGGGCAGGACCGGGCGGTGGCTGCAGATCACGGCGGACTTGCGCGCGCGCACCCGCTTGCCGATGCCGGAGCGTACGTCGGCGATGCCGTGCTCGTAGGCGTCCTGGCTGAACACGTCGGTGCGTTTGATCTGGATGCCGGTGGCGGCGGACAGCGGGGCCACCGTGGTCACGCAGCGCGTCGCGGTGCTGGAGATGATGCGGCGGGGACGCCAGGCGGCGATGGTCTCGACGAGTCCTGCGGCCTGGCTGACCCCGCGCTCGGTGAGCGGGCGGGTGCTGTCCGGACCGTCCCAGTTGCCGGCTTGCACTGCCTTGCCGTGCCGGAGCGCGATCAGAGCGAAGGTGCTGGTGACCCCGGTGTCGACGAGCTTGGCAAACGCGTCGATGATCTCGACATCTGGCGTGTAGCTCAGGTAGGTCCTGGCCTTCTTGATGGTGACCCATTCGATGGCGGCGACCTCGCCGTTGGGGACGAAGGTCGATTGCTGGATGGCTTCCTGGCTCACCTCGGCGGCCCAGTAGTGCACGATCTTCTCGCGGCCACCCGGCATCGAATAGGTGGAGACCCCCAGTGGTACGCCGAGGGCCAGTGCCAACCCGGTCTCCTCCTCGATTTCCCGCACCGCGGTCTGCGGCAGGGTTTCGCCGGGGTCGACCTTGCCCTTGGGGATGGTCACGTCGCCATGGACCGTGCGATGGATCAGGAGCACATGCATCTTGCCCTCGATCAGGCGCCAGCACACGGCGCCCGCGGCGAAGACCGGCAACTCGGTCATCGTCGACCCGTCGGGCGCTTGCGCAGAGAAATCTGCTGCATGAGCCGGTTCTGCATGTCGTCGAGCGGATGCCCGGCGGCGTCGAGGTGGTGGCGGACCCACTCGCCGGAGCTGTCGAGCCACCACGATGCGGTGCGGTCATCCATCGCCCGGTTGAACAGCGCGTCGATTTCACTGAGATGTTCGGGGTCGACCAGACGCACGAGCGCCTCGACCCTCCGGTCGAGGTTGCGGTGCATCATGTCGGCGCTGCCGATGAACACCTGCGGATCGCCGCCGTTGTGGAACGAGAAGATCCTGGAGTGCTCGAGGTAACGGCCGAGGATGGACCTCACCCGGATGTTCTCGCTCATCCCCGGGACTCCCGGTTTCAGGCTGCAGATCCCGCGAACCCAGATCTCGATCGGCACCCGGGCCTGGCTGGCCCGGTACAGAGCGTCGATGATGGCCTCATCGACCATCGAGTTCACCTTGATTCGGATGCCGGACGGCTTGCCGGCGATCGCGGCCGCCGTCTCATCGGCGATGTTCTTGAGCAGAGCGCGGCGCAGGTGCAGCGGGGCGACCAGCAGACGCTTGAACTTCTTCTCGATGGCGTAGCCGGAGAGCTCGTTGAACAGCCGGGTGAGGTCCTTGCCAACCTGCGGGTCGGTGGTGAGCAGCCCCAGGTCCTCGTAGAGGCGGCTGGTCTTCGGGTTGTAGTTACCCGTGCCGATGTGACTGTAGTGCCGCAGCAGTCCGTCCTCGTTGCGCACGACCAGGGCGAGCTTGCAGTGCGTTTTGAGGCCGACCAGGCCGTAGACGACGTGCACGCCGGCCTTCTCGAGTTTGCGCGCCCAGGAGATGTTCGCCTGCTCGTCGAAGCGGGCCTTGATCTCCACCAGGGCGAGCACCTGCTTGCCTGACTCCGCGGCGTCGATCAACGCCTCGACAATGGGACTGTCCCCAGAGGTGCGGTACAGGGTCTGCTTGATCGCGAGCACGTTCGGGTCGGCGGCGGCCTGTTCCAGGAACGCCTGCACGCTGGTGGCGAAGGACTCGTACGGGTGGTGCAGCAGGATGTCCCGGCGCCGGATGGCACTGAAAATGTCCGGTTGTGCGTTCGGCTCTCCGGCCATCAGCTGCACGGCCGTGGTCGGCACGTGCTTCACGTAGTGCAGGTCCGGACGGTCGATGCGCAGGTCGAACAGCCCGCCGAGGTCGAGCGGAGCCGGCAGCCGGTAGACCTCCTGCTCGGTCACGTCGAGCTCACGAACGAGCAGGCCCAGCGTCACCTCGTCCATGTCCTCGGTGATCTCGAGGCGGATGGGCGGGCCGAAACGGCGCCGCAGCAGTTCCTTCTCGAGAGCCTTGATCAGGTTCTCGGTCTCGTCTTCCTCGATCTCGACGTCTTCGTTGCGCGTCACCCGGAAGACGTGCTGTTCGAGGATGTCCATGCCGGGGAACAGATCGCCGAGGTGGTTGGCGATGAGGTCCTCGAGGGTGATGAAGCGCACGCTCTCGACGTTCTCGCGCCGGTCCACCCGAATGAAGCGCGGCAGCATGGTCGGCACCTTGAGTCGGGCGAACTCCTGCTTGCCGGTCTTCGAGTTGCGCACCCGCACCGCGAGGTTGAGCGACAACCCGGAAATGTACGGGAACGGATGCACCGGGTCGACGGCCAACGGCATCAGTACGGGGAAGATCTGGTTCGAGAAGTAGCCGCGCAGGGACCGGTGGTCGGCCTCATCGAGGGTGTCCCACTTGACGATGTCGATGCCCGCGTCGGAGAGCGCAGGGATCACCAGATCCTGGAACGCGCTGGCGTGCCGGGCCTGAAGCACGTGCGCGGCCGCCGAGATGTCGGAGAGGGCGTCCTGGGGCGCCCGCCCGATGTTGGTGGGAACGGCCAGACCGGTGAGGATGCGCCGTTTGAGACCGGCCACCCGCACCATGAAGAACTCGTCCAGGTTGCTCGCGAAGATGGCGAGGAAGTTGGTGCGCTCGAGCACCGGCAGGTCGGGGTCTTCGGCGAGTTCGAGCACCCGCTGATTGAAGGCGAGCCAGCTCAGCTCGCGGTCGAGGTAGCGGTCCGCCGGCAGGGCAGGGTCGTCCGTGCCGATCAGGGGATAGAAATCGTCATCAAAATCATTGCCAAGACCCGAGTCCGTCGGGATGTTGTCGCCGTCCATCTATCCATCTTGACACTGAGACCGGGGCCGAGGCGACGATCCGGCGTGAACGGATGGCTAACGCGGGTCGCGGCGGTACTGCACGTCAACGGTGTGGTCGGTGAAACCGAGAGAACGGTACAGCCCGACGGGGCCGATGCTGTCCGCCTCCACATAGAGCGCCGCGGTCGTGCAGCCCCTGGCGTGCAGACGTTCGAGGCCCGCCAGCATCAGCCGGCGACCGAGCCCGCGCCCGGCGGCATCCGGGTGCACGCCGACCACATAGATCTCGCCCACGGTGCTGCCGGCCTCGACCTTGAGCCAGTTGTAGCCGAGGACTCGGCCGGTCGCCGGGTCACGGGCGAGCAGGAAATCGCCCGCGTCGAACCAGGGCTCCGCCCGCCTGGCCGCGAGGTCGGTGAGGGTGAGCGCACCCTGCTCCGGATGCTTAGCGAAGACGAGGGCGTTGAGGCCGACCCACTCGGCGTCGTCGGTCCCAGGACGGAAGGCGTCGATCTGCACCTCAGCGCGGCCCGAGTCGTCGGCGGTCGTCGCAGCGAACGCGCCGGCCTCGTCCGCGGGGAGCGGCCGGCGCAGTTGCAACAGGGTGCGGTCGGCGGTGAACCCGAACCGGGCGGCGAGGGCCCGCGCCCCCGGGTGGTCGCCGTGCGACCAGGCGGTCAGCTCCCCGGGCGTGTCGGGCAGCAGTGCGGCGAGCGTGGCGCCGCCGTGGCCGAGTCGGCGGGCGGTCGGTCGCACGACAAGGTCGAGCTCGCCCCGGCCGGTGACCAGGGCGCCGACGTGGCTTCCCGCGTCGGAGAGGAGCAGCGGGGTGCGCCGACCGGCCGACACGTCCAGGAGGGTTTGCTCGTTGAACGGCTGGTAGCCGTCTGCCGTCTCGGCCTGGGCGGCGATGCCGTGGAACTCCGCGGTGAACGCGGCCTCCGACAGGTCAGGCCCGGACCGGATGAATTCCACGGACGCCGTCCTCCTCGCTCACGTTGAAACGGTAACCGACGTTGCGCACCGTGCCGATCAGCGACTCCTGGTCGCCGAGCTTGGCGCGGAGGCGGCGCACGTGCACATCCACCGTGCGGGTGCCGCCGAAGTAGTCGTAGCCCCACACCTCGCTCAGCAGTTGCTCCCGAGTGAAGACCCTCGACGGGTGCGCGGCGAGGAAGCGCAAGAGCTCGAATTCCTTGTAGGTGAGGTCGAGGGACCGGCCATGCACTTTCGCCGAGTAGCTGGCCTCGTCGATGACGACTCCGGCGGCGCGAATGGTGGCGCTCTCCTCCGGGCGGGGGGCGCGACCGACCAGGAGGCGGATGCGGGCATCCACCTCCGCCGGGCCCGCCGCGTCGAGGATGACGTCGTCGACGCCCCAGTCCGCGCTGACCGCGGCGAGCCCGCCCTCGGTGATCACGAGCATGAGCGGAACCGTGTTGCCGGTCGTGCGGAGAATCTGGCAGAGCGATTTGGCGGCGATCAGATTGGTCCTGGCATCGACCAGGACGACCTCGGAGTCGGGCGCGTTGATGAGCTGGTCCGGCTGTGCCGGAATGATGCGTGTGCTGTGCGACAGCAACGCCAGGGCGGGGAGAACCTCACTGTTGACCGCCGAGGTCAGGATCAACAACTGCGCCACGCGCACCCTCCAAGGATTGTGGCCCCATACTAGCGTGCCGCGAATCGAGCTCGGGCAGGGCAGAATGGGATGGTGAACTGGCAGTGGAAGAGCGTCGTCGTGGTCTGGCTGTTCGCGCTCGCCTGCGCGGTGCTCACCGGGCTGCTCTCCCTTCCGGGCCAGGGGCTGGTCTGGCTCGGTCTCTCCTTCGCCGGTTGCGTGATCGGAACCCTCTGCGTTCAGCTCGCAACGGGCCGCAAAGAGGGCTACGTGAACCGGGTGACGGTGAGCCTCGTCGGGGCCGTCGTGGTGCTCGCCGGTGCCACGGGAATTTTCTCCCTGGCCGGTCTCGCCTAGTTTTCGGTTGCCGTCGGGTTAGAGTTGAGTCATGTCAACCCTCGCACTCGAAATCTTCTTCCTGGGGCTCCTCGCGCTGGCGAGTCTGTCGATCGCCTGGGTTTCCGGAATCGTCCTGTTCAAGCTGTTTCGGGGGCAGCGGTAACCTTCGATGTTCGAGCTCCCCACCCAGCTCCCTTCCGAACTCGTTCCGCTCTCCTGGCTTCTCGGCGTCTGGGAGGGCTCGGGGATTCTCGACTATGCCATCGGTGACACCTCGGTCACCCGGGAATTCGGTCATCGGCTGAGTTTCAGCCATGACGGCCTGCCGCACCTGAACTACAACTCGTACACCTGGCTCGAACCGGAGCCCGGATCCGACAGCGATGAGAAGATTCCGCTGATGACGGAGACCGGGTACTGGCGGCTGAGCCGACAGCAGGGTGCCGGCGACCCCGGTCCCGGTCTGCTTCCGGCGGAGGGCGAGCATCCGTTCGTCACGGCATCGGCGGTTGAGACGCTCCGTAACGAGGACGGCGGGTTCGACATCGACGTGACGCTCGTGCACCCGGGGGGAGTGGCCGAAATCTATCTGGGCCAGGTCAAGGGTCCCCGGATCGACCTGGCCACGGATGCCGTGATGCGCACCCAGGGCGCCAAGGCGTACTCGGCGGCGACCCGGTTGTACGGCCTGGTCGAGGGACACCTGCTCTGGGCCTGGGACATCGCGGCCCTCGGCCAGCCGCTCCGCACGCACGCGTCCGGTCGGCTCAAACGGGTCGAATGACGTCGACCCGGGCGGCCCCCGCGCGACCCACCGACGGGTCCGCCCGGTCAGCCCCCAGCCGGGCCGGTTAGGCTCCGGGACACCAGGGCCCCCGCCGCCGGCCGGCCCGAACAGCACGTTTGGAAAGAGCGCTCATGACCCAGGCATCCGTTTCCCCCTTCCTCGAACTCGACGGTGCCGTGCAGGCCGACGGCCTCGACGCCGGCGTCGCCGCGCACTACGGCAACCCCATGATCGAACAGCGTCGTCTGTTGGCCGGCGACGCCATCGTCGACCTGTCCAACCGTGGCGTGCTGAGCATTGCCGGGCCGGACCGGCTGACCTGGCTCAACTCCCTCTCCAGCCAGCAGCTGCGCGGCCTGACCATAGGGGAGTCGACCGAGACCCTGCTGCTCGACCCGAACGGCCGGATCGAGTACGCGATGGCCGTCATCGACGACGGCGTGGAGACCTGGCTGATCGTGGAGGCCGGCGAGCTGCCCGGGCTGCACGCCTGGCTTGACAAGATGCGCTTCACCCTGCGGGTGCAGGTCGTCGACCACAGCCTGGCCTACGCGGTGATCGGCACGATGGCCGCGGACCCCGCGGCGCTGCCGCTCAAAGCCGCCGCGCCGAACGGGGTCACCCTGACCTGGCGTGACCCGTGGAACAGCGTCGTCACGGGAGGCTTCCAGTACGCGGATGCGCCCACCCACCCCGGCGCCGACTGGCACTGGACCGAGACGCTCGTGCCGCGTCCCTCCCTCCCGGCGCTCCGGGACGCGGTGCGAGACGGCCGCGTCGCGGCGGCCGGCACCCTGGCCCTCGAAGCGCTCCGGATCGCCGCCTGGCGCCCGCGCCGGGCGACCGAGGTCGACGAGAAGACCCTCCCGCACGAACTGGACTGGCTGCGCAGCGCCGTGCACCTGAACAAGGGCTGTTACCGCGGGCAGGAGACCGTGGCGAAGGTGCACAACCTCGGCCACCCGCCCCGGCGCCTGGTGATGCTCCACCTGGACGGGTCCGATGCCGTGCTGCCCGTGCACGGCGACGAGGTGCAGGCGACGAAGCGGCTGGCGGACGGCGAGACCGAGCGCCGCGCCGTCGGCGTGATCACGTCGAGCGCCCGGCACCACGAACTCGGCCCGATCGCGCTCGCGGTGATCAAGCGCACCATCCCGGCCGAGGTCACCCTGCACGTGCAGTCGCAGGGTATCTCCGTGGCCGCGAACCAGGAGATCATCGTGCCCCAGTCGGCCGGCTCGGTCGCGGAGATTCCGCGCCTGCCGCGCCTGGGCGTTCGCACCCCCGGTCGCTGACCCGCAGCCGCGCCTGGTCTCCCCGGTGGTCGAGCCCGTCGAGACCCGCCTCCCCGGTGGTCGAGCCCGTCGAGACCCGCCTCCCCGGTGGTCGAGCCCGTCGAGACCTGCCTCCCCGGTGGTCGAGCCCGTCGAGACCTGCCTCCCCGGTGGTCGAGCCCGTCGAGACCTGCTCCGCACGTCGGTGGTCGAGCCCGTCGAGACCCGCCTCCCCGGTGGTCGAGCCCGTCGAGACCCGCCTCCCCGGTGGTCGAGCCCGTCGAGACCCGCCTCCCCGGTGGTCGAGCCTGTCGAGACCTGGCTCCCCGGTGGTCGAGCCCGTCGAGACCTGGCTCCCCGGTGGTCGGGCCTGCCGTGACCCGCCACTCGGTAGAGTTGACGGCATGTCAGAAACTTACAATCTCATCCTTCTCCGCCATGGCCAGAGCCTATGGAACCAAGAAAACCTCTTCACCGGCTGGGTGGACGTGAGGCTCAGCGAGCAGGGAGCGACCGAGGCGCGCCGCGCCGGCGAGCTCATCGCCGCGTCCGGCCTCCTGCCCGACGTGCTCCACACCTCATTACTTACCCGTGCAATCCAGACCGCGAACATCGCGCTCGAAGAAGCCGACCGGCTCTGGATCGACGTTAAGCGGTCCTGGCGCCTGAACGAGCGCCACTACGGTGCTCTCCAGGGGCTCGACAAGGCCGAGACCCTCGCCAAGTTCGGCCCGGAGCAGTTCCAGCTCTGGCGCCGGTCCTTCGACGTGCCGCCGCCCGTGCTCGCCGACGATTCCCCCTGGTCCCAGGCGCACGACTCCCGTTACGCCGGCCTCGGCGACCTTCTCCCGCGCACCGAATGCCTTAGCGACGTCGTCGACCGGATGCTGCCCTACTGGGAATCCGACATCGTCACCGACCTGCGCGCGGGAAAGACCGTGCTTGTCACCGCCCACGGCAACTCGCTCCGCGCCCTGGTCAAGCACCTCGACGGCATCTCCGACGCCGACATCGCCGAGCTGAACATCCCGACCGGGATCCCGCTGGTCTACCGCCTCGGTGCGGACATGATGCCGCTCGGCCCGGGAACCTACCTCGACCCCGAGGCCGCCGCCGCCGGCGCCGCCGCCGTCGCAGCCCAGGGCAAGAAGTAGCCCGACCGTCCACTTCGAACGAGAAAGCCCCGGAAGCGATCGCTTCCGGGGCTTTTCCTGTGTTGCCGTGAACCGCGGCCGCGGTCGGCCTACGCGCTCGTGTGCGGCGCGCTGGAGTTCTGCTGCCAGGCGCCCGTGCCGAGGTACTGCACCTTCTTCGCGATCGAGACGGCGTGGTCGGCGAACCGCTCGTGGTAGCGGCTGGCCAGGGTCGCGTCGACCGTGTCGGCCGCCTCACCCTTCCAGGTCTCGCCGAGAACGGCGTCGAACACGCTCAGGTGCAGGGCGTCGATCTTGTCGTCCTCGTTGCGGATCGTCTCGGCCAGCAGCATGTCCTCGTTGGTGAGGAGCTCGGTGAGCATGGTCGCGATCGCCGTGACGAGGGAGCCCATCTCGGCGAAGGTGCCGCGCAGGCTCTTCGGCACGACCTTGTCGGGGAACCGGTACCGGGCGAGCTGGGCGATGTGCGTCGACAGGTCGCCCATCCGCTCGAGCGAGGCGCTGATCCGCAGCGCGCTCACGACGATGCGGAGGTCGCGGGCGACGGGCTGCTGGCGAGCGAGGATGGTGATCGCCAGCTCGTCGAGCTCGATCGTCAACTCGTCGATCTTCTCGTCCTCGCTGATGGCCTCCTCGGCCAGACTCACATCGGACTCGTTGAACGCCCTGGTCGCCTTGTCGATCGAGATCGCCACGAGGCGCGAAATCTCCACGAGACGGTCCTGAACCTCGGCGAGCTCCTGTTGAAATACTTCGCGCATGAGTGTGTTGTCCTTCCTGGGCGCGCGTTACGCGCAGACACGTGAGCCCCACCTGGCCCCCAGCGAATCATGCCGGACCGAGGTTAACGGCAGGTGCCGTGAGCTTGAACACTTCCTAAAGTAGCCTGCAACAGACCCCTCGCGTCGACCGCCCCGATTAACAGTCAGTAATCTGGCTAAATGGAATCGACATGGCTGGTGCTGGTGTCGCTGGCACTCGGCCTCGCCGTCGGTGCCGGCTTCGTCACGCTGCTGCACGTGGCCGAACGCCACGGGCGACGAGCGGCCGAGGTCGTGAACCCCGCGGTTCCCGACGGGATCGATCAGGTTCTCGACGCGCTCGAGAGCGCGGGGGCCGTGCTCGACCCGTCGAACAACGTCATCAAGGCGTCGCCGGCCGCCGTGTCGATGGGGCTGGTCTGGAACCAGCAACTGGTGCATCCGGAATTGCTCGAACTGGCCGGGCAGGTCCGCCGATCCGGCGACGCGATCTCCGAGAGCCTGATCCTCTCCCGCGGACCGTTCAATGACGCGAGCATGCGGGTGCGGGTGCGGCTGGCCCGGCTGGGCACCCGGTACGTGCTGATCCTCGCCGAGGACCGCACCGAGGCGTTCCGGCTCGACGAGGTGCGCCGAGACTTCGTCGCCAACATCAGCCACGAACTGAAGACCCCGATCGCCGCCGTCGGCCTGCTCGCCGAGGCGCTCGGGCACGCAGCGGATGACCCGGTGCAGGTTCGGCGGTTCGCCAACCGGTTGACCACGGAGTCGGGTCGGCTGACCCGCCTGACCCAGGAGATCATCGAACTCTCCCGGCTGCAGGCGCAGGATTCCCTGGCCGAGCCCGAGGTGCTGAACGTGGACGATATCGTCTCGGCGGCCGTCGACCAGAGCCGGGTGGTCGCCGATGCCGACCGGATCACGATCGCCGTCGGCAAGAAGTCCCGCGCCGAGGTCAGCGGCGACGAACGCCTGCTGGTGATGGCCGTGCACAACCTGGTCGCCAACGCCGTGCACTACTCGCCGGAGGGCTCCCGGGTCGGAGTCGGCGTGCGCCGGCACGACGGCGTGGTGGAGATCACCGTCACCGACCAGGGAGTGGGGATCGCCGAGGCCGACCTCGAGCGCATCTTCGAGCGCTTCTTCCGGGTCGACCAGGCCAGGTCGCGCCACACCGGCGGGACCGGCCTGGGGCTGTCGATCGTCAAACACATCGTGCAGATCCACGGCGGTGACATCCGGGTCTGGTCCCAGCCCGGCAGTGGCTCCACCTTCACCATCCGGCTTCCAGAGGCGCCACCCACCGCCCCGTCGGCGGCGGAAACCTCATCGTGACGTCCCCACATTCGACCGAGACAGCCCGCTCCGGCGGCGACAGGAGCCACACCGTGACCCACATCCTTCTTGTCGAAGACGAGCAAGCCCTGAGCGAGCCGCTGAGCTTCCTGCTCGAACGGGAGGGCTACGAGGTGACGGTCGCCGAAGACGGGCCCAGTGCCATCCGCGAGTTCGACCGCACCGGTGCCGACCTGATCCTGCTCGACCTGATGCTCCCGGGCATCCCCGGCACCGAGGTGTGCCGGGAGATTCGGACCCGCTCCACCGTGCCGATCATCATGCTCACCGCCAAGGACTCCGAGGTCGACATCGTCGTCGGGCTTGAGCTGGGCGCGGACGACTACGTCACCAAGCCGTACTCGACCCGGGAACTGCTCGCGCGGATCCGGGCCGTGTCCAGACGGCGCACCGAGGTGGAGCTTGACGACGACAGCGTGCTCTCGGCCGGCACGGTGAGCATGGACATCGAGCGGCACACCGTCTCGGTCTCCGGTGAGGTCGTGAACATGCCGCTCAAGGAATTCGAACTGCTGGAGTTCCTGCTCCGCAACGCCGGCCGGGTGCTCACCCGCGGCCAGCTGATCGATCGGGTCTGGGGCACGGATTACTTCGGCGACACGAAGACGCTGGACGTGCACATCAAGCGCATTCGCTCACGGATCGAGGCCACGCCGTCCGAGCCGACCATGCTCGTGACCGTGCGCGGGCTCGGCTACCGCTTCGAGGCCTGACCCTTCGAGGCCGCACCCGTTTCCGCGGGGCGCGCCCGCCGCCGCGCCCGCGGGCTGCGGAAAGCGAAGCGGCCTGGCGCGATCCGGGCTACGGCGTGGGTGCTGCCGTGGGGAGGAGCGTCGAGTAGGTGCCCAGGGTGCCGTCGAGAACGGGCACGAGCAACTCGACCCCGGTCTGATCGCCGTACTGGAAGTAGACCGGGAAGAGCGAGCCGGGCTGGGCGGAGATGGCGTCCATGGGGATGAGCGGGCCGTCCTCGGTGCCGAAGGCGGTCGTGGAGTCGGCCTTCACGGTGATCTTCTGGTTGACCTTGCCGGTGGCGCCATCGAACTGCACGTTCAGGCTGTGCGCCGAGTCGCCGGTGTTGACCACCGTGACGAGGAGGCTTCCCGTGGTGCCGTCTTCCGAGAGCACGATCGCGTTACGCACGGCGAGGTCGCCGACATTGCCGCTCACGCCGTCACTGGCGTCGTAGTGCTTGGTGGTCGACTGCGGTGCCAGGAGGTTGCAGCCGCTGGTGCCCAACAGGACGCCGGCCGCCAGAACGACAGACACTATGACTCGAGCCCTCACAAGACCTCCACAACAGTTCGATGACCCGCCCAAGGAGGAGCACCGGAAATTTGGCTTTGCGCCTAGCTTACCGGTCGCGCGCGACGGGGGGAGCGGTCCCGGGCGGCGCGGCGAACCTTACCACCGTCAGCTGTGGTATCCTAGACGTTGCTGAAGGGATATACATACATGCTTTTTGAGGTTGGCGAAACCGTCGTTTATCCCCACCATGGAGCCGCGACTATCACCGAGGTGAAGACGCGGATCGTTAAGGGTGAAGAGAAACTGTACCTGAAGCTCAATGTTACTCAGGGCGATCTCACCATTGAAGTGCCCGCCGAGAACGTCGACCTCGTCGGCGTACGCGACGTGATCGGTAAAGAGGGACTCGACAAGGTGTTCGAGGTGCTTCGCGCACCGTTCACCGAGGAGCCCACGAACTGGTCGCGCCGCTACAAGGCGAACCTGGAAAAGCTCGCCTCGGGCGACGTCATCAAGGTGTCCGAGGTCGTCCGCGACCTGTGGCGCCGCGACCAGGACCGTGGCCTGTCCGCCGGAGAGAAGCGCATGCTGGCGAAGGCACGCCAGATCCTGATCTCCGAGCTCGCCCTGGCCGAGAAGACCGACGAAGAGAAGGCATCCACCGTTCTCGACGAGGTTCTCGCTTCGTAACACCGTTCTTTCGTTGGAGGGCGGCGCCGCAAGGTGCCGCCTTTCGCGTTTCTCCTCCCGAGTCGTCGGCGCAGTTGCCCTATTCGACGTCGACCTCACCAGATAGCCTCCAGACATGACTGATTCCCCTGCGCCCATGGTCGCGGTCATTGTCGTCGCCGCAGGCAGCGGCAGCCGCCTGGGACACAGCGAACCCAAGGCGTTCGTTCCCCTCGCCGGTCGCACCCTGCTCGAGCGCGCCCTGCTGGGCGTGTTCGGGATGCGGGAGCCTGCCCAGGTGATCGTGGTCGCCCCCGCGGACCGGCTCGACGCGGCGCGGGCCATCGCCGACTCCGCCGCCGGCCCCTTCGACGACCGGGTGGACGTCGTCGCCGGCGGGGCCAGTCGGCAGGATTCCGTGAATCGCGGGCTGGCCGTAGTGCGGCCCGGCGTGCTCACCGTGCTCGTGCACGACGCCGCCAGGGCGCTCACCCCGTCGGCACTGTGCGACGCCGTGGTCGACGCAGTGCGCGCCACGGGGAACGGCGTCGTGCCCGGCCTGGCCGTCGTGGACACGATCAAGCGTGTCGACGGACACGGGGCGATCCTCGGCACGGTTGACCGATCCGCGCTGTCCGCGGTGCAGACCCCGCAGGGGTTCCCCCGGGACGTGCTCGTGGCCGCAGCGGCCGCCGCAACCGGTGAGTCGACGGATGACGCCGCGATGGTGGCATCCGCCGGCTACCCGGTGAACGTCATCGAGGGTGACGCCCTCGCCTTCAAGATCACGACGCCGTGGGACCTGCGCCGCGCCGAATCCCTGCTCCGGGCGGGGTCGGCCCTGGCCGGATCGCCCGCGGCCGCTTCGATCCCGGCCGGCGAGAACGCCCGTGCCACGATCACACCGGATCCGCGCGTCGGCACCGGCCTCGACGTGCACGCTTTCGACGATGCCTCGCCGCTCTGGCTCGCCGGCCTGCACTGGCCGGGTGAGCGCGGACTCTCCGGGCACAGCGACGGAGACGCCGCCGTGCACGCGATCTGCGACGCGATGCTCGCCGCGGCCGGACTCGGCGACATCGGCGGGATCTTCGGCACCAGCGATCCGGTCTACGCCGAGGCCCACGGTGAGGTTTTCCTGCGCGAGACGGTCCGGAGGATCACCGACGCCGGATTCCGGGTCGGGAACGTCTCCGTGCAGATCATCGGCAACCGACCGAAACTCGCGCCGCGCCGCGCCGAGGCGCAGGCGCTGCTCGGCTCCCTGCTCGGCACATCGGTGAGCGTGACGGCGACGACCACGGATGCGCTCGGCTTCACGGGGCGCGGCGAAGGCATCGCGGCGCTCGCAACCGCGATCCTGTTCCCGGTTACCGCCGAGCGCCCTGTTCTAAGCTGGGAGGCGTGACCATCCGACTCTACGATTCCCAGGCCCAGGCCCTTCGTGACTTCATCCCGCTGAAGGACGGTGCGGTCGGCATCTACGTCTGCGGACCCACCGTGCAGTCGTCGCCGCACATCGGTCACCTCCGCAGCGCGCTCGTCTACGACCAGCTGCGCCGCTGGCTCACCTACCGCGGCCTCGATGTGACCTTCGTTCGCAACGTCACCGACATCGACGACAAGATTCTTGCGGGCGCCGCCGGCACCACCGAGGAATGGTGGGCCCTCGCCTACCGCTACGAACTCGAGTTCACCGCCGGTTACCAGCGCCTGGGCATCCTGGCCCCCAGTTACGAGCCGCGCGCGACCGCGAGCGTGCAGCAGATGCTGGACCTCATTGCCCGGTTGATCGAGCGCGGCCACGCCTACCCGGCCCCCGACGGTTCCGGCGACGTCTATTTCGACACGAAAAGCTGGCCGGGCTACGGTGCCCTCACCCGCCAGGGTGCCGGTGACATGGAGGCTGCGGCGGATGCCGACCCGCGCGCGAAAAAGGATCCCCGGGACTTCGCGCTCTGGAAGGGGCACAAGCCGGAGGAGCCGCAATCGGCATCCTGGCCCTCGCCCTGGGGCGACGGACGGCCGGGCTGGCACATCGAGTGCTCCGCCATGGCCACGCGCTACCTCGGCGCCCGGTTCGACATCCACGGCGGCGGGCTTGACCTGCGCTTCCCGCATCACGAGAACGAGCTGGCCCAGTCCGGCGCGGCCGGCGATGCGTTCGCCAACTACTGGATGCACAACGGGCTCGTCAACGTCAACGGGCAGAAGATGTCGAAGTCGCTGGGTAACTCGGTGTTCGCGGCCGAATTGCTCGAACAGGCCCGCGCCATCGTCGTGCGCTACTACCTCGGTGCCGCGCACTACCGATCCACCATCGACTTCCACGAGGGGTCGCTGGTCGAGGCCGAGGCCGCGCTCGAACGCGTCGAGAGCTTCCTCGACCGGGCCGACCGTCGCCTGGCCGACACCCGGTTCGCGGGGCTGGGCGTGCAGATCGTGCCGGATGAATTCGCCTCGGCAATGGACGATGACCTCGCCGTGCCGCAGGCCCTCGCGGTGTTGCACGAAACGGTGCGCACCGGCAACGCGGCGCTCGACGCCGAGGACCTCCACGCCGCCGCGGCCGCCCGCGGCCACGTCCTCGCGATGAGCGAAGTGCTGGGGATCAACCCGTTGTCGCCCGGCTGGGCCGTCGCCACGGACGAACCGGCCATGATCGCCCTCACCGCTCTCATCGAACGCCTGCTCGACGACCGCGAGATCGCCAGGCAGGGCCGTGACTACGCGGCCGCAGACCGTATCCGGGACGAGCTCGTCGCCGCCGGAATTACCATCGAAGACACCCCGTCGGGTGCACATTGGAGTTTTGACTGATGAAGAACACTGACCGCAAGGCCCGTACCGGGTCCGTGCGCAAGGGCAGCCGCGGGCCTCAGGTCGGTTCCGGCGGCCAGGGCCGCCAGGCCCTCGAGGGCAAGAAGCCCACCCCCAAGGCCGAAGACCGCCCGTACCACCCCGCCGGCAAGCGCAAGGCAGCCCAGGACCGCTTCGCCGCGGCCGGCGGCGGCCGCAGCCGCAGCACGACCGGTTCCCAGGCGCCCCGCAGCACCGCCAACAGCGGTGGCGGCGGCACGTCGACGCGCCGGGCGAAGTCGGCCGACGAGCACGAGGTCGTCACCGGCCGCAACTCGGTGCTCGAGGCGCTGCGGGCCAAGATCCCCGCATCCGCGCTCTACATCGCGACGCGCATCGAAATGGATGACCGGGTCAAGGAAGTCCTCACCCTCGCCACGACCCGCGGCATCCCGGTGCTCGAGGTGATGCGCCCCGAGTTGGACCGCCTGGCCGGCCGCGACGCCGTGCACCAGGGCCTCGCTCTCAAGGTGCCCGCGTACGAGTACGCCCACCCGATGGAACTGCTCGAACTGACCATCAGCCGCGGGCACAAGCCCTTGTTCGTCGCCCTCGACGGCATCACGGACCCGCGCAACCTGGGCGCGATCATCCGCTCGACGGCAGCGTTCGGCGGACACGGAATCATCCTGCCGCAGCGTCGCTCCGTCGGCGTCACCGCGTCGGCCTGGAAGACCTCGGCCGGCGCCGCCGCGCGCACACCGGTCGCGATGGCGAGCAATCTCACCCAGACGCTCAAGGCGCTCAAGGAGAAGGGCGTCCTCGTGATCGGCCTCGACGGCGACGGCGACACCTCGCTGCCCGAGCTCGGCCTCGGTTTCGCGGAACGGCCCATCGTCGTCGTGGTCGGCAGCGAGGGCAAGGGCCTGTCCCGGCTCGTCACCGAGACCTGCGACGCGATCGTCTCGATCCCGATCAGTGCCACGACGGAGTCGTTGAACGCCGGCATCGCGGCGAGTGTGACCCTGTACGAGATCTCCCGCCTCCGCGCCGCGGCCAAGGCCGCGAAGGCCGCCAAGGTCGGTTGAGTTACGCAGAAAGCGCCTTCATTTCTAAAATGAAGGCGCTTTTCGCGTAACTCAGCGGGTTGATCTACACCTTGAGCCGCCAATCGGCTTCATCGTCGGTGGCGGTCTCTGTCTCGTCTGCACCGGCGGCGACAGCGTCGTCGGTCACGTCGATGGGCAGGGTGATGGAGTCGGTCGCCGGTTCGATCACCGTCGCCTCGTCGCGCCGGTGCCGCAGCACATCCTGAACGTATGAGGTGACGGCCTCGGCCAGGGGGATGTCCCTGGCCTGGTTCTGGGCCATGAACCACCGGTGGTCCAGGAGCTGGTGGAACACCTCGGCCGGCTCGAGCTTGCCCTTGAGATCACGGGGGATTGCCCGGATCACCGGTTCAAAAACGCGCACCAGCCACTCGTGCGCGAGCATCTCCTCGTCGGCGTCCGGGTCGCCGTAGGTGACCCGGTAGGAGTCGAGGTCGTTGAGCAGGCGCCTGGCCTGGTTCTCCTCGGCGTCGAGGCCGGTGAGCCGCAGCAGGCGGCGCTGGTGGTGTCCCGCGTCGACGACCTTCGGCTGGATCCGCACCGTGGTGCCGGTGGTGTCGGTCTTGATCGCAAGTTCCTCGATGTCGAAACCGAGGTCGTTGAGGCGTTCGACGCGTTCGGTGATGCGCCAGCGTTCGGCGCTGGAGAACGACTCCGAGCCGGTCAGTTCGGTCCAGAGCAACCGGTAGGCGGCGACGATCCCGTTGCTGACCCGGATCGGGTCGAGTTCGTCGGCGACGCGGCCGCCGGCCTCGAGGTCCATCAGCTCTCCGGCGATGTTGACCCGCGCGATCTCCAGGTCGTTCTCGCGCTGCCCGTTGGAGAGCCCGCCCGGGTAGAGCTGCCCGGTTTCGGCATCGACGAGGTACGCGGCGAACGCGCCGGCGTCACGGCGGAACAGGGTGTTCGAGAGGGAAACGTCACCCCAGAACAGTCCGGCCATGTGCACCCGCACCAGGAGGAGCGCGAGTGCGTCCACCAGACGGGTGGCCGTGTCCGGTCGCAGCGTCTGCGAATAAAGCGCGCGGTACGGCAGCGAGAACTTGAGGTGCCGGGTGACGAGCACCGAATTGAGGGGTTCGGCGTCATCCGTCGTGCGATTCGTGATCACGGCGAGCGGCTCGACGCAGGGGATCTCGAGCCCCTGCAGCGTGCGCAGCATCTCGTACTCGCGCCTGGCCATCTCGCTGGTGGTTTCCTTGATCGCCACGACGCGCCCGCTGAGGTGCGCGAAGCGCACCAGGTGCCGGGAGATGCCCTTGGGCAGGGCCGCGATGTTCTCGTTCGGCCAGGCGTCCAGCGGCAGCTGCCAGGGCAAATCGAGCAGGGCCGGGTCGGCCGTGGCCGAGGTGATATTGAGAGAACCGCTCATGTCGGGGGCCTAACTGTGCATAGCGAAACGGCCGGGCGAAGCGGTGCTCCGTCCGGCCGTTTCAGTGGTGAACGTCGACCTAGTCCGTGACTGCCCCGCCGAGGCGGAGGCCGCTCTCAGCGTCGAACACGTGCAGGTGGTGCGCCGTGGGGGTGAGGTAGACGGTGTCGCCGGCTGACGGGTGCGAGCGGCCATCGACGCGGGCGACGATGTCGTTGCGCTTGCCCTCGACCGTGGAGTGTCCGTACAGGTAGCCGTCCGCGCCGAGTTCCTCGACCAGGTCGACCTCAACCTCGAGGCCTTCGCCGCGGGTTGCGGAGAGCTGGATGTCTTCGGGGCGGACTCCGATGGTGACCTTCTTGCCGGTGGATTCGGACAGGGTCTCGCGGGACACGGGAACGGTGGAGGTGCCGAACTTGACGCCGCCGTCGACGGTGTCGGCCAGGAACAGGTTCATGGCCGGGCTGCCGATGAAGCCGGCAACGAAAACGTTGTTCGGCTTCGCGTAGAGGTCGCGGGGGGTGCCGACCTGCTGGAGCAAACCATCCTTGAGAACCGCGATCCGGTCACCCATGGTGAGGGCCTCGGTCTGGTCGTGGGTGACGTAGACCGTGGTGACGCCCAGGCGGCGCTGCAGCGAGGCGATCTGGGTGCGGGTCTGCACGCGCAGCTTGGCGTCGAGGTTGGACAGCGGCTCGTCCATCAGGAAGACCTGGGGCTGACGCACGATGGCGCGGCCCATGGCGACGCGCTGACGCTGGCCACCGGAAAGCGCCTTCGGCTTGCGGCTGAGGTACGGCTCGAGGTCGAGCAGCTTGGCGGCCTCAAGGACACGCGCCGCGCGCTCGTCCTTGTTGACGCCGGCGATCTTGAGCGCGAAGCCCATGTTCTCGGCGACGGTCATGTGCGGGTACAGAGCATAGTTCTGGAAGACCATGGCGATGTCGCGGTCCTTCGGGGGGACATCCGTCACGTTGCGCTCACCGATGAAGATGTTGCCGTCGTTGACCTCTTCGAGGCCGGCGAGCATCCGCAGGGAGGTGGACTTTCCGCAGCCGGACGGGCCGACCAGGACGAGGAATTCACCATCGGCGACCGAAAGGTCGAGGTGGTCGACCGCGGGGCGGGTGGAACCCGGGTAGAGACGGGTTGCCTTGTCGAACGTGACTGAAGCCATTTTCTGTATTCTCCTTCACCGGCAGGTACGTGCCGGACGATCCGTAGTGATGGGATTTATGCGGCGGTTCACCAGTTGTTCACCGGGAACCGACCACTCCAGTATGTCATGACCCCGGGAACGGACGGCGGAGACGTTTATCGGCGCCGCACCGTTAGGGGGCGCCGTCTGGGGATTCCCAGACTGGGCACCTACTATTTGGAGTGCACGCGCAGATCGAAAAGCCCGCGCACCCGTCTACCCGGAGCGAACATTCATGACAATTGGCGGATCAGGCGAGGGCCGTCCCTCGAAGAACCAGCGGCGCGACGCCGCTCGGATCAAGGCCACCCGGCTTCGCGTGCAGCAGAAGAAGAAGGACCGACGTAATCGGGTCTTTCTTCAGGGTGGCATCGCCGTTGCGTCCATCGCCGTGGTCGCGATCATCGCCCTCATCATCATGAATTCGATCCGGCCGGCCGGCCCCGGCCCCGCGAACATGGCCAGCGACGGGATCCTGATCGGTGAAGGGATGACCGCCGTTACGACGTCGGCGCTGCAGCCGAACCGCAAGCCCGTACCGTCGAAGCCTGACTCCACGGGGACCGTCGCCGACATCCGCATCTACGTCGACTACCTGTGCCCGTTCTGCGGTCAGTTCGAAAAGGCCAACAGTTCCCAGATCGTGACCTGGGTGAAGTCGGGCGCGGCAACCGTGGAGATCCACCCTATTTCCATCCTGACCAGCAAGTCGGCCGGAACCCAGTACTCCCTGCGTGCCGCCAACGCCGCCGCCTGCGTGGCCAATTACGCCCCGGATGACTTCTACGCGTTCAACACGGCCCTGTTCGCCGACCAGCCCAAGGAAGGCACGGCGGGACTCGACGATTCGGAGATCAAGAGCCTGGTGAAGACGGCGGGGGTCGGCACGGCCTCAGCGAAGATCAACACCTGCATCGACGACGCCACGTTCAAGGCCTGGGTCGTCGGCGCCACGGACCGGGCCCTGTCCGGTCCGCTGCCCAACAGCTCGGTCAAGGCCATCACCGGAACGCCGACCGTGCTCGTGAACGGCAAGCAGTACGTCGGCGCCCTCGACGACCCCAAGGAATTCGCGGCCTTCGTGTTGCAGTCCGCCGGGGAAACCTACTCGACCTCCACCCCTGCCCCGGCCGGCTGAACCCGACGCGGACGGCCGTGGCCCCGTCGGCCGCATTCGTGATTTAGGATAGGGGTTCGAGGCGGCCTCGCGCCTCATGCCGGCCTGGCGCAATTGGTAGCGCACCACTCTTGTAAAGTGGGGGTTACGGGTTCAAGTCCCGTGGCCGGCCCCACACCCGTTGAAAACACAGGGCGCTTCGCCGGCGTCGGCGGCGAAACAAAGCCGGGGGGAAGCGCCTAGGCCGGGGGAAGCGCCGAGAGCACCCCGAGGAATTCTGCGGGGTCGATGACCTGGCGTACCCCGGTTTTCGCGCCCTCAGGGACACCGCCGACGTAGAGCCAGCCGAGGAGTTCCTCGGAGTCGGCCAGCCGGTGGACGTCGCGAACGGGAGCGGTGCGGGCCAGCGGTCCGGTGCGCCACATGACGCCCCAGCCCGCGTCGGCGAGGAGGAGGCTGAGCATGTGGCCGACCCCGGCCGCGGCGGCATCCTGTTCCCAGGCGGCCACTTTGTCGCTCTCCCGGCGGCTCGCGACGATGGCGATGAGCAGTTCGGCGCGGAGCGGCTTCCCGGCCAGACTGGTGGCGTCGGTTCCCGTCGCACCGGATGCCGCGACCAGCGCGTCTCCTAGTCGTCGCCGCGCGTCTCCGCGAAGCTCGATCAGGCGCCACGGGCGCAGGGCGCCGTGATCGGCCACCCTGGCCGCCACGGCGACGAGCGGCAGCAGGTCCTCGTGGGTCGGCGTCGCCGCCGTGACCTTGGAGTGCGAACGGCGGCCGCCGAGCGCATCGAGGACTGCGGACAACGGCTACTCGCCCGGGGTGAAGTTCAGCGAGACCGAGTTCATGCAGTACCGGTCGCCGGTGGGCGTGCCGAAACCGTCATCGAACACGTGGCCCAGGTGGGAGCCGCAATTCGCGCAGCGCACCTCGGTGCGCACGACACCGAGCGAGCGGTCTTCGATCAGCTCGACGGCCTCCGGTCGCACCGACTCGTAGAAGCTCGGCCAGCCGCAGCCGGAGTCGAACTTGGTCCCGCTCTTGAAGAGTTCGGCGTTACATGCCCCGCAGGTGTAGATCCCCGAACGGCCCTCGTCGAGCAGCTCTCCGGTCCAGGCGCGCTCCGTGGCGGCGCCGCGCAGGACCGCATACTTCTCGGGACTCAGCTCTGCGCGCCACTCGGCGTCTGACTTCTTGACTTCGTAGTCCATGGTGCGTCCTTCCCTCTCGGCCGGGCGCGGCCGACGTGTGTTCCTCAAGCTTAAACTCGAGCGGCCCGATCGGTATTCCGCTCTGGCCGGCGTGCAGCCAATTCACACCCGGTTCCGCCCGGCCGGGGTGGTCCAGCGAGTATTCAGACCCGGACAAATAGGATGGAGCGGCAGGGAGGTGGACGTGGAAGGCACGCAGGCGAAGCAGACGGTCGAGCACGACGCGCTCCCCGCGTTGAGCGAGCGGGATGCCGCCATCCTCGCCTTCGAACGAAAGTGGTGGAGACACGCCGGGGCGAAGGAGCAGGCGATCCGCACCGAGTTCGAATTCTCGGCCGCCCGGTACTATCAACTTTTGGGCGTTCTGATCGACTCGCCGGTCGCGCTGGCCCACGACCCGATGCTGGTGAAGCGCCTGCACCGGATGCGAGACGCACGAACGCAGGCGAGGGAGAGCCGCACCGTCCACCCCGCCGAGTAGCGCCCGAGCGTACCCACCATCAACGCACTGCCGATGAAGAAACGAATCAGTCCCACGATGCCCACCTCCCACCCGAAAGACCGATTCGACCACCTTCCGCATTCCTCGGAACGGGTCGGAGCCCACCGTGCCCCCGCGAAAAAGGGCCGCGGCTGGGTGGCATTCTGGTGGGCCCTCGCCGCGACCGTTGTCCTGATCGGGATCGGGGTGGCCGTGCTGGCCGGCCTCAACAACCGCCTGACCTTTGAGATGCCCGGAACCTCCCAGGCCGCGGGCACGGCTGCGCCCACCGCCCCGGCGACCGAGGCGCCACCGGCCGTCGTCCCCACCGTCGACCCCGGACTGACCGTCACGGTACTCAACGGCACCCCCGGCGATGGCGTGGCCGCAGCCGTCGGTGACGTGCTCACGGCCGACGGCTGGACCGTTGGCGCGCTCAGCAATGCCAGCACCGAAGACGTGCCGACGACGACCGTCTACTACGCGGACGCGACGCTGGAGGGCGCTGCCCGTGGTGTGGCAGGCTCGCTGCCCGGCTCGGTGGTGCTCCTGGCCTCCGACTTCGCGGAATCGGGCGCCGATCTCACGGTCGTGGTCGGCAACGATTACGTTCCTGCGGGCTGAGCATCCGGTCCCGGCGAGCTCGACCAGGCCAGGCGTCGGGCACTGAAAACGCAGGCGAGACCGGACTTTTTGCCTCGCGGTATATACGCCACCCTGCTCGCCGTCAACCCCCTTTCGTTCCCCTGTGGCTTCAGTAATATCTGGAATTGGTCGCTCATTTAATCGCACAGGCGCTCCGCAGGGGGCGTGTCACACTGATCGAAAACGATGGACGCAGTCACTGCGCCAGGCCCGGTACGGCCACATGGCGAGTGCTGAAGGTACTAAGCAACAAGGAGTTAGACATGGCGAACGGAACCGTCAAATGGTTCAACGCTGAAAAGGGCTTCGGCTTCATCACCGTCGATGGGGGTGGACAGGACGTGTTCGTCCACTACTCCGCAATCGACATGCACGGCTACAAAGTTCTCGAAGAGGGCCAGCACGTCATCTTCGAACTGGGGACCGGGGCAAAGGGGCCACAAGCTGAATCGGTACGCCCGGTCTGATTTCAGACCAGTCGAACCGGATCTCAAGGCACGCCCCCCGGCGTCCATGTGGGTGCCCCGCGTGACGCTAGGGTGTGGGCGTGAGCGCGTTCAGAACACCTGACAAACGAAGAAGCACGGCCCGAATCCTCGGTGCCGTGCTTCTTCCCTGTGTGCTTCTGCTCACGGCGTGCGCGGCCGGCGATCTGACGCCCCCTGCGACCCCCGGCCCCAGCGCGAGTGGGTCGGGCTACACGGCGCCCGCCGCCACGGAGCCGGCCCCGCTGCGCGGCACGAGCGTGCCCGTCGGCAGCCTGCCGCATCCGTCCCTGGCGGTGAAGATCGACAACCATGCGGCTGCGCGGCCTCAGTACGGTCTCGAACGCACCGACCTCGTCTACGAAGAACTCGTCGAGGGCGGGCTGACTCGTTACGTGGCCGTCTGGCACTCCGACATCCCCGATGTGGTCGGCCCGGTGCGCTCGATTCGGCCGATGGACCCGGACATCATTGGGCCACTGGGTGGCATCGTGGCGTACTCGGGCGGTCAACAGAAGTTCATGGACCTGATGAACGCCACCTCCGTGTTCAATGCGGCGTTCGATTCCGACGAGACGGGGCTCTTCTCCCGGACGGACGAGCGAGAGGCGCCGCACGACGTCGTGCTGCAGGCGAAGGCGCTGGTCGCGCTGCATGACGATGTCCCGGCCCCGGCTCAGCAGTTCGCCTACGCCGCGACCGTGCCGGAATCCTCGGCCGGGGTCGACGGGACGCCGGTCACCACCATCGCCTCGAGGTTCTCGGACTCGAACTGGCCGGACTGGGCCTTTGATGCCACGTCACTGTCCTACCTGCGCTCACAGGAGGGCGTGCCCGACCTCGACGCAGGCGGCGTGCAGCTGCGCGCGACGAACGTACTGGTCCTGCGGGTGGCGATCGACGAGACCTACGTCAACGTTCCGAAAACGACGATGATCGGCTCGGGGGAGGCGTGGGCCTCGACCGGAGGCAGGACGCTGCACGCGCTCTGGTCCAAGGCGGGCCGGGACGCGCCGATCCGACTGACCGACGACAGCGGGGTCACGGTTCGTCTCGCGGCGGGCAACACCTGGATCGAGCTGGTCCCCGCGGATCGCGGCTCGGTCACCCTCGTGCCGTAGCCCCCGCCGTTCACTTGCACTCTCGACCCCAGAGTGCCAGAATCGATTTGGCACTCTCTCTGTTTGAGTGCCAACCCATCATCGTTTTGGTAACGTCCGGGAGGGACGAGAAACACATATGGCAAAGATCATCGCTTTCAACGAAGAGGCCCGTCGCGGCCTTGAGCGTGGCCTGAACATCCTCGCTGACACGGTCAAGGTCACCCTCGGCCCGCGCGGACGCAACGTCGTGCTGGAGAAGAAGTGGGGCGCCCCCACGATCACCAACGACGGCGTCTCCATCGCCAAGGAAATCGAACTCGACGACCCGTACGAGAAGATCGGTGCCGAGCTCGTCAAGGAGGTCGCCAAGAAGACCGACGACGTCGCCGGCGACGGTACCACCACCGCCACGGTCCTGGCCCAGGCCCTCGTCCGCGAAGGACTGCGTAACGTCGCGGCCGGCGCAGACCCGATCAGCCTCAAGCGCGGCATCGAGAAGGCGACGGCAGCCGTCATCGCCGAGCTCATCGCCAACGCCAAAGAGGTCGAGACCAAGGAAGAGATCGCGGCCACCGCATCGATCTCCGCCGGCGACGCCGAAATCGGCGCGATCATCGCCGAGGCCATCGACAAGGTCGGCAAGGAGGGTGTCGTCACCGTCGAGGAGTCGAACACCCTGGGCACCGAGCTCGAGCTCACCGAAGGCATGCGCTTCGACAAGGGCTTCCTGTCCGCGTACTTCGTGACCGACCCCGACCGTCAGGAAGCGGTCTTCGAAGACCCCTACATCCTGATCGTCAACTCCAAGGTCTCGAACATCAAGGACCTGCTCCCCATCGTGGACAAGGTCATCCAGACCGGCAAGCAGCTCCTCATCATTGCCGAAGACGTCGACGGCGAGGCCCTGGCCACGCTCGTTGTGAACAAGATCCGCGGAATCTTCAAGTCGGTTGCCGTCAAGGCTCCGGGCTTCGGTGACCGTCGCAAGGCCCAGCTTCAGGACATCGCCATCCTCACCGGTGGTCAGGTCATCTCTGAGGAGGTCGGACTCAAGCTTGAGAACGTCACCCTCGACCTGCTCGGCAACGCGCGCAAGATCGTCATCACCAAGGACGAGACCACCATCGTCGAAGGCGCCGGAGACCCCGAGGCCATCGCCGGACGCGTGCAGCAGATCCGCAGCGAGATCGAGAACACCGACAGCGACTACGACCGTGAGAAGCTTCAGGAGCGTCTCGCCAAGCTCGCCGGCGGAGTTGCCGTCATCAAGGCCGGCGCCGCGACGGAGGTTGAGCTCAAGGAGCGCAAGCACCGCATCGAGGACGCCGTCCGTAACGCGAAGGCTGCCGTCGAAGAGGGCATCGTCGCCGGAGGTGGCGTTGCGCTGATCCAGGCCGGCAAGACCGCCTTCGAGAAGCTGACCCTGACCGGCGACGAGGCAACGGGCGCGAACATCGTGCGCGTGGCCATCGACGCTCCGCTCAAGCAGATCGCGCTCAACGCCGGCATGGAGCCGGGCGTTGTCGCCGACAAGGTGCGCAACCTGCCGATCGGTTGGGGCCTCAACGCCGCGACCGGTGAGTACGTCGACATGCTCGCCGCCGGAATCAATGACCCGGTAAAGGTCACGCGTTCCGCGCTGCTGAACGCATCGTCGATCGCCGGACTGTTCCTCACCACCGAGGCCGTCGTCGCTGACAAGCCGGAGAAGAACTCCGCGCCGGTCGGCGACCCGTCGGGTGGCATGGACTTCTAAGTCCGAACCGATTCACGGCAGGGCGTCTCCTTCGGAAGGCGCCCTGCTTTCGTCTGCCCGGCGTCTCACCGGGAGAAGAGCCGGGCGTTCGCCTGCTCGATCTCCGCGTACTGCCGGCCGGCCTGGCTCAGCGCCTGCCCGAGCGCTTCCGCGCTCTGGGCGACCTGATTCTGCGTAGCGCGCCAGTCGGCCACGGCAGCCTGGAAGGCCGTGGCGGCCTGGCCTGACCACGTTCCTTCCAGCGCCGCCAGCTGGCCGACCAGCGTCGCGACCTCGGCCTGGATGCGGCCCATGGTCGCGCGTGCCGTCACGGTCGTGCTCAGCACTGCCTCACTGTCTACCTGGTAGCGGGTCATGGGGTCCTTTCGGCAGGGTGATGCCGAACAGGCTAGGAGCTACTCCGCAATCGCCGCAGTGCCCCGCCAATGGCGTGTACAGGCCATGCCCGGCCGTTGCGGTGGAGGAGGGGAACCGTGCCCTATGAGCCGGAGGGCACGTGGAGCCGCTGCGGCGCGTTCGGCGATCCCGCGAGCGGGAAACAGACCCGGAACGTGGCGCCGCCTCCCGGGGTGTCGAGTACCTGCACCGTGCCGTTGTGGCTGGCGACGATGGACGCGACGATGGCGAGGCCCAGGCCGCTTCCGCCGGTCTCCCGCGCCCGGGAGGTGTCTGCCCGCCAGAATCGCTGGAAGATCTTGTCCCGGATCTGGGGCGGGATGCCCTCGCCATGGTCGACGACGGCCACCGAGGCCACCTGGTGTCCGCGGTCAACCGAAACCTCAAGTTCGACCGGGCTGTCCGCCGCGCTGAAGCGCAGGGCGTTGCCCATCAGGTTCGTGATCACCTGCCGGATCTTGTTCTCCTCGGCCATGATCACCGCCTGCACCTGGACGGGCGGGGTTGCCGCTCCCGCCACCGCTTCCGGGACCGGGGCGATCGCATCCGCCTTGCGCGGCTTGCGCGTGCGCAGCCGGGCGAGGGTGGCGCCGGCGAAGGAGACGCTCGCGTTGTGGACGGCCTCCTCCGCGCTGGGCGCCGGCTCGGCGACCGAGGGTGCGGAGCTCAAGGCCGGCACCTCCCCCGTGGAGTGGCCCAGGTCGATCTGCGGAAGGTCACCGAGGTCGGCTGACTCCGTCGGAGTGGGGGTGACCACGGTGATGCTGCGACCGGGGGAGGATGCCATGGCGTCGAGGGCCGCATCGCGGGCCAGTGGCATCAGGTCGACCGGGGTGAGCGCGAGAGGCTTCGTCTCATCGAGGCGGGCCAGCTCGAGGAGGTCTTCGACGAGGCCGCCCATCCGGATGGCCTCCTTCTCGATGCGTTCCATGGCCTGGGCAACCTCTTCGGGCGTCTGGAGCGCGCCCATCCGGTAGAGCTCGGCGTAGCCGCGCACGGAGACGAGGGGAGTGCGCAGCTCGTGGCTGGCGTCGCCGACGAATCGGCGCATCTGGTCGATGGTGCGGGCGCGGTCCTTGAACAGGCGGTCGATGCGGCTGAGCATGGTGTTCAGGGATCGATTGAGGCGTCCGACCTCGGTGTTGGGCGTTGCTCCGCCGAGACGCTGGCTGAAGTCGCCGTCGGCGATCGCCGCCGCGGTGCGCTCCACCTCGCGCAGGGGTGCGAACGTCGATGTCACCAGCAGGCGGGTGAGCAGGGCGCCGACGAGCACGACGCCGAGGCCGAAGCCCAGGAAGATGGTGAGGTAGGTCGCCATGGTGTTCTCGGTCTGCCGGAGCGAGACCGCCATCACCAGCGTGCCGAGGGTCCCTTGCGTGGTGATCACCAGGGGGATCGCGACGGCCAGGAACTCGGTGTCCCGCGCCGAGTCCTTGAAGGTGATGGTCCGGCCGTCGAGTTCGATGACGGACTGCAGGTCGAGCGAGGTCGAGATGACGGGGAGTTCCGCGGCCGGGCGGTCCTTCCAGGTGTGGTCCTTGAGGTTGCCGTGCTGGTCGTAGAGGGCGACGTAATAGTCGGAGGAGACCACTGCGGGGTTGCCCTGGCCCAGCGCGCTCGCTGAGTAGCCGTTCGAGGCGGTTTGGGCATCCGCCTGCAGTTGCGCGTCGACCTGCTGAATCACGTACTGGCGCAACATCGCCATCGTGCCGACCCCGGAAACGAGGAGGCCGAGGGTGAGCATGAGCACGGTCACGCTGGTGATCTTGGATCGGAGGGAGATGCGGCTCCACCGCTCCATTAGTGACTGATGCATCAGGCCCTCAGTGTATGGGCGGAGTCTGGGACTATGCCTTGGCCGCCTTGAGCATGTATCCGAAGCCACGCTTGGTCTGGATCAGCGGCTCGGTCGAGTGCGCATCGACCTTGCGACGCAGATAGGAAATATAGGACTCGACGATCCCGGCATCGCCGTTGAAGTCATACTCCCAGACATGGTCGAGGATCTGGGCCTTCGACAGCACCCGGTTCGGATTCAGCATCAGGTAGCGCAGCAGCTTGAATTCGGTCGGGCTGAGCTCGATCGGCTCGTCGCCGACGAGCACCTCGTGGGTGTCCTGGTCCATGGTGAGTTCGCCGGCGCGAATGACCGCGTCCTCGTCCGCGTGCATGGTGCGGCGGAGGATGGCCTTGATCCGGGCCACGATCTCGTCGAGGCTGAACGGCTTGGTGACATAGTCGTCGCCGCCCACGGTGAGGCCGGTGATCTTGTCTTCCGTGTCGTCTTTGGCGGTGAGGAAGAGGATGGGAGCCGTGTACCCGGCGGAGCGGAGGCGTTTGGTCACACCGAATCCGTTCATGTCCGGCAGCATGACGTCGAGGATGATGAGGTCCGGTTCCTCCTCGAGGACTGCGGAGATCGCCTGCGCACCATTTCCGACGGCGCGCACGGCGAAGCCGGCAAAGCGGAGGCTGGTGGTGAGGAGATCCCGAATATTGGGCTCGTCGTCGACAATGAGAATGCGGGGGCCATCGGTCATGCCCTCAGTATCTGCGCGTCAGCTGGTTGTTTGCTGGGAGCTACGCGCATTCCGGTTCCTGAGTAGATTGGGTTCAGAATCCAAGGAATTCCGTCGTGGGGAGCCTGTCGTGAGCGTGCGGACCTTCGTGATCGCCGGTGGGGGCCTCGCCGGCGCACGTGCGGCGGAGTCTCTGCGCGCCGAGGGATTCGGCGGGCGGATCATCATCGTCGCCGCCGAGAACCACTATCCGTATTTCCGGCCGCCCCTCACCAAGACCTTCCTGGCCGGGATCGTGGGCCGGGCCGCGGTCGACGTGCACGTGCGCGGGTGGTACGCCGACCACCGAATCGGCGTGCTCCGGGGCTCGCCGGTCACGAAGCTCGCCCTCGACACCCACCGGCTGGCCATGGCCGACGGTCGCACGCTGCACTACGACAAGCTGCTCCTGGCCACGGGCGCCTCCCCGCGCCGGTTCACCGGACCGGGTTCCGAACTGGCCGGTGTGCACCACCTGCGCACGGTGACGCAAGCGGAGTCGCTCCGGGCCGAGCTGGCGGGCGGCGGGCGCCGGGTCGTTGTCCTCGGGGCCGGGTGGATCGGCCTCGAGGTCGCAGCAGTCGCCCGCCGCTACGGGAACGCCGTGACGGTGCTCGGCCGTGGCCGGATGCCGCTGCCCGGGGTCGTCGGTGAGGCCGTCGGAGCCGTTTTCGCCGGCCTGCACCGCGAAAATGGGGTGGATCTCCGGCTCGGCGTTGCCGTGGCCGAGCTGACGGGATGCCAGGGCCGGGTGACCGGGGTGCTTCTCGCGGACGGGGAGGTGCTTCCGGTGGATGTCGTCGTGGTCGGCATCGGTGTCGTGCCGAATGACGGTCTGGCCTGTGACGCCGGCCTGCACGTCGACGACGGCATCGTGGTGGATGCCGCCTTCCGCAGCACCGACCCGGACGTCTACGCGGTGGGGGATGTCGCCAGCGTCTTCCACCCGGTCCTCGGCCGGCACCTCCGAATCGAACACTCGGTCAACGCGGAGCTGACGGGGGCGGCGGTGGGGCGTTCCATGCTCGACCAGGCGGTCAGCTACGACTCCATTCCGTATTTCTCCACCGACCAGTTCGACCTGGCGATGGAGTACTCGGGCTACGGGGACCTGGCCCGGAAGGCCGACGTCGTCTTCCGCGGCGACCGTGCCCGGCGGAGGTTCGTCGCGTTCTGGCTGCTGGACGGCCGGGTCGTCGCCGGCATGAACGTGAATGTCGGCGACGTGAACAAGACGGTGCAGGCGATCATCCGTTCCGGGCTCCGATTCGACCCGCACCTGCTGGGGAATGAGAGCATTGCACTCGACGGCTTACTGGCCGCTGCCGCCGCTGACAAGGGAAATTGACATGGATACCGTGCCCGTCCGCTCGTTCAGCGCGCTGCCCGACCTGATCGTGCCCCGCCGCACGATCGGCGGCCGGGTGTTCGATTTCTCCCGTGAGGTGGCCGTGATGGCCATCATCAACCGCACTCCGGACTCGTTCTACGACCGGGGAGCGACCTTCGGCCTGGAGGCCGCGGTCGCCGCCGCCCGACAGGCGATCGACGACGGGGCGGACTGGGTCGATATCGGCGGAGCCAAGTTCGCGCCCGGCCCCCCGATCCCGATCGGCGAGGAGATGGACCGGGTGGTCCCCGTGGTTGAGGCGCTGCGTGGGGCCGGAGTCGTCATCTCCGTCGACACCTTCCACCCGAGCGTCGCCGCCGCGAGCATCGCGGCGGGCGCCCATGTGATCAACGACACCACCGGGATCAACGACCCGGCGATGGCCGACGTCATCGCCGGCAGCGACGCGACCCTCGTGATCACCCATAGCCTGGCCCCGCCGCGGACGCCTTATCCGGCGCCGAGCTACGTCGATGTCGTGGGCGAGGTCTCCGCGTTCCTCCGCGAACGGGTCGCCCTCGCCCTGGCACACGGGGTGCCCGCGGACCGGATCATCGTGGATCCGGGCCACGACCTCAATAAGAACACGTCCCACTCGCTCGAACTCATCCGACGGCTGGGCGAGATCACCGCCCTCGGCTACCCGACCCTGGTCGCAGTCTCCAATAAGGACTTCATCGGGGAGACGCTCGACCGCGAGCGCGACGCCCGGGTCGCGGGGTCGCTCGCCGCGGCGGTGGTCAGCATCCTGAACGGGGCCCGGATCGTGCGCATGCACAACGTCACGGACGCCGTCGATGCCGTCCGGATGACCGAGGCCATCCTGGGGTTTCGCCAGCCCGCCTACCTGCGCCACAACCAGGCCTGACGATGCTCGACCAGGCCGAACTCATCCGTCGCTACCTCGTTACCGACCGCACCGTGCCGCGCGTGCGGGTGAACTTCATCACCAGCCTCGACGGGGCCGCCACGATCGACGGGCGGAGCGGCGGGCTGGGCAACGAGGACGACCAGCTGGTCTTCGACACCCTGCGGATGCTCGCCGACGTCATTGTGGTGGGCGCGGGCACCGTCCGTGCCGAGGGCTACGGCGGCATCCGTCTCAGCCGGGAGGATGCCGCGTGGCGGCTGGGGAACCGGCTGCCGGCCCAGGTGCCGGTGGCTGTCGTGTCCTCGCGGCTCGAGCTCGACCCGAGGCATCCGTTTTTCGGTGATGCCGTGGTGCGCCCGATCGTAATCACGCACGCCGGATCACCGCCGGAACGCCGGGCGGAACTCGCGGAGGTGGCCGATGTGCTGGTCTGCGGGGAGCGGGCCGTCGACCCCGCGGTGATGGTGAGGGACCTCGCCGACCGCGGGCTCGGCCAGATTCTCTGCGAGGGCGGGCCGCAGCTGTTCGGCGACCTCATCGCGGCGGACTGCGTCGACGAGCTCTGCCTGTCGATCAGTCCGATGCTCGAGGGCGGCGGCGCGGGGAGGATCGCCCGCGGGCACTCGGACGCCGTGCGGGAGATGTCCCTGCTGCACGTGCTCACCGCAGGTGACATGCTCTTCCTGCGCTACGCCCGCCGCACCCCGCCCCCCTCCTAACCGCCGCCCTGACCCGCCGAACTGTGAGTTCGGTACCGAAAACGGCGCCAAAACCGTGCCGAAGTCACAGTTCGGCGAAGTTGAGGGCGGCCGGGACGGAGGAGGTCAGGCGACCAGGGCCGAGGAGTCCAGGTTCTGGGAGTCGAGGATGGTGTAGCTGTACCCCTGTTCGGCGAGGAAACGTTGCCGGTTCTGGGCGAAGTCCTGGTCGACGGTGTCGCGGGCGACGAGGGTGTAGAAGTTGGCCGACAGACCGGATTCCTTCGGCCGCAGCAGGCGGCCCAGGCGCTGGGCCTCTTCCTGGCGTGAGCCGAACGAGCCGGACACCTGGATGGCGACCGTGGCCTCGGGAAGGTCGACCGAGAAATTCGCGACCTTGGACACGACCAGCAGGTTCTCCTCGCCCACCCGGAAGGCCTGGTACAGGCGTTCGCGTTCGTCGACGGGCGTTGCCCCGGTGAGTTTCGGGGCGTGAAGCGCGTCGGCGAGTTCGTCGATCTGGTCGAGGTACTGGCCGATCACGAGGATGCGCTCGCCCGGGTGCTTCGCGACCAGCCGCTTGACCACGTCCAGCTTCGCCGGGGCCGTCGCCGCCATCCGGTAGCGCTCATCGTCCGCCGCGGCGGCATAGCTGAGCCGCTCCGACTGCGGCAGGTCGATCCGCACCTCGTAGCAGGACGCCGGCGAGATGAAGCCCTGGGCCTCGATCTCCTTCCAGGGGGCATCGAACCGCTTGGGGCCGATCAGGCTGAACACGTCGCCCTCGCGGCCGTCCTCGCGCACGAGCGTCGCGGTCAGGCCCAGCCGACGGCGCGCCTGCAGTTCCGCGGTGAGCTTGAACACGGGCGCGGGCAGCAGGTGCACCTCGTCGTAGATCACCAGGCCCCAGTCCATCGCGTCGAGGAGCTCGAGGTGGGCGTACTCGCCCTTCCGCTTGGCGGTGAGGATCTGGTACGTCGCGATCGTGACCGGCTTGACCTCTTTGACCTGGCCGGAGTACTCGCCGATCTCGTCCGCGGTGAGGGTCGTGCGCTTGAGGAGCTCGTCGCGCCACTGGCGGGCCGAGACGGTGTTGGTGACCAGGATCAGCGTGTTCGTCTTGGCGGTGGCCATGGCCCCGGCCCCGACGAGCGTCTTGCCCGCGCCGCAGGGGAGCACGACCACGCCGGAACCGCCGTCGAAGAAGCTGGCGACGGCCTTGTTCTGGTAGTCCCGGAGCGCCCAGCCGTCTTCCAGCAGGGAGATCGGATGCGGCGTTCCCGGCGTGTAGCCGGCGAGGTCCTCGGCCGGCCAGCCCAGCTTGACCAGCTCCTGCTTGAGCTGCCCGCGGGCCCAGGGCTCGATCAGGAAGGAATCGGGAGAGGGGTGCCCGATCAAGAGCGGCGCGATGCGCTTGGCGCCGGCGACCTCGGTGAGCACCGCCTGGTCGTTGCTCTGCAGGATCAGCTGCCCCTCGGCATCCCGCTCGATGACGAGGCGCCCATAGCGCCCGACCGTCTCCGTGATGTCGACGCTGACGGTCTGCGGGATAGCGAACTTCGAGTATTTCTCGAGGGTGGCGAGCATGTCGGAGGCGTCGTGCCCGGCGGCGCGCGCATTCCAGAGGCCCAGCCGCGTGATCCGGTAGGTGTGGATGTGTTCGGGGGCGCGCTCCAGCTCGGCGAACACGGCCAGGTCGTGACGCGCATCCTCGGCGAGGGGGTGCGCGACTTCGAGCAACACGGTGCGGTCGCTTTGGACGATCAGTGGGCCATCAGACATAACCATCAATCCTACCCGCGTGTGCTGGCACGACGGGCACCAGCTTAGGGTGCCGGCGTGATGCTGATGATGCTGGACAGGGGGAGGGTGCGTTCGATGTCGGCCCGGCGGTCCCTGGCGCGGAATCGTCCGCCGCCCACGCTGGCCGGTTCCAGGAGGTAATCGACGACGACGCCGCCCGGCATGGCAATGCTCACGACCACGGTCTGCTTGGCTTTGATCGCCGAGTCGAGCTGCCTGGCGAGCCAGGCATCCGCGGCCTGGCCTTCGCCGCCGTCGCTGGCACGCAGCTTCTCGACCAGGGCAATCAACGGGTCGACCGTGGCCACCGGAACCACCTTGGTGCGATGGTGGCGGCGCAGGTGCACGATCTCGTTCGCCGCGTTCTCGGCCGCGGCCGGGTAGCGTGCGTCGGTGAGCGCCCAGAACACGACGTCGCTTCCGAACCGGCTGGTCAGTCGGTTCTCATCGACCCGAAGCAGGCCGAGTGGTGCGAGCGTCTGGTCGACCGCGATCGTGCCGAGCAGGCCGGGGTCCTCGGATCGCACGTAGCTCTGGGCCGGTGACTGCGCCGGGTCGGTCGCGCCGACGCGAACCCGGCCGTACTTGGCGGCCGACTCGCGGATCAGATAGTCCACCGGCTGCGGGATCCCGGTCAGGGAGACCGCGCGGAGGAAGTCGAGCAGCGAATCCGCGGTCTCCCCCGCGGCGAGGGCCCGGTTCACGGAGGTCGCCGAGATGCGGTAGCTCAGGGCAAGTTCGCGGCTCTCGACGTCGGCGAGCCCACGGAGGCGGGCGTCGATCGAGGGGGCGAGCGGGCCGGGAGAAACGATGGACAGGTCGTTCTGCAGGTAGACGGCCCCGACCTCGGCGGGCAGGGAGGCCATCATCGTCTCAATCGCGGCCTCGAGGTCTCCGGCGAGCACCGCCGCTCCTGCGGGACTGGTGGTCTGGTGAGCGGTGACCCCGATGAGTTCGGCGTCGTCGGCGAGCTCGGTGACGCGGTCGTCCATCCAGGTGCCGCCGGCCGGGTAGAGCCAGGCGACGAAGGACCGCAGGCCCTCGCCCCAGGAGACGCCGGGACGCCGGGCCAGGATGCCGCGAACGTCCGGCGGGAGAGCGGCATGCCAGGACGCGGCGATCGTGGCCCAGCGGCGTGCCGTGCCCTCGAGCAGCCAGGCCTCACCGGCCTCCGTTTCGTTCCAGTAGCCCTCGGAGTGGGCGATCAGGTCGGCCCGGGCCGCCGTGGCGACGAACGAGGCCACGGCCTCCAGCTCGACGCCCATGACGGCGGAGAGCCGTTTCGTGTCGGGCAGCCCGAGGCCGCCGCGGCTGAGTTCCCGCGCCGGTTCGCGGGCGAGCTCGGTGACCAGCTCGGCGATCGAGGACACGGCGGAGAATGCACGTTCCGCGGCCAACCGGTCGGTGAAGCGGGATTCGGTCGGTGAAACGCCGGCCAGTGCGGAGGGAGCCGGAGTCGAGGCCAGCTCGGTCGCGGTCGGCAGGCCGAGAGCTGGCCAGGTGAGCAGCTGGGCGGCAACCGCATCGTAGGGTCGGAACCGTCCCTCGGTGAGCCGGGCGAGCATCAGGGAATCAAGTTCGGCCGCACGCGCCGCGACATCCGCTTCGGGAATGGCGGATCCGCCCAGTTCGGAGAGCCGACCGGCCAGCTCGGCGAGCGTGGGGGCCGGTGGCGCGGAATCCGGGTCGACCGGGACCGAGAGTTCGGCGGCCACGGCCAGGACGGCCACGGTGGCCCGATCGAGCTGGGAAAGGGCTCGCTGAACCGCATCGGCTTCGAGGAGGGTCTCGGCGAGATCGAAGAAATCCCGGATGCCGGTGGCGGAGACGGAGCGAATCTCAAGGGTGCGACGCAACGCTGCGTCGTCGAGTGCCCGGAGGCGTGAGGCGAGCGTGAGCATGGCGGCTACTCCCTGTTCTGTCGTGCCTCGCGTGCGCGGCGAATAGCGGTCATCACCATGAGGGCGATGATCAGGAGGAAACCGAGCGGCAGACCGAAAAGCGGCAGGGCCAGCACGATCGGCCACACGCCCTGACCGAATCCGTTGTCGGCCCCGGCCCCGACGGCGGTGCCGATGATCACGGCGAGAAAGGCGAGGATCGATAGACCCACCACACCCGCAACCATGTAAGCAAGGATGCGTTCGAGCCGGCTGGCGGCATGTGGAGTTTGATTGGTCACACTCCCAAGGATACGGGGCATCTCTCGGTCCGACCGAATAGGCTGGGGTTCGGTCGGCGCGCATTCAGCGCGCCCGGAATGCAGCGAGGTCCAGATGCCCACCGGCAAGGTCAAGTTCTACGACGAGGAGAAGGGTTTTGGTTTCATCAATTCTGATGACGGCCAAGAGGTCTTCCTCCACGCTTCTGCGCTGCCCGCCGGAGTGACGGTCAAGGCGGGGACGAAACTCGAGTTCGGCATCGCCGATGGAAAGCGCGGCGCCCAGGCGCTGTCCGTTCGTATCCTCGAGGCGCCGCCGAGCCTGGTCAAGCTCAGCCGCAAACCGGCCGACGACATGGCGATCATCATCGAGGACCTCGTGAAGGTGCTTGACGGCATCGGCGCGAGCCTGCGCCGGGGTCGCTACCCCGACAGCGCCCACAGCCACAAGATCGCCGCGATGCTGCGCAAGGTCGCCGAGGAACTCGATGCCTGAGGCGGATCCCGTATTGCTCGCCGCGGCCGACCTGGCCCGCGAGGCGCTGCTCGACATCACCCCGGCAGACACGATCGGCGATCTGATCGGCAACATCGTCGAGGGCGAGCACGTGATGTCGCTGCTGTTCGACTGCACCATGCCGGGGTACCCGGGCTGGCGCTGGACCGTGAGCCTGTCCCGGATCGACGCCGATTCACCGGCGGCCGTTCTCGAGACCGAGCTCACTCCCGGCGATGACGCGCTGGTGGCGCCGGACTGGATCCCCTGGTCGGACCGACTCGCCGACTATCGCACGGCGCAGGAACTCGCCGCCGCGGTCGCGGCAGAGGACTCGCTCGACACGGATGACGAATCGGACGACGACGATCACGACGAAGATCGCGACGACGACGATGACGACGGAAACGACGACGACGACGACGAGGACGACGGCCCGGACGACGAACCGCACGCCCTCGACGTTGATGATTTCGACGACGACCGCGGCGAAGACGTGCTCGACGGGATCGACTTCGGTGAGGCGCTATCGGCGCCGGAACTGGACCCAGCCGAGACCGACGAGCCCCAGGCCGAGACCGGCGGCGGCACACGCCGGCCACCAGCCAAGTCCCGCCGCCGCAAGGTCACCCCGGAAGAAGACAGCGAACACGAGGGCTAGGACCCAGCCGGCCGATCCCGCAAGAATGGCCATCCGGGCATCCGTTCGGGCCGGCAGGGGGTCAGGCCGGCGTTCGCTGTCTTTCAACCAGAGGCGCATCGTGCCGCCTAGCTGCCCAGGTTCGCGACGACGTATTCGATCGACTTGACGAGCTGGCGCACGTCGTGCGGTTCGATTGCCGTGAACGTGGCCACCCGCAACTGGTTGCGGCCGAGCTTACGATACGGCTCGGTGTCGGAGATGCCGTTGGCCCGCAGCGTCTTCGCGACGGCTGCGGCGTCGATCCGGTCGTCGAAGTCGATCGTGGCCACGACCTGAGAACGGTGGTCGGGGTTGGTCACGAACGGCGTGGCGTAGTCGACGCTCTCGGCCCAGTCGTAGAGCACCGAGGACGATTCCTGGGTGCGGGCGGAGGCCCAGGCGAGGCCGCCGTTCCCATTGATCCAGTCAAGCTGGTTTTCGATCAGGAGCAGGGTGGTCACGGCCGGGGTGTTCAGCGTCTGGTTGAGACGGGAGTTGTCGATCGCGTTCTTCAGGCTCAGGAACTCGGGGATGTAGCGTCCGCTGGCCGCGATGCGCTCGACCCGCTCGATCGCGGCGGGGGAGAAGAGGGCCAGCCACAGGCCGCCATCCGAGGCGAGGTTCTTCTGCGGGGCGAAGTAGTACACATCCGCCTGGTCGGCGGCGAAGTCGATACCGGCAGCCGCGCTCGTGGCGTCGATCACGGTGAGTGCACCCAGATCGCCGTTCACACGGGTGACTTGGGCCATGACGCCCGTGGAGGTTTCGTTCTGGGGCCAGGCGTAGACGTCGACACCTTCGGTGGCGACGGCTTCGCTGAGCGACCCGGCCGGGGCCTTGATCACGTCGGGTGCCTCAAGGAACGGGGCCGCCGCGGCGCTGGCGAACTTGCCGCCGAACTCGCCGAACACGAGGTTCTGGCTTCGCTTCGAAATAAGGGAGAAAGCTGCTGCGTCCCAGAAGGCGGTCGACCCGCCGTTGCCCATGACGATCTCATAGCCGTCCGGGGCGCGGAACATCTCACTGAGACCGGAACGTACCCGGCCGACGAGGTTTTTAACGGGGGCCTGGCGGTGGGAGGTGCCGAGGACGCTGGAGCCAACGGCTAACAGGTAGTCGAGTTGTTCCTTCCGGATTTTGGACGGGCCGCAGCCGAATCGTCCGTCGAGAGGTAAGAGTTCAGAGGGAATAGTCAGATTCTGCATAGGGCGATTCTAGTTGTCGGTGCCGCGACGGTAGGGTTGTCACTTGCATAGAGGCCGACCGGGAGGCTCTGGGGATGACTGATCTGATCGACACCACCGAGATGTATCTCCGCACGATCCTGGACCTCGAGGAAGAGAACATTGTTCCCCTCCGGGCGCGGATTTCGGAGCGGCTCGGTCACTCCGGTCCGACCGTGTCGCAGACCGTCGGGCGGATGGAACGGGATGGCCTCGTTGTCGTTTCCGGTGACCGCCATCTCGAATTGACCCTCGCCGGACGCCGCAAGGCCGTGCACGTCATGCGCAAGCACCGGCTTGCCGAGCGCCTGCTGAGCGACGTGATCGGGCTCGAATGGGAGTTCGTCCACGACGAAGCATGCCGTTGGGAGCATGTCATGAGCGAGCAGGTTGAGCGCAAGATTCTGGAGATCCTGGGCCACCCCACCGAGTCACCGTACGGCAACCCGATCCCCGGCCTTGACGAACTGGGCGATTCCCCTGCGGTGGCGTTCATGGCCGGCGTGACCAGCCTGATCGACGTTGTCGCGGGTTCCGTCGAACCGGTGACGTCCGTCATCCGTCGTCTGGGGGAGCCGGTTCAATTCGACCCGGAGCTCCTGGCCCAACTGAAGAACGCCGGCGTGCTCCCCGGCAAGACCGGGGTGTTCTCCGCGGCCGGTTCCTATGTGCTCGTGCGGGTCGACGGCTACGACGAAGGGCTCGAATTGCCCAGTGAGGTCGCCAGTCACATCTTCGTCACGACGCCCCCGGTGATCGGCTAGTAATTCGGCACAAAATCGGCCCGAATCGACGCGGGCTTCGTTACCAATTTGTTAGAAATTCCGCAGAATGAGTGACAAACGCATAAACCTCACGTAACCTCGGTGGGGTCCACTGGCCATAAAGCGGCCGACGGACCCGGGCCTGGACGCCTTGTTTCCCGTCTCCTGGCTCGGCACACCGCGATTAGCGCAGTGGACGGGGCAACTCCCTAGTGTTGCCGAGGCGCCGGAGGTTCATACTTTGGCCGCATTCGGTAGAACACGCTCGTCGCGAGCACAGAACTCGACTCCCGGCTCGGTCGGGCCATCCGACGCGTTGGCGAGGACCGGCACGGCACTCAGCGCCCGGACTGGTCCCGCTCCCGCGGCACCGAAACGGTCCCGCCGTCGCGGGGCGGTGGCGAATGTGGTCTTCATGACCCTGGCCGGCGGACTCGTCGCGACCATGGCCATTCCCGCCTATGCGTTCGCCCCCGACTCGAAAGACACGAAATTCGGTGCGACGGAGTCCACGTCGCTGACACGCTCCGGCGCCCAGACCGTGGAGGTCGCCGCCCAGGCGGCGACCGTGAGCGTCGCCCGTGACGGGTTCACCGCCACGACCCCGGAAGAGCTTGCCGCCGCCGCGGCCGCGAAGGCGGCCGAGGCCCGCCGCATCGAGGTTGCCGCCGCGATGACGTCCTACGCCGCGTCGTACTCCGGCCCGTCCGTGGCCGACTACCTCGCGAATCCGGCCTATCCGAGCTTCGACCTGGGCTCGGTCTACAGTGTTGCGTCGCAGTATCAGGGTGTTCCCTACGTCTACGGCGGGGCGACACCGGCCGGCTTCGACTGCTCCGGTTTGATCATGTACGTCTACGCCCAGTTCGGGATCAGCCTGCCGCACTCCTCGACGGGTCAGGGCGCCGCCGGAACGAGAATATCCCTCGCCGACGCCCAGCCGGGCGACCTGGTCATCATGGACGGTCACGACGGGTTCTATGCCGGCAACGGCAACATCCTGCACGCACCGTACGAGGGTGCCTCCGTGCGGGTGCAGCCGATCTGGACCAGTTCGTACTACATCGTGCGACTCGGAATCTGATCCCCACAAATGTGAACGTTGCGTAACACCTAGCACATTCGAGGCTCGGCGTTTCGCCTGTCGCGGAATCTGGGTTAACCTGATGCTCTGATGTTCTGCGAATTCTCGGGAGAGCCACGATTCGAGCGGCGCACGATCCACACCATGGATGTGCGCTGCCGCTTCGCGTTGCGGCACAGCAGTCAAGCATGTCTCGGTCGTGCGTGTCTCAGCCACGTCATGTCCGCGAGGGCGTTGTCATTGTGACGGCGCCCTTTTTGTTTGCCTGCTCGCTTCCTCTTCGTCGCATCGGAACGTAGTTCGAATGGCTGGAAGCCGTCCAGCCCTTTTCGAAAGGGAACGCATGCGCACACTGGTCCTCAACGCGGGGTACGAGCCCCTCGCCGTGGTCTCCTTCAAACGGGCCCTCATCCTGGTGATGAACCAGAAGGCCACGATCGTCCAATCCGATCAGGGGCACCCGGTCTGGGCGTCATCGGGATCGTGGGACCGGCCGAGCGTGATCCTGCTCACCCGGTACGTGCGCATCCCGCGGCTCAGGTCGGTGCCGGTCAGTCGACGGGGCGTTCTGCGCCGCGATGATCACCGCTGCTGTTACTGCGACCAGACCGCGAACACCATCGACCACGTGCTGCCGCGATCACGCGGCGGGCGGGACACCTGGGACAACCTTGTGGCCTGCTGCCTGCGCTGCAACAACCTCAAAAGTGACCGGACACCGGGGGAGATGGGGTGGAACCTGCTGTTCCACCCGCGGATGCCGTTGGGCACGACCTGGGTGGTCAGGGGCGCCGAGCGGCCGCTGCCGCAGTGGGATGAATTTCTTGCTCCTGCCGCCTGACCAGCAAATGTAACGATGCGGTAACGCGCGAGAGTGACTTCACGCCCGGATTCCCCTAGGCTGGAGGAGCTTCGACCCCAACCAGGCCACGCAGAGGAACAGATTTTGCCCCATCCCGGTGATCCCGGCACGTCCGCTCCTTCAGAGAACCAGAACGTTCCACTGTCGCGTCGCGAGCTTCGTGCGCAGCGTGAGGCCGGCTCGGTCCCCGACATTGCGGCGGTTCCCACGGGCTCTGGTTCCGGTTCAACCGTGGCTGAAGTGGCGATCGTGTCACCGGCCACTCGACGCGCCATTGCGCCGTCCGCGCCGTCCGCAGCGGCGGCGCGACCCGCGCCGCGACCCGAGCCGCGTGTCGCCCGGGTCTCCAGGCGACGCGGCCCGCTGAAGCTCGCCGTCACGCTCCTGGCGATTCCCGGACTGTTCCTCACCGCGGGTCTCCCCGCGTACGCATTCTCTCCCGATGCCGGTGCCAACCAGAGTGCCGCTTCCACCCGCTCGCTGGCAGAGGCCGGCGCCCAGGGCGTGACCGTGGCGGCCGGCGCCTCGGCCGTCACCGTGGCCAGGGACGGCTTCACCGCCACCACCAAGGACGAGCTCGCCCAGAAGGAAGCCGAGGCTCAACGCGCCCTTGCGGCCCAGAAGGCCGCCGAATCGGCCCGGGCGATGGCGGCATCCTTCGCCGTGTACGGCGTGCGCGCCCAGGGCGACGACTACCCGTGGTACGACCGGGGCACCGAGGCCCAGGGCGGCGGGCTCTCCCCGCTCAGCTACTACTACCGCGAATGCGTCGACTTCGTCGCCTGGCGGCTCAACCGTGACGCCGGGTCGACGAGCGCCCCGTTCAAGTGGACCTGGAGCAACCTCACCCCGAGCGGCGGAAACGCGAGCAACTGGGCCAACGCCTGGGCGGGCCATGGCTGGGCGACCAGCAAGACGCCCGTTGTCGGTGCGGTCGCCTGGTTCAACTACAACCACGTCGCGTACGTGCAGTCGGTTGGCAGCGACGGGTCGGTCGTGCTCGAGGAGTACAACTGGATGGGCAGCCACGCGTACCACAAGCGCACCGTCGCGGCCAGCGAAGTTCCTTTGTTCCTCTACCCGCCGAACTGACCGGCGCCCGGGACCAGCTAAACTTTCCAAGCCAGCCTCTGTAGCTCAACGGAAGAGCAGTTCCGTCCTAAGGAAACGGTTGGGGGTTCGAATCCCTCCAGGGGCACTCTAGAAAGACTCGGTTCAGACATTTTTGTCTCTACCGATCGGCGGCTTTTCGTCAGCGCAGATGAGGGCCGAAAGAAGCGGAGCTGAGTGCTATCTGGCCGTCTGCGCCGCCTTCTCGACCGCGGCGACCGCGGCCTCAACCCCGCCGCTCCACGGCGCGCCATGGCCGGGCAGCACCCATTTCGCCCCAGTGGGAATGAGCGCTCGAAGCGAAGCGATGGCCTGGTCTGGTTCGTCTGTGAACGGCGCCGGCTGGGGTCCCTCTTTCCCGGTCAGGACGTGGCGAGTCGTGAGGCCATCGCCGACGAAGACAGCGTCGACGGTCGGAACATAGATCGCGATACTTCCCTCGGAGTGCCCCGGCAATCCAATGATCTGTGGCCCACCAGGCAGGTTCAGAGTTTCGCCCTCGTGCACCTCGACAACTTCAGTCAGATAGGTGGTGCGCATTCCGCCTTTGCGGAGGCCATAGGCGAAGAATCCCAGAAGACTGCCCAGCCGCATCTGTTGCTTTCCATTCGCCGGCTTGTGGCCGCCCCTGGCTCTGCTGGCATCACCGGCATGCACATACACCGCTACGCCATGGTCGCGCCGGATGCGCTCGGCGAATCCGATGTGATCGGAATCTCCGTGCGTGAGGATCACGCCCTTCACATCGGCGATGGAGCGGCCCATCGACGTCAGTTCGGAGAGCAGTTCGCGCCAGTGGCCGGCGAATCCCGCGTCAATGATCGTCACTCCCTCAGGAGTCTCGACAAGGTAGACAGCAACGATATCGTTGCCGATGCGGTGGAGAGCTGGGCTGAGTTTCATGAGGGCTATTCTAGATAGCCATCATGGCTACGGTCAATAGCTATACTCTCAATATGCCCACGCCAGAGAAAACCTCCGTCGACGAGATCGTGTCCGCTGCGCGCGACCTGCTGGAGCAGGACGGGTTGGCGGGCCTGACGATGCAGGCCGTCGCCCATCGGGTGGGGGTTCGCGCGCCGTCGCTCTACAAGCGGGTACAGAGTCGGGACCGGCTGATCCAACTGGTCGCGGAGGCGACCCTCACCGAGCTCGCTGCCCGGCTGGATGCGTCAGCGAGCTTCGCGCTCATCGCCGACAGCTATCGTGCGTTCAGTCAGGAGCGGCCTGCCGCGTTCCACCTGGTCATGATGCCTGGGGCAGGCGTCCCGGTTGCCGGCACTGAATTTGGGGCCGCCGCGAGCGCTCCTCTCCTTGCCCTGGCCAGAGAGTTGGCCGGCGACGATCACGCCCTTGAGGCAGCCCGCACCCTGACCGCGTGGGCCACCGGATTCATCAGCATGGAACTGAACGGCAGCTTTCGACTCGGCGGCGATGTCGAGGACGCGTGGAAGTTCGGCCTGACAAGAATCGTTGAGTCGATCATGGTCATCCCGGACCGCTCACCGGCTTCGAACTCAACATAAAACCCGTCCCCGCGAGAGTGCAGAATTTGCCCCTTCGAGAACCTCGAGGG
>NZ_JASISS010000014.1:57204-86269 GCF_030063195.1 Cryobacterium sp. PH31-AA6
GCCAGCATTGCCACCTCCCCCCACCCCGCGGGGCCAAATAGTCCACTCTCGCGGAGGGGAGGGGCACGAGCATGGTGACCGGTCGTGGGGCGGGCCTGCCGGCCGATCCTGACCCGATCCTGACCCGAGTCGACACAGTTTCCCCACCCGTAACCTGCCGGCCCTAAACTGGGGCATCGCGCCCGGACCAGGTACTCCGGCGCGGACGAGGAGCGCGCGTGCAGATCCAGCCCGACCAGAACGTGCTCGCGGCCGGAACGAAAGCCACGCCCGTGCGCACCCTCGTCGACATCCTCGCCGCCACGGCCGGGGCTCACCCGGGCGCGCTCGCGCTCGAAGACCAGGATGGCGCGATCAGCTACCGCGAGCTGATCAGCCTCGTCTCCGAGCAGGCGTCGCGATTGAGCGAGATCGGGGTGCGCCGGGGAGACAAGGTCGGCATCCGGATCTCCTCCGGAACCCGCGAGCTGTACATCTCCATCCTCGCCATCCTGGTCGTCGGGGCGGCCTACGTGCCGGTGGACGCCGACGACCCGGATGAGCGCGCCCGGCTCGTCTTCGGCGAGGCCAGGGTCATCGGCGTCATCGGCCTGACCGGCCGGTTTGAACTCGTCCGCTCCATCGACGCGGCGGCGCTCGCCGAACGCCCGCTTCCCGCCGAGGATGACCTGGCCCTCGCCCAGGCGCCGGGGGTCATCCCGACGCCGGACGACGACGCCTGGGTCATCTTCACCTCCGGGTCGACCGGGGTGCCCAAGGGCGTCGCCGTGACCCACCGTTCCGCGGCCGCTTTCGTCGACGCCGAGGCCGGGCTGTTCCTCCGCACCGAACCGATCGGCCCGGCCGACCGGGTGCTGGCGGGACTGTCGGTGGCCTTCGACGCATCCTGCGAGGAGATGTGGCTGGCCTGGCGCAACGGCGCCTGTCTCGTCACCGCCCCCCGCGCCCTCGTGCGGTCCGGCGCCGACCTCGGGCCATGGCTGATCGCCCACGGCGTGACCGTGGTGTCGACGGTGCCCACCCTTGCCGCCCTCTGGCCCGATGAGGCCCTCGAGCAGGTGCGACTGCTCATCTTCGGTGGCGAGGCCTGCCCGCCGGAACTCTCCGCGCGCCTCGTCACCCCCGGGCGCGAGGTCTGGAACACCTACGGCCCCACCGAGGCCACCGTCGTCGCCTGCGCTGCGCTGCTCGACGGCACCGATCCCGTGCGAATCGGCCTGCCCCTGCACGGCTGGGACCTCGCCGTGGTGGATGCCGCGGGAGCCCGGGTGGCGCACGGCGGCATCGGTGAGCTCATCATCGGCGGAGTCGGACTCGCCCGCTACCTCGACCCGGCCAAGGACCGGGAGAAGTACGCGGCCCACCCCGGTCTCGGCTGGGACCGCGCGTACCGCAGCGGCGACCTGGTCCGGTTCGACCGCGAGGGCCTCGTCTTCGTGGGCCGGGCCGACGACCAGGTCAAGCTCGGCGGCCGGCGGATCGAGCTCGGCGAGATCGAAGCCGCCCTGCGCTCCCTGCCGGGCGTGGCCGGCGCGGCCGCGGTCGTGCAGCGCACCCCCGCGGGCAACCAGGTTCTCGTCGGCTACCTTGCGCTCGCCGACGGGGCGGCGGCCTTCGACCGCGTCGCGGCCACCGACCGGCTCCGCGCCGAGCTCCCGGCTGCCCTCGTGCCTCTGCTCGCCCTCGTCGACGAGCTGCCGACGCGCACCTCCGGCAAGGTCGACAAGGCCGCGTTGCCCTGGCCGCTCCCCGCCAGCGCCGGCCGGGAGACGGTAGCGATGACGCCCACCGCGACCTGGCTGGCCGGGCACTGGGCCGCGATCCTCGGTGTGCCCGTCGGGGGCCCGGATGCCGACTTTTTCGCCCACGGCGGCGGCTCGCTCTCCGTCGCCCAATTCGTGTCCGCGATCCGGGAGCGTTTTCCGGACACGCGCATCTCCGACGTCTACGACCAGCCGCGGATCGGCGCGCTCGCCGACGAACTCGACTCCAGGGTGCCCCCGGCCCCGACGGTTGAGCGGCAGGTTCTGCCGGTGCCCGCGCGCAGCCGGATCGCGCAAACTCTGCTCGGCGTGCCCCTGCACGTGCTCGTCGGCGCGCGCTGGCTCGTGTTCCTCTCGGCGGCGAACAACCTGCTCGCGACCTGGGGCGGGGCGGCCTTCGCGCCGACGATCTCCTGGTGGTGGGTCACCCTCGGTTTCGTGCTCTTCGTCACCCCGCCGGGAAAGATGGCCATCTCCGTCGTCGCGGCCAGGCTGCTGCTCCGCGGCGTGACGCCGGGGGACTATTCGAGGGGCGGCTCCGTTCACCTGCGCCTCTGGCTGGCCGAGCAGGTCGCGCTGCTCATCGATGCCGCGAGTCTGGCCGGCGCTCCCTGGATCAGCTACTACGCCAGGGCGCTGGGCGCCCGGGTCGGCGAGGACGTCGACCTGCACGCGCTCCCGCCGGTCACCGGGATGCTCACCATCGGGGCGCGCGCCGCGATCGAGCCGGAGACCGACCTCGCCGGCTATTGGCTCGACGGCGACGTGCTCCGGCTCGGCCACGTGCAGATCGGCGCCGACGCGACCGTCGGCGCGCGCAGCACCCTGCTCGGTGGTGCCCGGATCGGAGCCGGCGCCGTGATCGACCCGGGAGCCGCCGTCTCCGGTGCGGTCCCCGCCGGAGAGCGGTGGGCCGGGTCGCCCGCCGTGCGGGTCGGTGCGGCCCGCGGGTCCTGGCCGGCCGAGCGCCCGCCGCGGGCCCGCCGCTGGCTGATCGCCTTCGCGGCCGGCGCGGTCGGAATGACCGCCATTCCCGCCGTGGCCGCGGCCCTCGGCGTGCTCGTGGTCGGCGCCGCAATCGGTGATGCCGCCACCCTCGCCGACGCGTTCCGGCGCGCCGCCCTGGCCGTTCCCCTCGCCGTCGTCGTCGCCGGGCTCGTCTACGCGACGCTGGTCGTCGCCGCGGTCCGGCTCGTCGGCGTGGGCCTGCGCGAGGGCTACTACCCGGTGCGCAGCCGGATCGGCTGGCAGGTCTGGATGACCGAACGCATCCTCGACGGCGCCCGCACCCTGTTGTTCCCCATCTATGCCAGCCTGCTCACCCCGGTCTGGCTGCGCCTGCTCGGCGCGAAGGTCGGCGCGGGGGTCGAGGCCTCGACCGTGCTGCTGATCCCGTCGCTGACCACCATCGCCCCGGCCGCCTTCCTCGCGGACGACACCATGGTCGCCTGTTACGAGCTCGGCGGGGGCTGGCTGCGGATCGGCCGGGCCAAGATCGGCCGGCGTGCGTTCCTCGGCAACAGCGGGATGGCCGGCCCGGGACGCACCGTACCGCGCAACGGGCTCGTCGCCGTGCTCTCCTCCACACCCCGCAAGGCCAAGCGGGGATCCTCCTGGCTGGGCAACCCGCCCGAGCGGCTCCGGCGGATGGTCACGGATGTCGACGAGGCCCGCACCTTCCGGCCGCCGGCCCGACTGCGTACCGCCCGCGCGCTCTGGGAGGTGTTGCGGATCGTGCCGGTCATTGTCACGGCCCTGATCGCGCTCGGCGTGCTCGCCGCCCTCGACGGGTTGTGGCTCGCCCTCGGTCTTGGCTGGACCGTTGCGCTTTCCGGGGTGGTCATGCTCGGCGGCGGCGCCGTCGCGGCCGGGATCACGACCGTGGCCAAGTGGACGCTGGTCGGCCGGATCACCGCGACGGAGCATCCGCTCTGGTCATCGTTCATCTGGCGCAACGAGGTGTCGGACTGTTTCGTGGAGATGGTGGCCAGGCCGTGGTTCGCCGCGAAGGCCGTCGGGAGTCCGGTGCTGTCGGTCTGGCTGCGCAGCCTGGGTGCTCGGGTCGGCCACGGGGTGTGGTGTGAAACCTACTGGCTGCCGGAGGCCGATCTGGTCTCCATCGGCGAGGGGGTCAGCGTCAACCGGGGCTGCGTCGTGCAGACGCACCTGTTCCACGACCGGATCATGCAACTGGACCGGGTGGACCTCGGTGCGGGGTCGACCCTCGGCCCGCACAGCGTCATCCTCCCGGCGGCCGCCGTTGACCAGGGAGCCACCGTGGGCCCGGCCTCGTTGGTGATGCGCGGCGAACGCGTTCCTGCCGGATCGCTCTGGTCCGGGAACCCCATTTCGCCGTGGCGCCGGCCACCGTGGCAGACTTGACCCCCACCATGCCTGACACTCCGCCCCAGACCTACGGCTCGGCTTCCGCCGGTGACGCCTACCTTCCCTCCAATGGCAACGGCGGTTACCTCGCCGAGCACTACGACCTCGACCTCGACTACCGGGTGGCCACGAACCAGCTGCGGGGCATCGCCACGATCACCGGTCTGGCATCGATGCGACTGGACCGGTTCAGCCTTGATTTCGACGGGCTCAGCGTCGACCGGGTCACCGTCGACGGGGCGCGGCCGCGGAAGGTCGCCCAGTCGTCTCGCAAACTGACCATCACCGTGGCGACCCCGATCGAGGCCGGCCAAAGATTCGAGGTGACGGTGCGGTACCGCGGCGCGCCGCATCCGCTGCACAGCATCTGGGGTGAGGTCGGCTGGGAGGAGCTGGACGACGGCGTGCTCGTGGCCGGCCAGCCCACCGGCGCGGCCTCGTGGTTCCCGTGCAACGACCACCCGAGCAATAAGGCGTCCTTCCGAATCCGGGTGGCCTGCGAGGACCCCTACACCGTCATCGCCAACGGAAACCTGATCTCACGGTCGTCCCGGTCGGGGCGCACCGCGTGGACGTTCGTCGTGGCGGAACCGATGGCCACCTATCTGGCCTCGGTGCTGATCGGCCGGTACCGCCGCACCGATGTGGCCGCTGCCCCGGTCGCCCACCGCATCTTCTTCCCGGCCAACCTCGCGCACGAGGTCGGCCTGGACTTCGCCCGGCTGGGCGAGATGATCGCCCTCTTCGGCGAGCTGTTCGGGCCGTACCCGTTTGACGCGTACTCCGTCGTCGTCACCGACGACGAACTCGAGATTCCGATCGAGGCCCATGGCCTCGCCGTCTTCGGCCGCAACCATGTCGGCGGGCTGCACGGCAGCGACCGGCTGATCGCGCACGAACTCGCCCACCAGTGGTTCGGCAACAGCCTGACCCTGGCCGTGTGGAAAGACATCTGGTTGCACGAGGGGTTCGCCTGCTACGCCGAGTGGCTCTGGGCCGAGGCGAGCGGTGGCAGGACGGCCGACGAAAGCGCCGCCTGGCACCGGGCCAGGCTCGACGCCCTGCCCCGCGACATCGTCGTCGGTGACCCCGGACCGCACGACATGTTCGATGACCGGGTCTACAAACGCGGCGCCCTGGCGCTGCACGCCCTGCGGCGCGAACTGGGCGACGCCGCGTTCTTCGGCGCGCTGCGGGCCTACACCCTGGCCCGCCGGCACGGCTCGGTCTCCACGAGCGACTTCATCGAATTCTTCACCGTGCACACCGGCAGCGGTGAGGTTCACCGCCTCGTCGACCGCTGGCTGTTCAGGACGGCGCTGCCCAAGCTCTGACCCGCCGCCATCGACCCTGACCAGGGGTTTCCCACGCCCTGCCGTTCCTCGGCCAGGTACAACTGGCTCAGTCAGGCGCCCTCGACGGCCACCACGCCGCCAATCGCGCCGTCAACGTCGGCGGCCGTCGCGTCCCGGGGGAGCACGCCGCTCACTCCGCGGGGGCAGGTCGCGGTCGGGCCAGGTCACGGATGTTTCGCTCGGCTACCATGCGCACCACCGGCGCCGCCGTGCCGCCAGGCGCCGACGTACCGCAGACCGCCAGCGCTCCGACCAGCCCCGGGCCGGCGTCGAATGTGACCAGGCGCGGCGTTCGTGCCGGCAGGCGTCCGTCGGGCGGCTGCCGACGGTCCCAGGTCACGGTCAGGGCCGAGGCCGCGAGATCTGCTTCGCCCCACGGGGAGGCCGCGCCGGTCTGCGCCGCCGGCAGGACGGTGAGTTCGGTCGGATCCACTCGCAGGCCGACGCCGACGGCCTTGAGTGTGGCCTCCTTGGCGGACCACATCCTGGCCCGCGCCAGCGGCGCGTTCTGTGGACGCGCGTACCTGAGCGCCTCGCGCTCGAGAGCGTTGAAGGCGACGTCGTCGAAATCGGTGCGGGATACGGCTGCGACGCCCTCGATGTCGATGCCGACGGGGCCGGCAAAGCTGAGGGCGACCGCGACAACGGTGCCCGCCCGGCTCAGACTGACCTCGAGCCGGCGTCCGGCATCGGCCTCCCGGGCGGCCCGATTGACGGGCTCCCGGGCGGCGGGGCGGATGCTCGGCCTGCCATGGTCCGTGCCGCCGCAGGTCGGGCAGCGCCGGTCGAGCGAGAGGGCGCCGGGGGCGGTGCCGAGGGCCCAGCCGGCGGCGGCCAGCAGGAAGGCGCGGTCGGCGGCATCCTCAGCGCCGCGCGCACCCAGCACGACGAAGACCTCGGCCGTTCCGTCGTCGCTCACGAGACCACGGTAGCGCTCGCGCGGGTGGTGCGCCCCTGCGCGGGTGGCACACCACCCGCGTAGTGGCGCACCACCCGCGGACGACGCCGGCTCCCCGCGGTGCGACACTGGAACCCGCAGACGAGGAGAACCGATGGCACTGATCGACAATGCGATCTACGTGGACGGCCGCAGGGCCGCCACCCCGGCAACGCTGGACGAGACCTACGAGGTCATGAAGGCGAACAACGGCTTCGCCTGGATCGGCATGTACCGGCCCTCAGAGCAGGAGGTGCGCTCGGTCGCCGGGGAATTCAGCCTGCATCACCTGGCCGTCGAGGACGCGCTCAAGGGCCACCAGCGGGCGAAGCTCGAACGCTTCGACGAGATCCTGTTCCTGGTGCTGCGGCCGGCCCGCTACATCGACGACGAGGAACGCGTCGAATTCGGCGAGCTGCATGTGTTCGTCGGACCGGACTTCGTCGTCACCATCCGCCACGCCGAATCCCCGAACCTGGCCAAGGTTCGCGAACGGATGGAGGCAACGCCCGAACTGCTGGCGTTCGGGCCTGAAGCGGTGCTGTACGCCATCCTCGACCAGATCGTCGACGAGTATGGGCCGGTCGTCGCGGGGCTCGAGAACGACATCGACGAGATCGAGGACCAGCTCTTCGACGGGAACGCCGAGGTGTCCCGTCGCATTTACGCGCTCTCCCGTGAGGTGATCGAGTTCCAGCGCGCCACCCAGCCGCTCGTGGGCATGCTCGAGGCCCTGCAGCGCGGCCTCGGCAAGTACAGCGTGGACGTCGAACTTCACCACCACCTCCGGGACGTGCTTGACCACACCCTGCGCGTCGCCGAGCGAGGCGACGCGTTCCGGCAGCTCCTCGACAACGCCCTGATCGTGCACAGCACCCTGGTCACCCAGCGGCAGAACGATGAGACCCGGCTGCTGTCCGAGACGAGCCTTGCCCAGAGCGAAGAGGTCAAGAAGATCTCCAGCTGGGCGGCCATCCTCTTCGCGCCCACCCTCGTCGGCACGATCTACGGCATGAACTTCAGCCACATGCCCGAGCTGAAATGGGTGTTCGGTTACCCGTTCGCGCTGGGCCTCATGGTCGCCATGGGGCTCGGCCTCTACGGGGTGTTCAAGAAGAACGGTTGGCTCTAGGCGACGCGGCTACCCCTGGGCCGCGCGCCAGGCCGCGACCTCAGCACCGAGCGACGCCTTCTCGGCAGGCGTCAGGAATGACGCCTCGATCCCGTTGTCGGCCAGCAGAGCCAGCCGGTCCGGGCCGAGTTCGAACTGGCGGTCGAGGGCGGCCAGATTGTCGTCGATGTAGCCGCCGAAGTAGGCCGGATCGTCCGAATTGATGCAGGCGAGCAGCCCGCGGTCGAGCATCCGCACGATCGGGTGGTCGGCCAGGGTGTCGATCACCCGGAGGCGCACGTTCGAGAACGGGCAGACCGTCAGCGGAATCCGATCCCGCACCAGCCGGTCCAGGAGAACCTCGTCCTCCAGGCTGCGGATGCCGTGGTCCACCCGCTCGACCCCCAGGAGGTCCAGGGCCTGCCAGACGTACGCGGGTGGGCCCTCCTCCCCGGCGTGGGCCACGAGGTGCAGCCCGTTCGCCCGGGCGAGTTTGAAGACCTCGGTGAAAAGCTCGGGCGGGTAGCCGACCTCGGCGGAGTCGAGCCCGATCCCGTCGATCCGGAAGTCGCTGGCCAGGATCTCCCCGAGCATGGCCAGCGCCTCATCGGCCGGCCGGTCTCGCAGGAAGGTCACGATCAGCTTCGTGCTGATGCCCCAGTCCGCCTCCGATGTGTCGAGGGCGTCGCGCACCCCGCCGAGGGCGGTGAGCAGCGGGATGCCCCGGCTGGTGTGGGCCTGCGGGTCGAAGAAGATCTCCGCGTGGCGCACCCCTGCCGTCCGCGCCCGCTCGAGGTAGGCCCGGGTCAGGTCGCCGAAGTCGACCCGTTCCCGCAGCACGTCGAGGTTGCGGTAGTACAGGTTCAGGAAGGACTGCAGGTCGTCGAACTCGTACTGCGCTCGCAGTTCGGGCAGCGACGCCCAGGGCAGGGTGACGGAGTTGCGGGCGGCCAGGTCGAAAATTAGCTCGGGTTCGAGGGTGCCCTCGATGTGCAGGTGGAGTTCGACCAGGGGAAGTTTCATGGACCCATTCTCGCAAGCGGATGCGCCCCGGGCGCGGCACCGCCGCCGCAGGCCCGTTTCGAACCGATTTTCCGCGAAATCCGGCGAAACCCGGGCCGCCTTGCGGGGATTCGGGTGAGTCTGACTTAGGGTGTCGATGTGTGGCGCCTCGATAGAAAACTAGATGATGACGGCATCCTGTCGGAAATTCAGGATGCTTCCCCCGCCGACCCGCACAATCTTGCCTCGGCGCATGCGGTCAGCCTCGGCGACCCGACCCTGGCGGTGGGCAATGTGGCGGAACCTGCCTGGCAGCGCTGGCGCGACGAGCTTGCCGAGGTCGGCGGTCGCTCTCCGCTGCTGCATTTCAGTGACGGCCCGCGCACCCGGATCGAGCTGAGCGCCACCCACCCGGGCGGACTACCGCAGTTCATCACCGGCAAGACCACCCTGCTCTCCAACCTCATCCGCGACGAGCTGGCGCTCCGCAACGCGCGCCTGGCCGCCGGCGAGATCACCCAGAAGGGGATCGAACTGAGGTCGATGCGCGGCATCGAGTCGGTTCACCTGGCGATCGGCCTGGCCGAATGGCGCCACAATGATGTCGACTACACCGCTCCGGTGCTGCTGCGCCCGCTCGCGATCCGCCGCTACGGCCGTGACTTCGAACTCAAGCTCAAGGGGGCGCCGTTCCTCAACCCGGAGCTGGCCCGCGCCCTGCAGAACCAGTTCCAGATCACCCTGGATGCCGACGCGTTCGTCGCGCTCGCGGTCACCAATGGCGCCTTCAAACCGCAACCCGTGATCGACCGGCTCCGCGGCCTCACCTCGCACCTGCCCTGGTTCAACGTGGTCCCGCGCCTCGTCGCCTCCTCGTTCGCCGACGTCGGACGGGCGCTCGCCGCCGATGCCGCCGTCCTGGACCATCCGCTGCTCGACGCGGTGGCGGGCAACCAGAATGCGCGCCGCGCCATCGAGACGGCTTACAACCCGGTGGTGCCGATCGGTCAGGATGCCCGGCCGCCGGCCACCGACACCCTGCTGCTCGACGCCGACTCAGAGCAGGAGAACGTGGTCGCCCAGATCGCGGCCGGCAACTCACTCGTCGTGAAGACCCTGCCCGGCACCGGCGGCACGCAGACCATAGTCAACGCGATCGGTACGCTGATCGGCCAGCACAAGCGCGTGCTCGTGGTCAGCGCCCGCCGGTCCAGCCTCGACGGCATCGCCCACCGCCTCGTGCAGGTGGGGCTGCCAGGCGTGGCCGTCACCCCCCGCACGCTGCGCCGGGACCTGATCGCGTCGATCACCCGCAACGAGAGAATCACTCAGCCGATGGTCGGCGATGTGGACGACGCCCTCGTTCGCCTGCGCAAGGTGCTGCTCGACTACCGCTCGGCCCTCACCCGCAGGGACAGCACGCTCGGGGTCTCGGTGCTCGACGCCCTGGGCGAGCTCGCCCGCCTCGCCCAACTTCCCTCGCCGCCCTCGACGACGGCCCGTCTCGACCGCCGTGCCCTCGAACGCCTGGCCCAGGGCCGCGCCACCGCCGCGGCGACGCTGATCAAGGCCGCCGCCCTCGGCGAATTCCGTTACGGACCCGACGATTCGCCCTGGTACGGTGCCTCATTCACCTCGACCGCGGACGCGTCCGCGGCTCACCAACTGGCCAAACGAGTCAATCAGGTCGAGTTGCCGCGACTGCTCGAGCGTGCGGCCGGTCTCGTCGGCCAGACCCGGTTGCGGCCGTTCGAGACGATCGCCGAACTCGGCATCTACCTGCGCTTGCTCCTGGACATCCGGGAAACCCTCGACAAGTTCCAGCCTGCCGTCTTCGACCGGTCGCTGGCCGAGTTGATCGCCGCCACCGGTTCGCGCCGGGAATCCCCGGAGATGCCCTCGTCGAGCCGCCGCCGGCTGCGCAGACTCGCCGAGGAATACCTGCGGCCCGGTGTGCACGTCAGCGATATGAACGAGAGCCTGCGGCGCATCCAGCAGCAGCGCACCCTGTGGCAGCGCTACGTGGTCGCCGGTGTCACTCCGGAGGTCCCGGTCGGCATCTCGGATGTCCACGTGGCCTTCCAGCGCGTCGCCGAAGACCTGGCGAGCCTGGACATCCCGCTCGGCACGGCCGGCACGACCCGCCAGCTCTCCACCCGCCCGGTCAAGGAGCTCATCTACACGATCTCCGGGCTGGCCGCAGAGAGCGAGGTGCTCGCGAACCTGCACGAACGCACCGCGCTGCTCGCCGCCCTCCGCGAGCACAACCTCGACCCGCTGATGACCGACCTGGCCCAGCGGCACGTCTCCGAGAAGGATGTTGCCGACGAACTCGAACTCGCCTGGTGGCAGTCCGTGCTCGAGACCATGCTCAGCGGCGACAAGGCCCTCCTCAACGCGAACACGCAGGTGCTCGACCGCCTCGAGGCCGACTTCAAGCTCGTCGACGAGGCCCACGCGTCCACGACCGGCCAACTGCTGGCCTGGCTCCTCGCCGAGACGTGGAAGATCGGCGTCGTCGACTGGCCGGACGAAGCCGACAACCTCCGCCGCCTGCTCCGCGCCGACCGGGCCACGCCCACCCGGCTGCACAAGGCGGCACCGCACCTGGGCAGGGTCCTGGCGCCGGTCTGGCTCGCCTCGCCCTATGAGGTCGCCGGCCTTGAGGCGCAGATGAGCTTCGACACGGTACTCCTCGTCGATGCGGGGGCAACCACCTTCGCCGAGAACGTCGGCTCGATCCGACGCGGCAAGCAGATCGTGGCCTTCGGTGACCCGGTCACCCAGACCCCGTCCGCCTTCGAGACCGGGATCAGTGAAGCCGGCGACGACCGGTCTGGCCAGGACACCAACGTCGACGCCCTCCACGCCGACTCCGCGCTCGCCCGGCTCGGCGAGCTTCTCCCCACGCTCACCCTCACCCGCAGCTACCGGGCCGGTGGCGAGGACCTCGCCGAACTCGTCAACCACCGCTTCTACGGCGGACGAATCGACTCCCTGCCCTGGGCGGGCAGCTTCCTCGGCCACGGCAGCCTCACCCTCAACTATGTCGCCGGCGGTCACGGCATGCCGGATGCCGACAGCGGGGCCGTCGAGAGCGTCGACGCCGAGGTCGCCAAGGTCGTCGAGCTCGTGATGGACCACGCCGTCAAGCGTCCCCGGGAATCGCTCATGGTCATCACGGCCAGCGCCCGCCACTCGGTGCGCGTGAACCAGGCGGTGCTCTCCGCGTTCTCCAAGCGCACCGACCTCTCCGACTTCATCCTCAAGGACCGGGCGGAGCCGTTCACGGTGCTCACCCTCGAGCAGGCCGTGGCGCAGAGCCGCGACCGGGTCATCTTTTCGATCGGCTACGGTCGAACCCCGCACGGGCGGTTGCTCACCAACTTCGGTTCGCTCGGCGAGCCGGGCGGCGAGCGGCTGCTGGCCATCGGCATGACCAGGGCGAGGCGGGCGATGGACATCGTCTCCTGCTTCCGTCCGGCAGACATCGACGAGGACCGCCAGCGTCACGGCATCCTCGCCCTGTCCCAGGTGCTCAGCGAAACCGAGGCGCGCCGCGCCGAGGCGCAGGTGCCCGACGCCAGTGAGGCCATGCTCGTCGACCTGGCCCGCCGCCTCGAACGCCGCGGTCTGACCGTTTCTCTCGGCCACCGTGGCAAGCTGGCCCTGGCCGGCTCCCACGCGGGCCGTGCCGTCGTCATCGAGACGGATGCGGTGGTCGGCCGGTCCAGCCTCCGCGAGTCGCTGAGGCTCCGCCCCGAGGTGCTGCGGCGCCTCGGCTGGCACTACCTGCGCGTGCACAGCTTCGAACTGTTCAGCAACCCCGATGCGGTCGCCGAGCGCGTCGCGGCCCTCGCCGGGGTCAAGCGAACCCCGACCGAATGACCGGGGACGCACCGGGAGGCGAGTCCACCGGTTCGACCGACGCTCCGCCGCGGCAGGCCGTCGTCAGGCAGCCGGGGAGGGCCCGACGTGCCAAGCTGATGCCCGCGCCGGATACCGATCCCAACCCGCACCCGCCGGTGCTGCGCGAAGAGGGCGGTGTCGCGCCCGCGGGCGGCGACGCCAAGGGCGCCCGCAGTGAGAATGAGGCCCGGCTGCGTCAGGACCGCCCGCCGCACTGGTAGCGTCGTCGCGGATCTGCCGCGGATCTGCCGCGCGAACGCCGGGACGCTAGGGCGCTTTGGAGGGCTGAGGAGCCTCGGCGGCCAGCAGGTCGCGGATCTCGGCGAGCAATTCCAGCTCGGTGAGCGGAGCCGCGGTCTCGGTGCCGGCGGGAGCCAGGGCGGCACGGCGGCGCTCCTGCGCTTCCTTCATCCGGTTGATCGGGAGCACGAAGACGAAGTAGACGACCATGGCGATGAGCAGGAAGTTGATGATCGCCGCGAACACGAGGCCGAAGGACAGGGTGCCGCCACCCGGCAGGGGGACCTGGAGCGAGGTCTTCAGGCTATCGGCGTTGAAGATGGAAGCGATGAGCGGCGTGAACAGCCCCTCAACGATGGCGGTCACGACCGCGGTGAACGCCGCGCCAATGACGACAGCGACCGCGAGGTCGATGACGTTGCCGCGCATGATGAATGCCTTGAAACCGTGAATCATGTGCAGATCTCCTCAGGAAGCGGCCGGGGTCGCCGCGGTCTTGGTGGTGGCGGGTGCCGCGGCCGGTGCGGCAGAGGTGGACTCGGGCTTTCCGGACGCGGCCGGGCTCTTCTCCGTCGGCGCAGGAGACGGTTTCGACTTGGCCTGCTGGGCGGACTTCGCGTCCGAACGGGCATCGTTCTGATAGAAACCCGACCCGGTGAAGCTCACACCGATCGACGAGAACACCTTGCGCAGCTTTCCGCCGCAGCTCGGGCACTCGGTCAGCGTGTCATCGGTGAACGCCTGCTGGATATCGAAGGCGGTGTCGCACTCGGTGCAACGGTAGGCATAGGTAGGCACTGGAACTCCGGCTTTGGGATCCGGGCCGCGAGGCGGACCGTGATCTCCGTTTGTGAATATGGTTCGTGGGTTAGAACGCGATGATGCGGGTGGGGGTGACCAGGCCGTTGACCGGCTGGTCGTGTACTTCGCGGGGTACCTCCTCGAGGTACTCGCCGTCGAACACGACGGCGTAGACCGGGGGGCACTTCTCCATCGACCCGAGGGTCTTGTCGTAGTAGCCGCGGCCCCAGCCCATCCGCAGGCCCGTACGATCGACCGCGGCCGCCGGCACGATGATGAGGTCGACGTCATTGATCGCGATCGGGCCCAGCAGTTCGCCGACCACCTCCGGCACACCGGCGAGACCCTCGATCTCGGTTTCATCCTCCCCGACGGTCCAGTCGAGCAGGCCGTCGTCACGAGAAACCGGGAACAGTACTCTGATGCCCTGGGCCTCGGCCCAGTTCACGAATGGACGGGTATTCGGCTCGTTGCGGGCCGACAAATAACAGGAAATCGACCGTGCGGAGAGGTCCAGCACGGTGTTCTGCAGGTTTTCCGTGAAGCCGGCCGTTGCGGCATCTCGCTCGGCGGCGGTCATATTCTGGCGGCGCTCCCGCAACTCGGCGCGGAGCGCCCGCTTTCGATGAGCGATGTCGGAGTCCATATAAGTCATCCTAGATGCCGCTAGCGTAGGGGTCATGGGTACACGTATAACGAAGGCCGTCATTCCCGCCGCTGGGCTGGGCACCCGATTCCTTCCCGCGACGAAGGCGATGCCCAAGGAGATGCTTCCCGTGGTCGACAAACCGGCCATCCAGTACGTGGTCGAAGAGGCTGCCGCCGCCGGCCTCCACGACGTGTTGATGATCACCGGCCGCAACAAGAACGCCCTGGAGAACCACTTCGACCGGATGACGGAGCTCGAGGCGATCCTGGAGAAGAAGGGTGACCAGAGCCGTCTGGCGAAGGTCAACTACGCGACGACCCTGGCCGACATGCACTATGTGCGTCAGGGCGACCCGCTCGGGCTGGGCCATGCGGTGCTTCGCGCGAAGATGCACGTCGGCAACGAGCCGTTCGCCGTGTTGCTCGGGGACGACATCATCGATGCCCGCGACCCGCTGCTGACCAAGATGCTGACCGAGCAGGGCAAGCGCAACGCGAGCATCGTCGCCCTGATGGAGGTCGATCCCTCGCAGATCCACATGTACGGTGCGGCCGCGGTCGAGCAGACGGACGACCCCGACGTGGTGCGGGTGACCGGACTGGTCGAGAAGCCCAGCGCGGCGGATGCCCCGTCGAACCTGGCGATCATCGGCCGGTATGTGCTCCGCCCCGAGGTGTTCGGGGTGCTCGAGCACACCCAGCCCGGCAAGGGCAACGAGATCCAGCTCACCGACGCCCTGCAGGAAATGGCCGGCACCCCCGAGGCCACCGGCGGCGTCTACGGCGTCATCTTCCGCGGCCGCCGTTACGACACCGGCGACCGCCTCGACTACATCAAGGCCATCGTGCAGCTCGCGATCGACCGTGAAGATCTCGGCCCCGAGCTGCGGCCCTGGCTGCGGGACTTCGTCGCCACCCTCGACTGAGGCGGGGCGGTCCGCCAGAGGCAGGGTGGCCCGGCTGAGGCGCGATGGCCAGGTCGGTCGGCTACATTTATGACACACCATGGGGCATGAAAAGACGGGCAGGCAGTGGCGATCGCGATTCCGACGCTTCACGACGGTGACGTGACGCTGCGCCCGATCCGGCTGCGCGACGATAAGGCCCTCGAGTACGCGTTGATGGAGAATCGCGGCTGGCTGCGCAAGTGGGAGGCCACCAGCCCGTACGCGCCGATGTCGTTCGACACGAGGTCGAGCATTCGCAGCCTGCTCTCGCACTCGCGAAACGGGCACGGCCTGCCGTTCCTGATCGAGTATCAGGGTGAACTCGCGGGTCAAATGAATGTGTCATCGATCACCTGGGGTTCCCTGTCCTCGGCGACCATCGGCTACTGGGTCGGGGAGCGCTTCGCCGGCAAGGCGATCACGCCGATCGCCGTCGCCCTGGCCACCGACTACTGTTTCGGGCAGCTTGGCCTGCATCGGATGGAAATCTGCATCCGACCGGAGAATGCCCCGTCGCTGCGCGTGGTCGAGAAGCTCGGTTTCCGCTATGAGGGGCTGCGCCGCCGGTACATTCACATCAACGGTGACTGGCGCGACCACTACTGCTTCGCCCTCGTCGCCGAAGAGGTTCGGCAGGGCGTGCTGCGCCGCTGGCGAGAGGGCGCGGTTTCGCCGGATGCCGCAATGGTGAGCGTGCTCGACCGGGCCGCCGCGGCCCACCCGTTGCCGATCCGCGACCGATGAATTCGACGGACTTGGGTGACACACCCCCGGTAATCAGCACCGGACGGGCTCTGCACTCTTAGCGTAGACAACATGAGTAGCGAGGTCCTGGGTGGGGGAGTGATGGTGGCGGTTGCCGCTGCCCTCTGGGTGACCTATCTCATGCCGACGTGGGCGCGCCGGCGCCAATACATGACCACCGAAAGAAACGCCGTGCGTCTGCAACAGACGCTGCGCATTCTGGCCGAGACCTCGGAGATTCCCCAGCAGGTTCGTCTCGAAGCGAACGCCCGCACCGTGGTCACCCAGCGCAAGCTGCTGGCCCAGGCCGAGGAGGACGCGAGGGCCGAGGCCCGTGCCGTGGCAGGCGCCGCGACCGCCGAGCGTCGCGCCGCGGCGGAGGCCGCCTCCGCCGGTCGTCGTGCCACCGCGGCGTTGGCCGCTACCGAACGTTCAGAACGGCGAGGACCCCCGATGACAGCCCACACCCTGCGCTCCCGGCGCCTGCGCCGCGTTCGTGCACTGTCCACGTTCGTGCTGCTGGTCGGCGTCGTGCTCCTGGTCAGCGGTTTGCTGGCCGCCGCCGCCGGCGGCACCTGGGCGCTGACGGCGGTCGGAGCAGCGACGGCGAGCCTCGCCCTCTCCGCGCTCTCACGACTGGCCCGCACGGCACGAAACGCCGCCCAGCTCCGCAGCGGCAGCTCCGCGGGTGAGCGGGCCGCCGCGCCGGCCAGGGCCGGCCAGATGTTCGAGCCCGTGCAGTTCGATGAGGTCCCGGTTGTCACGCCCACCTGGACTCCCCAGCCGCTTCCTCGTCCCCTCCACCTTGCCCCCGGCACCATCGCCCAGACGGCCATGGCGTCGGCGGATGCCGCGGCCGGACTCCGCCAGGCGGCCGCCGAGGCCGAGGTGGCCAGGCGGGCCGCCCAGCTCGCGGTGGCTGTGACGCCGCTCAAGCGCGGCATCGTTGGACGCGAGGCGGCATCGGCCGCCGTGCCGAACCTGGTGCCCGTCTCTGCCGTGGCAAACCGGTTCGCCTCGATGGGCGTGGTCGGCGAAACCGCACCGGGTATGACCGACCTCGACGCCGTGCTGCGTCGTCGTCGCGCCGTCGGCTGAGCCCGGGCACTGCCGGATTCGCCCCGCGACGGCGGGTGTGCTCAACGGGGGCCCCCACGCGTGATATTCTGCATAAGCGGTAAGGGGCTATGGCGCAGTTGGTAGCGCGTCTCGTTCGCAATGAGAAGGTCAGGAGTTCGAATCTCCTTAGCTCCACCGAGTACGACAGAATGCCCCCGGGAAACCGGGGGCATTCCTTGTTTCCGGACCGGACCGCTCGGGGCGGAATCACCCAGCCGGCCGTATCCACGTGCTGTCCCATTGGCCGCGCCGGCAGGTCAGCCGGCCGCCCACCCGGCGAAGGGGAGAATGGCCGCCCGGCCGGGCCGGAGCCTGACCGGGGCGGCCGGTGTCCCGGGCCCCTGAATCCCCCACGGCCGTTCGAGTATCGAAACTCACCTCAGGACTTGTACGATCGTACAACACGTCCGCGTCGAGGTTCAACTGCGATGGTGGCTACGCTGGGAACGCGCCCAAGCACCGACGCCCCGGGACGGACTGTTCGCCCGGAGCGCGCTGCTCCGGCCGTGGCGATCCTCGGGAGGCTCAGGTGGTCAGCAACGCGCGCCCCGCGGAAATCCGTGAGCGGATTCTCATGGCTGCCGCAATCGAATTCGCCGATCGCGGCTATGCGGGCACCTCGATTGCACTCATCGCCGAACGGGCGACGACGGGGAAGGGCCAGGTCCAGTATCACTTCAACGCGAAGTCGGAGATGGCGGTGGCCCTCGTGCGGGAAGCGTTCTCCCGGGCTCCGTTCGCCAATCTGCTCGACGCCGACTCCGTTCATGGACTGGAGGCCGTCGTCGCGTCCATCCGGAGTGTCGGGGGTGCGTTCCGTGACGATGTCCAGGTTCGGGCCGCCGTGCGACTCATGCGGGAGTACCACCTGATCCCGGCGACCCTCCCGACGCCGTATCTGGGCTGGATCGCGCGTATCGGCGCGCTGCTTCGGGAGGCCGAAGCCGCCGGCGAGGTGCGCCAGGGCATCGACTCCGAGGTGGAGGCCTGGCACCTCGTGTCGTATTTCTACGGGGTACAGGAGGTGTCCAACCGCCTCGCCGGACGAGACGACCTCGCGGAGCGTATCGAGGAGATGCTGGTCCGCGCCCTGGCGACGCTGGGGGCCACCACACCGGAACGGTATCTCTGACCCGTCGTGGTGCGTGATGGGCCCGCGGCGGCGGGGCGTCGACTCGGACGTGGCTTCGACTCGGCCGTGGCGTTGGGTCGGCCGTGGCGTCGCGTCAGCCCGGATGTCCGGGGAGCCCCGGTTTCTGCAGAAGTTGGGTGATCCGGTTGGCCTCCTCGAGCAGCAGCCGGCCGAGCTCCGGTTGACGCTCCGGCCGGAATCGGGGCTCGATGCCGGTGAGGGAGAGCGCCCAGGTCGGCCGATTCGCCCGGTCGAAGATCGCGGCGCCCATTCCCCAGCTGCCCTCGAGGATGAGCCCGGGGTTCACCGAGTACCCGGTCACCCTGGTTCGGGCGAGAGTGGCGCGCACGGCCTCCGGCGTATGCTGCTCGCCCCAGCGGGTGACGAAGACCTCGTCCTGCACGAGCAGCTGCTCGACCTCCGCCTCCGGCACGAAGGCCAGGATGGCGATTCCGGCCGAGGCCACGCCGAGCGGGAACCGCACGCCCTCGTGCAGCACGAAGGATCGAATGGGGAAGCTGCCCTCCTCCCGAAGGAGGCAGACGGTCTCCGCGCCCCGTCGGATGGACAGGAATGCGCTCTCGCCGGTCTCCGCGGCCAGCCGGCGCAGGCTCGGCCGGGCCAGCTCCTCGATCGGATACCGTTGGGCGGCGACAGCCCCCATCACGAAGATCTCCGGCCCGTAGTGCCAGGTGTGGCTGACCGGGTCATGGTCGAGGATGCCCTCGGCCGCGAGCGAGCTGAGCAGGCGGTGCACGGTGGGTCTGGTCAGGCCGGATTCCCGTATGATCTCGGCCAGGGAGGTGCCCGCCGGGTTCCGCCCGATCAGTCGGAGCAGGAGCGCCACCCGCCCGACCACCTGCGCGCCCTGCACGGGGATTCCCTGGTTCTCGACCATAATAACTCCATTATGTCCATATTGTGGATGTCCAAGAGTCTACTGTTCACGGAATGGATGAGCAAGATTCGGGGAGAACCTTGCCGATTGACAGGGGCCCGATCCGCCGCTTAGCATGGCCGACAGACGAGGCGTCCACAAAGTGGATGCACAGAATTGCTCGATGAGGAGAATTCCATGTCCAAGGTTGTGGAGAGCGCCGCTGACGCGCTGGGTGATGTCCTGCATGACGGGATGGTGCTGGCGGTCGGCGGATTCGGGCTCAGCGGAATACCGGCCGATCTGATCGACGCGGTGCGGGCATCCGGGGTGACCGACCTGACGGTCGTCTCCAACAACATGGGTGTCGACGGTCTCGGCCTCGGCCGCCTGCTCGATGCCGGACAGGTGCGTAAGGTGATCGCGTCCTATGTGGGCGAAAACAAGTTGTTCGCCGAGCAATTTCTCGCCGGCCGGCTCGAGGTCGAATTCAGTCCCCAGGGCACGCTGGCCGAGCGCCTGCGGGCGGGCGGGGCGGGAATCCCGGCGTTCTACACGAAGACCGGGGTCGGCACCCTGATCGCCGAGGGCAAGCAGCTTGCCGAGTTCGACGGTGTGACCTATCTGCAGGAGCGTGCCATCGTCGCCGATGTGGCGCTCGTGCACGCGTACCTCGCGGACACCGAGGGCAACCTCGTTTACCGCTACACCGCCCGCAATTTCAACCCGATCGTGGCGACGGCCGGCATCATCACCGTCGCCGAGGCCGAGCACATCGTGCCGCCCGGTGACATCGACCCGAACCACGTCGTGACCCCCGGGGTCTACGTGCAGCGCCTGGTGCAGGCGACCGCCCGCACCAAGAACATCGAGCAGCGCACCGTGCGCCCGCGGCCCACGCCCGGAGTGTCCTGAGCCGCCCGACCACCGCGGCCTGGATCCGCCCCTGGCCCCGTCCCACCGGGATCGGCCACCCACAACCTCCGCACCACAGAGTTCAAGGAGCCCAACGACAATGACCTGGACCCGAGACGAGATGGCCGCGATCGCGGCCGAAGAACTGAGCGACGGCGACTACGTCAACCTGGGCATCGGCATCCCGACCCTCGTCGCCAATAACCTGCCGGCCGGCATCAGTGTCACGCTGCAAAGCGAAAACGGCCTGCTCGGTATGGGGCCCTTCCCCTACGAGGGGGAGGAGGACGCCGACCTGATCAACGCCGGCAAGCAGACCGTGACGGTGCTCCCGGGGGCGTCGATCTTCGACTCGGCAACGTCGTTCGGCATGATCCGTGGCGGGCACGTGAAGGTCGCGATTCTCGGCGCCATGCAGGTTTCCGGCACGGGCGACCTCGCCAACTGGACGATCCCGGGAAAGATGGTCAAGGGGATGGGTGGGGCGATGGACCTGGTCGCGGGAACACCACGCGTCATCGTGCTGACCGAACACGTGGCCAGGGACGGGTCGGCGAAGATCGTGGAGGCCTGCACCCTGCCGCTGACCGGTGTCGCGGTGGTCGACCGGATCATCTCCGACCTGGCCGTGTTCGACGTCACCGACGCCGGCCTCGTGCTGCGCCGGCTGGCGCCCGGGGTGTCGATCGAGGAGATCCGCACCAAAACCGAACCGGCGTTCAGCGTCGACCTCGTGGAAGCGGTGGGCGCATGAGCCTCAGAGACCAATTCGGCTCAGACGTGCTCCTCACCGGGTGGGGCCACACCCGATTCGGCAAGCTCGCCGAGGACACCCTCGAGTCGCTGATCGTGCGGGTGGCAACCGAGGCGATCGAGAACTCCGGAGTCGATGCCGGCCAGATCGACGAAATCTATCTCGGCCAGTTCAACTCCGGCCTCCAGCCCCTTGCCTTCCCGTCGTCGTTGGCGCTGCAGACCGACAAGGCGCTGGCGAACGTGCCGGCCACCAGGGTCGAGAACGCGTGTGCCTCCGGCTCGGCCGCGTTCCAGCAGGGGGTGAAGGCGATCCTCGCCGGGACCGCCCGCACCGTGCTCGTGATCGGCGCGGAGAAGATGACGGATGCCTCCCCTGAGCGCGTCGGCTCAGCCCTGCTGGGCGCGGACTACGACCTTGCCGGGCAGGCCTCCACGACGGGCTTCGCCGGACTCTTCGCCGTCGTGGCCGACGCCTACGAAGACCGTTACGGCGCCATCGGGGACGTGCTCGGCTCGATTGCCGCGAAGAACCACCGGAACGGGGTGGACAATCCGTTCGCCCAGCTGCGCCGCGACCTCGGGGAGGACTTCTGCCGCACGGTCTCGGACAAGAACCCGATCGTGGCCGGAACGCTGCGCCGCACCGACTGCTCTCCGGTCTCCGATGGGGCCGCCGCGCTCGTGCTCACGACGCAGTCCGCGCGCTCCGACGGTGCCACGACCGACCCGGTGCGCCTGGCCGGGTTCGGTCACGCCAACGACTTTCTCCCTGCCGCCCGCCGCGACCCGACCGAGTTCGCGGCCACCCGGGTCTCGTTCGAGCGTGCCCTGCAGATGGCCGGTGTCGGGCTCGCCGACCTCGACTTCGCTGAGGTGCACGACTGCTTCACCATCGCCGAGTTGATCATGTACGAGGTGATGGGACTGACCGAGCGGGGCCAGGGACGCCGTGCCGTTGAGGAGGGCTGGGTCTACCGCGACGGGGTGCTCCCGGTCAACATCTCGGGAGGGCTCAAGGCGAAGGGGCACCCGGTCGGCGCCACCGGGGTCTCCCAGCATGTCGTGTCCGCCATGCAGCTGACCGGAACCGCCGGCGACATGCAGTTGCCGGCGCCGCGTCGCGCCGTCGTGCAGAACATGGGCGGCGTCGGCGTCGCGAACTACGTCAGCGTGCTCGAGGCGTTCTGAGAGGCCCCGCGAGGTCAGCCGACGAAGGTGGCCATGGTCAGCACGGTCGTTCCGTCAACGTCGGCGGTCGACAGCTCGACCCGCACCGAGCCGAGCTCGGCCAGCGACGACGGATGAGTGCCGCCGCACGGGATTCGCACGGTGTGGCCGGGCAGCTCGAGCACCCAGTGCCGACGGTCGGTGAGACGGTCCCCGTCGCGGTCGATCCGCACGCCTGCCCCCGTGGCCGTCCACTCGGCCAGGCTCGCGTTGACCACGGCCTGCACCTCGGTCAGGTTGTCGGTGAGGCCTTCGGTCACGAAGCCCTTGCGCCGCAGGGACTTACCGAGCCGGTAGGTGTCCGTTGAGGCGTTCTCGTCGATCGCCGACACGTCGATGGCCACGCCGTCGAAGTCGGGGTTGCCCAGACCGTCGAGCCGGGTCTCCTTCTTCCACCGGTCACCGAGCGCCAGGTTGAGCGCCAGCGAGGCCAGGTGGCATCCGGTGTGCCCCGCGGAGATCCGGGCCCGGTAGCCGGGGTTGACGACGACCTCGACCCGGTCACCCTCGGCGATGACGGTGTCGCCGGCCAGGACGTGCACGACCACAAACGCCCAGCCCTCCGTGCCCTTGCCGACCGGGATCTCCCGCCCGATGTGCAGGGTGCTCCCATCCGTGGCCCCGACGATGCAGTCCAGCACGGGCAGCTCGGCACCGGCGGCGCGGAGCACGGCGCGGTCGGCGCCCTGGTCTGGCCAGCCGGCGTCAACCGGGTGCACGCTGGTCTGCTCGAGCAGCACGGCGAGGCGCCCGTCCGGGAGCGGCTCGCGGTGCAGCACGGTGCTGGAGTTCACGATCTCGCCGGCCGGGTACCCGACCAGGGTGTCCTCGAGGGGCAATGTCACGAGCGGGTCCTTTCGGGGCGGTCCGCTCGATGACGGAGCAGACGCAAAAAAGGTGCCGCCGCGTACACACGTGGCGGCACCCTCGGTAATGGTTGTGGAGGCGCTAGGCCTTGCGGGCCTTTTCGGCCGTTTCGTTGGACTTGGCGTGCTTGTCGGCGCGCTTTTCCTTCAACGACTTTCCGGCGACCTTCTTGCTTGCATCCTTTTTGGGCGATTTGTCAGCCATGTGTACTCCTTCGATCCGAGCCCCAGCGGCACCGTGACTTCGACCATACGCGGGTTCGGCCCATTCGGCATCTTCCAACTGCGCCCTGTGCAATAGTGCCACTCCGTCGTAGTCTGTCTGCAGCGAGCAGACGACCCGTGGCGGAGCGATCTGACCGGCACGACCCGACCGAATCAGATGGGGAGATCATGAACGAGAAGACCACCTACCGCGCAATCTTCTATGGCGCCAACCCGATTGCGGCAGGCACGGAACGGGACCTGGCCTTCGTCGACGGCGGCTACCAGCAGACCGTCACCCTCCAGGTCGAGGAGGATGGCGCCACCGTGCGCCGGGTATTCCAGCTCGGGCATGTGACCGAAGAGCCGATCGCCTACCAGTACGTCGAAGACCTGCAGGACCCCGCGGCGGAACCGGACGTGCCCAACTAGGGCAGGCCGGAAACCTAGATCCGCTTGCCGGGGCTGCGGCTCAGCCGCACCGGCAGTGCCATCAGCGGGCCGACGAATCGACGCTGAAGGCGCCGCGCGGGACCCCAGACGAACTGCACGATGTACTGGGAGAGAATGGCCCCGGCAGCGAGGGCGACCGCGACCGCGCCCGCCGTCAGCAGACTGAGCAGCCCGTTGATCTCGCCGTCCGAGAGCTCCAACAGCCCGCGGAACAGGATCAGGCCCGGCACGAGTGGCACGAGCGACGTGACGACGATCACCAGCGGGGGAGTGCGCACGATCCGGGCGGCGACCGCCGCGGCGAGACCGACGCCCATCGCACTCGCGCCGGAAGACCAGACCAGGCCGAACCCGGCGGAGGCTGCGGCCAGGTAGAGGAATTCGGCGCCGGCGCCGAGAACGCAGATCACCCAGAACGCCCGCCAGGGCACCTGCACGGCCAGGCCGAAACCGACCACGATGACCACGGATGCGGCCAGCAGGGTCGGCAGATTGGCCAGGGTCGGAGTCAGCTTGGCGTCCACCGTCAGCTGAAGGCCGAATCGGGCGAGCAGCAGTGACGCCCCGGCGACACCGGTGACCAGGCCTCCGGTGATCAGGAGCGCCTCCATCAGCCGGGCCGTTCCGGTCAGGTAGAACCCCGACAGCGTGTCGTGCACCGCACCAAAGGTCGTCACTCCGGCCAGAAGCATGATGATCGTGGCAATGACAACGAGGGACGGGTTCGCCGTCGGGTCGATCAGCGCGACGACAGCGGCGACGATCGGACCGATCGCCCCGCCGACCACGTTCTGGTAGAACAGCGGCGCCTGTCGCCGGTCGAGGGCGTTCGTGATCATGTCGATGAAGAAGGTCGCGACGAACGCCGCCACCAGCACAACCGGGCCGCCGCCGATGAGCACCGCGGCGCCGACCCCGACGAGACTCCAGCCCAGGCGTCGGTAGAGCGCGGGGACCTGCGGCTTGGAACTGACGATGGTGGCCAGGGCCTTGCGGGCGTCGGGGACATCCATTGGCTGGTCGAGCAGTTCCACGATCAGTGCGGACGTCGCGGTGAGCTTGCCGTAGTTGAGCGAGCGGTACTTGACGTTCCGGCTGCGGGTGATCGACTCGTGGGTGCCCGGGTCCTCGTGGGTGAGCGTGATGATCGTGTGGGTGATGTTGGCTTCGGTACCCTTCAGCCCGTACGCGCGGGTGATGGCCTCCATCGCGGCCGTCGCGTCCTCGGCGCCGGCGCCGGCCGCGAAGATGACCTCGGCGAGACGCATGGTGAGGTCGAGGACCGAGCGGGTGTAGCCGGCGCTGTCGAAGATGCCGATGCTCGTTGTCGCGTCAGTCATCGAGCGGTCCGAGCCACGCTGCCGCGACCGTGGCGTGCACGGACTCTGCGTCGGAGGGATGGAACAGGCCGGCCAGCACGTCGCGGTAGAGCCGCCCAAGTTCGCTGCCCGTGAAGTAGGAGCTTCCCCCGGTCACCCGGATGGCCTGATCCACGGTTTGCCTCGCTGTCTCGGTGGCGCGATGTTTGAGGCCGGAGAGCAGGGCGAACCACTGCGGGCCATGGTCGGCGAGGGTGTCCACGTCGGTGGCCAAAGCGTCGATCTGCGGGTAGATGCCGTCCATCAGGATGGCCGCCTCGGCGACCCGCCAGCGGATGTCCGGGTCCAGGGCCAGGCTGCGGCCGTTGTGTCGCAGTGATGTGCGCCGCTGTGCAGACTGAACGGCAAGCTCGACGGCACGGCGCCCGATCCCCGAGTACACGGCGGCGAGGAGGATCTCGAAGTTGGCGAAGATGGCGAAGACCAGTGGGTCGCGGTTGGGCCCGGGGTCGAGCCGGCGGAATACCCGGTCGGCCCCGGCCACGGCGCCATCCAGCACCGTGCTCTGGCTTTGGCTGGCCCGCATGCCGAGCGTGTCCCAGTCGTCTGTGCGGCTGATTCCCGGGTCGGCGCGGTCGAGGAACGCCCAGACGATCTTCGGGCCGTCGGGCGAGGTGGTGTCGAGCCCCATGGTGCCGAGCTTGGTCCAGACCGGGGAGAGGGAGGTGAAGATCTTCGTGCCGGTGAAGCTGTAGCCACCATTGGCCTCCGGGCGGGCATCAGTTGTGGACCCGGTCAGGACGAGGTCGTTGCCGGGCTCGCTCACTCCGAAACCCAGGATCTCGCCGGTGCCGGCCTCGTGCAGCAGGAAGGAGAGGGACGTGTCGCCGCGGTCGTGCAGAGTGCGGGCGACGCCGGTCCAGACCAGGTGCATGTTGACGGCGAGGGCGGTGGCCGGGGCGTGAGCGGCGAGCCGAACCTGGTCACGGGCCACGTCGCGGAGGCTCCGGCCGAGGCCGCCGAATTCGATCGGCACGAGGGAACGCAGGTAGCCGCAGGCGGCCAGCTCGGCGAGGTCGTCGGCCGGGAAGGTATTGGCCAGATCGTGGCCGGGAGCACGCGACCGGATCCGATCCAGAAGGTCGTCGCCGAGCGGGGAGAGGCTGTCGGACGTTGTCACAACCTCCAGCCTATGCAGCCTTGCGCTTCCGCGTCGACAGCCACACGATCAGGAACACGATGGCGGCCACGGCGCCGAGCGCGATCAGCCAGGGAAGGGCGAAGCCGATCCCGATCAAAGCGCTCCCCAGCGCACCGACCAACGCGTTCCAGCCGGCCACGATCCCGGTCCAGAAATTGTCGGGGGAGCCGGGAGCGACCGTGCCCGTCGAGTACAGATCGAGGCTGATCGTGGAGAAATCTACCTGATCAGAAAGGTAATCACGCTGGGACTGGAGTCCTTCGAGCTCGGCCTGCCTGGCGGACAGGGCGCCCTCGATGGCGATCAGGTCTGTGGTGTTGGTCGCCTGCTGCATCAGGGCGAGCAGACGGTCAACCGAGGTCGTGAGCGATTTGATCCGGGCGTCGAGGTCCTGGGTTTGTTGGGTGATATCCGACGCATTGAGGGAGACGTAGTTGACGGTTCCGAGCTTTTTCAGCTCGGCGAGGGTGTGGTCGAGCTGGTCGGAGGGGATGCGCAGGGTCAGGTTGGCGCTTGCCGGCTGGTTCGGGGTGGCCGGGTTTTCGGTGCGGCTGTCGACGCGGCCGCCGGCCTGCTCGGTGATCATCACGGCATCCTGGGCGGACTTGATCGGGTCCTTGACCGTGATGGACACCGATCCGGTCGTGATCACGTCGCGGGTAGAGGACATGATTTCGCCGGTGGTGCCGCTCTTCACCGCGGAGTCTGGCGCGACGATGCCGCCCGACGAGTCGGAGCTGGACAGACCTGGGCCGGAGTCCGACGTCGAAGCGCCCTGAGCGGTGCAGCCGGCCAGCAACAGGACGGCAACGGCCAATGCGACCAAGGATATTCGCTTCATGGCCCCACCCTAGAGTCTGAGCGGAGGTCACTGTCTGGACGCGCTCTGGGAGTCGAATCACAATCGCATCTCGGCTGCTCACCCGCCCGGATCCGCCCACGGCGGCGATACTGGAACCATGACCTGGTGGACGGCTTTGATCGAACGGCTCCGTCGGCGACGCCCGCCGCTGCTGCACGTGGCTACGGACGAGGGGACCGGGCCGGTCGTGATTTTGGTCCATGGGATCGCGTCATCGTCGGTGACCTTCAAGGAGGTGGTGCCGCTCCTGGCGCCGCGGCACCGGGTGATCGCCGTCGACATTCTTGGATTCGGCGAGTCGCCGGCCCCCGAGGGCTGCGAATACCGACTCGAAGACCACGTCGAGTCGCTCGATGCCACGATCCGTTCGTTGAAACTGCGGGAGCCGTTCACTCTTGTGGGCCATTCCCTGGGCAGCCTGATCGTGACCAGGTTCGCGGCGCAGCGGCGCGGCCGGGCATCCCGGCGCAGCCCGGTCTCCCGGGTCGTGCTGGTCGGACCACCCGTCTACATCTCCCCCTCGGACATCGGCGATCGATGGGCGCGAGCCCGGGTCAGCGCGTACCTGCGTGCCTATGACTTCCTGCGCCAGAACAAGGACTTCACGATCAGCAACGCGGCCATCATCTCCCGGCTGCTACCCAAGGGCATCTTCGAGATTTCCGAACGCAACTGGACCCCGTTCGCGAAGTCCCTCGAACACTGCATTGAATCCCAGACCCTGGTCAGTGACATCGCGAGCCTCCGGGTGCCGGTGGCAGTGGTCTACGGCACGCTCGACGCGTTCATCGCACCGGGCAGCATGACCGTGATCGAGCGGATGCGCCACGTCACCATGCACAGGATCGACGCCAACGACCACCTCATCCGGCCACGGCTGGCGCGAGCCCTCGTCGGCGTGATCGATGCGGGCGCCGCGGAGGAGACCGCTGGGCCGTCGGTCGAGCGGCCGTCGAACGCTGACCCTGTGCCCGGTGGATAGGCTGGAAACATGGACACACGCACTCTCGGTAAGACCGCCCGCACCGTTTCCGTCATCGGCCTCGGCACCTGGCAGCTGGGGGCGGACTGGGGCGATGTGACGGAGGCCGAGGCGACGACGGTGCTCACGGCATCCGTCGACGCCGGGGTCACTTTCTTCGACACGGCCGACGTCTACGGCGATGGCCGCAGCGAACAGATCATCGGCCGCTTCCTCGCGGGCAGCCCGGTGGGCGATGGCATCACCGTGGCAACCAAGATGGGCCGCCGGGTCGATCAGCTTCCGGAGAACTACGTGCTCGCGAACTTCCGGGCCTGGACCGACCGCTCCCGCACCAACCTCGGCATGGACACCCTGCATCTCGTGCAGCTGCACTGCCCGCCCAGTGCCGTGGTCGAGTCGAACGAGGTCTACGACGCGCTCGACACCCTGGTGGCCGAGGGCGTCATCGCCAACTACGGCGTCAGTGTGGAGACCTGCGCCCAGGCCCTCACGGCCATCGCCCGGCCGGGCATTGCCTCCGTGCAGATCATCCTGAACGCGTTCCGGCTGAAGCCCCTGGACGCCGTCGTGCCCGCCGCTCGTGCCGCCGGAGTGGGCATCATCGCCCGTGTTCCGCTCGCAAGCGGGTTGTTGACCGGCAAATACACCCGGGAGACGACCTTCGCGGCAAACGACCACCGGAACTACAACCGCGACGGCAGCGCGTTCGACGTGGGAGAGACCTTCTCCGGTGTCGACTATGAGACCGGACTCAAGGCCGCGGCGGAGTTCGCGGCGATCGTGCCGGACGGGCTCACCCCGGCGCAGGCGGCGCTGGCCTGGGTCGCCCAGATCGATGGTGTCAGCTCGGTGATCCCCGGCGCCCGCTCAGTGGCCCAGGCCGAGGGCAACGCCGCAGCCGGGTCCATCCCGCAACTCAGCCTCGAGTTCAACGAAGGCGTTCAAGACATCTACGACCGAATGCTGCGAGACCAGATCCACCCCCGCTGGTAGCCCCTCCAGGCGCTTGGCCACCGCACACGCCCAGCCCCCGCTGGTCGAGCCCCCGGTGGTCGAGCCCCCGGTGGTCGAGCCCCCGGTGGTCGAGCCTGTCGAGACCGGGACCCGCGCCGGTGGTCGAGCGCCGGTGGTCGAGCCTGTCGAGACCCCAGGCCAGGGTGGTCGAGCCGCGGTGGTCGAGCCGCGGTGGTCGAGCCTGTCGAGACCCGGTGACCCCGCCCCGGTGGTCGAGCCCCGGTGGTCGAGCCTGTCGAGACCCCCCAGGTCAGCGTCACCCGACGCGTTCGGCCTTGCTCTTCAGCGGGATG
>NZ_JASISS010000015.1 GCF_030063195.1 Cryobacterium sp. PH31-AA6
ACCACGCATGGCCAACGCCACCAAACCCCAGGTGGGCAGATCTGTTGGCCATGAGTGGGCAGTTTTCATGGCCACCAGCGGGCATTTCTACTGGCCGCCCGTGGGCAGATCGGATTGGCCATTGACAGACCCGCCTTCCGCATGTTGCGGGTGACATTCAAAGTCGCAATCGTCAGCACCATGATGAAACAGACGATTGGTGCGGCGGCTTTGAACCGCTCCTTCACGCCATGCATCTTCGTAGCTGCGAGGCGGTCGACGTCGTTGTGAACCACGTCCCCGTATATGTAGGCGAACGCCAGCTCCGTGTCACTCAGGAACTCACTCTTGTTTCCTTCTGCATCCTCAATCTGCGTGCTGGCGCCGAGGATGTCTTTTCCCTTTGGCTGTATCCGATTCCAGTCTGAGCGAATGGCAGCGAGGGCATTCCGCAGCTTCTCATCGGGGCTGTTCTTCGCAAAGTACCCGAGGGCGTTGAGGACTTTGATGTAGTGAACGCTGTCTTCTTGGAGCAACAGGGGACGTACTCGTGCAGCTGCGGATTCGACCTGTTCCTCAGGAGGGAGAACCTGTATGAGGTACCCCTGATCCTCAGCAGCGACGAACTGATATGTCATCTCCATTGTGGAGAGCTTATGAAGGAGCGCTTTGTCGGCTGCAAGAGAGTGAGCCTCCACACGCCTTGCCCGCAGTACGAACCCAGACAAGACAGCGATGTGACGTTCTTCAACTTGCTGCTTACGGGCATCAGTCATTCCTTCATTCTTCCCGATTCGACTGATGCTCCCGTGCTGAGCATCGCTCGGTCCGTAAACTGAGCGAGTGACTTCCGGGGATGTTAAAACAGGCGTTGATCTCTCACGTCAAAAAGCTCGTATCTTTGCCGACAAATGGGCAACGGTAACGAATGAGAAGCAGTTCGCCCAGTCCTTCTGGAGCGACTTTTTCCACCAGGTCATCGGCGTTGAAGACCTGTTGGCAACGGGAGTGGACTTCGAGTTCCCCATCAAGAACGTTGCTACTGGCACGACGAACTTCATCGACGTCCTGTGGGGTGGCGTGGTTCTTATTGAACACAAGTCCGCAGGCAAGTCGCTGGATGGTGCGGAAGTTCAGGCTCGTCAATACATGGTCTCTCTCAGCCCTCACCTGCGACCACCCGTTCTCATCGTTTCCGATTTTGCCAATATTCGAATCATTGACGTGCTGCTTGGCACGAGCGTGCAGTTCCCGCTCACAGGCCTGCCGAAGCACCTCGACCACCTCGATTCGATCTTCAAGGTCTACGGGTCAAAGGCCACCGCACAAGAGATCGACGCAGATATCAAAGCCGTCAACTTGATGGCAAACCTCTATGTGGAGTTTGAGAAGAACGGCTACGAGGGACATGCCGCGAGCGTGTTCATGGTTCGCATTCTCTTCCTGAACTTCGGTGATGACACCCGCATGTGGAAGAAGGGACTCTTCGCTGACTTCTTGGCTGAGTCTGCTGAATCAGGGGCTGGTTTGGGTGGCAGTATTCAGGAGCTTTTCCAGATTCTGAACACCCACAAGGAGGAGCGACCGCAGAACCTGCCCGCCTCCATTTCGGCGTTCCCTTATGTGAACGGTGGACTTTTCAAAGAAGTCATCCCCGTCTTCTCCTTCAATGCTGAGATGCGAACAGCACTGATTGCTTCCAGTAGTTATGACTGGTCAAAAATATCGCCAGCCATCTTCGGGGCGATGTTCCAGACGATCAAATCGAAAGAAAATCGTCGTGCTTTGGGCGAGCACTATACGAGTCAGCAGAACATCCTGAAAGTAATACGCCCGCTCTTCCTTGACGAATATCTTGAACAGCTCCGTAAGGTCTGGGATGACCGTGCTGGACTCAAAAAGCTCCGCAAAGACCTCGGAACCAAGAACTACCTTGACCCAGCAGCGGGCAGCGGGAACTTCCTTCTCGTCGCCTACAAGCGATTGAGGGACATAGAACACAAGATCATCGCTCGCCTGATTGAGCTTGAAGGCAAAGTAACCACGGGACACGACGGAGAAGAACTCCAAGTCGGTCTGGATGGCTTGGGAACTATCGGTCTCACGGTCAGCCTCGAGCAATTCCACGCCATCGAATTTGAGCAGTGGAGTTCGCAAATCGCTTCGGTTGCGATGTACCTCGCTGAGCATCAGGCGAATCAGGAATTGGATGAGCTGACTGGTGCAGCTCCAACGATCTTCCCGCTCTCCCACGCAGCCACAATTCGTCAGGGCAACGCCCTTCGGATTGACTGGGCGGACGTTTGCCCAATGAATAACGACACGATAATCATGGGTAATCCCCCGTTCTATGGCTCCTCATGGCTGAGTGCTGACCAGAAGGATGACCAAGCCCTCGTGTGGGGGAAGACGAAGAGTGCAGGCATTCTGGATTACGTTGCGTCTTGGTATCTGGTAGCCGCTCGCCAAATGGAAGGCACGACCGCACGAGCTGCTTTTGTTTCCACCAGCTCCATCTCCCAAGGTCAACAGCCGCCCGTCATCTGGGGTGCTTTGAAGCAGCTCGGCATGGGTATCGACTTCGCTCACCGTACTTTTGCTTGGAACAATGACGGCGGAAAGAACGCAGCAGTCCACTGCGTCATCATCTGTTTCTCCGCCAACGGAAAACCATCTCTTCGTTCGTTGTGGTCTTATCCCAGCCTGAAAGCCGAACCTGTGCTGGTTCGTGTGAAGAACATCAACTCGTACCTGCTGGATGCCACGGACGCTCTGATTACGAGCCGAAGCAACCCGCTTCAGGGTGGGACTCAGAAGATGACGAACGGCAATAAGCCCGTCGACGGCGGTCTCCTCTCCAACATCTCGGTTGAGGAAGCTCAGGAAATTGAGGCGACTGACCCCATTGCCGCGAAATACCTGAGACGTGTGGTTGGCAGTGCTGAACTTATCGGTGGAAGCCTTCGTTATGGACTCTGGCTGAAAGATGCTGACCCGTCTGATTTGCTCGCCTCCCCCGTGCTGAAAGACCGCATTGCAAAGGTGCGAGAGATGCGACTCGCTTCCACAAAGTTGGATACACAGAAGTCCGCAACACGAGCATGGGAATGGCAGCAAGCTCTTCGCCAGCCCACGACTGAATACCTTGCTGTTCCTCGTGTTTCCTCGCAGGAGCGGGAGTATGTCCCAATGGCTGTCATGCCTGCGAACGTCGTTCCGAACGACAAGCTGCTCTACATTCCGAATGCCACCTCTGAGACCTTCGGAATCATGATGAGCAGCGTCTTCAACATCTGGAATCGGGCTATCTCTGGTCGGCTGAAGTCCGACTACTCTTTGTCTGCCGAGGTCACCTACAACAATTTCCCGTTCCCCGATTTGAGCAACGAGGCAACGATGAAAAAGGTGCAGTCAGCCGCTGATGCAGTTTTGGTTGCACGTGAGCAGTTCCCCACCAGTTCGCTCGCCGTTCTCTACAACCGCAACGCAATGCCGCTGGCTCTTCGCAACGCCCACAACGCTCTGGATAAAGCGGTGCTGAATGCGTACGGGCTGAAAGCCAACGCAACGGATGCTGGAGTGTTGGAACTTCTCTTTGGCATGTATGCAGACCTCACTCAGGGCCTGCTCGCACCTGAGAAGAAAACGAAACGACGTGGAGCTTCACCCACGGAAGACCTGAACTCATACGTCCTGAATCACTGAGCGTGTCGGCCGAGGTCGATATGAAGATGTCGATGCCGAGGTGGTCCTTCGCGATTTGCCGTGCTCGCAGCAGGTACTCGTAGTACTTGAGCATCAGGCGTTCTGAGGGATCGCTATCGAGTGTGAAGTGCGAAACGCTGACCTGTTGCATCGCGTGGAAGCGCGTCAGCGGTCGGTACTTTGCCTGTGCTTTCGCGTAGTCACGGGCAGGGTCGAACTACGTCTGATAGGTGAATCGCGGCACCGGGTCGCCGGTGTGAGCCCAAACGATCATCGCTTCGACCAGATCGCGCAGATACTGCAGTACGTTCTTCGAGAGAAAGCCGCGGTCTGTCGTGATCATTGAGATGTTGGTGTCGATGGCATCACTCGCCGCGCGGACCTGTCCCTCGAGCGTGGCCATCAGACAACCCGCTGGAGGGCGAGAAGGTCGCGGACCGTCAACGCAAGAGAATCAGCGAAGGCGTCTAAGTGCATCACGACATCGGCTCCGGTTCGTTCGCTGCATGCGGCACGCGTGACGCCGCGATCGCGTAGAGCCCGACCGGCAGCCCCGACCCCGACAGGAACGTCTCTTCGTCGACGCCCGCCTCACTGAGCACCTCTTTCGCGCGCGGCAGCATCGACGGCATCTCCAACGACGAGATGCGACCCGGCTCCGCCCGCCGCCACCCGTTCTGCGACATCCGAATGATGGCGTTCCGATACGACACGTCGCCCATCACGCCGAGCGCACGAGCACGGTAGAGAAGCGCTGCAAGGCTTACACCCCAGTGCTCTTTCAGCTCCGCGAGCTGCGCCCACGCCTTGCCCGCGGTGGAGCCAGGGAGGAACGGCGCGATCTCCTCGGCCGGCATCAGGAACTCCGCAGCGAAGCGATTAGCCTGCTCCTCCGCAACCTTCCCCCCGGGCTCGGCATCGTGATGCATGATCAGATGCCCGAGCTCGTGGGCGACGTCGAAGCGCTGCCGGTAGTAGTCATCCTTCACCGGGTTTAGGACGATAATCGGGCGCGTCGCCGAGTGCAGCGAGTAGGCGTCAATTGCCGCTATGCCCGGCTCGCTGAACACCACCACGACGCCGCTGCGCTCAACCAGGCGCACGACGTGCTGCACCGGCCCCGGCGCGACGCCGAAGAACTCGCGTGCCTCTCGGGCTGCGACCTCAGGCGTCATCGACCGCTCGTCCGGGTTGACAGAAAGGTCGGGCAACAGCGCTTCGGGGAACTCGACCGCGTTCTCCAGCATTCCCGCGACCTCGGCGACGAACCGGCCGTATGCCTCCGCCTCGTCCTGCGCGATCTGTGGCGTTGAGCGCAGCGACCGGAAGTGCGGCTTGTTGATCTTCGGCGGCGCACCGCCACTGAAGAACTGTGGTTCGACGCGGAGCGCCAACGCGAGCTTCGCTACCGTCGCGCGGTTCGGTTGCTTGGCGCCACTCTCCCAAGCCGTCATCGAGGCCGGCGACATCGCGATCAGCGCAGCGAGGTGTGACTTCTTAAGGCCCGCGAGTTGCCGGGCCATGGTGAGGCGCTCACCGTTGAAGAACGAAGCTGCGGCGGCGAGCGTCTGGGACGGCCGACGCTGTTCAGCCATTCGCTGCACCCGACCCCTCGTCCGTGCGCGGCTTCTTGATGCGCATCGGCACGTCGTCGACGTCGGTTGAAGCGCCGTCACCAGGCATAGCCGACGGCACCGACAGGCCGGTGCCGCCGATCAAAGTGCCGTCGGACAGGAGCAGTTTTCGCCAGTGCCAGCAGGAGTCCTTTGGGTATTTGGGGTTCTTACTCTGCCCAATGTAGAGCTCGAATTGCTTCGTCGTCGGGTTGAAAGCGTGCGCCGCCACCAACGTCACGCCGACGAAGTCGTCGTCATCGGGAATGCCCGGGATCGATTCCAGGCCGAACTCATCGTCACGGAACAAGGTGTCCTCACGGATGAACTCCTGAGACGCGACCCGACGCTTCGCGTCGCTGCGTTGCACCCATTTAATGTCGTCGATCTCGCCAAACGGGTATGACTGCAGTAGCACGCGGTACCCCTCGATCGCCCAGCCGGGAGACTGCTTGTAGTCGCTGCGGATGACCGCGCCAGGCGCGAGCTTCGGCATCGCTCGGAAAACCTCCGGCGTGATGCCGCGCTTCACGACGTCGTCACCGCGGCTGTCGACGTCGTCACCCAGCTTGAAGCGCCCGTTGGACGTCGCCCGGTCGATGAGGTCCCTCAGGTGTTTGAAGTTCAGGAAGCCGACTACCCCCTGGTCGTGGCCCTGGTCCTCGTCGTACAGCTGATCCGTCGCCGCGAACGCAGCCGGGGCCGCCCAGGTCAGGGTCTTGAGCAGGCCGGAGCCCTTGAGGCTCACAATGGGGTTGTCTTCTGTAGTCACGTGATCAGGCTACACGATGGTCAGTATTTAATGTAAGCAATTTCACCCTCGGTGTGTTGGTTGGCCAAATGAGCCACTTTTCTTGTTTTGGCTCGACCTAGACGGGCGTTTCTACCCTGGGAATCAGCCATCGACACGCTTCTCTCCCCTGACCCGACTGACGAGAACTAGGAACCGAAAGGTACTGGGCCGGTACTCCCGCTTGATGAGCTGGCTCTACGTCCTCGCGCCTCGTTGCACGGCGCCCCGGGCCCTCGTGTCCGCCGCTCGCCGCCCAGCGCCAACCCGTGGTTCTAGATCATGCTGACGAGGTCGCATGACGGGCAGCGCCAGTAGGGCGTGGCGGTGGTGCCGGCGGGCAGCATCGGGATGAGGCAGTGCTCGCAGTTGGGTGATGCGCCCAGGTCATCCGTGTGCATGAAGGCACGATACCCCCGGGCGCGACGGGTGTCATTTTCCGTTCACGTCTGTACAAGGGCCCGCGTGTTTTCGGGGTTGTGCAGGCGAGTGTTGAGCACTGCTCTTTCCGTTCACCCCTGCACTAAAAGGGTTTTTGCTCACTACTGCTCTGCACAAAGGAGGTGCCGGGTTGGACGCAGAATCGGTGCACATTGCCGAGTTCGGCAACGTTGACGATGCCGGATGCCCTATGGGATCGCACGAAGAGAGTGTCGGCGGTGGTGGCGCCGTTGTCGGCACAAGCGATCGTAGGCAGGGCCGCCGTCGATGCGTCCGTGCTGTGGTCGCGGCGGCCCGGTCAAGTTGAATGCCATGCCCGCTGCAGAAGGCCAACTGAGCAGAAAAAACCTCGGCAATCGATCTCCGAACCAGTTGTGCAGGCGTGTAGGGACATTTGTGCAATCGTGAACGGTGAGAATGCTCATCTCGATGTCACTAATCTGCTCATTTGGCTGTCACTGACCAGGTCGCTACATCCGGCCAGGGTTGGGAAGTACCACGGGAACGGGTCTAGTGATCTTCGTGTCTCACGAGCGTCCGTTCGGGGACGTTTGGGGCTGGGCGTTCGGTGAGGCTCAGTGCGTAGAGGACATCGGGGTGGGGTGCCAGGGCGGTGAGGTTCCCGTCTGGATCGTGGGGGTAACAGGCGAGTTGGCGGCGGATGAGTAGCCAGCTGCGCCCCTCAGGGCGTCTATGTCGGTCGCGGGGCGCGATGGCGCCCAGGTGGTCGTGGATCAGGTGGAGGACACTAGCTGCGGTGTCTGCGGTCAGTGGTCGTCGACCGTGCCAACGGTCGTGAGCATGGTCGTTCGCCGTTGGCTTGGCGTGGTTACGGCTGGTAAATGCCGGCCGGCTGGGTTGGCCGAGGACCCGTGATATCGGTGGTTGTCCTTCTGGATGCGAAGCGACGGTATGAACGGGCGGGGCGTCGATCTGGGTGCAGGTGACTCTGATCTGCCAGGTGGCCTCGAGCGTGGGTGGCTGAACAGGCAGCGCGATCTGGCAGTGGTCTGCCGCGGCCTGGATCCGTTTGTTCGTCGCCGCTGGCGGTTCGAATAGCCGCGGTCGGGTGGCGGCGGGCTGCTGCTGGATGGCGAAGGAGGCGGCGGCACGGAGCAGCGGGCGTGCCGCGACCGGCACATGGAAGACAGCCCAGGTGGAAACGGTCGGTGCCGTCTGTTTGATCAGTTTCGGGACCATTTTGGTCATCTGGGGCCGCCATGCCAGCCGCAGGGCTACGAGGTCTGGGCGGTGGGCCGCCAGTGTGGCGTAGCTCATCCCCTGCGGCGATATGCCGGTGAACAGTGCGGTGGCCACGCCTGCGGCGACCATGGGGTGGGCCACGCCCGTTCGGATTCGCTGCAGGGCGTCTGGGCTGACTGGCAGAGCGTTCAGCCCCGGCCCGCTCAGGACGTCCATGAGGTCGCGGGCCGGGGGAACATCCAGTAGCAGCCCGTGTTCCAAGAACCCGGCCTGGGCGCCGCGGAGCCGGGCCAGGGTGTGAGCACGGGTAGGGCTGTCAGGTACCAGCCCGGTCAGGAACAGCTGCACGTGCTCCGTGCCAGTCCAGGTCTCGTCGGGTGCGGGGCGGCTCAACCAGTCGCAGGCCGCCTGTTGCCCGTGCTGATAGGCGGCATCGACCCGTGCGAAGCTCACAGCGTCGAGCCGCCGGTACGCTTCGGCCCGGAAGTGCGCAACGCCGGCCGCGGGCAGGTCCGGTAGCTGGTCGGTGTCTTGGCGGCCAGACTGTGGCTGCGCCCTGACCCGGGGCGGGTGGGCCGGCTCGTGCGGGGCGAGGGCCTGTGCCAAGTCTGTGAGCACGTGGTGCTCAATTCCGGTCAGAACGGCGCCCAAGGATGCTGGGATCTGCCGGGTGTGGCAGACCAGCATCAGGCGGGTGCCGGTCTGCTGGCACAGCCCGATCAGGTGATTCCAGGTGCCGCCCGAGAGCCGATCGGCGCGAAGCACGATCAGGTCTGTGACCTGATCGGTGACCATCCATACGGCCACGGCCTGCCAGGGGCGTACTACCCCGGTTAGATGTTCAGCCTCGAGCCGGGTCACCGGCCGGTCAAGGGCGGCCAGCAGGTCGTAAGCGAACGCCGTGGGGCTGGAGGAGGCGGGTGTGGGATGCACCACGACCCGGCCGCGGGCCGGGTCGTGGTGCCCCAGCAGGCTCGCTGTCACCCGGACGTCGTCCGTGGGGTCCATCAGGATCCGAACCGGCGCAGGTGCATCCGGGTGGTTGGCAGGCTCACCCACCGCTACCGCCCAGCCGGCTGAAGACCCACTGCAGGACCTCCCGGTCGGGACGCTCACGTTCCAGACGGTCCAGCGCGGTCACCAGGTGGGCGGTGATCTTCGACCAGGCACGGAAGTTGCCGTGTCCGGCGTGGGCGTCGGTGTAGATAATGTCCTCCGGGTCGGGGTCGGCCCAGACCCGGTGGTAGGCCGGGATCACGGCCAGGACCTGCTCGCGGGTCAGGCGCCGAAACTCCTGCCAGACGTAGACCCGGCTGGAGAGCATCGGTTCTCGGCGCAATACGCGGTAGCAGTCGCCGCCACCGACGAAGATGATCGCGATGTCGGTGCGCCGGTCGTCCCACAGGTGCCGCCACAGCTCAAAGCACTCCCGTGAGAGCCACTGGGCTTCATCGCATACCAACACACGGAACCGTTCAGATAAGACGTCTTTGAGGAGGGCGTCGAACTCGATCGGTCGTGATGGTGGGGTTCCGCCGACCCCGAGGGCCGCAAACAGGACGTGGCGGATGTCGCGGGGGGTGGGCCGGGCCCGGAACTGCACCCGGCACACGTCGGCCGGTGCCAGCGCCCGCAGTGAGGTATTGACCGACAGTGTCTTCCCCAACCCGGCGTCGCCGTGCACACACATCATGGCTTTGGCTGCCATGACGTCGACCAGGTTGTCCTGCAGCATCAGCAGAGACTCGGTCGCCACCACGTTTGCCCCTGTCAAGCCGAGGTAGTGATCATCTCGCTCGTCGATGTCCGCCCAGGCACTCACCGGCCGTGGCCCCCGCCGATGCCTTCATCCAAGGCACGGTTGGTCTTCTCGCGCGGGGGACGGGGCAAGACCCAGCCCGGCGCTGGCGGGCGCAACGGCACCAGCAGGGGCCGGGCTACGGCCTGCAGCTGCTGATCGTCGGCGTCGGACAGCTCGGCCGTGGCCTGCGCGACGGTGACCGCGCCGATCGGTTGCGGGGGCGCCGCGGTGGTCGCCGCGGCATACCGGATCCGACGGGCTTTCTCCGCCTTGCGCAGGTCTGCCTGCAATTGCCGGCGGCGGGCCTCGCGGGAGCGGCGCAGTTCACCAATCTGCTCACTGCTGGCCATATCAGCGAGACCCGCGGCCCCCAGATGCTCCCCAGTGCTAGCGTCGAACACCTCGACCTCGTGCTCGTGGTGAGGCATATGTCGCAGCCGCACCTGACGCCCGACCTGCCCGGTCATCCACGCGGCCACGTACGGGCGGCCCCGCCACGAGACACCCTTCGTAGTGATCTTGCGGGTGCGCCCATCGTCTTCCAGAGTAAGCAGCCGCAGATCACCGGGAGGCACAGTATTCAACGGGGTCGGGTCATCCAGCCACGCCTGCAACGGTGTCCTGCCTTCCAGCACAGGCATCTGGTGCTCGGTGTTCCACCACCGCACCCAGCCCAGCAACTCCGTGACGAACGCCTCGAATGTCAACGCCGGCGCATCCGGATCGATCGATCTGCCATTGGCCAACGTCTGTGCACCGATATAGCGGGGCAAGCCCGCGAAAAACATTCGCCCGGCCGCACCATTCACCGTCTCCACCGTCCCTTTGAGATGCGGTGTGTATGCAGGCAGAGGCACGACCCTCACGGCGAAACCTGCCAACGCGCTACGCACAGTGTCGGAGAGAAAATCCTTCCCCCGGTCTATCCGCACTCTCTCCGGTAGCCCACCTGGCGGCCCGTACGGCACCTCGAGAGTGATCGCTGCGCGCAACGCCGCCAAGATGCTCTCCCTGGACGGCGCCCCCGGTGTGATGGCCGTGCCGCACACCGCGTTCGTGCCAACGTCAACGAACCAGGTCACCCATGGTTTGACCAGCCGGCCCTCGACGTCGACCTCCACAGGAGCCTCAACATGATCGGACTCCCACACATCATTGCGGTACGTTCGCGGACGTTGCAGGAATACGTCATGCGCACGCCGAATCCCGCCCGATCTCCCCGCACGATGTCCCGCTCCACGGCCCGCTGCAGAGTCGGCCGGCTCACCGCCGCCGTCCCCGCGCTCGTAGCCGCCTCAACGAGCTCGCGGTGCACAGCAGAAATGTTGCCACGCCAGAACGCAAGCCGTTCACGCAACAGATCAGTGACCAGGAAATGATCGCGCGCCACCTGGTCGAGGTCATCGTTGTTTCGCGCCCGCTCGATCCACCGCCACACGGTCCGCTTCGACACGGCCAGCCCCTCCGCCACCAGCAGCACATCCTCCGTCGCCAGCCGGCCCTCACCATCCAAAGCCATCAGCCGGCGCACCGCCGCCTCACGCGGAAGCCGATCGCCCGCCCCCAAGTCCTGTCCTCCGCGCATCATCGACCCCTCCGCCGACCACCAGATCACCAACGTGATCACCGAGCCTACTGGGACGACCCCGCGATCCACTGACATCGAGATGAGCAGATTAGTGACATCAGGATGAGCAGATTGGTGACATCGAGATGAGCAGATTCCGCAGATTAGTGACATCGAGATGAGCATTCTCAACAGACATCGAGATGATGTCATTTTTCGAAGTCGTCTGCACACCGACCCCTGTGTTTTCGGGGGTTGTGCAGCCGAGTGTGACGACTGAGTTTTCCGTACTCCCCTGCACACGTGTCGCTTTTGTTCGTACTCGCCTGCACAAGCAGGAGGCAAAGGGGGTGGACGCCGAATCGGCCCGGGGTCGTCCGGATGCGATTGCAGTCGTTGCGCCGAGACGGGGTGACTAATCCAGAGGCCAACTGATCGACAAAGTCTCGCCGGGGGTCACCGAGTCAGTTGTGCACGCGAGTACGAACATTGTGCAGACGACTTCGAAAAATGACAAACGGAAAATGACACCCCTGTCATTTTCCGTTCACGTCTGCACAAGGACCCGCGTGTTTCCGGGGTTGCGCAGGCGAGTGTTGAGCACTGCTCTTTCCGTTCACCCCTGCACTAAAGGGTTTTTGCTCACTACTCCCCTGCACACAGGAGGTGGCGGGTTGGACACAGAATTGGTGCACATTGAGTTCGGCAACATTGACGATGCCGGATACCCTATGGAATCGCACAAAGAGAGTGTCGGCGGTGGCGCCGTTGTCGGCTCGAGCGATCGCAGGCAGGGCCGCCATCGATGCGTCCGTGCTGTGGTCGCGGCGGCACGGTCAAGTTGAATGCCATGCCCGCTACGGAAGACCAACTGAGCGGAAGGAAGCCTCGGCCATCGATCTCCGAACCAGGTGTGCAGGCGTGTACGGACATTCATGCAATCGTGAACGGAAAATGACAGCCGGACCTTACAGACGAGCGCCCTATTTCGTGATTCGTTATCGTTATTCGTATTACGTTAGCGTATTGCGTTATTAGTGTTACGATATAGGTATGAGCATCCCCGAGATCACTGATGTGCGCACCTGCGGTTTCCCCGGCTGCGCCGAGCCCGTGGATGCCACGCCTGGTGTGGGCCGGCCCGCCGGCTACTGCGTCAACCCCGCGCACAACCGCGCCGCCGCGTGGCGGGCCCGCCGCACCGAGGCGGGCCGGGTCGAGCGCACCGTGGAGGACGACAAGCTCCCCGTCGATGCGGCCCGGCAGCGGGCGAGCGTGCTGCGGGCCCAGGTCGCCGGCATGGTCGAGCACCTGCAGCAGCAGCTGGTCGTCCTCGTCGACGAGCTCCGCACCGTCGCGGACCCGGACGCGGCCGAAGCACAGATCGAGGCCGTCACCTCTGACGCGGCCGAGCAGGTCGCCACGGCGGCCGCACGCGCCAACCGTGCCGAGACCGCTACCCGCAAGGCCGAAGCCGAGCGCGCCGAAGCTGACGCGGCAGCCGAGGAATCAGCTGCCCTGGTCGAGGAGCTCCGCACGGCCCTGGCCGCGCTCGAGCAGCGAGTCTCCACCCTCGAGAGCGACCTGGTCACTGCGGGCGAGGACAACGCACGGGCAACCGCCGAGATCACCGCCCTCACCGACCAGGTGGCCGCTCTGACCCTTGAGAACGCATCCACGACCGCACAGCTCACCGAAGCCCAGGAGCTCATCACTGCGGCCACAGCGGCCAAAGACGAGGCCCTAGCCGCCGCTCGGGACGCGATCGCTCAGGCCGCCGCTGCGGCCGGACGCGCCGAGCGGGCTGAGACGGATGCTGCCAGCACCCGGGACCTGCTCGATCAGGCGCGGACGGAGCGCGAGAGCGCCCGGGCGGAAGCGCTCGTGCTGACCGGGCGCCTGTCCACGGTCAGCAGTGAACGCGACAGCGCTACGGCCGAGGCGGGTAGGGAACGTTCCCACGCCGAGCAGCGCGTCACCGACGTGCGGGACGCCCTCGAGCAGCAACTCACCCAGTTGCGCGCCGACCTGGACCAGGCACGCACCAGTGAACGCGAACAGCGCACCCGCGCCGACCGCGCCGAAGCCCAAACGGTACGCCCCAAGCAGAAGTAAACCGCCGCCCCACTCCCCCGCTCAGCTTCTCGCCGGGAACCATACTGGGCGAGTGCCTGATCGTCTGCGGTGACGGTAGCGGTGGCGTCTCGCGGGGCCGGCTACCGGAAGTTCTTCTTCGAGTCTGTCTCGTTGGGGTGGCCGGTCGCGGCTTTCGTGATGACTACGCGTCCGGGTTTCTTTGCCTTCGCGTTGGGCTCGTCAACGGCGTACCAGAGGCGAGCACCGTCGGTGACTTTGTACTGCCATTGAGGCAGGGCGACCCCGTCGACCAGGGCGGTGGCGAGATCTCCGCGGAGTTGGTAGCTGCGATCCGGGTCGTACTGTGCGGGATGCGCGGTGAGATAGTCGTGGGCGTCTGCGAGGGCGTTCTTCGCGGACGCCTTCAAATCTGTCCACCCCCGTTCGGCAGCGGTGTTGCCGAAGAAGATTTCGTACTCGGTGCCTTTGATCGGTCGTGGAACCGGAACGCCGCGCTTCCCTGCCACCTACGGGCGATTCACGCGGACAGGGGCGGCAGGCAGCTCGATGGGCTCGACAGGCCGCATACCCATCGCGTACGCCACGGCCGTTTCCTGCCACTCCTGCTGCGCACGCAGCAGTCGCTCAAACGTTCCCAGCTCACTGGCGGCATAGACCAGCCGTTCAATCTCGGCAGCGTACGCGCGCAGCTCCCCCGGGGTGAACTCCCCCGTCCAAGCGAAAAGATCAGTCAGCGCCGCCTCAACATCGCTGTTGTTCCGGCCGATCGCGCGGATCAGCCGGCTCGACAACGCAACACCCTGCTCGAGCACGTCAATATCGTGACCGCGCAAGATCACGAGGTCGTCACCATCACGGCGCGTGATCCGAACCTGGCCCTCGTCAATGTGGGCCAGGACCTCCTTGGGCTTACGCAGAAGGTCAGTGAAAGTCGCGGTACTCATACCCACACACTACATCAGATAAACATCTGATCGACTGGCCGGTGTTTCTGTTGACTCAATCTAGTTCGCCCGACCGGCGTCCTTCGACCCAGGATTTGCGGCTCTCCCGGTCCGATATCAGCTCCCGAGGGGCCTCCCTTGACGAAATCCACCTACATTTCGTGGGAAGGGCTCACCGTTGTTGAACTCGATAGCGAGCCGTGCGAGTTCACGCTCAAGCGCACCTTCAACTAGGGCAGCCATTGAGTTGTATCCGCCTTCGTAGCCTGCAGTTCGGAGGACTGCAGTTTCTGCCCGTTTCTTGAGCGAAGTGCGGAGCCCGAAAGTGACTGCCTTCTTCTCGTCACTCTCAGTGGACTCGGCCACTGATGTGCTGGGGGCGAGGTTCGTTGATGGAACGTCCGGCCCACGTTCCATGGCGGGTGGCGTGCGGACCTCTTCGACCTCGGGTACCAGCTTGATTGGGCTTGCGCTTCCTGGTCGTCGACGGGTGGGAACGGTCATGCGGCCATCCCCTTGTCGCCCAGAAAGCGGGCTAGGTAGGTTCGAGCGACGGCGTCGTAGAGGGCGACGGTCTTGCGTCCGTTGCGGTCGCTCCAGTCGGACAGTGAAACGGCCGCTGCGTCGGCCTCTGCAAAGCGTGACCATTCGGGGATATAGGACGGGTTGAGGAGCTCTGACCCATCTGACATCTTGACGACGCCACCGAGGTTCCAAACGAGATCTCCGAACTGACCGCGCAGCCCCTCGATTTGGTAGTCGTGTTCGATTGTGGCCTTTCGTCGCGTTATGACGATGCCACCGACGGTGAGGGTCGGGTTTGCGATGTCGATCGCGTGACGAGTGACGAAGTCGTTCACCCGGATCGCTGCCTCGACGGAATCGTAGTTGGGGTCAGTTGGGATGATGATGGTGTCAGCGGCCGCCATTGACATCTGGACCAGGTGCCCCAGGTCTGGCCGAGTGTCGATGAGGATGATGTCGTAGTCGTCGGTCCATCCTTCAAGAGCCTTCTGGAGTCTCCTCACGGCTCCGATGACTCCGGCTTCTGTTTCGCGGTTGATGAGGTCAAACCGTGCCGGCAGTACGTCGATGTTTTCTGCTTCTGGTGTTGGTAGCCCTTCGGGGCTGGTCCAGCCGCAGGCGACCACAGCCCCCTCCCCCGCCCCTGACTGGTCGGCCTTGATGACCTCGGACATGGTGGGGATAGGTTCGTTCGCGTCCCATTCGATGCCGAGGCGACGTGTGGCGTTCGCTTGTGGGTCCATATCCACGACGAGAACCCGTTGACCCGCTCGAGCGAGTGCAGCGGCGAGCTGTACGGTCAGCTCCGTCTTGGATACGCCGCCCTTGTTGTTCGATATGACTGCCGTGTGGGCCACGATTCTTGCCTCTCGGGGAATGGTCGACGAATACAATACTTGTTTGTATTTACAGTGTTGATTGTTTTCCAAGTATTGCTTTGATTGCGTTCATTGCATTGATCGACACGCCAGAAAAACAATACTTGTTTGCTATGCAATAAATGCAATACTTGTTTGTCTTGTAAGTATTGTTAATCCGGCCCAACCGAACCGGAACTGCCTCACCGACAGAGATTCCGCCAGGAGTTGCCCCGGGCTCTGTCCTGCGAAACCGGGGGAGTGTGAGGGGGTCACCCCTCACCGGCTGGCCCACCAGGGGGCCAGCCGGTGCTTTCGGCTAGATGTTGCGGAGCATGCTGACGACGGTGGGGAAGGGGGACAGGCTCTCCACGAGGCGGTCGACGGTCCCGGCATCGGGCTTCTGCGCGAGTGCCTGCTGGATTCGGGCGAGCTGGGCATCGGTGAGGCCGACGGTTTCGCCGTCTCGGGTGACGCTGACGGCGATGGCGGTGCCGAAGATGACGGTGGGGGAGCCGAGTCGGTGGGCGAGGACGGTCGCGGGCAGGTTCAGGGTTGACCCGTTGATGAGTCCTTCGTCGTCGACGAAGAGGTCGATGTCGTCTTGCAGGCCGACGACGTCGAACATGCGGCAGCCGATGGCCGCGACGATGTCCGCCCCGATGCTGGCCTCGTTCACGTCCAGGACGCGGATGGTTTCGGTCGGGTTGATCTTGATGCTGCGAATGGTGGCGTTCATGGTGTGGGTCCTCTCCCTCAAAACAACTTGTTTTTTGCCTTTCCGGCAAGAGAGATCGATTGAGAGCGGGAGGCCCGGAGTGGCCGGTTTCGGGGCGAAATAAGGGAGCTTGCGACCGCGTCCCGTAACTGGGCACGCAGGGCCGGGAGCGAACTATGATCGGCTGCCGGAAAGGAAAAAAACGGGGTCAGAACGTGCCGCGCAGCGGCTCAAAGAAAGGTTCTTCCCGGCGCAGCCGGCCCCGCCAGGGAATTCTTGACAGGTGCCCATAGAGCTATCGGGGGGTTGAATACCGGGCGGGGCGGGGAAAAACTGGACGGATGCGACGAATCTCTTACAGCGGGGCGTCTTTCCTGACTTCGGATGCCATCGCTGACGCGCTCTTTCAACTCGTCACCGCCCTGGGCATCAGTCAGACCACGGAAACCCTCAACTTGCCGGCGATCAATGTGACCGGGAAAACGATCATCGTGAAACTGATCGTGGGGCCGTGGAGTGAGCTGATCAGCGTCCCCGAGGATTCCCTGTGGGACGAGCCGAACATCACCGAGGTCCTCGCGTTCCTCCGCGGCCGGGTGCTTACTCTCCAGCAGCCCAAACCCTCGCCCGCGTACTCGGAGATCGCGACCACCGATTTCGACAGCAGAGACTTCACCGACCCAGGCCGCACCCCCTGACCACCCCCTGGCACGGTGCGTGCGGCTCTCAGTACCCTAGGTCAGGTCCACGTCCACGATCGAGGAAGGTCCCTCATGGGAAGACTGACCTACAACTCGAGCATGAAGGTCCATTTCTCTGACCGCACGCTCGCGCACTTGAAAAGCGTCATCAATACCAAACTCCAACGCAAGGAGGGATTTCATTTCACGTGGGCTGATGACCCCGCGGAAGGCGGCGGCCGGAACACGATCTGGATCCACCCCGGCATCCCTCTGATCTTCACCTTCACCAGCTCCACCCCGCCCCTGCTCAATACGCGGTGGCTCGAGGCTCTCATCCGAACGGCCAATACCGTCACGGGCCTCGAAATCGTCCCCGAGCCACCCCGTCCACCCACCGCGGCAGCCTCCTAAACTCTTCACCGCACCAGTTGGCTGCCGCCACATCGGCCAGGTGTCACAGTGCGGAGCGCGTATCCGGGATGGTCCCGGCGAGCATCCGCTCGAGCTGGTCCATGTCGTCCGGGCCGCGCCCGCCGAGCAGAGCCGGCAGGAACCGGGCCAGGGCTGCGAACCCGGCCTCCTGGTCCGGATACACACCGAGGGAGACCAGGTGGGTGTCTCCGCGGGACATTCTCAGTTCCAGGCACGGGTAGTGCTCTTCCGCGGTGATGCCCATTCGGACGGCGTCTGTGAAGGTGTTGCTGTCGAGCTGCTCCTGGATGGAAACGATCTGGTCCAGGTTGACCCAGATGTCGTCGGAACCGGCCACGGGCCGGGAACGGTCGTGACCCGGGGTGGTGACGGCGAGTTTGATGAAGCGCATGAGATGTCCAATCAGTAGGGACCTCGACGCTAAAACGCTGCCCACCGTCCCCGGCCGCATCCCGGCCACCTGTGGAGAGCCCGGTGCACCGGGGGAGTGTGAGGGGCGCGCTGGCCCCTCACCCGTGGCCACCCGGAAGGGTGGCCACGCAGCCCGGCTATCGGCGGGCCGTGGCAGCTAGGGCGATTTCCAGTGCCCGATCCTCACTCATCCCGATGGGACGAATAACGTTTCTGCTATACCGTTTGGTCTTCTTGACCCGGGTGGTCCCGGTGTATCCGGCCGGGCCGTCCTGCGCGGGCCCGTAGAGCGGGTGGACCAGCAACCAGTGGACGAAGGGCAGCGCCGGGGCCGCGACCCTGCGGCGAAAGCGCGGGGAGGGATTCGTGCAGAGGGCCCAAAACCGGGTTGCCTCGCCGCGAGCTGCGAGCCGGTCCGCGACCGGGATCGGGGCCACCCGGGGCGGGTGCATGAGCCTAATCGTGGAGACGTGCACGTACGCCTGCAGCGCGGAATCATCCCGGGCCGGGATCTCCTCCGCCAGCTCCCGGACAGCGCGCAGGATGCGGGCCGTGATCCGATCGGTGCGGGTGTCGTGGGGGTTCGTGCGCATCCACTCCGTGGCCTCGATCACACAGCAGAGCAGGTTCCACTCGAAGCTGTAGAAGCGCAGCAGAGAATCCACATCCCGGTTCCACCTGCTACCCCGGTGCGGGTTTACGGTGTCGTAACGGGCGAAGAAAGCGGTGCCGGCTTTCCGGTCCGCTGCGATCTGGTCACTGCTGCGCTGGGGCCGAACCTCGACAAGAACCTGGGACATGGAAACTCTCCGCTCAACTGATTTTTTTGCCTGTCTGGCAAGAGAATCGATTGAGAGCGGGAGGGCCGAAGAGCCCGGATTATCAAGGGAAATAAGCCCGCCAGGGCGCGCTCGATAAACCGGGCACGCAGGCCCGGAAGCGAACTACGATGACCGGCCAGACAGACAAAAAAGTCCTCAACCAGAACAGCCGCGAAGCGGTCCACAGGCCGGCACCGCCGGCACCGTCACTGCCGGCCTGGGGCCGGTTTCCCCCGGGTGGGGGAGTGTGAGGGGGCGCCGCCACCTCACGGCCGGCCCCGGGTGGGCCGGCCGCTGCGGCGGGGCTACTCGGGTCGCACGAGCTGCTGAATCTCGGCATACGGGGCGGTATCAGTCCACGTGTAGCCGGTGGTGACGCTGACTGTTTTCAGGTTGGCGCGCACGACTTCGCGCCACTGGCCGCGGATCTTCACCCGGTCGCCCTTCGTCACGGTGGAACGGTCGTAGCCGGTGGCCGTGCCGCTCTGGACCTGTGCGGCGCGCACGGCCTCCCAGTAGGCGATCTGGTCGCGCTTCTCGTCAAGGTGCGGCGCAAGGCGCTGTGCGCGGGCCTGCGTCTGCTCCTCGGTGGCATCGATGTAACCGTGTGTGTCGTCGTAGCACTGTGCGGTGATGCGGCGTTCGAGCGTGCGGAGCTCAGCGCCCAACGCCTCGATGCGGTTGGCCACGGTCACCGGGCTGTACCGGGCATTCGTGGTGTGGGTGGCCGCGTCCGCGCGGGCCTGGGCAGTGGCGGCGTCCGCGCTGGCTTCCACGGACTTCCGCATGGCGTTATCTGCTTGGGCGATCGCATTCCGGTGGCGGGCCTCGGAGTGGTGACCCACCTTGATCGGCTCCCCGCCCTCGGGCAGACGATGGATCGCGGTACGGGCTGTGGCCCAAGCGGCCTCGTCCGCGGTGGTCTTCCGCTCAGCCTTTGCGGCCAGGGCGTCGACCCGGTCGGCCTGACGCCCGATCTTTCCGGCCTCGACCTCGGCGGTCGTGCGGTGGGCGCTGTCGATGTCGGTTTCCACCTCGAACCCGGCGGCTACCAGGGCCGCCTGGGTGCGGGTGATGGTGTGCAGTTTGGGCAGATGGTCGCGGGACTGCGGGACGAACCAGGCGCTGATGCTGCGCCCCCACCGCCAACCAGCAGCCTTGAGTACGTCGGCGGTGCCGTCGCCTCGGCTGGTGCCCGCGATCATCGTTCCGGCTTCGTGAGTGTGGGTGATGGTGAGCATGAGTGTTTTTCCCCTCGGTCTAGGCGAAGCTGTCGGCGTAGCGGCTGGCGGTGCAGGTTTCGCCCGGCTGGGTATCAACGGCCCCCTCTGAGCGGCATCCGCTGCAGGCGCACCCGTCCGCGTACCGCTCCCGGGGATAGGTGTTCTCGTGGCTGTAATCCGACTCATCCATGGGGTTCTCTTTCTCTTGTGACCAACTGTTTTTTTGCCCTATCTGGCACGAGAAATCGATAGCGACCGGGAGGGCCGAAGTGCCCGCAGTGCCGGGCGAAATAAGCCCGCAGGGCGCGTCCGACAATGCGGGCAACGCAGGCACGAGAGGGAGCTACGGTGAAACGCCAGAAAGGACAAAAATGCCCAGCGAACAGCGCCGCGCAGCGGCTCCATCACGCTCGTAACGGCGTCAGCCGTGGCTTCAGAGTGAAGTCACTCTGATATCACCGGCCGCGAAGCGGTTCCACTTCGGTGAAAGGGGGACGGCGGCCGGACCGCCGTTTCGCCTCATCCCCAAGGGGCGTGTACCTGGTGCCACCAGGCTCCGACCTTCGTGCCGGCGCCGGGGGAGGGGAGGACGACAGTGAGGTGAGTGGGGGACTTTCGAGGTCGGGCCCACCCAGGCCGGCCCGAGATGGGTGCGGACGATTGCGCGCGGATAGCGACATGACGACTTCACAGTCTGTTGCGCCGCCCGATTACCCCGGGAGTAACCGCGCTACGACCCGCTCACGACGGGGCTGGCGGCCGACGCTCGTCATCCTCGCGACGCTCCTACTGGTCACCGTTCTCGTTGTGGGCTCCGTGGTGCTGGCGATTGTTTTCATCCCGGGTGGCCGGGATATCGCCCTGCCCGTGTTCGCTATGACGCTCGTCGTACATGCCACTCTCATGCTGCTCACCCTGCACTGGGGTTTGCGCCGGCGGGGAGCGGCTGGCACAAGCCGCCCCATCAAGATCGCCGCTCAGTCTTTCAGCTGATATCTCCAAGTGGCCCTGTTACGCCGTGTAGAGACGCAGCCACTCAATTGACAGACCGGATCGCTTTGTCCATGACGAACACCTTCCTTTCGCCGTTGCGGTCGAAGGAATGTTAGTGTGCTTCTCATCCACACGGGTGCCCTTGCAAGGGGCTGAGATCAGGCTGACGCGGCCTGCGACCGTTGAACCTGTCCGGGTAATGCCGGCGAAGGAAGTAGGAGTCCGCGAATGGAACCTGTCAACTCATCCCACACGCTCGGATACGTGCATGATGTCGAGCACGGCATACGTGTCCCGGTGACGCAGATCGCTCTCGAGGTGTCGCCGAACGGTCACGTGAACGAACCGTTCACGGTGTATCGCACCGAGGGGCCGGGGAGTGATCCGGTGCACGGCTTGCCTCCGTTTCGCTCTGCGTGGATCGAGGCGCGTGGTGACACGGAGGCGTATTCCGGGCGGCAACGTAATCTGGAAGACGACGGGCGTGCGGCGCTCCGAAGGGGGGCCGCATCCGCCGAGTGGGAGGGCGAGAAACCCACACCTCGCCGGTCACTGCCCGGTAAGACGGTCACGCAGATGTATTACGCCACACAGGGTGTGATCACCCCGGAAATGCGCTTTGTGGCCCTTCGCGAGAACTGTGATGTGGAACTGGTGCGGTCCGAGGTGGCTGCAGGTCGGGCGATCATTCCCAACAGCATCAACCATCCAGAATCCGAGCCGATGATCATCGGTAAAGCATTCCTGGTGAAGATCAACGCCAATATCGGTAACTCTGCGGTGACGAGTTCAATCGCCGAAGAGGTGGACAAACTTCAGTGGGCGGCTCAATGGGGCGCAGACACGGTAATGGACCTCTCCACTGGTGATGACATTCACACGACTCGGGAGTGGATCATCCGCAACTCTCCGGTGCCAATTGGTACAGTGCCGATCTACCAGGCTCTCGAAAAAGTCAATGGTGAAGCAAACGCGCTCACGTGGGAGATCTACCGCGACACCGTGATCGAGCAGTGCGAACAGGGCGTGGACTACATGACCGTCCACGCCGGTGTGCTGCTCCGGTACGTGCCGTTGACCGCCGACCGGGTGACGGGGATAGTTTCCCGCGGCGGTTCGATCATGGCGGGGTGGTGTCTGGCACATCATCAGGAAAACTTCCTCTACACGCACTTTGACGAGTTGTGCGAGATCTTCGCTCGCTACGATGTGGCGTTCTCCCTCGGCGACGGCTTGCGTCCGGGATCAACGGCGGACGCAAATGATGCCGCCCAGTTCGCGGAACTCGATACCCTCGCGGAGCTGACGAAGCGGGCCTGGAAATACGACGTCCAGGTGATGGTGGAGGGCCCCGGCCACATTCCGTTCCATCTGGTTCGGGAGAACGTCGAACGTCAGCAGGAGTTGTGTGATGGCGCCCCGTTCTACACGCTCGGCCCTCTGGTCACGGATATCGCTCCCGGGTACGACCACATCACCTCCGCGATCGGTGCAACCGAGATCGCTAGGTATGGAACAGCGATGCTCTGCTACGTCACCCCGAAAGAACATCTGGGACTGCCGAACAAGGACGACGTCAAAACAGGGGTGATCACCTACAAGATCGCCGCTCACGCCGCCGACCTGGCGAAAGGCCACCCCGGCGCTCACGAACGCGACGACGCACTGTCCAAAGCACGTTTCGAGTTCCGGTGGCGGGACCAGTTCGCGCTTTCCCTTGACCCGGTCACCGCCGAGGCCTTCCACGACGAGACACTCCCGGCGGAACCGGCGAAGACGGCCCACTTTTGCTCGATGTGCGGACCGAAATTCTGCTCGATGCGGATTTCACAGGACATCCGCGACCAGTTCGGAGGCTTGTCTGAGCAGCAGATCATCGCGGGGATGGAGGAGAAGTCGGCGGCGTTCCGGGAATCGGGTGGGAAGGTCTACCTCCCCGAACCCGTCATCGGCACACCGTAGAGTTCCTCGATGACCGAGCGTCTGGGCGCGGCTGACGTCTGCGCCCTCCTTGAGAAATTGCGCGAAAGCGCCCCCCTCGTCCAGTGTCTGACGAACACGGTGGTGACCAACTTCACCGCCAACGTGTTGCTCGCTATAGGTGCGGCCCCAGCTATGACGGACATCCCGAACGAGGCGGGAATGTTCGCCGAAATCGCGTCGGCAACCTTGATCAATGTTGGCACCCCGCATGCCGAGCAACGAATCGCGATGATCGAGGCCGCGCGGGCAGCCCACCGTGCGGGCCACCCTTGGGTTCTCGATCCGGTGGCGGTGGGTGCCCTTCCGGTGCGCACGGCGTTGGCGCGAGAGCTGCTGGAGTATTCGCCGACAGCGATCAGGGGTAACGCTTCAGAGATCATGGCTTTGGCTGGCTTAGGTACTGGCGGGCGAGGTGTGGATACGGTACACAGCGCAGAGAGGGCGTTGGAGGCAGCTACCCATCTTGCCCGCGCTTGCGGTTCCACCGTGGCAATATCCGGCGCAACCGACCTCGTCACGGACGGAACGGATGTGCTCCGGATCAGCAACGGGCACCACTATCTGACTCTCGTCACCGGTGGAGGGTGCGCGCTGGGGGCGGTGACCGCAGCCTTCCTTGCAGTGGGAGAAGACCGGCTGGCTGCAACCGCAGCGGCCACGGCTGTATATACGATCGCGGCAGAATTGGCGGCGGTGAACGCGCGCGGTCCTGGCACGTTTGCTGTTGCGTTCATAGACGCGTTGGCTGCGGTAGACGGGGCCCAGATCCAGTCGCGAGTCACCATCGCATGACGGGGCGCCCGGCCTTTTCCGGCGGTGTATATCTTGTCACGGACACCGCATTGTGTGGTGAGCTCGGCGTCGTGGATACGGTGCGGGCAGCGGTCAAAGGGGGTATCAGGGTGGTCCAGATTCGGGACAAAACGGCCAGCAACCTGGACTTTTACGATCTTGTCATGCGCACGGCCGATGCCGTCGGCGATCAGACGCTGCTCCTGGTCAATGACCGCGTCGACGTTTTCCTAGCTGCCCGTTCTGCCGGCGCTAAAGTACACGGCATGCATATCGGACAAAGCGATATGTCCCCGCTCCAGATGAGGCGAATTGTCGGGGCAGATGGGGTGATCGGGCTTACCGTCAACACGGTTGCACACATTGCGGATGCCCACCGTCTTCCTGAGAACACCGTTGATTACTTCGGAGTGGGCGTCATCCGGCCCTCGGCAACGAAACCGGACCATCCTCGGCCTCTTGGCGTCGTCGGCTTCAGAGCGCTTGCCGGTCTGACATCGTTACCGTGCGCGGCTATCGGCGGCATTACGGTAGCGGACATGCCCATCCTTCGCCGAGCTGGCGCGGTGGGAGCCGCTGTAGTGTCAGCGATCTGTGGAACGCCCCATCCGGAGGCCAGCGCCAAAGCCCTGGTCGCCGCATGGGAGAAGTGAACCATCCCGTGCATCTGAGAGTTCCCCGCGTTCTCAGTATTGCGGGAACCGACCCCACCGGAGGGGCCGGCATCCAGGCCGACCTGAAGAGCATCTCCGCCAATCACGGATACGGCATGGCCGTCGTCACCTGCCTCGTCGCCCAAAACACTCACGGCGTTCGAGCGATCCACACACCCCCGCCGGAATTCTTGTATCACCAACTTCGCGCCGTCAGCGACGACATCACGATCGACGCCGTCAAGATCGGAATGCTAGGCAACACGGTCACGATCGACATCGTCGAGTCGTGGCTCAGCCACGCCCAGCCACCAATCATCGTGCTCGATCCTGTCATGATCGCCAGCAGCGGGGCGAGGCTCCTCGATCACGATGCCGTCTCAGCAGTCACCCGGTTGCTCAACCGAGTTGATCTGGTTACTCCAAACCTCGCGGAACTCGGCGCTCTCCTTCAAGAACCGCCGGCCACCGACTGGGCACACGCGGTGGCTCAGGCGAACCGCCTGTCCGAAATTCACGAGGTGATCGTTCTGGTGAAAGGCGGTCACCTGCACAGCCCGCAATCCCCGGATGCGCTGGTGGATGCTGCGGGGCGCCTCACTGGCGGCCTCGCGTTATTCGAATCGACCGCCACTCGAGTGAACACCTCGAACACGCACGGGACGGGGTGCTCCCTGTCCGCCGCGGTCGCCACACAACAAGCTCAACTCGGCGACTGGACTGCCGCCCTGACCGCCGCTAAAACCTGGCTGCAGGACAGCCTCCTCCACGCCGACCATTTGAAGGTCGGGTCAGGCAACGGCCCCATCCACCATTTCCATCACCTGTGGGAGGCCGCTTCGGAGGGGCCACCTTAGGTGAGATAGCTGATCTTGTTCGTTTCCGGTCCTGTGAACCCACCGATGAATACCAGCACACCGCCGAGGCTGAGGAGCGCTGCGATTGCCGTCTGCTGCCCGAGGGCCGCTTGCAACGTCGGCAGGTAGTAGGGGTAGAGCGCGGGGAGCACGATCGAGAGGCTGTAACCGACCCCGTACCCGCTGGAGCGAACGGCCGCAGGAAACCGCTCAGCGAGGTATGCGCCGACCGGACCGTAACCGGATACCGTCACGACCTGCAGTGCCACTACCAGCAGCACGATTATCGGAAGCCCATTCGTGTGGAATATCGCGAGGAAGGTGACCGGCGCAACCACGGCCGCGAGCACCCCAAAGCACATGAAAAAGGTGCGCCTACCCATCACCGTTGACAGCTGACCCGCCGTCAACATCGCAACTGCCGAGACCACGGTCGCACACAGCATCGTGAACGAGATCGATTGCGCGCTCAGGTGAGAGGCAACCTGAAGCTCACCCGTCACAACGGGAATTGCCATATCAGTCATCAGCCATAAACCACTCATCAAAACGAACACTTGCAACAGCGCGCGCCGCTGCGGGCCGACGAAGATCTCCTTGAGAGGGTTCGCCTTCTTCACTGCCTGTGTCCACGTCAACGAATCAAGGACCACGAAGCGGTAGTACACCAGCATCGCCGCAGCAAGCGCCGCCCCAAGCAGGAACGGAACACGCCACCCCCACACGCTATACATTTCCGGGGTAAAGGTGCTGAGGAGCACCAACACGATCCCCGCGATCGTCGCGTTCGCCCAGGGAGACATCCACATGATCAACCCGCTGGCAAGACCTCGTCGCCTCGGCACCGACCACTCCATCGCCAACGGAACAGCGGATGTGTACTCCCCACCCAGGAAGACCCCACCCAGGAACCGCAATCCGACGATGATGAACAGGGTTCCACCACCCAGCACCGAATAGCCGGGCACCAGTGCAATGAGAAACGTCGTCAATGCGATGCCCGCGAGAGCTATTTTCGTCATCTGCGTGCGCCCAAACCGGTCAGCAATCGGACCGAAAATTGCCGCTCCCAGGGGGCGGCCCAGAAGGGTGGCAACAAAAACCAAACCGGCGTTGCTGACCAAATTGTTCGGACCGAACACCGCACCAGCCGCTGGAGTCAGGGCAATAACTGGCAGGAAAATATCGAACTGATCAACGAAATTTCCGAAAATGCCACCGCGAACAGCGCGGCGGACAGCGGCCGGCGCTGGGGAACTTCGCCCATCGGCGTGAACGAGGGCAAGCGCCTGGTTAGCGGGCTGGACGGAACTATGCACCGAAACTCACTTCCTTCGCCGGCATTACCCGGACAGGTTCAACGGTCGAAGCTGCGTCAGCTCCCTCTCAGCCCCTGCATCAGGACTCCCGTGTGGATGATCACCACCATAGTGCTCACCAGAACGCATCGACCACCCCAGCGTTCAAGCACGCGAATCCGACATTCGCGAATGGGTCAGAGACTGGAACGAGAACCCGAAGCCACTCATCTGGAAAGAGCCCGCCGGACAGATCCTCAAATCTCTCCAAACGATATTCCATGGGAATTCTGGGGGCTTCAACCGTTGCGTTGCTCGCTGCGGCCACACTCGGGTCCGGCGCGGCTCAGGCGCACAGTCCTGAACACTCCGGCGGCAAAAAAACGGTAGAGCTGTCCGCCGACCTCACGGAGCTCAACGGCTCCGGGGCATCATGAACTGTGACAGCGACAGTTCGCAACCAGAGGATCAAGCACATTGAGGTGCACGCTTCTGGGCTGACGCCAGACGCCCCGCATGCGCAGCACATCCACTACGGCGAGCAGGCGTTGAACGAGTGCCCCACCCTGGCACTGGACAGCAACGGTGATGGCCGCTTGAACACCGTGGAAGGGATTCCCGCATACGGACCGGTCGTCGTGTCGCTGAACACGACAGGCGACACGACTCCCGCAAGCTTCCTGGATGTGACTCGTTTCCCGGTGTCTGAGAGCGGCAGCTACCACTACAGCCGCGATAACATCGGCATCACCAAAGTCGCGGGAACGGGCTACCCGGGACCGGACGGAACAGGAACGGCGAAAGAGATCGCCGATTCCATTCGCGAGAGTGAAGGCGTCGTCGTGATCCATGGCGTCGACTACAACGGCAACGGTGAGTACGACTTCGGCCGAGGTGCAAGCGAACTCGACCCCAACCTGCCTGCAGAAGCGACCGACCCAGCCGCCTGCGGCATCCTCGAATAAGCGCACTCCCAGGAGCCTTCCACCGGGGCACAAAACAGTGATGGCCCCGCACCCGAAACGGGCCATCACTGTTTCACTTCCACAGCCCCCACCGCTCCGTAGGCGGTACTCACTACGCCGCTTCGCCCAGGTACTGCCACCGATTCTCCGGATTGAGCAACCCTGCCCCCACCAGCTCAAGCGCAGCCCGGTGATCAGCCAGGTTCGTGCTGGCCCGCGGATACCGCGGCCACACCCGCTCACCCGACCCACTCGCCTCAAACAACGGCCGGCTCGACACATGTGGGCGCCGAGGACGACTGCGGGGCGCCGACATCATCGTGGTCAATTCCGCTCGCCACCACGCCCACACCTCCCGCTCAATCCGATACCGCTCCGCTCGGGCTACAAGGGTTCCGAGCACGCCCAGCTGCAGGGCCGCCTGGTTCCGAAGATCCTGCTTCGACCTGGCCCACCCATCACGGTGAACGACCAGGAGCTTGTGACGACGCAGGCGACTGAGGATCGTGGCGGTGTGCCGGGCAGTGACGCCCAGGAGACGAGCTGCAGTGTCAATGGTCAGGGATGGGTGCTGGCGCAGCAGGGCGTAGAGCTTCCCGGCGAGGTGGCCAAGGCCGCGGCGGGTGAAGAGGTCGTGGCGTTGGTCGACGAGTTGTTCCTCGAGCAGGGCAACGAGATGCGTGCGGGTGTTAAAGAGCTCAGCTGCAGAACGGGCCGGCGACGACGGGATTTCTTGCGGGGGGCGGGGGTTATCTAATGGTTGTGACCGGACTGTACTGGGACCTGTGGATAACGTGGAGGCTAGGCGCCATTCGGCGGCGTTGCCGTCATCGCTCGCACTGACCCGCTCGACGTACCCAGCCTCAGCAAGGGCCGTCAGTGCGTCGGCTGCAGTGGTGCGGCCGAGGCCTCCCATCGGGCCCAGGTCCCGGATGGCGGCAGCGACGGTGCGCTTGCCGGTCTGCAGGGTCAGGTAGGCCAGGGCGCGGAGAATGGTCTGCTGATTCGAAGACGCCTCGGTCCGGCCCCACCGGCCCGGGCTGACCCGGAACCGGGTCAGGAGGGCTTCGACATCGGTCACGATGGCGTCCAACTCGGACAGGTCCTGCGGCTCCCGCACCGCCGGCAGCGGGCGCTGCAGGGCTGCGTACTGCTGGGCTTTGTCCCACTGCCGGCCCAACCGGGCCCGGGCCTCGGCCTTGCTGCGGGGGCGGCGGTCGCCGCGGCCGGTGTTCTTCGTCCGGAAGTGTTCCAAACCCGGGGCGGTCGTGATGGCGCGCTCGACATCGACGAGCTGCCAGCCCGCATTCGCGGCCGCGAGCAGACACATGAACCCCGTCCAGCTCGGGTTGCTGCCACCACCGATAGTGGCCATATGGGCGGTACCGGCCGCACTGAGGCGCCGGTGCGCCTGGTGGCGCGCGGTCACCGGGCCCGACGGGGCGCTGTCCTCCGTGCGGAGGGACGGTTTCGCCGCTTCGAGGACAGCGGCCAGGGCGGCCAGGTCAGCGGTCGTGGTCGACGGGACGATCAAGCTGTTCAGGTTGCCGCGGAGGACCGTGGAATGGCTGCCATCGCGGTGCGGGGACAACGGCGGCCGCGCAGCACCGGTAACAGCGTTCAGGAGCATGCCGTGGTCCAGACGGCGGAAATTCGCCCGCGCCGCACTCGCCACGGGGGCGACGGCGAGTTTCGGGGCGCCGCCCTGGAGGGCGAGCCAGATGTGACGGCCACCGGTCCCAGAGGACTGGCACACGACATGCTCGATCGAGAGAGCATCCATCATGTGGGAGAGCACGTCGCACTCATCGACGGCTTCCTCCATCAACTCGGCGTCAACGCCGTGCTTGTCCTTGCCGTCGAAGTCAAAGCACAGAACCCGGAACAACCCGGCCTCATCGGCCAGGTTCATCGCCCACGGCGTCGTGGGTTCAGCCGGCCCCACACGGTGAATCAGGGGGTAACTGTTCTCGTCCACACGCCCATACGCGTCCCGCTTCATCACACGCACCTGATCGCGCGGACTCATCCGGCGCGTCAAAGCCCAGGCTGTCCACGCTTCGGTGGACACGCCAGACACGCCGGACACACTTCCGGGTGCATTCTGGAGTACGTGCGCTATGCTCTGGGACATAGAGAAACCTCCCGTGAGGGCTGTTGATCTGGATTAGCTCGAACCCCCTGGCCGGCAAGCACACAGGGTTGGAGCTACGAAACTTGCAAGAGCCCGTCGCGAAAGCGACGGGCTCTTTCGTTTAAGCGGCTGGGATGAGCAACTCCTCTTTAGGGTCGCGAATGAGGTCGAGGACAGGCAGTTGGCCCTGGTCCGCGAGAGTTAGGCGCAGCAACGCTTCCAGGTAGATACCGGTGGAGACGCCACTTGCGGCTGCGGCTTGATTGACTACCGCGCGGATCGCGGGGTCGACTCGCGTTTGGAACAACACCGTGGGGGTGTGGTCCCGACGAATCCTGCTTCCCTTAGTAACGGCCATGGAAACGATCTTGTCGTTAAACCCATTCAAGAGTGCGCGCCACGCGGGAGCGACTCGATTAAAGCCGTGATTGTCCGAGGAACTCACCCAGAGCCACGTAGAGCTCTGTGACGCGTTCTGGGATGACTGTGTAGCGCACCCATTGGCCGCTTCTGGCTTCACTGCGCGGGGGAGTGGACTCGATGAGTCCCGCAGTCTCGAGCGCAGCAAGGTGGTTGGACGCCGTCGGCGGAGCGATGCCGAGCGCTGTGGCGATGTCGGAGCGTGTGCATGGCCCGTTCTCACGGATGTGCTTGAGGATTGCCACTCGAGCCCGGTTCCCAAATGCGTCGATCGCGGCCTCCACGAGTTCATCATGATGGGGACGCACATAGCGGGGCATTGTGCCATTCTGCCCGACCTCCGCCCTCTTCCATCGTTGACGACGTCAACCCTAATCATTATATGATTAGCTTATGACGAAGTCGAGCAACCGGGCGGCCAAATACACTCGCCCAGTGGGGGAGTGGTCAGCCCAGAACAAACTCGAGCACCTGCCCGAAGTCGCGGGTCACGAGATCCCGTCGCGCGGTGAACATCGTTCCCGGCGGCCGGCGCAGAACGTCGGCGGCGGCATCGTCCTCGATATAGCCCATGCCCCGAAGATCGATCAAGGCTGCGTGGACTGCGGGGCGACTCATCGTGTCCCCGATGGCATCGAACAGCTCGCTGTAGCTGAGCGGCTTGGGCAGCAGGGCGCGGAGCACCAGGACGCGGGAGGGCGCGGAAAACAGCTCTTGGAACAGTGCCACCCGGTCAGGGGCATGCTTCATCAGATTGTCGTCGCGGGCCATGCGCTCAATTCTGGCGTGGATCACCCTCGGTCGCGGGCTCGCCGCGACCGCGCTGCGGTTAATGCAAACGCATCTATTTACGTTTGCAACCTAAACAACCCGTCGATGTCAGTGGCCGCCCGTAGGTTCGAAGCTCCATGCGCTCCGGCCGCTCGCCCTACAATCCACGTCATTCAAGCGGTTAGGACCACATCCACAGGCGGAACACACCCCCCGTTCAGGTGCCTTGTCGGGGAAAAAGACGAGAGACTAGTCGAGGCCTAAAGGGGCTTCCTGTTTCTCTTTGCCACTTAGCCAAAAATTCGAGAGGACATCCCGCCCATGAGTGACACAGGTCGCAGCGCCCCTAGCGACGTCTTCGGAGCGGCAGACCGCGCCGGAGATTACATCGAGGAAGACACCCTCCTCACGCCCCCTGCGCCGCCCCGGCGCCGGCCCAAAACCACAGTCAGCACCCCCGGGGGAGTAGCCCTGGCTACAGCATCCGCGCCGGCCGCCGTACAGGAGACTGCCCCGTTGGAGTCGGCCACATCGACATCAACGGTGGCCGCTACAGTCGACTTGGTCAGCACGTCAGTGCTGTTCGGCGGTTCCGCCGCAGGTCTGGCTGCCGCGTCTCGCCCGACGGCGCCGGCTAAAGCCACCACCGGGTTCCGCGGGGCCCTGGCCAGTCTGGGACTGCCGGTCGGGCCGGGTGCCGCCGAGCTGAGGGAGCGGCGCCGGACGGAGCTGCGCACCACGCACGAGACCACGGTGCGGCAAGCGACCTGGACCCGGGCGGTCTCGGTCCTGGTGAACAACCCCAAGGGCGGGACGGGGAAGACTCCCACCGCTTTGCTGCTCGGGGGAGTGCTGGCTGCGATCCGCGGCGGATCGGTCGCGATCCTCGAAGTCTCTGACGACCCCGGCGCCCTGAACTTCCGCGCCGAGGGCAACCCCCTCCTCGGCCTCGGCGAACTCGTCCGCGACGTCGACCAGATCGGCACCGCCGGTCGCCTCGCCGGATACACGGCCCCGCAAACATCCTTCGCGTCCGTGATCGGATCCACCGGCCGCCGCGACCGCCTCACCGGCGAATCCGTCGTTGCAGTCTCCAACGTCATCGATGACTTCTACTCCATCCGCGTCATGGACTCCGGCAACGTCCCCACCTCCTCCGCGTTCCGCGGCGCAGTGTCCGTCTCCGACGTCCTCGTGATCCCCGTGATGAACGCCGGCGACTCCGTCCTCGAAGCCATCCAACTCCTCGAGGAACTCCGGGCGGAAGGCGGGCCCTCCGCGGAGCTCGCGAACCGGGCCATCGCCATCCGCCTCACCGACGGCCGCCCCGAGAACGACGCCGTCCGCCACGAAGTCGAACGCCTCCTCAACCAAGCGGGCGTATCAGCCCTGCACGAGATCCCCTACGACACCCACATCGCCGAACGCGGCCAACTCACCCTGGGCAGCCTCAACCCCGCCACCCGGGACGCGTTCGTGGCAGCCGCCGCCAGCGTGGTCCGGGCCCTGCAATCCGCGGTCTCCGCCGCCCCCACACAGAACCGGAAGGCCTAACCCATGCACGACCTCCTGCTCCAAGCAGCGATCGACAACCCTCTCGACGGGATCCTGCCCGACTTCTCCTTCGGCGGCGCCGAATTCACCGCCCTCTGGCAGAAACTCATCGCCGCCCTCTGGGCCATCGGGATCCTCGTGTCCATCGGCTTCCTCATCTTCGGCATCGTTGCCATGGCCGGCGCCTCCGGCGACACCAACCCGAACCCGCAAGCCCACGCCCAAGGACGCCGCAAAGCCGTCTGGGCCGGCATCTCCCTCGCCGCTCTCGCCGGCCTCGCGATCATCGTCGGCGCCGTCCTCTCCTTCGCCGGCTAACCCACACAACCAACGTCCAACCCAAGGAGTCCCACCATGCGAATGGTCACAGCATCCGGCCGTAGCCGCTGGCCCATCGTCATCGGGGCCGCCGCCCTCGTCATCGCCATCGGCGGAGGCATCGCCTACACCGCCACCCGCCCCACCCCGCCGCCGAACGCCGCACCCAGCACGGCCACAGCCACACCAACGCCGACGCCCACGGGCACCGATGGTGCCGGTGGCATCGGGGACGACGTCGCACCCACCGGATGCCTCGGCGGCCAAGACCGCAACGTCAACATGGTCCTCACCGCCCAAGCCGACGCCAAACACACGACCTACGGAGCAGTAGAAGCAGCTACCGCGTACTACCGGTGGCTGTGGCAGTACCCCAACCCGGCGGCCAACGTCACCGACGCGGACACCGTCAGTGCAGCGATCATGGCCTCCACGGCGAATGAATCGTTTCGCGACATCGCGGCCGCCTACGAGGCAACTGCGGGTATCGACATGACCTCGGGGCAAGTCCCCGCGGACACCCCGTTCCATCTGTCGACCACGAACGGCCTGTGGATGATCTCGGAGGGTTCGACTGCCGACAAGGTCGAAGTGAACATCGCGGCAGGGTACGTCGTCAACGGCGAACTCAGCCCAACGAAAGCAGCCATTATAACCCAAACGATGGTTTGGGAAGACGGCGCGTGGCATCTCGAGAGTGCCGGCACTCCCGATCAAGAGAAACTTGCCGCCGGCGGCACGCGCTACACGGCGGGTTGCTGATGAATCCTGACTGCGAGAGCAACGTCTTCGTTTGCGGTGTAACGAACCTCGCCGATGGAGTCGGGAACGCAGTAGGCGGTGTCGGCGCTGTCGTCAACACGGCAGCGGGGGTGGCGGACTTCTGGTCCGACCCCGCGGGGAATTCGTTCAAGCTGTTGCAGGAAGCGGCTAAGGGTCTCTCGGACACTGTGTTGCCGACGCTCACGCAGGCTACGCTTCCGGATCTGACGGCGGATTGGTTCATTCAGGCGTACCGGGTGTCGTTTGCCCTGGCGATCTTTGTGTTCGTGGCCCTGTTGATCCCGCAGATCGTGCGCACCGCGCGCGGCCACCAGTCCGGCCGGGAGCTGGGGGAGTCCCTCACCCTCTACGGGCCCGCCTTCATCCTCGGGGCCATGTTCGGTCCCGCGCTCGGCGCGTTCCTGGTGAAGTTCTTCGGCGCCCTCTCGGACTCACTCATCGCCTGGGGTGTCACCAGCAACTCCGAAACGATTGTGGCTAAGTTCTCCACGATGCTCTCCGAGGAAGACGGGTCCGGCCTGGCCGGCGGCGCTGTCCTCGGCGTGATTCTGATGTTCTTCATGATCCTGGGACTGCTCGTCGTGCTGTTGATGCTGATCGTGCGGCTCATCACCCTGTACTTCTCCGGCGTGCTGTTCCCGCTGGGGTTCGTGTGGATCGTGGACCCGCAGAAACGGAAGTTCGGGTCGAAGATCGCATACCTGTGGTTCGGGATCCTCGCCTCCCACCCGCTGTTGTTTTTCTTGCTCGCGATCGCGTACAGCATGATGAGCGCGCAGGTCGATGCGTTCTCTGACACCCCCACCCTCGCGAAGACCGTCACGCTGGTCGTGTCGATCCTGGCGTTGTTCATGGCTGGTCTCGCCCCGCTCGCCTTGACGAAGTTCGCCCCGGTGATCCCCACCGGTGGCGGCGGGACAGCACCCGTGGGACCCAACATCGGGTCGCAGTCGATGCAGCAAGCCGACGCCAAATACTCCGACAACGGCCCCGAAACCAGCGGCGGTGGCGGGTCGAGTTCACCGTCCTCGAGCGGCAGCACGGGCCAGGGCAGTACCGGTGGCGGTTCGCCTGCTGAGGGTGAAGCGGCGACGTCGTCGATCTCCGAGGCCGCGTCGGTCGGCTCCGCTACGGGCGGGGCCACCGCCGGCGCCGCTGCGGCAGGCGGCGGTGCGGTCGCTGCCGAGGGTGGGATGGCGGCCGCGGGTGCGGCTGAGTCCGCGACCGGTGCGGGGGCTGCGATTGGTATCCCGACGATGATTGCCGCCGGTGCGGTGGCGGGGTTTGAGGCGACGAAGAAGGTCACTGATTCGGTCACGGACGCGGCCGTGGCACCGGTCGAGGACCACGAGGAACATTATGGAAAGGACTCCGTCTCGTGAGTGACACCCCGCAGTCCCACATCCGCTACCTGGGCGGGGAGTCCGGGCACCGCGGGTTCTTCGGCGGCACCGCCTCCAAGACCCGTGTGATCTTGTTGGGCGTTTTCATCGCTGGCGGCATGGTCGGCATGGTCATCGGGGCCGGCCTGCCGGCGTTGATCGTGGCGGTGTCGGGGGTGGGCATCACGATGCTGACCACCGCCCGCACCCACCGTGGCACTGTCCTCGAGCGGCGCCGGAAGCGCGCCCGCGCCCGGGCACGGAAACGCCTCGGCACGGACGAGTTCGTGCCCTACGAAGTCGGGGCGTGGGACCAGCTCCAAGAAGCCATCCTCCGCGGCACCAAGAGCGAGAAGCAGGCCGCGGAGCGCGCGGCGGTGAAGATGCGGGCGAACCCGGACGGCGCCGACGGTATGGGCTGGCTCCAATACGCCTCCAACATGCCCGGCATTGCCTGGCACGCCCCGATCGGTGAGGAACCCTACCTGTCGGTGGCGTTTTCGGTGTCGGGGCAGTTGCGGGGGATGGAGACCGCGGCCGCCCTGACCCGTGCGGCGAACGCGTGGGGCAAGTTCCTGGCCCGCCGCGCCGCACCCTCCTCGTTGATCCGGAACGTGCAAACCCTCACCCGGGTGTTACCGCCAGACTCCGCCCGCCAGCAGTTGTGGGTGAAGACCCGCCTGGAACCGGTGCAGGAAACCTGGTCGGAGGCGCAGCGGGCCTCGTTTGAGGCGCAGAAACTCTCCTACGACGAAGTGATCCGGAAATCCAGTGCCAACGCGATGGTGCAACGCCACTACGTGGTCGTGTCCTGGCCGTTGACCCAGCAATTCACCGACGCCGCCAGCAAATACGGGACCGGCCGGGACGCCTGGCGGGCGCTGATGGCCGGGCAGATTCACGCCACCGAACAAGGCTTGAACGAAGCCCGGATGGGCGACGTGCAAGCCCTCACCGCCAAGCAAACCACAGCCCTGATGCTGCACCAGCAGAACCCACACCTCCCCATCGACCTCACCCGCACGGTCGACCCGCTCCGGGCCGGGATTACGTCCCGGGACGAGTTCTCCGCGCACATCGTCGACGACATCGACCCCACCACCCTCGTCATGACCGGGGCCGGGCCGGTGTGCCCGCCGGTGACGTGGTGGCACCGCACCGCGGCCATCCACGGGGAGAACCTTGCCGTCGCCGGGCGCAGCCCCCTCTGGTCCCTGGACCTCCTCATCGGGCGGGAGCTGAGCTTTGTCCGCTCGGTGTCCTTCCATCTGCACTTGGTGCCGGCGGGGCAGGCGAAAGCGAAAGCGCGCGCCGACGTCGTCCGCGACCTTGCCGGGGTCCTCGCCGACCAGCAGAAGGGCCGCCTCATCTCCGACGACAGCAGCACCCGCATGTCCGCCGCGCAGCGCCGCTCCGCGGACCTCGCCGCCGGATCCCACCACCACGGCGTCGACTGGATCGGCTTCGTGACTATCTCCGCGCCCACCCGGGCGGACTTGGGCCAGGCATCCCGGCAGCTCGAGGAAGCCTGTGCGACGGGCCTGGGCATTGAACGCCTCGACTGGCAAGACTCCTTCCAATCCGCCGCCTCCGGCACCACCTGGCCGATCGGCCGGGGCCTTCGCCCCGCAGGCGCAACCCTGGCAACCCGGGCCATCAACCGCCTCGCCGGCCGCACCGACAAGGACGCCATCTCATGACCCACCCCACACCCCGGCCCACCGACACCCCCGAAAAGCGTGCTGCCCCGGTGCGGAAGCCCTGGTACGGCAGCGTCCCGGGCCTGAAAATCTTCCTCACCCCCACGGCCACCATCCCGCCCACCCTCACCGGGGAAACCGAAGCCACCGAAACGGGCACCGGGGCTGGTGTTGCGGGGCCTGGTCGGCGGCCGGTGGATGTGCCACCGTTTGAGCGTCCCGGGTCGGTGCTGCGGGCCTCGCCGGGGGCGGCGGCGCGCGGCTGGTACGCGCCCCGCCTGGCCGGGGCGCCGTCCACGACCCGGCAAGCGGAGATTCTGAACACGGGCATCATCGGCGCCCCGACCGGCATTGACGGGGTCGTTAACGGCACCGACACGCTCTCGTCCACGATGATCAGCCACGACGCCCCCACCGCCTACAACGCCACCCCCCGGAAGCTCACCTCACCCAACGTCCTCATCATCGGCACCGTCGGGTCCGGGAAGTCGTCGTTTACGAAAACGGTCATGGTGATGCGGCCGCTGCTGCTGAAGAATCACCGGGCGGTGGTGTTTGACAAGAAGGACGAGGGCGGCGAAGGCGAATACGCCGCCCTCACCCGCCGCATGGGCACCGAACCCCTCCGCTTCGACCCCGACGGCTCCGGCACCCGGTTCAACCTGATGGACCCCCTCATCGCCCGCGGCACCGGACTGCAAGGCCAAATGCTGCTCATCAACGCTGTCGCCCGCATCGCCCGCGACGACACCGCTGCGACGGAATGGGAAGAGAAAGCCACCCGGTACGCCCTGCAACTCTTGTTCGAGAAGTTCCAGGACACCCGCCGGGCCGCGACCACCACCGATTTGATGCCGTTCCTCGGGTTGGTGCCCACCGATCAAGGACTCTCCGGGGACGCCTCCGAACGGTTCCACCAGGCGGGCCTATCGATCAGGTTCGGCCTGCAAAACCTCCTCGAAACCTACGCCGGCGTCTTCGACGGCGAAACCAGCCGCCACGTCGACCTCTCCCACAAACTCACCACCTTCGACATCTCCCAGCTCCCCGACTCCGGCCCCGCCATCCCCACCGTGATGGCGATCGGGAACATGTGGCTGATGGGACGCCTGCGCGAAGAACGCGGCTTCGTCACCAACGTGATCTACGAAGAGGGCTGGCACATGATCGGCGGCCCCTCCGCGCAGCTGGTGAAATCCAACCAGAAACTCTCCCGGTCCCTGGGCATCTCGAACGTCTTCGTCATGCACAAAGGCACCGACATCCCCGCGGACAGCCCCGGCTACACCGTCGTCCAAGAAGCGCAAACCGTGTACGCGTTCCGCCAAGACCGGCCCGAAGACGCCAGGTGGGCGCAAGAAACCTTCAACTTCGCCCCCGACACCGCCGCGACGCTGATGGGGTTGAACCCCGGGCATTGCGTGTTCAAGTACGGGTCCAACCCGGAAACCCACATCCGTCACATCCGCTCGGACTGGGAAGTGGACGTCACCAACACCGACTCCGCCATGGCCGCCGGCAACACCACCACCTAACCCGCCCATGCAGAAAGGCATCCTCGGCACCACAGCAGTGCTCCTGCTCGTGGTCCTCTTCACCGGGCTGCTGCTCGTCACTGGCGGCAGCCCCGGCACCAGCGCCTGCGCGGCAGTCGCGGCGAACCCCCAGGGCGCCGCCGAACGCTCACCGGTCGCCGGGTATCAGGGCGACCAGCTCGTTAACGCGGCCCTGATCATGAACGCCGGCGCCACCGCCGGGGTCAACGTGCACGGGCAAACCATCGCCGTGATGACCGCGATGGGCGAATCCGCACTCCGCAACCTCACCTACGGCGACGCTGTCGGCCCCGACTCCCGCGGCCTGTTCCAGCAGCGCAACACCTGGGGCACCCTCGCCGAACGCATGAACCCCACCCAAGCAGCCGGGTTCTTCTTTCAGCGCCTCGTCACTGTCCCAAATTGGGACACGCTGGCGCCCACGGCGGCGGCGCACGCCGTCCAGATCAACGCCGACCCCAACCACTACACGACCTACTACGACCAGGCGAAAGAAGTCGTGGCCGCTCTCACCACCGGGGACGCAGCCTGTGCCGCCGGCGTCAGCGGTGACGCCCAGGCGTTGGCAGCCGCCCTTGTGGTCAAGATCGACGCGGGAGCGATCACGGGTTTGTCGCCGGATCACCTGCGCGAGATCCGGTGGATCGCCGACGGCGACACCCGCCCGAACTGCGGCATCGACACCCGCATCCTGCAAGTCATCACCATCGCGACGAACATGTTCGAGCGGGTCGGGATCTCCGACATCAACCGGGCCTGCACCGGCCAGGTCCTCGGCTCCGGGCTCTCCTCGCCGCACTCCGCGAATGGTGGCGGCCACGCCGTCGACTTCTACTCCTTCGACCGGATGCCCACCACCGGCGCCGACGCGAACGCCCTGAAGCTCTTGAAGGCACTCAGCCCGGTGATGCCCGCCGGGTCCGGCGCCGGCCAGAACCAGTGCCGCGCCGACACCGGCGTGAGCCTGGACCTGTCGATGAAGCAATTCCGGGACGACTGCAACCACGTCCACATCGCCGTCGATCCCAACAGCACCGACCCCATGAAACTCAGCAACTAATGCCCCACCCCCAGGCGCACCACGCCACCCCGAAACCCAGACAGTCCGTGTTTGTGGCGGCAAGGAGAACCCTGTGATCGACTGGAAAGCCCGCATCATGACCGGGCTCCTCGCCGTCCTCGCGGCCGCCGGCCTCCTCGTGGCCGTGCACGTCGGCGCGATGATCACCCCCACCGGCACCCTGTATCCGTGGAACCCGGCCGCGTTGGCCGGGGGCTTCCTGTTCCGGGACGCACCGTGGCCGCCCGCCGCAACCTGGACAAGCCTGGTCGCCCTGATCCTCGCGGTGGCCCTGTTCGCATTCATCCTGGCCAAGCAAGCCCAGTGGGCGTCGACCAAGCGCAACAACGTCGCGCTCCGGCACATGGCCACAACCCGGCAATCCGCCGTGCTGCGCTCGAAGTTGCGGGCCAAGGAAGCCGCGCAGCTGCACCCGGCCGCGGTGAACCTGCCTCCGGGGGAGCGGGTCGGCCGCCTCGTCGGGCGCGGGAACCGGTGGGTGTATCAGGGGTGGCGGGACCTGGGTGTGTACGTGTTCGGCACCGGCCGCGGCAAAACATCCGCCCTCGTGATCCGGCACATGCTCGAAGCCCCCGGCGCGGCCATCATGACGTCCAACAAAGTCGACGGCGTTCGCGAAACCCTCGCCGGGCGCGCCGAACACGGGCAGGCGTTCATCTTCGACCCCAACCGCATCTACCGCCTCGACCCGCAGCCTGATTTCGTGTTCAACCCGCTCGAGTACATTCGCAGCGCCGCGGACGCCCGGGAGCTCGCCGCGATCTTTGAAGCCTCCACCCGGAAGGCTTCGGACCGGGGTGGGGATTCCCAGTTCGATACCGCCGGGCGGGACATGCTCGCGTACTTCTTCTACGCCGCCGCCCTCGAGCACGAACCCCTGTCCCAGGTGTTCGCGTGGATTGCCCGGGCCGAGGGGTACGACGTGCAGCAGATCCTCGCCCGGCACGGGAAAACCGGGCCATCTTCCACCATCGAGGGCATCCTGAGCTGGCCGGACAAAACCAAGGGCAGCGTCTACGCGACCGCGCAGCGGATGGCGTCCGCTCTCGCTGACGACGACCTCCTCGCCTGGACCGATACGACCGGGGTCCGCCGGTTCGACCCGGCCGCGTTCATCACCAGCACCGACACCCTGGTGCTCCTCTCCAAAGACGGTGAAGGATCCGGTGGTGCCATTCTCACCGCCCTCATCCGTGCGATCTGCAAAACCGCTGAGACGGCCGCGCAGCGAAACGGCGGCCGCCTCCCGGTCCCGCTCGTGATGGAGCTCGACGAGTGCGCGAACATCGTCCGCTGGCCCGAACTGCCCTCGGTGTATTCGTTCTACGGGTCGATGGGCATCATCCTCAACTCCTACTTCCAATCCCGCGCCCAAGCCATCGACGCGTTCGGGAAAGACGGCTGGCAGACCCTCTGGGACGCCGCCGCCACCCGGGTCTTCGGTGGCGGATCCGGCGACGACGACTTCCTCCGTTCCCTGGCCGCCCTCATCGGTGAACACGACGAAATCACCTACGGCAGCTCCACCGGCAAAGACGGCCAGCTGTCCACCTCCACCAACACCCGCAAGGTCAACACCCTCGACATCGCCGCCCTCGGCTCCCTCCCCGAATGGCGCGCCATCGTCTTCAGCTCCAAATGCCGACCCGTCATGGTCAACACCGTCCCCTGGTTCCGCGACAAAACCCTCACCACCACCATCAACCGCACCCAAATTAGAACCGCGAACCCCAGGCCGGAACCGGTGCCGGTGCCGGTGCCGGTGCCGGACGACACCATTCCCGCGGAGGCGGTAGCCCATGGCTGAGTACGACGACTACGACTCGACCGGCCCTGAGGAGGACACGGTCGACGTTCGCCAAATGTTCCTCGACTGGTTGACCGGACACCTCGCCACCGTCGAGGTCGTCGGCACCAAACCAACACCGTGGTGCACCCAATGGTGGCTACACCCGGAGGTCGTCGCCCGGTTCAAGGCCCTCTGGCAAGCCAGCATGCAAGCCGACGCCAGCGTCATGGACGGCGACGCCGGCGCCGTTTCCTCCTGGTGGATCAACCACTGGGACCGCCACGCCGCCGTCATCTTCGACAAAGGAAACGGGCCCTTCCGCGACTGCGACCCCGACCAAGGACACCTCTACCGCCGTAAAGACACAACCGCCCAGATCGTGCCGGCGGCGATGCCGCCGGACGACGTCGAGCTCAGCTGAAGGTGACACCGTGTTTTTTAGAACGTACCCCGACAGAAATTAATCAATATTCGACGATTTGTCAGCGCAAATGGGGCTGTTCGACGGGGGTTGGGGTCTTGGTAGTAACGGAACAGGATTGAACGCTAAGCGCGTCGTGTCAGGTCGCGTTCCGGCTAGTTTTCCGACGGTGTGCCTGTCGCGGGCGAGGCAGTGAGCGGGACTTGCGGCTTCAGCGAAGACAGCGTTCTGGTAAAGCGAAGCCGGGCGATGTCGCTGCGATATGGGTCGGCACTCTCAATCACCGTGTCAATGATTCCCCGTGCCCGGAAGACACGCCGCGCGGTCCCAAGGCTGACACCTCCCTGCCCCGATTCAAGCTTGTGTCGGCGACCTGCACAGCAGTCAACCCGAGAAGTTGACGCCAACGTCTGAATGTCCGTGCCAAGTTAGCGTTAGAGCACGCCGAACGGGAATGGGCGTTGTTCGCTTCGCGACCATGAGTGCTCCTCTCTAACGCGCCGTTAACTCCCCAGCCTCACCGGTGGATCGAGGCTATCCGACCCGGCGAATCGGGCGCGCGACTTCAGTCGTGCCGCCGATACGCGGTCGGTGAGACGCCGTGAATTTTCTTGAACTGCCGTGAGAAGTAGAACGAGTCATCGTAGCCAACAGCGTGGGCGACGTCCTCAACCGTCTGATTGGTCGTGTCGAGCAACCCCCTCGCGCTAGCCATCCTGAGCTGAGTTTGGTAGGTAACTGCGGGAACTCCCGTGTGTTTCTTGAACACCGCTGCGAAATGGGAGGCGCTCATACCGGCCATGTCCGCCAGATCGGAAACGTTGATCCGTCGATTGACGTGATCGCGCAGATACTCGGCCGCACGTTCGACCATGTCCTGTGTGTTTCCCGCGCCAGACGGACGGGACGACGCCAAGGACGTCATGAGGTGCCAGGCCGCTCCGGAAGCGTGCACAAGACTGGACTCTGTTGTATCGCGCTCCATCCACCGGATGATCTCCTCCATCAGGGCGACGCTGGCGTAAATGTCCGGGATCTCCCGCACCACTGAGGTGGGAGTGAGGGCGGCGATTCGCATGAAGTCTTCGACGCTCGAGCCATCGAGATGCGCCCACCAGACCGTCCACGGATCCGCGGCGTCGGCCCCGTAGGAGTGCGCAAGTGCGGGCGGCAGGAGTAGCGCCTGACCGGCTTTCACGGTGAATCGTCCCTCGGCCGCTTCGCACCAGCCCTGCCCACGCACGCACAGGATCAGGACCAGCTGCCGGATCGGACGCGTCCGAATCCATCCGTGGTGCTCGGCGTGGGGGAAGTAGCCGCAATCGGTAACGAGAAGGTTACGCGTGACGGGCCGTTGCAGGGCGAGTTCGACTTGCGGGCGCGGAAGAACGAGCATCCTCTGTCCCGGGAACCCGTCTGCGACCAGTTCAGGCTTTACCACCCTCGCCTCTTTCCCTGTTATGCGTCCCTCCCGAGGATAGGTGCCAAGTCAGTGTTGAGCCCAAATACTCCTTTCATCGGAGCGATGTCAATCGGATCGTGATTGTGCGCGCCTCGGGACGGAGGATGTGATCGGGCCACACGTCCGGACCGCACGCGCGCGAACCCAGCCCGTGCTGAGCGGCATCCAGCCAGAGGTATACCCGGTCGGACTCAGGCAGGTCGTGCGGATGCGCGGCCGCGGCCACGTCGGCAGTCGTGTGGCGGCGGAGAGTGAAGCCAGGCAGCCGTCCGCGGCCATCTGGCATGGCCTCAATCTTCAGCCAGGGGGAGCCGCCTTCGGAGAGGATCAGCTCCCGAAATTCGCTATGGTGGCCACTCTCTTGTGGGCGGGCGTAGTCAACCACCAATCCCGTCAGATCGGACTGATAGCGTCCGACGTGCGCCGAGCGGCGGCTGTCGGGGTAGGACTCCCGTTCCCCCGCACCGAACCACTCAGCCTGGTCGACGGTCGCCGGGAGCGCAAAACGCACGCCCAGACGCGGCCAGTGGATGCGCCAGCTCCCGGTGGGATTCATGGAGACGGTGAGTAGGGCGGAGCCATCCTCATCCGACCAGCGTTCATCGACCAACAGGCCCTCCCGTGCATCTGCCGCCGAGTAGCGCAGGCGACGACGCGCACCACCCTGCGCGACACCCTCGGTGCGCCCCATAAGGCGATCCAGGCCCGCCCGCCGCCACAGTTCGGCCGACGAGGGGGCGGGAACGCCAAACCCGTTGTTCGCCCACGGGTCCCTAGAGTCGTAGCTTCCGAAATCACCGGTGACGTTGCCGCCGTTGTCGTTGTCCGTCGGTGCTCGCCAGAGTTCAGCGAGCGGTCCCGAGACCGGCAGGCCCGCAAGAGCTGATAGCTGGCCTCCGTCGAAGCGGACGAGGGAGGTGTTAGGTGCCGCATCGGTCTGGCGCTGCCCTGTGTGAGCCGGCAACGGTGAGGAGAGCCTGTGCTGGGCCGTTGCGACGACGTGTCCAGCAGCAGCCCAAGCTACATCGGACGCCAGCACCGCCTCCACGGTCAGCCAGTCTTCCCCGGCCGGTGTGGCCACTGCGGGGGTGAACACCGGCAGCGGCACGGTGGCGGATGAACCAGCTTCCACGGTGAAGGGCAGGGTCAGCTCGCCGCGCTCGATCACATACCCATGCACCGTCCTGGTCCACCGGACGAGAAAACCCGACAGGTCGACAGAATGATGACGATTCTCGACGGCAACGCCATCGGCGGAAAAGTGAAACCGTATCGGAGCGACGATGTGCTTCCACTCGTGCAGGGAAGGCGAGGGCGTTCCGTCAGAGAGCACCATGCCGTCCATGATGAAATTCGCGTCGTGCACGGGCTCACCGAAGTCGCCACCGTAGGCGAAATATTCGGTGCCGTCGGGGGTGCGGGTGCGGAGGCCGTGGTCGCGCCACTCCCACACAAAACCCCCGTGCAGGCGCGGGAAGCGATCGACCAGGTCTTCGTATTGATCGATCGCGCCGGGGCCGTTGCCCATGGCGTGGGCGTACTCGCAGAGCAGGAATGGTTTCGAGCGCTGCTGAGCGGATTCTGCTGCCGAACAATTCAGCAGCACGGATGCATCGTCGTCCTGGCCGATCGCTCGCGTCTCGGCAATGGTGGAGTACATCCGGGAATACACGTCGGTGTACGCGCCTGCGTGGTCACCCTCGTAGTGAACCGGCCGTCCGGGGTCACGCAAGCGCACCCAGTCGGCCATCTGGGCAAGGTTTTCGCCGGTTCCCGCTTCGTTCCCGAGGGACCACAGCACGATGCTCGGGTGGTTCTTGTCACGTTCGACCGTGCGCTCGATACGGTTTAGGTAGGCGTCTCGCCAATCGGGGTCGTCGCTCGGATTGCCCGACCACTCGTGGGGGTCGCCCGGTTTGTGAAAGGCGTGGGTTTCAAGATCGTTCTCCAGGATGACCCAGAAGCCCAGTTCGTCCGCCAACTCCAGCAGGCGCGGATGGGGTGGGTAGTGGCTGGTCCGGATGGCATTGACGTTGAACTGCTTCATCTGGGCCAAGTCGGCGCGGGCAAACTCCTCGTCGAATACTCGGCCACGGTCGGGATGCGTCTCATGTCGGTTGACTCCATGGAAGACGACTCGGCGGCTGTTGACGAGGAAGCGATCGCCGTCGATCCGCACTGAGCGAAACCCTATCCGCACCGTTATCGCCTCCATGGGATTGGATACGATGGCGTCGTACAAGCGCGGGTGCTCAGCGCTCCACGGATCGACCTTGGGGACCTGGACAACGTCGACATCGTCGGCCGTCTGCCAGGTTCTGTCGATGCCGAGTTCGGCGACGACGAGGCGTACAGGGAATTCGGCCCCGCGCACCTCGACCTCAAGGGTGCCAGCTGGGTCGTGGTAGCCGGCCTGCAGCCAAAGGTCTTCGATGCCGCCGCGAGGCCGCACCTGCAAGGTCACCGAGCGGAAGATGCCGGGTAGCCACCACTGGTCCTGATCTTCCAGGTAGCTGGCGGCCGACCACTGGTGCACCCGCACGACGATCAGGTTGGTGCCCGCATGCAGTAGGTCGGCGACATCGAATTCCTGGGCCAGGCGGCTGCCACTGGCCACACCGACTTCGACCCCATTCACCCAGACCTTGTAGCGTGACTCGACGCCCTCGAAACGCAGGGCGACACCATCCGCACCAGCCCAGGAGCCTGGGATCTCAAAGCTGCGCCGGTAATCGCCAGTGGGATTGGCATCGGGCACGAACGGCGGGTCCAGCGGAAAGGGCAGCTGAGTGTTGGTGTAAATCGGATGACCGTAGGCACCGTTACCCTCCAGCACCCAGTGAGCGGGCACCGAAATGGTGTCCCAACCCGAGTCGTCGAAATCGTTGTCCGCGACGGCCTCAGCGGACTCTCCCGAGGGGAGTACCGATTCGGCTCCGGGGGCGCCTGGCGCACCGGCCAGCAGCCGGAAGCGCCAATCGCCGTCGAGGGAAAGGGTCGGCGCATCCGTTCGAAGCCACGATCGCGGAGCCCGGTGCGCGCCTGATCCCGGTGTGGTGTCGGTTAGGTACGTGTTCGTCTGCATGGGGGCAATCCTTACGTCGTCGTCAGGGGAGTCAGGCACGTCGAATGCCCCAGTCGAGCTCCCAGAGCTCGCCCGGCGCGAGCCAGCGTAGGCCCTGTCCTGTGCGGAGTGCATTGGGGGGAGCCGTCATCGGCTCCATGGCGATCACCGAATGGCGGGCGTCGCTCCGGAACCCCGGCGAAATGTAGATTTGCAGCCAGGCGAAATCGGGATGTGCCCACAATTCGGTCGCGGTTCCGTCGTCCGAACTGAGCCGGTGCACGAGCCGGCCGCGGTGCGGATCGAGTCCCGTGTAAGTGGCGTGCCGCACGGCATCACCCACCCGGCGACCGGCACGCAAATCCCAGGCCGTGCCCGCCACGGCGAAGTCGCCCCGTGGGATGTGCGTGTCGTCGAGGACGAGCGCACGCTCCGCGGAAACTGTCAGAGTCAACGCTTCGACCGGCAAGGGACCGGCACACAGATAGGGATGCGCTCCCAGAGCGACGGGCGCATCACACTCCGACAAGTTCCGGATTCGATTCGTGACGACGATCCCGCTGTCGTCGAGGGCATAGCTGACCTCGACGTGGATCCGGAAGGGGTAGCCGGCAGCGCCCGACAGGAGCGTGCGCAGCGTCACCTCTCCCGGACCCTCCGTCGCGTCGTAGTCCCGGTCCTGCAGGAGCCCGTGGATGGCGTGCCCAAACTCCGGTTCGGTGATTTCGAGCCGCTGCGCACGGCCGTCCAAACTCCAGGTTGCACCATCCACGCGGTTCGGCCAGGGCGCCAGGACGGCTCCCGCGATCGAGGAATTTCGAGGGGACACTGCCGGATCTACCAAGTCAACCCCACGAACCTTGAGCGCGCAGAGCGCGGCCGCCCGGCTCGAAATGACCGCCTCGACGCCACCGCCCGGGCCCACCAATCGATGCCTGATAGCGGCAGGTGCCGTCATCGTGATCCTTCAGTCCAGCTGAGGATTGTGAAAGAGCAACTGTTCCGGAAGGCTCGTGGCGAAGTAGTCGGTGACGCCGTCCGGTCGCACCGCGGCCGGCGGGACCGCGACCGGTCGGCCCTCACCGAGGTTCGCAGGCACGTCAACAATCGGCAACCCCACCGCGGTGCGGGCGCGGTCCCAGGCACCAAGAACAAGGCCTTCGCCACCCTCCCAGGGCTGGAAGGCCCTCGATTCCAGCAGTACCACCGCTTCGGAGCCGCGCCCGTCGTCCACGAGCAGTTCGGTGTACGCCACCGTCAGGTCGTCACGCAAAAGCGTAACCCCGATCGACTGTTCGAGCCGCTCGAGCCTCGCTCCCGATGAATGACCGAGGCGCAGGGCGAGCTGATCGAGTTCATAGAGGAGTCGGGCGTCATCCGGTGCGAGGGCAAGCGCCTTCTGGTAATACAGCCAGGACTGCTCCTCGTCGCCCAGCACGTTGGACGCAGCAAGTCCGGCGTTGCGAAACAGAACCGCATCCTGCAGCCCGGCCGAGATGGCCCGCGACCATAGGGCCGCTGCCTCGTCGCGTCGGCCGTTGTCGTAGAGCAGCATGCCGAGCAGATGAGCCGCCACGGCATCGTCCGGCTCGGCGAGGAGTGCGGCTACCAGAGCGTCGTGCGCGTCGAGGCCGGCTGGGAAGACCCACCGCCGGTCGGCCGCACGGGCATCTTCCCGAGCCTGCCGGGCCTCATCGGTGCGACCAAGCAAGTCGAGTAACGCCGCACTCAGGTAGTGAGCCACGGGACGAACGGCGCTCGCCCCGCTTACCTCGCTCGCCCCCGCGGCCTCCAGCACGACGAGTGCAGCTTCGGTCGATCCCATCTCCCGCAGGTCGACAGCGAGATCCACCAGAAGACCGCCATCCGACGGCAGAGACCCGTCGGACAGAAAACGGATGAGCACGTCGAGCGGGTCGATCGCCAGCGCTTTGGAGAGCGCGGCGGCTGCCTGGTCGTGGTTGTTGAGTCTGCGCAGGAGCACGATGCGCAGCGCTCGGCGGCGGGAGTCTTCGCCGACGATCGCATCGAGGGCGACGACATCAGCGAGGGCGGCCGCAGGGAGCCCGGCTGCGGCGGACAGGCGAGCCATCGCGAAGCCTGCGGCTGCTGCCCAGGCGCCGTCCCACGACGCCTTGGCGAATGCCTGCATAGCTTCGCGTCGGGATCCCAACCGCTGCAGGATCAGCCCCAGCAGGTAGAACGATTCGGCATCGCGAGGGTTGGAATTGCGTAGCGTCTGCCGTTTCAGTGCGGTTCGGGCGTAGCTCAAGGCCTGGTCGTAGCTACCCGCGCGGTAGGCGTGATCGGCAAGTGCCAGGTTCACGCGCGACTCCTCGGGGTCGCGACGCAGCGCCTCCTCCCAATAGGGCAGTGGCGATCGGGTCGGGTGCCGATTCTGCGAGAGGTGCACACCGGTCAGGTACAACTCGTCTATGGAGGCCGTCGCTGTCGGAAGTGCTGGCTCGAGCGCCACATCCGGCTCGCCTTCGTCGACCACGCCCTCTTGCCACGTGAGGATCTCGTCGCCGTCTCCATCGCGTAACTCAATGATGACGTCGGCCGGGGCCATGTTCTCGGGCAGCTCGGCCGCAATATGGTGCGTCGTTCCTGGTACCAGGGTGGTGACGCGCTCAGCGAGCAGCACACCCGACGCCGTCGCAATCCGCAGTGTGCCGGAACGGACGGCGCGGGTAACCGCGAAACTGGCCGAGATCCGGTCCTTCTCGATATCGACGTGCACAGCCGCGTCCACATTCGCCTGGTGCGCCACGCCGATGGCCGGCAGCGGGTACCAGAACTGGGAGAAGGTCTTCGTCTCTCCGGGCAACAGCCAGGAGAAGTCCGGCTGGTTGTCCGTAAACACTCCCGCCATCAGCTCGATGTAGGGGCCGTCGGCGTCTGTGAGCAGGTCGTCCCAGGCGTGCCCGAACGGCGCGTCGCCCCAGGTCCACTGCTTCTTGCCGGGCGAGACGCGTCGGTCGGCCCAGTGCACGAAACCGGCCTCCTTCGCATGGTCGTACCCGCCGAAAAAGCCTTCCTGCGAATCCACGATCATGTATGAGGTGGGCACCGGGATGTTGCGGTAGAAGTCGATCCGGTCAGCACCGGGTCGCTCCGCAGCCAACGCGGGGTAGTCGACCCCGTAGTATTTCCGGTCGGCCGCCGGAAAAGCCGTGATGGCCCGGCGGGCATGATCGGCGACGTAACGGACATCCTGAGGGAAGAAGGACTGGTAGTCCTCGTGCACCAGCGCGGCCACATTCGCCCACCACAGGAACGTCTGACGCTCATCGGTGCGGTTGTTCAACCGTACGACGAGCTCGACCACGGACCGGTCGGGGTGCAGCCTCACTCCGTGCATGCCCTTCATCCGGGCGAAGGGGTCGTGGTCGCTACACCAGACGGTGACGCTTCCGTCCGCCCCCTCCTCGATGAATGTTTCGACCGGCAAGAACGTTGCCGGCCGGTGATGTTGAGGCCAGTTGAACTCCACACCGCCGCTCATCCAGGGCCCGGCGAGGCCCACGAGAGCCGGTTTTATCACATTGTTGCGGTAGAAGAAGTCGTAGTCGTTTGTCTTGTCGTAGCCGATATGGATGCGTCCGCCGAGCTCTGGAAGGACCACAATGCGCAGGTAGCGGTTCTCAAGGTGCACCGCCTGCCACTCGCGCGGCTCCGGGGCGGACGCGATCCGTTCCGTGAAGGGCATGGGGTACACGCGGCCGCTCGACCCCTGGTAGACCCGACGGTCGAGGTACATCGGATACTCACTGGCGTTCTCGGGGGCATAGGTCGAGATGACCAGTGGTTCACTCCACGCGACGGCACCACCGGCGTCGATTCGAGCTTGAAGGACTGCGGGGGCGTCAGCGAGGGTGATGGACGCATCGATCGTTGTAGGCATATCGCCAGACTAGAAAACCACTCCCTCCCACGGGAATAGCAGAAGAGCGGAAGTAATCTGGACATTTCTCTGATTTCGAAGATGCCCATGCGCGGTCTTGTCAGGGGAGTCGCCTGCAGCGATTCTCTCGGAGGTTGCCAGGTTGGTGACAGTTGGATTGTCCATAGTTGCGAGCTGGAACGTGCATTCACCCGTGACCTCATCGGTTACTAGCGTTGGGAAGTACTCAGGGTTGAGTGCGGAGGCGCCCTCAACTACTCACTGTCAAGAGGACACCAATGACCAACCTGAAACAGCCATGCACACGCCGACAAGGGCTGGGAACGCTCACTCTCAGCGCAACCATGGCCCTAGTCATCAGCGGTTCCGCTCTCATCGCCGGCCCTGCCGCTGCCCAACCAGCGACAGGACCCGCTCAAGGGGCCGCGGAACCAGCGGGAACGGCAATCGAACTGATTGATGGCACCAATGTCGTCAAGCAGTACGAGAGGGTTGTCCCGTCCTTCGACGGATGGGATCACCGGCAGCCCACCCGGGACTATAAGTCGCTTGACGGAAAGTGGAGATTCAAGTTCGACCCCGAAGATCGCGGTCTGAGCGAGGAGTGGTTCGACCCAAAACTTGATGAGAAGGCGTGGGATGAGGAGCAGGTTCCAGCGGCATGGGACCTCTACGACACCCCGGAGTTTGCGTCATACGACGGTGCCAGCTTCGGGCAAGGAACGGCTTTCGCCGACGGATACGCATGGTATCGAACGGACCTTTCTGCTCCCGCATCCTGGGCCGAGCAGGACATAAGACTGAATTTTCTCGCAGTCAATTACCGCGCCGACGTTTGGGTGAACGGGACCTTTTTGGGAACTCACGAAGGCGGCAATACTCCGTTCTCCATACCGGCAACGGACGCGATTCAAGCGGGCGAACCCGTCAGTATCGCCGTCCGGGTGTACCGAGGCCCCTCCTATCCGGACTACGCGACCGGGGAAAACCCAGTGACGGATGACTCCGCGATCCCCTACAAACCGGTCGATTATTGGCCGTACGCGGGCATCACCCGTTCTGTGTGGCTCGAAGTAACCCCAGAGGTGACCATCAGCCGGCTCCTCGTTGCCGCAGACGGTGCCACCTTCGACGGGCGGGTAGTGATCGAGAACATGACCGATGATCGCGTAACTGGCCAGGTGACCGTCGATCCAGGCAAGGTGACGGGGATGAAACCAGTGGCCGACCGGTACTCGATCGAAGCCGGCGGGACCGCCGTGGTATCCGTTTCAGGGCCAACTCCAGACGCCCCCCTCTGGTCTCCCGAGACCCCGACGATGCTCGAAGCGACAGCGCGGCTTATTCCTGATGAGCGAGGCGGGAAGAAGGACCAGCTCACAGCCAAGTACGGGGCGCGCGACCTTCAGGTCGATGGCTCAGCGATCAATATCAATGGCGAGCAGCAGTTCTTCAAAGGACTCAATTGGCATGAGGAGAATGCTCAGCGAGGACGCGCGATGACTGTGAAAGACCTCGATCGCGAATTGAGCTCCGCACAAGGGGCCGGTGCGAACTTCCTCAGGAACTCCGTCTACAACCGCCATCCGTACGTGTACGAGTGGGCGGACAAAGAGGGCATGCTCATCATGGATGACCTGGACAATATGTGGCTCAACACGCCACAGATTCGCCATCAGACCGAGCAGTACGGGCTCTCCAGGGCGCTTGCCTCGATGATGGCGTGGAACCAGCACAACAACCCTTCTGTCGTTCTCTGGGGCTTGCAGAATGAATCCGAGATTGACTCTGGGGGTACGTACTACCGGGCCTGGATTCAGGACATGAAAGACGCCGTCAAAGCCGTCGACATCACTCAGCGACCAGTGACCTGGGCGTCATCCACCTCGAACGATCCAGCCTTCGATATTGCTGATGTGATTGGGTTCAACGAGTACTTCGGCTACTTCTACGGAGCGAGCAGCGATCTGGGCCCAACCATCGACGACGTCCATCAGCGGTTCCCGGACAAACCGATCCTGATCACCGAAAATGGGACATGGTCCCTACCCGGCAACCACGGCTCGCCCGAGGTTCAGGGAACGGAAGAATGGCAGGCTGCGTACTTTCAGGAGCATTGGGACCAAGTAGTGGATCGTTCGGACTATGTCGCCGGTTACGCACATTGGGTCCTGAAGGATTACAAGGAGCGAGCAGGATATAACCAGTCCTACAACGGTATTTCGGTTCTCGGTCTTCTGTCTTTTGATGGGACGAGGAAGCTGGTTTACGAAACATTCAAGAATGCGTCACTGCCTCAAATCGCACCGACCGCACGCTGAGCCGAGCATACGAAGCGTGGCCGGCCTCACGGAGTATTTGGAGACCTCGCGCCGCGCTTCGGCGGATCACGTTCCGGGATTGGTCGGGAACATAGACCGGAGGTGCGTGTTCGCGTAGCGGATCCATCTCCGGTCCAAGGCGATACCGAGCAAGTGTTGGGCGATGACAAGGCAGAGCAACTCAATGTCGGTCAGGGACGGCGGCCACCAGGGACGGCCCCGCCTGGTAAACCCCAGCTCGGGGATAGTCCGATCGTCTAGATGGACGCACGGTGTGTTCAGGACGGTGTTTAGATCTGGCTTCACAAACAGGGCTTAACACCCTCCGCCTTCGATGAACAGCGTCCACGCGGGGCAAGTCAGATCCGACTAACCAGGTGCCGTTAGAGTCGATCGATTGGGACTCAATCCTCTAAACGGGGCTTCGGTCAGTATGTGACCACAATGCCCACTAACGATGGCGGGTCCATTGTTTTGTCCAGATTCTCCATCGGAAGACTGCTGCTAGTCGGCCTTCGTCGCTCCTACTCTGGTAACACACCCGATTCCGAAGCCGCTGGATTCCCTTGCTCTCTTTGGTCGGCGGGACGCACTCACATTCATTCGACAACTGATCAAATACTGGTCTGTGTCAACCATCTCGATGAGGAGTAAACAATGAGGTTACGGCAAGCAGCAATCGTTTCGGTGGTGGTAGCCGCGGTCCTCGGCACGGCCGCCTGCAGCGGCGGTTCGCCCGAATCTACGGATTCCGCAGGCGGCGGCGTCACAGAACTTACGTTCTGGTCCTGGGTACCCGGAGTCGACAAAGCAGTCGACCTCTGGAATTCAGAAAACCCCGACATCCAAGTCAATCTGGAGGCGACCCCTGCCGGTAGTTCTGGTACGTACGCCAAGATCTACGCCGCACTGAAGTCCGGAAACGGCGCGCCGGACCTGTCCCAGGTTGAATACCAGGAGCTGCCCGGGTTCATTCTCGAGAACGGCTTGGTTGACCTCGGACCGCTCGGGATGGACGACGTGAAGGACACGTTCTCCGACTGGCAGATCTCCCAGTCGACCTTCAACGACACAATCTACGCCGTACCTCAAGCGTCAGGACCGATGGGGCTCTACTACCGTGCAGACATCTTCGACTCACTAGGCATCGCCACGCCGACCACCTGGGACGAGTACGCGGCCGCGGCCCAGACGATTCACGATGCGAACCCCTCGCAATACATCAACACCTTCCCGCCGCAGAACTCCGCATGGTTCGCGGCACTTGCGTGGCAGGCCGGCGCGAACTGGTTCGGCCTGGATGGCGACACCTGGACCGTCGACATCGACTCGGCTGAGACGCTGAAAGTCGCCGAGTACTGGGACGGCCTGAGGGAAGCCGGCCTGATCGCTACGATCCCCGACTTCGCCAATGAGTGGTACAGCGAGCTACAGAACGGGAACATCGTGGCCTGGCCGTCCGCCCAGTGGGGCGGCGAGATCATCGCCGGAAACGCTCCGGACACGGCAGGGAACTGGCGCGTTGCGCCGATGCCACAGTGGGACGCGACCGGCGACTTCGCCAGCGCAAACTGGGGTGGCTCGACAACTGCCGTGTTAAACGGGACGCCCAACGCCGAAGCCGCCGCGGAGTTCGCCATCTGGTTGAACAGCGATCCGGAGAGCATCAATCTTCTCGTCGAGGGTGGCTACGGTTGGCCGGCCGCAAAGGACGCGTTGGCCAGCACCGCGCTCAATCAGCCCGACGACTTCCTCGGCGGGCAGAACGCCAACCAAGAGGTATTCGCCGAATCCGACGCCGCGGTTGACGTCGATTGGGGCTGGATCCCCACGACGGCCGCGACCTACACCGTCCTCAACGACGGTTTCTCGGCCGCCATCGCCGGCAACGGCACATTCGTGGATGCCGTGAAGGCCGCGCAGAGTGCCACCATCAAAGCCCTTGAAGACAAGGGCCTCAAGGCTAGAGCTGGGCAGTAGGCGTTCAGGAGGGGCTGGGACAGAGCCGGCCCCTCCACCCCAGATTCGACATCGAACGAAAGCGTCACCATGACATCCACACGTACAAGAACGCGCCTCGCCGTGTTCGGCTTCCTGGGGCCGTTCCTCGCGCTCTTCCTAGCCACCATCGTCTTTCCGCTCGGCTACGCCCTCTTCCAGAGCGTGACAGCGACGGCACGATCCGGAGCGTTCGGCGAGGGAGGCGGCACCACGGTCTTTGTGGGCCTGCGGAACTACGCTGCTGCGCTGAGCGACCCCGGCTTCGTCAGCAGTCTGGGCCGGGTGCTTCTCTTCGCCGTGGTCCAGGTGCCGCTCATGATCGTCCTAGCTACGGCGCTCGCGCTGATGCTGGATGCGGCATCGGCGCGCGGAGTGAAGCTCTTCCGCTCTGCCTACTTCCTGCCGTACGGGGTACCCGGCGTGATCGCATCGCTGCTCTGGGGCTTTCTCTACACGCCCGGGATCAGCCCGGTCATCGATCTGGGCAAGGTCTTCGGGCTGCAATTGGACTTCCTCGGCGCGGAAACCGTGCTGTGGTCCATCGCCAACATCGTCATCTGGCAGTACGCCGGATACAACATGCTCGTGATCGTCGCCCAGCTCAAGTCGATCGACCGAGACCTCTTCGAGGCGGCAGCCATCGACGGCGCCAGTTCCTGGCAGGTGATCACGCGAATCAAGCTCCCCCTCATCGCCCCTGCGATCGTACTGACCACCGTGTTCACCATTATCGGGACTCTGCAACTCTTCGCGGAGCCGCTGGTGCTCAAACCGCTATCGAGCGCTATCACTTCCAGTTACACCCCGAACATGGCTGCGTACAACCAGGCCTTCACCAACAACAACTACAGCTTGGCCGCCGCCGAATCGGTGCTCCTTGCCTTGGTCGCGTGCGCTTTCTCCTTCGGATTCCTGAAGCTCATTGGCCGGAGGCAGAACGCATGACCGAGACATCCACCCCCGACACATCCACCCTCGATTCATCCGCACGAGCCGTCACGACGGGCACCGCGAAGCCGGCGAAGCCAACCCGCAAGGTTGGCTCCCGGCGCAGCGGACCCGCACGAATCCTGCTGCCGGTCGGGCTCGCGGTCGCTGCGATCTACTTCCTCTTCCCTGTGTATTGGCTCGTTATCGCCGCCACGAAATCCACGGGGAGCCTGTTCGGCTCGTCGGGGTTCGTGCTCAGCGAGCCCCAGTTGTTCCAGAACCTCGAAAACGTCCTGACCTACAACGGCGGAATCTACCTGCGCTGGGGCCTCAACAGCATCCTTTATTCCGGAGTTGGCGCGATCGTCGCCACCATCCTGTCGATGTCGGCCGGATACTGCCTGGCGAAGTTCGTCTTCCGCGGCCGCGAATTCTGGTTCAACGTCATCCTCGCCGGGGTGATGATCCCCGGCACAGCCCTCGCCCTGCCCTTGTTCCTCATGATGAGCCAGCTGGGTCTCGTCAACACCTACTGGGCGGTGCTTATCCCGTCGATGGTCAGCCCGTTCGGCGTCTATCTCGGCCGGATCTACGCGACCGCGGCCGTGCCAGACACCCTTCTCGAGGCATCCAGGCTTGACGGCGCGGGTGAGGCACGCATTTTCTTCACCCTAGTGTTGCGTCTGATGACCCCGGCCGCTGTGACGGTGTTCTTATTCCAGTTCATTGGCATCTGGAACAACTATTTTCTGCCGCTGGTGATGCTCTCCAACCCCGACCTGTATCCGATTACCCTCGGCCTGGTCAGCTGGCAGAGCGTCTCCGACCGCAACCCCGATCTGTACCAGCTCGCCATCGGCGGAGCCTTCATGTCGGTCATCCCCATCATGATCGCAATCGTCAGCCTGCAGCGCTTCTGGAAGGCCGGCCTGACCGAAGGCAGCGTCAAAGGCTGAGGCACCTCTCGACCTATCCGCGGCCTGACCGCTCATTCGCACTCACAGAAAGAATTTCTATGAACACCGATTCCATTCGTACCCCGTCCCACCTGCCCGACCGACTCACAATCTCGTTGTGGGACTTCACCTGGTACACCCAGACGATGCCGGGGGAGCCCTTCGACGATCTCGACCGCGCATTCGCCGAGGCCAAGGTGCGTGGCTACAACACCGTACGCATCTGTGCAGCACCCTTGCTGTTGTTCGGCGAGCACGCCATTGATACCAGCGTGCTAAAGATGGTGAACATGGGCGGCGAGACCGGTCAACGCACCCGCTGGTACGACGCTGCCGGCGGGGCCACGCTTGACGGCAGGGCCCACCTGCTCGCGCTGTTCGAAGCCGCTGACCGCCACGACATGTTCGTCATCGTCTCGTCATGGGAGTACCAGCAGAGCCCGGCCTTCCTCGCAGATTCGTCCTGGCATGACATGGTCCGGGCCATCGCACCGCCGGAGCGACACGCGGCCCTCGCCCGGGCCGAATCCAAGCTGGTCTCGTTCGTCAAGGCCGCCGGACTCGGTCACCGCATCGCGTACGTCGAGATCCACAACGAGGTCGACCTCTCCCGCCTCGACGAAGTGCCGTGGAACGGACTCGACACCTTTTGGGCCCAGAAGCCGTACCTGGTCAACGCCCTCGACATCCTGCAGCTGGACCATCCCGACGTGCTGTCAACGGTGTGCTACGGGGTCCCGCCCCACCTCGATCTCGAGTCGGTTCCCGAGAACGCCCAGGTCGCGCACGCTCACTTTTACGTCTACGGAGTGCTATCCGCGCTGGAGGCGTGGGCACAGGTTCGTGTGGCGCCCCCTATCTTCCCTACTCCCGAACTGAAGTCCCTTCTCCGGGACGACGCCCCCGACTTCGACGACTGGACCACCTCCATCGAACCGTGGCGCCTCCAAGCGACCGGGATCACCACGAGCATGTTCTACGCCTTCGACTGGGTCGACCCGGTGAAGTGGGATGCATGGTTGTACCGAGCGTTCGGCGACCACGAGATTGCGATGAAGGAGGCCATCGATACGAGGCTCCGGGCCGTCGCGACTTGGGCCGGCCATCGAGGCTTGCCCGCTGCCGTCGGCGAAGGCTGGATCGGCTACACGCCTCTCGACGCGGAGTTCGAGGACGGACCGATCGGTCAGTACCTCGCGGCCTTCGCCGTGCAGCGCTGCCAGGAGTTGGGCTATTGGGGAACGATCGTCGGATCAAATTCTGCTCCGCACCACCCGGGCTGGGGAAATGTGGCGTTTCAGTTGAAGCTCAACACCGAGTTTCTGGGCGAGCCCGCCCAGGCCCCCGCTCCCGTCTGAGCCTCGTCCACCGGTCTACATGGCTAAGCCGGGTCACCGCGTTTTGGATCTGAGGTTCGGCTGGTAGGCGTGGCGATGCGTCCGGCCTTGCTGCGGGTGGTGTTCCTGGTTTGGTTGTGCTGTGGGGATTGGGTGGTCAGATGGGCTTGGTTCGTGGCGGGTCGCAGGCCTCCACGAACAGGGCTGTCCATCCGTTGAGAATCATCGTCGCCGGCCTCGAACCCCAACCGCCCGTGAGCGTCGAGATGCGTGCGCAAATCGAGCGCATGTTCACGCTGGAACTCCTGGAGCTCAGTCGCCTGGTCTCCGAAATAGCGGGCACCGTGATCGCTGTCAGCCCTACAGCGCCAACGTGAGCAGAGGCATCTAATCGCGAACACCACGCTGCCGCCGTCGAGCCCTGGAACACGCGACACCGCCAACTAGTTGTCCGGCCGTGGACAGCACAATGATCGCCAAAATGCCCTCTCCGGTGGGAGCGAGCTGTTCCTGGGCGAGCCGGATCCGTCAGCAGGAACCGTTCCTGTAGCGTTACGCATCGGAGTCCCCCACTCCGACGATTAGCCCCGGTTCTCTTGCTCTTCTTTCCCCAGGCGACACAACCGGGGCTTTTTTATTTGTTACCGCAACGCGCCTGCAATTAGTCCTGTCTCCTCGGCCCCTACGCGGCGCCCAAACCGAGTTACGCGTCGGGGTCGTGGCCGAGCATTTTGAGCAGTTCTCGGAGGGAATGCGCTACTTGCTCGTACCCGTGCTCATAGAAAAGTGGTGTCAGCTCGTGCAGGCTGGTGTCGTCGAGGTCGTGAAGCATGTCAACTGTTTCGAGGATGAACGCCTCGACGTCAGCGGGTGGGTTCCCAGGCCATGCGTCGCTCCGTGAACTCATCGCGTTCCATCCAATCCATCGGTTCTTCAGATTCTGCCGGGTTTCGTCACGGCCCTGCCATCACGCGCCCAGGGTGTTCCAGTGACCAGCCGCAGAAGGTCCGCGTACACGCCGGGATCCGTTGCCTGGCGGCGGGAATGCCGGTGCGGGCAGGTATGGTGGTGCCCAAGCTCACAAGACTCACAGATACAACAAGACTCACACGACTCACACACACTCACAAGGGATCCACCATGGAGAACCCATTCCGGCCTTCAGCCGGAGCGACACCACCCGAGATCATCGGCCGTGCCGGCCTTCTCGACGAGTTCGCCTACGGCCTACGCCTGGGATCCGGGGCGCCGGGGCTCCTCACCATTTTCACCGGTGCCCGTGGCATCGGCAAGACCGTCATGCTCGGTGCCGCCCACGACCTGGCCCGAGAGAACGGCTGGGCCGTGATCTCCGAGACGGCCACCGGTGGCTTCATGGGCAGGATCGGTGAATCCATGCGCCAACTGGCCGAAGAACTCGGCAACGGGCCGCAAGGACGCAAGATCATCGGTGTCTCCGCTGCCGGCTTCAGCCTCACGACCGAGCTCCCGCCCGAACGCCAGGTCGCCTGGCGGAACGTCGCCGAAGAACTCCTCCGGCTCCTCCAGAGCCGTGGCACCGGCCTGGTCATCACCGTGGACGAAATCCACGCCGCTGACCGTGCTGAACTGGCTCAGCTGGCAGCCAGTGTCCAGCACCTGATCCAGGACCGCCTACCCATCGGGCTGGTCTTCGCTGGCCTACCGGCCGCAGTGTCGGACCTACTCAACGAAGGCGTGGCGACGTTCCTCCGCCGCGCCGACAAGATCGATCTGCACGCCGCCACGGTCAGGGACGTGGAGGCGTCATTCGCCGAGACGTTCGCGGCAGCGGCATTCAACATCTCACCAGCCCTCGTCCGGCAAGCCTCGGAAGCCACTGGAGGATACCCATTCCTCATCCAGCTGGTCGGCTACTTCCTCTGGCGGGAAGCCGAAAAACACGAGGGCGCCCTCGACGAGGACGCTGTCGGTAGGGCTATTGATGCCGCCCACCGACGCAACGCACGCACCGTGATCGAGGCTGCTCTCTCCACCGCCTCTCCCAAAGACATGGATTTCTTGCATGCTATGGCCAAGGACACAGGGCCGTCGTCCACCGGCGATATCGGTCAACGGCTGGGTGCCAAGACAAACCTTGTCGCCAACTACCGGACACGGCTCCTAGCCGCCGGCCTCATTGAGTCGGCCGGATACGGCAAAGTCGACTTCGCCATCCCCGGCCTACGCCGCTATCTCAGCTCCAAGCCCACGGACTAAGCCACCCAGTGAGCCTCACAGCGCGTCGGCGAGGCGGCGAGCCCACCGGCTATCCGTGGGCGGCAAAGGACCGGGCGGCAGCAATGACTTTCGGGCCCACTGCGTCGAGCGGCTCAGTACGCAACAGCGCAGCGGGCGACTGATCGCCCAACTCCGGGTTCATGCCCTGGAACCACGCCTGGACTACCTTCGCCCTCTCCCGTTCAATCAGAATGCCGGCCACGTAATAAGAGGTGCGTAGCCGCTGGACGACGTCCGCGCCAGGTGCACGCGAACCGTCCGCCCATTCACGGACGGAGCGTGTGTTCGACACCCGGCCCAGGTAGGCGACGAGCTGGGCGCCGAGGATCTCGCGTAGACCCGTGACGATCCCGCCGGTGTCCAGCCGCACAGAGTCCTCGTAAGCGCGGTGGCCTGACGGCGAGGCGGAGGCAGAAGTACGCATGCCCACCAGTCTTCCGTGTCACGGGCGCGGCAGCAAGAATCATTACTGTTTCACTGCCAATATCACAAGCAATATCACAGACGATATAACACCCAATATGACCGATAATAGTTATTACGTCAAGTAATAAATGCGCTTTTTCGCATATTCTGCTGATGGGTCTCCCGAATTACGCTGCAACGGCAAATTCAAAAGTGCCCAGATCATCCGTCGTGCAGCCGACGATGCACAGCAATATCGAATGGTCTGAAGTGACCGGCTCCAGGGATAAGTCGTTCCCACTGCCGCGCTCAAAAGGAATGATGTACGAGTTGCTAGGGTTGCACTTATAAGTGCAACCTGTCTAGAATTCGACGACGGGTAAGCAGCTAGGCCAACTCGATTGGAGCGCTCATGGCAGGAACGGCCATTCTTACGGGTAGTCAAATTGTCGACGAAGTCGTTCAGTTGGAAGCTTCCCACTTGGTTTCTGAAGCACACGACCGTCAGGTCGGAAGCGTGACAATGACTCTCGAGGACGGCACGGAAGTCCTCCTACAGAAGAACCTGGCACGTTTCATCGTGAATGTTGTCGAAAGCATCGCAGCCGACGGCACCCTCACGACCACTTCCCTTCCAGAAGAACTGTCGACTACCGTCGCAGCTCAAGTCATTGGCGTTTCTCGTCCCACCTTGATGAAGATGATTGCCCGCAAAGAGCTTCCGACAAAGAAGGTCGGCTCACACACTCGGCTTATGCGCAGCGACGTCCTTGAGCTTCGCGCCCACCGGCAAGGCGCTCGCGTTCAGGCTGTTGAGGATCTACGCCGTGCCGGAGACGCCTTCGACTGAACCCCCTCCGCCAGCCTGTACGTTTATTAGGTGCTGATCCAGAGAGTTTTCGTCGACGCGAACGTTCTCTACAGCCGAAGCCTTCGCGACTGGCTTTTCCTTCTGCGAAGCGAAACTGAAGGCATGTTTCAAATCCACACGACGGAAGATGTCCTGGCCGAAACCGAGTACCGACTTCGGCGAAACAACCCCACCATGGCTGGCGGAGTGATCACTGATCTCAGAAAAAAGATCACGGATTCCATCGACGAGCTTGTGGGTGACTATGACGCGACGATCCCCTACTCGGGGCGCGACCCACATGACAGACACGTTCACGCTGCTGCAATCGCCAGCCGAGCTAACATCCTGCTGACCAACGATTCCGGGTTCGTTGGTTCAGACGACGACCCCTACGAAGTCTTCAATTGCGATGACTTCTTCATTCTCGTGGACGACTCCGCCAGCTGGCATGTGGAACGGGTAACGGCAAACCAAATCAGCTATTGGAGCAAGAAGCCCGGACCCAGGAAGACCCTTGCCGTGGCCTTGGCCGACGCAGGCTGTCCTGAATTTGCCAAACGTGTGGAGAAGCACGTTGAGAAACTAACCGGAATGGGCAACCGGAAGACTCGCCGCACCGTGGGACGGCGGTAGCCGACCTTCTGATCAGGGGTCGACACCGGAAGGTACAAGCAATTCAGCGGGGTCGGGGCCAGCAGAACTCGATCAGATTCTAGGTCCGCGGTTGGGTGTCCTGGGGGTTGGCCTCGTTGGGGGTGTCGCTATCTGTGTACTCGCCTTCGACGTCCGAGTCGGTGGTGGCACGGTCGTCAGCTGGGGTCGTCGCGTCGGCTTCAGGTTCCGTGTCGGTGTATTCGCCGTCGGACTCGGACTCGGGGTTGGGGTTCATTGGGGGCTTCCTTCTGCGAGGGTCCCCTGACGGTATCTCTCCGACTGTGTGATCGCAATGGAAATTTCACCAGGCATCGCACCCGCAGGAGCTTTTCCCGGTGAGTGATTTACCGTTCGCGGCCCTCATCCCGGGTGCGCGGGTCGTCAGCCCGTGTCGATTGGTCACCGCGCACGGCCTGGCGGGCCTTGACGGTGAGTCCCGCGGCGTGCTGCGCCTCCCGCTGCCGGTCGGCAGTGGCCCTGTTCGCGGCGCGCATCGCGTCCAACGCGGTGGCCGGCTTCTGCCGAACCGCCTCGGGCGTGCTCGGTGGAGTGCCCTGAGTCTGCTTCTCCTGCAGGGCCGCTACGCGGGCCGCAAGCTCCGCACCAACACCGCGTTCACGGTACGCCTCAGGGACGGCCAGAGTTTGGGTCGGGTCGACCTTGTACCGGTCGCGGAACACGTCGACTTCGGCGGCGAGACGCACCCACTCGTGCCTGCGGGTGCCCTCGGCCGGAACTGCGCCGAGCTGCAGCGCCCACTCGGGCCGTTCGGCGGCGATCCCCGTGCCGCGTTCCCCGAGGCGAACAGCCAAGTACTCGTACCGCTCCGCGAGGTGGTCCCGCCACGCGGGGTCGGTGCCGGCGGCATCGAGCACCCGATGATCGGCAATCCACGCCGGTACTGCAGGGCGCTCGGCCACTGCCGGAGCCTGGTCGGCGGGGGCGGTTTCGATGCGTCGTTCCATCCGGTGGGAGAGGACGGCGCCGACGTCGTCGGCGGTGCCGCGTTCTCGTTCGTTCCACGAGTCCCGCAGGACACTGACCGGATCAAGGCCGATGATTTCGGCGCGGGTGAGGGCGGCGGTGACGGCGCCCCAGCTATCAGAGCTGGTGAGCTTCCCGGCATACTGCTCCCCCAGGGTGTGGCCTACGAGTTGGGTGAAGCGGATGGTGTTGGCGCGTTCGGCGACGTCGCCGTATTGGTCGATGAGGGTGACTAGGTCATCGACGCGGGTTTGTTCGGCGCGGATGGTTTCGGTGGCGGAGAGCATCCCGTCGCTGTGGCCTGCGATGCTGGCCAGGACGTCGCTCATGGGTTGGGCGTCTTCGGTCTCCACGTAGAGGTGGTTGGCTTCCTTCCCCCGGGTCAACCCGACGTAGACAAGTTCGCGGGAGGTAGAGGAGTCGGCGAGGACGTGAGCGGTGTCCGCGGTCATGCCCTGGGCCCGGTGAATGGTGGACGCGTAGCCGAGCTCGACGTTCTTCTGCACGTACTCGGCCGGGAGGGTGATGCGGCCGCCGTGCCCGGCATGGGTGACGGTCAACGCCCCGTCGGCTTGCACCTTCGCCACGATCCAGACGTCACCGTTTTTGACCCGGTCGATGCCACGCCCGGTGCGGAGGGTGGCATCGTTCAGCCGGGTCACAATCCGGTCACCCTGGTACGCGGCGAGCCCGTCGCGCAGCTGCGACGACGTGCGTCCGGAGACGAGGCCGGCGCCCATCCGGTAGGCCTGGGCCCTCGTGTTGAGGTCGGTGACGGTGACGTTTTGTTGGGCGAGCATGACGGCGTTCTTGCCGGTTTCGTCGTCGTGTTGCCAGGCGGCGAAGACGTGGTCGGTCATCCGGTCGATGCTTCCACCGGTGACCCGGTTGTTGTCCACGTACCAACGGAACGGGTCCCCCACCGTCGCCGGGTCCCGCAGCTGCCGGGTCGCTTCGGCTTCGGCCGGGGACGTGAACCGGTGGATCTCCTCGAGCTTGACGGACCCGACTTCGCGTTCCAGGAGGCGCAGCGCCCCGCCGGACTCGACGGCGGCGAGCTGCCGGTCGTCCCCGATCAGGCGCACGTGCGCGCCGTGCCGCTCCGCAATGCTGGTGACCTTGGCGAGGTTGAGGGTGCCGGCCATGCCGGCCTCGTCGACGACGATGATGTTCCCCGCGCGCAGCTTCAACTCGTCCGGGTGGCGGCTGTCCGGGGTGGCGTCCCCGTGGGTGTCGTACGCGCGCACAAAAGAATGGATGGTGGCCGACGGGACTTGGACGGCGTCGCGGAACACGGCGGCGGCCGTCGCGGACGGGGCCAACCCGATCAGCCGGCCGCCGGCCTGCTCGGTGGCGCGGGCGGCCAACGCGAGGGCGGTGGTCTTCCCGGCGCCGGCAGGCCCGGTGCCGACGACGAGGAGCGTGCTGGAGGTCGTGAACTCCAGTGCCAGTGCCCGCTGCCCGGCGTCCAATGGGCCGGTGTGCCGGGCGGCCGTCCGGTCGAACTCGGCCACCGTGACGGGGGCGATCGTGCGGGTGCGGCCCGCGGCCAGGAGGGTGTCTTCTGCGGTGAGGAGGCTGGTGGAGGTGAAGAGCATGCGGCCCTTGTGCTCGTAGATACTCGACCCGTCCCGGCGGGTCAACGGTTCGAAGGAACCGTGCGGGGCGGGCGGGGTCACCGCGATCGAGTCCGTCTCCAATGCACGCCGGGTGATCAGCTCAACCGTGCCTTCGGGTACCGGGCCGAGGCTGGTTTCTTTCTGGACCCAGCGGCGGGCTTCGGCCTCGATCATGTGCGGACCCCAGACCGCGTGATGCTCCGACACCGTCAACACCACCTCACGAGCAGCCCGGTCCACATCCACCACCCGCGGCTCCCCCGGCCTGCTTCGGGCGGCCGGCGCTGCGGCGCGGGCATCATTCAGCAGGTTCGTGACGGTGGCGGCACCGACACGTTCGGCGGCCTTCGCGGCCCACTCGGCACGGAGGCCGGCGAGGGAGCGGGCGTGGACTTTGACGGGGCGGGTCTCGAGGGTGGCCTGCTGGGCCAGTTTGATCCGGGCGACCGCGTCCGGGCTCCGCCCATGAACAGCCCGGTAGTCCTTCTCGAGCTGCCCGATGACCTTTTTGATGTCCGCGGACCGGGTCGAGAACTGTGCGGTAAGGCGCTCGTCAACACCGGCGATCTCGACCACGGGGCGCTTACCCGGGGTGACTTCCCGCAGCTCCGTGGACAGGCCCAGGCGAGTGGTGACTTCGTCCATGACGCGTTGGTTGTAGAACTCCGATGCGGCTACGCCTTGTCGGTGCAGGAGCTTGGAGTCGATCGTGCGCCACTTCCCATCGACACCCTTGACCTTGTTCGCCACGACCAGGTGATCGTGCAACTGCGGGTCACCGTTGCGGGAATCGTAGTGACGGAACCGCGTCGCGACCAGGCCGCCCTCGACGTCGATCTGTGCGACCCCGTTCGTGCCCGCACGCGTCGCGATCGCTTCCCGCTCGAGGTACTTCACGGTGTCGGCGATCGCAGTCGCCTGCGCATCCTCGATCGTCTTCCGGGTGTCCTCGTCGCCGAGACCCCACAGCACGGACACGCTCTTCGCGGGCGAGAACACCAGGTCAAAACCCGCCACAGCCTGCTGCGTCGGACGCGTCGCCGCCGTGATGAACCGGCCCAGTTCTTCCTTGTCAGCCGGCGGCCGACCCTTCGCGTCCCGGAACGCCAGGCCACCCTCCCGCGTGCGGATTGCGCGCCGGTCGGCGACGTTCGGCTCGCGCCCGTTGACCTTGGTGAAGTCGGTGTAGCCGGCGGCGATTTTCGCGGACAGGTCCGTGCCGTCGGTGCTGTACCCGTAGTACGAGCGGCCGAGCTTGGCGGCCTTCGTCGCCTCCCCCACGGTCTTACCCGAGGCTTGCGCGTCAGCAATGATGCGTTCGGCGTCAGGGTGCAAACCCTCTCCGTAGAGGGCCTTCATCTGCTCCTCGGTGACGACCCCGGAGACGCCGAGTGCGGCCAGTCCCCCGCCGACCCAGACACCGGGAGGGTTGCCATCCTCGGTGTAGTAATCGCCCAGCTCACGGCCGCTCTCACGCTTGACATCACCGGTCACGGTCTCGCTCGTGTAGTACACATACCCATCTCCCGCAGAGAGGATATGCATAGTCATCACCCGATCACTTTACCTCGTCTATAACTAATGCCAGAGGTGTGACAAATACTTATACGAAGAATGAGGATGCAGGGTGGTCACGATCGAAAGATTGGGATGCCTGGCAGCTGAGGTTCTGGACGACGGGTGGATGCAGATAGTGGCTATCGAGCCGACAGAGCAGGCAGTGCAGTACTCGTGACTGAACGCGCGCCACCCTGCGAAAGCGGGCGCCCTCCCTGTGGTGGTGGTGGCGGGTGATCATGCGCGCGGGACTCACGCATAATGGATTCTTCACCCACGAAAGGGGTACACCCATGGCTGATGTACGTAAGTCTGCGAGGCAGACTGCCGCCCGCTCTCGCGCACGCGAGAAGGCGGCAGAGTTCCGTGCGAAAGAAGACAAGCTCGAGCAGCTCGCCACTGACTACTTCGTGGCCACTGACTCCCTCGACGAGATCGACGCGACAGCACAGGCGGAAGTCGCCGCCATCCAGGAACGCGCAGCGAAGCAGAGCGCAGCCGCCCGGACAGAAGCAGGCGCGGTCATCGCGTCCATGCTCGAACTCGGAACCCCCAAAGCCGAAGTCGCCGGCCGCCTCGGCCTCGCACTGCGTGACGTCAAGAAGACCCCTACCCTCTGAAGCACTTGAGCTCTCGCCGGGTCCGCCAGCCCGGCTCGTATGGTCCTCCTTGCTCGATCACCTAGGCCCGCTCTGTCCCGCCAGAGTCTCACCGGAGAGTGCCGCGCGGTCCGCCCAACGGGTGTGCGCGAAGAGTCTGCCCGGTCGCTCGTCGTTTCCAGGTTCCGGGACGGCGCCGCTACCATCGACGCCGTCCTCTGTGCAGAATCAACCCCAACCGTCATCAACGATTGCCGCGGTTGGTGAGTTGCTGGGGTGTCGAAAAAGCCCCCCTTGATCGCGTGGTCAAGGGGGGCAGCTCGATGATCAGGCTTGGTGGTGGTCGTCTCCTTCGTGGTCTTCTGCGGCGTGTGCCGTCACCCAGGTGTTAGCGGCAGTGTCGGCGCCGACGGCGCGGTGCATCCCGGCGAGGGCGTCCACTTCAGTGCAAGTCATCCGCGGGCCCACGTCGCCCGCGAAGTCCGCGGCCGCGAACACGTCAACGAAACGCGCAGCCGCGGCGGCGTCGCTGCTGGCAACAATGGTGGGTGTGTTCATTGCTGGTTCTCCTGGTCTATCGGGTGGGCGCGGTCACGGTCGTGAGGTCGACGCGCTGCAGGATGACCTGGGCGATGTGCACGGGGCTGTAGATGTAGTCGTGGAAGTGCCCGGCGACGTAGATCCCCTGCGGCACGGGGGCATCGGTGATGGGCTCGCCCTCGGGGGTGAACAGGACCAGGTCTGTGTGGTCGCTGTTGGTGCTGATGAGGTGCTGCGCGACCCGGTATCCGGCGGCCGTGTAGTCACGGTGGGTGTTGATCCCGTCGCAGGAGTACCGCACGACCCGGGGCATGTCCTCACCGTCGAACGCGACGAGCGCGGACCCCTGGTCGTCGTACCCGTCCGTCATCCCGTTGAACTTGCGGCCCTCGTAGTGGCCGGTCACCGCGCCCACCTGCCGGTCAGTAGGTCCGTCACTCCACGACACGTTCATCCACGCGGACGCGGTGCCGGTACTCATCCGGACGCTGAACTTCACGCCGGGAAACGAGTTCTTCAACGCCACCCGAACCAACTTCGCGGTGTCCTTGGTGCTGATGTAATCCGTCATCATCGTATCTCCTCAGTTGCTCAGCGCGGTGGTCGGCTGGTTGGCCCGGACGTTTTCCCAGTGGGCGAGCCGGGTGCGGAGCTCCGCGATTCGGGCGAGCTGGGCGGCAGTGCGCGCGGCGACGACTTCCGGGTTCTCGGGGGTGTGGGGCGTGGCGTATCCGTCCCAGTTAAGGGTGCGTTCGCGCCTGCGGATCGAACTGGTCAGGTGGCGGATCTTCCACTCAACGTCAACGGGAGCCGTTTTGTGTGCGGGGGTCTGTGTCTGTTCAAGCATTTTCTCTCCTCCAAATTTTTTTTGCCTTTCGGCGGTTTTTCCGCCCTCATGGAGTGCTGTCGGGGTCAAGCCCCAAGGAACGGTTGCAGGCCAAAAGTTATGGAGGAGCAAAGCGGGGGAAGAAGTTTTTGCCGAAACTGTGACGACGGCTTGACGCCGGCAGCACGCAGTGAACAATCCCTCAGACGAAAAGCAACAAAGATGCCGTGCGCCGCGCTACACAGTCGGGCACCAGGACTGCGTCTTTCTGCCACCTCAAGAACGGGTATCTGTCGCGGTGGATATGGTGCCGGCATGGGACCGGATCCTTCGGGCGCTCCCCCTCCGGCAACCGAAGCGCCGTCGGTGAGTCGGGCCGAGATGTCTCTGTCCGGTGAGTTACCGGGGCGTCCTGAGGAACGTGGGGATGTCGAGCAGTGGCAGCTATTGGCAGCGGCAAGTGACCGCCGCGACCTGCGATATCGATCGAGCCGGTGAGGCCATTCCTCAGTTCGGTGAATCGTCGGATTGCGAATCAACAGATCAAGGAAGGGTTGTCATCTAGAGTTGTCGCACACACCGTGGGATGAAAGCGCAGGGCCATGATGAACCGCACCGCCACCGCCCTACGCCTTGTTATCGCCGGCCTCATCCTCACCGCGGTCATCAGCACCGCAGCGGATGTCGCCTCCCGGGTGGCCCTGAACCCCTTCAATTTCTTCGGGTTCTTCACACTGCAGTCGAACCTACTCACAGCGATCGTCTACATCGTTGCTGTGGTGTCCGCAGTCCGCGGCACAGGGCAGGGCCGATGGCTCGTCATCGCCCGCGCAGCAGTGACGACGTACATGATCATCGTCGGCATCGTCTACGCACTCCTCCTGGCGCCGCTCGGCGCCGCCGGCGGGGTACCGCTGCCGTGGGCCAACGCGGTGCTGCACATTGTGGTGCCCATCTACGTCGTCGTGGACTGGCTCGTCTTCACGGACCGAGCCAAGCTCGCGTTCAGCCACCTGTGGCTTGTTCTGCTCTATCCACTGATCTGGTCAGCGGTTGTCCTGCTGCGCGGCGCCACGGACGGCTGGGTTCCCTATCCGTTCCTGGACCCCGCGACCGGATACGGCTCCGTACTCATCTACGTTGCCCTGATCGCCGTCCTGGTGCTCGGGTTCGGGTCACTGGTGTTCTGGGCAAGCCATTTCCCGCGAAACAGAACCCAAGAACCAGCAGCACCCTCAGCGTCCCTGACCGGGCAGCCCTAAGCGGTTCTCGCCAACAAGTCAACCCAACCGGGGCAGTCCCCACGCCTCGGAACATCCAACGACTCGAAAACCTACCGACCGGTGGAACGGCGCTCTTACGCGGATGGCAGACCGACCTATCGAAACGCATCGAGTCGGACACAAGCGACCAGGTCGTCGTCGTCCTGTACCCGGAGTCTCGACACGAGGTGAGTGTTGTCTGTGGTCTGCACTTTCGGCGCGGAGTCAGGTTTTGCCACCCCGCGACCAGTGGTCGGCCGGATTGACCGCACGTGCACCGTGGTGATCGAGGGATCAAGAGCCGCCCGCGGCGGCTTGGCATTCTGCAGGCGGCGCGTGCCTCACTCCTCCGTCCGCATCCTCAGGACCGACTATTTGAAACTTCTCAATGATGATGCCACTACAGCTTTCTTCGCCAACCGGCCGCCAACACCGAGGCGGAGCCAGGCACCTTCTTCGCCAAATACATAGCGGCGTCGGCATCACCGAGCAACGCTGATGGCTCAGCACTAGCCGAGTCCGTCACGGCGAAACCGATACTCACGTGGACCGGCATGAACCGGCCCTGGATCTCCCATGGCTCGATGGTCGCGGCCACCACCCGAGCCGCCAAATGTTCGGCATCGTCAACGCTACCGAGGTCCTCGCACAAGATCACGAACTCATCCCCACCGAAGCGCGCCACCGTATCGGCGGGACGCAACGCACTAGTCAGTCTCCTCCCAAGCTCGACAAGGACGTCGTCGCCCCCACCATGCCCGAAAGTGTCATTGATGATCTTGAAGTCATCAATGTCGAGATACATCACGCAGACCATTCCACCGCCGCGCTCAAGTCGCGCCAGAGCCCCGGCGAGGCGATCACCGTAAAGGGCACGGTTGGGCAACCCGGTCAGCACGTCCATGCGGGCCGACCGGCGCAAGGCGAGCACAGACCCAGCCAGTTTCCCTTGATGACGAAGAATATCCAGAACCTCAGCGGAGAACACTCGCGCATGGCCATCGAAGATTGCCACACTGCCCAGAACCGCGCCGTTATCGACAAGGGGGACGCCCGCGTATGCACCGACGACGCCGCTGAGCACCATCGGGTTCTGGGAGTAGATGGGATGCGCGGCGGCATCGGAGACTGTCATGGCCCGACCCGTGTCAACCACCTCGGCACAAAAGGACAGTGCGTCCGGTACCGAGGTGCATTCTGCCCCGACACCAACCTCCGCCGCATAGGTCTGCCGGTTAGCACTCACGATGTTCACCACAACGATCGGCGACCCACAGGCCAGACGCAGGGTGGCAACCACCGCATCCAGATCAGCGTCACCCAAGTGGCCCACCAGGTCTGCGTCAGCGACAGCCTTGAGCCTGAGCGGATTACGCACCCCTGTGATCACACCATCGAATCGGTCCAAGCCATCCATAGACGAGATCACTGACACCGCCATGGCGAAATCCTCCGGTTCGCCGAGGACTCACTCGGACACTCGTGGTCGATCTTCACGACCGCAATTCTACGACACTGAATGAATTTCCCGGTGAAGGTCAGATTCAAACGTTCTTTGCAACACGGGTTGATGGCACCCAGTGCGGCGATTCCGGGCATTTGCTTTGACCTGATCAATGCTGATGAGGGCTGGCTGGCGGAAACCCGGCGGCCTGGGGTGGGCGCCGGGTTTCCGTTGAGCAGGTCGAGCAGTTGGTTCGGGTGGAGCAGATGGCGGGCTAGAGGACGTCTTCGTCGACCCAATCGAGGGACTTGGTGACGGCCTTCTTCCAGTTGCGCAGCAGGCGGTCACGCTCGGCGACATCCATCTGCGGCTCCCAGCGGGCGTCTTCCTGCCAGTTGGCGCGGAGCTCGTCGAGGCTGCTCCAGAAACCCACGGCGAGGCCGGCCGCGTAGGCGGCGCCGAGCGCCGTCGTCTCGGCCACGACCGGACGCACGACGGATACGCCGAGGATGTCGGCCTGGAACTGCATCAGCAGGTCGTTGGCCGAGGCCCCGCCGTCGACCTTGAGCTCGGTCAGCGGAACGCCGGAGTCCGCGTTGACCGCGTCCAGCACCTCCCGGGACTGGTACGCGATCGCCTCGAGCGCGGCCCGGGCGATGTGACCCTTGTTCACGAACCGGGTCAGACCGACCAGGGCGCCGCGGGCATCGGCGCGCCAGTACGGCGCGAACAGGCCGGAGAACGCCGGCACGAAGTAGGCTCCGCCGTTGTCCTTGACCGAGAGGGCCAGCGCCTCGATCTCGGCGGCAGAGCCGACGATTCCGAGGTTGTCGCGAAGCCACTGCACGAGTGACCCGGTGACGGCGATCGCACCCTCGAGCGCGTAGTGCGGCGCCTCGTCGCCGAGCTTGTAGCCGACCGTGGTGAGCAGACCGTTCTTGGATTGCACGATCTCGGTGCCGGTGTTGAAGATGAGGAAGTTACCGGTGCCATACGTGTTCTTGGCCTCACCCTGGTCGAACGCGGCCTGACCGAATGTTGCCGCCTGCTGGTCGCCGAGGATGCCCGCGATCGGTGTCTCGCGCAGCAGGCTGTGCTCGCTGGCGTGACCGTAGACCTCGGAGGAGGAGCGAATCTCGGGCAGCATCGACTTGGGCACGTCGAACGCGGCGAGGATGTCGTCGTCCCAGGCCAGGGTCTCCAGATCCATGAACATGGTGCGGCTGGCGTTGGTGACGTCGGTCGCGTGCACGCCGCCCTCGAGCCCGCCGGTCAGGTTCCAGAGCACCCACGAGTCGGTCGTGCCGAACATCAGCTGGCCGGCGTCGGCCTTCTCCCGGGCACCCTCGACGTTCTCGAGGATCCAGACGATCTTGGTACCGGAGAAGTAGGTCGCCAGCGGCAGGCCGACCTGCTTCTTGAACCGCTCGACGCCGCCGTCGGCGGCGAGCCGGTCGACGATCGGCTGGGTGCGGGTGTCCTGCCAGACGATGGCGTTGTAGACGGGAAGACCGGTGGTGCGATCCCAGACCACGGCGGTCTCACGCTGGTTGGTGATGCCGACGGCGTCGATGTCGTGGCGGGTGAGGTTGGCCTTGGAGAGAGCCTGGCCGATCACCTCACGGGTGTTGTTCCAGATCTCCATCGGGTCGTGCTCGACCCACCCGGCCTGGGGGAAAATCTGCTCATGCTCGAGCTGGCCGGTCGAGACGATCGACCCGGCCTTGTCGAAGATGATCGCGCGGGAACTCGTCGTCCCCTGGTCGATGGCAATGATGTACTGGGCCATTGATAACTCCTTTGTTGATCGTGCGGTTCAGGTTGAGTGTGCGAATTGCGTGCCGAGCGTGCCGCGGCATCCGTCGGCGGATGCCGCGGCGCCGGTCCCTGGCTAGGCCAGGATGGGCAGGAGGACCGCGGAGGACCAGCCGGCGAGCAGCCCGCCGATGACCGGGCCCACGATTGGAACCCACGAGTAGGCCCAGTCCGAGGGCCCCTTGCCCTTGATCGGCAGCAGGAAGTGCGCGATCCGAGGCCCGAGGTCACGGGCCGGGTTGATCGCATACCCGGTCGGACCACCGAGCGAGGTACCGATCACGATGACCAGCAGCGCAACCGGTAGAGGGCCGAGGGCGGCAAGCCCGCCGCTTTCGCCCTGGCGCCCACCGCCGAATGCGATCACCACGAACACCAGCACGAAGGTGCCGATGATCTCGGTGACGAGGTTCCAGCCGTAGGACCGGATCGCCGGGCCGGTTGAGAACACGCCCAGCTTGTTGGCCGGGTTCGGCTCCTGGTCGAAGTGCTGCTTGTAGGCCAACCAGCAGAAGACGGCACCGAGGAAGGCACCGAGCATCTGCGCCCCGATGTAGGTCAGGACGGAGATGGCGTTCACGGGGACACCGGAACCGAACTCGGTGGCACCGTTGGCGACCAGGCCGAGCGTCACAGCGGGGTTGAGGTGGGCGCCGGAGTTGTACGCGACGATGACACCGGAGAAGACCGCGAGTCCCCAGCCGATGGTGACCATGAGGAAGCCGCCGCCCAGGCCCTTGTTCTTGGCCAGGGCCACGTTGGCGACCACTCCGCAGCCGAGGAGGACCAGCAGGGCGGTGCCCACCAGTTCCGACAGAAATACGATACCGAGATTGTCCACTTTGATTTGACTCCTTTATTTGGTGGATTTGGTTGGTGGAACTGATTGATCCGGCAGAAGACGGATCATGAAAAATCTGTCGAGTTGACCCGGCGGGAAGTGCGGTCTTGCGTACCCGCCCGTGCGGCTCTGGCTCGCGCTGCGGGCGCAGCGCGGGCCGGGAAGTCAGCCGGCAGGTCAGTCGATCTAGGCCGACACGGCCGACAGCTGAACCCCGTGCGTCTCGCGGAGCATTGTCATGGTGAGCGCGACCTCATTCTCGCGGGTGGCCGCATCCCAGCCGAGCACCGGCGCGAGAACGGCCGCCAGCTCATCGAGCAGCGGAAGGCTGAGTTCGCCGCGGAAGGCCAGGCTGGTGCGGCGGAGGACGAGGTCGACCAGGTGCATCACGGATTCCGTGGCGGCCAGGTACTCGATCTCCCGCCGGCTGTAGTCGGTGTGGTTGGCCAGCGGGGCATCGGCTTCCTCGGTGAGCCAGCCGATCACGTCGGCGGCACGGGTACCGTACCTGGTGAGCAGGGTGGCAGCGCGCGGGGCCCCCACCTCGTCGCCGTGCGCCGTGATCCAGACCTGGTGGGCGGCATCCGTCATCGGGAAGTCACGCCCGCCGCCAATGAAGAGCCCGACGGTGGACACCACCCGGGGCAGGCCGAGCAGGCCGAGGATATCGCCGCTCAGGTGTTCGGCGAGGGCACGGAACGTTGTCCACTTGCCCCCGACCAGGCTGAGCAGCGTGCCGGGGCGGTCGCCGAGTGGGCGGGACTCGATCCGGTAGTCGCGGGACACGAAACCGGGCTGCTCATCGTCGTGCCGGGGCAGCGGGCGCACCCCGGCGAACCGGAAGACGATCTGCGACCGGTCGACGGCGACATCTGGGAAAACGTGCGTGACCAGCTCGAAGAAGTAGTCGACCTCGTCTTCGGTGCAGCGGGCCGGCTGCGTCATGTCGTGCTCGAGGTCTGTCGTGCCGACCAGCACCCGGCCGGCAAGCGGGTAGATCAGCACGATGCGGCCGTCCTTGTGCTCGAAGAAGATCTCACGCCCGCCGGTCGCGGCAAGCAGTTCGGGGTTGTCGAGCACGATGTGCGAGCCCTTGGTGCCGCCCATGTAGGCGCTGGCCTGGCCCAGCGCCGCATTGGTGAGGTCCGTCCACGGCCCGGAGGTGTTGACGACGACGTCAGCCTGGAAGGCGAACTCCTCGCCGGTGACCGTGTTGCGCAGGCGCACGCCGTCGGCATCCATCCCGATGGCCTCGACGTAGTTCGCGCTGCGGGCGTGCGGGCCGGCGGCGAGCCCGTCGCCGAGCACGTCGAGGGCGAGGCGCTCCGGGTCGTGCATCGACGCGTCGTAGTAGGTGGCCGTGTACTTGAGCGAAGGGTTCAGCCGGGGCAGCTGGCGCAGCGACTCCTTCGCCCCGCGGAACTCGTGCCGGGGCACGCTGCCGCCGTCGCGCGAGAAGGAGTCATACAGGGTGAGGCCGACCTTGATCAGCAGGGCGCCGCGCTCCTGCGCCGCCCCCTGCCGGTGGGTGAGAAAGCGGAGCGGAGCAGTCAGCACCCCGGAGAAGGTGGAGAAGATCGGCACCGTGGTCTTCAACGGCTTGACGTAGTGCGGAGCGATCTTGAGCAGGCCGTTGCGCTCCTCGACCGACTCCTTCACCAGCCGGAACTCGCCGTTCTCCAGGTAGCGCACCCCGCCGTGGATCATGTGCGAGGAGGCGGCCGATGCCCCCGAGACGTAGTCGCCCTTGTCCACGATGACCACGTCCACGCCCTGCAGCGCGAGGTCACGGAAGGTGGCGATGCCGTTGATGCCGGCCCCGATGATGAGGACCCGCGCGCGGGGATCGGCCTGCACGGCGGTCTGGGCCGCGATCGCTGTGTTCTGCACTGTTCGCTCACTTCATTGTGGGGTCGCAGCTGTGGGGAGTCCACCGCCGGCTCGTCGTCGATTTGCACTGGGGCAAACCTCCTGAGCCAGAAGCTTGATGAGTTCGACTCAAACCGTCAAGCTGTATGAACATATGTGCAAGGAGCGCGAATGACTATTCCGAACGATCCATTGCTGTCCGACCGGACCAATGACGCCCTCACCGCGGCCCACCTGTACTACCTGCAGGACCTGACGATGGATGCCATCGCCCACGAGCTGAAAACTTCCAGATCCTCAATTTCTCGCCTGCTCAGCCAGGCCAGGGCCACCGGTCTGGTCAACATCCAGGTGCGCTCGCCCCTCGACGCCACCAGCCGGCTGGAGCGTCTCATCCTCGATCGTCACCAGGTCGCCGCGCACGTCGTACCGGTCGCTGATCACACGAGCGACGTCGACCGGCTGGAGCGGGTGGCTCTCTCGGTTGCACGGATTCTCGGGCAGTTCTTCGATTCGAACATGACGATGGGGATCGCGTGGGGCTCGACCATGAACGCGATCAGCCGCCACGTGACCCCGAAACCCACCCACAACTCGCAGATCGTGCAGCTCAACGGCGCCGGGAACATGAGCACGACCGGCCTCGACTACACCAGCGAGATCCTGCGCCGTTTCGGCGACGCGTTCGGCGCCCGCGTCGAGCATTTCCCCGTGCCGGCGTTCTTCGACGACCCGGCGACCCGGCGGGCATTCTGGCGGGAGCGCGGCGTCACCCGGCTGCTCGAGATGCAGGGCCGGATGGACGTGGCCCTGTTCGGACTCGGCTCCCCGTTTTCGGATGTCCCCAGTCACGTCTACGCCGGCGGGTACCTCGACGACGAAGACTACGACGCCCTCAGTCGCGACGGCGTCGTCGGCGACGTGGCCACGGTCTTCTTCCGCGCCGACGGCTCCACCGACGGAATCCCGCTGAACGAGCGCAGCACCGGACCGGACTTCGCTGTGTTGCGCCGCACCCCGCGCCGGATCTGTGTCGTCTCCGGTAGCTCGAAGCTGCCCAGCCTCCGCGGCGCCCTCACCGCCCGGGTGATCACCGACCTTTACATCGACGAGGGAACGGCCAGGGAACTAGTCTCCGCCGGCACCTGAACAGCACCAGAATTGGAATCACTGCAACCACTGCAACCCCTGACGGCATCACGCGGGGATGAATGTGCTCTCGAAGCACAGCTCGTGCTCGATCGGGGTGACGTATCCCATTTTTCAGTAGCGTCGCTGCCGGTTGTAGAAGATCTCGATCTACTCGGACATGGCGTTCGCAAGGTAAACTCGTCGCGCCACTTCTTCCGGCTGAGGAACTCGATCTGCATGCTTGACCAGAACATCCCCATCATCGAGTTGTCGTAGCCGTCGCCGCCAGTTCCGAAAGAAGGCATCAGGCCCGAGGCGCGGAGTTTTTTCGTGAATGCCCAAGAGGTGAACTGCACTCCATGGTCGGTGTGCATGACGCCATCGAGGACCGGGTGACCACAACTGGTGCTGCTCGCGCCTACCGTTGGCTGGTTCCAGGCCCCGACCCCCACACCCGGCGTCAACCATACCGTTCTCCTGAACGAGCTGGCGGTGAAGATACCACCATCATCAGCTGATGACACCGGAGCCAATCGTCCCCAAAACGATCCCTCTGTGACACACCGATGTGTCGGTGGCCGCCACTAAATAGCGAAAGAATCCGGCTCTCCTGTGAATATTCGCTTCAGTGAGCACCACCTGTGGCGCGGGTGAGCCCCACTGTTCAGATGGGTGATTCGTATCGTTCAGCCCCACTACCGGCGCTGCTGGCGCAGCACTCGGCCTCATCATCACGTTCATCCCCGCCGCAGCGGCCGCTCGATTGAATCCCGCCGACGCGATCAAAGACCGAGCGACATCGGCGAGCACATCAATCGTGCGAAGCGCACGCGGCCGCACGATAGCGGCACCGGTGGCGCTTCTCGACTCGATCTACGCAACTTCAGCCCATGCGGCATCTCCCTGCGGTGCCCTGTGCAAAAATATCAGTCCGTCGTAGTCTGTCTGCAGCGAGCCGACGACCGTGGCGGGGCAACCCGAACGGCAAGACCTGACGAAAACAGATGGGGAGATCATGAACGAGAAGACCACCTACCGCGCCATCTTCTATGGCGCCAACCCGATCGCGTCAGGCACGGAACGCGAACTGGCCTTCGTCGACGGCGGCTACCAGCAGACCGTCACCCTCGAGGTGGATGAAGAAGGCGCCACCGTACGCCGGGTATTCCAGCTCGGGAATGTCACCGAAGAACCGATCGCGTACCAGTACGTAGAGGACGTGCACGACGCTGCTGCGGAACCGGACGTTCCCAACTAGTAGTACTTGGTCATCCAGATCCTCTGCCACTGCCCCCACTGCCACCAACGTGCCGGACCAACCTAACCAAGTACTACTAGTGCGCTCCGCCGGAGCAGGCGTTCACCCGGACCGGGTCTTCCCACGCCTGATGACCCCGGGATGACTGAACCTCAATCCACCGATTGGGATTGAAATCTAGCGGCGCGTTAAACAGAGAATGCCTCTCTTATCAGGGATAATAGTACTTATCGAAGGAACTATTTTACTGAATAGGAAGGCATCTCTTAGATGCAAGTTTCCCACACCACCCGGGCCGTGGCGTACGTCTTCGACGATTCCAATCTCGTGTCGTCGGCGGGGTTGGTACCCGCGATGAAACTGGCCGAGAAGGCAGGCTTGCGGCGCCTGGCCGACAAGTGGTTGAGCGTGCCGACGGACAAGGGCGCGAACGCCGGGCTGAAGGTCGCGTCACTGGCTGCCGGGATGGTCGCTGGCGCGGACGCCATCGATGACATGGCCGTGCTCCGTCACGGCGGGATGCGCAAACTCTTCGCCCACCTTTACGCGCCGTCGACGCTGGGGTCGTTCTTGCGCGCGTTCACGTTCGGGCATGTGCGTCAGCTTGATGCGGTCGCCTCCCGGTTCCTGATCAGCCTCGCCGCCCTGAGCCCGCTAATTGCTCCAGAACCGGGCGACGACTACGTATTCCTGGACGTGGACGACACCATCATCGAGGTCCACGGGCACCAAAAACAAGGCGCCAGCTTCGGCTACTCCGGGGTCCGCGGGTTCAACGCGATCCTCGCGACACTGAAAACAGTCACCGGCGCCCCGATCATCCTCGCCCAACGCCTCCGCCGCCTGCCCGGGATGGAGACCGCCCGGGTCTTGTTTCGCGCCGATTCCGCGTTCTACACCTTCGCGGCCATCCACGCCGCCCTGGCCGGCGGCGCGGACGTCTCCGTGACCGCCCGCCTGGATTCCGCCGTAAGGAAAGCGATCGCGGCCATCCCGGCGGCCGGGTGGACGCCGATCAAGTACACCCACGCGATCTACGACGAGGACACCCGAACCTGGATCTCCGACGCCGAGGTCGCCGAGATCCCCTACACCGCGTTCACCTCACGAAAAAGACGGACCACATCAGCGGTCGCCTCGTCGTGCGCCGGATTCCGGAGCTGAACAAACACAAACTCTCCGGCCAGAGCACCCTTTTCACGTTGCACCGCTTCCACGCGTTCTTCACCACCAGCACCCTGGACACCGTCACCGCCGACACAACCCACCGCACCCACGCGGCCATCGAACTCGTGAATTCCGATTTGAAGAGCAGCGCCCTGGCCCACCTGCCCTCGGGTGTGTTCGCGGCAAACGCGGCCTGGCTGGTCCTGGCCGTGATCGCCTTCAACCTCACCCGCGCCGCCGCGGTGACCGCCGGCACCGGCCTGGCCCGGGCCCGGGCGGCGACCATCCGCCGAAAACTGATCAACATCCCCGCCAGGATCGCGTCCTCCGCCCGGCGCGTCACGCTGCACCTGCCCGAGAACTGGCCCTGGGAAACCGGTTGGACCCACCTCTTCGACCACGTCTTCGCACCCCCAAGCCCAACCCCGACCTGACCCGCCCGCCCCGACCCGACCTGGAACCCCAGCGGAACACCACGAGCAGCGAGGCTCAGCGCTCAAGCACGCCCCAGCGCGCCGCAGTCACTCACATCAGAAAACGCCTCCCAACCCCAGCCAGTCGGTGGATTGAGGCTGAACCCGCGCGCTCACTCCTGCGAACCTCCGACGAGAACGACGGCACCGTTGTGTCAGCGCATCCCATCGAGGACGGCGCGCGCCTCCTCTTGAAGGGCCGCCTTCGCGGCGGGCGAGACGTAACTATTGGCGGGGACGTCGGCCAGGCGGTCGAGGAACTGCTGCATCTCCTGGGCTGCCTGAGCCGTGCGGCCCCGGTCGGTGAATCGCTGCGCGGCCGAGAGGTTCGCGGCCAGGCGCGGGCTGATCGGTCCGCGCCTGGCCATGGAGTCCCGGTAGGACTGGAACATCGCGCTCAAAGAGGCGATCGTCGGTCAGTCGTACTGCAGCCCGAACCCGACCGGGAACAGCGGGTCGGCGCTGTCGTCGGGCACGTCGGAAAGCTGGGCCAGGACGGCCGCCATCGAACGCGGCAACTCGAACGGCAGGTTGCCTCCCGGTTGCCGCTGCCCGGCGATCGTCTGCATGAGGACCGTGTCCGAAACCCCGTAGTTCGCCAGCACGGCGTCGGCGCGATCGACGACGTTCGTCAGCACGAGCGGCCGGTCGAGTTTCGGCACCGCCACAGTCGGGACCCCGGCGTCCACGGCCGCCTGGAGCGCTCGGTAGCCCGCCTCGAGGCCGGTGAAGTTTAGGTCCCTCGAGTAGGCGCCTTGCTGGGGGTCGCTGAGCCGAACAACGGCGAGGTCGGCCAGCGCGAGGTCTGTGACCACAGTATATCCCATGGCCGTCGCCGCGGATGCGGCCACGCCAGACAACCAGACCTTGGGTTTACTGGCGGGTGCGGCGGGCAGCAGTTGGTCATTGTTCGTCAGCAGCGTCAGGGACTTGGCCTGGGCCGCGTCGCCGACGGCAGCGAACGGGGCGCTGCCGGAAATGGCGGCGGCGGCAGCGGCGTCGACGTACGGGTTCTCGAACAGGCCGAGCTCGAACTTCTGCTGGAGGACGCGTTGCGCAGACTGGTCGATCCGTGCTGCTGTCAGCAGACCCTGCTCGAAGGCTTGGACGACGTACGAGGGTTCGTTGGAGCCGCCGATCTGGTCCACGCCAGCGTTGATCGACTTTACGAACCGCTGGAGGACCGACATGCCCTCAACTCCCCAGGGCTTGGCCGAACCCCAATCTCCTCCGATGTGGGACGCCGGCGGCGCGTTCACCAGGCAGCGGGCCGTGCAGGTGCCGGTGATGCCAAAGTCTGAGACGATGACGCCCTTGAAGCCGTACTCGTCGCGCAGCAGGTCTTGCAGCAGGAATGAGTTGAACCCGGCGCCGACCTGCTCGACCGTGGTGCCGTTGTAGACCAGGTCCTTGAGAATCGAGTAGGTGGGCATTATCCCGGCGGTGTTGGCCTTGAAGGCACCCTTGAACGGGACGAGATGCTTGGCGAAGTTGTTGCCGGGGAATGTCGCGTAGCGGCCGAAGTAGTAGTGGCTCTCGAAGCCGTTCTCCGCGGCGCCGTAGCCAACCCAGTGCTTGGTCACTGTAGCCACGCTCTGGGGGGACAGGCCCTTTGAGCCCGCCTGCATTCCCTCGACGTATGCCTCGACGAACGTGGAGGCGTCCTTGGGGTCGGAGCCGAACGTGCCGTTGATGCGCGCCCAGCGGGGCTCGGTGGCGATGTCCGCCTGCGGTGAGAGCGCCTCGGTGATACCGACAGCGCGGTACTCCTGACGGATGATGTCGGCGAGCTGGCGCACCAACTCGGGGTCACTCGTGGCCGCCAGTCCCGTTGCGTCCGGCATCGCGGTGGTGCCGTTGCGCGCCACGGTCTGACCCTCCGCGACCGAGAATCCATTGCGCGGGTCGGTGGAGATGACCACGGGGATCCCCAGCCGCTGGTTCTCGGCGATCTCCTGCACCCGGTTGCTGGCAATTGCGATATTAGACGGGGTTGTCGACAGGCGGGTGACGAAGGACGTCATCTTGCGCATGCCTATCAGATCTCCGAGATTTCCTGCCAAGGTCTCTCGGTAGGAGGTCCCGGAGACTGGCAGCGTGCCGTGCACGAGTAGCCCAGCCTTCTCTGCGACGGTCATGCGGCCCAGCAGGTCGGCCGCCCGCTTCTTCGGCGTCAGCCGCCAATCTTCGTAGGGGGTGAGGCGGCCGTCGCGGTCAAGGTCACGGAACTGCAGCCCATCCGTCGTGATTATCACCGCCGATCGGGTCGACAGGGTGGCCTGGCGCGTCTCGGCCGCGGCCGGCGCAGCCGTGACCGCGAGCGACGCGGTTAGGGCGCCGAGGGCCAGTACCGCGGTCCCCGCCCGCAGGCGCAAGCGAGCGCGCGGGCGACGATCTTTGTGGTGGCCCTTCGCTGGTGTCGGGTTGGCGGGTCGCGTGATAGCGGTCTTTTCGACCCTCCCGTCACGTCGCCCTTGATTGCTGATCTGATTCACGGTTGTCCTCTCTGACACCATTACAGGATTGATCCAACTCTCCCGAATCATCTCCGACCCGGACGCACGCACCCTGGCGTCTTCACTGCTTCGCGCAGAAGAATCACGAAATACGAGGGTGGCGCAAGTAAACCGCGAATCCTGCCGTCAGTCAATGCCTGAAAGACCGCATTTCTAATGTTCTTTTGACCATTCTTCGCATAAAAGAATCTTTGGCGTCCCCACATTCCCTATGCTGGGCAGGTGATCGATGTCAGAGCTGTCGCCCCGCGAGATAGGGCCCTTGAAGACCTCTACGACCGTATTCGGCTTGCCCCCGAGGGACTTTCTCGTTCAGAACTGGCCGCAGCGGCGTCGATGTCCCCAAGCGGTGTTACGTTCCTAGTGCGTAGGCTTTTACGCGAAGGCCGTGTGGTGGAGGTCGACCCTCTCGCGAAAGGTAAGGGATCGGGGAGCGGTCGACCAGCTCTGCGTCTGCTGCCGACTCCATTGTCGGGATGGGTAGCGGGTATCGACTTTGGCCATAAGCACATTTCCGTGGCACTGGCTGACGGTTCTGGCGTCGAGATTGCGAGCGAGACGACATTGCTGAATGTCGACTTACACGCGCGCGAGGCAATGAATGCGGCCTGCGAGCTTCTCGACCGGTTATGTAAAGAATACGAAGTCGGCGATCTTGCAACGATTGTCGCAGGTATCCCGGGCCCCGTGGACGCGCAACGCGGAGTGGTCCGATCCCCCACGGTCTTGTCGGGCTGGGTCGGGCTTGATCCGGCTGCGGAGCTACAGCGGCGCTTGGGGCACAGCGTGCTGGTCGAAAATGATGCAGTCCTCGGCGCGATCGGAGAACATCGTCGCGGTGTGGCATCGGGGCATGATGACGTTCTTTATGTGAAAATTTCCGACGGTATCGGAGCGGCACTCATTTTGGGAGGCCGAATCTACAAAGGCTCAGCAGGGTTAGCTGGTGAGATAGGACACAATCGACTCGAAAACAACGCGGAGCTGTGTCGCTGCGGTAGCCGAGGGTGTCTTGAGGCAGTGGTTTCAGTCGACAGTGTCGTCGCGCAGCTAGCGCACAGTCATGAAGGCGTCACCATTGACCGAATCGACAGCCTCCCCTTCGCAGACGAAATCACGAACCGCATCTTCAGCGACGCCGGTCGCACCGTGGGTCAAGCCTTGTCCTCGCTGTGCAACCTGCTCAACCCCAGTCTCTTAGTGGTCGGCGGCACACTCGGAACAGCCAATCCTGTGCTTCTCACCGGCATCAGAATGGGTATCGACCAGTACGCGCAACCTGCAACAGCTCAAGGAATGACCGTTGCAGCGGCAGAACACGGAAGCCGAGCCGAACTCGTCGGCGCGCTTTATCTCGCCGCCCGCAGAACGTTTTGAGCACCGGACAAGCCAACGCTGCACGTCCGCACCGGTTCACTCGGACCGAAAAGCCGACAAACGTCGGCACGGACGATCGTCAAGAGCTCTCCCAGGTCAGCCCGCTCGCCTGTCCATACCAGGTGATCGTAAATCACATATAGGTCGGCTCGCTAATGATGCTGACCTCCATGATCATAGGCGCCCTCGCTGGATCTCCTCGTGCGGCCGCCTTGGGTGCTGCAGTCGCCGTCAAGGATCACGGAGCGGGTGATGCCGAAGAAGACTGAGTATTTGATGCCTTGAGAGCCACCCGATCGTGCGCTTGAGCCCCACCGATCGTGCGTAAGAGCACCAGGGGTGGCGTGGCTCAGCACCACTGAGTATTCGAGGCCCTAAAAGTCACCAAGTCGGGCGGCGCTGAGCCAAGATCGTGCGGAAGAGAGCTAGCAATGGTGTGGGTCGGAGCCACTGGCTGGCGAGTAGCGCTTGATGGTAGCGGCAGTCCGGCGAGTTGGTATGTGCTGTCTCAACTCTTTGTTTACAACCTGTCTCATGACTTTGTTGACACCATGTCTCAGCACCTTGTTTACGGGATCTCTCACGACCTTGATTACAGGTCCGGTGGCGGCGGAACCTCGGCGGC
>NZ_JASISS010000016.1 GCF_030063195.1 Cryobacterium sp. PH31-AA6
GGCCGAAGTACTCCTCGGTGAGGTCGCACTCGGCCCGCCACGACGCGTGGTCGATGTGGAAGAGCTGCTCCACCGCATCCGTCGACAGGTCGAGCCCGTCGAGGTCGAGGCCGCCCTCGACGGGGAGACGCCCGATCGGGGTGTCCACGGCCTGCGCCTTGCCTTCGACCCGGCGCACGATCCACTCGATCACGCGCGAGTTCTCGCCGAAACCGGGCCACAGGAAGCTGCCGTCGTGCCCCTTGCGGAACCAGTTCACCTGGAAGACCGCGGGGGCCTTGGTGCCGAGTCCCTTGCCGACCGAGAGCCAGTGCGCCCAGTAGTCGGCCATGTTGTAGCCACAGAACGGGAGCATCGCGAACGGGTCACGACGCAACTCGCCGACGATGCCTTCCGCGGCTGCCGTCTTCTCCGAGGCAATGGTGGCGCCCATGAACACGCCGTGCTTCCAGCTGCGGGCCTGGGCGACGAGCGGCACGTTGGTGGCGCGGCGGCCACCGAACAGGATGGCGTCGATCGGCACACCGCCAAACGCCTCCCAGTCGTCGGAGATCGACGGGCACTGGGCCGCGGCGACGGTGAACCGGGAGTTGGGGTGCGCGGCCGGGGTGCTTGAGGCGGGCGTCCAGTCGTTGCCCTGCCAGTCGATCAGGTGCTTCGGCGGCGTCTCGGTGAGGCCTTCCCACCAGACGTCTCCGTCGTCGCGCAGCGCCACGTTCGTGAAGATCGTGTTGCCCCAGACGGTGGCGACGGCGGTCGGGTTGGTGACCTCGCCGGTTCCGGGGGCGACGCCGAAGAAGCCGGCCTCCGGGTTGATCGCCCACAGGCGTCCATCGGTGCCGGGGCGCAGCCAGGCGATGTCGTCGCCGATGGTCTCGACCTTCCAGCCGGGGATGGTCGGGCGCAGCATCGACAGGTTCGTCTTGCCACAGGCGGACGGGAACGCGGCGGCCAGGTGGGAGACGCCGCCCTCCGGCGAGGTGACCTTGATCAGGAGCATGTGCTCGGCGAGCCAGCCCTCGTCGCGGGCCATCACCGAGGCGATCCGCAGCGCGAAGGACTTCTTGGAGAGCAGCGCGTTGCCGCCGTAGCCGGAGCCGAAGGACCACACCTCGCGGGTCTCCGGGAACTGCACGATGTACTTGTTGTCGTTGCACGGCCATTCGACGTCGGCACGGTGGTGTCCGCCGGCATCGACGAGGGGGTAGCCGACGCTGTGCAGGGTGTGCACCCAGCTCGCTCCCGCCTCGATCAGGCGCAGCACCTCGGCGCCCATCCGGGTCATGATGCCCATGTTGAGCACGACGTAGGGCGAGTCGGTGATCTCGACGCCGAGCTGCGAGATGGGGCCGCCGAGCGGGCCCATCGAGAACGGCACGATGTACATGGTGCGACCGCGCATGCTGCCGGCGAAGACCTCGGTCAGCTCGGCGCGCATCGACGCGGGGTCGGCCCAGTTGTTGGTGGGGCCGGCATCCTCTGGATCGGTCGAGCAGATGAAGGTACGGTCCTCGACCCGGGCGACATCGGACGGGCTGGTGCGGGCGAGGTAGCTGTTGGGGCGCCACTCCGGGTTCAACCGGATGAGCTTGCCCTCGGTGACGAGCTGCTTGGCGAGGGCATCGGCCTCGCGGTGGGACCCGTCGCACCAGACGATCGCGTCGGGCTGGGTCAGCCGGGCAATTTCGTCCACCCAGGCCTGGAGATTGGGGTCGGTGGTTCCCGCGGCTTTGCGGTTCTCGCCCCCGCCGGTCTGAACTGAGACATTCGCGATGGTCATCTCCTGGCCTTTCGTGGTCGATCCGGTGCGACAGATGGGTAAGTTTGCCCGGTAAATCAAGAATGCGCCTATTTCCGCCGTTCCGTGGGAAATCTTTCCGTTAAGAATCACGATTCTTTCGGTAATGTTAAGGAATGCCCACACGTGCCTCCGACCTCGTCACCCTCGGCCTGCGCATCCGTCATTTCCGCAGCGAACGCGGGCTCACCCTCGATCAGCTCGGCGATCAGGTCGGCCTGGCGGGCAGTCAGCTCTCCCTGATCGAGAACGGCCGACGCGAGCCGAAACTCTCGACGCTGCAGGATGTCGCCACCGCCCTGGCCGTCCCCGTGACCGAGTTGCTCAGCGGGGAGGCGCCGAACACCCGGGCCGCCCTCGAGATCGAGTTGGCCCGGGCGCAGAAGAACCCGCTCTACGGCGCCCTCGGCCTGCCGACGGTGAAGGTGACCAAGGGGATGCCGGTCACCGCGCTCGAGTCCCTGCTCGGCCTGCACCGGGAACTCGCGCGCCGGGCCAGCGAGGCCATCGCGACACCGGAGGAGGCGCGGCGGGCGAACACCGAGCTGCGGGAACGCATGCGCGACCAGGACAACTACATGCCCGAGATCGAGCAGCTCGCCGAGGACCAGGTGCGGGCATCCGGTCACGTGTCGGGGGCGCTGACCCACCGCGAGGTGAGCGTGATGGCCGAGCAACTCGGCTTCAACCTCATCTACGTGAACGACCTGCCCAATTCGACCCGGTCGGTGACCGACCTGGTCAACCACCGCATCTACCTGCCACCGGCGTCGATCCCCGGCGGTCACGGGCTGCGCTCGATGGCGCTGCAGGCGATGGGCCACCGGCTCCTCGGGCACGAACGGCCGGACAGCTACGCCGAGTTCCTCTGGCAGAGACTGCAGATCAACTACTTCGCGGCCGCCTGCCTGATGCCCCGGAACGCCTCGGTCGCGTTCCTCAGTGGCGCCAAACGCGAGCGTGAGCTCTCGGTCGAGGACTTCCGCGACGCGTTCGGGGTGACCCACGAGGCCGCCGCGCTGCGCCTGACCAACCTGGCCACCTCCCATCTGGAGATGCCGCTGCACTTCCTGCGGGTCACCGGCGACGGGGCGCTGCAGAAGGGCTACGAGAACGACGGACTTCCCCTGCCGGTGGACGTGACGGGGTCGATCGAGGGCCAGTACGTCTGCAAGCAGTGGAGCGCCCGGAGCGCATTCACCCACACCAACCGCACGACCGAGTTCTACCAGTACACCGATACCCCCGCCGGCACGTTCTGGTCGGCGACCCAGACCGGGGCGACGGATGCCGTCGAGTTCTCGATCAGCGTCGGGGTGCCGTTCGCGCAGGCGAAGTGGTTCCGCGGTCGGGAGACCACGCAGCGGGCTGTGTCCACCTGCCCGGACGAGTCCTGCTGCCGCCGCCCGGCGTCGGAGGTCTCCTCCCGCTGGGCAGGGAAGGCCTGGCCGAGCGCCCGGCTGCACGCGCATGTACTCTCCCCATTGCCCAGCGGCACGTTCCCCGGCGTGGACGACACCGAGGTGTACGAGTTCCTCGAGGCGCACGCCGCCGAGTAGCCGCCGCTGCGGGGGTGACCCCGGGCATCCACGTGCATAACTCCTGCAATTTGGTCGGCCCGGCCGGCAGATCCGCAGGATTCCGCGGCTGGGCCGTCGGCTCGCCACACATTGCAGGAGTTACGCACAGGGCGGCCGGTGAAACGTCTGGCGGGCCAGGGTGGGGGCGGTCAGACCGCAGGGAGCGACGGATGCCGGTGCGCCGCCGCGGCGACCGCGAATGCCGTGGCCGTGCCGCGTGCCCGGAGGCTGACCCCGCTGCCGACGACCGTGCCGGTGGTGCCGTGCTGCCTGACGTGCACGAGCACGTCGCCCGGGCTGCCGGCCACGTGCAGTCGCACCGCAAGCTGCACCTCGGCGCCGAGGAAGTCGATGGCCTCGACCTGGCCGGTGCAGGCCTCCGCTCCGGTGCCGAGATCACACGGCTCGACCACGATCTGCTCCGGGCGCAGCATGATGCAGCCGGGCCCGCGCAGATCGGTGGGCATGATGGGCACGTCGCCGAGGGCGGAAAAGGCCACCCCGTCGCCGATGGTGGCGGGGAGCACGACGGCATCGCCGAGGAACCGCGCGGTGAACAGGTCCACCGGCCGCCAGTAGAGTTCCCGCGGCGATCCGACCTGGCCGAGGTGGCCGTCGCGGAGCACCGCGAGCTGGTGGGCGAAGCTCATCGCCTCGGCCTGGTCGTGCGTGACGAGCACCGTGGTGATCCCGGCGCGCTCGAGGGTGGCCGCGACGATGTCGCGGGTCGCGGAGCGAAGCCCGGCGTCGAGGGAGGAGAACGGCTCATCGAGCAGCATCACCCTCGGGCGCCGGGCGAGCGCGCGGGCCAGGGCGACGCGCTGCTGCTGGCCGCCGGAGAGCTCGTCGGGACGCCGGTCGGCGAAGGCCGGGTCGAGCGAGACCATGTCGAGGAGTCCGGCGACGGCCTTGCGTCGTTCCCGTTTGGTGCCGCCGCGGAGGGCAGGGCCGAGTCCGAAGGCGATGTTCTGCCCGACCGTGAGGTGCGGGAACAGGGCGCCGTCCTGGGCGACGTAGCCGATCTCGCGCCGGTGCGCGGCCACCGAGACGCCCGGCCCGGCGACGAGGCGGCCATTGACGGTGACCGTTCCGGCATCCGGAAGTTCGAAACCGCTGATCAGGCGCAGGAGCGTGGTCTTGCCGGAGCCGGACGAGCCGACGATGACGGTGCGGCTGCCCTCCGGCACCGCGAGCGAGACCCGGTCGAGGATGGTCGTGCCGCCGAAGCTCTTGCTGACCCCGGCGAGCTCGATCGCGGCCCGGCCGGCCGGCATCCGCTCGACCCCCTCGGCCGCGCCGGAGGCAGCACCCCCGGCTGCGCCGGGCACGGATTCGTCGGTCACGAGACGCTCGTCAGTCGGGAGCGGGCGAACAGGAGGTAGGTGACGGGGAGGCTGAGCACGATCATCAGCAGGGCGTACGGGGCGGCACCGACGTAATTGATCTCATTCACCTTTGACCAGAATTGGATCGCCAGGGTGCGCGTGCCGCTCGGGGCGAGCAGCAGGGTCGCGGTCAGCTCGGTGACGATCCCGAGAAACACGAGCGCGCCGGCGGCGAGCGCGGACGGCGCGAAGAAGCGCGCGGTCACGCCGAGGAACGCGCCGAGCGGGTGCCGGCCGAGCGAGCGAGCGGCCTCCTCCAGACCCACCGGCACCTGCGCAAGCCCGGCCCTCAGGTTCACCAGCGCCCGCGGCAGGAACATCAGCACATACGTCGCGATCACCAGCACCATGGTCTGGTAGAGCGGCTGCACGAAACGGATGCTCACCGTCACCAGGGCCAGCGCGGTCACGATGCCGGGCAGCGAGCTGGTGAGGTAGTTGACCGATTCGAGGCCGCGGGCCAGGCGGCTGGGGTAGCGCACGGCAAGGAACGCGATCGGGAACGCCAGCAGGCAGGTGACGACGGCGCCGATGAGGCCGTAGCCGACGGTCTGCAGGAACGCCTCGCCCACCACGCCGTCGGCCCAGACGGATGCCCCGCCCTGCACGAGCCAGCGGACCACGCTCGTGAACGGCACACCGATCGAGAGCACGAATAGTCCGCCGAGGAAAAGGTAGCCGAGCGGCAGGAGCCGACCGAGGGACCGGCGCGTCGGGGTGCGGGCCACTCCGGAGCCGATCCGGGCGTAGCGGGAGCGCCCCCTGGCGCCGGATTCTCCGACGAGCAGGAAGAGGCACAGGAGCACGAGCACCCCGGCGAGGGCGTTCGCCGCCGGGCCGTTGAAGGTGGACCGGTACTGTTCGACGATCGCGGTGGTGAAGGTGTCGAAGCGCACCATGGCGAACGCGCCGTACTCGGAGAGCAGATGCAGGCCGACCAGCAGGGATCCGCCAAGGATCGGCAGTCGCAGCTGGGGCAGGATCACGCGGAAGAAGACTCCCCAGGCGCCGCTGCCGAGCGAGCCGGCCGCCTCCTCCACGGTGGGATCCAACCGTCGGAGCGCCGCCGCGCACGGCAGGTAGACCAGGGGAAAATAGGACAGGGTGGCGATCAGAACGCCGGACCAGAGCCCGTTCAGCGACGGGATGGCGCTCACCCAGCCGTAGCTGTTCACGAAGGCCGGAACCGCGAGCGGCGCCGCGAGCAGCACCGCGAACACCGGGGCGCCCGGCAGCCTGGTGCGGCCGACCAGCCAGGCCGCGCCGACGCCGATGGCCGCGCAGAGCGGAACCGTGACCACGACCAGTCCGACCGTGTTGGCCAGCAGCTCGCCCACCCTGGGCCGGAACACGAGCGCCGAGAGTTCGGTCCAACCGGTGAGGATACCGGTGACGATGACGTAGCCGAGCGGGAGCAGCCCGAGCAGCGAGACCGTGAACGCCACCGCGACGATGAACGGCGACGGCCGCCTGCGCACCCCGCCGACGGCATCCGCGCGCGCCGAACCGGCGGAGGGCGGCGGGCTCGCCGGCGGAACCGACGGCGAATCCCGGCGTTCGGGCGCCGGGCTCACGGGTGGCAGGGTGGCGGACATCACTATCGAGTTTACAGAAGCCCGGCCTGGGTCATCAGATCGGTGACCAGGGTGCCGTTGAGCTGGGACGGGTCGATCTTCGGTGCGTCGAGGTCGCCGAGCGGCAGGAGAGCGGGGTTCGCGCTGACTCCGTCGACGATGGGGTACTCGAACGAGGTGCCGGTCTGCAGGATGGTCTGGCCTGCCTTGCCGGTGATGAAGGCGAGGAACGCCTGGGCCGCGACCGGATTGGGACTGGAGGCGAGCACGCCGCCGCCGGAGAGGCTGAGGAAGGCGCCCGGGTCCTGGTTCTTGAAGTAGTGCATCCGGGTGTTCGCACTGTTCTCGCCGGTGCCGGCCTGGTCGGCGTACCAGTAGTAGTGGTAGATGACGCCGCCGGGGATCTCCCCGGCGTTGATGGCCTTCATCACCGTGCTGTTGCCCTTGTAGGCCACGGTGTTCGTCTTCATCGCCTTGAGCCAGGCGGTCGTCGCCGACTCGCCCTTGAGCTCGAGCATGGCGCTGACGATGGCCTGGAAGTCGGCGCCGGACGGTGAGGCCGCCCACCGGCCCTTCCAGCTCGGGTCGGCGAGGTCGAGCAGCGACGACGGCAGCTGGTCCTCGGAGAGGAGCGCCGGGTTGTACGCGAACACGGTCGAGCGGGCCGCGATGCCGGTCCAATTGCCGGAGCTCGGCTGGAACCGGTCAGGGACCTGGGCGAGGGTGGCCTTGTCGACCGGGGCGAACAGCCCGGCGTTATCGACGAGGCTCATCGCCGGCGAGTTCTCGGTGAGGAAGACATCTGCCTTCGAGGCCGTTCCCTCCTGCACGAGCTGGTTGCCGAGTTCGGGGTCTTCGCCGTTACGCAGGGTGACCTCAACCCCGGTTTCCTTGGTGAACTCGTCGGCCCAGGCCTGGGTGAGTTCCTCGTGCTGGGCGTTGTACACCGTGATGGACCCGGACGGGCTACCGTCGGACGGAGCCGTCGAACCGGATGTCGCGCCGTTCGCGCTGCAGGCTGTCGCGCCCAACAGGGTCACCCCGGCGATGCCGACGATCATGGCCCATTTGCGTGTCAAGTTCATCGTGTTGCGTACCCCATCTGTCGGGCGGGCAGCGCCCGCGAGAATAAGGTAAGCCTACCCTAATTAACCAGGGTCACGGTGCGACAGCACCCCGGCGGCCAGGCCGAGCTCGTGCTCGGCCACGGTGCGCACGAGCCCGCGCAGCGACCCGGCGTGTCCGTACCGCACGATGCCGTGGGCGTTCAGCCCGTCGATGATGCCGAGCAGCAGCCAGGCCACCGCCTCGGTGTCGTCGGCGGTGAACTCGCCGGTGCCGACCCCCCGGCGCAGGAGGTCGGCGACGAAGGCCTGCCAGGCATCCATTTGCACCCCAACTTCAACGGCCAGGGCCGGGTTGCGCCGACCGAGGCTCCACGCGTCGAGCCAGACGGCGGTGACGCTGCTGCGCTCCGGCCCCAGGAGGGAGTCGATCAGGGCGGCGAGCGCGGCGACCGGCCCGATGCACGGCGCGAGCTCCTCGGCCACCTCGCCGATTTCGGCCGCGACGATGGCACTGAAGGTGTCGGCGACCAGCACCTCCATGCTCGGCTGATAGTGGCTGACCAGGGCGGGGGTCACCCCGATCCGGGCCGCGACGCCGCGCAGGGTGATGCCGGGCAGCCCGTCGGCCAGGGCGATCTCCCGGGCGGCAACCGCGATCTCGGCCGCGCGGGCGGCCGGTGACTTGCGGCGGGCGCCTGGCCGGGGTTCGTGCTGGACGGTTGACATGGCACCTCAGTGTATATAGCTTTACTCTAACCTTGTTGATCATATGATCAATTACCGCCGTAGTCCCACCGGAGATCCCATGCGCCTGATCATTGCCGCCGGCACCGCCATTCCGCTCACCCGGGTCAACCCCGTTGCCGCCGCCCCGCTTCGGGTCGCGCTCGTGCAGCACCGGTGGCACGACGACCGGGCGACGCTCGTGGCGGAGCTGGCCGAGGGCATCCGTCTGGCCGCCGCGGAGGGGGCGAAGGTGGTGTTCCTGCCCGAGCTGACCCTCTCCCGGTACCCGGGCAACGAGCGCGCCACGGGCGTGCCCAAGCTCGGCGCCGAGGATCTGCTGACCGGCCCGACGTTCGCCTTCGCGGCCGCGCAGGCGCGCGAGCAGGGCGTGGTCGTGCACGCCTCGCTCTACGAGCGCCCGGCCGACGACGATGCCCCGGCCGACCCGCGCGGCTACAACACGGCGATCCTCGTCTCGCCGACCGGCACGCTGCTCGGCCGCACCCGCAAGCTGCACATCCCGGTCACCGAGGGCTACTACGAGGACACCTGGTTTCGGCCGGGCCCGGCAGAGGACGCCTACCCCGTCTACGCGCCGGAGGAACTCGGCGGAGCGCGCCTGGGCCTGCCCACGTGCTGGGACGAGTGGTTCCCCGAGGTGTCCCGGCTCTACGGCCTGGCCGGCGCGCAATTGCTCGTCTACCCGACGGCGATCGGCTCCGAACCCGGCTTCCCCGCCTTCGACACCCAGCCGATCTGGCAGCACGTGATCGTGGCCAACGGCATCACCAGCGGGCTGTTCATGGTCGTGCCGAACCGGCACGGCGACGAGGGCGACCTCACCTTCTACGGCTCGTCGTTCATCTCCGACCCCTACGGTCGCGTGCTCGTGCAGGCGCCGCGGGACGAGTCGGTCGTGCTGGTGGCCGACCTCGACCTGTCCCAGCGGGAGGAATGGCTCGCGCTCTTCCCGTTCCTCGGCACCCGCCGGCCCGACAGCTATGCCGGGCTGACCGCACCGGTCGACCCGGAGCGCCCGTTCGGCGCGGCCGGTTCCGCCGTGCCGAGCGGAGCGCGGGCGTGACCTGGCGGATGCCGGCCGAGACCGCACCGCAGGACCGGGTCTGGATGGCGTTCCCGGCGTCGGGTTACACCCTCGGTGACGACGCGACCTCGGCCGCGGAGGCCCGCCAGACCTGGGCCGACGTGGCGCACGCCGTGCTCGAGTTCGAGCCGGTCAGCATGGTCGTCGACCCGGCCGAGGCCGCCGTGGCCCGCCGCTACCTGTCGGCGGCGGTCGAGCTGATCGAGGCACCGCTCGACGATGCGTGGATGCGCGACATCGGCCCGAGCTTCGTGCTGGCCGACGACGGCAAACTCGGTGCCGTCGACTGGACCTTCAACGGCTGGGGCGGCCAGGACTGGGCGCGCTGGGGCAAGGATGCCGAGATCGGCCGCCGGGTCACGGGGGCGTCGGGGGCCACGAGCATCCCCTCATCGCTGGTGAATGAGGGCGGCGGCATCCAGGTCGACGGCCTGGGCACGGTGCTGGCCACCCTCAGCGTGCAGCTGGATCCGGGGCGCAACCCGCACGCCGACCGCGCCACGGTCGAGGCCGAGCTGGCCCGCACGATCGGAGCCGGCCACGTGGTCTGGCTGCCGCGCGGCCTCACCCGCGACCAGGAGCGCTACGGCACCCGGGGCCACGTGGACATCGTGGCCGCGATCCCCTCCCCCGGCACGCTGCTCGTGCATTCCCAGGACGACCCGGAGCATCCCGACTACCTCATCACCCGGGAGCTGCGCCGGGTGCTGGCAGCGTCGACGGATGCGGCGGGCACCCCCTGGACGATCATCGACCTGCCGGCCCCGACCGTGCTCGCCGATGCGGAGGGATTCGTGGACTACAGCTACGTCAATCACCTCGTGGTCAACGGCGGGGTGATCGCCTGCAGCTTCGGCGAGGATCGCGCCGACGAGGCCGCACGGGAGATCCTCGCTGCCGCCTACCCCGGTCGGAGCGTCGTCGCGGTCGAGGCGAGGCCACTGTTCGCGCGCGGCGGCGGCGTCCACTGCATCACCCAGCAGCAGCCGACCGCGACGGTCTGACGCCGGGGCGCCTGGCCGTGACCGCAGGCGCGACGGTCAGCGCGGGGGCATCCGGATGGCGCCGTCGAGCCGGATCGTGTCGCCGTTGAGCATCGGGTTCTCGACGATGTGCCGCACGAGAGCGGCGAAGTCGGCCGGGTCGCCCAGCCGGGCCGGGTGCGGCACGGATGCCGCGAGCGACTCACGCACGGTCTCGGGCAGCCCGCGCAGCAGCGGGGTGTCGAAGATGCCGGGGGCGATGGCGACCACGCGGATCAGGGTGCGGGCGAACTCCCGGGCGAGGGGAAGCGTCATCGCGGCGACCCCGCCCTTGGAGGCGGCGTAGGCGGCCTGGCCGATCTGCCCGTCGAAGGCGGCGACGGAGGCCGTGTTGATGATCACGCCACGCTCCGGGATGCCGGCCGGGCTGCCGGGCGGGGTGCCGGTCGGGGTGCCGGGCGGGATGCCGGTCGGGTTGCCGCCCGCGCCGCCGACCGGGTCGGTCGCCTGCATCGCCGCCGCGGCCAGTCGGATCACGTTGAAGGTGCCGACGAGGTTGATCCGGATCACCCGGTCGAAGTCGTCCAGCGGCAGCGGACCGTCCCGGCCGACCGTGCGTTGCCCGGGGGCGATGCCGGCGCAGTTGACCACGATCCGCAGCGGCCCGAGCGCGGTCGCGGCGTCGACGGCGGCCTGCACGTCCTCGGCCCGGGTCACATCCCCCGGCAGGAACCGGGCCCGACCGCCGAGCAGCGCGGCGGCCTCGTCGCCGGGGGAACCCGGCAGGTCGAGCAGCACGACGGCCGCGCCGGCCGCGGCGAGAGCGGTGGCGGTGGCCAGGCCGAGGCCGGATGCCGCACCGGTGACGAGCGCGGAGCATCCGTCGATGCGCATCAGAGCCTCTCGATGATGGTGGCGTTGGCCATGCCGCCGCCCTCGCACATGGTCTGCAGGCCCCACCGCCCGCCGGAGAGTTCGAGGTGGTTGAGCAGGGTTCCCAGCAGCCGGGTGCCGGACGAGCCGAGCGCGTGGCCGAGCGCGATGGCGCCGCCGCGCGGGTTGAGCAGGGCCGGGTCGGCGTGCATTTCGCGCAGCCAGACGAGCGGCACGCTGGCGAAGGCCTCGTTGACCTCGTAGGCGTCGAGGTCGTCGATGCCCAGGCCGGAGCGTTCGAGGATGCGCCGGGTCGCCGGGATCACCCCGGTCAACATCAGGTGCGGGTCGCTTCCGGTGACGGCGAAGCTGTGGAACCGGGCGCGCGGGTTGAGGCCGAGCTGGGCGGCCCGCTTCGCGCTCATGATCAGCGCGGCGGAGGCCCCGTCGGTGAGCGGGGAGGAGTTGCCGGCGGTGATGTGCCAGTCGAGTTTCGGGAACCGGGCGGCCAGCGCGTCGGTGCGGAACGCCGGCGGCAGCGCGGCCAGGGAATCGTGGGTGGTTCCGGGGCGGATGGTCTCGTCGTCGGTGACCGTCCGGCCGTCGGCCAGGGTCGTCGGCCGGAGCTCGCCGTCGAAGTCGCCACGTCCGGCCGCGGCCGCGGCGAGACGGTGCGAGCGGGCGGCGAAGGTATCCAGCTCGCCGCGGCCGAGCCGCCAGTGCTGGTTGATCAATTCGGCGGAGACGCCCTGGTTCACCAGCCCCTGCGGGTAGCGGGCGTGCATCAGGCTGCCGTGCGGGTCCTGGCCGGGGCCCGATCCCGGTGCTCCGCCGAGCGACGAACCCAGCGGTACCCGGCTCATCGATTCGACGCCGCAGGCGATGACCACGTCGCAGCTGCCCGACATGACCGCCTGAGCGGCGAACGTCGCCGCCTGTTGGCTGGAGCCGCATTGCCGGTCGATGGTGGTGCCGGGCACGGATTCGGGGAAGCCGGCGCTCAGCAGTGCCGTGCGCACGATGTTGTAGCTCTGCTCGCCGACCTGGCTGACGCACCCGCCGATCACGTCCTCGACGAGTGCGGGGTCGAGGTCGTTGCGGCTGACCAGTTCGCGCAGCACGCCGGCCAGCAGATCGGCCGGATGCACGCCCGAGAGGGCACCCCCGGGCTTGCCGCGGCCAGACGCGGTACGCACGACATCGACGATGACAGCATCATTGCTCATGCCCTCAGCCTAGGCTTCCGCGGCGACGCGGCGGGTCCGCCCGCGATTCAGCCCGAGAGCGCCCACATCGCGACGGCGCTGGCCGCGGCCACGTTGAGCGAGTCGATGCCGTGCTTCATCGGGATCTGCACGACGCTGTCGGATGCCGCGAGCGCGGCCTCGGTGAGGCCCTCGCCCTCGGCGCCGAGCAGCAGGGCCAGCCGATCGTGGTCGGCGCCGCGGAAATCGCGCAGGCTCACGGCATCCTCGGACAGGGCGAGGGCGGCCACGTGGAATCCGTGCCGGTCCAGCAGGGCGCGGGTGCTCGGCCAGTCGCCGACGCGGGTCCACGGCACCTGCAGCACGGTGCCCATCGAGACCCGGATGGCCCGGCGGTAGAACGGGTCGGAGCAGCGCGGCGTGACCAGGATCGCGTCCGCGCCGATCGCGCCGGCGGAGCGGAAGATGGCGCCCACGTTGGTGGGGTCGGACACGTTTTCGAGGATGACGATCCGGCGGGCGCCGGCGAGCAGGGCGTCGGGATCGGGCAGCTCGGGGCGGTGCATCGCCGCGATCACCCCGCGGTGCAGGATGTACCCGGTCAGCTCCGCGAGCAGTTCCCCCGGTCCGACGAACACCGGCACGTCGTCGCCGACGAGCTCCCGCGCCTCGGCGACCGTATTGCCCAGCGCCAGCACGGACCGCGGCCTGTGCCCGGCCCGCAACGCCCGCTCCAGAACCAATGCCGATTCGGCTATATATAGCCCGTGTTCGGTGCCGCGCGCCTTCTTCAGGGCGACATCGGTCAGGTGGGCGTAGTCGACCAGCCTCGGATCGGTGAGGTCGCTGATCTCGATGACGGGCATCCGCAAAGTCTAGCCGCGCCCCCGCCACGCCCCCCGCGGAGGTTCGCGCCGAGGTTTCGTTCCCGCACCGTGCATAACTCCTGCAAATTCTAAGCAGCCGGCTCGGCCGCCGCGGGATTCCGGGGCTCGCGGCCAGAGTCCGCACAAATAGCAGGAGTTATGCACGTGAGTGCGGGATGGGACGGGGAGTGGGCGGGGTGTGGGCGGGAACGGGAGGGGCGGGCTCAGTCGAGGAAGGGGTCCGGGACCAGGGTGTACTTGGTGGAGAGGTACTCGTGGATGCCCTCGAGCCCACCCTCGCGGCCCAGGCCGGACTGCTTCACCCCGCCGAACGGCGCCGCCGCGTTGGAGATCACGCCGACGTTCAGGCCCATCATGCCCGTCTGCAGGCGTTCGATCATCCGGTGCCCACGGGCGAGGTCCTGGGTGAAGACGTAGCTGATCAGCCCGTACTCGGTGTCATTGGCGAGGCGCACGGCCTCGTCCTCGTCGTCGAAGGTGGAGATCGCCAGCACCGGGCCGAAGATCTCCTCGCGCAGGATGTCGCTGCCCGGCGCGACGCCCGAGATCACCGTGGGCTGGTAGAACGTTCCGTCCCCGGCGATGGCCGACCCGCCGGTGAGCAGTGTCGCTCCCCGGCCGAGCGCGTCCTGCACGAGCGTGTCAGCCTTGTCGATGGCGGCCTGGTTGATCAGCGGGCCGACCGTGACGCCCTCCTCGGTGCCCCGGCCGATCGTGAAACCGGTGACCGTCTCGGTGACCCGGCGAGCGAACTCATCGGCCAGGGAGCGGTGCACGATGAACCGGTTCGCCGCGGTGCAGGCCTGGCCGACGTTGCGGAACTTCGCGGCGATCGCACCGGCCACGGCCTTGTCCAGGTCGGCGTCCTCGAAGACGACGAACGGGGCGTTGCCGCCGAGTTCCATCGAGGTGCGCAGGATGCCCTGGGCGGACTGCTGGATGAGCTTCTGCCCGACCGGCGTCGACCCGGTGAAGCTGAGCTTGCGCAGGCGCGGGTCGGCGATGATCGGTCCGGACACGGCGCCCGAGGTCGAGGTCGTGATCACGTTGACGACGCCGGCGGGCAGCCCGACCTCTTCGAGCAGTCGCACGAAGAGCAGGGTGGTCAGGGGGGTCAGCTCGGCGGGTTTGATCACGACCGTACAGCCCGCGGCGAGCGCGGGGGCGATCTTGCGGGTCGCCATCGCGAGGGGGAAGTTCCACGGGGTGATCAGGAAGCAGGGCCCGACCGGGTGCTGGGAGACGATGATCCGCCCGGTGCCCTCGGGGTTGGTGCCGTACCGGCCCGTGACGCGCACGGCCTCCTCGCTGAACCAGCGCAGGAACTCCCCGCCGTAGGCCACCTCGCCGTAGGCCTCGGCGAGGGGCTTGCCCATCTCGATCGTCATCAGCAGCGCGAACTCCTGCTTGCGTTCCTGGAGCAGGTCGAAGGCGCGCCGCAGGATCTCGCCGCGCACCCGGGGCGGGGTTGCCGCCCAGCCGGCCTGCGCCGCGACGGCAGCGTCGAGGGCGCCCGCGCCATCCGCGACGCCCGCGTCGGCGATCGTCTTGATGACCTTGCCGGTCGCCGGGTCGCGCACCGTCAGGGTGGCGCCGTCGGCGGCCGGAACCCATTTGCCGTTGATGTACAGCTCGTTCGGAACGTTGTGGAGCAGTTCTGCTTCGGTGACATACGTCATAGGGTCTCCCATACTTGTCTGTGCCCGTCGAGTGACGGTCGAATTCTATCCTCGGCAGCGTGAGGGAACCGGGACGCGCGGGGCCGGTTCCCTCACGGCCAGGACAACGGCAGGAACATGCCGGCGGTCATCGCGGCCATCGCCAGCGCCATGCCCACGTGCTGGGCCGCCTCCAGCCTCTCGGCAACGCTCGTGCCCTGCCAGCCGGTGCGGCGTCTGGCGGTGCGCACGGCGCTGGCCGCCAGGGCGACGGATGCCGCGAGCACCAACCAGCCGAGCAGCGCCCCGTAGCCGGTCCACGCCTGGCCGTGCCCCGAATGCGCCGTGGCGGTGACGCCGGTCGTGACGCTCGCGGGGATGGCCGGGTTCACGCCGGGCAGGCCAGGCAGCATCGCGCACCACATCACCGCCATCAGCAGCAACGCCGCCGCATGGTGCGCGGCGGCAACCCGCTTGCCCCGGTCGAGGAGCGCCAGCAGGGTCGCGCCGACCAGGAGTGCCGCCCAGGCCAGGGGGCTGAGCAGGTGCGCGTTCGGCAGGGCCATGTCGAGCGTGGACGCCGCCATCACCACCATCGATGGCGCGGCCGCGGCGGCACGCCCGGGCATCCGCAGCGCCGCGAGCGCACAGACGGCGGCGAGGCCGGCCGCCACCGCGGCGGCGGCCAGCCAGACGGAAACCCAGATCGCGCTCATTGAGCACCAAGCTAGGCCGATCTCCTCCCGCCGTGTTGACTCTCGGCGCACGGCTGCGGTCGGACGGCGCACGGCTGCCTCAAGCCCGGGGCGTTCGGGCAGCGGATGCAAGAATGGCAGCGTGTCGATGCAAACCAGCCAGGCCGGCGCGAGCGCCCCGCCGCACTCGCAGACCCTTTCCCGCGGCATTCGCGTGCTCGAGATCCTCGCCGAGGCCGACTCCCCGCTGACCATCGCCGAGGTCGCCTCGGCGCTCGGCGTGCACCGATCGATCGCCTACCGAATCCTCCGCACCCTGGAAGACCACGGCGTCGTCGTACGGGATGCCGCGGGGGCCGTGCGCCTGGGCCCCCGGATGGCGGCGCTCGCCCGGGGGGTCTCCCGCGACCTGCAGGCCGCGGCGCTGCCGGAGCTGACGAGTGTCGCCAACGAGCTCGGGATGACGGCGTTCGTTGCCGTGCTCGACCGGTCCGAGGTCGTCACCCTGGTCAGCGTGGAGCCCCGGCAGGCGCACGCGACGGTCGCGCAGCGGCCGGGCACCAGGCATCCGCTCACAATCGGCGCACCCGGCATAGCCATCCAGTCCCTGCTCTCGCCCGCCCAGTGGGCCGAACTCGGCGCGGACGCCGAGCGGCGCACCGAGGCGGCGGCCGTCGGCGGCCTGGGCTTCGCGACCAGCCACGACGAGGTCATCCCCGGGCTGGCTTCCGTGGCCGTGCCGCTGTCCGTGCCCGGCGAGCCTCCCGCCGCCGTCGCCGTGGTCTACCTGGCCGGTGCGCGCCTGCCGGCCGACCTCGGCGCCCGGCTCGGCCTGGCCGCCGCCGCAATCTCGGCCGGGATGCGCTGAGACTCGTTCTTCCGCGGCGTCGGAAGAAATTCCGGCAAGGTTCGATTGCCTTTCCTTCTAAATCGTATATGATTTGATACATACCGCTCGATGGGATCGGGCGGCAGATCAGCACAGGCATCGAACAGGCATCAAACAGGCATCAAACAGGCAGGTCAACACAGAGGAGTGTGGGATGAGCGACACCATCGAATCCGCCGTCGCGGCGCTCGTCGGTACCCGGCCGGGCAAGGTCATCGCCGTGCACGTCAACTATCCGAGCCGCGCGGCCCAGCGCGGGCGAGTTCCGGCCCAGCCGTCCTATTTTCTGAAACCGGCCAGCTCCCTCGCCCTCTCCGGCGAAATCGAACGCCCGGCCGGCACCGAGCTGCTCGCCTTCGAGGGCGAGATCGCCCTGATCATCGGCACCCGGACCCGCAGGGTGAGCCCGGCTGATGGCTGGAACGCGGTTTCCGGCGTCACCGCGAGCAACGACTTCGGCGTCTACGACCTGCGCTACGCCGACAAGGGCTCCAATCTCCGCTCCAAGGGCGGTGACGGCTTCACCCCGATCGGGCCGGTCGTGCTCGACGCCCGCGAGATCGATCCGGCGGCGCTGCGCATCCGCACCTGGGTGAACGGGGTACTCGCCCAGGACGACACGACCGCCACGCTGTTCTTCCCGTTCGGCCGGCTGGTCGCCGACCTCTCCCAGTTGATCACGCTCGAACCGGGCGACATCATCCTGACCGGAACCCCGGCCGGCGCCTCGGTCGTGCGTCCGGGCGACAAGGTGGAGGTCGAGGTCGACGCCCCGACCGCCCTCCGGCCGATGACCACCGGCCGACTCGGCACGGTCGTCATCGAGGGCATCGTTCCGCTCGGGTCCTTCGGCGCCGAGCCGCGGGTCGACGACCTGCAGCGCACCGAGGCCTGGGGCTCGCCCGAGGCCGCCGGACTCACCCCGGCGGCTCCCACGTTCGTGCTCACCCCCGCGCTCAAGGACCGCATCAACAGCGTCGGCACGGCCACCCTGAGCGCGCAGCTGCGCAAACGCGGCTTCAACAACGTGTCGATCGACGGCCTCGGCTCGACCAGGCCGGAGGCCCGGCTCGTCGGCCGGGCGCGCACCCTGCGCTACCTGCCGAACCGGGAAGACCTGTTCGAGTCCCACGGCGGCGGCTACAACGCCCAGAAACGCGCCTTCGACTCCCTCGGGCCGGACGATGTGATCGTGATGGAGGCCCGCGGCGAGCGCGGCACCGGCACGGTCGGCGACATCCTCGCCCTGCGCGCCCAGGTGCGCGGCGCGGCCGGGATCGTGACGGATGGCGGGGTGCGCGACCTCGCGGCGGTCGCGGCCCTCGACATCCCCACCTATCACGCCGGCGGCCACCCGGCCGTGCTCGGCCGGCGCCACGTTCCCTGGGACACCGACCTGGCCATCGCCTGCGGCGGCGCCGCCGTGCGACCCGGCGACGTCATCGTCGGTGACGCCGACGGCCTGCTCGTGATCCCGCCGCACCTGGTCGAGGAGGTCGTCGCCTCCGCCATCGAGCAGGAGCGCGAGGAAGGCTTCATCGCCGAGATGGTCGCGGCCGGGCACGGCGTCGACGGCCTGTACCCGATGAACGCGGACTGGAAGGCCCGCTACCGTAAGTGGCAGGAGACGACGTGAGCGCGCTGAGCGGAATCCCCGCGAAGGGCGCAACCCCCGCGAATGACCAGGACGGTGCGTCGCTGAGCAAGGCCCAGCTGGCCCACCAGTGGATCAGGTCGCGCATCAGCGACGGCACGTTCAGCCCCGGCTACCGGCTGGTGCTCGGGCAGATCGCCCGGGAACTCGACGTCAGCGCGGTCCCCGTGCGGGAGGCCATCCGCCTGCTCGAGGCCGAAGGCCTGGTCACGTTCGAACGGAACATCGGCGCCCAGGTCGCCATGCTGGATGCGACCGAGTACGTGCACACCATGCAGACGCTCAGCCTCGTCGAGGGCTACGCCACCGCCCTCTCCGCTCCGGCTCTCAACGCGGACACCCTCGATCGCGCCAGACGGATCAACGCGGAGATGGCCGACTGCCTCGACCACTTCGACCCCGTCAGTTTCACCCGGTTGAACCTCGAATTCCACTCCGTTCTGTTCGAGGGCTGCCCGAACCCGCACCTGCTCGACCTGGTCCACCGCGGCTGGAGCCGGCTCAGCGCCCTGCGCGACTCCATCTTCAGCTTCGTGCCGGGCCGTGCCCACGAGTCCGTCGCCGAACACGCGGCCCTGCTCGACCTGATCGAGAACGGCGCGGACCCCATCCAGGTCGAACTCGCCGCCCGCAACCACCGCCTCGGCACCCTCGAGGCGTTCCTCGCCCGCCAGAAGATCGTGGCCCCCGTCACCTCTCCTGCTTCCGCCTCTCCTGCTCCGAAAGGGAAAAACAATGAAGTTCCGCAGTGACCCCAGCCAGATCAAGGGTTCCATCGCACCCCTCATGACGCCGTTTTCGGCCGACGGCGCCGTCGACCACGCCGGCCTCGCCAACCTCGTCAACTGGCAGCTGGCCTCCGGCACCCACGGCATCTCGCTCGGAGGGTCGACCGGTGAGCCGAGCTCGCAGACCATCACCGAGCGCGCGGCCGCGATCCGCACCGTGGCCGAGACCATCGGCGACCGGGTGCCGTTCATGCCGGGCACCGGCTCGGCCAAGCTCGACGAGACCCTCGAGCTGACCGCCGCCGCGCAGGACGCCGGCGTCGACGCCGCGCTGATCATCACCCCGTACTACGCCAGGCCCACTCAGGAGGCCCTCTACGTCTGGTACAAGACCGTGGCGGAGGAGTTCCCCGACCTGCCGATCGTGGCCTACAACGTGCCCAGTCGCACCGCCGTGGACATCGCCCCCGAGACCATCGCCCGGCTCTACCGCGATTTCGACAACTTCGTCGGGGTCAAGGAGACCACCAAGGACTTCGAACACTTCTCCCGGGTGCTGCATCTCTGCGGAAAGGAGCTGCTGGTCTGGAGCGGCATCGAACTGCTCTGCCTGCCGCTGCTCGCCCTCGGCGGCGTCGGCCTGATCAGCGCCACCTCGAACATCGCGCCCGTCGCCCACGTCGAGCTGTACAACGCCTGGGTCGCCGGCGACCTCGACCGAGCACGCGAGATCCACTACGGGCTGCACCCCCTCGTCGACCTGCTCTTCGTCGAAACCAACCCGGCACCCGGCAAATGGGTACTCGAGCAACGCGGCCTGATCGCCTCCGGTTTCGTCCGCCCCCCGCTGATCACCCCCACCGATGCCGGCCTGGTGAAGATGAAGCAGTTCCTGGCCGCCGGCGAAGCGTATCTCTCCCCCGTCGACGGTTTCACGGTCGACGGCTTCACCCCGACAGGAGCCTGACCATGCCCGCCACCGACACCACCCCGGCCGTGCACTTCATCCCGGAGAACCTGCCGACCCGCATCCAGCACTTCATCGGCGGACGCTTCGTCGACAGCGTCTCCGGCAAGACCTTCGACGTGCTTGACCCGGTCTCCAACCAGACCTACGCCACCGCCGCCGCCGGCCAGCAGGAAGACATCGACCTGGCCGTCACCGCCGCGACCGAGGCGTTCGAGAACGGTCCCTGGCCCGGAATGAAGCCGCGGGAACGGTCCCGCATCCTGAACCGGATCGCCGACGCGATCGAGGCCCAGGATGCCCGCCTCGCCGAACTCGAAACCTTCGACACCGGCCTGCCGATCACCCAGGCCCTCGGCCAGGCCAACCGCGCCGCCGAGAACTTCCGCTTCTTCGCGGACCTGATCGTCGCCCAAGCCGACGACACCTACAAGGTGCCGGGCAGTCAGATCAACTACGTCAACCGCAAGCCGGTCGGTGTCGCCGGGCTGATCACGCCGTGGAACACGCCGTTCATGCTGGAGAGCTGGAAGCTCGCCCCCGCACTGGCCTCCGGCTGCACCGTCGTGCTCAAACCGGCCGAGTTCACCCCGCTCTCGGCCAGCCTCTGGGCGGAGATCTTCGCCGCCGCCGGGCTGCCCGACGGGGTGTTCAACCTGGTCAACGGCATCGGCGAGGAGGCCGGCGACGCGCTGGTCAAGCATCCGGGCGTGCCCCTGATCTCCTTCACCGGCGAGACGACGACCGGCCAGACCATCTATCGCAACTGCGCCGCCAACCTCAAGGGCATGTCGATGGAGCTCGGCGGCAAATCCCCAGCCATCGTCTTCGCCGACGCCGACCTCGACGCCGCCATCGACTCGACCCTGTTCGGTGTGTTCTCGCTCAACGGCGAGCGCTGCACCGCCGGCAGTCGGATCCTGGTCGAACGCTCGGTCTACGAGGAGTTCTGCACCCGGTACGCCGCCCGCGCGGCGAACATCGTGGTCGGCGACCCGCACGACCCGAAGACCGAGGTCGGCGCGCTCGTGCACCCTGAGCACTACGCCAAGGTGATGAGCTACGTGGAGATCGGCAAGACCGAGGGCCGCCTGCTCGCCGGCGGAGGGCGTCCGGCGAATCTGCCGGAGGGCAACTACGTGTCCCCGACCGTGTTCGCGGATGTCCCGCCCACCGCCCGGATCTTCCAGGAGGAGATTTTCGGCCCGGTCGTGTCGATCACCCCCTTCGACACCGACGAGGAGGCCCTCACCCTCGCCAACGGGGTGAAGTACGGCCTCGCCGCGTACCTCTGGACCGGCAACCTCACCCGGGCGCACACCTTCGCCCAGGCGATCGAGGCCGGCATGGTCTGGCTGAACTCGCACAACGTGCGCGACCTGCGCACCCCGTTCGGCGGGGTCAAGGCCTCCGGCCTCGGCCACGAGGGCGGCTACCGCTCGATCGATTTCTACACCGACCAGCAGGCCGTGCACATCACGCTCGGCGCCGTGCACACGGCCCGCTTCGGCGCGAACTGACCTGGCCTTCGGCCACAACGACGCACACTCAACGAGGAGGAACCCCATGACCACGACCCCCATCCCCACCCCTGCGGCCACCCCGCCCGACATCCTGCGCTGCGCCTATATGGACCTCGTCGTCACCGACCTGGCCGCGTCGCGCGAGTTCTACGTCGACATTCTCGGCCTCGTCGTCACCGAAGAGACCGACACCGAGATCTACCTGCGCAGTTTCGAGGAGTTCATCCACCACAACCTCGTGCTGCGCACGGGCCCGGTGGCCGCGACGGCCGCCTTCGGCTTCCGGGTGCGCTCTCCCCTCGACGTCGACCTGGCCGAGGCGTACTACCGCGAACTGGGCTGCCGCACCGAACGCCGCGCAAACGGCTTCGTCAAGGGGATCGGCGACTCCGTGCGCGTCGAAGACCCGCTCGGCTTCCCGTACGAGTTCTTCTTCGACACCGAACACGTGGAACGCCTCGCCTGGCGCTACGATCTGCAGGGCCCCGGCGCGCTCGTGCGCCTGGACCACTTCAACCAGGTCACCCCCGACGTCGGTCTCGGCCGCGGTTACCTCGAGGACCTCGGCTTCCGGGTGACGGAGGACATCCAGGATGAGGACGGCGTCACCTACGCGGCCTGGCTGCGCCGGAAGGACACCGTGCACGACACCGCCCTCACCGGCGGCGACGGGCCGAGGATGCACCACATCGCCTTCTCCACGCACGAGAAGCACAACATCATCTACATCTGCGACAAGCTCGGCGCGCTGCGCAAGTCCGACCTGATCGAGCGCGGCCCGGGCCGGCACGGCGTGTCAAACGCGTTCTACCTCTACCTGCGCGACCCCGACGGCCACCGGGTCGAGATCTACACCCAGGACTACTACACCGGCGATCCGGACAACCCCGTCGTCACCTGGGACGTGCACGACAACCAACGCCGTGACTGGTGGGGCAACCCCGTCGTGCCCAGCTGGTACACGGACGCTTCCCTCGTGCTCGACCTCGACGGCAACCCGCAGCCCGTGATCGAACGTGTCGAGTCGAGCGAGATGGCCGTGACGGTCGGCGCCGACGGCTTCTCGTACACCCGGAAGGGCGAGGACCTGCCGGAGTACAAACTCGGCCACCAGCTCTAACCGCCCCACCGTTCGGGCCCTGCCCAGCCGCGAAAGTGCACAATTGGCCCCTTCAGCTTCGGTGAAGGGGCCAATTGTGCACTCTCGCGACATGGGCGGGGTGCTGCTAGAGGAACGGGGGGGGGGTCCGGTCAGGTGGTGTGCAGTTCGCCGCGTACGATCGAGTCGCCGGAGTGGGCCGGGTTGCCGTCGTCGGGTTCGACGGACACGTCGACCAGGGGGAACTGGGCCAGGTCCACGCCGTCCGGGATGGAGAAGTGTCCGGTGTCGCCGTCGAGCAGGCCGATACTGATCAGTCCGGATGCGTCCGCCTTGATCAGCCAGACCTCGCGGAGCCCGGCGGTGGACGTCAGCCCGGTGAGGTCGACCACCACTTCCCGGTGGCCGTCTGCGGCCTTCTCGACCGTGGCGATGCCGGTGGCGTTCCAACCGGGGAAGGGGTCCAGCCGGGCCTCGGCGATGACGGGGGCGGCCACTTGCTGCTGCTGCAGCGACTCCCACCAGATGCCGCCGCCGAGTCCGCCGAAAAGGCCGGCGACGAGGCCGGCGACGCCCGCGGCAACCGTCACGGGGAGCCAGACCCGGCGAGCGCGACGCGTCCGCCGATAACCGGCGTGGTGGTTGGCGGCCGCCGGTCCGGTAGCGGTGGCGGGTCCGATAGCGGTGGCGGGTCCGGTAGCGGTGGCGGGTCCGGTAGCGGTGGCGGGTCCGGTAGCGGTAGCAGGCGCGGTAGCGATAGCGGGTCCGGTAGCGGTAGCGGGTCCGGTAGCGGGCTCGGCACTGGCGGGCTCGGCGGCGGCCGGGTCGGCAGCGAGGGCGGGCCCGGCGCCGATGGCATAGTCGGCGGCGCGTGGCAGCGCGGCGACAGCGTCGGTCAGGCCCAGCTCGGAGTGGATCCGCTCCCAGACTTGCGCGCCCGGCTCCGCGAGTTCGACGGTGCGGGCGGACCGGCCGACGGCGACCGTGTGCCGCAACGAGATGAGTTCCAGGGCACACTCGGGGCATTCGGCCAGGTGTCGGCCCTCGGCTTCGGTGCGGTCGAGCTCGCCCATGGCGATCAGGGCGAGGTCGTCGCCGTCAATGTGCGTCATCATTCGCCTCCAATCTCATGCGCAATCTGTTCAGACTTCGACGGATATGACTTTTCACGGTGCCAAGCGGCATTCCGAGGCTATCGGCGATCTGGGTGTGGGTGAGGTCGTCGTAGAACGCGAGTTGCATCACCCGCTGCGGCACCGGCCCGAGTCGCTGTAGTTCGTCGGTCATCATCACCCGGTCGGCGATGTCGACTGAGTCGTCGGCCTGGCTGAGCTCGTGCTCGAAGGTGACGGCCTCCTCGACCCGGCGGCGCCGAGACCGGGCCTCGTGGGTGTCCGCCACGGTGTGCCGGGTGATCCCCACGAGCCACGCCGGCAGTCGCGACCGCGAAGACTGGAATGTTGCCCGCCCACGCCACGCGGCGATGAAAACCTTTTGCGTCACGTCCTCGGCCTCGCCCGGATCGCCGAGCGAACGCACGGCAATCGTGTAGACGAGGGACGACCAACGCGCGTAAGCCTCGGCAAGCGCCTGCTCGTCCCCGGCCAGGAAGGCCGTGACCAGTCGCCCGTGGTCGTCTTCCTCGGTGAGTGCCGTCACGTCGCTTCGGTGTCCTCCGGTTGGTGAGCGCCTCTGGAGGTCGTACATTTCAGGCCCCTCGGGAGAGCGTGCCTCGACCACCGTCAGGCACAGCATAACCACGCTTGGGCATCAGGAGATCTCAATCACGGGATCGGCGTTGCCGAGACGATCACATTGGACAAATACCGTCGGGCGTCGTAGTCGAATTCGCCCCCGCAGGTGACGAGGGTGAGCCGGGCGGGACCGGCGCGGTCGAAGACCTCGGCCCAGGGGACAGCCGCCTTCGGCACCGTCTGAATCGAGTCGACGGCGTACCGGCTCTCCCCGCCGCCCTCCGTGGTCACCGTGATCTCCGTGCCCGCCGGGGCGGTGGCGAGCCTGGCGAACGGCCCGATGTCATAGACGAGCGAGTCGACGTGGGCGGCGACGATGGTCGCGCCGGACGGGCTGGTCGGCCCGGGGCCGAAGCGGTACCAGGCGGCCACGGCCGGGTTGCTGGGCAGCGCCATCGAGCCGTCCTCGGCCAGTCCGACCGGATCGATCGACATGTCGATGCCGAGCGACTCCACCCGGATGCGCTGCGGGGCAACCGAGGGCGCAACCTGGTTGAGGTCCAGTGCGGATTTCACCCGCGGAACCTCGACCTCGGCGGTGGGGAGCGGTGCCGGCGCGGCACTCGGGGTTGCCTCCGGAACGGGGGCGACCGAGGGTGCGGCCGGCGTCGCGGTGCACCCGGCGAGCAGGCCGAGAGCCACAGCGACCGCTGCGAAGGCGCCCACTGTGGCTCTCATGATTCCAGACCCGATCAGCGGCGAGCGCCGGCGCGGCGCAGTCCGAGGACGGTAGCCGCGACGAGTCCCATCAACAGGGCGGCGAAACCACCGATCCAGAGCCCGGTCGATTCGAACGGCTGGTTCGTGGCGACGAGGCCCGCTTCACCGGCGTTGATGCTGCCCGGGTCGGAGTGGAGTCCGTCGATCGTCTGCACGGCCAGCGCGAGGTTCTTGTCGGCCAGGCTGCCCCACGCGTAGACGATGGTGTTCGTGCCCTCGGCGACGTTGACGTCTGCCGGGCCGATCACCGGGTCGGTCGTTCCGGTTGCGGCGACGGCGGCCGAGATGGTGCCGGCCGGGAGCGTGAGGACGGATTCCGCCGGGTTCACCAGGTTGGTGATCGCCGCAGCACCGTTGGCCAGAACGTCGACCGCCGGCGCGGCTGCCACGTGGCGGACGGTCAGGCGACCTTCACCGGCGGCGAGCTGCGAGATGTCGTTGGTGAACAGCGTCGCGGTGGGCTTGCCGTCCGCCGTGAGGTGAGCCGCGGCGGTGTAGTTCTTGCCGGCCTCGAGGGGAAGGTCCACCGGCCCGATCGCGGGAGCGCTGGCATCCACCGCGTCGGACGCGGTGATCGCGACCTTGTAGGTGCCGGGGGCGAGCTCAAGCGGGCCGGCGAGGTCGCCGGGCTTGAAGTCGTCGAGGGTGAGCTTGTCGTTGACGTAGACGTCCACGGTGAGTCCGGGAACGCCGTGCAGCACGGACAGCATGGCAACGTCGCTGGCCGCCTGGGCCGGGGCGATACCGCCGAGTGCGACGAGGGCGCCGAGGGCTCCGGCCGTCATGCCGAACTTGAGTGACTTGTGCATCGTTTCCTCCTGCTTGGGGTTCTGCGAGTGGGTGACACCGGTGAGGGAATCTCCCTCTCCTACCATCACTTCCCTCACCGACCCCCAAACGGATGCACGTGCATAGAAAAAGTTGAGAAAAAAATTCGATCGGATCGTGGGAGGCGTCTCCGGCGGCCGCACCGACGGGGTCGCCGCGTCCGACCTCAGGCCAGGAACTCGAGCGCGGCCTGCATGAACTCGCGGGAGGCGAGAGCGTTCAGATGGTCGCGGCCGGGCAGCTCTCGGTAGGCCGAGCCCCTGGCGCGGGCCAGCTCCGCCACCCCGGCCGGGATCGGGTCGGCGCCGCCGGCCACGTAGAGCACGGGGATGCCGGCCGGCACGTCAAGCGCCGCCCCGGAAAATCCCTCCACGCAGGCCAGCAGGGCGGCCCGGTCGCCGCCGCCGCCGACCGCCGCGGCGATGACGGCCGCGATCATCGGATCCGGCGGGCTCTCGCCGCCCAGTAACCGGGTCATGGTCTCCCGGTCCCAGGACTCGAACAGTTCGACCGGTCCGGCGCCCCCGAGCACCAGCCGTCCCACCCGGTCCGGCGCCAGCACGGCCAGCGCCGCCGCGACTCGGGAACCCATCGAATAGGCCACCACGTCGACCTGGTCCAGGCCGAGCGTGTCGAGCACGACCACGAGGTCGGCGGCCAGCTGCCGGGGTGCGTAGTCGGCGGCCCGGTGGGGTTTGTCGCTCCGGCCGTGGCCGCGGAGGTCGGGCAGGAGAACACCGCGTCCGGCCTGCTCGAGAAAGCGCACCCAGCCGGTGCCGGTCCAGCTGACCCGCGCGGTTGACGCGAATCCGTGCACCAGCAGGATCGGGCGGTCCCCCGGTACCCAGTCGTAGGCGATCCGCACGCCGTCGAGGCGCCGCGCGAAGGCGTCCAGCACGGGTGCGGGTGCAGCCTCCACCTAGGCGACCGCGTCGGATGTCGCCAGGGTGGCCCCCGCATGGGCCAGTTCGGCCAGCGCCGCGTCACTGCTCTCCTGGCTGACCCCGGCGATCAGGTCGGTGAGCACGCGCACGTGCTGGCCGTGTTCGAGGGCATGGAGGCCGCTCGCCCGCACGCAGTGGTCGGTGGCGAGGCCGACGATGTCGACATCGGTCACGCCGTTCGTGATGAGCAGTTCGCCGGTCTTCTCGCCGCCCTCCGAGACGCCGTCGAAGATGGAGTAGCCGGCCTCGCCCTGGCCCTTGCGAATGTTGATGACGTGCTCCGGGAGTCTGAGCGCCGGGTGATAGTCGGCGCCCGGGGTGCCCGCGACGCAGTGCACCGGCCAGTTCTGCGTGTAGTCGGGTTCGCCGGACAGGGCGAAGTGCCCACCGTTGTCGCTGTCGGGGTCGTGCCAGTCCCGGGAGGCGAAGATGGCGTCGTACGCGTCCGGAAGTCGTTCCAGGAGCGCGGTCACGCCCGCCGCGACGGCGTCGCCGCCCGCCACGGCGAGCGCGCCGCCCTCGGTGAAATCGTTCTGGATGTCGATGATGAACAGTGCCCGTGTCACGGGTGGCTCCTTCGCTCGCCGGATGGGATCAGGTATTCGACAGGTTGTCCCCGCAGCGATAGAAGCCCGCGGTGATGGTGTCGATCGCCTGCTTCGCATTATCGCCCACATCCCCCAGCGCGTATACGGCGAAGGTCAGCGGTGTGCCGTCGGCGGCGTGGATCACGCCGGCCAGGGTGTAGCCGGTGTCGATCCAGCCGGTTTTGGCAAACACGGAACCGTCCGCGACGGCGTTGTCGCCGGTGAACCGGTCGCTGTAGGACAGCGACCCGCTGTCACCGCCGGCGACCGGCAGCCCATCGAAGATCACCCCGAGATTGCCTTCCCCGGCGTTGATTTTGACGAACAGTTGCGTCAGGTAGGACGGCGGGACCGCGTTGTTGTCGCTCAGGCCGGACCCGTCGGCGATGAGGATGCCGGTGGTGTCGATGCCGTAGGAGGCGAGCCCGCCGACGGTGGATTTCTGCAGCGCCCCGAACGTGTTTCCCGCTCCGGATTCGACCGCGACCAACCGGGCGAGCATCTCGGCGAGCGCGTTGTCCGACACGATCAGCGCCTGCTTGATCAGGGTGGACACCGGTTCGGATTGCACGGAGGCGAGTTCCGCGGCGCCGTCCGGGGCCGTGCCCCGGCTGATCTCGACGGAGCCGCCGAGAGCGTCGGCGAATGCCTGCCCGGTCCGGCCGATCGGGTCGTCGCTCCGGGCCGAGGTGTTCCGGGCGGGGTTGTCCCGGTCGCCGTCGACCTCAAGGGCGGTAATCTCCGGCATGTACCCGTCGACGAGTTCCTTCCGGTTCCAGCTCGGTTCCCAGCCGGGATCACCGAAGTAGGAGGAGTCGAGCACGAGACGGGTGATCGGCGGTCGGGCCGGATCGGCCTGCCAGGCGGCGATGGTCTTCGCGGCGAGGTCGTCGAGGTGGGCCGCACCGGTGTAGACCGATTCGGCGCCGGAGGGGGTGCGGGACAGGGTCAGGTCTCCCCCGCCGACCAGCACCACGGTTCCCGGCTCGCTGCCCGCGACCACGGTCGTCGTGGCCCGGTAGTCGGGGCCGAGAACGCTCAGCGCGGCGGCGGACGTCAGGACCTTGAGCACGCTCGCCGTGCGGGAGGCCGTGTCGCCGCCGCGGTCGAAGAGAATCTCACCGGTGGTGGCGTTGCGCACCTGGGCCTGGAAGTTCGCGAGCCGGGGGTCCGCGGCCAGACCGGCCACCGAACAGGTACGGAGGCGGCTGGCAGTGCTGGCGGCCGCCGGCGCCGGCCGGGACGTCGGTGGCAGCGGGGTTTGGCTCGGAGTGGTCTGAACCCGCAGCGCGGCGGGAGCCTGGGGCGGGCTGGTGGACGCTCCCGCAACGACCGCCCCGGTGCCCAGCAGGCCGAACAACCCCGTGCCGGCGGCGATCAGCGCCACCAGGCGGTGGCGGGCGAAAAAGCCGGCGATGCCAGGCCGCGGTGAGTCCTGTTCTTCCACCCGTGTATTTTACCTGCCACCCGGGGTGAGTCGGGCTCGGGTGAGTCGGGATCGGGCGTGCCGGACCCACCGTGGGTCAGGACCGCACGACCACGCTTCCCTCGCGGTGCCGCACGAGCCAGCGCTCAAGCTCGCCCGAGGGCACCGGTCGGCAGAGGTGGTAACCCTGGGCCTGGTCGCAGCCGTACCGGATCAGCTCGTCATAGGCGACGCCGTCTTCGACTCCCTCCGCGACCATGATCAGGCCCAGGCTGTGTGCCAGAGAGACGGCCGAGGAGACCAGGGCTGCGGCCCTGGCGTCGTCGGCCATGTGCTGCACGAAGGAACGGTCGAGCTTGAGTTCGTCGATCGGGAGGTCCCGCAGGTAGGCCAGTGAGCTGTAGCCGGTTCCGAAGTCGTCGACGGCAATCCGGATCCCCGTCTCCCTCAGCCGGCTCAGGATGTCATTCGCCCGGTCCCGGTCGCTCATCAGGAATTCCTCGGTGATCTCGAGGAGCAGCGTGCTGGCAGGCAGACCGCGGGCCCGGAGCATCGCGCCGATCCGTTGGGGCAGCTCGACATCGATCAGCGCGCTCGCGGAGAGGTTCACCGCCACGGTGAGCGGCCGGCCCTGCAGCACCCACCTGGCCGCCTGGTCCAGTGCCTTCGCGAGCACGATCTGGGTCAGTGCATGCATCAGGCCCGACTCCTCAACCAGGTCGAGGAACTGGGCCGGTGCCAGCGTGCCGCGGCTCGGGTGTTCCCACCGCACCAGTGCCTCCACGCCGTGCACCTCGCCCGTCGTCAGCTGCACCTTGGGCTGGTAGTGCACCACGAGCTGGTCCTCGTGCAACGCCACGCGCAGTTCCTGCAGGGTGCGGAGTCGGGCCTCACCATGACTGTCGTCTGCGCTGCGATACACCCGGTGCCCGGTTCGCGTGGCCTTGGCCTTATACATGGCCATGTCTGCCTTACGCAGCAGGCTGGTCAGGTCGGCGCCCTGCTCCGGAAAGAGGGCGATCCCGATGCTCACGCTGGTCTGCAGGGCGATGCCCGCCAGGGTGAACGGCACGGCCAGTGCGTCCCGGATTGCCCCCGCCATCACCTCCGCCTCCTGGCGGCCGGCATTGTCGAGCAGGATGGCGAACTCGTCGCCGCCCAGCCTGGCCAGGAGGTCCTTCGACCCGAGCCGCCCCGACAGGCGGTGTCCGATCAGCACCAGCAATTCGTCGCCGACGTCGTGGCCGAGGCTGTCGTTGACCTCCTTGAACCGGTCGAGGTCGAGCAGCAGCAGCGCGCGTCGCCCGTCGGCTCCGAGCGCGAGGCTCAGCCGGACATCCGTGTACAGGGCTCGGCGGTTGGGGAGGCCGGTCAGGTCGTCGGTGCGCGCCAGCCGGCGCAGGTCGGCCATCCGCCCGACATCGCGGAATGCGAGCACGGTACGCAGCGAGGCCAGCAACATCGTGCTGGTGGCCAGGTTGATGGCCAGGTCGGATACGGCGACCTGGCTGGCCAGCACGAGCACACCCAGCCCGGCCGCGGAGGAGAGCGCGGGAAGCGCAAGCGGCCACAGCCCGGTCGCTCGGGCGCGTGCCGCAGGCCAGCGCGACGTGAGCGCCCAGATTGCGACCAGGCTGAGCCCGACGGCCCAGCCGGCGTCCAGCAGGGTCCCGACCCGATAACCCCCGTCGAGAATCTGCCCCGCGAAGGCCACGTCGGCGGCGGCGAACAGGAGGAGCCCCGAGACCAGCACCGCCCAATACCGGCCGGCGGTGAGGGTTCGTGAGGCCGCGATTCCTCCGACGACGGCGACCACCAGCAGGTCAAGCCAGGGCATTGCCACCATGGTCAGGGACGACAGCGTCAGCGGGCCGGTCGCTGCGGCGTCCAGTGCCGGGGCCATCACCACCGCCAGCATCGATGCCGCGCCGAGACCTCCGACGACGCCGTCAAGCGCGACCGCCAGCGACAGCCCCCTCAGCTGCCGGTAGATGAGCAGAGCGAGCGCGGCCAGGATCAGCGGGTAGAACAACAGTTGAGAGGCGCCGGCGAGCCAGACGAAGGCAGAGCCTGCCTCGGCAAAATCGCCGATGACGTAGCTGATCCCGCCGACAGCGGAGGAGGTGACGGCCAGGGCGGTCAGGATGAGCTGCCCACGCATCCGCCGAGCCTTGACGGTGGCGATCCAGCAGACCACAACCGGAATCGTGTTAGCGAGGAGCCCGATCCCCTCGTCGGTCAGGGCGTCAACGCCCTCGGCTCCGTGCGACGCGAGAATCGCGATGTAGACCGCAAGGACGAGGAGTATCGCGGCGATGAGCCAGCCGTCGGCGCGCGTCGACGCAGGCGGCAACCCCGCGTGGCCGTTCGCACGTTCGAATCGCCTCATCAGACTCCCTTACCTGTCCACGCTATCGGCGCGCAGCAACGTTTCCGTGGCCGAACGGGTGAACGTCCCACCCAGAACTGGGGACACTGACCGGCCCGAGCGGGGAATCCGGCCCCGGCTACGCCGTGGGCACCGCGGCGCGACGTCGGACGAGCCAGGCGTCGAGTTCGGCAACGGGAAGGGGGCGGGACATGTGGTATCCCTGCGCCTGGTCGCAACCGTACCGGACGAGCTCGTCGTAGGCGATGGAATCCTCCACCCCTTCGGCGACGGCGGTCATGCCCAGGCTGTGGGCGAGGTCGACGATGGAGGAGACGAGCGCCGCCGCCCGCGCGTCGTCGGCCATCGGGAAGATGAAGGAACGGTCGAGTTTGAGTTCATCGATGGGCAGGTCGCGCAGGTAGGCCAGTGAGCTGTAGCCGGTTCCGAAGTCGTCAACGGCGATTCGGATTCCCGTGTCCCTCAGCTGGGTGAGAATGTCCCGCGCGCGCTCCCGATCGCTCATCAGGAATTCCTCGGTGATCTCCAGGGTCAGCGAGGAGGCGGGCAGAGCCCGTGACGAGAGCATGGCCCGGACCCGGCCGGGCAGCTCGGTGTCGAGCAGCGAGCGAGCCGAGAGGTTCACGGCGACCGCGAGCGGCTGTCCCTGGCTCTGCCAGCGCATTGCCTGGTCCAGGGCCTTGTTGAGCACCGCATGGGTCATGGCGTGCATCAACCCGGATTCCTCCACCAGGTCGAGGAACTGCCCGGGCTGCAGCAGTCCGCGGGCGGGGTGCTGCCAGCGTACGAGCGCCTCCACGCAGTTCGCCTCCCCGGTGGCCAGGTCGATCTTGGGCTGGTAGTGCAGCACCAGCTGATCCTCGCGCAATGCCGATCGAAGTTCCTGCACCGTGCGCAGCCTGGAGTCGCCGTGGCTGTCGTCGGTGCTGCGGTAGACGTGGTGGCCGGTGCCTCCGGACTTCGCTTTGTACATGGCCATGTCTGCTTTTCGCAGCAGTCCGGTCAGGTTGTCGCTCTGTTCGGGATACAGCGCGATCCCCACCGAAACGCTCGTCTGCAGCGAGATCCCGGCGAGTGTGAAGGGTTCGGCGATGGCAGTCTGCACCGTCGCCGCGACGGCCTCCGCCTCAACCGGACCTGCCCCATCGAGAAGGATCGCGAACTCGTCTCCGCCGAGGCGCGCCAGCAGATCCCTCGGGCGGAGCTGGGCGGCCAGGCGTCGTCCGACCTGCACGAGCAACTCGTCGCCGACATCGTGACCGAGGCTGTCGTTGACCTCTTTGAACCGGTCCAGGTCCAACAGCATCAATGCGCTCCTCGGACCCCCGGCGGCGCTGAGCCGGAGTGGCACGTCGAGGTACAGCGCGCGCCGGTTGGGCAGCCCGGTGAGGTCGTCGGTGCGCGTCTGCCGGCGGAGGTCGGCCATCCGGCCGAGGTCGCGGAAGGCGACGGCCGTGCGCAGGCTCGCCCCGGCGAGGGTGAGGGTCGCCAGCCCGACGGCGAGGGCGGAGAGTTTGACCTGGGTGCCGAGCACGAGCACGAGCACCCCGGACGCCGTGGACACCATCGGAACGATCAGGGTCCAGGCGCCGGTCCGTCGGCGCCCGCCCGCATGAAGCGGCCGGGTGAGGCCGTCAACCCAGACAGCCACGAGGGCGAGCCCGACGGCCCAGCCGCCGTCCAGCACCGTGCCGACCGCATAGCTGTCAACGGCGACCTGCTCCGCGTAGACGAGGTCGGTGGCGGCGAAGACCAGCAGGCCGCCGACGAGGAAGCCCCAGCGTGCGCCGACGTCCAGTCCGCGAGCCGAGGCCACCCCCACAACGGCGGCGACGAGCACGAGGTCGAAGAGGGGGAACGCGGTCGCGACGACGCTGGCGAGGGTGGGCTCGCCGGCCTGGGCGGTGAGCAGGAGCGGGCTGAGCACCGCGGCGAGCAGCGCCCCTGTCCCGAGCGCACCGACCGCGCTGTCCAGCGACACCGCCGGGGGCAGGGCCCGGAGCTGGCGATAGACCAGGATGGCGAGCGATCCCAGCATGAGCGGGTAGAACGTCAGGTAGCCGAATTCGGCCGGCGAGGGGAAGCTCAGGGCCGTCCCGTCGCCGACCTGCAGAATGTAGTAGGTGTTGGCGGACGCGAACACGGTGACCGCTCCGGCGGCCAGGAGCACCAGCATCCGACGGAACCTGGTGCGATAGACGGCCCGCCAGCACAGCACTGCCGGTATCCACTGAGTGGCCGGGCCCAGCCAGCCGTCAACCAGGGAGCGCAGACCGGCCGCGGGAAGCACCAGTCCGGCGAGGTAGACGACGAGCAGCAACGCCATCGTCCAGATCAGCCAGTCGCCACGCCTGGCCGTGCCCGTGGGCTCCATCCGCCGGCCCGTGCGCTGGTCAGGCATCCGTCCCCCATTCGTTCTTTCCCTGTCGCCGAATCGGGTTGGCGACTTCGCAGCCGGAGCGGGAGGGTGGGCCGCCAGGCCCTTCCACCCGCCGTCCGTCCTTGTGCTCTGGGTTTAGGATATCGGCGATGCCCACGAGGTCAGCAGGTTTGCTCCATCTCGGCGCACCCCCAGAATGGGTCGAACAACCGCCAGTCCCGGCGGCAGAGCGGCTTACTCGCCTGGGTAGCGCAAGCCGATCTGCTCGCGCACGGCGTCGAGGGTCTCCATGATCGCGACCATCTCTTCGACGGGAAGGATGTCGCTCGAAATCTTGCCCGCCCGGATGAGCTTCTCGGCCTCGATGGCCTGGAAGTGCATCCCTCGGCCGGTGACGGGGGCGCTGAAGGTCTCGGTGACCTCGTGCGCGCTGTTCAGCACCCGGATGGTCGTCGGCGCGTACCAGGTCCGGTCGATCTCGATCCGACCAATGGTGCCGAGGATGGTCGCCTCGTTCCGGCCGGCCGTGTCGCTCGCGGACAGGGTCTGTGCGATCTGGCCCCCCGCGTAGCGGAATGTCGTCGCGATCTGGGCGTCGGCGCCGGTCGACTTGAACGTCGCGGCCGCCAGGATGGTCTCCGGACGCCCGAACAGCTCCGAGGCGAAGGTCAGCGGGTAGATGCCGAGGTCGAGCAGTGCGCCGCCGCCGAGCGCCATCGAATTGAGGCGGTGCTCCGGGTCATCGGGCAGCAGCTGGGTGTGGTCGGCGATGAGCGTGTGCACGTCCCCGATCGTGCCCGCGGCCAGGATCTCCCGGATCCGCACCATGTGCGGCAGGAACCTGGTCCACATGGCCTCGAGCACCAGCAGCCCCTTTCCCGCTGCCAGGTCGACGATCTCGCGCGCCTCACGGCCGTTCAAGGTGACCGGCTTCTCGATCAGCACGTGCTTGCCCGCGTTCAGCATGAGTCGGGCGTTTTCGGCGTGGAACGGATGCGGCGTCGAGATGTAGACGATATCGACCTCGGGATCCGCGGCCAGGGCCTCGTAACTTCCGTGGGCGGTGGGGATGCCGAACTCGGCCGCGAAGGCCTCGGCGGAGGCCTGCCTGCGGGATGCCACCGCCTGCACCTGGAATCCGCCGAGAACGAGGTCGTTCGTGAATGCGTGGGCGATGCCACCCGTGGCCAGGATTCCCCAGCGAATTGCGTCGGTCATGCGCTCCAGCCTACCGACCGAGTGCGAACCGAACCGATCGCTCGTTGCCGGACCGGCCAGGACCCGAAGCCGATGTTCACCAGCGGTGGTTGAAGTCCTTGGCCGCGTCACGCAGCCTGGTCGCTTGCCCCGTCACGGCAATGCCAATTCCGACGACGATCTGCAGCAGGAGGCCCGCGAGATAGATCCACCTGGCGATCTCGAACCCCACGGTCAGTCCTGCCTGGTCGAGGCCCGGCCAGGGCAGGAAAGCGAGCAGGCTGGGACCCTCCGTCAACACCACCACCACCAGGAGACCCCAACCAGTGACGCGGTGCACGACTCCGGCCCTGACGACCACCACCGCGATGATGAGCAGGGACCCGAAGGAAATCACCATCAAGACGAGGTTCGTCAGGATCGGGAGCGTTACTTGTGGCAGCCCGGGCAGGGCCGGGGGATTGTTCGAGCCGACCAGGCTGAACAACCAGCTGCCGAACGTCACCGTTGCGAATGCAACGGCGGCGCCCCTCCCGGCACGGGAGCGACGCATGATGCCGGCTTCGCCGCGCACCCCGAATGCGAGTATCAGCAGGGACCCGACGAAAAGGATCGGCGCCACGACAGTCACCCACGAACGCAGGGTGACCAGCACGGCGTCGAATGGGCCCCACAGGAATCCCAGCAGGACCAGGAACAGTCCGGACACGGCGACCAGCCCCCCGCCCCAGAGCGTGGTGAATCGGGACGTGGCCCGTGTCGCAGAACTAGTCGTCATCGTATCCCCTGCCCGAGACGAGTCTGCCTCACCGCATTGGTCTGCACAACGGTCCCGAACCACGGCGAGGTTTCCGCCGGTGGCTCGTCACCATTTCCGAAACGGTCTCAGACCGAGGATTTATCTGGAGCCGCCTATCAGAATCGAACTGATGACCTTCTCATTACGAGTGAGACGCTCTACCGACTGAGCTAAGGCGGCGTGACGCGCGATTCCTTCCTTACGGAACGGCTCGGTGACACAGCAACAAAGCTTAGCTGGTCCGGAGGGTCATCTCGTACAGTTCCGAGAATGACTCCGAGACCTGGTCGGCGAGGGGCCGGGTCGAGTCGCCCTCGGCCCAGCAGCGCCAGGCGTGGCGCACGGCCGCGACCGCAACGAGGGTGAGGAGGAGCGCCTGCTGGTGCAGCCGCACCGGGTCGGCGACGAGATCGGGCTTGTCGAGAGCCAGACGCTGGCTGATGATCTCCTGCAGCCGGCCCTCGAAGTCTCGCAAGGTCGCCATCCGCAGCCCGAAGAGGTAGGGATTCTCCTTCATCACCTCGCGACGCAGCTGGTGAATTTCCCGGTCACCCTCGGTGTTTTTCAGGCTGGCGGCCAACAGCTGAGCGATCTGCGCGAGAATGTCCCCCGACGGCCCGCCGTTCACGAACGCGTCGATGTCCTCCTCGGAGACCAAGTCGAATTCATCGCCGACCATGGCCGCGTCCTTGGACGAGAAATAGTTGAAGAAGGTGCGCGGGGACACATCGGCGACCCGGCTGATGTCCTCTACGGTCACCTTGTCGATCCCGCGGTCACAGGAGAGGGTGAGTACCGCTCGCTGGATGGCCCGCCTGGTCGCCAGTCGCTTTCGCTCGCGCAGGCCCGGTTCTTCGTGTTCCGCCGACATGCCTTCAATTCTTACACAGTGCGCAATTCTGCAGCCGGGATCGAGCGTGCCAGCGGGTCAATTCACGAGAGTCAGCACTTCGGGTCGGTCGCGGGCACCGTTCCCTTCAGGAGGTAGTCGTCGACCGCGTTGTTCACGCAGGCATTGGACTTGTTGTACGCGGTGTGGCCCTCGCCCGAGTAGGTGACGAGGTGACCGCTGTCCAGTTGGTCGGCGAGGCTCTTCGCCCAGACGTAGGGGGTGGCGGGGTCGTTCGTGGTGCCGATGACGAGGATCGGCGCGGCGCCCTGGGCCTGGATCTGCCGGCGCTCACCGGTGAAGGTGTACGGCCAGTTGGCGCAGCCGATGTCCCCGTATGACATGTACTTGCCGATGACGGGCGCCGCCGCCTCGAGCGTGGCCGCCTGGGCGCGCATCGCGGCCGGATCGTCGTTGTAGCTGTAGTCGACACAGTTGATCGCCATGAACGCCTCGGTCGAGTTGTCGCTGTAGCTGCCGTCGCTGTTGCGGCCGTTGTAGCCGTCCGCGAATTGGAAGGCCGCATCTGCGTCGCCGCGCAGCACGGTGGTGAACATCTCGCTCAGGTTGGGCCAGGCCGTGGCCTGGTAGAGCGGGTAGATGATCGCGGTGAGCAGCGTGTTGGCGCCGAGTTTCCGACCGTCGGTGGCGGTGATCGGGCTCGCATCCACCGACGCGAGCAGAGCACCGATCGTGGTCATGGCCTCGTCGACGGTGCCGTTGAAGGGGCACTGTTCGCCGGTCAGGCAGTCGGCCAGGTAGGCGCGCAACGCGTTCTCGAAGCCCGTGGCCTGCACCCGGGTCACGTCGGCGTTGCTGGTCGACGGGTCGAGCGCACCATCGAGGGCGAGCCGGCCGACCTTGCCGGGGTACAGCTCGGCGTAGGTGGCGCCGAGGAAGGTGCCGTAGGAATAGCCGAGGTAGTTGAGTTTCTTGTCGCCGAGGATGGCGCGCAGCAGATCCAGGTCGCGGGCGGCACTCTCGGAGTCGACCTGCCCGAGCAGCGCCCCCGTGTTCGTGGCGCAGGCCGCGCCGAAGTCGGTGGATGCGGTCTCGAGTTCCTGGATCCAGGCATCCGTTCCGCGCTCGGCCGTGGTGAGCCCGTAGAGGTATTCGTCCATCTGAGCGGGCGGGTAGCACGTCACCGCGGAGGACCGGCCCACCCCGCGCGGGTCGAAGCCGACGATGTCGAAGCCGGCCTGCAGCTTCGCATCGGTGGCATAGTCCAGGGAATTCTTCACGAAGTCATAGCCCGACCCGCCGGGGCCACCCGGGTTGACCAGCAACGACCCGACCCGATTGCCGGAGGCGGGATGTCGAACCAGGGCCAGGTCGATGGAGTCCTGGGCGGGATCGGTCCAGTCCAGTGGCGCGGATGCCGTGGTGCACTGCAGGCCGGAGCCGCAGTCTTTCCAGCTGAGCACCTGGCCGTAGAAGGGCTGGAGGTCTGCGCTGACCTTCTCGTCGGTCGGTGACGACGTCGATCGTGCCTCCTTCGGGAGAAACAAGGGCACGCATGCGCTGAGCACCAGGGTGAGCGCGAGCGCGCCCGCCGTGGTCGCCAGAACCGTGACGGTGCGGGCGCGGTTTCGTCTGGTCAACGGGTTCCTCTTCCTTGAAGTCCGATGCACCGGGCTACCGGCGGATCGCCGACACCAGCATTGCCTCGAGGGCAAGGGCCGGCGCCACGTTCGATTCGATTCTCTGACGGGCAAGGGCGATCGCGTCGAGGGTGGCGAGCGTCGCCGTCGGCTGGCACACGGTGCCCGCGCCGCGCACCTCGCTGAGGAGTTCGCGGTTGATCACACTCTGCTCCCGACCCAGTTGCACCATGATGACGTCGCGGTAGAGCGAGGTGAGGTCGACCAGGATGCGGTCGATGCCGTCACGGAGGCTGCGGGTGGCGCGTCGTTTCTGGTCGTCTTCGAGGGCCTTGATCTGGCCCCGCAGCCCGGGCGGCACGGACTGGCCCGGCTCGACGCCGAGGGAGCGCAGCACGCCCTCGCGCTCGGTGGCGTCGCGTTCCAGAGTGATCGCCTTGGCGTCGTCGCCGGCGATGGCGAGCAGCCGCGCCGCGGCGTTGACGGCGGCGGACACCCCGCGAATGCCGAGAGCCGCCCGCAGGGTCTCCTCGCGTCTGGCGCGTGCCTCAGGGTTGGTGGCAAGGCGGCGGGCCATCCCGATGTGGCTCTGCGCCTCCCTGGCCGCCCGTTCCGCGGTGGCCAGGTCGACGCCGTCACGGGCGACGAGCAGCGCGGCGACGTCGTCGATGCTCGGCACGCGGAGCCGAACCGAGCGCACCCGGGAACGGATGGTCGGCAGCAGGTCGGCCTCGCTCGGCGCGCAGAGGATCCACACCGTGCGTTCCGGCGGCTCCTCGAGGGCCTTGAGCAGCACGTTCGAGGTGCGCTCCACCATCCGGTCGGCGTCTTCGACGACGATCACCCGGTAGCGACCCACCGACGGCGAGTACTGGGAGCGTTTGACGGCTTCCTTGACCGAATCCATCTTGATGATGACGCCCTCGGTCGACAACACGATCAGGTCCGGGTGGGTGCGCGCGTCGACGAGGCGCCTGGCGCTCTCGTCACCCTCCGGCGTGCCGGGGCTGAGCAGCGCCGTCGCGAAGGCGAAGGCGAGGTTGGACCGGCCGGACCCGGGCGGCCCGGTAATCAGCCAGGCGTGGGTCATCGACGATCCGGGCGCGGATGCCGCGGTCTCGCCCGGTGCCGTCCCGGAACCCACCGTTCCGGCCGCGCTCACGGTCGGTCGTTCCGCCGCCGCACGGAAGATGGCGATGGCGTCTGCCTGACCGGTCAGGTCATCCCACACGTTCATCGGACCAGCGTACCTTTCGTCGGTGACACTCTCCTGAGGTCCGCGTCAACCCGGCATGGGGCCGACTCGGCAGGGACTAGCGGAGGAGGGTGGTGACCCTGGCCTGGATGGCGGCGGCGATCACGTCGATCGGTGCGGCGGCATCCACGACGAGGAAGCGGTCGGGTTCGGCGGCGGCGAGGTCGAGGAACGCGGCGCGCACCCGACGGTGGAAGTCCGCCTTCTCCGCCTCGAGACGATCGAACCGCTTGTTGGCGTCGTCGAGGCGCCCCCGGGCGGTGGTCTCGTCGAGGTCGAGCAGGATCGTCAGGTCGGGCAGCAGACCCTCTGCCGCCCACAAGGACAGGTCACGGATCTCCGTGCCGCCGAGCACCCGGCCGGCACCCTGGTAGGCGACGGACGAGTCGAGGTAGCGATCCTGGATCACGACCTCTCCGCGGGCCAGGGCCGGCCGCACCGTGGTGTTGATGTGCTGCGCGCGGTCGGCCGCATAGAGCAGCGCCTCGGCGCGGGGTGCGACCTCGCCGCGATGGTGGAGCACGATGTCGCGAATGAGAACACCGACCGGGGTACCGCCGGGCTCGCGGGTGCCCAGCACCGTGCGCCCCTGGCCGGCAAGCCAGTCGGAGAGCAGCCGGGACTGAGTGGACTTGCCGGAGCCGTCGCCGCCCTCCAGCGTGATGAAGAGGCCGGTCACGACTGCGCGGATGCCTTCGCCGCGGCGGCCTTGACGGCCGCGTTCGACGCACGGGTGGCCGCGGCCTTCGCAGCGGTGGCGGCCTTCTGCGCCGGGGTGCGCACGGTCGCCGTCGCCCCGGATGCCTTCTTCGCCGGAGCCTTCTTCGCGGGAGCCTTCTTCGCCGCGGCCTTCTTGGCGGGTGCCTTCTTCGCCGCGGCCTTCTTGGCGGGTGCCTTCTTGGCCGCGGTCTTCTTCACCACCGGACCCTTCGCGCGCTTGTCGGCGAGCAGCTGGACGGCGCGGTCGAAGTCGACCTCCTCAACGCTCTCGGCCTTCGGAATGGTCGCGTTGGTGACCCCGTCGGTGACGTAGGCGCCGAATCGGCCGTCCTTGATCTTGATCGCCTTGCCGCTGTCCGGGTCAGGGGTTTCGAATTCCTTGAGGGCGCTCGAGGCCCGCTTGGCACCGTATTTGGGCTGGGCGTAGAGCTCGACCGCGCCGGGGAGGTCGATCTCGAAGATCTGGTCCTCCGTGGTCAGCGACCGGGTGTCGACGCCCTTCTTGAGGTACGGGCCGAATTTTCCGTTCTGGGCGGTGATCGGGGTGCCCGTCTCCGGGTCAGCGCCGACGACGCGCGGCAGCGCCAACAGGTGCAGGGCGGTGTCCAGGTCGATCGTGGCCAGGTCCATCGACTTGAACAGCGACGCCGTGCGCGGCTTGATCGCGGTGGCCTTCTTCGCCGCCGGCTTGCGCTTGGGCTTGGTCGCGGCGGCCGTCGCGGCCGGGGCGGCCGAGTCGGCGAGCAACGTCACCTCGCCGGTGACCGGGTCGACGGTCTCGCCGGGCTCGATCGTCTCGGGTTCCGGCTCCAGCTCGGTCACGTACGGCCCGAACCGGCCGTCCTTGGCCACGATGGACTTGCCGTTGTCAGGGTTGAGGCCGATCACCCGGTCGGTGATGACCGGGGCGTCGATGAGTTCGCGCGCCTTCGCGGGCGTCAGCTCGTCGGGTGCGAGGTTCGGCGGGATGTTCACCCGGCGCGGCGGGGCATCCGGGCCGGCGTCGGGGTCGGCGACCTCGAGGTAGGGCCCGTACTTGCCGATCCGCAGGGTGATCTCGTCGTCGATCGGCATCGAGTTGATCGATCGCGCGTCGATTTCACCGAGGTTGTCGATGACCTGGCGCAGGCCGCGGTGCTTGTCCGACCCGAAGTAGAAGCTGGTCAGCCAGTCCACCCGGTCGGCCTTGCCGTCGGCGATGCGGTCCAGGTCGTCTTCCATCTCGGCGGTGAAGTCGTATTCGACCAGGTCGGAGAAGTACTCCTCGAGCAGGCGCACGACGGAGAACGCGATCCAGTTGGGCACGAGGGACTGGCCGCGGGGCGTGACGTAACCGCGCTCGGTGATCGTGGAAATGATCGACGCGTAGGTGGACGGGCGGCCGATGCCGAGCTCTTCGAGCTTCTTGACCAGGCTCGCCTCGGTGTACCGAGCAGCCGGGGTGGTTTCGTGGCCCTTGGCTTCCATCTCGAGCAGGGTCAGCGCCTGGCCCTCGGTGAGCGGCGGCAGCTTCGACTCGGTGGGATCGGTCGGCGCGTTGCGCTCCTCGTCGCGGGACTCCTCATAGGCGAGCATGAAGCCGCGGAAGGTGATCACGGTGCCGCTGGCCGCGAATTCGGCGATCGCGCCGGATGCCGCGGGGTGCTCGGCCGGGCCGGTGGGGCCGGCCGAGATGGTGACCGACGCGGTCGAACCGGTGGCGTCGGCCATCTGCGACGCGACGGTGCGCTTCCAGATCAGGTCGTAGAGCTTGAAGTCGTTGCCGCGGAGCGAACCCGAGAGCGAGGCCGGCGTGCGGAACGTGTCGCCCGACGGGCGGATCGCCTCGTGCGCCTCCTGCGCGTTCTTGCTCTTGCCCTTGTACAGGCGAGGCTGGGCGGGCACCGTTTCGGGACCGTAGAGCGCGGACGCCTGGGTGCGCGCGGCCGTGATCGCCTGCTGGGACAGCGACGGGGAGTCGGTACGCATGTAGGTGATGTAGCCGTTTTCGTACAGCGACTGGGCCACGCTCATGGTCTGCCTGGCCGTGAAGCGGAGCTTGCGGGCCGCTTCCTGCTGCAGGGTCGAGGTGGTGAACGGCGCGGCCGGGCTGCGGCGGTAGGGCTTGGAGGCCACCTTCGTCACGGTCACGGGGACGTCGGGCGACTTCAGCGCCTCGGCGAGGGCGAGGGCGGATGCCTCGTCGAGGGTCGCGGCCGCCACCTTCGGCTTGAGACGACCCAGGTCGTCGAAGTCACCGCCGGTCGCGATGCGTTCACCGCCGAGGCGCACGAGCTTGGCCTGGAAGGCGGCATCCGTCGCCTCGGCGCCGGGCGCCAACTGGGCGATGAGGTCCCAGTAGCCGGCGGAAACGAACGCGAGGCGCTCGCGTTCACGTTCGACGACGAGACGGGTCGCGGCGGACTGGACCCGGCCGGCCGAGAGGCCCGGACCGACCTTGCGCCAGAGCACGGGGGAAATCTCGTAACCGTAGATGCGGTCGAGGATGCGCCGGGTCTCCTGCGCGTCGACGAGTGCGGTGTCGAGGTCGCGGGTGTTGTCCTTGGCCTGGAGGATGGCCTCCTTGGTGATCTCGTGGAACACCATCCGCTTCACGGGAACCTTCGGCTGCAGCACCTGCAGGAGGTGCCAGGCGATGGCCTCGCCTTCGCGGTCCTCATCAGTTGCGAGCAGGAGTTCGTCGGCGTTCTTCATCGCCCGTTTGAGCTCGGCGACGGTCTTCTTCTTGGCATCCGAGACCACGTAGTACGGCTCGAAGCCGTTGTCGACATCGACGGAGAACTTGCCCAGGGGACCCTTTTTCAGCTCGGGCGGCAGGTTTTTGGGCTCGATCAGGTCGCGGATGTGGCCGACCGAGGACAACACCTCGTAGCCGTCGCCCAGATAAGCCGCAATGGACTTCATCTTGGTCGGCGATTCGACAATGACCAGCTTCTTAGTGCCTGGCACCAGACTCCTCTTTATAGGTAACGGCCCAATGAGAGGCCAAGGCACACCATACACACAGCAATCGGGTGCCTGCCTAATCGACCGTGCCGCGACGGCCATTGGGGGTTGCCAGTTATGCGGAGGCGAGCAGAATGGAGACATGGGTACACCAACAACGGGCACGTACACCGCGAAGCTCACGGACGGCCCCCTCGAAGGCAAGACCATCACCACGGATTTCCTGGAGTCGGGTGACCCTCGGCCGCGGCTGGAGATCCCCGCGGACGCGGGCGCCAAACGGTACGTCTATGCACGCGGCACCGGCCTGGAGTTCGACTCATCCGAGTTCCCGGACCGGCCGACGGCCGTGGACTACCGCTACCTCGAGGCCGTCTTCGCCTGAAGCCCCGTCGCCGCGCATCACGGGGGCGGCGGCCCGGCCGTGGCCCGCGCGCCGAGCTCGAAGCCGAGCACGGTGCGTGCGACGGCCACGGATGCGATCAGGCCGTGCACCGTGCACTCGGTCAACTCGGCCCCGTTGAGTGTCGCCGCCGTGGCCGCGGACCCGCACGGAACCCCGGCCACGAGACCGGACGCCGTGTCGGCCGCGGCGAGCGCGGCCGCATCGGCGGCCCCGCGCACCGCCTGACCGGCCGCCAGCACGGCCATCAGCGGCAGCACCAGGGCGGTCGCGACCAGCACGGCACCGAGGATCCCGACCGCGAGCACCGAACCCGACCCGCGCTCCCGGACGGACACCGAACCGGGCCGGCACTGCCGGTCAGGCGGCGAACCCGCCGGAGCCCTCATCAGCCACCGCCTCACCCGGCACCGCCTCACCCGGCACCGCCTCACCCGGCACCGCCTCACCCGCCACCGCCGCGTCCGCCACCGCCTCATCCGCCACTGCCGAGGGCGCACGACCCGGCCGAGACGGTGACACCGAATGCGGCGAACGCGCCGAATGCGCTCGGAGCGCTCAGGCGAACGCAGACGAAGTCTCCCTGCCGTTGGGTGCTGATCGCGGCAGGGCCGACCAGGCCTGCCACGAGCCCGGCCACCCTGTCCTCGCCGTCGCCTCGGGCCAGCGACCGGGCGGCGGCGGCCGCGGCGCCCGTCAGGCGCACCTGTTGGCCGGAGATCTGCACCGCGCCCAAACACAGCGCCAGCACCAGCAGCACGGCGGGAACCACCGTGGCGAACTCGGCCGTGACGCTGCCCCGGTCACCCCACGGTGAGGGCATTGCGCACCAGGTCGGTCAGGATGCCGCGCACCTCGTCCCCGCGCAGGATCACGATGAGCAGGCCCGCGAAGCCGACCGCCGCCATGGTCGCGATCACGTACTCCGCCGTGGCCGCACCCGTCTCGTTGCGCAGGCGACGCAGCCTTCCCTCCCCGCGGCGGGGCAGGTCGGCGTTTTCGGTGTGCCTGGTCGATGCAGGCTGGGCAATTCCGGACATCTGGTCGTCTCCTCTCGCGTCCTTCGACGCGGTTGTGGCCTCACGAAGGACACCAGACTCGCCTGCCCCGGCAACCCGGTGTGCCACGGGACTCGACCGGTACGCAAAACCGCCCGTTCGGTGCTGTGGAGAACAGCACGAGGCGGCGGCATCGCCCCCGGATGGTCAAGGGTCTTGCCATTTTTCGGGTTTGGTGAATGATTTGTGCACAGCTCTACCGCCGAGGCTCCACGAGGCGTAGTCTTTGTCCACCGGAGCCAATGAGCTCGGAGAATCGGGGCGCTGATGGCAGACCAATCACCGAAGAAGAGCACAGGTAAGACCGTCGCAACGGAGTCTCTGAAGGTACAGCGCGCCGCCCTTAATTTGAGAACGGCACGGAACGACTAGAGCAGTTGGACGGAAGTTATCGTGACTTCGGGAGCCGGGCCTCAGGCCCGGCTCTTTTCGTTAACCGGCGAGCGTTACCCCGTTCGTCAGCCGGCGAGCGTCACCCCGTCTCTGGCTGCCCCGGGTACACCTAGAACTGCGGCAGGGTCGAGGCCAGCACCGTCATCAGCAGGGGCACGACGCCGACGAGCATGAAGGCCGGAAGCACGCAGACCCCGAGCGGGATCATCAGGGTCACCCCGAGCGTGGCCGCTCGGCGTTGACCCTCCGCGCGGGCATCCCGCCGCACCTGCTCCGCCTCGGCGTGCAATAGCTCAGCGGCCGGCACCCCCGCACGCGCCGACATCGCGAGCACCCGGCCGACGGCATCCGCCGATCCGGCGCGGTGCAGGGCGAACCTCTCGACCGTGTCGTCGACCAGGGCCCGCGCTCGGTCGATGGAGCAGCCACCGGCCATCGCAATCGCCGTGAGATCCAACTCGAGGCCCGGGGTCGGGTCCCGTGCCCTCGCCGCGCGAACCAGGCGTCGGTTCCAGAACTCGGCGACGAGCATCAGCCCGGCCCCGGCGACCAGGCAGATCCAGCCCGGAAGGGTGAGGAACAGCATCCGCAGGGTGTTGAAACCCATCAGGCTGCCGAAGAGCAGACCGATCACGGGCAGGAACATGACCATGCGGGCGGTCGCTTTCGGCCCGGCGAGCGCAACCTCGAGGTCGGCGTGCAGACGGCCCAGTTCACGCAAGGACGCCGCCGACTCTCTCAGACAGGACGCCAGGGGCGCCCCGGCCTGGCTGGCCACCCGCCACGCCGCGGCGAGGCCGAGCCAGGCCTCGCCGACCTGACCGCCCGCCGCGCCCGCCTCGGCGGCCACCGCATCCGCGATGTTCCCTCCCGTCGTTCCGGCGTTCACGGCCGCCCGCACGATCCGGGCCGTCGGCGATTCCTCCGGCAACGACCCGATCGGTTCGACCTCGACCTCGACCTCGACCAGGTTTTCCCAGGCGGACGCCGGGGAGACTCCCGCCGAGAGCAGCACCGCGAGGCGCTGGGTGACCCGCGCGACCTCGTCGATGGCGGGAGACGCCCCGCCCGTTCGGCGCGTCATCCCACGAGCGTCGCGGGCCGGCTCGGGCCGCCGTGATCACCGGCCACGTCGTCCCCGGTAGCGCGTGCGCCCGCCGGAACCGTGCGGAGCCGCCCGTCGGCGTCGAGGGCGAACCGGCCGACCTGGGCCAGTCGGCGCGGGCCGTGCAGACGTTCGAGGTGGAGGATGAGGCCGATCGCACTGACCGCCTGCCGGGCCACGGCCTCCACTGTCATCCCGGCCACGGCGCCGAGGGCCTCGAGGCGGGTCGGCACATCCTCGAGGGAATTCGCGTGCAGGGTGCCGGCTCCCCCGTCGTGACCGGTGTTCAGGGCCGCAAGCAGCTCGCGGATCTCCGCCCCGCGGCATTCGCCGAGCACGAGCCGGTCGGGCCGCATCCGCAACGCCTCGCGGAGCAGACTGTCCAGGCCGATCCGGCCGGCACCCTCCAGGTTGGGCTGCCGCGACTCCAGGGCGACGAAGTGCGGGTGGTCGACCCGGAGTTCCGCGACGTCTTCGATCGCCACGATTCGCTCGGTCGCCGCAGCCTCGCCGAGCAGGGCGGCGAGCAGGGTGGTCTTGCCACTGCCGGCGGCGCCCGTGATGAGCAGGTTCTCCCGGTCGAGCACTGCGGAGCGGAGCCGGTCCACGAGCAGCCGGGCCGGCTCCCCCGAGCCGAACAACCCGGCCGCGGCGAGGGCGGCCAGGGTCGGTCGATCGGCTCGCGGCAACCGGATGGACAGCAGCGTGCCCGTGCTCGAGGCCGGCGGCAGCACGGCGTGCACGCGGATGCCGTCCGCCAGCCGCACGTCCACGCACGGGCTGGCCTCGTCGATGTGCCGCCCACCGAGGGCGATCAGGCGCACGGCCAGTTCGCGCACGGCGGCCTCGCCGCACACCCAGCCCGGCTCCCGCACCGCGCCGGCGCCGGCGTCGACCCAGAGCCCGCTCTCGCCATTGACGAACAGGTCCGTGACGCGGTCACCGGCGGCGAAACCGGCGAGCGGGCCGAGCCCGGACAGCCCCTCCCGGGCCGGGAACGAGGTTATGACGGGCAGAACGGGCCGTCCCGACACAGCGTGCTTGGCCGGCGCCCGGTCGGCAGGCCGCTCGTCCGACCGGGCCACCGACGGCGCCACCGACGGCTCCACCGACGGCTCCACCGGCCGGGTCGTCGGGGCGTTCGCCTGGTCGGTCACGTGATCCGCCCGGCCGGGTGCGGCATACGACGGAACGGCGACGAAGGGCTCCAACATGCCCCGACCCTAGGCGGGCCCGCAGGACGAGCGCGGGTCTCGGCGCCGTCCGGGGACATCCGGAGAGCACCGCACCTGTGGAGGAGGGCAGCCGGTCAGGGACGGGCGTGCGTCAAAACAGAGCGTTAAAAAAGGGGGGCGGCACCTATTGGGGGGAACAGGTGCCGCCTCGGCAGTGCGTCGATTGGGGGGAACCAAACGCACCGCAGGTCAAAACTTTCGTTCGGACGTCTCCCAGTGTATAAGGAAAACGAAGATGTGCAAGTCCTTTTTGTCCCCATAAATGAGGACACGGTTCACCGCCGCCCAATCGGGCCCCTTCTGGGGGGTGCGCGCCGGCCGCAATTTACTGCAACGTTGCGGCGCCCAGGCCGCTTAGGCCCCGCGACAGCCCGGTGGTGTAGCGTGAAATTGGCTCCGGTGTTGGAGCCGGGGGATACCGCTGAGGGGGTCAATGACGAGCAGCGAAACAGTTCTCACGATCCAGACCGGCCCGCCCGTGGCGCCCGTAGCGCCGGTTGCACCAGTCCCGCATCGCAAAGGAGCGACATTCGTATGAGCGTCAAAATCGACAACCTTCTCCATGAATCACGCAGGTTCCCGCCCACGCCCGAGTTCGCCGCGCAGGCAATCGCGACCCCGAAGCTCTACGAAGACGCCGCCGCGGACCGACTGGCGTTCTGGGCCGATCAGGCCAGGGGCCTGTTGGACTGGAGCAAGCCGTTCACGAAGACCCTGGACTGGACCAACCCGCCTTTCGCGAAGTGGTTCGAAGACGGCGAATTGAACGTCGCCTGGAACTGCCTCGACCGGCATGTCCTGGCCGGACACGGCGACCGGGTCGCCCTGCACTTCGAGGGTGAACCCGGCGACGCCCGCGACATCACCTACGCCGAACTGACCGCTGAGGTGAAACGCGCCGCGAACGTGCTCGTGAAACTCGGCGTGCACGCCGGGGATCGGGTGGCGATCTACCTGCCGATGATCCCCGAGGCCGTCATCGCGATGCTGGCCGTTGCCCGCATCGGCGCCGTACACTCGGTCATTTTCGGCGGCTTCAGCGCGGAGAGCCTCCGCTCCCGCATCGACGACGCGGATGCCGTGCTCGTGATCACCGCCGACGGCGGCTACCGCAAGGGCAAGGCCTCCGCGCTCAAGCCGGCCGTCGATGAGGCTCTCGCCGGCAACGACACGACGGTGCGGAACGTTCTCGTGGTCAAGCGCACCGGCGGCGACGTGACCTGGACCGACCGGGACCTGTGGTGGCACGAGGAACTCGCCGGCGCGGACGCCGAGCATGAGGCCCAGGGCTTCCCGGCCGAGAACCCGCTGTTCATCCTGTACACCTCCGGTACGACCGGCAAACCCAAGGGCATCCTGCACACGAGCGGCGGCTACCTCACCCAGGTGGCCTTCACCCACAAGAACGTGTTCGACCTGCACCCCGAGTCGGATGTATTCTGGTGCACCGCCGACGTCGGCTGGGTCACCGGCCACAGCTACGTCGTCTACGGTCCTCTCGCCAACGGTGCCACCCAGGTGCTCTACGAGGGCACTCCCGACACCCCGCACCCCGGCCGGTGGTGGGAAATCATTGAGAAGTACAAGGTGAGCATCCTCTACACGGCGCCCACCGCCATCCGTACGTTCATGAAGCTGGGCCGGCAGATCCCGAAGGGTTTCGATCTGACCAGCCTGCGCCTGCTCGGGTCGGTGGGCGAGCCGATCAACCCGGAAGCGTGGATGTGGTACCGCGAGGTCATCGGCGGCAACGTGGCCCCGATCGTCGACACCTGGTGGCAGACCGAGACCGGTGCCATCATGATCTCCGCCCTGCCCGGCGTCACGACGACCAAACCGGGGTCGGCCCAGGTGCCCATCCCCGGCGTCGTGATCGACGTGCTCGATGACGACGGCAATCACGTCGGCAGGAACAATGGCGGGCTGCTCGTCGTGACCGAGCCGTGGCCCTCGATGCTGCGCGGGATCTGGGGTGACCCGGAGCGGTTCGTCGAAACCTACTGGGAGAAGTTCGGGTTGGAGAACCCGCGCTACTTCGCCGGCGATGGCGCCCGGCTCGACCGGGACGGCGACATCTGGCTGCTCGGCCGCGTCGACGATGTGATGAACGTGTCCGGGCACCGCCTGTCGACGGCCGAGATCGAGTCGTCGCTGGTGGCGCATCCGATGACCGCCGAGGCGGCCGTGGTCGGCGCGCACGACGACACGACCGGTCAGGCCGTGGTCGCGTTCGTGATCATCAAGTACAGCCACCTGGAGGAGTCCTCGCACGCCGACCTCACCGCGGTGCTGCGGGCGCACGTGTCCCAGCAGATCGGTGCGATCGCGCGGCCGCGGCAGATCTTCATCGTCAGCGAGCTGCCGAAGACCCGGTCGGGCAAGATCATCCGGCGTCTGCTGCAGGATGTGGCCGAGGGCCGCGCGATCGGCGACACGACCACCCTCGCCGACACCTCGGTGATGACGGCGATCATGTCTACCCTGAAGTAGCCGCGCCGCCCACCACCCGCCAAACCTTCACGCCGAACTGTGAGAAAAGTACGCCCGGAGCCGCCAGAGGCGGGCCTTGCTCACAGTTCGGCGATGGATGGCGCGCCGCGGCGGGGATGACGCGCGGGGGCGCGGGGAGGGATTCACTCAATTCACAAGGGGCACCCCTAGCGTGGGGTCAATGTCGCGATCCCCCTCGCCCGGCCGACTGGTCGCCCTCGATGCCCTGCGCGGCGTTGCCGCCCTGATCGTGCTCGTGCACCACGTGTCGATGACCATTCCGGCCGTCTCCGCCGCCTACGAGTCCAGCGCCGGCGTCGACTTCCTGTCGATCGGCTGGTGGACGACGCTGTCGCCGCTGAAGCTGCTCTTCGCCGGGCCCGAGTTCGTGCTGGTGTTCTTCGTGCTCAGCGGATTCGTGCTCGTGCGATCTCCGCTCGCCGCGCCCGGCTACGACTGGCTGGCCTACTATCCGCGAAGGATCATCCGTCTCGCGGTTCCCGTGGTGATCTCCGTGGGACTGGCCGCGGCGTGGATCTACGTCTTTCCCCGCACCGGGGGCAGCGACGGCGGCGCCTGGCTGGCCCGGCAGGACAACCCCAACCTGGGGCTCGGCAACCTGCTGCGCGAGGCGAGCATCATCACCGAAACCAGCCGGCCCGACATCAACCCGCCGCTCTGGTCGCTCGCCTGGGAGATGTGGTTCTCGCTGCTACTGCCGATCGGCGTGATCCTCGCCGCGGCCAGCCGCCGCTGGAGCACGCTGTGGGTCGCCCTGCTCCTGGCCGTCTCGGCCTCCGGCTACGTCACGGGAATCGAACCGTTGATGTACCTCCCGGCGTTCGCGCTCGGCGCCCTCCTCGCGGCAAACCACGAGTCGTTGCGCGCGGGCGCCGCCCGCCTGGCCGCGCGCCGCTGGGGCACGGCCGCCTGGATCGGCCTCAGCGCACTCGGCCCGCTCCTCCTGATCGCGCACTGGCTCGCGCGGCCGCTCCTGACCGGGCCGTGGGGCGAGCTGACCCTGGCCCTGCGCGTGCCGGGCGCCGTGCTCATCGTCGCCGCGGTGGCGCTCTGGCCGCCGCTGCAACGCCCGCTGACCGCCCGCCCACTGGTCTGGCTGGGCACGGTGAGCTTCAGCCTCTACCTGGTGCACTTCCCGATCGTGGTCACGTTCGGCAACCTCTTCGGGCCGGATTTCTGGTGGCTGGGCGCCCTGATCTCCGTGCCGCTCAGCCTCGTGCTGGCCCAACTGATGACCCGATGGGTCGAGCACCCCTCGCAGAGGCTCGCCGCCGCCGCGGGACGGGCGTTCGCGCAACCGTTCCACCTGGGCACCGCGGCCACCGACCCCTCCCGCGCGGAAGGGCCGCCCCGAGCACCGCGGCGACCCTTCCGTGATTCCTCGAACGGCTAAGCGAACGAGACGATCAACTCAACCTCCACGGGCGAATCGAGCGGCAGGACCGAGACCCCGACGGCCGACCGGGCGTGCACGCCGATGTCGCCGAAGATCTCGCCGAGCACCTGCGAGGCGCCGTTGACGACACCGGGCTGGCCGGTGAACGACGGGTCGGATGCCACAAAACCGGTGACCTTGACCACCTGCGTGATCCGGTCCAGGGAACCGATCACGGCCTTGATGGCGGCGAGAGCGTTGAGGGCGCACTGCCGGGCGTACTCCTTGGCGTCGGCGGCGGGCACGAGGCCGTGGCCGTCCCCGACCTTGCCCGTAGCCGGGAGGGCACCGGACACCATCGGCAGCTGACCGGAGGTGAAGACCAGCGACCCGTTCGCGACGGCCGGCACGTAGGACGCGACGGGTGGCACCACGCTGGGCAGGTCGATCCCCAGTTCGGCGAGGCGCGCTTCAATCTGCGACATGTCTATGCGCCTTCCGTTGCGGCAACCGGACGCTTGAGATAGGCGACGAGCCCACCCTCCGGCCCGGGGACGACCTGCACCAGCTCCCAGCCCTCAGAGCCCCAGTTATTAAGAATTGCGGCCGTGTTGTGGATCATCAACGGCGTCGTAAGGTACTCCCAGGCAGGCATATGGCTCCGATTCAGGCGGTTTTTCAGGTTTTGTCCCGTAACCTCAAGTGTATGTCTGCCAAAAATCGTACCGTTAGCGGAGCGCTCGGAGGGCTCATCGGTTTCGTCGGGATGAGCGCCATCGCCGGCGTCCTCGTCACCGTCGCGGTCACCCCCGCTCTGGCCCTGTCCGGCATGGCCGCGACGAATACGATCAACGTCTTCGAGAACCTTCCCGACTACCTGGCGATCGACCAGCTGGCGCAGAAGAGCAACATCTACGCCACCCGCGACGACGGCTCGACCGGTCTCCTCGCCTCGTTCTACGACCAGAACCGCGTCGAGGTCGCCTGGGACTCGATCAGCCCGTTCGTGAAGGATGCCGCGATCGCCGGCGAGGACCCCCGCTTTTACGAGCACGGCGGCGTGGACCTGCAAGGTACGGTGACCGGCCTGGTCACCACCATTGCCAGCGGGTCGGCTCGAGGCGGCTCGTCGATCACCCAGCAGTACGTGAAGAACGTGCTGGTGCAGAAGTGCGAGGCGCTCACCGACGAGAAGAAGCGCACGGTCTGTTACGACGCCGCCACCGAGACGAGCCCCGATCGCAAGCTCAAGGAGATGCGGTTCGCGATCGGTGTGGAGAAGAAGTACGCGAAGGACGACATCCTCCGCCAGTACCTGAACATCACCGGTTTCGGCGGCACGGTCTACGGCATCGAGGCCGCCGCGAACTACTACTACAACACCACCGCCGCCGCGCTCACCCTGCCGCAGGCCGCCAGCCTCGTCGCGATCGTCAACAACCCGGTCAAGTTCCAGTTGGACTATCCCGACAGCGAGACCAACGGTGCGGCCAATGGATACGCGGCGAACAAACAGCGTCGCGACTACATCCTCGGCGAGATGCTCAGGTACAAGAAGATCACCCAGGCCGATCACGATGCTGCGGTCGCCGCGCCGATCGAACCCGTCATCACCGAACCGAGCACCGGATGCACGACGGCCGGCACGAGCGCGTATTTCTGCGACTACGTCACCAAGATCCTCCAGACCGATGTGACCTTCGGTCCGGATGAGGAGACTCGCCTCGCGAACTTCCGTCGCGGCGGCTACAACGTCTACACGACCATCGACCTCGACCTGCAGAACGCGGCCGTCGCCACGATGAACGAGAACGTGCCCAAGACCTACGACGGCTGGGATGTCGGAAGCGTCATCACCAGCGTGCAGGTGGGCACCGGGCGAGTTCTGGCGATGACCCAGAACAAGAACTACACCCAGGTTGACGGGACCGACCCCAGCGCCACCGCGGTCAACTACAACACCGACATCAACCAGGGCGGATCGCGCGGCTTCCAGCCCGGATCGACGTACAAGGTCTTCACCCTCGGCGAGTGGCTCACGGAGGGACATTCCCTGAACGAGCGCGTCGACTCCCGACGCAAGTCGGACTGGGGCACGTTCAAGGACAGCTGCCTCGGCCCCCAGTCGTTCCCGGGCTACAACCCCAAGAACGACGCCAACGAGAGCGGCACGAACTACAGCGCGCTGGAATCCACGATCGGCTCCATCAACACCGGCTTCATCGGGATGGCCAAGAAACTCGACCTGTGCGGCATCCGTAAGACGGCCGAAAACTTTGGCGTGCACCGGGCCGACGGCGACCCACTGGAGCAGGGGGCATCGGCGGTGCTGGGCACAAACGAGATCGCGCCCCTGAGCATGGCCGTCGCCTTCGCGGGGATCGCCAACAACGGCATCACCTGCAGCCCGGTTGCGATCGACAGAATCACCGGACCGGACGGCAAAGAGCTCGCCGCGCCGAAGTCTGATTGCAAGCAATCCGTGGACCCCGCCGTCGATGCCGGCATGACGTATGCCATGCAGCGTGTGATGACAGAGGGCACGGCCACCGCGTCCAATGCCGGCACCTCGCCGCGCGTCCCGATGATCGGTAAGACCGGTACGACCGACGGCAACAAGGACACCTGGATGAGCGGGGCGAGCAGCAAGGTCGCCACCGTCGTCGGTGTCGTCAGCGTCACCGGAGACATCAACCAACGCCAGGTGGACTTCCCCACTGGAACGGCCGCTACCGCCCGTCACCGGATGTGGCCGGCCGTGATGAGCGTCGCGAACGCCAGATACGGTGGCGACGCGTTCGCTGAGCCCCCGACGAAGGTGCTCCAGGCAGTGCAGATCCCGATCCCTGATCTGCGCGGCAAGTCCATGGCGGATGCCCGGTCCACCCTCGAGTCCGCCGGCTTCAGCTTCGCCGACGGCGGCGTCACCGACTCCGAGATGCCCGCCGGGACCGTCGCCAGGACCGACCCCGCCGGCGGGACCACCGCCGGTCGAGGTTCGACCGTCACGGTGTTCTCCAGCAACGGCTCCCAGGTCATCGTGCCCGATGTCGTCGGCAAAACCGAGGCTGAGGCGCGAGCCGCACTGAAGGGCTTCGCCGTGAAGAAGACCGACCAGGACGTCACCGATCCCAAACAGGTCGGAACGGTGCTGTCAATGACCCCCGCGGCCGGGTCGGGCTCCGCGCCCGGCGGCGAGGTGACGATCGTCGTCGGCAAGCTCGGTGCCGTACCGAAGGACAAGGGATGACGCGCGCCCCCGGCCAGGCCGTTGCGGTGAGCCTCGGGGCCGCCGCCGCGGCGGGGCTCGCCGCGTTCGCCTGGGGTTCCCTCGTCGAACGCCGCCTGTTCACGCTGCGTGAGGTCACCGTTCCGGTGCTCGCTCCCGGTTCGGACCCGATCAAGGTGCTGCATCTGTCCGACCTGCACATGGCGCCGTGGCAGCGCGACAAGCAGGACTGGGTGCGCGGCCTCGCCGATCTCCGGCCCGACCTCGTCGTCAACACCGGCGACAACCTCGGTCACGAAGATGGGATCTCCGGAATCGAGTATGCGCTCGAGCCGTTCACGGGCATCCCGGGCATCTTCGTCAACGGCTCGAACGATTTCTTCGGCCCGATTTTCAAGAACCCGTTCCGCTATTTCTCCGCGCCCTCGAAGCTTCGGGGCGCGATGCACCAGAAGCTCGACACGGACAGCCTGCACCGCGTCTTCGCGAACCTCGGCTGGACCGACCTGAACAACACGGCCGAGGCGCTGGACATCAACGGCACCCACCTTGAGCTGTTCGGCGTGGACGACCCGCATATCAAGCGCGACCGGCTGGACCTGATCACCCGGGCCGTGGACGACCTGCGCGCGAACGATCCTCTCGCCGACGAGTCCTGGCCCGACCCGGAAGAAGCCGCCGCGCCCCGGCCGACGCTTACCATCGGTGTCGTGCACGCACCGTACCAGCGCGTGCTGAACTCCTTCGTGAACCACGGAGCGCAGCTGATCCTCGCCGGGCACACCCACGGCGGTCAGGTCTGCGTGCCCAGGTTCGGCGCCCTGGTCACCAATTGCGACATCCCGCGCAAGCAGGTCAAGGGACTCAGCCTGTGGGATTCCGGCCTGCACACGGCCTACCTCAACGTGTCGGCGGGCCTGGGAACGTCGATCTACGCCCCGGTGCGGTTCGCCTGCCCGCCCGAGGCGACCCTGCTCACGCTCACGTCCGCCTAGGTCTCGACGAGCTCGACCACCGCCCCGCGCTCGGCCCCGCCCCGGCACCCGGTGGTCGAGCCCGTCGAGACCCCCGCACCCCCGCACCCCGGTGGTCGAGCCCGTCGAGACCCCCGCACCCCCGGCGGTCGGGCCTGTCGAGACCAACCTCCCGAGTGGGGTTATACTTGACAAGGCTTACGGGCCATCGGGGTATGGCGCAGCTTGGTAGCGCGCGTCGTTCGGGACGACGAGGTCGCAGGTTCAAATCCTGTTACCCCGACAAATACATGAAACCCCCACTCTACGGAGTGGGGGTTTTGTGCATTCACATGCAGTGTGCTCCACTTCCTCCGTCCCGCGATCTGTGCGGGCGCACAAGCCGAAAGGACCACTGACCATGTCAGACAGCACCCAGGCGGCGCGGGCCGCCGTGGTCATCCCGCGCCACGCGTGGCAGGCCCTCATCGTGTTGCTGGCCGGCATGTTCATGGCCCTGCTCGACACGACCATCGTCAACGTGGCGCTGCCCACGATCCGCACGAGCCTGGATGCCTCCGAGGCGACGCTCTCCTGGATCATCTCCGGCTACGCCCTCGCCTTCGGTCTCGCGCTCATCCCTGCCGGGCGCCTCGGTGACCGGATCGGCCACAAGTGGGTCTTCTTCACCGGCCTGCTGCTCTTCACCCTCGCGAGCCTCGCCTGTGGCCTCGCCCAGAACGATCTCCAGTTGATCATCGCCCGCGTCGTCCAGGGGCTCGCCGGCGGCATGTTCGTGCCGGCCGTCACCGCCGTGATCCAGCTCCTGTTCCCGCCGATGGCGCGCGGGAAGGCCTTCGCGATCATGGGCTCGGTCATCGGCGTCTCCACCGCGCTCGGGCCCATCCTCGGCGGGCTGATCATCGAGGCCTTCGGCAACGAAAACGGTTGGCGCCTGGTCTTCTGGGTCAACCTCCCGATCGGCGTCGCCGCGTTGATCGCCGCGGCTCTGCTGCTGCCGTCGGGCTCCGAACGACCGGCGGGCGAGGCCAGGTCCGGCATCGACTGGGTCGGCCTGGTGCTCATCTCCGCCGGGCTGGTCGCGCTTCTCGTGCCGCTGATCGAGGGTCAGGATCAGGGCTGGCCGCTCTGGACCTACCTCACCCTGGCATCCGGCGCGCTGCTCGTCGTCGCGTTCGGAGTCTGGGAGGTCATGTTCACCCGGTGGGGCAGGAGCCCGCTCGTTCCGCCGCGGTTGTTCCGGCATCCGGCGTTCACCGGCGGCATTGTGCTCGCTCTCGTCTACTTCGCGGCATTCACCAGCATCTTCTTCACCATCTCGATTCTCTGGCAGGCCGGCCTCGGCCACACCGCGCTCGAGTCGGGGCTGGTGTCGATCCCGTTCGCATTCGGCACGATCCTCGGCGCCTCGCAGAGCAACCGCCTGGCGCAGCGCCTCGGCCGCACGGTGCTCATCATCGGCGTCGCGGCGGTCACGATCGGGCTCGTCTGGATCTGGCTCGCCCTGCTCCTGATCGGCCCGGAGATCACGAACTGGGAGCTGCTGCCGCCACTGGCGATCGCGGGGCTGGGCAGCGGATTCTTCATCGCGCCGAACGCCCAGTTCATCGTGGCGACCGTGGACCGCACCGAAGCCGGCGCGGCCAGCGGCGTCGTCGGCGTGATGCAGCGGGTCGGCAGCGCGATCGGCATCGCCGTGATCGGCAGCGTGCTGTTCGGCACCCTCGTCGTCTCCGGCCCCGGCCCGGCAGCCCTCGCGGAGGCGTTCACCACCAGCGCGACCGCCGCTATGGGCGTGAGCGCCGCGTTCAGCGTGCTCGCACTGCTGCTCGTCTTCGTGCTGCCCAAACGGGTCGACGCCCGCTACTGACCCCGCTGAGTCGCGGACAACGCACGTTCGCACGCCCCGTGGAGGTGCATTGTCCGAAACTCAGCGGCGGGGCGCGCGGAGGGCGGCCACGATCTCGAGGGTGCGGATGCGTCCGGCCAGGCTGGATGCCTGAGGGCTCACCATCAGCTCGTCGGCACCCGTTGATCCCAGCAGACTCGTCAGCGCGGCCTCGACCTGGTCGGGAGTGCCGACCGCCTGCCTCCGGTTGCGGGTCTGCACGAGCTCCTGCTCGTAGGGCGAGAACCGGTAGGCGAGCGCCTCCTCCATCGACACGGGTGCAGGCTTCTTGCCCTGGCGCATCCGGATGAAGGTGATCAGGCCGGCCAGCGATTCGCGGCGGACGACCTCCGCGTCATCGTCGCTGATCACGCCGACCGCGATCATGGCGTGCGGCTCGGCCAGGAAAGCGCTCGGCTCGAACCGGTCCCGGTACACGGCGAGCGCGGCCTCGGTGCCGTCGCCGGCGAAGTGGTGCGCGAAGGTGAACGGCAGCCCGAGCACGCCGGCAACCTGGGCGCTGAACCCGCTGGAGCCGAGCAGCCACATTTCGGGGGCGTCGCCGAGGCCGGGGTAGGCGGTGATCCCGCGCAGCGGGTTGTCCTCGGCCAGACCGCCGTGGAAGAAACCGATCAGGTCCACGAGCTGCCGCGGAAAGTCGTCGACGCCGAGTCCCTCCGCGCTGCGGCGCAGGGCCAGGGCGGTGGCGCCATCCGTGCCGGGGGCACGCCCGATGCCGAGGTCGATCCGGTCGCCGTAGAGGGCACGGAGGGTGCCGAACTGTTCCGCCACGACGAGCGGCGCGTGGTTGGGCAGCATGACCCCGCCCGAGCCCACTCGGATGCGCTCGGTGCGCGCCGCGATGCCCGCGATCAGCACGGGCGGCGCGCTCGACGCGATCGCCGGCATGTTGTGGTGCTCGGCAACCCAGAAGCGGTCGTAGCCGAGGTCCTCGGCGACCTGCGCGAGACGGATGCTGCCGGCCACCGCATCCGCGTTCGTGCCGCCCGCGGGGCGGCTGGCCAGGTCGAGCACGTTGATCGGTAGTGTCTTCATCACCCATCCCAACCCACGGCCGGGCATTTTGATTCCCCGGCCAGGGCCGGATTCGCCGCGGCGTCGAAGCGGAACGCCCGGCGGGGCCGTCTTGATCCTTCCAGCGGGTGCGTCTAAGGTGGGGCAATCTGCAGTGTTGCGGTCAGTACCCGACACCGCCGACTGGACCTGACCGCCCAGCCCCGGAGGTAGTCGCATGACGCAAGACCGCCTCGCCGCTCCCCCCGTCGCTGACCCGGTGGACACCCTGCCCTCCTCGCTCACCAGGGATGGACTCCGCCTCCTCGTCTCCCATCCCGACGCGCCCGGTCGCCCCGCCCTGCACCGCTGGGCGGTGGGCCTCTTCGTCGCCTATCTGGTCGCACTCGCGCTGATCGCGTTCTGGCCGACCCCGGTGGACCGGGACGCCCACGGCTCCCTCGTCGGGCTCCTCGACCTTCTCCAACGACACGGCGCGCCGGCATGGGTGCGTTACGACGTGATCGAGTTCTCGGCGAACATCGTCTTGTTCGTGCCGGTCGGGCTGTTCCTGGTGATCCTGGCCGGTGGCCGGCGTTGGTGGCTCGGTCCGCTGGCCGGCTTCGGGGTGAGTTGCGGGATCGAACTGGGCCAGCTGGTGTTCCTGCCCGCCCGATTCGCCACGGTCAACGACGTGATCGCGAACAGCACGGGCGCGATCATCGGGACTGCGCTGGCACTGTTCGTGCTTCTGCTGCACCACCAGACATCCCGGCCGGACCCCTTCCGCTAGTCGCCAATCGACGGAGCGCTGCGACCGCTCGCCCCGGAATATTGACCGGAAAGCGCCCAACCCGATGAGCGCTCCCCGGCTGTCCCGCAAGCGCCATGCGCCCCGGGAACCCTCTGTCAGGTCGGCGGACTCCGCCGGCGGTCATCCCATCGTCTGTACCGACGGCTGGTAGGAGCCCAGGGTGTCGGTCTTGAACCCGTTCTGCACCGCCGTGAGCCCCGACCAGTCGATGTTCACGATCGACTGCCCGTCGCTCGAGGTGCCGGTGCCGTTGGTCGGCATGGTGAAGAACTCGACCTCCGGCTCGCGCACCGCGCGCAGCTCCCAGGCCAGCCCGGTCAGGTAGGCGGAGGTGAGGCCCTCGTCGACCGCGAGGAACGGCGTCACCGAGTTGACCAGGCTGGTGGTTTTCCCGACGTCGGCCAGCACGGACTTGTGCATGATCGCCACGAGCACCGCCTGGATGATGAGCTGCTGGTTGCGCACTCGCTGGAAGTCACCGTCGGCGAACGCGTAGCGCTCCCGGGCGAACGCCATGGCTTCCGTGCCGTTGAGGTGCAGCGGACCCTCTTCGAAGTAGTGCCCCTTGAGGTGGTACGAGTTGAAGCCGATCGGGTTGCTGATGTCGACCCCGCCGACCAGGTCGGTGACTCCCTTGAAACCGGCGAAGTCGACGACCGCCACGTGGTCGATTCGCACACCGAGAAGCGATTCAACGGTCTGCACGGCCAGGGGCACTCCTCCCCAGGAGAGCGCGGCGTTGATCTTCGCCGTGCCATGCCCGGGGATCTCCAACCAGCTGTCCCGAAGGATCGACATGACATAGAGGTTCTTGCGATCGGCGGGAACGTGCACGACCATGATGGTGTCCGAGCGTTCGCCACGGATGCCCGCCAGGTCTCGCCCGGTCGTGCCGCGAGTGTCGGAGCCCAGCAACAGGATGTTCTGGGCCTGCGCCACCGGCACGTCACCGCCGGGTGCCGGTGCCGCCGCGCCGGGCTCGATGCCGGGTTGCGCGTTCGGGTCGGCGGCTGCGGGGCCCGCGGCGGGTGCCACGGGCGGACGCAGCGCATCCTCGGGGAAGGCGTTGGTGATCTTCTCGGTCTGGGCGTCGAACGCGCGGGTCAGCGTGAACGCGTAGACGCCGCCGAGAGAAACGAGCAGCAGCAGGACAGCCCCGACGACACCCCAGGCGATGCGCCAGGGATGGCGTTTACGCGGCAGGACGGGCGTCTCAGACATCAGCGCCCTCGGTCTCCCGGGCAGGAGCGCAGAAGCCGGTCGGCGCAGCATCGGCCTGCCGGTCGGATCTTGAGGGTGGTTCGTCGCTCCACAAAAGGCGTGTTTTCAGGCGCGGCGTACGGGGCACGTTTGGCATTCGGGTTGCCTCCAGCTGCCGTTTCGGGTAAACGGTTAGTCCACCATAGCCCCGTACCCCCCGATTGGAAATGGGTCGCCCCCCGAATGGGACGAGACTCCCCCGAACCGGCCGGCCACGCCGCGAATGCCAGGCAGATCCCGCCCGAATCATTGGTTTCGGAATGTGACTCGCCGGTAACATCCGCTCGATATGGTGAACCCATGAGCGCTCCGATAACGAAGGCCGTCATTCCCGCCGCTGGGCTGGGCACCCGATTCCTTCCCGCGACGAAGGCGATGCCCAAGGAGATGCTTCCCGTGGTCGACAAACCGGCCATCCAGTACGTGGTCGAAGAGTCAGTCGCCGCCGGCCTCCACGACGTGTTGATGATCACCGGCCGCAACAAGTATGCCCTCGCCAACCACTTCGACCGGATGACCGAGCTCGAGGCGATCCTGGAGCGCAAGGGCGATCACGAGCGACTGCACAAGGTCAACCACTCGACGACGCTGGCCGACATCCACTATGTGCGTCAGGGCGACCCGCTCGGGCTGGGCCATGCGGTGCTCCGCGCGAAGATGCACGTCGGCAACGAGCCGTTCGCCGTGTTGCTCGGGGACGACATCATCGACGCCCGCGACCCGCTGCTGACCACGATGCTGACCGAGCAGGGCAAGCGCAACGCGAGCATCGTCGCCCTGATGGAGGTCGATCCCTCGCAGATCCACCTGTACGGTGCGGCCGCGGTCGAACAGACGGACGACCCCGACGTGGTGCGGGTGACCGGACTGGTCGAGAAGCCCAGCGCGGCGGATGCCCCGTCGAACCTGGCCATCATCGGCCGGTATGTGCTCCGCCCCGAGGTGTTCGGGGTGCTCGAGCACACCCTGCCCGGCAAGGGCAACGAGATCCAGCTCACCGACGCCCTGCAGGAAATGGCGACCACCCCCGAGGCCACCGGCGGCGTCTACGGGGTCATCTTCCGCGGCCGCCGTTACGACACCGGCGACCGCCTCGACTACATCAAGGCCATCGTTCAGCTCGCGATCGACCGCGACGACCTCGGCCCCGAGCTGCGGCCCTGGCTGCGGGACTTCGTCACCACCCTGGGCTGAACCCCCCGCAGGCGAATCAGACCGCGCGGATCTGTACTCGGATCAGAGTGCGTCGGCCTCGAGCCGCGGGATCAGCGTTTCCAGGAACGCGGCGGTGTCTTCCCAGCCGCCCACGGCGAAGCATTCGACCCCGAGCGCCTTCACCGGGTAGTCGTTGCCGTTCTCGTCGAGCCGGTCGCCGACGAAGAGCATTTCGTCGAGGGAGATCCCGGTGAGGGCCGCGAGCTTCTTCATGCCGTAAGCCTTGTCGATTCCGCGGCGGGTGATGTCGACCGAGGTCGACCCGCCCGAACGCACCTCGAGGTCGGGCAGCATCGCCTGGACGGCCTCGCGCAGGGTGTTCTTCTTCTCCCCGCTCGGGTCCCAGGCGCTCTTCGCGGCGACCGGTGCGGCCTGGCCCAAGGCGGAGAAGGTGATCTGCGAACCGCGGTCCTCGAGGATCGGGCCCCAGGTCTCGCTCTCCCAATAGCCGAGGTCCCGGGCGGCGGCTTCGACCGCGGTCAAGGCGCTCGCCTTCTCCGCGTCGGTGAGGAGTTCTGCGTAAACCTGGGTCCAGGCGCCATCGACGTGGCGGTAATACTGGGTGCCGCAGGTGGGCATCAGGTGCAGGCCGGCGAGGGCCTCGTCGCTGACATTGTCGAGGTTGTCGATCAGCTGCATGTGGAACTGGGCGATCTGGCCACCGGAGATGACACAGACCGGCACGGCGCCGAGGAGGCGCACCATCAGCGCCGCCATTCTCGGGTCGAGCGGGGACTTGGAGGCGGCCAGGGTGTCATCGAGGTCGAAGGCCACGAGCCGGGGAAGTGAAGTCATTTCTGGTAGTTCCCTTATCAGGATCAGTGCACCGGGAGTCAGACCCCGGTGCGGAACGCCACCCATTCGCAACGCCAGAAAAACTCTACAGGCGAGCGCTGGGTGATCCCTCATCGTGGACTGGCCGATGGGTGCTGGGGGATCTCGACAAGCTCGATCACCGCACGCTCGATCACCGCGAGCTCGATCACCGCACGCTCGATCACCGCACGCTCGATCACCGCACGCTCGATCACCGCACGCTCGATCACCGCACGCTCGATCACCGCACGCTCGATCACCGCGAGCTCGATCACCGGCGAGCTAGATTACCGGCGAGGCGACCGCGCGAACGCACGACCGCGCGGACGGGCGAACTCAGGCGAGGCCCTCCGGCAGGGGACCGTCGGTGACGAGGTAGAGGCGTTGGGTGGCGCGGGTGAGGGCGACGTAGAGGGAGCCGACCCCGCGGGAGGAGGAGGCCACGATCGCATTCGGCTCCACCACGACCACGGCGTCGAACTCGAGCCCCTTCGCGTCCTGCGGCGTCAGCAGGGCGACCCTCCGGGTGAGGCCGACCGCGCCGAGCCCGATGGCGTCGCCGAACTCCGCCGAGAGAACGTCGGTGACGGCGGCGATGGATGCCGGGGCCACGATCACCGCGAGGGTGCCGCCCTCGTCGATGGCGAGGTCGCGGCGCACGGCGTCGACGACATCCGTCACCGTCTCGATCGGCCACTCGCTGGCCCGCACCGAGCGAGCCGGGGTGATCGGCAGGTTGTGGGCGAGCGCCATGGCCTCGGCGGCCGAGGCGATCTGGCTGGGCGTGCGGTAGTTCACGGTGAGCTCTTCGAGGCGCCAGCGGTCGGCCTCGAGTGAGGAGCCGAGTACGGGCCGGAGCGCGTCCTTCCAGCTCGTGGCCGCGGCGGCGGACGCGGCCTGGGCGATGTCGCCGACGATGGTGAAGGAGCGCTGGGGGCCGCGGCGCAGCAGCAGTCGCCACTGCATCGGCGAGAGTTCCTGGGCCTCGTCGACGACCACGTGCCCGTAGGTCCAGGTGCGGTCGATGGCGGCGCGCTCGGCGGTGGTGGCCCGGTCGCCCAGCTCGGCGAAGTTGTCGGCGAGGGATTTCGCGTTCACGAGCCCCTTCACCGCCATGTTCGCGATGGCCGCCTCCGCGTTCTCGATGTCACGCCCCCGTTGTTCCTTCTGCTCGCGCTTCTGCGCTGCGTCGACCACGTTGTACTCGCCGAGGTGCATGGCGGCCTCATCGAGCAGCGGAACGTCGGCGATCGTGAACTCGGCAGCACGCGGGCGCTGCAACAACGCACGTTGTTCGGGCGTGAACCGCGGCGTGAGGGAGGCCCGCCACTCCGGCCGGGCGTAGAGGTCTTGCAACAGTTTCTGGGGCGTGAGCGGCAACCAGGCCGTGTTCAGGGCGACCCGCACGGCCTCCGACGAGCGCAGGTCCTCCCGCAGCATGGGGAGGTCGCTCTCGTCCATCGAGGCGCCGCCGGCCTTGAGCGTGGCCAGCCACTCCCGCGACAGGGCGTTGAGGGCGTTCTTCACGAAAGTGACGCGCGCCTCGTTGTGCGGCTTGCCGCTGGTCTGAGCCCGGTGGATGGCCTTCGCCACCAGCTCGGAGGTGAGGGTCACCCGGTCGCCGTTCACCTCGAGCAGCTGGTCCCGCTCGGGGATGCGCTGCCGGGAGCGCACGGCGCGCTCGATCACGCCGGCCATCGCGGTCTGGCCCTTGAGCACGGCGACGGCCGGGGCATCCTCGTGGGTCGCGTCAACCCCGGGGAACAGCTGGCCGACGCTGGCCAGCACCACCCCGGTCTCGCCGAGGGACGGCAACACGGCCTCGATGTACTGCAGGAACGACGGTGACGGGCCCACGATGAGCACGCCGGAGTGCTTGAGCCGATCCCGGTGGGTGTAGAGCAGGTAGGCGGCGCGGTGCAGCGCCACGGCGGTCTTGCCGGTGCCTGGGCCGCCCTGCACCACGAGCACACCCTTGAGGTCGGAGCGGATGATCCGGTCCTGCTCGGCCTGGATGGTCGCGACGATGTCGGACATGTGCCCGGTGCGCTGCGCCGTGAGCGCGGCGAGCAGCGCGCCCTCTCCCTGGTGGTGGGTGGCCGCCTCCCCCTCGAGCAGGTCGGCGTCGAGGATCTCGTCTTCGATCCGGATGATGCTGCGCCCCTTCGAGAGCAGGTGGCGGCGGGCGCGGGCGCCGAGCGGTGTCGCGGCGGTGGCCTGGTAGAACGCGCTCGCCTGCGGCACCCGCCAGTCGAGCAGGATCGGCTGCAGGTCTTCGTCGCGCAGCCCGACCCGGCCGATGTAGCGGTAGACGGATTCGTTCTCGTCGCCAGCCGCCGTTTCCAGCCGGCCGAAGGCCAGGCGGTCGTCAACCTCCCGCAGCTGCACGATGCGGTCCTCGTAGAGGCGGGCGAACGTGTCCCGCTCGGAGCGCGCCTGGTGGTTGCCGCCCACGTTCAGCCGCCGCACCGCGGTCAGCTGCTGCTCGGCCTCACGCTGCAACGCGTCCAGCCGCGCGTAGAGCGTGGCCACATAGTTCTGTTCCCGCTGAAGCTCCTGGTCGACCACAAAACACCCCTCAAATCCGACCCTCGAGTTTAGACCAGTCGGCTGGGAGCCGCCGACGGCCAGCGACAACGCCCCTGTTCTCCTGGTTCAGGCCGGGATTCTGCCCAAACCGGCTCAGGGCCGGTGAGCTCGGGGCGGCTCGCCCTGTCGCGGCGGAACACGATTGGCGCGCCGGTCCCCCAGCCGCCGCATGGCGACCCTGAGCGGCATTCTGCGGAGCGACAGGATGCTCTCCCGCGGCACCGCGTGCGACTCCGACTTCGGATAGATGCTCCGGGTTTCCGTTCGGCGGTTGCGCCCCTTGAGCCAGTCCGTGATGTACACCATGGGGAGGATCTTCGCGACGGCGAGCGCGACATAGATCACGGTATTGACCCCGACAAAGGACGCGAAGACGGCAAAGAAGGTCGAGGCGAGGAAGGACTCCGGTAGGAGGATTCCGGCGTGGATCACGGCGTGGATCTCCTCATTGGGCCACCAGCTCGCTTGGCGTCGGGTTGGCATGGGTGAGGTGGGTCCAGGCTGCCTTGCGGCCGAGGGTGATGTCGATAATTCCCTTGACGTAGACGATGTTCAGGAAAATGTCGAACAGCAATTCGGGGAGCAGGACGACCGCGAGGAGTCGTGCCCGCCAGCCGCCCTTCCACACGCTGATTACTCGTTCGGCGATGAAAATCGCCCCGATACCCTGCCAGAACGGGAACCAAATCCAGTTGTTCACCGCGGCCACGGTCACGGCCATGAGCAGCATGAAGGTGGTCAAGGCGATGACGCTGTAGCCGATGCCCAGCTGCTGCGCCCAGTATCGCGACGTCGCCGGAGTGACGCCGTAGGCGCCGATGTTCTCCAGCGCTCCCCGCTGCCAGCGCAGCCGCTGATTCCACAACGAGCCGAAGGTGGGCATGAGCTCGGTGACGACCGTGCACTGGGCCGGGGACGTCATCAGGGCGCCGAGTGATTTCAAGGCAATGGTGAGTTCGTTGTCTTCGGTCAACGCGACGGTGTCGTAGACGTCACCGTGCGCTCCCGGTATCGTCACACCGCGATTTTCGGCCACCGCGCGCAAGGCGGCAGGCCGGAACATGGACGCGGTCCCGGTGAGCACGAACACGCGTCCGCGGCGGCGGGCGATCTCCCGCGAGTACCGCACATACTCGTTGCGTTGGAGCTGGCCGAGTATCCCGAATCCCTCTTCTCCGTAGAAGAGCCCGCCCACCGACATCAGGGCCCGGTCGCTGGTGAATCGCGCGACCGCATGCTCGAGGAAGCCGTCATCCAACGCGGTGTCGGCGTCCATGATCATGACGATGTCGTTGGCGCCCTGGCCGGGAAGAACTTCTTTGAGGGCCTGGTTCAGCGCGCCGGCCTTCTTCGCCGTGTTCAGCACTGATTCGAAGACCTCCACGCCGGACTGCCGGGCGACCGCGACGGTCCCGTCGGTGCAGTTGTCTGCCACAACGATCACACGTTCCGGCCGGTGGGATTGGGTGAGCAGCGAAGCCAGCGTCACCGGGAGCGACGCCTCTTCGTTGTGCGCGGGGATCAACACGGTCACCGTCACCGGGCCGGAGAAGATGCCCCGCGTCGGGGCCATCACGACCTTCGGTGACAGCGGTGTGACCATGGGGTTCGACGATCTGCGTGCACCGTTCGACACCCGAAGTTCCATCAGCGCCACACCGGCGGCGAAGAGCACGGCCAGGGCGATCGCGGCCAGAAGTACGCGAGGGGCCGGCACATGCATGTCGTAGAGCACGGGGAATGTGCCCAGCACGAGGGCCTTACTCGGCAGAAAAGCGCTGGTCTGGGGATCGGCAGCAATCACGACCCAGAGGGCCGTTGCCGCGCTGCCGGCAGCGACGGCGATGACAACGCCTACTGCTCTGGCAAACCGAGTCTTATCCCCCATGAGATGAGATTACAGTGCCCCCAGACCTGAGATAACCACAAATTAAGCCACGCCTGCCCCCAGTTCGCAGGGCACCCGAAATGGGCATCGTGCGTTGATCCGCCCCTCAGTGCGTGTGGGGTCGAAGCGACGGTGTTTGGCCCGCCGTTCAGGCCGGGCTACGGCCGACCGAGCCCCTGGTAGGTCCAGCCAGCTGCGCGCCAGGCGGCGGCGTCGAGCGTGTTGCGTCCGTCGATGATCAGGGGAACACGCACCAGCGTGGCGGCCCAGACCGGGTCGATCTGCTTGAACTCGGGCCACTCGGTGACCAGCACCACGGCATCCGCTCCGGTGAGGGTTTCCTCGATGCTCGACGAGTAGGTGAGCTGCGGGTGCCGCAGCCGCGAATTCTCGATCCCCTGCGGGTCGGTCGCCATCACGTCGGCGCCGAGCCCGCGCAGCTGCACGGCCACGTCGAGCGCGGGCGAGTCGCGCACGTCGTCGGAGTGCGGCTTGAAGCTGAGCCCGAGCACCGCCACCTTGGCCGTGTACACCGGCTTGTCAAGTGCCTGCAGGGTCATCGCAACCACGCGCTTGCGCTGGCGCATGTTGATCACGTCGATCTCCTTGAGGAAGGCGACCGAATCGCCCCGGCCGAGTTCCTCGGCCCGGGCGGTGAAGGCGCGGATGTCCTTGGGCAGGCAACCGCCGCCGAAGCCGACGCCGGCGTTGAGAAACCGGCGGCCGATGCGGTTGTCGAAGCCGATCGCATCCGCCAGCTCGGTGATGTTGGCGCCGGAGACGTCGGCAATCTCGCTCATTGCGTTGATGAAGCTGATCTTGGTGGCGAGGAACGCGTTGGCGGCCACCTTGACGAGCTCCGCCGTGGCATAGTCGGTCACGATCAGCGGCGTGTTCGCGGCCATCGCCGAGGCGTACACCTCGTTCAACTGCGTCGTGGCGCGAAGCCCGGCTTCGCCCGCCGGCACCCCGTAGACCAGGCGGTCGGGGCTGATGGTGTCTTTCACGGCGAAACCCTCGCGCAGAAACTCGGGGTTCCAGGCCAGGGCCGCCCCGCTGCCGGATGCCTCGATCACCGCGGCGAGGCGAGCGGCGGTGCCGACCGGCACGGTGCTCTTGCCCACCACCAGGTCGCCGACGGCCAGGTGCGGCAGCAGTGATTGCACGGCGGCGTCGACGTAGCGCAGATCGGCGGCGTAGCTGCCGTCTTTCTGCGGGGTGCCGACGCCGATGAAGTGCACCTGGGCGCCCGCGGCGTCGGCGATGTCGGTGCTGAAGCGGAGCCGGCCCGATGCCATCGCCGAGGTGAGAATCTCCGGCAGCCCCGGCTCGTAGAACGGCGGTTTGCCCGCGGCGAGCTGCTCGATCTTGCGGGCGTCGATGTCAATGCCGACCACCTCGTGCCCCAGTTCGGCCATGGCCGACGCGTGCACGGCCCCGAGGTAGCCACAGCCGATAACGGACAGCTTCATGCGATTTTCTCCACGCCTGAAGCCTAGCCGTGAGCCCAGACCCAGAATCCCTGGCCTGGCCCAACCTTTGGGGGCGCCACCGGGAATTCAGAGTGTCGCTCCAGCGATAGAGTACGACCGTGAGTAAAATTCGGCCGGAACAACGGGGCCACAAGGCGCTTCTGCGTCGAGGCCGCAGCACCAAGGGGCTCCAATACGGGTTCTTGGCCGTTGCCGCGATCGCCGCGGCCGGCATCGGCTACGTCGCCCTCTCGATCGGCCTCTAGCTACAGCCCTCTCGCTCCGCTCCCCTCCCGGGCTACTCCTTCGGCACGCTCGCGCAGTCGAGCGGCACGTCAGTGATGGCCGTGGGGTTCACCATTGGGGTTACCTGCGCCGCGAGCACCTTCTTGGCGGTTCCGGATGCGACCACGTCCACGCTCAGCTTCGAGGTGGCACCCGGGTCCATGGTGAGAACCAGCTTCGCCACCGGGTAATCCGTGTCGTGGTACGGCTCCAGCTGAACCGCTTCACCGTCAACGGTGGCGCCCACGATCTGCGACCCCGGAGGCGCATAAACCATGACGATCATGCGCTGAACCCCGGGATCGAGCTTTTCCCTTTTGAATTCACCAAGAATCGACGGACTGATCGATGTCGCCGCGTCGAGGGGCAACCCGTTGGTGAGGTCAACACCGATGCGGTAAGACGCCTTCCCGTCTGCCCGGCACGCTGCTTGACCCAGACTGACCGCCTGCTTCAGGTAGTAGTTCATCTTTGAGCCGACGTTCTCCTGGAAGTAGACCCCGACCTTGTCGGTGGTCTTGTCGCTCTTGGGTAACGCACCGTCTACCCCGAGAGACTCGAAGACCGCCTGCTCCTTCTCGACGGGGCTCCACAGGAGCAGACGATGTTCGTTCCCGGCCTGTGTCGCAGCCGAGAACAACACCTTGGGGTCAGAATTGCCACTAGTCAATTGCTCGAATGTCTTCTGCACGATCTCGGCATATACGAGATCCTGGGCGGCGTTGTCAGCAACGTTGTCCCCAGACCAATACTGCATGTAGACACCGTTAAGGAGCATGGGAACGAGCGTCTCGCTTGTCAACACTTCCCCCGTAGACATGGAAATCGGGGGTGTTCCCCGAAGCAGATAGCCCAGTGCCACCGGATCGACCGAGATGACGCCATTAATCTCAGTACCAAACTGTCGCTTCCACATCTCCTGCGTTACCTCAGCTGCGCTTACGAAGCTTGGGCGGACCGTGACGTTTGACATCGCTCTACCGTACTCTGAGCCATAAAGCTCGGCAACGCCGTCGGGCATAGGGAGCACGGATTGCTGATAATAAGCGAAATTTCCGAATCCGGCCGGGATGGCGTCGCCCAGCGCGATTCGACCGTTGTCCATAGTCAAGAGGGCAAACGATAGCGACGTCCCACCGAGCGCACGAGCCTCGGCGTTGTTCTGAAACACGATCACATAGTTTCGTGGGGACGTTGCCCCAAGAGCGTCGGGGAGGATGTCCAGCATCTTGCTCGCCGACACGAGCGTCGGTGTTGTGTCGGCCAAGAGACCAGCAAATTTGCGTGCTGCCGACTTAATCTGGTCGATAGTGAGCGTGGTGTCGATGCGCTGCACCCTCTTGGTCGCTACGTCAAAAACCGTGCTGGCTTTGGCCACAGCAGCGCCGGCGGCGACTAGGGGCTCCAGATTGATGGCGCCGTCGACCGGCTTCAACGTCGTCGGGTTCAGCGTCGCCGCAGCTGATGCGAGCGGTTCCGCGGCCCCCGTGACGACGTCATCGGCGACTTCGGCCAGTTCTCGCACCGCCTCAAGATTTGCCCCCACGACCGGCATTAACTCTGCAGCCCGCCAAATTGGGTCGCCGGTGTAGCTGCGCGCGTGGACTGTGTGTGTCGCCAAACTCTTCACAGACGCCGTGACCGCCACCGAATCGCCCGCGAGTACCTGCGTCTTGATCGTAGATGCCAGTGGAATGGCTGCTTCCAGGTCTGACTTCGCCATCCAGCCTCGAACGCCCACCCACGTGCCCGCTACCAGTAGAACCCCGATGAGGATCGCCGTCCAGAACCACCAGCGACGATAGAGCCGGGGTTTGCGCGGCTTCGCGGACCTCCGGGCACCCGAACGGGTTTCGTTTTCGCTCACTGAGCCATTGAATCAGGTCAAGGCACCGCCTGAGACCAATGGGAACTTCCCTGGCCCCGCGCACGCCCACGGACGCTCGCACCGAAGGAACTTGTCTGCTCGAATTGCTGCCGTTCATCCACGAGCGTTCTGCACATGGCGCTGAGTTACCCGGCGGTTCAGCGCTCTTCGACGGGAGCGGCACAGAGACGGGAGCGGCACAGACAGGATGGGCCCTCTCGGCCAACGTCCAGTGCCGCGGCACCTCTGCGACGTTCCATAGCTCGGCGACTGCGCATTCGCGTAAATCCGCCATGTGCGCCGCGGCCAGAGTTTGGTTAGCGAGGGACGCAACCTATGCACGGCGACCTCCAGCCATGCACAAATCTCGCTGCGCAAATGCGGGAACCGAGTGTCTGATACTTTCACAGTGTGGAGAGCTCGCACCGAGACTCGCAAGAGCAAGGCAATTTGGGGGACAAAAATGGACCGAAACCGAACTGTAGTAATTGTCGGTCAAGGCTATGTCGGCCTTCCAGTAGCTATGCGAGCCGTTGCCGTCGGCTTTAACGTCGTCGGGATTGACCTCGATGTGAATCGCACCGAGAGTCTTCGCGCCGGCAATTCCTATGTTGACGACATCTCGCATGGTGAATTGCGAGCCGCGCTCGACTCCGGTCGCTATCTCCCCACGACCGATTACAACGAAGCAAACAATTTCGGGGTTGCCGTCATTACGGTGCCGACCCCACTTCGGGAAAGCCTGCCGGACCTTTCCTTCATTGAAAGTTCGGCAGCCTCGCTCTCGACGCGACTGCGCTCAGGGGCGACCGTAGTTTTGGAGTCCACCACGTACCCCGGAACGACCGAAGAACTCCTGGTACCCATTCTGGAGAATGGTTCCGGACTCACGGCAGGTGTGGATTTTCACGTCGGGTATAGCCCGGAGCGAATCGATCCAGGGAACAAGGTATGGGGCTTCGTGCAAACGCCCAAGGTCGTCTCGGGGTTGAATCCAGCGTCTTTGATTGAGGTCCAAGCCTTTTACGACACCTTGGTAAACCAGACCGTGCCGGTGAGCAGCCCGAAAGAGGCCGAGCTCACGAAGCTTCTTGAAAACACCTTCCGCCACGTCAATATTGCCCTTGTGAATGAACTCGCGATCTTCGCGAGTCAACTCGGGGTGAACGTGTGGGAATCCATCGAGGCGGCCGCGACCAAGCCCTTCGGTTTCATGAAGTTCACTCCCGGCCCTGGCGTCGGCGGTCATTGCCTTCCAGTTGATCCCAGCTACCTGTCCTGGCAGGTCCGACGCAAGCTGGGTCAGAACTTCCGGTTCGTGGAACTGGCAAATGACATCAACGATCACATGCCTGACTATGTCGTCCAGCGGCTCCTCGTGATGCTCAATAGGGAATCAAAGGCCCTTCGGGGATCCCGCGTTCTCCTCGTCGGTCTCGCGTACAAGAAGAACACAGGCGACATACGCGAAGCACCATCGCTGCGCCTTATCGAACTCCTTGCTGATTTTGGTGCAGAGCTCACCGCGGTGGATGGTCACGTGGAGGATTACCGTTGGCCGACGGGCGTTGCAAAGACCACCCTTGACGAACAGACGGTCCGAGAGTTCGATGCCGTAATCATCGTGACAGACCATGACTCGCTGGACCTCACGTTGCTTGAGGACATAGGTACTCCCGTGCTCGACACAAAATCGCGCACTAGTGGAACAAACATAGAATGGCTCTGATTCAGAGCCGATTGCCACGCCCTGCAATGAGTTCGGCTCTCATTCAAGGCTCAGTGCTACTCAGTAGCCTGCCGCTTTCGCTACTCCAAGTGGCGGGGACCTGTCGGCAGAAGTCTTCTTGTCCTAGTCGCACGCCGGGGGGGGGCTGAGTTGCACGACGCGGTCAATATCCGGTGCCAGGAGTGAATGAGAAGCACAGCGGCCACGGGGCGCTTCCTATGGTCGCCTCAACTATGATTACGATGAATCCGCGTGACTTGGCGGGCGACCAGGCTGTGCAGTGCTGCGACATAGCGTATTCCCCCGAAGGGATCCAGCAGGAGGCCCCTGGCATCGCTGGTAACATAAACCGGTGACTATGGCAACGGTGAAGAGTGATGCTTGCACGCCTCAAGCTAGGAGCGGCACACTTTCCACAGCGATCGTCGCCATCATCGCCCTGTCGACATTCGGACCCTACGTAGCAGGAAGCATCCGTACCGAACAAATCGCGGTGTACGGCGCCTCTTTAGTGATACTCCCGTTCACCATCTCAGCCCTTAGGACACGCGGGGGGTTGCGCCTTCTCATTCCTTGGGTCCTCTACATCACTATCGCCTTGCTTGGTGTGGTATTTCCGTCTCTCATCGTCGCGAGATGGGAGCCCGGGAGCGTGCTGGCCGGTGTCGACAATATGCTTCTACCACTCATGATTCTGATGATCCTCTGGTCAGTGGTGCCTGGAACATCTGCCTCAGCCCTCCTCCAAATTTTCGCACGCATAATCGTTGTGGGGATGGCCGTAAACGGGGTGCTCGCCATGATCTCCACGCGGGTGGATCTATCAGGAATCTTGCGACCTTTTTGGGGCAATGCCGCGAGTGTGAGCACGACTGCAGAACTTGCCGCATTGCTCGGGCGCTTTGGTGGAATTTTTAACCAGCCGGCGGAAGCCGGGGCCTTGTACGGCATCGCCGGTTTGCTTGCGGTCTTTACTTTGGCGGACCGCCCCGGGCGTTTAGTGCTAGTCCTCATACCGATTGTCATCGGCGGGCTTATCAGCGTCAGCAAAATCTTTATCCTCGGTGGGATCCCCCTGATTTTGTTCTATTGGCTGAAATCAGGCCGGAGGCGCAGCCCGGTGGTGGGACTCTTCAGTCTGGCAATCGTAGCTCTGGGTATCGTGCAGTCGGGCCTTCTCGATAAGTGGATTGGGTTCAGCTATCTGACTCGTCTCGTCAATCCCACTGAAGGAGGCCTAGTATCGTTCTACTCGAGCGGGAGGACCGGTGACGGCTCGAGCGCTGCCCTAATCGCCGCTGAGACGCTACGGGTTAGCCCGTTGACGGGCGTCGGCGCAGGCGGTTGGAAAGTCCCCTATGACAGCTTCTTTTCCGAGAGCCTAGCGGTCGGGGGCATTCTTGGATTTGCACTCCAGCTGTGTGTGTTCGCGGGCATCTTTACCTTGGCCTATCAGACTAAGGATCCCAGTCGGCGCCTCTTCACATACCTCTTTGCTATCTTTGTCGCGGGGGCAGCACTGGGATTCTCCCCGCTCACGGCCAATCGTGTCTCGACCGTTGTCTGGCTCATCCTCGGTCTCCTGGTGCTCCTACGCACAGCGGAGCCATCGCGCGAACGTCTCGCTGGTCACGGCAGGGGGGGACTGCCCCGAGTTCAGTTGACTCAATGACGTGCCCTACGGATTGGTTACCCAAAACGGTGTGAAGATCGGGCTCTCTTTGAGAGGCTTCTTCCATGCCACGACCATTCCCTGTCGAGTTCCGGAGGCGAGCGGTCGCGCTCGTCCGGGCCGGTAAACCGATCACCACGGCCGCTGTCGAACTCGGTGTCAGCGCGGCGGCGATTCATAACTGGGTCCGTCAGGACCAGATCGACCGGGGCGAGCGTCCCGGGATCACGACGCCGGAGAGCATCGAGCTCGCCAAGGCGAAGAAGCGGATCCGGCAGCTCGAGGAAGAAGTCGTGATCCTGAAGAAGGCGTCGAAGCTGTTCGGGGAGGATCGACCAGGCCCAAAAGGGTTCACCCGATGATCGATGCCCTCGTTGAGGCAGGTCATCGGGCCAACCTGACCACCGCGAGAGAATCCCGGGCGACTACGCGGTCAAGGCCCGCAGCGCCGCGGAGGCAGAGTTCCTCCGCATCGGCGCGGGCGCGAAGGCGTGGTTGCTCGAGGCCGCGGCGGCGGGCACGACCCGGATGAACGTGGAGATGGCTGACGCCGTGGCGCTGGCCAAGATCAGCGGCCTGACCGCCGTCGACGAGGCCCTGGGCGAAGCGGCAACCTACGGCCGCTTCGCGACCGGCGACCTCGCCTCGATCCTCGGCTCCAACAGCTCCCGAACCCTGACTCACCGCGCAGATGAGGGGCAGTCGCTCGCGCAGGGCACCGCCGGGTGGGCGGCCATCGGCCGGCCCGTCGCCCCGGTGTTCGAGGTCTCCGCCGACGATCTGGAGGAGAGCGCGTGAGCGTCACGGCCGCGGCCGCGCCCGCCTTGCCGGCGGAGCTGGAGGCGTTGATGCGGCAGCTGAAGATGCCCTACGCCCGCGCATTGGCGCCGGAGCTGATCGCGACGGCCCGCGCCCAACGCTGGGAACCGGCCGAGGTCATCAGGGCCCTGTTCGTCGAAGAAGTCACCGACCGATCCCGGTCCATGCTCGCCACCCGCCGGAAGGCCGCCGGCTTCCCGACTGGGAAAACCTTCGACACCTGGGACGAGTCCGCATCCTCGATCCCGGTCCCGACGCAGCTGAGTATTCGAGCCTTTGAGCCCCACCCGATCGTGCGGTTGAGCCCCACCGTTCGTGCGGAAGAGCACCGGCGGTGGTGTGGCTCAGCACCACCGGTGCTCTCCGTCACGGATTACGCGGTCGCGAGGGCGGTTTGTTCCCTCATGTTGAAGGTGCCGGTGTCGACCCAGGTGGTGTTGTGGATGATGCGGTCCATGATCGCGTCGGCGTGGACTCCGGCGCCGAGGCGTTGGTGCCAGTCCTTCTGCTGATACTGGGTGCAGAACACCGTCGACGTCTCGCCGTAACGACGCTCCATCAACTCCAGCAGCATCGTCCGCATCGACTCCGTCGGCCGGTCAAGCAGCCACTCGTCGATGACCAGCAGCGTGAACGCGGCATACTTCCGGAGGAACTTCCCGGCGCCGCCGGTGGCGTCCTGGGCGGCGGCCCAGGCCTCCTCGAGGTCGGGCATCCGGACGTAGTGGGCGCGGATCCGGTGCTCGCAGGCCCGTTTAGCGATCGCGCAGCCCAGATACGACTTCCCCGACCCGGTGAACCCTTGGAAGACGACGTTCTGCTGCCGGGCGACGAACGAGCAGGTCCCTAGCTGGGCCAGCAGTTGCCGGTTGAGGCCGCGCTCGTCGAGCAGGTCGATGCGCCGCAGATCCGCGTTCGGATACCGCAGTCCCGCCCGCCGGATCAGGCCCTCGACCTTGGCATGGGTGAAGGCGGAGTAGGCGTCGTCGACGGCCAGCCGGACCCGGTCCTCGAAGGGCAGGCCGATGCTGAGGACCTCGTCCTGGGTGTCGATGGCCTGCAGCAGCTCGCCGGCGTTCATCTCGCGCAGCTTGCGTTTAGTCTCCCCGTCCAGGGCGCTCACCGGTGCCCTCCGGCGTAGTAGGCGCCGCCGCGGACATAGCCGCCATCGTCCGGTGCCGGCTCGGGGACCTGTCCGGTCTTGTCCTGCCCGGTGTCGAGGATCGGTCTCAGATGCGCGTAGCGGGGAGAGCGGATCGGCCCGCGCAGCGCCAGTGCGCAGGCGGCCTCGCGTCGCGCCGGGGGGAACTTGCGCGACAGCCGCAGGACCGCCAGAGCGGCGTCGAAGCCGGCCTCGTCGATGAACACGGTCTCGAAGATCTTGGCCGTCACTGTCACGGTCGCCGGCCCGATCCGCGCCGCCCACTCCTCGATCCGGGTTCGGTCCCAGGCCTGGAAGCTGCGCCCCTCGGGCAGGTCGGCCTCGTTCGTCCGATACTGGTTACTCGTCGTTGCCGGCAGCAGCAAATGGCTGGCCAACCGTTCGTCGCGCCGATAGACCTCCAGCATCGTCTCGGTGACCCGCAGGTCCACCAGCGCGCCGATATGGCTGAAGGGGACGGAGTAGAAGTTCCGCGCCCAGACCACGTGGGCGTTGGCGTTGACCTTCCGTTTGTAGGACCAGGTGCTGATCTCGAACGGCGCCGCGGGCAGCGCCTGCAGCAGCGGCTTCTCCTCGACGGTGAAGACGCTGAGGCGGGACCCGACGCGTTTCTGGAACGGCTCCCGGTTGTAGGCGTCCATCTGTTCCCGGATCCGCAGGCGCAACTGCGCCAGCGAGGTGAACGTCTCGTGCCGTAGGCCGGCGATGACCCAGGTCGCGACATGGGTGTCAACGTCGGGTGAAAACTGACCCTTTTTCGTCGATTGAATTCTGACCCCTCGGGTTGGTTTTTTGGTTTAGTTCGCGCCCGGTCGGGGTTGCTGCTCGAGCAGTTCGCGGCGGCTGCGGGTGCGGTAAGAATCCCCGGCAAGGGTGACGACCTCGGCATGGTGAACGAGGCGGTCGATCATCGCCGCGGCGACGATCTCGTTGGAGAAGATCTCGCCCCACCGCCCGACGGGCATGTTCGAGGTTGCCAGAATGGCGCCCTGTTCGTAGCGGGCGGCGACGAGTTGGAAGAACAGGTTTGCGGCATCGTGATCGAAGGCCAAATACCCTATTTCGTCGATAATCAGGAGCTTGTATTTGCGTAGCCGTTTGAGTTCCAGGTCAAGGCGTCCGGCCGTGTGGGCGGCCGCGAGGCGGGCGACCCACCCGGTGGCCGTGTCGAAGAGGACGGAGTAGCCAGCCTGGATGGCTTTGACGCCCAGACCGATCGCGAGGTGGGTTTTCCCAACGCCGGGCGGCCCCAACAGCACCACGTTGTCCGCCTTCGCGATCCACGTCGTCGTGGCCAAGTGGGCGAGGATATCGCGGCGCAGCGAGGGCTGGTGGTCGAGGTTGAATTCCTCCAACGTTTTCACCTGCGGGAAGTGGGCGCCGCCGATGCGCAGCGCCGTTCCGTGGGCCTCCCTGTCGGCGACCTGGCGTTGCAGGACCGTCGCGAGGTACTCCTCGTGCGACCACCCGGATTGCCGGGCCGTATCGGCGAGCTCTTCCCAGGTGCGGGCGATCGTGGGCGTCTTCAACACCCGCGCGAGATACGCGATCGTCGAGGCGATCTGCGGCCCCGCCGGCGGGGTGCTAGACGGTGTCACGGTGTCGAGCGCGCTCATCAGCTCAACGCCTTCTCGGCCGGAGCGCCCGCCGCCGCGGTGGTGGTGAAGTCGCCGCCGAAGAGCGCGTCGTAGTCGGTCAACACCCGCAGAGCCACCCGGTGGCCGTCGGCATGCTGGCGGCTCGCACGCTCCAAGGACCGGCGTTCCTCGGCGAAGGCGCTGCGCAGGGTCTTCGCGATGCCGACATGCGCCGGATCGGTGATCGTTGCCCGCCTGGCCCAACACCGCGCATGGGCGCCCACGACCGTGCCTTCGCGAGTGATCGTGACCATCGTCGCGGTCGCATGGACGTCGACGAACCTGCCCGCGCAGCGCGGATCGACGGAGTAATCGTTGGAATCAACCCGGAGGTAGTACTCCCGGCCAAGCCGCACCTGGGTGCGCAACCCGGTCGACGGCGCCGACACCGGCAGCATCGTCATCGCCGCCAGATCCGCCGCCAACGCTTCCTCGGGGCGCCGCCCGGTCGAGCGCACGACCCGACCATTAGCCCGTGGCAACCACCCATCGAGCTGGGCATTGAAATCCGCCGGCGAGGCGAACGACCGCCCCGGCAGAAACGACGTTTCCAGATACCCGTTATTGCGCTCGACCAGGCCCTTGAATTCCGGGTCCCGGGGCGGGGCGAGTTGGAAACGCGTCGCGAGCGACCCCGCGAACGATGCCGCGGGGACCGAGACCACACCGGTCCCACCGATCGCCGACTCGCGGTCCCAGACCAAGGTCTTCGGGACCATTCCCAAGCCACTGATCAGTTGCCACATCCCGGCGAGAATGTCGCCCGCCTGACGCGAGGGAATCATCGTCGCGGTCAAGAAACGGGAGAAGCCCAACGTCATCACCAGCACCGGGAGCATCAGCAATTGGCTGTGTCCAACGGGGATCTTCGGCTCCGGGAACCACAGATCACACTGCACGATCTGGCCCGGCTGATAGGTGATCCGATCGACCGGATCGATGCTCGCGTACTCGGGGCGGATCGCCCGGATACGGTCCTTCAGCGTCGTGATCGAGTACTGCCAGCCGATCCGTTCCGCGATCACCGTCGCCGGCATCCGCGGATACTCCGCCAGCAACTTGCGCACATCCATCTCGACCCCGTCGACGAGGGAACCGCGACCGGCGCGCTCGTACTTCGGCGGTCGCTCCGACGCCAACGCGGCCCGAACCGTGTTCCGCGCGATCCCCAACTTCCGTGCGATCTCCTTGATCGGGATCTTCTCCGATCGATGCAACCGACGTATCTCTGCCCAGTTCTCCACTGTTATCACCCTCCAAGGGTCTTACGGAGGGGTCAGAATTCAAACGACGCCACGGGGTCAGTATTCACCAGTCGTCGACAGTTGTTCGTTGCCTGGCTGGCGTGGTCGAGGTTCCGGGTCGTGATCGCGCTCCGGGACCGGACGGCCCCGACCGTGTTCGCAGCCCTCGATCGCACGCTCCGCATCCTGGGCGGCGCCCCGACCTATGTCCTCACGGACAACGAGAAAACGGTCACCGTGTCCCACCTCGCGGGCGTCCCGGTGCGCAACCAGCAGACCGTGGACTTCGCCCGCCACTACGGCATCACCGTGTTGACCTGCC
>NZ_JASISS010000017.1 GCF_030063195.1 Cryobacterium sp. PH31-AA6
GGATATCGTTGCTGTGTTCGAGGTCGTGTCGCGGGGTCTCGACGGGCTCGACCACCGGAGGCGGGGTCTCGACGGGCTCGACCACCGGTGGCGGGGTCTCGACGGGCTCGACCACCGGCGCGGAATCGGCGCGGAACAGGGCATCCGGTAGATTGGGTCAGTCCCAAATATTCAGGCACCTCACCAAAGACACGGTGCCGCACATAACAAACGGAGAAACATGACCGCCGCCAGCGTTCCGGACAAACCGGCCCTTGAGGGTCTCGAAGCCAAGTGGGGCGGCAGCTGGGAAGACTCCGGCACGTACCGCTTCGACCGGGGCTCCGCCACCCGCGCGAACATCTTCTCCATTGACACCCCGCCGCCGACCGCATCCGGTTCTCTGCACATCGGGCATGTGTTCTCGTACACCCACACTGACGTGATCGCCCGGTTCCAGCGCATGCGCGGCAAGGACGTCTTCTACCCGATGGGCTGGGACGACAACGGCCTGCCCACCGAGCGCAGGGTGCAGAACTACTACGGCGTGCGCTGCGATCCGTCGCTGCCCTACACCGACGACTTCACCGCGCCCTTCGAGGGCGGCGACGGCAAGAGCAGCAAGGCAGCCGACCAGCTTCCGATCAGCCGCCGCAACTTCATCGAACTGTGCGAACGTCTGACCATCGAGGATGAGAAGCAGTTCGAGGCCCTCTGGCGCAGCCTCGGCCTCAGCGTCGACTGGACCCAGACCTACCGCACGATCGGGCACGACTCGCTGGTCACCTCGCAGCTCGCGTTTCTCGGCAACGTCGAGCGCGGCGAGGCCTACCAGGCCATGGCACCCACCCTGTGGGACGTCACCTTCCGCACCGCGGTCGCCCAGGCCGAGCTTGAGGACAAGGAGATGCCCGCCGCGTACCACCGGGTATCGTTCCGCAAGCCCGACGACAGCACGATCGAGATCGAGACCACCCGCCCCGAACTGCTCCCCGCCTGCGTGGCCCTCGTCGCGCACCCCGACGACGAACGCTACAAGGCGCTCTTCGGCACCACCGTGCGCACTCCCCTGTTCGACGTGGAAGTGCCGATCCTCGCGCACCACCTCGCCCAGAAGGACAAGGGCAGTGGAATCGCGATGATCTGCACGTTCGGCGACGTGACCGACGTGGTCTGGTGGCGCGAACTCGACCTGCCCAACCGCGCGATCATGGGCTTCGACGGCCGGATCATCGCCGAGGCACCCGAGGTCATCGAGAGCGAGGCCGGCCTCGCCGCCTACGCCCAGCTGGCCGGAAAGACCGTCTTCTCCGCCAAGCAGGCCGTCGTGGAGCTGCTCCGCGCGAGCGGCGACATGATCGGCGAGCCCAAGCCGATCGTGCACCCGGTCAAGTTCTTCGAAAAGGGCGACAAGCCGCTCGAGATCGTGTCGACCCGGCAGTGGTACATCCGCAACGGCGCTCGCGACGAGGCCCTGCGCGCGCGACTGATTTCGCACGGCACCGATCTGCAGTGGCACCCGGAGTTCATGCGGGTGCGCTATGAGAACTGGGTGAACGGCCTCACCGGTGACTGGCTCGTCTCGCGCCAGCGCTTCTTCGGTGTGCCGCTGCCCGTCTGGTACCCGCTGGATGCCGACGCCAACCCGGTCTTCGACCAGCCCATCGTGGCCACCCGCGACCTGCTCCCGGTCGACCCCTCCTCCGACACCGCCCCCGGCTACAGCGCCGACCAGCGCGGAACGGCGAACGGTTTCGTCGGCGAGGTCGACGTGATGGACACCTGGGCGACCTCCTCGCTCACCCCGCAGCTCGCCGGAGGCTGGGAGCGCGACCCCGAACTCTTCGACCTCGTCTACCCGTACTCGCTCCGCCCGCAGGGGCAGGACATCATCCGCACCTGGCTGTTCTCCACCCTGCTCCGCGCCGAACTCGAACACGGCGTCTCGCCGTGGCAGCACGCGGCCCTGTCGGGCTTCATCGTCGACCCGGACCGCAAGAAGATGTCCAAGTCCAAGGGCAACGTCGTCACCCCGGCCGACATGCTGGAGCTGCACGGTTCCGACGCGGTGCGCTACTGGGCAGCGTCGTCCCGGCTCGGCACGGACGCCGCGTTCGACCCGAAGAACCCGACCCAGATCAAGATCGGTCGTCGCCTCGCGATCAAGATCCTGAACGCGTCCAAGTTCATCCTCAGCTTCGACGGGGCCGCGGACGCTCCGGTCAGCGAACCGATCGACCAGAGTATGCTCGCCCGCCTCACCGTCGTCGTCGGTCAGGCCACGTCCGCATTCGAGAGCTACGACCACGCCAGGGCACTCGAACTCACCGAGAGCTTCTTCTGGACCTTCTGTGACGACTACCTCGAGCTGGTCAAGGAACGCGCATACGGAGTGAGCGGCGGCGGCCAGGCCTCGGCCGTTGCCGCGCTCCGCACCGCGCTTTCCACCCTGCTGCGCCTGTTCGCTCCGTTCGTACCGTTCGCCACCGAGGAGGCCTGGTCCTGGTCGAACGACGAGTCGGTTCACCTGGCGCCGTGGCCCGGCCAGCCGGAGCTCGCGGCCGGCTCCGCCGGCAACGTCGCACTGCTCGATCTGGCCAGCCGCGCGCTCACCGGCATCCGCCGCGCCAAGACCGATGCGAAGGCTTCCCAGAAATCTGCCGTCGCATCTGCTGTAATTAGCGGAACGGCCGCTGAGGTTGCCCTGCTCGCGCAGGCATCCGCGGATCTGCGGGCCGTCGGTCGAATCTCGGAATTGGTTTTCGTTGAGGGTAGCGAATTGACTGTGACTGACATCGTGCTCGAAGCAGTACCAGAAGGTTAGGAGAACCGGATGACTACACAGGTACGAACACTGGGCGACAAGGACTTCTTCTCGTGGTTGGGCCTCTTCGAGGGCTACAGCGAGTTTTACAAGAGCGAGCTCACCGACGAGAAGGCGTTGCAGGTCTGGAGCTGGATCATCGACCGGAACCACGTGCTGACCGGAGCCGTCGCCGTCAACGACGAGGGTGACTTCATCGGCTTCGCGCACTACCGCGAGGTGCCCAACACGCTCGGCGCCAGTCGAGGTCTCTACCTCGACGACCTGTTCGTGGTTCCCGACTCCCGGCGGAGCGGGGTGGGACGCGCCCTGATCGAGTTCGCCAAGGACTACGCCAAGGAGAATCGACTCAGCACGATGGCGTGGATCACGGCCTCCGACAACGAGGAAGCCCAGCACCTCTACGACGACGTCGCCACCCGCACTGACTGGGTGACTTACGAGATCGAGCTCTAGAATGCAGATGGGAAGCCGATTCGCGCTCGGAGCCCCGGTTCCCGCCGGACTGCCGCATGTGGTCGAAATCGCGATCCAGGCGGTCGAGGAGGAACTCACGGCGCTCGGTGAGGACAACAGCGGTTGGCGCTGGACGCTGACCTGGCTCGAGGGACGGCCGGTGCTCGAACTCGACGACGGCACCATCATCCGTTACAACCCGGGCGAAGACAGCGCCACCATCACCCAGCCCGCCGTGGCGGTCGAGGACGACGAGGACTGGATCTAAGAATCACCGGCGTGACATATCGACATCGAGCTGCGTCTAATAAGTGGACTCGCCGGACCGCCTGTGGTGGCGGCGGCACGACACGAAGGCTCTCTTATGGATGTCATCACCACGGCCGGGCGCTCGCCTGAGGTCGCCGAGGCGGGAGCACCGCGCCTGCGCGGACGATACCGGTTGCAGGAACTGATCGGCCGGGGCGGCAAAGGCTCGGTCTTTCGCGCCACGGACGAATCGCTGGGTCGCGACGTCGCTGTCAAGGTCTTCGACGCGTCGGCAACGAGCGAGAAGGACATCCGTGTGCAGGAAGACGAGGTGAACCTCCTCGCGAGCCTCAATCACCACAGCCTCGTCACCCTGCTCGACGCGGGTGTCGACCGCACGGATGCTGCCCGGCCACGCGTCTACTTCGTCATGGAGCTCGTAGCGGGCGCCGATCTCAAGGTCAAGCTCGAGCGCGGTCCGCTCACTCCTCGCCAGATAGCGCACATCGGCTTCGACCTTGCCGAGGGCCTGCAGTACATTCATCATCGGGGCGTCGTGCATCGAGACGTGAAGCCGGCGAATATCCTGCTGGTGGACTACAACCAGGGCAGCGCACGGTACCGTGCGAAGCTGACCGACTTCGGCATCGCCCTGGTCGGCGCCCCGGGCGGTGACACGGACACCGTCACGACGGGCACGGCCGCCTACCTCAGCCCCGAACAGGCGCGGGGTCAGAACCTGGGGTCTGCCAGCGACATCTACTCGCTGGGTCTCGTGCTCCTCGAGTGCTTCACCAGCACCGTCGCCTTTCCCGGCGACCCGATCCAGTCAGCGCTGGCCCGGCTGCGAAACGATCCGCCCATTCCGCACGGCCTCGCCCCGGAATGGCGGGCCCTCCTGGCGGCCATGACCGCCTGCAACCCGAAAGACCGCCCGTCCATTCACGATCTGGTCCCGGCGTTGCGCCAGCTGGTGGCGTCCGAGACCGGCCGGCACAGGGGCGTCGGCACCGCTCCCGAGCCGTCGACCGAGGAGGCCCGGATGCTCGCGGTAGCGCGCTACCGGCTGCCTGAGGCACCGGCCGACGGGGCCTTCGACCGGATCACGGCGATTGCCGCCCGGGTATTCTCGGTTCCAGTCGCTCTCGTCACCATCGTCGATCACGATCGGATCTGGTTCACGTCCCACCACGGACTCGAGATAGACAATATCGACAGGCACCCCGGGCTCTGTGCCTCGGCCATCATGCATGACCTGCCCTGGGTCGTGGAAGATGCCCGGTTCGACCCACGGACACTCGCGAACCCCCTTGTTGCCGACGATTTCGGCCTGCAGTTCTACGCCGGAGTGCCCCTGCGCACTCGCGATGGACATAGCCTCGGCACGCTGTGCGTGCTCGACTTCGAACCGCGGGTGGCCACGGAACTAGAGCTCGCCACCCTCGGGGACCTCGCGGCCATCGTCATGAGCGAGATGGAACTGCGCTTGGAGACCCGACGATCGATGAAGGCCGGAGCGACCGCAATTCCGACCCCAGGCTGAACCGCGGCTCGTCTCGCCGGCTACCGGTCTCGCCGCGCGGCGCCACCCGTGCCGTCCCAGCGCCAGAGCGCGGCGGCGCCGAGTCCCCCGGCGATGCTCACGGCGGTGAGGCCGAGGGCCCCCGGCGCTGCAGCTTCCCGGCACTGTTGCAACAGACTGAGCACCAGCAGCGCCCCGCTCGCACCGAACGGATGGCCGACCGCCAGCGCCCCGCCCTGCAGATTGGCGCGTTCCTCGGCGATGCCGAGGAGGTCGAGCGACGCGAGCACCTGGGCAGCGAAGGCCTCGTTGTACTCGATCAGGGACAGGTCGGCGCCGGCCAGCCCGTGCCGCTCAAGCAGGAGGCTCGCCGCTTCGCCGCCGGCGACGCCGAGAAGGTTCGGGTTTGTGCCGGTCACCGCGGCATCCACGAACGCCAGACCACGAAGCCCGAGCGCGTCCGCGGTCCGGCGGCTCGTCACCAGCACGACCACGGCCCCGTCCGCGTCCGCGCAGGAGTTGCCGGCGGTGACGGTGCCGCCGTCCCGGAACGCCCCGGTGAACCGGCCGAGCAGGCCGGCCGTGAGGCTCCTGCGGGGCCCCTCGTCGGCGACGACCGGGCCGGCCCCCATGTCTAACGGAACGATATCCGCGGCCAGCCGGCCGGACTCGATGGCGTGGATGGCCAACCGGTGGCTCCGGAGCGCGAACGCGTCCTGCCGTTCCCGATTGATGCCGAACCGGTCGGCGACGTTCTCTGCGGCCTCGCCCATCTCCGGGTCGCCCACCTCGTCTGGGGAGAACCGCACCCGATCGTAGAAGTCCGGGTGCCCCGGCGTCGACGACAGCCGGTGGGCCCGCAACGGCGCGGTGCTGCAGCTCTCCACGCCCCCGGCGAGGTAGAGATCGCCTGCACCGGCGGCGACGAGCCGGCAGGCCAGGACGATGGCCTCAAGCCCGGAACCGCACTGGCGGTCGACGGTCAGGCCGGGCACCGAGACGGGCAGTCCGGCGCGGAGCAGGGCCAGGCGGGCAACATTGCCGCCGCCGCCGACTGCGTTGCCGATGATCACGTCGTCAACCGCCGACGGGTCGACGCCGGCATCGGTCAGGGCGGCGGCCAGCACGGGCGCCAGCAACCGGTCCGCGGTCAGCTGCGCGAGTCCCCCGTTCAGGCGCCCGAAGGCGGTGCGGCGGCCGAGGACGATCACGGGCTCCCGGTCGGCGGCAGCCGGGCCGGCGCTAGTCGAGTGCGGTGACACGGGCGTCTCCCTCTGTGATCCAGGCGGCCAGCAGGCGCCGACTGATTTTACCCGTCGGGGCGAGCGGCAGCGCGGTCAGCCGGTAGTAGGCCCGCGGTCGCTTCGCCTCGCTGAGCGCCGCGGCAGCGGCGCGGCGGAACAGGCCGGCGTCCGCGCCGGACGAAGCCGGGTCGCCGAGGACCGCGACCACCACTCGGCTGCCACGCCTGGCATCCGGCACTCCGACGGCGATCACGGATGCGACGCCCGGCAGGGACCGCAGGGCCGCCTCCACCTCCTGCGGGTAGACGTTCTGCCCTGCCGTGACGATCATGTCCGCCCGCCGGTTGAGGAAGTGCAGCACGTCGTCCCCATCGAGGAAGCCGACGTCGCCGACGGTGCACCAGTCGCCGTCCCGGCGGAACGCCTCCCCGTCGTCGCCCCAGGCGTAGCCGTTGCTGACCAGGCGGCTGCGCACGAAGATGAGGCCGGGCTCGCCGGCGGGCAGGTCATGCCCTGCCTCGTCGCGGATGGCCAGGGAGACACCGGGGAATGCGCGGCCGACGGCCGTCGGGTCAGCGCTGGTCGGGTCAGCGCTCGTCACCTCCCCCGGGCGCAGCGAAGACGCGGCGACGAAACTCAGCTCGGCCGCCCCGTAGTATTCGTGGATCGTTGCGTTGGGCGCGAACCGGCGCGCGGCTGAGCGCGTCTCCGGGTCGAGCCGTGCCCCCGCGGTGACGATTCTCGTGAGCGAGAGCCCGTTCACCCCGCCGGCCAGGCCACGTTCGGAGAGCATCCGGAGCACCGTCGGCACGACGACGAGTCGGGTGATCCCCCGGTCGGCCACGCAGGCGAGCGCGGCGGCCAGGTCGAACTCGGGCAGGGTGACGAAGGCCGCCCCGGTGTGCAGGGATTCGGCGAGGGCGTAGAGGGTGAGGCTGGACGACAACGGGCCCGGCGCGAGCGTGCGGTCGTGGCGGTCGAGCCCGAAGTAGTCCACGCCGACCTCGAAGGAGCGTTGCCACGATCGCCGGGTGCGGGTGAAAGCCTTGGGCAGGGCGGTGGTCCCGGAGGTGAAGCCGTAGAGGAAGACCGAGTCGGGGTCTCCGTCGACAAGAGCCGCGACGCCCGGCCGCCCTGCAGGGCCCGCGGCGGCCAGCCGTTCCCTGACCAGGTCCTGCTTGGCCGCCGGCCAGCCCGGATCGAGCACGGCGACGGCGCGATCCCCGGCGATACCGGCGGCGAAAGCGACCACGAACTCGATGCTGTTGGGGAGGCTGAGGATGCCGATACCGTCTCCGTCGGACAGCGCGTCGCCCGCCCGGGCCGCGAGCCCGGCGTAGCTGAGCCGCTCCGCGCCGACCTCGATGGCCGGGGCGCCCGGCTGCTGCCGAGCCCAGTGATTCAGCTGATCCAGGAAGGGCATCCTTGATGTTACGCCGGTGCTGCGACTTCGGACGTCGTCACTTGCGAGCGATGATCTCGCCGTGCGGCATTCCGAACCAGCCGTCCGGGTCGGCCACCCACTGCCGCCAGGCGGCCGCGATCTGCTGCAGATCAGCAAGGTCGGCCGCACCCACCTCGATCGCGTGCGCCGCGAAGGCCGACTCGGTGGCGCGCACGGCCCACGATTCTCCCCACCACTCCCTTTCGGCATCCGAGGCGAAGCACCAGATCGACGCGCTGCCGGCGACGTCTCCGAACCCTGCCTGCCGCGCCCAGGCCTTCAACGCCCGCCCGGCGTCAGGGTCGCCGCCGTTCCAGTAGTGCACGTCGCGGTAGGCGGTCATCCAGAGCAGAAGACCGGGCAGCTTGGGATGCACCATCACCCCGCCGTAGTCGACGTCCCTCGCTGCGAAAACACCGCCGGGTTTGAGCACCCGCCGGATCTCCTTCATCGCCGCCACCGGGTTGGCGACGTGCTGCAGCACCTGGTGGGCGTGCACGATGTCGAAGCTCTCGTCGGGGAAATCGAGGGCGTAGACGTCGCCGACCTGAAAGGCCACATTGCGCACCCCCTCGTCGAAGGCCAGCCCGGCCGCGCGCTCGATGATCTCCGCCGCGGCATCGATCCCGGTGACCCGGCCCGGCGCCAGCCGTCTCGCCAGGTCGACCGTGATGGTGCCCGGCCCGCAACCCACGTCGAGCAGGTTCAGTCCGGGGGCGAGGTGCGGCAGGAGGTAGGCCGCGGAGTTCGCCACGGTACGCCAGGTGTGCGAACGCAGCACGCTCTCATGATGACCGTGCGTGTACCGGTCGCGGGGCGCGGTCTCTGGTCGTTCCGGCTGGTCCGTCATGCCTCGAGCCTAAGCCGGAAGCCCGATCGGTGGCGGGAGAACTAGGTTGGTTTCATGGTGAATCGATGAATCCCTTCGCGCGTCAGAGCACGCTGCCGTTTCAGCTTCCCCCGTTTGCGGAGATCACCGAGGAACACTTCCGTCCGGCATTCGTCGCCGGAATGACGGAGCAGCTCGCCGAGGTGGCCGCGATCGGGTCCGATCCGGAGGCGCCTTCCGTCGAGAACACCCTCCTGCCGCTCGAACGCAGCGGGCAGGCCTTCGACCGGGTGGCCGCGGTGTTCTTCACCCTGAGTTCGTCCGATTCGAGTGGGTTCACGAACGCGCTCGAGGAAGAGCTTGCGCCCCTGCTCGCCGCGCACGCGGACGCAATCCGCCTCGACCCGACCCTGTTCACCCGGATCGCGGCCGTGCACGATCAGCGGGATGCCCTGGGCCTCGACCCGGAGTCTCGGTACCTGGTCGAACGGTATTTCACTGAGTTCAGCCTGGCCGGGGCCGGGCTCTCCGACGCGGACAAGACCGTCCTGCGCGAGTTGAACGCGCGTCTCGGAGTCGCCACCACCCGGTTCGAGAAGAACCTGCTCGCCGACACCAACGACCTCGCCCTCGTGCTCGACGACGTCGCCGAGCTCGACGGTCTCACGGACGGGCAGATCTCGGCCGCGGCCGAGGCCGCCGCATCCCGAGGCCTGCCCGGGCAATATGTGATCACGCTCGTGCTCCCCACCAGTCACCCGTACCTGGCGCAGCTCACCGACCGGGGCGTGCGGGAGCGGCTGCTGGCCGCCTCACGCGCGCGCGGCATCCGCGGCGGGGCACACGACAACCGCGCCCTGGTGATCGAGATCACCGCCCTCCAGGCCGCCAGGGCCCGGCTCCTCGGCTTCGACAACCACGCGGCGGCGGTCACCGCCGACCAGACTGCGAAAACGCCGGGCGCGGTCGCCGACCTGCTCGGCCGGCTCGCGCCGGCGGCGGCCCGCAACGCACTCGCCGAGCAGGCCGAACTGCAACGGGTCATCGACGCCGAGAGCGGCGGGTTCGCCCTCGCCGCGTGGGACTGGGCTTTTTACACCGAGAAGGTGCGCCGGGCCAGGTACAACGTGGACAGTCAGGCCATGCGGCCATACTTCGAGCTCGAACGGGTGCTCCACGACGGCGTCTTCTACGCCGCGACGAGGCTCTACGGGGTGACGTTCACCGAACGATCCGACCTGGTCGCCTGGCACCCGGAGGCCCGTATCTTCGAGGTGGCCGAAGCCGACGGCTCCCCCGTCGGCCTGTATATCCTCGACATCTACACCCGCGATTCCAAGCGTGGCGGCGCCTGGATGAATTCCCTGGTCTCCCAGTCCGCACTGTTGGGCACCCCCACGGTGGTCTGCAACAACCTCAACGTGCCCAGGCCGGCAGCCGGTGAGCCCACCCTGCTCAGCTACGACGAGGCCACCACCCTGTTCCACGAGTTCGGGCATGCCCTGCACGGGCTGTTCGCCCGGGTCACCTACCCGAAGTTCGCCGGAACCAACGTGTACCGCGACTTCGTCGAGTTCCCGAGCCAGGTCAACGAGATGTGGTTGCTGTGGCCGGAGGTGCTGGCGAACTTCGCGAAGCACACGGAGACCGGGGCGCTCATGCCCCAGGACCTCGTCGACCGAATCCGGGAATCCTCGGCCTTCAACGAGGGCTTCCTCACCAGCGAGTACCTGGCCGCGGCCCTGCTGGACCAGGCCTGGCACCTGATCGACGCGGACACCGTGGTGACGGATGTGGCGCAGTTCGAGGCAGCCGCCCTTGCCGCGGCCGGACTGTCCAATCCGGTGGTGCCCACCCGCTACGCGAGCACGTATTTCGCGCATGCCTTCGCCGGCGGCTACGACGCGGGCTACTACTCGTACATCTGGAGCGAGGTGCTCGACGCCGACACCGTCGAATGGTTCACCGAGAACGGCGGGCTCAACCGGGAAAACGGCGACCGGTTCCGCCGGCTCCTGCTCGGAGTCGGCGGCAGCACCGACCAGCTCGCAGCCTACCGGGACTTCCGCGGCCGGGACGCCCGGATCCAGCCGCTGCTCGATCGGCGCGGATTGAACTAGACCCGGCCCGCACCCGTGCTCGCCCGGCCGAGCCAAAGCATGACCGCGCCACCGACCAGCAGCCCCCAGAATGCCGAACCGATCCCGAGCACCGAGATACCGGAGGCAGTCACGAGGAAGGTCGCGACGGCGGTGATGCGGTGCCGCGCGTCGTCCAGGGCCGTCGTGAGGCTCGTCACGAGCGCGCCAAGGAGGGCGAGGCCGGCCACCACGGTGATCAGGATCGGCGGGGAGGCCGAGACCAGGGCCGCCGCGTATCCGGCGCCGAGCCCGAGCACCAGGTAGGCGGCGCCCGACGTGGCCGTGGCGACCCAGCGCTTGGACCGGTCCGGGTGGGCGTCGGGCCCGGCCATCAGCGCGGCCGTGATGGCGGCCAGGTTGATCCCATGCCCGCCGAACAGGGAAGCCGCCAGGCTTGCCAGCCCGGAGCCCGCGAGGATGGCGCGCGGCGGGGGCCGGTAGCCGAAGGTCGACAGCACGACGAAGCCGGGCACGCTCTGGCCGGCCATGGTCACGATGAACAGGGGAATGCCCAGGCTCACGATCACGACCGGGTCGAGCACCGGCGACACGAAGACGAGGGCGGGCGCGGAGGAGGAGGCGGTCATCCATCCGGTTCCCGCGGTGAGGGCGATGCCGATCGCTGCGACGAGCATGGCCGCCGGCACGGCCAAGGAGCGAGCGAGCCGGTAGAGCACTAGCCAGACCACGACGACGGGAACGAAGAGCAGCGGCTGCTGCACCGACGCGGTCACGGGGGCCAGGCAGATCGGGAAAAGGATCCCGGCGAGCATGGCACCGGCGATCGGTTTTGGAATGCTCGTGATCGTGCGCCCGAGCCACGGCCAGAGTCCACTCAACACGATCAGGATTCCGCAGACAAGGAACGCGCCGATCGCGGCGGCGAAGTCAGTGGTGGTCTGCCCGGCGGCCACGAGTAGGGCTGCCCCCGGCGTGGACCAGGCGAACGAGATCGGCATCCGGAAGTACCAGGGCACGGCGATACAGGTGACGCCGACGGCAAGGCACAACGCGAATAGTCCGGATGCGGCCTGGGCATCGGAAGCACCCACGGCCTGCAGCCCGGCGACCACGAGCACGAAGGAACTGGCGAAGCCAGTGAGCGCCGCCACGATCCCCGCAAAGACCGGCTGGTACAGGAGACGGCTCCTCTGGAGTCGAATGGGCTCAATCGGTCAGGGGCGGATCGCCCCCAGGGTCAGGCGGACTTCTCCACCCGCCGGGCCTTGTGCAGCACGATGGTCGGCTCGGCGTTCTCGAGCACGGCGGCCCGGGTCACGACGACCCTGGCTACCTCGGAACTCGACGGCACCTCGAACATGATCGGTCCGAGCACCTCCTCCATGATGGCGCGGAGGCCTCGAGCACCGGTCTTGCGAAGGACGGCCAGGTCGGCGATGGCCTCGAGCGCCGGCTGCTCGAATTCGAGTTCGACCCCGTCGAGTTCGAACATGCGCTGGTACTGGCGCACGAGGGCATTTCGCGGCACGGTGAGGATCTGCATCAGGGCCACCTGGTCGAGCTGGGTGACCGTGGTCACCACGGGGAGGCGCCCGATGAACTCGGGGATCAACCCGAACTTGTGCAGGTCCTCGGGGAGGACCTCGCTGAACAGGTTGACGTCGTCGCCCTTGCTGTGCAGGGGGGCGCCGAAGCCGATGCCCTTCTTCCCTGCGCGGGTGGAGATGATGTCGTCCAGGCCGGCGAACGCCCCGGCCACGATGAACAGCACGTTCGTCGTGTCGATCTGGATGAATTCCTGGTGCGGATGCTTGCGGCCGCCCTGCGGCGGGACCGACGCGACCGTGCCCTCGAGGATCTTCAGCAGTGCCTGCTGGACACCCTCGCCGGAGACGTCGCGGGTGATCGACGGGTTCTCGGCCTTGCGGGCGATCTTGTCGATCTCGTCGATGTAGATGATGCCGGTCTCGGCGCGTTTGACGTCGTAGTCGGCCGCCTGGATCAGCTTGAGCAGAATGTTCTCGACGTCTTCGCCGACGTAGCCGGCCTCGGTGAGCGCCGTCGCATCCGCCACAGCGAAGGGCACGTTCAGGCGCTTCGCGAGGGTCTGGGCGAGGTAGGTCTTGCCGCAACCGGTCGGGCCGATCAGGAGGATGTTGGACTTGGCGATTTCCACGTCATCGTGGATCGCGTCGGCCGCGGTGAGGGTGGCACGGGCACGCACACGCTTGTAGTGGTTGTAGACGGCAACGGCGAGGGCGCGCTTGGCGGCTTCCTGCCCGATGACGTATTCCTCGAGGAATCCGAAGATCTCCTTGGGCTTGGGCAGATCGAACTCGCCGCTGCCTTCCTCGGCGCCGGCCTCGGCCAGGCGTTCCTCGATGATCTCGTTGCACAGTTCGACGCATTCGTCGCAGATGTACACGCCGGGACCCGCAATGAGCTGTTGGACCTGCTTCTGACTCTTCCCACAGAAGGAACACTTCAGCAGGTCGGCACTCTCGCCTATTCGGGCCATCCGTCAGCCTCCTCCATCGGTATTGCTGGTAACGCTGAACTGAGCCTAGCCTGTGCCTGTGACTGTGGTGTGCAAGCCGTGCGGGCCGGTCGAAATGCGGTAACGGCGTCGACCTGGGAAACCGCTGTTGGCCATGAAAAACGGCGGATGCCCGGCTGCTCTGCAGTCGGGCATCCGCCGTTTTTGTGCTGCGATTGTTGCGAAGCGCTACTTGACGAGCGTGGGCACATTCTTGCGGCTGGTCAGGATCTGATCGATCAGGCCGTATTCGAGGGCCTCGGGGGCGCCGAGGATCTTGTCACGGTCGATGTCCTTGTGAACCTGCTCCGCCGTGCGGTTGGAGTGGTGGGCGATGGTGAATTCCAGCCACTCACGCATCCGTTGGATCTCGGCGGCCTGGATTTCGATGTCGGACGCCTGCCCGCCACCCTGGCCGCCGGCCGACGGCTGGTGGATCAGGATGCGCGCGTTCGGAAGCGCGAGACGCTTTCCGGGCGTTCCACCGGCGAGCAGCACGGCAGCGGCGGAGGCCGCCTGGCCGAGGCAGACCGTCTGAATGTGCGGTCGGATGTACTGCATCGTGTCGTAGATCGCCGTCATCGCGGTGAAGGAACCACCGGGTGAGTTGATGTACATCACGATGTCGCGATCGGGGTCCTGGCTCTCCAGAACGAGGAGCTGCGCCATGACATCGTCTGCCGACGCGTCGTCGACCTGAACGCCGAGGAAGATGATGCGATCCTCGAAGAGCTTCGCGTACGGGTCCTGACGCTTGTACCCGTAGGCGGTGCGTTCTTCAAAGGTGGGGAGGATGTAACGGGCCTCGGGCGACTGCGGGGCGCGGCCCCCGGCCTGGTGACCAAAATTCGTGAATTCCATGTCGTTTCTGCCCGTCCTACTTCTTGTTCACTGAGTCGTCGGTGCCGCCGCCGCCGACCACATCCGACGCGAATTCGCGCAGGTGGTCGACGAAGCCGTATGCCACGGCCTCCTGGGCGGTGAACCAGTTGTCACGGTCGTTGTCGATGAGGACCTGCTCGACCGACTTGCCGGTCTGCTCTGCAGTCAGTTCCGCCATCCGCTTCTTCATGTCCAGGATCACCTTGGCCTGGGTCTGGATGTCGGCGGCTGTGCCGCCGAATCCGCCGGACGGCTGGTGCAGCAGGACGCGTGCGTTCGGGGTGATGTAGCGCTTGCCCTTGGTGCCCGAGGACAGCAGGAACTGGCCCATCGACGCGGCAAGTCCGATACCGACGGTGACGATGTCGTTCGGCACGAACTTCATCGTGTCGTAGATCGCCATGCCGGCCGTGATCGAGCCGCCGGGCGAGTTGATGTACAGGAAGATATCCCGCTCAGAGTCCTCCGCCGCCAGCAGCAGGATCTTGGCACAGATCTCGTTGGCGTTCTCGTCCCGAACCTCTGAACCGAGCCAGATGATGCGGTCTTTGAGCAGTCGGTCAAAAACGCCGGGTGTAGGTGCCATATCGGCCATGTCGCGCTCCGTTTCGCTTGTCGCTTCAGAATGAATCTATAGGGTGAAATGCGCCGGGACGGCCGTGTTCGCCCTCGGCAGATTGCCCACCGCATCGCGCGGCCCTCCCCCGGGGATGCACGCGGGAGACGACCGGGCCGCCGAATGCAAAAACGGGGCCGGATGTCTGTGACATCCGGCCCCGTTCTCGTGGCGTGCTACTTCTTTGCTGCGGCCTTCTTCTTCGGCGCGGCCGGAGCCGCGTCGGCCTCGGGTGCCTCGTCGGCATCCTCGGCTTCGTCGTTCTCGGCGACCTCGTCGCTCGCGGCGACGGCGGCGAACTCGGACAGGTCGACCGGCGCCCCGTTGGAGTCGACGACCTCGGCCTTGCCGAGTGCGATCGCGAGGGCCTTGTTACGGGCAACCTCGGCGACCATCGACGGGATCTGGCCGTTGCCGCTCAGGGCCTGGACGAACTCGCTCGGGTCCATGCCGTACTGGCTGGCGCCCTGGATCAGGTACTGGGTGAGCTCGTCCTGGCTGACCTGGACCTTCTCGATCTCGGCGATGGTGTCCAGCACGATCTGCTGACGGAAGGTCTTCTCGCTGGACTCGGTGACCTCGGCGCGGTGCTCGTCGTCTTCGAGGCGGTTCTCGCCCTCGAGGTGGCGACGAACCTCGTCCTCGATGATCGACGTCGGGATCGGGACCTCGACGGAGGCGAGGAGCTGCTCGATGAGCTTCTCCCTGGCCTGGCTGCCCTGGCCGAAGGCCTTGGAGCGCGTGACCTGCGCCTTGAGGCTTTCGGTGAGTTCGGCCATGGTGTCGAACTCGCTGGCGATCTGCGCGAAGTCGTCGTCGGCGGTCGGGAGTTCGCGCTCCTTGACGGCGATGACCTTGACGATGATCTCGGCGGTCTCACCCTCGTGGTCGCCGCCCATCAGGGCGGAGTTGAAGGTGGTGGTCTCGCCGGCGGTCAGAGAGTCGAGCGCCTCGTCGATGCCGTCGATGAGGTCGCCGGAGCCGACCTCGTAGGAGATTCCGGTCGCGTTGTCGACCTCGACGCCGTTGATGCTGGCAATCAGGTCGATCTGGGCGAAGTCGCCGGTGGTGGCGGGGCGGTCGACCGTGACGAGGGTGCCGAACCGGCTGCGCAGCTGGTCGAGCTCCTCGGCGACGTCCTCATCGGACACCTCGACGGCGTCAACGGTGAGCTTGAGGCCCGCATAGGCGGGAAGGTCGATCTCGGGGCGCACGTCAACCTCGATGGCCAGGAGCAGGTCTCCGGAGAAGTCCTTGTCGCTGGGCCATTCGACGATGTCGGCCTCGGGCCGGCCGAGGGGGCGCAGCTTGTGCTCTTCGACGGCCGAGCGGTAGAAGCCGTCGAGGCTCTCATTGACCGCGTGCTCCAGCACGGCGGACTTGCCGACGCGCTGGTCGATGATGGGCGGCGGAACCTTGCCCTTGCGGAAGCCGGGGATGTTGATGTCCTCGGCAATGTGCCCGTAGGCGTGGGTGATGCTGGGCTTCAGCTCCTCGGGGGTCACCGAAATGGTGACCTTGGCGCGCGTGGGACTCAGCTTTTCGACCGTGGACTTCACGTGGGTATCTCCTGTGTTCGAACGATGTTCTGGGGGGATGATTGTCGGGGCGACAGGATTCGAACCTGCGACCTCTCGGCCCCAAACCGAGCGCTCTACCAAGCTGAGCTACGCCCCGGATATTTTCTCAACCCGTTGGAGTCATCCTCCGGAACGCAAAGCTCACGCGCCAGCGGAATGACCTCGGTAAGTCTACTGCACGGTCAGGACGGGAAAGCGACCCGTCGTGCAACCGACACCCTGGAACGTGTACTAAAGTAATCGAGTGCGTGGGAGACCACGCTTGGGGATGTAGCTCAATGGTAGAGCCTCAGTTTTCCAAACTGATGGCGCGGGTTCGATTCCCGTCATCCCCTCCGAATAGGTCAACGGCACCCGCTGAGGCGCACTGATTGACGTCCAGGCCTCGGCGCCGTCCCGCTGATCGGCCACCTGATCGTGCCCTTGTGCAGGTTGCGCATGCGCACCTACACTCGGCGCATGACCACAACCCGATGGTGGAAATACGTTCTCGTCGTATCCGACGGGGCACCAGGCGCCGAAGTCGCGCGCAGGGCAGAGTTCGACCCGTCGGCAATCAGCAGGTGGAGACGCGGCGATCGACCGGATGTGGCATCCGCCCTCAAATTCGCACGCGCATACGGCCGGAACGTCCTTGAGGCCCTCGTGGAAGCCGAAGTGATCACCGAAACGGAAGCGGCACTTCACGACGTACAAGTGGGGGTCGACGACCTCACCATTATCGAGCTGCTCGAAGCAGCCCTCAACCGGGTGCGTTAGAGCAGAGTCGCCCGCCGAATCGACGCACGCGTTCGTGAGTAGGCTCGGAAGATGGAGTTCGGCGAGTTGCTCATCGGCTTACTCGCCGTGATCGGCGGCGCCGAGCTGGTCGTGCGTGGCGGCAGCCGCGTCGCCGCACGGTTCGGGATCTCTCCGATGGTCATCGGCGTCACGATCGTCGCCATCGGGACGAGCGCGCCGGAACTGGCCATCGGCATCGACGCCGCCGCTCGCGGCAGCGGTTCGCTCGCCATCGGCAACATCGCCGGAACGAACGCACTCAACGTGCTCTTCATCCTCGGGCTTGTCGCGCTCCTGCGTCCGGTTCGGCTGCACTCACAAACGCTGAAGCTCGACCTGCCGGTGATCGTCGTGGCGTCCATCCTGATGCTTCTCCTGACCATGGATGGGACGCTCTCCCGGCCCGACGGGGCAATCCTGCTCAGCCTCGGCGCGGCGTACACCGTGCTCATCGTGCGTGCCGCCCGCCGGGAGGCCGCCGGCGTCCGCCGCGAGTTCGCCCGTGAGTACGGCGCCACGAAACGTGAGGTCGCGTCCACTGCAGACCTGGTGCGCAACGTGGTCTGGCTCGTCGCCGGCCTTGCGGTCATCGTGGTCGGCGCGGACTGGCTCGTGGACGGCGCGGTCAAGATCGCACGTGGCTTCGGGGTCTCCGAGACCGTCATCGGGCTCACCATCGTGGCAATCGGCACCTCGGCCCCGGAGCTCGTCACCGCGATCGTGGCCACGCTCCGCAAGGAGCGCGACATCGCCATTGGAAATCTGCTCGGCAGCACCATCTACAACATCGTGTTCGTCCTCGGCACTACGGCGTTGATTCCCTCGGGCGGCATCCCGGTCGATGCTCCCCTGATCGCGATCGACATCCCGTTCATGGTCGCCGCGTCGATCGCCTGCGTTCCCGTGTTCCTCTCCGGCCACCGCATTCGCCGGCTCGAAGGGGCGGCCTTCGTCACGGCGTATCTGATTTACCTCACCTATCTTCTCGTCGCGCGGACCTGACGGGCCAGGTGTCGGGTCGGCTCAGGCCAGGCCGAGTTTGTTCAGGGTCGCCCGCAGTGTGTCTGCCGAGTGTTCGAACAGGGCCTGCTCTGAGTCGGAGAATGGCACCTCGATCACCCGGGACACGCCATCGGCGTTGACCACGGTCGGCACCGACAGCGCCACGTTGCTCACGCCTCGGTACCCGGTGAGGACCGAACTGACCGGAAGCACGGCACCCTCGTCACGCAGCACGGCCTCCACGATCCGCGCCCCGGACAGCCCGATCGCATAGTTGGTGGCGCCCTTGCCGGCGATGACTCGGTATGCCGCGGTCTTCACATCCTCGGTTATGGCCTCGAATTCGGACTCGGAGAACTTCGCGCGGCCATTGGTGACGGGAGAGATGTCATCCGCGACCCACTGGTCGAGCGAGACCGGGCCGACCCTGGCCTGCGACCAGAGCGGGAACTCGGAGTCGCCGTGCTCTCCGACGATCACGGCGTGTACGTTCGCGATCGCGACGTCGACCCGGTGGGCGAGCAACCAGCGCAAACGGGAGGAGTCGAGCACGGTCCCGGAGCCGAAGACGCGCGCCGACGGGAGCCCGCTGTAGTGCAGGGCCGCGTAGGTGAGGATGTCGCACGGGTTGGTGACGATCATGTAGACGGCGTCGGGGGCGCGCTCGACGAGCTTCGGCATCAGGTCGCGGAGTATTCCCACGTTGACCCCCGCCATGTCGAGGCGAGACTGGCCGGGATGCTGCCGGGCGCCGGCGGTGATCACGACCATGTTCGCTCCGGAGATCAGGTCGAGGTCCGCGCCGCCCGACACACAGGACGCCCCGGTGAACTGGGTGCCGTGCGCAAGGTCGAGCACCTCGGCCTCGACCTTGGGCTCGTTGATGTCGTAGAGCACAACCTCTCGGGCGGACTGGCGAATCAGGGAGGCGTAGGCGAGGGAGGTGCCGACGGCGCCCGCGCCGATGATGGCCAGCTTGGAATTCTCGATTGCGCTCATGATCCCAGTGTCCTCCCTCCGCGGGGTGTCTGCGTGCCGGGCGGGGGTCTTGCGGGGGTCGTTCGCCTCGAGGGGCTCGATGGTCTCGACGAGCTCGACCACCGGCGTTCGGCTCGACCACCGGCGTTCGGCTCGACCACCGGCGTTCGGCTCGACCACCGGCGTTCGGCTCGACCACCGGCGTTCGGCTCGACCGCCGCGGGACGGCTAGTGCCGCAGGAAGGCGAGCACCGCCAGCACGCGACGGTGATCCGAACCCGAGTCGTCCAGGCCCAGCTTCTGGAAGATGGCGGTGACGTTCTTCTCGACCGCGCCGACCCCGATCACGAGCGCGGAGGCGATCCCCGCATTGGTGCGCCCCTCGGCCATCAGGCCAAGCACGTCCCTTTCGCGCGGGGTGAGTGCCGCGAGCGGGTCGGTGCGCCGGTTGATCAGTTCGCGCACCACCTGTGGGTCGAGCACCGTGCCGCCGGCGCTGATCCGGGTGACCGCGTCGGTGAGATCGTCCAGCGACGCCACCCTGTCCTTGAGCAGGTAGCCCATCCCGCCCTCGCCCGCGGCGAGGAGCTCGTGCGCGTAGGTCCCCTCGACGTACTGGCTGAGCAGCAGGATGCCCACCGACGGCAGCCTGCGGCGCAGTTCCAGGGCGGCTCGCACACCCTCGTCCCGGAAGGTCGGCGGCATCCGCACATCGAGCACGGCGATGTCCGGTCTCAGCCGGTCGGCCTCGGCAAGCAGGGACTCGCCGTCACCGTAGGAGGCGACGGTCACGAAGCCGGCCTCGTCGAACAACCGGATCAGTCCCTCGCGCAGCAGAAGCGAGTCTTCGGCCAGCACCAGACGCAACGGTCGGTGTGCGGGGGCGGCATCCGTCACGAGCTCTGGCTGGGTCACCTGTTCAGGATAGAACGATCGAGCCGGGCACCGTTTGAGTCAGCGGGATGTGCGCCCCAACGGCGGTCGGCCCGCCGGCGGGGCTGGTGATCGACAGCACCCCGCGCAGGCCGCGCAGACGCTCGTCCAGGCCGCGCAGGCCGTGCGAGTCGGTCGGAACGGCGCCGCCGACGCCGTTGTCGATCACCCAGAGGTCCAGCCAGGTGGTGTCTGAGTCCGGCACCCGCCGAAGCGCCAGGTGCAACCGGATGCCGCTGGCCCCGGAGTGCTTGGCGGCGTTGGTGAGCAGCTCGGACGCAGCGAAGTAGGCGCTGCGTTCGATCTCCGACGGGAAACGCATCGCGGGGTCGACGGTCAGTTCCAGCCGCACGGGGATGGTGCTGCGGGCGGCGAGCGACTCGAGACCGGCGATCAGGCCGCGATCCTGGAGGATCGGCGGCACCAGGCCACGGGACAACGCCCGCAACTCCTCGAGGGTGTCGTGGGCCTGCGCCCGGGCCTCGACGAGCAGTCCGCGGGCGGCCGCGGGGTCGGTGTCGAGCTTGCGTTCGGCGCTCGCGAGATCCATCTGCAGGCGCACGAGCCGCTGCTGCGGTCCGTCGTGGATGTCACGTTCGAGCCGGCGCAGGGACTGGTCCTCCGCGGAGACGGCCGCGCCCCGGGACGCACTCAGGTCGGCGACCTCACGCTGGAGGGCCTCGGAACGCCAGGCTCCGAGCATGCCCCAGGCGATGAACCGGTGCAGGGCAGTGAAACCCCGGGTGATCAGGGGCAGGGTGGCGAGGAAGACCACGCCGAGCATGAGCTGCAGCAGGCTCTCGCCGAGGAACGGCTCGATGGCGAGGGTGCTGCCCGGCAGCATCCAGTCGGTCAGGGTTTGGTAGAGCCAGACGGTGCCGGTGTCGTCGGTGGGCAGGAACCGGCCCCAGAACCAGTAGCTGATGCCGCCGAGGCCGATCGACAACCAGACCACGGTGACAGTCCAGCTGATCACGCCGACAATGAAGTTGACGATCATTCCGTGCAGCAGGTAGAGCCAGTAGTGCCCGTTGACGAGCGGGCCGAGCACCGTGCGGAGCGGCGTTGCCGGTTCGCCGACCGGGTCCCAGCGCGGCCGGGTGACCGGGGCCTGGCCGGCCCAACGCAGCCTGGTCAGTTCGAACAGTCCGAAGCCGCGGGCGATGTAGAGGGCGAGCACGACGATGAACAGGCCGACGAAGATCGCGATCATGCCGGTGCCGGTGAAGAACACGGTGCTCAGCACGGACAGTCCGACGACGACGATCGGCAGGGTGGGCAGCAGGAAGCCGAGCTCCCGTGGCACCCGGCGCCAGAGCGCCCCGTAGCCGCCGGAGCGGGAGACAGGCTGCTGCGTGCTGCTCTCCATCAGGTCGTCCCTCGTCGTGGATGTTGCGGTCTCGCTCATTGTTCTCCTTCAGCCAGTGTGCCTGCATCGAGCATTCCGGGAGGGAGGGACCGCCGAAATCCGGCAGGCAACCGGATGCGCACGGGGGGAAACCCCCGGCAGGCCCGGCTCAGGCGTGCCGGTTCAGGGCCGGAGCGTGTCGTGCGTGAACCGGCCGGCGAGGAGCGTGGCGGCAACGGGCATCCGCCTGAGGTCGGCGACGGAGGCGACGAACGGGTCGATCTCGCAGACCGCCAGGTCGGCCGGCTCGCCGACCGCGATCGTGTGCCGTCCCCGGGCGGATGCGGCGAGCGCCGCCTGTCGGGAAATCGCCTGCCCCGGTTCCCACGGCTCACGGTCTCCGCGCGTGCGGCCGACCGCAGCGGCCATGGTGACCCACGGGTCCAGCGGCGCGACCGGGGCGTCGCTGCCGAGGGCCAGGCTCGCGCCCGCGTCGAGCAGGGCCTTGAGCACGAACGCCCGCCCGGTGCGACCGGCCCAGTAACGGTCGGCGACGTCCCGGTCGTCCAGGGCGTGCTCGGGTTGCACGCTGGCCACAACCCCGAGGGCCGAGAACCTGGCCACGTCACCCTCTCGGAGCAGCTGGGCGTGTTCGATGCTCCCCGTGCAGCCGACCTCGGCGAAGGCGTCGAGCGCGAGGCTGTTCGCCCGGTCGCCGATGGCGTGCACGGCCGGTCGGATGCCGCTGGCAGCCGCCAGGCGCATCAGAGTGACGAGCCGGTCAGCCGGCACCGTGAGCAGCCCGTGCGCGCCGGGCTTTCCCTCGAGCCCCGGGTACTCGTCGAAGCAGTAGGCCGTGCGGGTATTGAGCGACCCGTCGGTGATGACCTTGAACGGGCCCATCCGGGCCAGCCCTCCGGTGCCGTCGAGCGCGGCCCCTGTGCGCAGCCCGAGTGCGATCGCCTGATCGAGGTGCTGGCTATAGACGCTCGTCTCGACCCGGAGCGCATTGATCCCCGCGGCGATCCGGCGCTGCCAGTCCCCGGGGTTCCAGGCCATCTCCATCTCCACGATGCCCACCACACCGCGGGCGGCCGCGGCGCGCGCCGCCGTGTCGACCCAGCCGTCCATGATGTCCTCCGGCACCGTGCCGAGAGCCTTGACCACGGCGAAGGCGTCATCCTCACGCAGGAGACCGGTGGGGTGATCGGGGAAGCCGTGCGCGGCGAGCGCCGCCGAGTTCAGCCAGCAGCTGTGCAGGTCACCGCTGACGAGCACCACTGGCACGCGCGCTGATGCGGCGTCGAGCACGCCTCGACCAGGGGCATCCGGCCACAGTCCGTCGCGGAACCCGAAGCCCACCAGTGTCTCGCCCGGCGCAACCGCGGGGACACGGCCACTCACCAGCGTGGCGACCTCGGCCGCACTCGTCGTGCCGGACAGATCGAGGCGGCGTGCGGTCTGCGCCCACTGGCTGAAGTGCACGTGGTTGTCCCACAGCCCGGGGACCAGCCAACGCTCGCCGAGGTCGATGCTCTCCCCCGGCGCCGAGCGGTCCTCAAAGCCGATCCGTCGGATCACCCCGTCCTGGATGCTGACATCAACTCGTTCGTCGCTGCCGGGGAGGCGGGCATTCCGCAGCGTGAGCGTGTTCCCGGTCATGAGAGGTCACTCCCCTCGGCCGCGCCGTGCACCCGGCGCATCTCGGCCGCCAGTGCAGGGCTGGCGTACGGCCCCGAGCCCTCCAGCTCGGTCATGATGCGGGTGATGGTCTCCAGCGGCTTGTTCTGGCTGAGCTTGCTCTTGGCGACGACCCGGGTCACCCGCAGCCTGAAGCCCACCGTCCCGGCGGAGATGCGGGCGGCGTAGGCGGCGTTCTCGCTCGTGGCGTTCAGCCGCCGCGGCACCGGCATCCGATCTTCGAAGTGGTCGACGAGCCGGTCGAGCACCTGGAGATTCTCGGTGTCACTGAGCAACTCTGGAACGCCGTAGAGGTGCGCGGTGATGAAGTTCCAGGTGGGAACGGCCGGTGAGGCGTCGTACCACCCGGGTGAGATGTAGCCGTGCGGGCCCTGGATGACCACCAGCAGCTCGTGCCGGCCGAGCTCGTGCAACTGCTCGTCCGGACGGCCAACGTGGCTCAGGAGCACTATCTCGTCGCTGTCCTCGTCGAGAACGACCGGGTAGTGCGAGGCGACCAGTTCCCCGTCGGAGGTGTGACTGATCATGGTCGCCCAGGGATTGTCCCGCACCAGGCGCCTGATCTCGGCCGGGTCGTCCAGCACGAAGGAGGGAGTGTGTCTCATCTGGAGGGTTCCTGTCTCTTGGAGCGGGTACGGCCGGGCAGGTCAGGCCTGGCAGCGCGGGCAGAAATAGAGTTTTCGGGCTCCCATTTCGGCGAGGGTGATGTGTGTACCGCACACCCGGCAGGGCAGGCCTTCACGCTTGTAGACCCAGTGCCGGTCGGCACGGTTCTTCATCGCCGCCCGCCACTCGTCACCGGCGAGGTCGTCCATGGTCATCATCTGTCCCGTTTCAACCCCGATGCGCAGCAGGTGGGCCCAGTCCTTCCAGAGCCCGCGCACGGTGTCGTCGCCGAGCGACTTCCCCGGGGCGTAGGGGTTCACCCTGGCTCTGAACAACAGTTCGGCACGGTAGACGTTGCCGATGCCGCTGACGACGGACTGGTCCATCAGCAGGATTCCGATCGGGGTGGGCTTGCGACGCACCACCGCGGTGAATCTGTCCTCGGCCACGGGGCCGTCGTCGAGCAGCGGGTCCGGCCCGGCCTTGTCCATCACGGCCTGCACCTGCGCCGGGTCGAGCACCTCGCAGGCCGTCGGCCCGCGCAGGTCCGCCGACACGGTGTCGGTGAGCAGGCGCACCCGCACCTGCCCGACCGGTTCGGGCGGGAACGTCTCCAGCCGGTCGATCTCCTTCTCCTGCTCGGCCATCCTCACCCGGGTGCGACGCGGGGCTCCGATGCTGTGCATCGAGTTCTCCCCGGCCGAGTCGAGCACGACCGGGTCGAGGTCGGTACCGCGCTGGTTGGTCTGGCCCATCCGTCCGTTGGCCGAGGCGATCGTCGCATCCATCAGGATGTCCCCGGCGAAGTCCCAGGCGCCGTACATCCCCAGGTGCACGCGCAGCCAGAGCCCGTTGTCGAACTCGAGGAACATCTGCTTGCCCACGGCCCGGGCATCCGTCATCACGTGGCCGTTGAGGAGTGCTGCACCCTGGACGAAGCGGCCCTGCGGCGACGACAGATTCACCGTCCGGCCGACGAAGTTGCGGGCGAACTGGCGGGCGATGCGATGTACGGAGTGGCCCTCTGGCACGCTAGCGCACGATGTTTTTGCCGGCGATGTCGCGGGTCGTCTCGTACTCCCCGAGCTGGCGGATGCGGCGCACGTGCCGCTCGTCGGCGGAGAAGGGCTCGGCGATGAACGCATCGATGAACGAGATCGTTTCTTCGATGGTGTGCTGCCTGGCCCCGATCGAGATGACATTGGCGTCGTTGTGCTCCCGGGCGAGCGTGGCGGTGTTCAGGCTCCAGACCAGGGCGGCCCGGGCTCCGACGACCTTGTTCGCCGCCATCTGCTCGCCATTGCCTGACCCGCCGAAGACCACGCCGAGCGCCTCGGTTCCCGCGGTCTGGTCGTTGACGACCGCCTGGGCCGCGTTGATGCAGAATGCGGGGTAGTCATCCAGCGCGTCGTAGCTCTGCGGTCCGTGGTCGACCACATCGTGGCCGGCCTCGGTGAGGTGCTCGATGAGGTGCCGGCTGAAATCGAGTCCGGCGTGGTCGGTGGCGATATGAATGCGCATAACAGGAGTCTATTTGTCGGGCCACGCCTCATCGGGCGCCGTCGCGCGCTCAGTCGAAGATGGGGTCGACCGTGCGCGTGCGCTTCATCTCGAAGAAGCCGTCGTAACCGGCCACGGCGACGACGCCGTCCCAGAGCGCGAGCGCCTGCTCGCCCTGGGGGGCCGGGGACACCACCGGGCCGAAGAAGGCCACGCCGTTGACCGCGATCACCGGGGTGCCAACGTCCTGGCCGACCCGGTTGATCCCGTCGAAGTGGCTGGCCCGCATCTGCTCGTCGTACTCGGTGCTGTCGGCCCAGTCGGCGAAGGAGGCGGGAAGACCGACCTCCGCCAGCGCGGCGGGGATGACCTCGTCGGGCTGGGTGCTGCCGCCGGGATGAATGCGGGTGCCGAGGGCGTCGTAGAGCGCCTTCACGGTCTTCTGGCCGTGCAGCTCCTGCGCGGCCTGCACCAGGCGCGTGTACTTCAGGGCCCTCGGGAAGAAGGCGCGGTACTCGTCGCTGACCTCGTTGCCCTCGTTCAGCACGGCCAGGCTCATCACACACCAGGTCACCTCGAAACCGCGCGTTTCGGCAACCTCGGCGACCCAACGGGACGTCATCCAGGCCCAGGGGCAGGACGGGTCGAACCAGAACTTCACGGAGTCAGTCATAGACCCCAGCCTAAGTGTCGGATCCAGCGCAAAGCCTCCGCCTGGGACCAGACGTCGGGCCGATGCAAAGGCCTGTCCAGAGCCCCTATCCCCGACATAAATTCTGTTTGACGGCGCTTTTGCGCTAAAATTGGTCTTTATGCCCGAAACCGGGCCCTATTTCTTCGTTAGCTAGTCATCTCCACGAGAGAAGCCAAATTGCCCAGATCCACCAGCCCCACCGCTCCGAAAAAGGATGCCATAAGCTCCCCGGGAAAGCTCAAGAAACCCCTCCTGCCGCGCCGCTTAAAGGTCTCCCACGTGAACGTGGTCGACCAGTCTCGCCTCAAGAAGGCGCTCGGCGGAACCATCGTCGGTAACACCATGGAGTGGTACGACGTCGGTGTGTTCGGTTACCTGATCACGACCATGGGCCCCGTTTTCCTTCCTGAGGCCGACAAGACGGTCCAGACACTGTTCCTGCTCGGCACCTTCGCCGCGACCTTCATCGCCCGCCCGCTCGGCGGGGTCTTCTTCGGCTGGCTCGGCGACAAGATCGGCCGCCAGAGGGTGCTGTCGATGACGCTGATGCTGATGGCTGCGTCCACCTTCGCGGTCGGTCTGCTCCCGAGCTACGCCATGGTCGGCATGCTCGCCGCGGCGCTCCTCGTGTTCACGAAGCTCGTCCAGGGCTTCTCGACCGGTGGTGAGTACGCCGGCGCCACGACGTTCGTCAGCGAGCACTCCCCAGACAAGCACCGCGGATTCTTCGCCAGCCTGCTCGACATGGGCAGCTACCTCGGCTTTGCGATCGGTGCCGCGCTCGTCTCGATTCTCCAGGTCACCCTGGGTCAACCCGTCATGGAGGAATGGGGCTGGCGTCTGCCGTTCCTCATCGCCGGACCGCTCGGCCTGATTGCCATCTGGTTCCGTCTGAAGATCGAGGAATCCCCGACCTTCCAGGCCACCCTCGACGCCAAGGAAATGGCAGCTTCCGATCCGTCGTTCAGCGACGAGTCCACTGCGTCCAACGGCCCGCTCAACACGTTCAAGGCCCACTGGCGCGGCATCATCGTTGCGATGATCCTCGTCGCTGCGGCGAACTCCCTCGGCTACGCCCTGACCTCGTACATGCCGACGTACCTGACGGCGACCAAGGGCTACGACGAGTTGCACGGCACGTTGCTGACCATCCCCATCCTCGTGATCATGTCGCTGTGCATCCCGCTGGCGGGGCGCCTGTCCGACAAGATCGGCCGCCGACCGGTCCTCTGGATGGGCTCGGCCAGCGCCGTGGTGCTGTCCATCCCGGCATTCATGCTGATCGGTGTCGGCGAGATCTGGTCCACGCTGCTCGGCCTGGCCTTGATCGCCCTGCCGGTCACGTTCTACGTCGCAAACCTTGCCTCCGCTCTGCCGGCGCTGTTCCCGACCGAGAGCCGCTACGGGGCCATGGGCATCGCGTACAACTTCTCGGTTGCCATCTTCGGTGGCACGACGCCGTTCATCATCGCGGCACTGATCGCGGGCACCGGCGACGACATGATGCCGGCCTACTATCTGATGGGCACATCCGTCATCGGCGGGATCGCAATCTTCTTCCTGCGTGAGTCTGCCGGACGGCCGCTTCTCGGCTCGATGCCGAGCGTGGACTCGGTCTTTGAAGCCCGCGAGCTGGTCGCTACCCAGGACGGCAACCCTGACCTCGACACCGACGAAATGCCGTTCGATCACACCTATGAGCCGCCGACGTCCTCGATCGAGCTTCCGGTGCTGGACGATGAGCCCGAGCCGCTCAAGGTCTAATCGCACCACCGAACCACCCAGCTGAAAGTATCGGGCCCGATCACTGATGTGGTCGGGCCCGACCCCTTTATCGCCCGGCTCATCCCCTCATCGATCCCGCCCGCTGGTCGAGCCCCGGTCGTCGAGCCCCGGTGGTCGAGCCTGTCGAGACCCGGTGACCCGGTCGTCGAGCCCCGGTGGTCGAGCCTGTCGAGACCCGGTGACCCGGTCGTCGAGCCCCCGGTCGTCGAGCCCCCCGGTCGTCGAGCCCCCCGGTCGTCGAGCCCCCCGGTCGTCGAGCCTGTCGAGACCCGGTGACCCCGGTGGTCGAGCCTGTCGAGACCCCAGGCCAGGGTGGTCGACCCTCCGGTGTTCGAGCCCCCGGTGGTCGAGCCTGTCGAGACCCGGTGACCCGGTGGTCGAGCCTGTCGAGACCCCAGGTCAGCGTCACCCTGCGCGTTCGGCCTTGCTCTTCAGCGGGATGAGGGTTTGGTTCGGGTCAACCGTGATTGGCGGTTTCAGCCAGTACGCATTGCCCTCTCGGATGATTTTCCAGCCCTGGTTGTGCAGTAGCAGGTGGTGGGGGTGGCAGAGGCAGGTTCCGTCGGCGGTGTCGGTGGTTCCGTCGAGTGACCAGTCGTTGAGGTGGTGGGCTTCGGTCCAGGAGGGTGGTCGGTCGCAGTCGGGCCAGACGCAGCCGCCGTCACGGACCGCGATGGCTGTGCGTTGTTGTTCGGTAAAGAGTCGTTGTTCCCGGCCGACGTCTAAGGCTTGGCCGGTGTCGTCGAAGAGGATGCCACGCACCCCGGTGTCGCAGATCTGCCGTTCGACGGTGGCGAGGGAGATCGGGACGGGGCTGCCTTCGAGGTAGCCGTGCCCGGTCGGGGCGATCGGGGCGGTCGGGGCGGCCGGGGCGACCAATATGTCTGCGGGGCGAATTCCCTGTCGGGCGAGGTCGGTCTGGGTGACGATGACGCGGACGGCGGGGCGGCGGCCGCCGAGCATCCGGCCGGGGTCGACTTCGCTGCCGAGCTTGAGCAACTGGAGGAAGGCGTCTGCGGCGATCTGTTCGGTGCTGCGGGGGTCGTCCTGGATTCGTTTGGCCCAGGCGGCACGTTTCTTGTCGACGAAGCGCACCCCGCCGCGCCGGGGGCTGGTGAGGGCGTCGTAGGTGGAGAGGACGAATTCGCCGTCTTCGGGGGCGAACAGTCCGTGCAGACGTATTTTGCCGTCGCGGAGGCGGTAGACGCGCAGGTACCGGTCGTCGTGAGCCTGCTTTTCGCGGGCGGCGATGCCGGCCGTATCGAGGTCGTCGCGCAGCCGCCTCGCCCGGCGGAAGCACTGGTCCGCGTTCAACCCCGCCGACTCCGCGAGCAGGACGGTCAGGGCGGCCGTGAGGCGCTCGGCTGTCACGGCGGTGTCGATATCGCCCAGGCCCTGACGGATGGACTCGGCGGCGTCGACGGAGAGGGTGCCGGCGGCGACCGCGCGGGCGATCGGCGCCTGCCACGGCGCGGGCGTGTCCGTGGCGGCTGGTGATCCCGTGGGGCCGGTCGGACTCGCGGGGGGTCTGAGTAGGCCCTCAGGGCCGGGCGAGCCCGGATCTGTGTCCACGGTGGTATCGCCGGGTGTGAGCGTCTGCTCGGCCTGCCGGTCTGCGGCTTCGGTGCGGGCGAGCATCGTGCCCACGGCGACGAGCTTGAACGCCTCATTCTTGCTCGAGCCGGTGAACTTCTGGATCATCGCCTCCGGGGAGAGGAAACCCTGCTGCGCGGCCAGGCCCGAGTGGCCCAGCTCCGGGCGGGAACGACGGGCGATGCTGCCGGCCATCCACGCGGCGCAGGTTTCCAGGAGACGGCGGGCGGTCGCGATGTCACGCTGCCCGGCCAGGGCGGCGGCATCCGAGAGGGCCTCGTAGTCGGTGCTGGAACAGCCCAGACGGGCGACGGCGTCTGCCGCTTGTCTGAGTTGTTCTGCCGGGGTGGTCATAACATGATTTTAGCAAGAATGGAACACAGATGTGAGAGCTTGTCACGTCTTGTGGATAAGTTTTCGAAGGTTTATCCAGTGGTCTCGACAGGCTCGACCACCGTGGCGGCTCGACCACCGGGGCGGCTCGACCACCGAGCGGCTCGACCACCGGGTAACGGTCCGACGATCCCCACCAGCGGGCGACGTAGAATTGACGGATGAGCAACGCGCCTTCGACCGAGCCCGCACCCTCGACGCAGGCAGCACCCACCATCGACCCACACGACCTCGAGGTTGCCCTCCGCGTGCTCGCGTCGCTGAGCACGATCGACCCGGACGACCCCGATTTTGTCACCGTGCGCCAGGCCACCGCGAAGATGTTCAAGTCGGTCAAGATCGTGCGGCGCGGCGAAAAGCGTCAGGCGATCGCGGATGCCGACCGTGAGGTCATTGCGGCGACCGCCACGGGCGCGCCCACCCGGATCGACGACGAGACGATCGGCGCCCAGCTGCGGCTCGGCACGACCAAGGCCTCGGCCGGCGAACTCCTCGTGGCCCGCCCCTGCTACATCTGCAAGGAGCGTTACACGCTCGTCGACGCGTTCTACCACCAGCTCTGCCCGAGTTGCGCGGCGATGAGCCACGCCAAACGGGATGCCCGCACCGACCTCACCGGCAAGCGAGCGCTGCTCACCGGTGGCCGCGCCAAGATCGGTATGTACATCGCGCTCCGACTGCTTCGTGACGGCGCCCACACCACGATCACCACCCGGTTCCCGCGCGACGCCGTCCGCCGATTCAGCGCCATGCCCGACTCGGCCGACTGGCTGCACCGGCTGCGCATCGTCGGGATCGACCTGCGCGACCCGGCCCAGGTGATCGGCCTGGCCGACTCCGTCGCCGAGGCCGGCCCGCTCGACATCCTGATCAACAACGCGGCCCAGACCGTGCGGCGCTCCCCCGGCTCTTACTCCATGCTGGTGGATGCCGAATCCTCGCCGCTGCCCGACGGCAGCATCCCCGAGATCGTCAGCTTCGGCCACACCAACGACGCGCACCCGACCGCTCTGGCCGCATCCGTGACCAGCCACCCGATCCTGGCCGCCGCGGCCACCGGCTCGGCCTCCTCCGTGCTGACCGCCGACGACCTCACCGCGCTTGCCCTCGCCCCTGGCTCCTCCTCGCTCGAACGCCTCGCCGCAGGCACCGCCATCGACGCCGGTGGGCTCGTGCCCGACCTGCACGAGGCCAACAGCTGGACCGCAAACGTCGAAGACGTCGACCCCCTCGAAATGCTCGAGGTGCAGCTCTGCAACACCACGGCACCGTTCTTGCTGGTCAGCCGCCTGCGGGCCTCGCTCGCGGCATCCGAAGCACGGCGCACCTACATCGTCAACGTGTCGGCGATGGAGGGCGTCTTCGGCCGCGGCTACAAGGGCCCCGGTCACCCGCACACCAACATGGCCAAGGCCGCGTTGAATATGCTCACCCGCACCAGCGCCAAGGAGATGCTCTCCGACCGCATCCTGATGACGAGCGTCGACACCGGCTGGATCACCGACGAACGCCCCCACCCGACCAAGGTGCGGCTTGCCGAGGAGGGTTTCCACGCCCCGCTCGACCTGGTTGACGGCGCGGCCCGCGTCTACGACCCGATCGTGCGCGGCGAAGCGGGCGAGGACCTGTGCGGCGTCTTCCTCAAGGATTACAAGCCCGCCGCCTGGTAGCACCAACGACTGCGGCGTCCAATCGGCTATGGTGGCCGGATGCTCCCCCTGTGTGATTAGCGACCGGCTCGTCTCTTCGATCACCCGGTTCCGTCAGTCGCGCCCGGCGCGCACAATCTTCGGAGTACTTCCATGCCCTCACCCTCGGCGTCCCGTCCGCCCTCAGGCCCTCCCCTCGCCAACCGTTCGGGCTACGCCGCCGTGCTCACCACTCCGGGCGTGCCATTCCTCTTCGCCAGCGCCCTCACCGGTCGCTTCGCCTACGCGCTCGTCGGCCTGCCGATGCTCCTCTCGGTCCATGCCTCAACCGGGTCATACGCGGTCGCCGGCGCGGCGATGGGCGCTTACGGAGCCACCGCCGGATTCCTGGCGCCGCTGCGGGCCCGGCTGATCGACCGGTTCGGGCGCCGACGGATGCTCCTCTCGCTGGCCATCGCCTTCGCCACCGCCCTCGGGCTGCTCTCGCTCGCGACCGGAGCCGGCGATTCCGCGTGGCTGAGCATTTCACTGGCCGGCCTCGTCGGCGCCGTCGCTCCTCCGCTCGGTCCGATCATGCGGGTGCTCTGGGCGGCGCTGGTACCCGCACCCGGGCTCCTCCGGAAGGCCCTCAGCCTCGATGCCGTACTCGAGGAGGTGCTCTACCTGGCCGGACCCGTGCTCGCCGGCACGATCCTGCTCTGGACCGCCCCCGGAACGGCCCTGTTCGTGCCCGCCGCCCTGATCCTGGTCGGGACGGTGCTCATGGTCACGTCTCCGGGCATGCGCCCCGGCCCAGATACCCCAGCGGCCGGTGACCGGCTCCGTGGCGGTGCGCTCCTCACCGACCCGCGGTTCGTGGCCCTGCTGTTGCCCGTGCTCGCGGCCGGGGTTCTCGTCGGCACGGTCTATGTCGCCGTGCCCGCCCTGGTGAGCGGGCCGGACGCTGCCGGCTCACCGGCCGGCGCCGGGATCATTCTCGCGCTCTTCGCCGCCGGAAGTGCCGTCGGCGGCCTGGTCTACGGCGCCGTGCGCACAAGCTGGTCGGCTCGGCGCCAACTCCTCCTGCTGACGGGGATGTTCCTGGCCGGTATTGCCGCAGCGGGCCTGGCCACGTCCCCCGTGGCGCTGGGCATCCTGATCGCCCTGGCCGGGCTCTGCCTGTCCCCGATCATGATCGTGGCCTACCTCGCCGCCAGCGACTTCGGCCGCGGCGGCCGAGCGACCGAGGCGACAACCTGGGTCAACACGGCCCACAACGTCGGGGCCGCAGCCGGCAGTGCACTGGCCGGGGTTCTGATCGAGACCCAGGGCGCCGGCTCCGCGTTCTTCGGGGCCGCCGTCATCGGCGGCGCCATACTCGTTCCGGCCCTGCTCATCCGACGGCCTCGATCGTGAGTTTTCCGCGCCTCGCTCCCAATAGTGGCTAGGCTTGATCGTCGTGCGACCGGAGCCAGAAGCCCCGGTCGAAACTGAGATGGAGAATACGTTGCCTGGAGAAAACCTCACCCGGATCGAAGCCCAGGAGCGCGCGGCGCTCATTGCCGTTCGGAGCTACCTGGTGGCTCTCGACCTCACCACCGGTGCGGAAACGTTCGGCAGCACGACCACCGTGGAGTTCACGGCCACGCCGGGCTCATCCACGTTCATCGACGCGATCACCAGCACGGTGCACTCGGTGACCCTCAACGGCGTCGCCCTCGACCCGTCCGCCGTCAGCGACGGCATCCGGATTCAGCTCGACGGCCTGGCCGCCGAGAACACCCTGACCGTCGTCTCCGATGCCAGCTACACGAACACCGGCGAAGGCCTGCACCGTTTCGTTGACCCGGTCGACAACGAGGTCTACCTCTACAGCCAGTTCGAGGTACCCGACTCCCGCCGCGTCTTCGCGGTGTTCGAGCAGCCCGACCTCAAGGCCACCTTCACCTTCACGGTCACCGCTCCTGGGGCCTGGGAGGTCATCTCAAACTCGGTCACGCCGGAGCCGACGGATGCCGGAAACGGCGCCAAGACCTGGGCCTTCCCGCCCACCCACACCATCTCCAGCTACATCACGGCCCTTGTCGCCGGCCCGTACTCCGTCGTGCGCAGCTCCCTCACCTCCAGCGACGGGCGCACGATCCCCCTCGGCCTGTTCAGCCGCAAGAGCCTGTTCCAGTACCTCGACTCCGACTACCTCTTCGAGAAGACCCGCCAGGGCTTCGCCTACTTCGAGGAGAAGTTCAACTACCCGTACCCGTTCGACAAGTACGACCAGATGTTCGTGCCGGAGTTCAACGCCGGCGCGATGGAGAACGCCGGCGCGGTCACCTTCACCGAGACCTACGTCTTCCGTTCCAAGGTCACCGACGCCATCAAGGAGCGTCGCGTTGTCACCGTGCTGCACGAGCTGGCGCACATGTGGTTCGGCGACCTGGTCACCATGAAGTGGTGGAACGACCTCTGGCTCAACGAATCGTTCGCCGAATGGGCGTCGACCATGGCCACCGCCGAGGCGACGGAGTGGACAGAGGCCTGGACCACCTTCGCCGTGATGGAGAAGAGCTGGGCCTACAAGCAGGACCAGCTCCCCTCGACGCATCCCATCACCGCCACGATCAACGACCTCGAAGACGTGCAGGTCAACTTCGACGGCATCACCTACGCCAAGGGCGGATCGGTGCTCAAGCAGCTCGTGGCCTGGGTCGGCCGGGACGAGTTCTTCGCCGGGGTTGCCTCGTACTTCGCCAAGCACGAGTGGGGCAACACCGAGCTGAACGACCTGATGGTCGAGCTCGAGGCCTCCAGTGGCCGCGACCTGACCGAATGGACCAGGCTCTGGCTCGAGACGGCCGGCGTGAACACGCTCCGCCCCGAGATCACGGCCGATGAGACGGGCATCATCACCGGCTTCACCGTGCTGCAGACCGCCGCCGCCGACTACCCGACGATCCGCCCGCACCGCCTCGCGATCGGCTTCTACGACCTGGCCGAGGGCACCCTCGTGCGCACCCACCGGGTTGAGATCGACGTCGACGGCCCGCGCACGGATGTCGCCGAGCTCGTCGGCCTGGCCCGCCCGGCCCTCGTTCTGCTCAACGACGACGACCTGGCCTACGCGAAGATCCGCCTTGACGACGCGTCGCAGGACGTCGCCCTGGAGAACCTCTCCTCAATCGAAAGCCCGCTCGCCCGGGCGATCGTCTGGGGCGCCATCTGGGACGCCACCCGTGACGCCGAGACCGCGCCGCGCGATTTCATCAGCCTCGTGCTGGGCAACGTCGCGACAGAAACCGAGTCGACCACGCTCCGCACCGTGCTCGGCCAGGTCGTGCTGGCCGCGACCTACTATGTCGCCGAGGAGCACCGCGCGAACACGGTCATCGAGGTCGGGGACGCGCTCTGGTCCCTCGCCCGGCACGCCGAGGCGGGCACCGACGCGCAGTTCCAGTTCGTCAAGTTCTTCGCCTCGGTCGCCTCCACCGCCAGCCACCTGGCGACTGTCGCCGCGCTGCTGGACGGCTCCGCGCCGCTGGACGGCCTGACGATCGACACCGACCTTGCCTGGGAACTGCTCATCGCGCTCGTCGCCGGCGGCCAGGCCGGCAGCGCCGAGATCGACGCGGCACTGGCCAATGACAACACCGCGACGGGCGCCCAGTCGGCCGCCCAGGCGCGTGCCGCCATCCCCACCATCGAGGGCAAGCAGGCGGCGTGGGCATCGCTGATCGACGTGGACACCGCGCCGAACACCATCGTGCGTGTGACGGCGGCCGGGTTCCTCCGGGCGAACGACAGCACGCTGCTCGAACCGTTCGTCGACCAGTACTTCGCCATGCTGCAGTCCGTCTGGGAGTCGCGCAGCTTCTCCATCGCGGAGAAGCTCGTGCTGGGCCTGTACCCGTCGCCGCTGGCCAACCAGGCCCTGGCCGACGCGACCCGGGCCTGGCTCGACGCCAACCCGGAGCCGCTCGCGCTGCGCCGCCTGCTGATCGAGAACCTGGCCGGGGTCGAGCGCGCACTCGCCGCGCAAGTCAGGGACGCCGGCTAACCACGAGGAATCCCGCTCGCAACATCCGCACCCCCCGCCACCGCCCACTCGGGCGGGGCGGGGGTGTCTGCGTCTGCCCGCCGGGCCGGGGGGCACAGCTTCGACCCGACGGCCGTCGATAGACTGGGTCGAATATGGACTTCGACGCAATCTGGCTTGAACTCGCCCAATTTTTCACCGTAACCGTGTGGCTCAAGGCCATCAACATCACCGCGATCGTCATCGCGGCCCTCATCCTCCGCTGGGTGCTGCACTTCGTCATCGACCGGGTCGTCGGGCAGATCGTCTCCGGCGTGAAGAAGACCCAGAACGTGATGGACACCCAGGCGCTGAGCGTCTCCCCGGTGGCCGCCGTTCGGGTCGTGCAGCGCAGCCGCACGCTCGGCTCCGTGCTCTCCAACATCATCAACGTCACTCTGCTCATCGTCTCGGTGCTGCTGATCGTGAATGTCGTCAACACCGACATCCTCGGCTCCTTCGCGCTGCTCACTGCCGCGCTCGGCGCCGGGCTCGGCTTCGGCGCCCAGAACATCGTCAAGGACATCCTGAACGGGCTGTTCATGGTCGTCGAGGACCAGCTCGGCGTCGGCGACATCGTCGACGTGGGCTTCGCCTCCGGCGTGGTCGAGACCGTCGGCATCCGGGTCACCCAGGTGCGTGACATCGACGGCACCCTCTGGTTCGTGCGCAACGGCGAGATCCTCCGCGTCGGCAACATGTCCCAGGGCTGGGCCAGGGTCATCATCGACCTCGCGATCCCGTACGCCTCCGACGTTGAGGCCGTGCAGGCCGAACTGCTCCGGGTGGCCAAGGCGCTCGCCTCCAGCCGCAAGTGGCGTCCCGTCATCCTGGAGAAGCCGGAGGCCTGGGGGCTCGAGTCGATCTCCGCCGAGGCCCTGGTCGTGCGCATCGTGGTGAAGACGCGCGTCTCGGCCAAGTGGGACTTCGCCCGCGACCTCCGCCTGCACCTGAAGAAGGCACTCGACGGGCTGGGCACCGGCCTGACCCCGCTGAACAGCGTCGTGATGGCCGGATCGGATGGCTCGGTGAACGCCGGCGCGATCCCCGGCACCGACGAGCCTTCAGACGCGGCGGCCGAGGCGGCAGCCGCAGAGGCCGACGTGTCCACGGCCCCGTTCACCGCCCCGGTGCCGGTGCGCAAGAAGCCCCGGCTTCCCCGGGGCCAGCGCAAGGGCAACCCGCCGCACGGCGAGGACCAGGAGTCCGGAGGCAAGCCGGCCGAGAAATCAGCCGCCGAGAAGCCGGCCTCGAAGTCCTCCGCCGAGGAGGACGCCGCGAACCCCACCCCGAGTTCACCGAAGTCGACACCAGATCCGGAGATCCGCGATGACGCCTGAGTCCACCCTCCCCTCGGATAGCACTCCCACCCCGTCCCCCGTGCACCTGCGCGACGGCGAGAACGGTCCCGCGATCGGGGCATCCTTCTACGACCAGGTCGGCGGACGGCCCTTCTTCGCGAAGCTCGTCGCCGAGTTCTACCGGGGTGTCGCCACCGACCCGGTGCTGAAGCCGATGTACCCGGAGGCCGACCTCGGCCCGGCCGAGGAACGCCTCACCATGTTCCTTGAGCAGTACTGGGGCGGCCCGGGCACCTACAGCGAGCAACGCGGCCACCCCCGACTGCGCCAACGGCACCAGCCGTTCAAGGTGAACCCGGATGCGCGCGACCGCTGGCTGTTGCACATGCGCGAGGCCGTCGACGGCTGCGATCTGCCGCCGCTGCAGCGGGAGACCCTGTGGGACTATCTGGAGCGGGCCGCTCACGCCATGCTCAACACGTTCGACGAGTAACCCTCTCCCCTTGGCCTGACGATGGAGTCACGATGAGCCCGGTTTCCCCGCACACCGCCAGCACCGAGGCCGATGTCATCGTCGTCGGGGCGGGCCTGGCCGGCCTCGTCGCCACGGCGGAGCTGGTCGCCGCGGGTAAGCGGGTGATCCTGGTCGAGCAGGAACCGGCATCCTCTCTCGGCGGCCAGGCCTGGTGGTCGTTCGGCGGGCTATTTCTGGTCGACTCCCCCGAGCAGCGCCGGCTCGGCGTGCACGACTCCGCCGACCTGGCCCGGCAGGACTGGTTCGGCAGCGCCGGCTTCGACCGCGACGAGGACTACTGGCCGAAGCGCTGGGCGGAGGCCTACCTTGACTTCGCGGCCGGGGAGAAGCGTGCCTGGCTGCACGAGCGAGGCATCCGGTTCTTCCCGGTCGTCGGTTGGGCCGAGCACGGCGGCTACACCGCCCTCGAGCACGGCAACTCCGTGCCGCGGTTCCACATCGTCTGGGGCACCGGGCCGGCCCTGTTGGCCCCGTTCATCGCCCAGGTGCGGGCGGGAGTGGCATCCGGACTGGTCACCGTCTTGCACCGGCACCGGGTCGACGAGCTCATCGTCTCCGGCGGGGCCGTCGTCGGGGTGCGCGGCGGCGTGCTCGCCCGCACCAACGCCGCCCGCGGTGAGGCCAGTTCCCGCGACCGGGTGGGCGAGTTCGAGCTGGCGGCCTCGGCCGTGATCGTGACCAGCGGCGGCATCGGCGGCAACCACGACCTCGTGCGAGCGCAGTGGCCGGCCAGGTTGGGCGCCGCGCCCGAGCACCTGCTCTCCGGTGTTCCGGCGCACGTCGACGGACGGATGCTCGGCATCAGCGAACGAGCGGGTGCGCGGCTGATCAACGGCGACCGGATGTGGCACTACACCGAGGGAATCGAGAACTGGGATCCGGTCTGGGCGGCCCACGGCATCCGGATCCTGCCCGGTCCGTCCTCGCTCTGGCTCGACGCGACCGGCAAACGCCTGCCCGCACCGCTCTTCCCCGGCTTCGACACCCTCGGCACGCTCGAGCACATCCTCGGCACCGGCAACGACCACAGCTGGTTCGTGCTCACCCAGAAGATCATCGAGAAGGAGTTCGCCCTCTCCGGCAGCGAACAGAACCCCGACCTCACCGGAAAGGACCTCTCCCTGCTCGCGAAGCGCATCGCACCGGGGGCGCCGGGACCGGTCGAGGCCTTCAAGGAGAAGGGCGCCGATTTCGTCGTGGCCGACACGCTGCACGAGCTCCTTGCGGGGATGCAGCGCCGCTCACCGGAGGTACGACTCGACTTCGCCCGGATCGAGCAGGAGATCAGGGCTCGCGACCGGGAGCTGGACAACGATTTCACGAAGGATGCCCAGATCACCGCGATCAGGCAGGCCAGGCACTACCGCGGCGACCGCCTCATCCGCGTGGCCGCCCCGCACAAGCTGCTCGACCCGAAGAACGGACCACTGATCGCCGTCAAGCTGCACATCCTCACCCGGAAGAGCCTCGGCGGCATCGAAACCGACCTGTTCGCCCGCGCGCTCGGCCGCGACGGCCAGCCCGTGCCCGGCCTGTACGCGGCCGGAGAGGCCGGCGGCTTCGGCGGCGGCGGCATGCACGGCTACCGCTCGCTCGAGGGAACGTTCCTCGGCGGCTGCCTGTTCTCGGGCCGCACCGCGGGTCGCGCGGTCGCTGCAGCCCTCTAGCTCGCCCACCTCCCCACCTCGCGCACCTCGGGGCGCGCGTTCGAGAATCGGGCGCACGTTCTACCGCGCGCCCACTTCCCTAGCGCGTGCCGCGAGCGGCTCGGCCAGGCGAACCCGGCCAGGCGAACCCGGCCAGGCGAGCGCGGCTAGGCGTGCTCTACCGACGCGACGATCGCCGCCGCGGTCTCCCGACCCATCCGGATGGCGCCGTCCACGTGCTGGTAGCCCTTGCCGGCCAGGTCACTGCAGGAGAACGAGATCGGCCCGACGGGGGTGCGCAGGTCGGCGCCGTACCGGGCCAGGCCGCCCAGGTCGAAGCTGGCCGCATAGGCACCGCGGGTCCATTCCTCGGTGCCCCAGTCGCTCTCGTAGTAGACGACCGGCGACAGCGCCTTCTCGCCGAAGTAGTGCGAGAGCGAGGTGAGGATGCGGGTCTTCCGTTCCTCCGGCGTGAGCGTGAACACCTCGTCGGCGGCCTCGTCGGACACGAAGCCGACGAACGTGCCGCGGGAGTCGCCGAAGTTCGTGTTGTCGTAGGCCTCGTGCACGAGCTCGTAGGGGCTGAAGGCGGTTCCGGAGAGGCCGTCCTCACGCCAGAACGGGGTCTCGTAGACCGCGTGCACCTTGATCACGAAACCCATCGAGAGGTGCTGGTGCAGCTGCTGCTGGCGACGCGGCAGCGCTGGTTCGAAGGAGATCCGGCTGTAGAGAACGGGAGGCACGGCCACGATCACCCGGCGGGCGTGCACTTCGAGGTCGTCGGTGACGGCGACGACCCCTCGCTCGCTCCAGCGCAGGGTGCGCACGGCCTGACCCAGGTGAACGTCGTCTCCGAGTCGTTCGGCGAGGAGGATCGGTACCTGCTGGAGGCCGCCGATGACCCGCTCGTCGAGAATGAAGTCCGCGTCCACAAGGTTGCTGAAGCTGCCGGCGCTGGCCGCCATCAGCAGCGCCTGCAGCGTCGAGAACGCGTAAGCCGGCTTGGTCAGCATGGCGCCGGCAATGTACATGCCGATGTTGTCGCGGGCCTCCTGATCGTCGGTCTCGCCCTCCAGCCAGGCCCCGAATGAGATCTCATCGAGCTCCTTGGCGCGCGGGTGGGTCCACGGGCGGTCGGGGTCCGTCTGAGCCACAAGACCGTCGAGGAGCGTGATCAGGCGGAGAATCTCCCCCTCCGTCTCGGTCGACACCGGGAAGATCTCGCCCTCGAACAGGGTGCGTTCGCCCTGGCCATTGATGTACACGTTCTCGCCCGTGCGGTATCTGGCGAAGGTCTCGAGGCCCAGTTCGGCGATCGTTTCCTTGAGCGCGTCCTGGTCGGGCGAGACCCACTGGCCGCCGATTTCGAGCATGGCGCCCTCGACGTCGTCGGTCCAGAGTCGGCCGCCGACCCGGTCCCTGGCCTCGAGCACGGCGACGGTGAGGCCCGCCTTGCGCAGCTCCGTCGCCGCGGTGAGGCCGGATACTCCGGCACCGATGATGACAATGTCCCGTTCAATCGTGGTCATTTTGTGCTCCCGTGCAGTGTTCGTTGGTCAATCGAGGCTCGATCGGGGTCAGGAGACCGGGATGAGGGTGTACTTCGTCGAGAGGTACTCGTGGATTCCCTCGAGACCACCCTCGCGGCCGAGGCCGGACTGCTTGACGCCGCCGAACGGCGCGGCGGCGTTGGAGACCAGCCCCGTGTTGAGACCCATCATTCCGGTCTCCAGTCTGCCGATCATCCGGTGCCCCCTGGCGAGGTCCCTGGTGAAAACGTAGCCGATCAGTCCGTACTCGGTGGAGTTGGCCAGGCGCACGGCCTCGTCCTCGTCGGCGAACGTGACGATGCCGACGACCGGGCCGAAGATCTCCTCGTGCAGGATCGCGCTGCCCGGCGCGACCCCGGTGAGCACTGTCGGCTCGTAGAACGAACCGGGCCCGTCCGGTCGCACGCCGCCGGCGAGCAGCGTCGCTCCCCGGGTCACGGCATCCCGCACGAGCGCGTCGGTGCTCGCCACTGCGGCCTCGTTGACGAGCGGCCCGATCGTGACGCCCGAGTCTGTGCCGCGCCCGATCTTGAGGGCGGCGACCCGAATGGTCAGCCGGCGGGCGAACTCGGCCGCGATGGACTCGTGCACGATGAACCGGTTCGCCGCGGTGCAGGCCTGGCCGATGTTGCGGAACTTGGCGAGCATCGCCCCGTCGACGGCCTTGTCCAGGTCCGCGTCCTCGAAGACGACGAACGGGGCGTTGCCGCCGAGTTCCATCGAGGTGCGCAGCACGCCCTGGGCGGCCTGCTGGATCAGCTTCCGGCCGACCGGCGTCGACCCGGTGAAGCTGAGTTTGCGGAGGCGCGGGTCGGCGATGATCGGGCCGGCCACCGCGGAGGACTCGCTGGTCGTGATCACGTTGACCACCCCGGCCGGGACCCCGGCGTCCTCGAGCAGCTGCGCGAAGTAGAGCGTGGTCAGCGGGGTGAGTTCGGCCGGCTTGATCACGACAGTGCAGCCGGCGGCGAGGGCCGGGGCGATTTTGCGAGTGGCCATGGCCAGCGGGAAGTTCCACGGCGTGATCAGCAGGCACGGGCCGACTGGGTGCTGCGAGACGACGGTTGTTCCCGTGCCCTCCGGGTTGAGCCCGTAGCGGCCGCTGATCCGCACTGCCTCCTCGCTGAACCAGCGCAGGAACTCGCCACCGTAGCTGACCTCGCCGTTCGCCTCGGCGAGCGGCTTGCCCATCTCCATCGTCATGAGCAGGGCGAAGTCGTCGCGGCGCTCCTGCAGCAGGTCGAAGGCGCGACGCAGAATCTCGGCGCGCACGCGTGGGGCGGTCGCCGCCCAGCTCGCGCTCGCGTCGACCGCGGCGTCGAGGGCGCGGATGCCGTCGGCGGCATCCGCATTGGCGATCCGTTTCAGCACCAGCCCGGTCGCCGGGTCGGTGACCTCGATCGGGTCGCCGCCGCCTGACTGCCAGACCCCGTTGATGTAGAGCCCGTCGGGGACGCGGGCGAGCAGGTCGGTTTCACGGTTGGACACGATGGTCTCTTTCACTGGGTTCTCGCTCATGGGTTTCTGTCGATCGATCGGAGAAGGCGGCTCGATGCCGGTTAGGGGTACAGGCCGCGAAGGAGGTGGGCCTCCGCGACCCGCTCGACCGCGAGCACGGTCGCGGCGGCGCGCAGGGAGAGGTCCCTGGCCGCGGCATACTCCACAACCTGCTGCCAGGCGCCGAGCATCCGCTCTTCCAGCTTGTGCTCGACCTCGTCGGCGTTCCACCAATAGGCCTGGTTGCCCTGCACCCATTCGAAATAGGAGACCAGCACCCCTCCGGCGTTGGCGAGGATGTCGGGAACGACCAACTGACCGTTCTCGGAAAAGATCCGGTCGGCCGCGGGCGAGGTCGGGCCGTTCGCGCCCTCGACGATGATCCGGGCGCTGACCCTGGCGGCGTTACCCTCGTGCAGCACGCCTTCGACGGCGGCCGGCACGAGCAGGTCCACGGGAAGCTCGAGCAGGGCGTCGCCGTCCAACGGCTCCGCCCCGTCATAGCCGACGACCCGCCCGGTGGCGGCGACGTATGCGCTGAGCCGGGTGAAGTCCAGGCCGTTCCGGTTGTAGACGGCGCCGTACTGATCGCTGACGGCGACGACGCGCACCCCGGCGTCGGTGAGGAACACCGCGGCGTCGTGGCCGACCTTGCCGAAGCCCTGCACCGCCGCGGTGGCGCCGTGCTGGCTGATGCCGCGGTGCCGGAGCGCCGCGAGGGCGATGTGGGTGACCCCGCGGGAGGTGGCGCTGGCGCGGCCATGCGACCCGCCCAGGCTGATCGGTTTGCCGGTCACGATGCCGGGAACGGTGTAGCCGACGTTGACGGAGTAGGTGTCCATGATCCAGGCCATGGTGCGTTCGTCCGTCCCCATGTCCGGGGCGGGGATGTCCTTCTCCGGCCCGATGATCGGCAGGATCTCGCTCGTGTAGCGCCGGGTGACGCGCTCGAGCTCCGCCTGGGAGAACTGGCGGGGGTCGATGGTGACCCCGCCCTTCGCTCCACCGAACGGCACGTCGATCAGGGCGCACTTCCAGGTCATCCACATCGCGAGGGCGCGCACCTCGTCGAGGGTCACGCCGGGGCTGTAACGCAGGCCGCCCTTGGCCGGGCCGCGGGAGAGGTTGTGCTGCACCCGGTAACCGGTGAACAGGCTGGTGCTGCCGTCGTCCCGGCGGAGCGGCACGGCCACGGTCATCTCGCGGCGCGGCGTGGACAGCAGGGACTGCAGACCACTCCCGTAGCCGAGCACGTCGATCGCGCTGGCCAGCTGGGAGCGGGCATCGTCCAGCGGAGTCGCGATCGGGGTTGCGATGGCCCGCATCGGCGCGGCCTCGAGGAGGGTCATGCCAAGGCCAGCGCGTCCTGGAGAACCTGCACGCCCTCGATCAGCAGCGCGTCGGGGATGCTCAGCGGAGGCAGGAAACGGATCACATTGCCATAGGTACCGCAGGTGAGCAGGATGACGCCCTGCGCGTGGGCGGCGGCGACGACGCGGCCGGTGAGAGCGGCATCCGGTTCGCCGGTCACGGCGTCGACGACTTCGATCGCGATCATGGCTCCGCGACCGCGCACGTCACCGACCCGCTTGTCCTCGGCCTGGATGGCGTTCAGCCGGCCGGTCAGGATCGCGCCGATCTCCCTGGCCCGACCGACCAGGTTCTCGGACTCGTACGCGGCCATGGTCGCGAGGGCCGCGGCGCAGGCGAGCGGGTTGCCGCCGTAGGTGCCGCCGATGCCCCCGACCTGCGGGGAGTCCATGATTTCGGCGCGACCGGTGACCGCGGAGAGCGGCAGGCCGCCGGCGATCCCCTTGGCCATGACCATCAGGTCTGGCACGATGCCCTCGTGGTTGCTCGCGAACATGTCGCCGGTGCGGGCGAAGCCGGTCTGCACCTCGTCGGCGATGAAGACGACCTTGTTGGCGCTGCACCACGCGACGAGGGTGGGCAGGAAGCCCTCGGCGGGCACGATGAAGCCGCCCTCACCCTGGATCGGTTCGATGATCACCGCGGCGAGGTTGTCGGCGCCGATCTGCTTCTCGATCTGGGAGATGGCACGCTGGGCCGCGGCCACGCCGTCAACGCCGCCGTCGCGGTAGGGGTAGGACATCGGCGCGCGGTAGAGCTCGGCGGCGAACGGGCCGAACCCGTTCTTGTACGGCTGGTTCTTGGCGGTCAGCCCCATGGTCAGCGTGGTGCGGCCGTGATAGGCGTGGTCGAAGGCGACGACGGCCTGCTTGCCGGTGTAGTGCCTGGCGATCTTGACGGCGTTCTCGACCGCCTCGGCCCCGGAGTTGAACAGGGCGCTTCGCTTGGCGTGATCGCCGGGGGTGAGTCGGTTCAGGGTCTCGGCGACCTCGATGTAGGAGTCGTAGGGGGCAACGGTGAAGCAGGTGTGGGTGAACTGGGCCAGCTGTGCGGCGACGGCCTCGACCACCTGGGGCGCACTGTTGCCGACACCGGTGACGGCGATGCCGCTGCCGAGGTCGATCAGCGAGTTCCCGTCGACGTCGACGAGCACGCCGCCGCCGGCCGCGACGATGTAGACGGGGAGGGTGACGCCGACGCCGGCGGAGACGGCCTGCGCCTTGCGCGCCTGCAGGGCCTGTGATTTCGGGCCGGGGATGTTCGTCACCAGGCGGCGCTCCTGCGGAAGGCTCGGTCCGCCGAGCGGCACGGTGGACAGGGTGGGGGTTTCGACGACGGTCATGGCGGCTCCAGTTCTGCGACACAGGTGCATCGACGCGGTTCCGGCGACGATGCCAATTGCGCAATGCTATGCAGCCCGACCCCACGCCGAGACTGCCACCTTGTACAACACCATGCCAATCTTTCGCCACGCTGTACACTCGTCGCATGTCTCCATCCGTGGCCCCGCCGTTGCTGCCTCCCCTGCGCCGTCTCCTCGCCCAGACCGACCTGAACCTGCGCCTGCTGACCCAGGAGGCCGACCTCCCCGCCGGGGCGCTTGATCAACCCGTCGACTGGGTGCACAGCTCCGATCTGCCGGACCCGACCCCGTTCCTCTCGGCCAGCCAGATGCTACTCACCACGGGCCGCCAGTTCACCACGGACGCGACGATGGATGCCTTCTACACCGGCTATGTCGACCGGCTGGCCGACCTCGGCATCGCCTGCCTCGGCTTCGGCACCGAGGTCATCCGCGACGGCACGCCCGACGGCCTCGTCGCCGCCTGCCTGGCCAGGGGCATCCCGCTGGTCGAGGTTCCGTACGGCACTCCGTTCATCGCCGTCGCGCGCACTGCCGGCGATCTGGTCGCCGACCTGCGCTTCGCCAGGGACACCTGGACGCTGGGCGCCCAGCGGGCCATCTCGCTCGCGGCGCTCCGCCCCGACGGACTCAGCGCCACCCTGAGCGAGTTGTCCCGCCAGCTCGGCCACTGGGTGGCCCTTTTTGACCAGAGCGGGGCACTCAACCGGGTCTTCCCGCGGGATGCGTTCACCGCCGCATCCGCCCCCCGGGGTTCCCTTGACCGGGCGCGGCACGAGGCCGAGCGGATGCTGCGCCGCGGCCAGCGCGCGAGCCTCACGGTCGACGACGGCGACGAGACGCTCAACCTGCAGACGCTCGGCCGGCGGGACCAGCTCCGCGGCGTGCTCGCGCTCGGCGGCCGCACGCCGCTCGACCAGGCCGGCCAGGAGGTGGTGACGAGCGTCATCGCCCTCGCCGGGCTCTCCCTCGAGCAGAACACCGCGCTCGGCCGGGCCCGCGGCCACCTTCGGTCGGGGCTGCTGCAGGCGCTCCTCGGCGGGCAGGTCGAGCTGGCGCGCACGATCTCCACCGAACTCTGGGGCGCCTTCCCCGACGAACCGGCGCGGATCGCGGTGACCGACCCGCCGCCCGAACGTCTGGACGCCGTCACCGAGTTCCTCGAGCTGCGGGTCGAGGAACACGCGGGGCACGTGTTCTTCGCCCGGGTCGGCGGCACCGTCGTCGTCTGCCTCGACTCCACCGCCGGCCCTCTGCTCGGCGACCTCGTCGGTTTCGGCCTGCACGTGGGAGTCTCCGACCCGGCCGAGTATCGCTCGCTCCCCCGGGCACTCAGCCAGGCCCGCCAGGCCCTGGAGCGTGCGCACGAGGGCGAACCGGGAATCGTGGCCTTCGATCTGATCTCCCGGCAGGGCGTGCTGGCCTTCCTGGCCAGGACGGATGCCTCAGAGGTCGGCCGCGCGGCCCTCCAGCCCCTGAGCAGCCACGATGCGGCTCACGGGACGGCGCTGCTGAATACGCTGCGGGTCTGGCTCGAGCAGAACGGCCAGTTCGGGCCGGCCGCCGACGTGCTCGGGGTTCACCGACACACCGTTCGCGCGCGAATCGACCAGGCGGAGCAGCTCCTCTCCCGCGACCTGAGCACGTTTCATGCCCGCGCGGATGTCTGGGCCGCCCTCTTGTCGACGACTTCCGCTTGAGTCGCGGAGAAAGCACCTCCCGACGGATCGGGAGGGTGCTTTCTCCGAAACTCAGCCTCCGGCCGACCTAGGCGCGGAGCGACCAGGGCTTGCGGCGCACGAGAATGTGTCCGCGGCTGGTGCTCAGCCGGGTCCACGGGCCCGTCTCGAAGAGGCGCACGGGCTCGTCCTGCGGCAGAAAGCCGAGACTGACCGCGGCGAAGGCGGCGCCGCTCGGCACGATCTCCAGGCCGGGGATCGGCCGACCCCAGACCTCGGAACGCACCCGCTGCACGATCTGGCCGCCCGTTCCGGTCGGGATGACCGCGGCGACCTCCTCGATGCCGGCGTCCGCCGACGTCTGCAGCAGGGCGGCATCCGTTTCGCCCAGGGCGGTCCAGCCGCCCTTGGGTGGGGAGATCCCGGCCCAGGTCACGGTGGTCACCTCGAGCGGCACGGTCACGGTGACCGGAGCTGCCGGGTCGGTCACGGCCGCGACGAGCCGGGCCAGCCGGTCGAGCAGCGATCGCACCGGCACGACCGCGTCCAGCTCAACCGGAGCGGTCAGCGCGAAGGTGCGCAGTCCGAGCACGGTCGGGCTGGCGTCGAGGAGGCCGCGCGGATACAGGATCGCCGTGTACACGGCGAGCACGCCGGCCGCCGAAATCAGGCGCACCGAACCGTCCTCCACCCGACTGGCGCGCGAGAGGTATACCTGAAGGTCGCTGAGGGAAAGGGAATCTGTGAGAGAAAATGACTTGGCCATCTGCTTCTAAACTACCAAGGTACGCCGGGGCTCACACCGACCCCCCTTTCCGCGCCTGAGGAGGCCAACATGGACGAGCCAATGGACGGTCTCCTGACCGCTCTCGACCTCACCGATACGGGCGCCCGCACGAGCGAGGACATCTTCACCGGGCCGTCGCAGTGGATGCCGCTCGGCCGCGTCTTCGGCGGCCAGGTTCTCGCCCAGTCGCTCGTCGCCGCGATGCGCACGGTGCCGGACGACCGGCACGTGCACTCGATGCACGGCTACTTCCTGCGCCCCGGCGATGTCGGCCAGCCGATCACGTTCTCCGTCGAACGGATCCACGACGGGCGTTCATTCGCCACCCGCCGCACCCAGGCCTACCAGGATGGCCGGCCGATCCTGTCGATGATCGCCTCGTTCCAGGACGAGGACGAGGGACTCGAACACCACATCGAGATGCCCACCGACCTGCCCGACCCGGAGTCACTGCCGACGGCTGCGCAGTCGCTCGAAACGGTCGACCACTCGATCGCACGCTACTGGGCGAGCGAGCGCCCATTTGACATGCGACATGTTCCGTCGCCGATCTACCTCACGGTGGACGGCGAGCACACGTCCCGCCAGGCCGTGTGGATGAAGACACTCGGCCCCCTGCCGGACGACCCGGACCTGCACCGCGCGGCATTGGCCTACGCCAGCGATTACTCGATCATGGAACCGATCATGCGCCGCCACGGAATTGCCTGGGCCACTCCCGGTCTCAAGGTAGCGAGCCTCGACCACGCCATGTGGTTCCACCGCTTCGGGCGCGCCGACGAGTGGATGCTGTACGTGCAGGATTCCCCGTCGGCACAGGGCGGCCGAGGGCTGTCGACGGCCAGCATCTTCAGCCGGTCCGGCCTGCTCCTGGCCACGGTCGCCCAGGAGGGCATGCTGCGCGTGCCGACGAACGCCGAGTAGCAGTTCGCTGCCGGGACCCAGCCGAAGTGCGTAGCATCGCCCTGGCAAACCCATTCAGTCGCCGACTCGCTCGAGGAGAACCATGACCACCTCCACCCCGATCTCAGGCGAAAACGCCACGGGCCTGTCCCGCCGCGCCGCCCTCCTGATCGGCGGCGCCGGCACCGCCGTCGCGCTGGTCGGCTGCAGCACCGGCCCCGCCGCCGGTGACGGGGCGAAGAACGGCCAGAGCGCCCCGACCGAGGTCGCCAAGCTCGCCGACATCCCGGTCGGCGGCTCGGTCGAGGCGTCACTCAACGGCACGGCGATCCTGGTCAGCCAGCCCAGCGCCGGCACGCTCGTCGCGTTCAACGCGGCATGCACCCACAAGGGCTGCCGGGTCAAGCCCGTCGGCAAGGAATTCGATTGCCCGTGCCACGGCTCGAAGTTCGACGCCATGACCGGGGCGGTGCTCGCCGGCCCCGCACCGAGCCCGCTGGTATCGGTTCCGGTATCGATCGACGGCGACGCGGTCATCGCCGGTTAGGGTTCGCCCGCGCGAACGCCGGGTCAGGCCTCCGGAACGGATGCCCGCCGGGTGAACCTGATCGGCTCGTCCAGGTAGGGGGTCCAGGCGTCGCGCTCGGCCGCATTGATCTTCCGTGGCCGCTCGGTGGCCGCATCGACGAGCACCATCGTGGTACTCGCCTGCGCGTACAGCACCGCGGGCACAACCCCGTCCGGGCCCCAGACCTCGTAGCAGATCTCAAGGCTCGCGCCACCGATCTTGCCGAGCCAGAGCCGTACGACGACCGGCTGGCGAAGGTAGGGAATCGGGGCGAGGTACTCCGCCTCGAGACGGCCGATCAGGGTCAACGTCGCCGCACCGGGGCGCCCGTCGAGAACCGCGGTGCCCGCGCCGAGGGCCGTTTCGGTCGCGTCATCGTCAAGCCAGAACGCCTGGATGCGCGCCTCCTCGAGGAGGCGCAGCAACTCGGCGTTGTTGACATGACCGTAGGCGTCCAGATCGGACCAACGCAGCCGGATCGGCACATGCAGCTTCATCGAAGTCCTAGTCGCGGGTGAGCTTGCGGTAGGCGGAACGGTGCGGCTTCGCGGCATCCGGGCCGAGGCGTTCGATCTTGTTCTGCTCGTAGGACTCGAAGTTCCCCTCGAACCAATACCAGTTCGCCGGGTTCTCGTCGGTGCCCTCGTAGGAGAGGATGTGGGTCGCGATCCGGTCGAGGAACCACCGGTCGTGAGTGATCACCACCGCGCAGCCGGGGAATTCGAGCAGCGCGTTCTCGAGCGACCCCAGGGTTTCAACGTCCAGGTCGTTGGTGGGCTCGTCGAGCAGAAGCAGGTTGCCGCCCTGCTTGAGGGTGAGGGCCAGGTTAAGGCGGTTGCGCTCTCCACCGGAGAGTACGCCGGCCTTCTTCTGCTGGTCCGGTCCCTTGAACCCGAAGGTGGAGACGTAGGCGCGAGACGGGATCTCGGTCTTGCCGACCTGGATGTAGTCCTGGCCGTCGGAGACGACCTCCCACAGCGTCTTGTTCGGGTCGATGCCGGTGCGGTCCTGGTCGACGTAGGAGATCGCGACCGTCTCACCGATCTTGAGCTCGCCGCCGTCGAGCGGTTCCTTGCCGACGATGGTCTTGAACAGTGTCGTCTTACCGACACCGTTCGGGCCGATGATGCCGACGATGCCGTTGCGCGGGAGAGTGAAGGACAGGCCGTCGATGAGGACGCGATCGCCGAAGCCCTTCTGAAGCTTCTTCGCGTCGATGACCTGGGCGCCGAGGCGCGGGCCGACCGGGATCTGAATTTCTTCGAAGTCGAGCTTGCGGGTGCTCTCCGCCGCCGCGGCCATTTCCTCGTACCGGGCGAGACGCGCCTTGGACTTGGCCTGGCGTCCCTTGGCGTTCGACCGCACCCATTCGAGCTCGTCCGCGAGGCGCTTGGCCATCTTCGCGTCCTTCTTGCCCGCGATCAGCAGTCGTTCCTGCTTCTTCTCGAGGTAGGTCGAGTAGTTGCCCTCGTAGGGGTACAGGTGGCCGCGGTCGACTTCGGCGATCCACTCGGCCACGTGGTCGAGGAAGTACCGGTCGTGAGTGACGGCGAGCACGGCGCCCGGGTACTGGGCGAGGTGCTGTTCGAGCCAGAGCACGCTCTCGGCGTCGAGGTGGTTAGTGGGTTCGTCGAGGAGGAGCAGGTCGGGCTTCTGCAGCAAAAGCTTGGTCAGCGCCACCCGGCGCTTCTCACCGCCGGAGAGCTCGGCGACCGCGGAGTCGCCTGGCGGGGTGCGGAGGGCGTCCATGGCCTGTTCGAGCTGGGAATCAAGGTCCCAGGCGTCCGCGGCGTCAATGGCTTCCTGCAACGTGCCCATCTCGGCCAGGAGGGCGTCGAAGTCGGCGTCCGGCTCCGCGAGGGCGAGGCTGATCTCGTTGAACCGGTCGACCTTGGCCTTGATCGGTCCAACGCCTTCCTGCACGTTCTCGAGCACCGTCTTGGTTTCGTCCAGCTCCGGCTCCTGCATCAGGATGCCGACGCTGTACCCGGGCGAGAGCTTCGCTTCACCGTTGCTCGGAGTGTCGAGGCCGGCCATGATCTTGAGGATCGTGGACTTTCCGGCTCCGTTCGGCCCGACCACGCCAATTTTGGCGCCGGGGAAAAAGGACATTGTCACATCGTCGAGGATGAGCTTGTCGCCAACCGCCTTGCGTGCGCGGACCATCGAGTAAATAAATTCGGCCATAGTGCTTACCAGTCTATTTGCCGTGTGGCCCCGACCCAACACCGGGGAGCCGCTGCACGGCGCCCGTCGGGTGGCCGCAGGCGCGAGCAACCCTAGGAGTCCAGGGTCGCCAGGTCGGCTTCCTCCCCCGCGGAAGTCCCCACCGGAGGCTCCACGGTCTCGTCGGGAATGCGGCCGGGCGAGGGCGTCATCCGTTGGTATGTCGTGGTGCACCAGGTCAGGTCGTGGCCAACGCTGTCCGCTTCGATTTCGATGGCGGTGCCGTTCTTGTCGGCGTTGTGCCAATCGCGCACACGCAGCCGACCGGCCACGAGGACGTGTTCGCCCCGCCGAATCGACCGCACCACGTTGTGGGCCAACTGGCGGAAGGTCGAGACCGTGTACCAATTCGTCTCCGCGTCCACCCAGGTCTGCTTGGTCCGGTCGAACCTGCGCTGGCCTGAGGCCAGCCGGAACGACGAGATGGCGAGCCCGGAACTGGTCACGAGGTGGCGTGGTGTTGTCGCCACGATCCCGGTCACGGTGATGATGTCGCTCACGGTGCTCTCCTTGCGCGCTCGGACGCCGGGCAACCGCCCGGCGCACGCGACCCGGGAGTAACCGCTCGTGCCTGTCTCGGTCACTCCCGGTCCACGTGCTCCGAGTGTGCGATCACTGGGCACCGGGGCGAGATGGTTCCTCGTTTCGGTGCGCGCACAGGCGCTGGTGCCGCCTGTGGAGGGTTAGGGAAGGAGGTACTGGGCGTACGACTTGCGGATCTTGTTCACCTTGGGAAGAGCAACGGCCATGCAGTACCCCTGGCCGGGGTTCTTGGCGAAAAAGTCCTGGTGGTAGTCCTCGGCCACGAAGTACTCACCGAGCGGCTCAATCGTCGTGACGATGCCCTCTCCCCACCATTCGGCGGCCCGGGTGCGCGCCGTTTCGAAGAGCTGCCTCTGGTCTTCGTCGACGTAGAACATGGCGGACCGGTACTGCGTCCCCACGTCGGCGCCCTGACGGTTCAGCTGAGTCGGGTCGTGCAGGGTGAAGAAAACATCGAGGATGACGCCGGCCGGAATGATCTCGGGGTCGAAGGTCACCGCGATGGCCTCGGCGTGACCGGTTCGTCCGGTACACACCGACTCATAGTCGGGATCGGGCGTTGCTCCCCCCGTATAACCCGACACGACGTCGGTAACCCCGCGAAGCACCCGATACACGGCATCGAGACACCAGAAACATCCACCTGCGACCACAAAAGTTTGCACGGACCTAGAGTAACCACATGACCTTCGTTGCCGCTGAGAACCGCTATTCCGAGATGACCTATCGCCGCACCGGACGGAGCGGGCTCAAGCTTCCGGCCCTGTCCCTCGGACTGTGGCACAATTTCGGCCACGAACGTTCGATCGACACCCAGCGGGCCATCCTGCGCCGGGCTTTCGACCTCGGAGTGACCCACTTCGACCTGGCCAACAACTACGGCCCGCCCCCCGGCTCCGCCGAAACCAACTTCGGCCGGATCTTCGCGGAGGATTTCCGTGCGTACCGCGATGAAATGATCATTTCCAGCAAGGCCGGTTACGACATGTGGCCGGGACCGTATGGCGATTTCGGTTCACGCAAGTACCTTCTCTCGTCGCTCGATGCCAGTTTGGGCCGGCTCGGGCTCGACTATGTGGACATCTTCTACTCCCACCGCCCCGACCCGGAGACACCGATCGAGGAGACGATGGGTGCCCTGGCCTCGGCCGTGCAACAGGGCAAGGCCCTCTACGTGGGGATTTCCAGCTATACGCCTGAGCAGACCAGGGCCGCTGCCGCCGCGCTGGCCGAGCACAACGTTCCGCTGCTGATCCACCAGCCGCGCTATTCGATGTTCGACCGTCACATCGAAGACGGGCTGTTCCCGGTGCTCGACGAACTCGGCGTGGGCAGCATCTGCTTCTCCCCCCTGGCCCAGGGGCTCCTGACCGACCGGTACCTCTCCGGAAGCGTCCCCGCCGACTCGCGGGTCGCGACGAGCCGGTTCCTCTCCGAGGACGTGCTCACCGACAGCTACCTCGACCGTGTCCGCGGCCTGAACGCGATCGCGGTCGAACGCGGCCAGACCCTGGCCCAGCTTGCCGTGACCTGGATCCTGCGCCAGCAGTCGGTGACCAGTGTGCTCGTCGGCGCGAGTAGCGTCGGGCAGCTGGAGCAGACCGTCGCCGCCCTCGACGCGCCGGCGTTGACCGACGAGGAGATCGCCGCCATCGAACCGTTCGCCGTGCACGGCACCGGGCTCAGCTAAACGTGGGCTACCTCTACGCTCTCCTCGCGTCGCTGCTCTTCGGCCTGAACGGCAGCACCACCAAGGTGATCGTGGAGGCCGGGCTCTCCCCCGCCCAGCTGACGTTCTACCGGGTGACCATCATCGCGGTGCTCGCGGGGATCCTGCTGCTCCTCACCAACCGCCGGGGCTTTCGGATCAGTCGACGGCAGGTGGCCGTGATGGCGTTACTCGGCGTGGCCGGGGTCGCCCTCATCCAATGGTTCTACGCCGTGGCGATCAGCCTGTTGCCGGTCGGCATCGCGCTGATGCTCGAGTACTCCGGGGTGCTGCTGGTGGCCCTGGTCGCCCGGTTCGTCTTCAAGGATCGGGTGAAACCGAGGATCTGGGTGGCGATCGGCTGCGTGCTCGTCGGTATGGCCGTGGTCGCGCAGATCTGGGCGAGTACCCTCGCGCCGCTCGGGGTGCTTGCCGGAATCGCCGCCGCAATCTGCCTGGCCGTGTATTTCCTGGTCGGGGAGCGACAGGTCACCTCCACCTCTCCCCTGGTCGTGTCGTTCTGGTCGATGCTCTTCGCGAGCCTCTTCTGGCTTGTCTTCAGCGCGTGGTGGCAGGTTGAACCGCAAACGCTGGCGCAGCAGGTTCCCCTGCACGGCAACCTCGAGGCACTCGCGTTGCCGCTGTGGGCGCTTGTGCTCTGGAACGGCGTCGTGGGGTCGTTCGCGCCGTACCTGCTCTCCTACATGGCGCTGGGCCGGCTTTCGGCGACGGCCGCGGGCATCGTCTCCGCGTCCGAGGTGCTCTTCGCGTTCGGTTTCGCGTTCCTGTGGCTCGGCGAGTCGCTCGACCTCGTTCAGTCGGCCGGGGTGCTGCTCGTGCTGGGCGGGATTGTGGTGGCCCAGACGGCCAGGGTGAACAAAGCCGTCGACCTGGATCTGGCCACTCAGGACCTGTCCCTGGGAACGGAGCCGGCCACAGCGGGGTGAATGTCGGCGGTAGGTCGTAGCGTGAGGGCATCATCAACCGCGGCCGGCCGATTTCGGAGGATTTCATGTCCATAAGCCTTTCCCTGCCCGGCCGAACCATGCCGAACCTCGCCCGGTCCAATCGCGCCATGCCCGACCGGTCCCTGCCGCCAGCGCCGACCGCGACCCTGCGCGATCTCACCCTGCGCGATCTCACCCTGCGCGATCTCACCCTGCGCGATCTCACCCTGCGCGATCTCACCCTGCGCGATCTCACCCTGCTGCACGTCGGTGACGGGCTCTGGCGGGTGGTCAACCGCACCGGGGCCGTACTCGGCCACATTGAGCGCAGCACCGACGGCGTCGACGAACGCTTCGCGGCGCGGCGCCTCCTCGCCGCGACGCGCACGATGGTTGTCGGCACGTTCTGGAACATCGACGACGCTGCCGCCTGCTTCCGATGACCCTTCTCGCGCCCTCGCCTGACCAACTCCGACACGACCTTTCGGGCACGCCGGGCTCGCTCCCCACGAACCGGCATGGGTCCCGGTAAAGTGCCGCTCATGCAGTGGTGGAATAGTTTCGTGTCCTGGCTCACGGCAGCCAGCAATCAGTCCGTGGTCTTCAGCGCAGTGGTGCTCGTCGTCGCGATCATCGTGGCCAGCGTGCTGGCCGCGTGGATCTCCCGTGGAGCCATCCGGCATCTGCTGACCCAGCACGACCGGGAGCTCAAGACGGCGGTGATCGGCGCGCTTGTCGACGCAGCGACCGAGGCATCCGTCTGGAACTCCCTGAGCCCCCAGGAGCAGGTGATGGCGGACCGCGCCGTCGGCCAGGCTGACATTCAGCTGCGGCTGCTGCCGATCAAGGGATCGGCCGTGGCCGCGAATTGGGCGGCCCACCAGCTGGCCGAGCTCAAGCGAACCTCCGCGACCTTCGGCTACCAGCTTGAACCGGCCCTGCTCGAGTTCCGTGATCGCCTGATCGAATGGCAGCACAAGCCGGCACGGGCGCGCAAGGTTTTCCTCAGCGACCTCGACCGCTGGAAGGCGGCGAGCACCACGTCCGAGAAGAATCTTCTCGCCGAACAGGATGCGTGGGCCGCTCAGCAGCACCACGACCAGCACACCCCGCAGCCTGACCCGGTGCCCGCGCCAGTCAACTACGCCGCAGCTCCCGCCGCACCGTCGACGGAGACCCAGCGTCTCCTCGACGACGTGCAGGCGCTCGAGGTTCGCCCCGCCCCGTACACGGTTTCCTAGCGCTCGGCCGCCCGACCCACTACCGTTCCGGTTCGCGCAGGTTCTCAGGCATCGTCGGGTTTTAGAACCGGGCGGTGCCTGTGTCTTGCGCCCAGCGGTCCCGGGCCGAGCCAGGTGGCTAGCGCCACCACTCGTCGAACATCGACGCGGGCACTCGACGCTTGTGCTCGGTAGCGAGGTACCTCTTCTCGATGGCGTCCCCGGCCTCGTCGTCGACAGGGAGTCCCTCAAGGAAGTCGTCGATCTGTTCGTAACGCAGACCGAGGTTGGCCTCGTCGGTCTGGCCGGGGTTGTGGTCGAGCAGGTCCGCGGTCGGCGGCTTCAGGTAGAGACGTTCCGGGGCACCGAGTTCGACCAGCAGGGCACGACCCTGCCGTTTGCTGAGCCCGGTGAGCGGAAGGATGTCGGTTCCACCGTCACCGTATTTCGTGAAGAATCCGGTGACCGCCTCCGCGGCGTGGTCGGTACCGACCACGAGGAGTCCCTGCGAACCGGCGAGGGCATACTGGGCGACCATCCGGGCGCGGGCCTTGACGTTGCCCTTGTCGAAGTCGGGCAGTTCCCGGCCCGTGCTGTCGAAATACTCCGTGTCGATTCCATCCACGGCCCGCGCGATGTTGAACGTGGTGACGGACTGGGGTTGGATGAATCCGAGGGCCAACTGGGCGTCATCCTCGTCGCGCTGAACGGCGTAGGGCAGGCGCACGGCCAGGAAGGTGACCTGGTGGCCCTCCGCACCGAGTTGTTCCACGGCCAGCTGGCACAACCGTCCGGCCAGGCTCGAATCCTGGCCTCCGCTTATCCCGAGCACGAGGCCCTTGGCCCCGGTACGCAACAGGTAGTCGACGAGGAACTGAGTGCGGCGGCGCACCTCATGCGCGGGGTCGATGGTTGGGGACACGTTCAGCTCCGCGATGATTCTCGCCTGTAGTTCTCGCATACACCGAATCTATCAACCCTCACCGGGGTCAGCCCCTATCCCTCGTCGGCGGCCGGGACCGGTTCTCGCTCGGGAAGAGTGGTGCCCCCGGTAGGAATCGAACCTACGACAAGCGGATTAGAAGGCCGCTGCTCTATCCACTGAGCTACGGGGGCGGAAAGTGCGTTTCAAGGCTACCCCACGTGCGGTGGGCCCGACTTCCCTTAATTTCCGGGGAGTGCCGAGGCGTTTTCGCAGGGTTCGGATTGCTCACAGGGCTTTTGCGATCGCCACGAGCACCTGGGCGAGGGTGGGCACGCCGGACGCCCGGAATACCTCCGCGCCGGCCGCATCATGCACGATGACCGTCGGGGTGATCCGGATGTCGTTCGCCTCGGCCTCGGCCGGGTCCCTGACCACATCGACCTCGCGCACCCTCGCCTGGGGCACCAGGCGTTCCACCTCCGCCAGCACTGCCCTGGTCTGGCGGCACGGCTCGCAGAATGCGGTGGAGAAGTAGGTGAGTTCCATCGAGGTTCCTTCGAGACTGGGGTGACATCGCGGACGCCGACGAGGTCGGACACCAGTCTACGACCGGTGTCGGATCGACCCCGAGGGGCCGGTCGGCGGCCGCCGCTAGACTCGCCTCATGACAAAAAGTAGTGACCGGTTGGTGTGGATCGACTGTGAAATGACCGGTTTGGACCTGGACAAAGATGAACTCGTCGAAATCGCGGTCGTGATCACCGACTACGACCTCAACATCATCGACCCGGGCCTCGACATCGTGATCAAGCCGAACGACTCCGCCCTCGCCAATATGGGTGACTTCGTCCGGGACATGCACACCACCTCCGGGCTGATCACCGAGATCCCCCACGGGGTCAGTGCCGCCGAAGCCGAGTTCGAGGTCCTCGAGTACGTGCTGAAGTTCATCCCGGCCGAGCAGAAGGCTCCGCTGGCGGGAAACTCGATCGGCACGGACCGCGCATTCCTGACCAGGTACATGCCGCGCCTGGACAATCAGCTTCACTACCGCAACGTGGACGTGTCGTCGATCAAGGAACTCGCCCGGCGCTGGTACCCGCGGGTGTACTTCAACGCACCGGCGAAGGACGGCGGACACCGCGCGCTGGCCGACATCCTGGAGTCCATCCGCGAGCTCGCCTACTACCGCCAGACGGTGTTCGTGTCCGACCCCGGACCCACCAGCGACGAGGCAAAATCGCGCGCGGTCGACGCGGTGAACAATTTCAGTCCAAACGTGTAATAGAATTCTTGAGTTGCCTCTCCTCCGGGAGACCGGCAGCGCATGGTGGGTATAGCTCAGCTGGTAGAGCATCCGGTTGTGGTCCGGAAGGCCGCGGGTTCAAGCCCCGTTACTCACCCCATATGGTCAGAAGCTCCACCTCGTGTGGAGCTTCTGCGTTTAACCCTCCGGTCTTCAGCGCCGTGAGATGCTGAACGGATGCTGCAACACACCAACGAAGAGTTCGAACGCCTCGTCGTCGACGAGCTCGATCTCCTCCCTGACGACATGGTCGACGGGCTGGACAATGTGATTTTCGTGGTCGAGGACCGCCCCGAGGACGGCACCCTGGATACCCTCGGGCTCTATGACGGCGTGGCCCTGACCGAACGCGGACAGTACGGTTTCGGCGAGATGCCCGATCGCATCGTTTTATTCCGCGAACCGCTCCTTGCCCTGTGCGTCGACCTGGACGAGTTGCGCGACCAGATCCACATCACCCTCGTACATGAGATCGCGCACTTCTACGGCATCGATGACGACAGGCTGCACGAGCTCGGCTGGGGATGACCCCTCGCTTGCTAGCCTGAGCAGATGACTCGATTCCGCCCCGGCCGCCTCATCGGCATCACGGTCGGCGCGCTCGCGATCCTGCTGATCGGCGTGTACGGTCCAGCCACCCTCCTCGGTCCGCTCCCGGACGTGAGCGCCACCAGGGTGACCCCCGCGGCCGCCACGGCCAGCCCGTTCCCGCCCGTTCTCCCCGACCGGGGAGGCAGCGCCATCGTCGCCCAGGAGACCGTAGCCCCGGGCGAGACCACCCCCGATGCCGCCGCGATCAAGGCGACGATCCCCCTCGCCGTCGGCGGCGTCACGGATGCCCTCCCGATGGCGGCGGCGGCCAAGATCGTGACCGCCCTGGTGGTGCTGGACGCGAAACCCCTGACCGCCGGCACGGCGGAACCGAAGATCCCGATCACCGCGGCCGACTACCAGGACTACGTCGACTACGAGAATTCCGGGGCTCGTACGGTCGTCGTCTTCCCCGGCGAGCTGTGGACCGAGACCGAGCTGCTGCAGGCCATGGTCCTCGGCTCCAGCAACAATCATGCCGACACCCTCGCCCGATGGGCCTTCGGTTCCCTCGACGCGTACGTCGAGGCGGCCAACACCTGGCTGGCCGCGCACGGACTGGCGGGCAGTACGGTCGCAGACGCCACCGGACTGCATGACGCCAGCGCCGGCACGGCCACTGATCTCGCTTTCCTGGCCGGCATGGCCGCCGCGGACCCGGTCATTTCGGCGCTTCTTGCCAACCCGGCGTCGGCCCTGGTCGGTCAGCGTGGAGTCGACAACACCACGGCGTACCTGCCCGACGAGGGCATCACCGGCATTTCCCGCAGCTACACGGATGCCGCCGGGGTGTGCTTTCTCTTCACCGCCCGGATCGAAAGCGGCGAATCCGCCTTCACGTTCTCCGGCGCCCTGATCGGAGAACCGGACTACGACAGCCTGAGCGCTGATCTCACCGCGTTGATGGAGAGCGCCCGCGCCGGAGTCAGTGAGCTGCCCGTGCTCGCCAAGGGCGACGCCTTCGTGCAGTTCACCACCCCGTGGGGTGCGACCTCGGCCGGAACCGTGCGCGCGTCGAAGACCCGGTTCGGTTGGCAGGCGCAGGCCCCCGGTGCTGCAACGGTCACCCTGGACAGCTTCTCAACGGGGCGGGCGGGGCGCACCATCGGCCGGGTCTCGGTCGAAGCCGGTGGCATCCCCGTCTCCGCGCCGCTCGTGCTCGATCGCACGATCAGCGCACCGGGTCCGGGCTGGCGGCTGCTGAACCCGGTGCCGATGATCACCGCGCTGATCGCGGCGAATCGCTGACCGCGGCCAATCAGATCAGGTTGTTGGGTTCGTCGGTCGGGATGTACGGGTCGCTGTCGCCGGCGTCGAACCGGTAACGCACATGCAGTCGCCCCTGCACGTCACGCGCGTCGACCTCGTCGTACCAGAACAGGGCTTCGATGCCCTCGACGGCGGCGAGCATACTGACCCGGACATCGTGCTTGCCGTGGACGAGCACCCGGGAATCCACCTGACCCTCCAGGGGGCCGTCGATGAACTCTGCCGTGTAGGCGACGTTGGCTGTTTCGGAGCTGACCATGTCTCCAACCTAGCCCCGGACGACCGGTTTGTGGGCGGCCTGCAGAAACGGGTTCTCGGGCGTGCCGCTGAGCCGGATCGTTGCGCCCCGCTCGGGGTCGTCCCGGCCCAGGTAGGCCTCCCACTCGGCCTGCCACTCGTCCCAGTGCGAGCGGAACAGTTCGCCGTCCCGGTCGAGGGCGCGCCGCTTGCGGATACCGTCGTCGGCGGACAGCCAGATCCTGGTCCGGCTGAACCGAAGATGCTCGGCGGCGAGAGCGCCGCAGCCTTCCACGATGAGCGGTCGCGCCGGATCGACCGGGTGCCATTCGGCCGGGCGCTCGCTCTCCCAGTCGTAGCGCTGCCAGGCGGCCGGGCGACCCAGGTCCCGTGGTGCAAGCACCCGGTTGGTCAGGTGGTCGATGGCGGCGTCGAGTCCGTGCCATCCGGGGTAGATGTCGTCCAGTCGCACGAGCTGTGGCTTCGGCTCCCCCGGCCACGCCGCGGCCAGCAGGTCGGCCAGCGTGCTCTTGCCCGCACCGCTCGGCCCGTCGATCAGTACGACGGGTGCCGGCCCGGTACCGGCCAGGGCGGCCAGAACGGGCGCGAGCATCGCCGGCGACCGCTCGCCTCGGTCAGCCGAGGACAAAGTTCCAGCTTCCCGTCGCGACCGACACGGAGACGGCCAGGAGGGCGACGAACAGGCCAATGCCGACCAAGGCATATTCCCGACCGCCGAAGCTGGACTCCCGAGCCCAGGTGCGCGTGATCGGGGCGCCGAAGCCCCGCGCCTCCATCGCCGTCGCCAGTTTGCTCCCGCGCCGAATGGACAGCACCAGCAGCGCGAACGCCTGGCTGCCCAGGCGGCGGATCGCACCGCCGTCGCCGATCCCCCTGGCCCGCCTGGCCAGTTCGAGGGCCCGCCAGTCCTCGATGAACAGTCCGACCAGCCGGAGTCCGGCGAGGCCGCCGAGCACGAACCGGGACGGCAGCCGCACCACCTGGGCGAGTCCGTCGGCAAGATCGGTGGGGTCGACCGTGACGAACAACACCACCGACGGCAGGCCGATCGCCAGGATTCGCAGGGTTGTCGCCACGGCCAGTTCGCTGGACCCCTCCGTCACGTGGATGAGCCCGAACGTCCAGTAGACCTGACCGGCCGCCTGCCCGTAGAGCAGCGTGGTGAGCCCCGCCATCGGCGCTGCCAGCCAGACCGGCAGGGTGCGGAGCAGGAACATCCGCGCGCTGAGCCCGGCCCAAAAGAACAACACGAACTCGCACCCGAGCGCCACCAGGGCGGATACCCAGTCGATGGTGAGCATGAGGACCCCGGCCAGCACGAGCGCGGCCGCCAGCTTCGCCACCGGATTGACCCGGAAGATGGCCCGAGTGCCGACGGGGATCGTGAGCAGGCTCATCGGGGCACCGCCGGCTGTCCCGCCACCGTGCCGAGCAGGCGGTATTCGCGGTCGGCGACGGCCGCGACGAATTCACTGTCGTGGGAGACGGCCAGCACACCGGTGCCGTCGTCGATCAGCTCGATCAGGAGACCAACGACCTCCCGCCAGGTGCGGAAGTCCTGCCCGAACGTCGGCTCGTCCAGCACCAGGAGGCGCGGTTGGGTGGCCAGCACCGTGCCGACCGAGAGGCGCCTCTTCTCGCCACCGGACAGGGTGAACGGGTTCGCCCCGGCCAGGTGGTCGAGCCTGAGCCTCTGGAGCAGGACGTCAACACGCCCGTCGACCGCGGCTCCGCTCCGACCGAGGGCTCGCGGTCCAACCCCGAGCTCCGCCCGCACGGTGCCGGCGACGAATTGATGTTCCGGGTCCTGGAATACCGTGCCGACCCGACTCAGCAACTGGCGCGAGGTCCAGGCGATCGGTGCGGCCGGCGCGCCATCGGCGAAGCCCGCGCTTGCCTGCAGTCGACCGCCGGACGGTTTGAGAAGCCCGGCCAGGGTCAGCGCCAGGGTCGATTTTCCGGCCCCGTTCGGGCCGGTCACGGCCAGGGCGGAACCGGCCAGCACCGTGAGATTGAGATCCCTGGCGACCTCGAGATTCTTCGTGCGCGCAATGGAGAGGCCCTCGGCGCGAAGCAGGATGCCGTGCGCCGCGTCGGGGGCGACGGACCGCCGGGCGGGAAGCCCGTGTCCGCGTCCGGGTACCCAGACCCCGGCCGTAGAGAGCCGCTCACCCTGGTTCTCGAGCACGTCCTCCGGTCGCCCGTCGGCCAGCACTCCCCCGGCCTGGTCGAGCACGATCACCCGGTTGACCAGGTCCTGCCAGACGGCCACCCGGTGCTCGATCACGATGAACGTCGCCGCCGAGTGCTCGAGCACCCGGGCGACGGCGTCACGAACCTCGGTGACGCCATCCGGATCGAGGTTCGCCGTCGGCTCGTCGAGCAGCAGCAGCCCCGGCCTCATCGCCAGCACACCGGCCAGGGCGAGTCGTTGTTTCTGCCCGCCGGACAACGCCGAGGTCGGATGGTCCAGCGGCACGTCCAGGCCCACCATCTCGAGGCCCTCGTGCACGCGCCGCCAGATTTCTTCGCGGGGCACACCGAGATTCTCACAGCCGAACGCGACGTCGTCGCCGACCCTGGCGAGGATGACCTGCGAGTCCGGGTCCTGCAGCAGGAGCCCGGCCTGCCCGCGGGCCGCTGCCGGCTCGGCGCCGTTGACCAGCAGCCGCCCGTGCTGCTCGCCCTCGTCGTCTCCGCCGAGCACGCCGGCCAGGGCGTGCAGGAGCGTCGATTTACCGGCACCGGATGCGCCGAGCAGCAGCACACGTTCGCCGGGGTCGATTCGCAGGTCGAGCCGGGCGACCGCCCAGTCCGTGCGACCGGCGTGCCTCCAGCCCCAACCCCTGGCGTCGACGGACGCACTCCGGGGCGTTGCAGAATTCGCGGCGGTCATGGTTTTGCAGGTCCTAGTCCGAGGCCCGAACCGCCCGGCCCGCAGCGAAGCGCGACAGCGCTCCCGTGCGGGCAAGGCCGCGCATGGCCAGCCAGGACAGCAGGCCGGCCACGACGATTCCGGAGACGACGGCAGAGATCGTGTAGATCGCGATGAACGGCGCCGCTGAACCGGGGTACCAGAGCAGCAGATCGTTGACCGCCAGGGCGAGTCCGGCGCCGGCACCGGCCAGCAGGGCGACATACAGACGGTAGTTGCCGTAGAGGAAGAGCGCGAAGACCAGTTCGGCGCCGAGCCCCTGCACCGCCCCGGAGACGAGGATGGTGGCGCCCCAGGCGGTGCCGCCGACCAGGGTGGAGACCACGGCGGCGAGCAGCTCGGTGTAGAGCGCCGCCCCGGGTTTGCGGATGACCAGACCGCCGAGGACTCCCGCGAACAGCCAACCGCCGCCGAGGAGCGCCTGGAGTCCGGGCAGAAGCGGGGTCAGCAGCCCGCTCAGGGGGTTGTAGGCCTGGTTCCAGACCACGAAGATCAGGCCGCTGGCCACGCCGATGACGCTGGCGGTGACGATGTCGACGACCCGCCACGAGCGTGATGCCGGTCGGGTGGAGATGGTGGTTTCAGTGTGCACTTGTCGTGCCCTTTCCGTAGAGAAAACAGGGCACGGGTACGAGATAATCTGCCTCCCTGCGCTGGCATGATCCAGATCAGGTTCGACGGTCGAAGCTACGAAGCTTCCTCTCAGCCCGGTTGACCGGACTCCCGTGTTCGTAGTCGAGTATAGACCGGCGCCTAGACTCACGGGATGACTGGTTTTCGACGGATGCCCCCAGGCGCCCAGGCGGCTCGTTCGGCCGGTGTGCGGTGACCGTCGCCGTGCCGCTTGTGCTCGCGGCGCTGCTGATCCTGTTACTGCGTCGTTTCATCCTGCGCCGACGCCGGATCCTCCTCGGGCTTCCGGTGCGGGGTCCGTTTCGCCTGCCGGCCTGGCTCGTGCCGCGCTGGCTCCATGGTGGACGACGCTGACCTCTCCCGCCGACACGCACCGTTCGGGCCACTCGTCCGTTCCGGGCCCCGCCGTGCCCGTGTACGCTGGAACGTGGTGAGTCGGGAAGTCTGGTCGACATCCTATTGTCATGCCGTGAATCTGACATCCCGACAATCACCAAAGGAATCTTTGTGACCTCAGTACCCCCGTCCACCCCGGCAGTGCAGGCCGTCGCCCGCATCTTCCGGCGGAGCAGTTATCCGGAGTACGTCCGCGTCGCGCAGATCCTGCGCAAGGAGACCGTGGGCGGCGCCCTGCTTCTCGCCGCGACCGTCATCGCGCTGATCCTGGCGAACACGCCGGCCGCGGACTTCTACTTTGCCGTGCGAGACTTCGAGGTCGGCTTCGAGCCGTTGCACCTCAAGCTCAGTCTCGGCGCCTGGGCCGCGGACGGGCTGCTGGCCATCTTCTTCTTCATCGCCGGCCTGGAACTGAAACGCGAATTCGTCGCCGGCGACCTGCGCTCCTTCAGCCGCGCGGTTGTTCCGGTGGCCGCAGCGATCGGTGGGGTCATCACCCCGGCCCTGTTCTTCGTGATCATCAACGTTACCGGCGGAGCGGATGCGCTTCGCGGCTGGGCCATTCCGACCGCCACCGACATCGCCTTCGCCGTGGCCGTGCTGGCGGTGATCGGCTCTCACCTGCCCAGTGCGCTCCGCATTTTCCTGCTGACCCTCGCCGTGGTCGACGATCTACTCGCCATCGGAATCATCGCCTTCTTCTACTCGAGCGACATCCAGCCGATGATGCTCCTGCTGGCAGTCGTGCCCCTCGCCCTGTTCGCCTACCTCACCCACAAGCACTCGTACTTCTTCGGCACGAAGCCCTGGGCAGGTGCACTCATTCTGTTGCCGCTCGGCGTGCTCGTCTGGGCGCTGGTACACGGTTCCGGCATCCACGCGACCGTCGCGGGAGTGCTGCTCGGCTTTGCCGTGCCGGTGATCCGCAGCCGGAAGGGCGGCGGGCCAGACGCAGGCCCGGGGCTGGCCCAGACCTTCGAACATCGCATCCGCCCGATCTCGGCCGGATTCGCCGTTCCCGTGTTCGCCTTCTTCTCCGCCGGGGTGGCGATCGGCGGAATGGAGGGCCTCACGAAGGCGCTGTCCGACCCGATCGCGATCGGCATCGTCGTCGCCCTCGTCGCGGGCAAGCCGGTGGGCATCCTCCTCGCCACCTGGCTGGTCACCAAAACAACCAGGGCAACCCTGGACCCTGACCTGGCCTGGGTCGACGTGCTGGGCGTCGCGATGCTCGCCGGGGTGGGTTTCACGGTCTCATTGCTGATCAGCGAGCTTGCCTTCGGCCACGGTACGGTGCTCGACGACCATGCCAAGGTCGCCATCCTGACCGGGTCGCTGCTGGCTGCCCTGCTCGCCGCCGTCGTGTTGCGGGCGCGCAATCGCCACTACCGCCAGATCGAGGCGAAGGAACTGCTCGACGCGAACCGTGACGGAATTCCGGACGTCTTCGTCGACTGAAACACATTCGACGATCGAGCCGCGACCGGTCCGGCCGCGGTCTCAGCGCTTAGCGCTTCAGAGCTTCAGAGCTTCAGAGCTTCAGAGCTTCAGAGCTTCAACGCTTCAACGCTTCAACGCTTCAACGCTTCAGCGCACGAATCACGCGGGAGATCGCCTTGCCCGCGACCCAGACGAACGGGATGCCGACGGCGAGCAGCGAGATGACGTTCGGTTCGAAGCGCAGCGAACCGCCAGACTTCACGTAGGCGCCGATCGGCAGCGACATTCCGCCGCCGCCACCGCCGCTGCCCGCGCCGTTGTCGACGGAATCGCCCTCGCCACCGCCGAAGCCGTAGTAGACGAGGGCGACGGGGACCAGGCTGATGCCGTCTACCTGGACCGGATCACCGTAGGCGGTCTTCACACCGGCGGAACGGGAAATTTCTGCGAGCTTCTCTGGCAGGCTAGTCATGCCCACAGGCTACCCCTTGTCCGGCCTGAGCAAGGAGGCCGGCCGCACGGCGCCGCGTCCGAACCGGGCGGTGACGGAGTCGACCGCCCGCTCGGCGCCGCGCCAATCGTCATCCGGGTCCCACAGGCCAAGGCCCTGTCCATCGCCGTCTCCGAGCTGCTCGACCCGCACCCCGATCAGCCGCACCCTGATGCCGGAGGCGGCGAGCGTCTCGAAGCTCGCCGCAGCCTCCTCGTAAATGCGCCTGCCGACGTCGGTGGCCTCCGCGAGCGTGCGCGAGCGAGTCACCGTGCTGAAGTCCGCGTAGCGCAGCTTCAGCACCACGCACCGTCCGACCAGTCCCGCGCCGCGGAGCCGGGCCGCGACCGCGTCGGACTGGTGAAGGAGCTCGCTGCGGAGGCGCGCGACATCCGTGACGTCGTGTTCGAAGGTGACCTCGTGACCGACGCTCTTCTCCTCGCGTTCGGTGGTGACCGTGCGCGGATCCCTCCCCCAGGCCAGATCATGCAGTTTGCGACCGGATGACTCCCCGACGGCCTTCTGCAGCACCGCGAGCGGGGTGCGTGCAACGTCGCCGATCTGTCTCAGACCGAGCCGGAGGAGCGCGGCCTCGGTGGTCTGGCCAACCCCCCACAGTGCTCCGACGGGCAGAGGATGCAGGAACGCGAGCGTCTCCTCCGCCGGCACCACGAGCAGCCCGTTCGGTTTCGCCCGCCCGGACGCCATCTTGGCCACGAACTTCGTCGAGGCGGCTCCGACGGAGCAGGTGAGCCCGGTCTCGGCCTCCACCGTGCGCCTGATCTGGGCCCCGATCACGGCCGGCGAGCCGTGCAGGCGACGGGCGCCGGCGACGTCGAGGAATGCCTCGTCGATGCCGAGCTGTTCGACCAGCGGGGTGATGTCGCCGAAGATGCGCATCACCCGGTCCGAGTAATCCTTGTACCGGCTCATCCTCGGTTCGAGCACCACCGCCGACGGGCATCGGCGGAGTGCGAGGGCCATCGGCATGGCCGAATTTACCCCGTAGCGCCGGGCGACATAGTTTGCCGCGGTCACAACCGAACGGCCGGATCGGTGCCCGACGATGACGGGTTTGTCGACGAGGTCCGGGCGATCGAGTAGCTCCACCGAGGCGAAAAAAGCGTCAAGGTCAATGTGCAGGAGGGTCGCGGTGCTGTCGTCGACGGACGCGGCCGAGACCGTGCGGTCGCTTCCATCCTGCCTGCCCATGGAGCGACACTAACCCATGGGAATGCGAGGGCAGGGAACTCCGTTGCACCCGACAGAGAAAGGAGCACCCATGACGCCCGATTGGATTGCGCTACATAAACTGGCCCACGACGAATTCACCGCTCGGGTGGAGCTGATCACCGAGTGGGACCGTGCCACGCCGGACCGCGACTGGACCGTGCGCGATCTGGTGCGCCACGTTGTTCTCGAGCAGCAGTGGGTTCCGCCCCTGCTCAGCGGGCTCTCCCCGCTTCAGGCCCGCCGAACGCTGGCGCCCCTGGGTGCCGATCTGGCCGCGGAGTGGCGGATCTATTCCGCCGCCGCAACGGAGGCCTGGCAGCGCACGCCGGTGGACGTGCCGGTGATCCTCGCCGCTGACACCGTGACCGCCCTCGATTACCTGCGGGAGCAGGTCTCCGAGGTCACCATCCACGCCTGGGACCTCGCCAAAGCCACGGAGGCGAACGAGACGCTCAACGAGACGCTTATCGCGGCGGTCTGGACGGTCTTCGAACCGCAACGGGACACGCTGGAGGCCAGCGGCCTCTTCGCCTCACCGCTGCCGATCGACGAAGATGCCCCGCTCCAGTCCAGGTTGCTGGCCCTGACCGGCCGCGACGTGCGAGCCTAGGCGGCATTCGTCCGCTGCCCGTACTCGGAGCGGCCCACTACCGGATCACCTTCTCCGTCCCCGCAATGCGCTGGGCGATGTAAATGGGCACGATCGACACGAACACGAGCACAACGGCGATCACGTTGACCACGGGGGCCTGGTTCGGCCGGAACAGGTTGTCGAGGATCCACAACGGCAGAGTCTTCACCGACGAGCCTGCCGTGAAGGTTGTGACGATGATCTCGTCGAAGGAGAGAGCGAAGGCCAACAGACCACCCGCGAACAATGCGGACCGCAGCTGCGGGAAGGTGATCAGCCGGAATGTCGTCCACACTCCGGCGCCGAGGTCCGCCGACGCATCCTCGTAGCTCGTGCCGAGCCGGCGGAGGCGCGCGATCACATTGTTGAACACGGTGACGATGCAGAACGTGGCGTGCGCGACGATCACGGTGAGGATGGAGAGCTGAACGCCGAGGATCGTGCGGAACGCGTTATTGAGCGCGATGCCGGTGATGATGCCCGGCAGGGCGATCGGCAGGATGACCAGGAGGCTCACCGCCTCCCGCCCGAAGAACTCGAAGCGTTGGAGAGCCATGGAGGCCAGTGTGCCCAGCACCAGGGAGATCACGGTTGCCGCAAGCGCGACCTGCACGCTGGTGAGCACGGCGGCGAGCGCTCCGGCACTGGCAAAGGCCTTGACCCACCACTCGAGGGTGAATCCGGGCGGCGGCCAGGTCAGGCTGGTGCTCGTGCTGAACGAGTTGACGAGGACGACGACCAGCGGCAGATAGATCGCAAGGAGTACCGCGAGCGTAATCGTGGCCAGGAGGCCCCTGGCCAGGCGGCTCAGTCTCATGATGACCCCTACAGGTTTTCCAGCGCACCGGTGCGGCGCACCGCGGCGAGGTAGGCGAAGATGATCACGATCGGGATCAGGGCTATGGCCGCGGCGAGCGGAAGGTTATTGGCGGCGCCCACGTTCGTATAAACAAGGTTGCCCAGCATCTGGTTGGCCCCGCCGACGATATTGACCGTGATGTAGTCGCCGAGCGACAGGCTGAAACTGAAGATCGAGCCGGCGATGATGGCCGGCCAGATCATGGGCAGAACCACCAGCCGCAGGGTCGGCCAGGTCTTCCCACCCAGGTCGCCTGATGCCTCGAGCAGTGAATCCGGCACCCGTTCAAGGCCCGCGTAGATCGGGAGGATCACATAGGGCAGCCACAGGTAGGCGAGGGTGATGATTGTCGCCGGCAGTCCGTAGCCGGGAGTCTGCCCGCCGAATGGCGCGACCAGCCATTCGAAGATCCCACCCCGGGAGAGCACCGACCGCCACGCATACGCCTTCACCAGGTAACTGGCCCAGAGCGGCATGAGCACGGCGATCACAAGCACCCGCTGTAGCCGCGGACTCGCCACCTTGGCCATGTAGAACGCGATCGGCAGAGCGATCAGGATGTCAATCAGGGTCACGAGCAGTGCCACCCCCACGGTGCGCAGGGTCACCGTCTGGTACAGGGACCCGGTGAGTACTGCGACGATGTTGTCCAGCGTCCAGGTCTGCGAGATCGTGCCGGTGAACGTGTCGACGGTCCAGAGCGCGGTGATCAACAGTGCCGCCAGGGCTGCGATGTAGACAAGGCCGAGCCAGAACATCGGTGCCGAAAGCAGCAGCGAGAGACGCAGCCTCGGATGCCGGCTCAGGAGAACCGAGCCCCGCCGGGCGACCGTGTCCCGCAGGGCGGGAACGATCGGCCGTGCGGCGGGCTGCGTCTCGGTGGCGACCCTCATGGTGTCTTTCTTCTCCGGTCCCCGCTAGCCCTTGATCTCCTGCCACGCGGTCGTCCAGGCCGCGTAGTCGGTGCACTTCACGTCGGTGCGACCGTCGACGCACTTTTCGATGGGGGTGGTCCAGTACCAGATCTTCGACGCGTAGTCGGCCTCGCCGGCGTGGAAGAGCGAACACTGGTCAGGGTTGGCCATGAAGTCGCAGGCCTTCTGGTTGGACGGCGCCTCGCCGAAGTATTCGGTTGCCTGGGCGTTGGCCTTGGGGCTGCTGATGTAGTTCAGCCAGGCATACGCGCAGTTGGGGTTCTTCGCTCGGGACGCGACCATCCAGGTGTCAGACCAGCCCGTGACACCCTCGGAGGGCACGACGACCTCCGCCGTGGTGCCCAGGGCGAGGGAATTGCGGATGACCTGCCAGGTCGTGCCGACGACCGTGTCCCCGGTCTCGAACGCCTGGATTGCCTTGAGGTAGTCGGACCAGTACTCACTGATGTTCGGGCGCTGCAGTTTGAGCAGGTCTACGGCCGCGGCAAGCTGCGTCTCGTCGAGCGCGTATGGGTTCGTGATCCCGAGGTCCGGCTGGTGGCTCATCAGGTACATGGCCGCATCCGCAATGTAGATCGGCGAGTCGTACGCGGTCACCTTGCCCTTGTACGCCGAGGACTTGTCGAACACAACGTCCCAGGAGGTGGGTGCCGGAGTCACCTCTGCCGTGTTGTACATGAGGAGGTTCGCGCCGTAGCCGTGCGGGACGCCGTAGGAGACACCGTCGACGCTGTTCCATGCCTGCAGCTTGAGGAAGTCGTAGATGCCCGCGTAGTTCGGGATCAGATCGGTGTTCACCGGGGCGACATCACCGGCCGCGACCAGTCGCAACGAGGCATCGCCCGAAGCCGCGACCACGTCGTAGTCACCGGTCTTCATGAGGTTGAAAGCCTCGTCAGAGGTTCCGTAGGTTTTGCTGGTCACCAGACAACCGGTCTCGTCCTGGAATGCGCTCACCCAGTCGACGGCGGGGTCGTTGCTGCCGTCCTCGACGTAGCCCGGCCAGGCGAGGATCGACACCGCGCCTTCGTTGGCGTCGAGCTTCGTCGGGGCCTTGGCGCCGGCGTTCCCGGTGTTCACGGCCGTGGTGCCGCAGGCGGCCAGGAGAGCGACAGAGAGGATGGCCAGCCCGGCGAGGGCTGCCGACTTCTTCGTGCGGCGAAAGCGAGTAGAGCGGTTCATTGCAATCTCCAATCGAGTGAGCGGGATGCGGGTTCTGATCTGGTGAGCGGAGGAATGTCATCGGCGGGGATCGGGGCGGCGGTGAGGGACATCGTGTCGCGTTCGTCCCAGCCCACCCTCACCCGGGATCCGCGTGCGTCTTCGCCCACCCGGTGGGCATCGTTCTGTTCGAGCACGGTTACGCGTCTGCCGATGTCCAGGTCGACGATCAGACGGGTGCTGCTGCCCACATAGATGACCTCGGCGAGGATTCCCGCCGCCTGATGATCGGCCTGAATGGCGGCATCCGCGCGTGCGATCCTCATTTTCTCCGGCCGAACGGTGTGGAGGCCGCCCCTCCCGAGCACCCGTCTGGACAGGTCGTCGTCCAGAATGTTCGAGGTGCCGACGAACGCGGCGACGAACGGCGAAGCCGGACGGTCATAGATTTCGGCCGGAGTACCGAGCTGTTCGATCCGACCCTCATTGAAGACCGCGATCCGGTCGCTGAGGGTGAGGGCCTCCTCCTGGTCGTGCGTGACGAAGATGAAGGTGATCCCGAGTTCGCGCTGCAGTTCCTTCAATTCGACCTGCATCTGTTCCCGGAGCTTGAGGTCGAGGGCGCCGAGCGGTTCGTCGAGGAGCAACGCCTTCGGGCGCACCACCGTCGCCCTGGCCAGGGCAACCCGCTGGCGCTGACCCCCGGAGAGCTGCCCCGGCTTCCGGTCGCCGAAGCCTTCGAGCCGCACGGTCGCGAGCGCATCCGTGGCCAGCGCGTGCCGTTCCCGCTTCGACATCCCGCGCACCCGCAGCCCATACGCGACGTTGTCGAGCACGCTCATGTGCGGGAAGAGGGCGTAGTCCTGGAAGACCGTGTTAACGTCCCTGTCGAAGGGAGCACGGTCCGTGACGTCCTGGCCGAACAGCGCCACCGTGCCGCTGGTGGGTTGTTCGAAGCCCGCGATGAGGCGGAGCACGGTGGTCTTACCCGACCCGGACGGACCGAGCATGGAGAAGAACTCCCCCTCGACGATGTCGAGGTCGACACCGTCAACGGCGTTGACCGCGCCGAACGCCTTGGTCAACCCGGTCAACCGGATCGCTGGCGGGTCAGCAGCCACGGGTCTTCCTCTCTCGTCCCTTTCGCAAAATCATATGGAATCGGATGTAACTTGGTCGGGTTCCGATGTTGCGGTCGGGTCACAATGCCGTATGCCGCCATCATGGCCCTCCTCGTCCGAGCACATCAGGCTGAGTAGGCTGAAATCATGAGCGAAGCCATCGGCATCCTGGGCCTGACGAAGAACTTCGGCAAGGTTCGGGCCCTGGACAGCCTCGACCTGAGCGTGGAGGCCGGCGAGGTGCATGGCTTCCTCGGGCCGAACGGCTCGGGGAAGACGACCACGCTGCGAGTCCTGTTGGGTCTCATCCGGGCCGACGCCGGGCGGGTGCGGTTGCTGGGGGGCGATGCCTGGACGGATGCCGTCGAGCTGCACCGCCGTCTGGCCTACGTGCCTGGGGATGTGACGCTGTGGCCGACGCTCTCGGGCGGGGAGGTGATCGACCTTCTCGGCCGGTTGCGCGGGGGCCTCAATCCGCAGCGACGTTCGGAGCTGCTGGAGCGGTTTCAGCTTGATCCGACGAAGAAGTGCCGAACCTACTCGAAGGGCAACCGGCAGAAAGTGGCGCTGATCGCCGCCCTGGCCAGCGATGTCGAGCTGTTCCTCCTGGACGAACCAACGTCGGGTCTGGACCCGCTGATGGAGGCCACCTTCCGGGACTGTGTCCGCGAGTTGCGCGACGGCGGACGCACCGTGCTGCTGAGCAGCCACATCCTGTCCGAGGTGGAGGCCCTTTGCGATCGGGTCAGCATCATCCGCAGTGGGGCCGTCGTGGAGACGGGGTCCATCGCCTCAATGCGGCACCTGACCCGCACCGTGGTCCAGGCCGAAGTGCAGGCGATGCCGGCCGGCCTCTCCGAGCTGCCGGGTGTGCACGAGGTGGTCGTGACCGGAAACCGGATCACGGCGAGCGTGGAACCTGTCGGCCTCCCCGGCCTCCTCGCGGCGCTGGGCGCGGCGGGGATCACCTCGCTGACCAGCAGCCCGCCGACCCTGGAGGAGCTCTTCCTGCGCCACTATGAGAGCGCGCCGAGATGAGCGACGACCTGCGGGGCACGGGCAACCTGATTCGACTGGCCCTGCGCCGGGATCGGTTCCTGCTCCCCGGTTCCGTGCTCGGCTTCGCCGCGATCGCCGCGTCGTCCGCGTCGGCGACCGCCGGCCTCTATCCCGAACCGGCGTCGCGGATAGCGGCGGCGGGCGCGGTCAACGCCTCCGCCGCAATCGTGGCCATGTATGGGCGGATCTATGACCCGACCTCTCTTGGCGCGCTGGCCATGTTCAAACCCGCCGTGTTCGGTGCGGTGGCCCTGGCCATCCTGATGGTCATCGTCGTGATCCGCCACACCCGCGCCGAGGAGGAGTCCGGACGCCTGGAACTCGTCGGCGCCGGCGTCGTCGGCCGCGCGGCCCCGCTCGCAGCGGCGCTGATCGTGGCGGTCTCGGCCAGCGCGGCGATCGGGTCGGCCACCGCTGCCGGGCTGCTCGTCTCCGGCCTGCCATCGGCCGGCTCGCTCGCCTTCGGCGCCGGCTGGGCGGTCACGGGAATGTGTTTCGCGGGGCTGGCCGCGGCCACCGCCCAGGTGGCCACGGGGGCGCGCGCCGCAAGCGGCCTGGCCCTGGCCGGCGTCGGGGCGGCCTATGTTCTGCGGGCGGTCGGCGACCTGTCCGAGGCCGGCCCCGGCTGGCTGTCCTGGCTCTCCCCGATCGGCTGGAACCAGCAGGTGAGGGCCTTCGCGGGCGACCACTGGGGGGTCCTGGCGCTCCCCCTGGCCGCCACGGCCGGCACGATCACCGCCGCCTTCCTGCTGCGTCGTCGCCGAGACCTCGGCAGCGGCCTGCTCAGCGAGCGTTCCGGTCCCGCCACGGGCCGGCTGGGCACCCCGCTCGCCCTCGCCTGGCGTCTGCAGGGTCCGACGCTCTGGGCCTGGACCATCGTTGTGGGGCTCCTGGGCACCGTCCTCGGCACCATCGCGCACACCGTCGTCGATCTGCTCAACTCCCCCGGCATGCAGGCGATCATCCAAACGCTGGGCGGCGAGCAGGGGCTGACGGAGGCGTTCCTCGCCGCGGAGATGGGCCTGTTGGGCACAATCGTGGCCGCCTACGGCATCGTCGCCGTGTCCAGGCTCCGCTCGGAGGAATCCGCGGGGCATGCTGAGGCCCTCCTCTCCACGTCCGTCGGGCGGGGGCGGATGCTGGCCGCGCATGGCGGGCTGGCCCTGGCCGGAGTGGCCTGGCTCCTGATCGTCGCCGGTGTGGGCGCCGGTGCGGGGCACGGTTTCGCCGTGGGCGACCTCGGCCAGATCGGCACGGTCGCGCTCGGGGCGATCGCCCGGATCCCGGCCGCGTGGGTGCTCGTGGCGCTGGCCGTGTTCGTCTGGGGGGTCTGGCCGCGGGCCGGTGTCGGCGTCTGGCTGGCCTACATCGCGTTCATCGTCGCCGGCGAATTCGGCTCGCTGTGGGGGGTGCCCCAGGCGGTCATGGACCTCAGCCCCTTCGTGCACTCGCCGCTGCTGCCCGGGCCGGACCAGAACCTCGATGGCGTGCTCTGGCTCACCGCCGTCGCGGTCGCGTTGCTCGCCGCGGGGGCGGTCGCCTTTCGGCGGCGTGACCTGGCTGCCTAGGCTTCCTCGGCCGCACGGGAGGAGGACTTCTGCGGGTAGATCGTGCGTCCGTCCGCGAGCATCTCCACGTAGCCGCGAATCTTCGCGGCACGCGTCTCGGCCCGTTTCAGACCGCCCAGGCGGAAGAGGATAGCGAATCGGTTCTGCGAGCTGAGCCCCGCGAATGCCTCAGCGGCCGCACCTGCAGGTGGTAGTCGTCGTCGAGAGACCCGGCCTGCCCGTCGATCCAGCCGAAACAGAGCGCGCTCTCCAACGCCAGCGGATAGGTGATCCCAGGCACTGCGGAGTATTTCTTGCGCAGCTTGAGTCTCACTCCGTCATGGCCGGTGTTCTGCTCCAACCACGCTTCCCAGTCGGCCACCGTCTCGAAGAGCAGGATCGGCTTGTCGGCATTCGCTCCCATGACCGTTAGCGTAGGCCGCACGGTGCGACCCAGCCACTCTCAAGCCGCGCGCACGTCGATCTCCCCCGGCTTGGCGTCGTCGCCGCCGAAGACGAGGTGGCGGTTGGCGATCTTGTCGCTGAAGAATCGGTCGTGGCTGACCACGACCACCGCGCCGGGGAAGTGCAGCAGCGCGCGTTCCATCACCTGGGTGCTGGACATGTCGAGGTGGTTGGTCGGCTCGTCCAGCAGGAGCACGGATGCCCCGGAGAGGAGGCATTGTGCCATCGCGACCCGCGCCCGCTGACCTCCGGACAGGTTCCCGATCTTCTGTTTGAGGTCTGCCTCGGAGAACTGGAACATCGCGAGGAACCGGCCGACCGATTTACGCGTCGCCGTGAAGGCGAGACTGCCCGGCATGGCGTTGACGGCGTGGGTGACCGTGTCGGTGTCGTCGAGTTCGGCGAGCACCTGGTTGTAGGAGACCACGGCCGTCCCGCTCGCCCAGGCGACCTCGCCGGAGTCCGCCCGTTCCTCGCCGGTCAGCACCCGAAGCAGGGTGGTCTTGCCGCTGCCGTTGGCGCCGAGGACAACGATTCGGTTTCCCCGGCGGATCTCGAAACTCAGGCCGTCGAAGAGCACCTTGCCACCGTAGGACTTGCTCAGCAGCTCCACCCGGCAGAGCACGTCCTTGACGTGCAGTCCGCCGTAGATCTCGGTGATGATCTGGTCGACGGGACGCGGCGTGCGCGCCTTCTTGATCTTGGCAAGCTGGTTCCCCAGGTCGCGGGTCGCTGCCTTCGCGGCCGCCCTGCGGTCGGCGATGCCCTCCGCCTCGAACGCGAGCAATTCGGATTCGTGCACGAACTGATGTTCCAGGTTCTTGAGCCTGAACTGCTTCTGCACGACGTACTCACCGAAGTTACCCGGGTACTCGTGCAGGTGGAAGTTTTCGACCTCGATGATCCGGCTGACGACGGCGTCGAGGAACCTCCGGTCGTGGGAGACGATGATCGCGGCGCCGCGGAAGGAGCGGAACCAGGCCTCGAGCCATTCGACCCCGGCCACGTCCAGGAAGTTGGTGGGCTCGTCGAGCAGGAGCACTTCCGGGCCCTCGAGCACAATCTTGGCCAGTGCGGCGCGGTTGCGCCAGCCGCCGGAGAGCTCGTCAATCGCGCACACTCGGTGGGCCTCAGTGAAGCCCAGGGTGGTGAGCGCCGTGTCGATGCGCCGGGTGTAGTCCCAGCCGTCGAGCCGGTCCATGTCCTCGAACAGCTCGGCCTGGCGGTGGATGAGCCGGTCGAGTTCGGCGCTTCCCGACGGATCCGCGGCGATGGCGGCATCGATCGCCGCCAGCTCCGATTCGATGTCCTTGATCGGGCCGAAGAGACCGTCGAGCACCTCAAGGATCGTGGACTGGCCATTGAGCTCGGAGAACTGAGAGAAATACCCGATCTTGATGTCCGGGTCGAGGGTGACCGTGCCGGAGTCTGGGGTGACCTGGCCGAGCACCAGCTTGAGAATCGAGGTCTTTCCGGAGCCGTTCTTACCGATCAGGCCCACCCGGTCGCCGGATTCGAGGCGGAAGAACGCCTCGCGCAGGATCTGCGCGTTCTCAAAGCGTACGCTGACGTCGTTCAGCCGGATCAGGCTCATTGCTGCCTCTCGAGGGTGATTCGTGGGCACCCGGGGGGACGCCGGAGCGGTGTCCTGGAGGCGCAGGGCCACGGTCGATTCTACAAGAGCCGCGCGCCGTGGTGAGCAGTGAGCCGGCGGAGCGCGCTCAGTCGACGGCTGGGCGACCGGGCGTCACCAGGTGGAATCCCCTCGGATGACGACATCGGACCCGCCGTCGATATACACGATCTGGCCACAGAGATGAGAGTTCTCCGTGCCGGTCATCCAGGCCAGCAGCCGCGCGACCGCGATCGGTTCGATGAAACCGTTCAGCGGCATCGGCACCATCTGGGCAAGCTGCTGCCTGGCCTCCTCCGTGCCGGTCATCTCGGCCGTCATCGCGGTGAGGACCACGCCGGGGGCGACGGCGTTCAAGGGGATGGCTGCTCCAGCCCAGGCCGGCGTCGCCGCGTTCCGACGAATCCACCGTGACAGCGCCCGCTTGGTGGTCCCGTAGATGAGGTTGGCCTGCGCGGGGCCGGCATCCGCCAGCACCGCGGCCCTGGCGAGGGCCTGCTCTTCGTCCTGGCCGAGGAACGCTGCGAGGAGGGCCTCGTCCGGTTCGAACAAAGCCGCCATCGACGAGACCGCGACCGCGCGCGGAGCCGGGGACGTCAGGAGAAGCGGACGGAGAGTCTCAAGGGTCGCGACCGTGCCGAAGAAGTTCACGGCCGCGGTCACCGCGACCGGCGCGGCCGAACCGGCGACGGCGAGGATGGCGTCGACGACGCCGCCGCTCCGCTCGGTGACCTCACCGAGAAGGGCCGACCGGCCTGCGGCGGTGGCGAGGTCGACGATGATATCGGCGTCGTGGAGGTCGACGCCGATCACCTGCTGGCCGCGCTCGCGGAGCAGGTCGCAGGTGGCCTTCCCGATGCCGCTGGCGGCTCCGGTGACAACAGAGGTACGGGGCATAATGGCTCGATTCTCGCGTCGTGATGCCGGGCGTTCGCCCGGTACCGCCATATTCTGCTGCAATGGCACGCCGGGATAGGGCCCTTTGTCACGGGGGCGGACCTGCCGCATCCGTGCCGGAGAGACCCGGACCATCTGGGGCAGTTCCGGCACCCGGAGCTGCTGGTGTGCAGCGACTCGTCGTTGTCGGCACCGGTCCTGGTTAGAGACACGCCTAAACTTGACGAACCGATCGAACCGATCGAGACGCTCCTGCCCTGGTGCCCGATTCCACCGCGAGCCTGCGGTCACCATCGGGCCACAGCCGACGAGGACGATGATTCTCCCAGCCACGGACGCCCCGGATCTCGCCTCGACCTGGCATCCGCAGCATCCGACCGATGTCGCCCTCACCCTTGACCGCCTGCGCCGCGGCGGGGCAGACCCGACCCACCAGGTCGCGGGCGACGGATCGCTCTGGCGTACCACCCTGACGGACGACGGGCCCGCGTCGATGCGGTTCGTCCAGTCAGACCTGCACACCATCGTCTGCCAGGCGTGGGGTGACGGTGCCAGGGCCGCGGTCGACGCGGCACCGACCATGCTCGGCGGGGACGACGACCCGGCCGGATTCATTCCGGACCACCCTGTGCTCGAAAGCGCGCACCGTCGGCACCCCGGGTTGCGCGTCCCGAAGACCGGCCGGGTGCTGGAGGCCTTGATTCCCGCGATCCTGGAACAGAAGGTCATCTCCGTGCAGGCGACCTCGTCCTGGCGGCGACTGGTGCGGGCCTACGGGACACCGGCCCCCGGGCCGACCCCCGGGCCGATGCTGGTCGTCCCGAGCATTCGCACCTGGCAGTTGATCCCGTCCTGGGAATGGCACAGGGCCGGCGTCGATCCGCGACGGTCGAGAACGGTGATGGCGGTCCTTGCCGTTGCGCGGCAATTGGAGCGGTGTGTCGACCTGCACCCTGACGAGGCAATGGCGCGGTTGCGCTCCGTGCCGGGGGTCGGCGTCTGGACCGCCGCCGAGGTCGCGCAACGGGCACTCGGCGACGCTGATGCGCTCTCCGTCGGCGACTACCACCTCGCCGAGGTCATCGGACAGGCCTTATTCGGCCGGTCATTCGACGACGAGCAGATGGTGGCCGCCCTGGCGAAATGGCGCCCGCACCGCTACCGGGTGGTGCGCCTGGTAGAGCACAGTGGGGTGCCCCGTGCTCCCCGACACGGGCCGCGGATGCCATTCGTCGACCACCGCGCCCACTGACCGGGAACAACGCCCTGAGAATCTCAGAACGGTGCGTCGTCGTAGTTGGCTGCCGCTGCCGCTGCCGCTGCCGCCGGCGCCGGCGCTGTCGGTGGTGGTCCGGTGGGGAGCACGGTGGCGGGTTCGGTGGTGAAGTCTCTTCCGGTGGGTGAGGTCCAGGTGAGGATGCCGCCGGGTTGTTGGGCGACGGTCCAGCGGGTTTGGGTTTTCAGGGCG
>NZ_JASISS010000018.1 GCF_030063195.1 Cryobacterium sp. PH31-AA6
GCGCCGAGGACCGCGACCGCATCCGTGTCACTGAGGACACCGAACACGATCGGGTCCAGCGCGGCCGCGACCAGGTCGCGTGCCCGGGCGATCAACTGCGCCGGGCCGGACGTGTCCGGGCCGGACGTTTCCGGGCCGGACGGCTGGGGGCCGCCGAACGCGGGCGGGATTGCCGCTCCTGCCGGGGCGGCTGGTGACTGCGGGGCTGAGGCTGCTGCCATGACCCCAGTGTACCGTAAATCGAACAGGAAAGCGAGAGTTACTCAGGTGATATTGGACTGGATATCGTTGCTGTGTTCGAGGTCGTGTCGCGGGGTCTCGACGGGCTCGACCACCGGTCGCGGGGTCTCGACGGGCTCGACCACCGGTCGCGGGGTCTCGACGGGCTCGACCACCGGTGACGGCGGGGTCTCGACGGGCTCGAGCACCGGGGCGATCAGCGGTCGGCGAACTCCCCGACCGAGGCGGCCAGGAGCGCCACCACGACCGTGTCGTTCTTGGTGGACTGACGGCCGATCTGCGCGAAGCCCAGACGGGAGTGGAAGGCAAGCGAACCGGGGTTGGGCGGTTCGAGGTTGACCTCGCAGAAGACCACCACGGCCGTCGCCGCCTCCGCGGACGCGAAGATCGATCGATAGAGCACCTCGCCCAGCCCATGGCCGCGGGCCGCCTCGGCCACCACGATGCGGTCAACGTAGAGGAACTCACGCGAGCGCTCGGCGAACCACCGGTAGTTCTCGCTGGCGTAGTCGGCGTCGGCGGCGAAGACGATCGAGAAGCCGAGCACGTGCTCCGGCTCGGCGTCGGTGGTGACCACCACGGCGTGAGCACACTCGGCGAGCAGGGCGGCCAGGCTCACCTCATCGAGCGCGTTCACCGCCGGCACGGCCGCATTATTGAGCAGCAGAACCTGGGCAAAATCATGCGGGAGCAGGGGGCGCAACGAATGGGACATGCTGACGACGATAGGGCCTAAGCCTCCATGTCGTCGTGCGTGACGATGCGGATGAGTTCGATTCCGCCATCCGGCTTCTGCCAGAAATGCATCCGACGAGCGGCAGGTGTGTTCTGCTCGATCGAGACCCGCATACAGCGGGCACCGTCCCAGCGCAGCAGGTGCGGGTCTGCGGCACCGGCCCCCTGTCGCAGCGCGTGCAGGTGCCGCCCGGTGAGGGTCTTCACCCGCCCGGTCAGCACGTCGACGGATGCCTTGAACGCCTTGGCCAGCTGGCCGTCGTCGAGGCCGGACAGCGAGTCCGCGAAGCGGTCACTGAGCACATAGCTGTGCGGCAGCGGCCATTCCTCCCGGTCGGATTCCGGCACCCGGTCGACCCAGGCGAGCAGGATCTCGTGGCGCACCCAGCCGGAGGCATCCTCCCAGAGGGCGCGGCGGGTTTCGTACTCGCTGGCGGGGGCCGGGGCCGTCACGGTGCGACGGGATTCGCGCAGCATCCGTTTCTGGGCGCGCTGTTCGTCGCGGAGTTCCGCGACCGTGTGCCTGAGCGTGCCGAGTTCGACGAGTGCATCGCGCAACTGCAATTGTGCCGATCGCGCCTGCTCACGCAACTTGGCCAGGTCGGAGTCGGTGGCCCCGGCCTCGACCAGTTGGGCTTCGAGCCGGGTGATCCGGGCCTTCGCCTCGGCGAGGGAGAGTTGGGTGGACTGCAACGCGGAGTGCGGCGCAACCGCCGGCGTCTGAGCGACCCGGAACGGGATCGCCGGCGCCGTCGGATGGCGCACGGCGTGGCTGCGGCCTGGTCCGGGGGACGGGCGCGGTCGCGGTTGCTGGTGGGGTTCGGGGTGCGGTTTCCGCACGGACTCGTCCAGGTTGGCCATCGCGGCCAGGGCCGCCAACTCGGACTGGCTGGTCTGGGCCAGCTCGGACGCGGCGCGGGACCGAGCGGAAGCGACCGGGCTCTGCACGGAATCCGTCGCGAGCACGGGCTCGTCGACGTGCTCGTCTTCCTCCTCGACCGGCAACAGCGGGCGGTTTTCGCGCAGCCACGGCGGTCCGTTGCTCACCGCGCTGAGCGACTCCAGCACGGGTTCGTCGTCGTCGACGTCGCTCAGGCACAGGTGCAGTGCGCCGCTGGGCAGGTGGATGACCCGCGCGGCCACCACGTCGCCCTCAGAGAGGAGGGCGTCCACCTTGTCCAGCGGGTTCGGCGAGATGTCGGCCCGGGTGATCGTGATCGACAGGTGCGGGTGCAGGGCGAGCGCGGCGCGTTGCGCGCTCACCTTTTGCACGAGGGCGAGCGTGATGCTGCCGTGCGGGAATCGGGTGGCGATCACCGCGTTACTCGGCGGCTTCACCTCCACGTTGAGACGGTGGGTGGGCGCGTCGAGTGCACCCTGCACCCGTTGGCCGGGCTCGAGGGTCCAGTCCAGCGGCACCGGCGGGTACGTGAGTTCCTGCCACACAGTGGCCATCCCGCCGTCGTCGAGTTCGACGAGCGCGCGCGAGCCGCCGAGCAGGAACCCCTTGACGGTGCCGGTGACGGTGATGACGGATGCCGGGGCGAGCGCGAAGAGGCCGGCCTGGTGGGCGTGGGCGAGGGCATCCGTGACCAGCTGATCGGTGGCGTGCTGTGGGTCGCCGTGCGTGAAACGCAGTCTCGACCGGGACAGGTCGGCGAACGCGTTGGGGCCGATCGGGTAGGAGCGCCCAGCGCTGCCGTAGACCTGGAATTGGGGCGGCAGCAGGTCGCCGAGCTGGCGGGTGAGCTCGCCGGTTTCGATCAGGAAGACCTTGGCCACGTCGCCGATCTGGTTGGCGAGCTGGTCGATTCCGATTTCGGGCACGCTGGTGCCGAACGGTGATGAAACGACGACCCACGGCCGATCCCGGGCGGAATCGTGCAGTCCGATCGCTAATTTCTGTACCGCGGTGTTCGACTCAACACGGGTGTACACCACTGACTCCCCTCCCGACCGTCGTGACGGACCGTATGTCGAGGGTACGCCTGACGGCTGGGAGAATTGCCCCACCCGTTAACATTCGTGGTGTAGACGGTGCATTCTGCTCGAATGAAAGCGGCCAGGATACGGAATCCCGTACTTTTCGCTCCCTCTGCCGACAGGAACCGGTCAACCGCCGAGCAGGGTCCCGACCAGCCCGGCGGCGAGACCGACCCCGCCGGCGAGCACGGCACCGCCCACGGCGAGCTCAAGCGGGCACAGCACCCGGCGCTGCAGGCGCGCCGAGCGCACCTCCGCCTCGAGTGCGATGAACCGTGCCATCAGCCCGGTCCCGCTCGCGACGGGCAGGTCGTCCCACATCTCCGGATTGTCGAGCACCTCGACGATGCCGAGGCACTCCGCCGGGTCGAGCACCACGGGCAGCCCGGTCAGCCATTCGACCAGGTTCCGGGCGTCGATGATCTTCACGTCGACGGGCACGCTCCCGTAATCAAGCGAGCGCGCGCCGACGAAGGCGACGGCCGGGTGAACGGGGTGGGACAGCGGCCGGCGGTCCTGCAGCAGCGTCGTGATCCGCTCCGCCTCGAACCGGGCGTGGCGAATGTAGGGCACGGAGCGTTCGCCGACCAGCACGGTGCGCTGCTCGACCCGGATGCGCGCTCCGCGGTGCTGCTTGGTGTTGATGGTGACGACCCCGCCAGGGCCGACCAGAACGTGGTCGATGTCCCAGCCGTGACCGCCGATGGGGAGGGCGTGGAACACGACCCATTCCGGCGGCAGCGTCGCGAGGTGAACGCCGACCTCGATCTCACCCTCGGCGCCGTCGTACCAGCCGACGCTGGCCGCGGCGAGCGGCGAGCAGCCGAGGAAACGGTCCAGCCGGGTGCGCGGCGGCTTGGCGTCCTGCTCACGCAGGAGCTTCTCGATGATGAACTGTGCGGCGAAACGCTGCCGCATCCGTGTGCTGCTCAATGCCATTGCGGTTTTCTCCCAGCGGCCAACCTTACAGACCAATCCGGCCGATGGCGCAGCGGCGCGGCGACCCGGTCAGTGTTCGGCCGTGAAGACATCCGCCCCGAATCTGGACAGTCCCGGAGTCGCGGCGTAGCCGAGATACGGCAGGCCGAAAGCATCCTCAATGCTCGCGAGCAGGCTGTAGTGGTTATAGGGAGTGTTCGATTCGGTGCCGCCCGCAATGAACGGGGAGAGCACCAGTGCACCGACCCGCCCGCCGCCGGGGCCGTTGATTCCGGGCCGGTCGACGTTGGGGCCCGGCCGCTCACCGCAGCAGGCACTCGAGTCGGAGTCGACGCTGTCCGATTCGTCGAAGGTGATCACGAGCAGTCCATCCTGCCGGAAGGCCGGCGAGGCCAGGATCCGCGGCACCCACTCGCTCAGCCACGCGTCGGCGCTGGCGAGTCCGCCCGACTCCCCGTCGACGCAGGGCGCGTCGTGACCGTCGTGACAGAGGTTCGGCGTGATGAAGGCAAGGTTCGGAGTGGTGTCCACGGCGGCCAGGTCGCCGGACAGGGCAGCCAGGTCGACCACGTTGCGGGCACAGTCCGGCGAACCGGTGATCGCCGCGAAGTAGACGAACGGGTTGTGCCTGACCGCGTACTGATCGCCCGGACGGGCGCGCTGGGTATCGTCGCGGTCGCCGAGCGCCGGATGCCGGCAGCCCTCCCCCATGTCCTCGGCGTAGCCCTTCCAGGTGCGGCCGGCGTCGCTGAGCTGACCGGCCACCGTCCGCACTCCGGCCGGGTAGACGCACCCCTCGCCGACTGCCTGGTCGAACGCGGCCGTGCCGGTCTGCTCGAATGCCGTGTAGAGCTGGCAGTCGGACTGGGTCTGCGCGTTCGGACCCTGGCCGGAGAGCTGGGCCAGGTAGTTCGGCAGTGAGTGATGGGCCACGCCGAAATACTGAGTGAGGAGCACGCCCTGGCTGCGCAGGGTGGACGACAGGTAGGGAGCGTCCGAGCCCCGGGCCCAGATTCTGTCGTAGCCCTTGTTCTCGAGGTTGATCACGGTGATGTGCTGCACCCCCGGGTTCGCCGGGGCCGCCGCCTGTGGGTCGTTCGCCCGCCACAGCATCGTCGCGGCGAGCGCGGTCAGCGCCACGACGGCCACGCCGACGAGCCAAACCACGCGCGGTGATCTCATCACTCCATCATCCGCCACCCGGCTGCCCGCCTACGCTGGGTTGATGGTTGACAACATGATGATCGTCCAGACCCAGCTCGGCCTGCTCGAGGGCCACATCAACATGATCAAAGAGGACGGCGCCGCCCCACGGGGCGTTGAAGAGGCGCTGGTGAGCATCTGCACCGCCCTGGATGCCCTGACCGACGAGGTTCACCGGCGGCTCCCCGCCGAGTCCTGAACTAGACCGCGACCGCCGCCGGCGGCAGCGGATGCCAGGAGCCGGGACTGTCGATCAGATCAGAGGCCTCCTGCATCTCCCCGGCGCTCAGCACCGGGTGGAGCCTCAGCAGCCAGCCGCGCAGGTCGTTGGCATCGATCACCTTCACCCGCTCCGGCCTGCCGGCGATGGTCAACACCGCCGGCTCGACCACGGCGATCACCGGTTGCACCGGCGTGAGCAGCGGCATCCGTTCGCGCACGAGGGTCGTGACCCGCTCGGCCTCGAACTCGGAATCCTGCAGGTGCGGAACCTTCTGCCCGTCGATCAGCATGACGCGATTGCCGACCCAGACGTCGGCGCCGCAGCACCGCGCCGCACCGCCCTGCAGCATCGAGTTGATCGTGAAGATGCCACCGGGGCCGACCACGAGATGATCGATCACGATGTTTCCCCGGTCGATCGGAACGGCGTGGAAGACGGCCCATTCCGGGGGCAACGTTTCAAGGAGGGCGCCGAGGGCGGAGACGCGCTGCCGGATGGCGGAACTGTGCATCGTCATCGCTCTCCCCGGCTACTGCATCGAATCTAGCGACTCGCATGAGACCGACAGCAGCCCCCGAACGGGGACCTCCCGGGGTCGGACCGCGCGCCGCAGGTCCGGATTCGCGCCGCGCAGGCGCCGCATTCGGCCGGTAACCCGACGATGTCGGTAGGGTCGCAGCATGACCGATGCACTCCAGCCGAGCTCAGGGATCGATGCGCTCACCGCGACGATCACTGTCGGGGCCATCCCCGCCTTGCAGCTGGTCGGGCGCCTCGCGGCGGGCACGGCCACCCGTTCGAGTGTCACCGAGACCCTCCGCACGATCCACGTCACCTGAAGAAATACGTCGCCCACACGATCTACCCCGCCTATCGAATCGGAGCATCCATGAGCGTCCCGCCCACCGCATACTCGCGCACCCGGCGGCATCCCGTTGCGCTCCTCCGGGCATCCCTGAAGGATGCCTCGACCACCCCGTTCTGGCTGGACTCCCCCGACCGCCCCACGGCCCTGCCCGCCCTCGCCGGCGACACCACCGCCGACCTCGTCGTCGTCGGCGGCGGCTACTGCGGACTGTGGACCGCGTTGATCGCCAAGGAACGCGACCCGAAACGCGACGTGTTACTCATCGAGGCGGCCGAGGTCGGGTGGGCGGCGAGCGGCCGCAACGGCGGGTTCTGCGAGACCAGCCTCACCCACGGGCCGGAGAACGGTGAGCGCCACTTCCCTGATGAGCTGGAGACGCTCGCCCGCCTCGGCCGGGAGAACTTCAACGATCTCAAGGCCACGATCGACCGCTACTCGATGAACGTCGAGTTTGAGGAGACCGGTGTGCTCATGGTCGCGACCGAGCCGCACCAGGTGGCTGGCCTGCGCGAGGCGGCCGACGACAACCCGGATGCCACCTTCTACGCCGCCGGGAGCATTCCCGTGAAGTCGCCGCTTTACCGCGCCGCGCTGGCCGAGACCGCGGGCTACGGCTACGTGAACCCCGCCCGGCTCGTCTGGGAGCTCAAACGGGTGTGCCTGGAGCTCGGCGTGCGGATCGCCGAGAACAGCCCGGTGCGTTCGCTGACCCGCGACGGCGAGGCCGTGACCCTGAGCACCAGGATCGGCACGGTTCGGGCGCACCAGGTCGCCCTGGCCACAAACGGTTTCCCCTCACTGCTGGCCCGCACCCGGCTGCTCACGATGCCGGTCTATGACTACGCGCTGATGACCGAACCGCTCAGCCGGGAGCAGCTCGAGAGCATCGGCTGGGTGGATAGGCACGGCATCAACGATTCGTCACGGGAGTTCCACTACTACCGGCGCACCGCCGACGATCGCATCCTGTTCGGCGGGTTCGACGCGATCTACCACCGTGGCGGCAGGATCAGACCGAGCCAGGATCAGCGGCCGGAGACGTTCGAACTGCTCGCCGACCACTTCTTCAGCACCTTTCCGCAGCTCAGCGGCATCCGGTTCACCCACAAGTGGGGCGGGATGATCGACATGTCCACCCAGCTCGTTGCGTTCCACGGGGTGGCGTGGGACGGGCGCGTCGCCTACAGCGCGGGGTACACCGGACTCGGGGTGGCGGCGACCCGCTTCGGCGCCGAGACGATGCTCGATCTGCTCAGCGGCGAGAAGACCGACCGCACCGCACTCGGCTGGGCGAGGTCGCACCCGTTTCCGATCCCGCCCGAACCGATTCGCTACCCGGCGGTCCAGGCGATGCGCAGGGCGGTCGCGGCATCCGATGCCAACGAAGGCAAGGATGGCATCCTGATCCGGATCGCCGACCGGTTCGGGATCGGCTTCGACTCCTAGCCGGACTGCAGACGCCCCTCGGACCACCGGCCGACTCACCGTCCGAGCTGGGAAGCGAGCATTTCTCGGCGCGGCTGTCACCCGAATGCGGGGCCTGCCCCCACACTGGGGGGCATGAACCTCACCACGACCGCGAGAAAGCAGAAGCGAACGTGGGTCGTCGCGGCCGCCGTCGGTGCGGCCGCGATGCTCGCCAGCATCCCAATCGCGACGGCCGGAATCGCGACGGCCAATGATGCCGCAAATATGCGACTCACCGGCGCCGAGCTGGCTCAGGCCGGCGACGCAGCCCTGGCCGAGCTGGGCCCGGCGACCGTGACGGATGCGCGGCACCGCCCCCCGCCCGGTCCGGCTTACGTCGTGGAAACCCGGCTCGCGAACGGGGTCGAGGTGGCGGTCGAGCTCGACCGGTCGTTCGCCGTGGTCTGGACGAGCGCCCCCGGCTGGACCGGCGACGCCGCGGCCGACCTCCCCGCACGCGCGCTCGATGCCACCGAACATGCCAGCATCGAGCGCACCAGCGCGGGGCAGGTCGCCCTCGCCGAGGTGGGCGGCGGCACCGTGACCCGGTTCAGCCGCAGTGACGCCGTCGACCACGCCTTCGAGGTGGAGGTCACCCTCACGGACGGCACCCGGAGGACAATTAGTCTCACCAAGCGTGGCGAGGTTGCCCGGCTCACCGGCACGGCCGGCTGAGCGAGTCGCGTCGGCCGACCCGGCCGCGGTAGCGTGGGCAGGCGCAGCAGCGGTGCCGACCGGGTGAGTTCACCTCGGGTGGCGCCGCGCGTCTTTCGGCCGGGCACCGCCGACGCCCGCAACGTCGCCCGCAACCTCGCGCAACGCACCACAACCTAGCCTCGGACCACGGACGAAGACGTTCGTACTAGGGAGTGACGCAATGACATTGACTGAAACGACCACCCGCGAAGCCGGCCGGGAGACGCCGGGAACACTCACCGCCACGACAATGCAGGCTGCCGTGGTCAGGACCTTCGGCCACGATCTGGCGATCGAGGATGTCGCGATCCCCACGCCCGGCCACGGCCAGGCGCTCGTGAAACTCATCAGCACCGGCGTCTGCCACACCGACCTGCACGCGGTCGAGGGCGACTGGCCGGTCAAACCCAGCCCGCCGTTCATCCCCGGCCACGAAGGCGTCGGCACAGTCGTGGCCCTCGGGGCGGGCGTCACCGACCTCGCGGTCGGCGACGTCGTCGGCAACGCGTGGCTCTGGTCGGCCTGCGGTAGCTGCGAGTACTGCCAGACAGGCTGGGAAACCCTGTGCGAGGCGCAGCAGAACGGCGGCTACAGCGTGGACGGGTCGTTCGGTCAGTACATGCTGGTCGACTCCCGCTTCGCCGTGCGCATCCCGGAGGGCATGGACCTCGTGGCCGTGGCCCCGGTGCTCTGCGCGGGCGTCACCGTCTATAAGGGCCTGAAGATGACCGAGGCCAAACCGGGCCAGTGGGTCGTCATCTCGGGCATCGGCGGGCTCGGCCACCTTGCGGTGCAGTACGCCAAGGCGATGGGCCTCCGCGTCGTCGCGGTGGACGTGGCCGACGACAAGCTCGCCCTGGCTCGCCTGCACGGCGCGGAACTGACCGTGAACGCGATGAATGAGGACCCGATCGAGGTCATCCAGCGGGAAACCGGCGGGGCTCACGCCGTGCTGGTCACCGCCGTGCACCCGCGGGCTTTCGCGCACGCGATCGGCGAAGTGCGCCGTGGCGGGACGATCGTGTTCAACGGGCTGCCGCCGGGCGACTTCCCGGCGCCGATCTTCGATATTGTGCTCAAGGGGCTGACGATCCGTGGGTCGATCGTGGGCACCCGCAAGGACATGGCCGAGGCGCTGGACTTCTTCACCCGCGGTCTGATCCACCCGACGGTGACCACCCGCGGCCTGGACGAGATCAATACGGTCTTCGACGAGATGCGACACGGCAAGATCGACGGCCGCGTGGTGATCACGTACTGACCGGCGGGCGTGAACGGCGCCGTGCGGGTGCGTTTGCCCGGGCGGCGCCGTGCTGCGCGTGGCCGCGCCCGCTCGTCTAGTGCCCGGCCGGCACCGCGTCGACCGTGTAGAGCGCGGCCTGCTCCGGGTTGAGCAGCGGCGCGGGCAGCCCGACGAGGGCGAGCACAGAACCGGGAAGGGTGATTCCGCCGTCGCCGAGCCAGCCGGGCGGGGCATCCTGCATGGTGCGGGGGTCGGTGCCCAACCCGAGCGGACTCACCCGGTAGCGCCGCTCCGGGTCGAGTCCGGGGAAACGGAGCGGTGCCGGCAGGGCGGCGCGGGGCGCGGCCAGGGCGACGTAGGCGAACACGGCCGAGGCACGGTCGGCCGACACCACGCCGTGAAGCTCGAGTGCGGGGTCGCTCGGGTCGGCCCGCACGACGGCACCCGAGTGCAGCAGCGGCCGGAGCGCCTTGTACCGGCCCACCCACTCCGCGATCGAGTCGAGCTCGGCCTCGCTCGCCCGGGTCAGGTCCCATTCGATCCCGGCGCTGCCGAACAAGGCGGTGGCGAGCCGGAAACCGAGGTCGGCGGTGCGCCCTGTGGTGTGCGCGGTCGCGGCGCCGAGGTGTCCGCCCAGGTATTCGGGCGGCACGAGCACGCCCGTGTAGCGCTGGATGACCTGGCGTTCGAGTGGGTCGTTGGTGTCGCTGGTCCAGACCCGGTCAACCCGGCCGAGGATGCCGAGGTCGATCCTCGCGCCGCCCGATGCGCAGGATTCGATCTCCACGCCCGGATGCGCGGCCCGCACCGCGTCGATCAGACGGTAGAGGGCGGCCGTCTGTCGGTGTGCCGACCCGGCCAGCAGGTCGCGGTTGTGGTCCCACTTGAGGTAGCTGATCGGGTACTCGGTGAGCAGGTCGTCGAGCCGCGTGAACAACCAGGCGAAGGCATCCGGGTTGCCGAGGTCAAGCACCCGCTGGAACCGCCAGGTCGGCAGGCCGGCGGAACCGAGAACCCAGTCCGGATGCTGCCTGGCCAGGTCGGAGTCAAGGCTCACCATCTCGGGTTCGACCCACAGGCCGAAGTCGAGGCCGGCATCGCGCACATGGTTGATCAGCGGGTGCAGGCCATCGGGCCAGCCGGCCGGGTCGACGAACCAGTCGCCGAGCGCGCGCCGGTCGTCCGATCGGCCGGTGAACCAACCGTCATCGAGCACGAAGCGTTCGATGCCGACCCGCGCGGCCGCATCGGCGAGCCGGGTCAGCGTCGGCAGGTCGTGGTCGAAGTAGACCGCCTCCCAGGTGTTGAGCACGATCGGGCGCGACCGGGGCGCGGGGGCCGACCAGGAGCGGATCCACGGGTGCAACCTCGCCGACAAGCCGTCGAGTCCGGCATCCGAATACACGGCCACGGTCCACGGGGAGGCGTAGCTCTCCCCCGCCGCCAGGCTCAGTTCGCCCGGTGCGAGCAACTCACCGCTGCCGAGGGTGGCCGCGCCGAGCGGGCTCTTTTCGGCCCATGACCTCTTGTCTCCGCTCCAGGCCAGGTGGGTGGCCCACACCTCACCGGCGCGGAAGCCGAAGCCCGGGGTTCCGGCAACGGTCAGGAACGCGTCGTCGTGGCCGGGACGGCCGTGCCGTGACTCGCGGCTCCAGACGCCGTGACCCAGGATGCTGCGCTGCGGCCGGCGTTCGTGGCTCCAGAGCCCGGTGAAGTCAAGGATCTCGCAGGCGCGGTCCGGCACGGGCAGGGTGACGTCGAGCGAGCCGAGTTCGAAGACCGAGTCCGCGGTGTTGGTGAGCGTGTGGCGTAGTCGCAGCACACCCTGCACGGAGAGCTCGAGATCGGTGCGGAGGTCGAGGCCGGCGGCGGCATCCGTCAGCAGGATGCTGAGAGCGGGCGGGCAGGCCGGGCTCACCTCGACCGGGTTCACCTCGACGAGGCGGAGGTCGAGCGCGGCGGTGCCGTCGCCGGGTCGGAACCCGGTGATTCCGGGTCGGCCGCTCCAGCCCTCGCGGGGAGTGGGCAGCAGGGACAGCCGGAGCGCGATGTCGACCGAGCTCGGCGGGATCGCCGGCACGGCCGAATCGGCGAGGGCGGCCAGGTCGACGACCGACAGCGCGCCGAGGTCGGTGCCCCAGTGCACGACGACGGGAACACCCGTGCCGCGGGCGTCCAGCACAAGGCTGGTGCCCGCGGCACGGAGGTGGTGGACCATCGACGGTGCACCCGACGCGGCTGATGTCCGGGCGGGGGAACTCACGTGATCTGCTGCCATCTGGTTGTCACTGCGTGAACGGGTGAACGGGTGAAACGGGTGAAACGGGTGAAACGGGTGAAACGGGTGAAACGGGTGAAACGGGTGAAACGGGTGAAACGGGTGAAACGGGTGAAACGGGTGAAACGGGTGAAGCGGGTGAAACGGGTGGCACCGGGTGGCCGGTCGCGGAGACCGGCCACCCGGTGACCGACTTGTTACTGGTTCGACTACTTGTTGACCGGAATCGACTGCGCCGACATCGCCGCGATCGTGTTGGTCTGGCCGACCTTCAACGCCTCTTCGAGGGTTCCCTTGCCGCTGACCGCAGCCTTGAAGCCATCCGAAACATCATTGTAGGTCTGGGTCATGGTCGGGCCCCAGATGAAGTCCGGGGAGACCTGAGCGGATGCGATCGCGAACTCGTCGTAGATCGCCTGGTCGCCGTAGAACGGGACGCCTGCCTTGAGCGCGGGCAGTTCGAGGCCGGACTTGGCCGCCGGGTAGAGGTTGGCCGTCTTGTTCAGCATCGTGAGCGACTCGTCGGAGGTGTTCAGCCACAGGGCGAACTTCGCCGCTTCGTAGGGGTGCTTGGAGCCCTTGAACACTGCGGTGGATGAGCCACCCCAGTTGCCGCTGGCCTTGTCGCCGGCGTTCCACTGCGGGGACTGGGCCACGGCCCACTGGCCCGCGGTGTCCGGGGCGCCGCTGGCGATGGAGTTTGCACCCCAGGCTGCGGAGTTCCAGGTCCAGTCGCTGCCCGTGTTGTAGGCGTTGTTCCACTCATCGGTCCACGGCGGGTTCGTCGAGACGAGGTCCCGGTCGATCAGATCCTGCCAGTAGGCCGCGACCTTGGTCGTGGTCGGGTCGGTCAGGTCGACGGTCCACTTGTCGCCATCGTTCTTGAACCAGGTTCCGCCGGCCTGCCAGACGAATCCGGCGAACTGGTTGATGTCACTCTGGGAGAAGTTGGTGATGTACCCGCCGGTCGCGCGCACCTGCTCCGCTGCGGTGGCGAATTCGTCCCACGTGGTCGGAATCGCGATGTTGTTCGCCTTGAACAGATCGGCACGGTAGAACATCGCCATGGGGCCGGCATCCTGCGGGATGGCGTAGACCGACTTGTCCTCGCCGAAGTTGACCTGTCCCCAGGTCCAGTCGACGAAGTCGCTCTTCGCGTCGAGCACGCCATCGCAGGCGGCCAGGTTGGTCAGGCCGTCCTGAACGCGGAAGTTCGGCAGGGCGTCGTATTCGATCTGGCCCAGGTCGGGCGCGTTGCCGGCCTTGAGCTGGTTGAAGAAGTTCTGGTAGGTGCCGCCGTTGCCGTTCGGGCCGGTCTGGACCTTGACCTGAATGTCAGGGTTGGCCTTGTTCCAGATCGCCACGGTTTCTTCCATGCCCGGGATCCAGGTGGTGAAGGTCAGGTCGACCTTTCCGGTGGAGGGTGCACACGCATCGGCTGCTGTGGTGCCATCGGTGGAGCCGGAGGTGGCGCAGCCGGTGAGGGCGACAGTGGCCGCGGTGAGCAAGGCGACGGCGACTGCTCTTTTCTTCATTCGCATTCTGTTTGTCTTTTCTCTTGGGGAAGGGACTCCGCCTGGGCTGTCCAGTCGGATGGTGCAGGTAAAACGGGAGGTGCAGGTAAAACGGGAGGTGCGGGTAAAACGGGAGGTGCAGTCTGGGGGCTACTTGACCGAACCGGCGCTGAGGCCGTTTCGCCAGAAGCGCTGGAGGAGAAGGAAGATGATGATCAGCGGGATGATCGAGAGCAGAGCGCCGATCAGCACGTAATCGCGCAGCACGGGAATCTGGTTGACCTGCGAGTTCCAGGCGTAGAGCCCGAGCGTCACCGGGAACAGGGTCTCGTCGCGGAGCATGATCAGCGGGAGGAAGAAGTTGTTCCAGATGGCAACGAACTGGAACAGGAAGACCGTGACCAGGGCGGGCACCATCATCCGAACCGAGACGGTGAAGAAGGTGCGCACCTCGCCGGCGCCGTCGAGGCGGGCGGCCTCGATCAGCTCGTCCGGCACACTCGCCGAGGCGTAGATGCGGGCCAGGTAGACCCCGAACGGACTGACCAGGCTCGGCAGAAACACCGACCAGAACGTGTTGGTGAGGCTGATCTGGGAGAAGATCAGGAACAGGGGCAGCGCGAGCGCCGTGGCGGGCACGAGCACACCGCCGAGGACGACGTTGAAGATGAGCTCACGGCCGGGGAAGTTGTACTTGGCCAGGGCGTAGCCGCACATTCCGGCGATGATGGTGCCGATCAGGGCGCCGCCGCCGGCATAGAGGGCACTGTTGAGCATCCACTTGAGGTAGACGCCGTCGCGGTAGGCCACCAGGTTGCCGATGTTCTCGAACAGGGAGAAGTCGGCGAACCAGAGCGGGTTGGTGCTGTTGAACTGCGATCGGTTCTTCGAGGCCGCGACCAGGAGCCACCAGATCGGCACCAGGAAGTAGAGGGTGAAGACGCCCATCACGATCAGGGCGCCGCCGCGGGCGAGCGGGCTCTCGCGCTGGGCGAGTGGCGCCTTCGGTGTCTTCGACTGCGCCGGGCGGATGCCGCGCCCCGGTCGCGCTGAGTCGGTCTTCATGGTGCTCACTTGGCTTCCTTCCGCTGGGTGAACTTCAGGAATGTGAAGGACAGGATGAACGTGGCCACGGCCAGCACGACCGAGAAGGCCGCCGCGAGGTTCACGTTCGGAATCGACGAGGTCGTGTAGACGGTGAGGTTCGGGGTGAACGTGCTCGTCACTGCGGAGCTGAAGCTGCGGAAGACCTGCGGTTCGGCGAGCAGCTGCAGGGTGCCGATGATGGAGAAGATCGCGGTGAGCACGATCGCCGGCATGATCAGGGGGATCTTGACCGACCAGGCGATCCGCAACTGGCCTGCCCCGTCGAGGCGGGCGGCCTCATAGAGTTCCGTCGGAATCGCCAGCAGGGCCGAGTAGATGATGAGCATGTTGTAGCCCACGTAAACCCAGGTGACGACGTTGGCAATGGCCCACAGCACCAGGTCGGCCGAGAGGAAGTTGATGTTCTCGGTGACCGCACTGAAGGGGGACAGATTGGGCGAGTACAGGTAGCCCCACATGATGGCCGCAATGACGCCCGGCACCGCGTACGGCACGAAGAACGCGAGCCGGAAGAAGCGCTTGCCGCGCAACAGCGGCGAATCGAGCAGCAGTGCGAACAGCAGCGCCAGGCCGAGCATGATCGGCACCTGCACGACGCCGAACATCAGCACCCGGCCGATGGACTGCCAGAACGGCCCGTTCTGGAAGACCAGGACGTACTGGGTGAAGCCGCCGAACACCTCGGTGGCCGCGCCGAAGGTGCCCTCACGCTTGATCACGAGGAGCGATTCGTAGATCGCGTAGCCGATCGGCACGAGGTAGAACAGGCCGAACAGGACGCCGAACGGGAGCACAAAGGCGAGGATTGCGCCCTTGTGCGCCACCCGTACCTTCTGCACGCGCGGCTTTCTGAGCCTTGATGTCCGGGCAGCGCTGCCCTGGGCATCCGTGGACAAAGCGGCTGATGCGCTCATGATGCGGTGTCCTCTCTGATGACGCGAACGGCTCCGGCCGGCACACGCACGACGCGGCCGATCGGTTCACCGGTGATGAGTTCGTGGCCGGCTGCCGGAAGGGTGAGTTCGGTGCCGCCGTGGTTGATGATGAACAGGTAGCTGGCGGTGGCGCTCGCCCGGCGCACAACCTCGACCGTGCCGTCACTCTCCGGGCCGATCGCGGTGACCCTGGCCTGCTGCGCGATCGTGCGCATCTGGCCGCGCAGCGACTCGGCGTCCAGCGCGGTGGCCAGGTACCAGGCGGTACCGGCGCCGTGGCCGTTGCGGGTGATGGCCGGGATGCCGGGAAGCGGGCCGTCCAGATAGCTGGCCACCACCTCCGCTCCGGTCGGGCGGAGCCGTTCGGTCCAGAGGCTCGCGGTGGCACCGGAGTCGAGGGAGACCTGCCGGCCGGGCGCCAGGGGGGCGAACTCCTCGACGGTGACTCCCAACAGCTCCCGGAACGCACCGGGATACCCGCCGGTGCGCACTCGGTCGTCTTCGTCGACGATGCCGCTGAAGAAGGTGACGACGGCGTGCCCGCCGCCGGCGACGAAGGCGTCGAGGTTCGCGGCCTGCTCATCCGTGACCAGGTAGAGTGCGGGGGCCACGACGAGCCGGTAGCCGGACAGGTCCGCGTCGGGCGAGATCACGTCGACCGTGATGCCCAACTGGTGCATGGCGGTGTAGGCGGCGAGCACCTGGTCGAGGTAACGCACCTCGTGCGACGGTCGGGACTCGCCGTCGCCGGCCCACTGAGCCTGCCAGCTGAAGATGATCGCGGCATCCGCCACGACGGTGGTGCCGGAGACCTCGCCCAGCCGATCGATGGCCGCGCCCAGGTCGACCACGTCGCGCCAGAGCGCCGTATCGGTGCCGGCGTGGGGCAACAGGGCGGAGTGGAACTTCTCCGAACCCTGCAACGAGGCCCGCCACTGGAAGAAGCAGACCGCGTCGGCGCCGCGGGCCACGTGGGTGAGGGAGTTGCGCGCCATCTGACCCGGCGTCTTGGCCAGGTTGACCGGCTGCCAGTTGACCGCGCCGGTGGAGTGTTCCATCAGCAGCCACGGTTCGCCGCCGGCGAGGCCGCGGGTGAGATCGGCGGCGAAGGCCAGCTCGGTGGTGGGGTCCGCCAGGCGGCTGTCGAGGTAGTGGTCGTTGGCGACCACGTCGACCTCGGGGGCCCAGGACCAGTAGTCGAGGTTCTTGATGTGGGTGGTCACCATGAAGTTGGTGGTGACCGGCACCCCGCTGTGGCGACGGAGCACCGCGGTCTCACTGCGGTAGTGGTCGAGCAATTCGTCGGAGCTGAACCGATGGAAGTCGAGGACCTGGCCGGGGTTACGGCTGGAGAGGGTGACCCGTGGGGTGAGGATCTCGTTCCACTGGCCGTAGCGCTGGCTCCAGAACGAGGTGCCCCAGGCTGCGTTCACGGCGTCGATGCTGCCGTAGCGGGCCTGCAGCCAGGTACGGAAGGCGGCCGCGCTGTCGTCGCAGTAGCAGAGGGCGTTGTGGCAACCGAGCTCGTTGGACACATGCCAGAGCGCGACGGCCGGGTGCTGTCCGTAACGTTCCGCGACCTTTTCGACCAGGGCCAGGGCTCGTTCGCGGAACACTGCGGAACTCGGGCACCAGGCCTGGCGCCCACCGGGGAACCGGGTGGTGCCGTCCTCGGCCATCGGGAGCATGTCGGGGTGCAGCGTGGTCAGCCACGGCGGCGGCGATGAGGTGCCGGTGCCCAGGTTGACCCGAATGCCGCCGGCGTGCAGCAGCTCGATGATTGTGTCGAGGGCGGCGAAGTCGTACTCGCCCAGGCGAGGTTCGAGCTGGGACCAACCGAAGATGTTGATGGCGACCAGGTCGACGCCGGCCTCCTGCATGAGGGCGACATCCTCCACCCAGACCTCTGGGCTCCACTGCTCCGGGTTGTAGTCGCAGCCGAAGGCGATGCCGTCGTGGCTGAACGCGGTCGCCGGGGCCGAAAGATCGTGGGGTGCTGCTCCCGAATTCATGTGCTCCCTGACCGTGCTTCGTTGCTGTCGACGTCACTCTGTGAACGTGCACAGTTTGGAGAGTTAAAACTCTCCGTTGAGATTCTGTGAACGTACACAGAGTATGTAGCGGCTCGCGTCACTGTCAAGCGGAATCTGAAACTGCGGGGGCTACAGTTATCAAATGGTGACCATTCCGGCTCGACGCAAGCGTGCGACCATCCACGACGTCGCCGTGGAGGCCGGGGTGTCCCGCGGCACCGTGAGCCGCGTGGTCAACAACGAGCCCTACGTCTCCGAACAGGCCCGCACCGCGATCGAGGCCGCGATCGAAAAGGTCGGCTATGTGCCGAACAACGCGGCCCGCAGCCTGGTGATGCAGCGCTCGCAAGCGGTCGGTTTCATCGTGCACGAACCGCATTCCCTGTTCCTGGACGACCCCAACATCGGCGGTATCCTGCTGGGCGCCAATACCGTGCTGTCCCGCGCCGACTACCAGATGGTCAGCCTCGTCATCGATTCCCATCGTGATACCGACCGGGTCGCCCGCTATCTGAGCGGCGGATTCGTCGACGGGGTCATCATGGTCTCGGCCCGCCATGAGGATCCGATGATCCGGGTCGTGGAGAAGCTGGCACTGCCGGCGGCATTCGTGGGGCATCCGCCCGACCTGCGTCAGCTCCCGTTCGTGGGCATCGACAACCGCCGTTCGGCGCGCGCGATCACCGAACGACTGATCGGCACGGGACGCCGCCGGATCGGCATGATCGCCGCGGCGCTCGACCGGGACTCCGGCGCCGATCGCCTGGCCGGTTTCACGGATGCCCTCGGTTCCCGCTTCGACCCGGCTCTCGTGGCCCGGGTTCCGCTCTATACCTTCTCCGACGGCGTGGAGGGGATGCGTGCCCTGCTGGCCGTCGCCCCCGACATCGACGGTGTGTTCGCGGCCTCGGACGCCGTCGCCGCCGGGGCGCTCGAGGCCCTCCGCGACGCCGGACGCAGCGTGCCGGGCGACGTCGGAATCGTCGGCTTCGACGACAGCACCTGGGCGCTGCGCACCCAGCCGCAGCTGTCCACCGTGCACCAGCCGGCCTTCGGCCTCGGCGCGGCGGCGGCCGAGTGCGTGCTCGGCCAACTGCGCGGCGAGGAACAGCCCGCCGACGGCATCCTGCTGGAGACCCCGATCGTCTGGCGAGACTCCGCCTGATCGCGGGGCCTGATTGCGGGCCGGGGTTCACCGCGGCGGAAACCGGGCACACTGGGACCATGAAACGGTCATGGTCGTGAATCGGATGCGCCGGCGCGCGGTCGTGCGCGGAGTCGTGCAGGCGGTGGGTTTCCGCTACTACGCGCAGGCCGAGGCCCGTCGGCTCGGCCTCGCCGGGTTCGTGCGCAACCGCCGCGACGGAGCGGTGGAGGCGGAAGCGGAGGGTGACGCGGCGGCGGTGTCGGCGATGCTCGACTGGCTGGCACATGGCCCGCCGTCTGCGGTGGTCCACTCCGTCGAAACCTCGGAATTGGAACCGCTGGGAGAGGCCGAGTTCCGGATCGATTTCTGAGCCGCGATCTCGGATCCACCCCGGCGGGGATCAGGAGGCATCCGGGATACTGGCGTAGCGTGGGGGCATGTGCGCGCGAGCATCCGAGCCCCCTCGGACTGATGCCACGGCGCTCACGGTCCGGGCAGCGCCGCTGGTGCTCGCCGAGCCCGCAGCCCTGGCTCCGGGACGAACGGATGCGGCCGGAATCCGGCCCAGGGCCACGCCGCCGGCACGTTCCGGTTCGCGGATCACCGTGCGCCGCATCTATGGGGTCGGCCGGATCGGACTGGCGGCGACCGGGGTTGCCGCCCTGCTGGGCTATTTCGAGTATGTTCTCGGCTTCGCCACCTTCGCGATCTACAACTACTTCAGCTATTTCACCGTGCTCAGCGGCATGGCCGCGATCGTCGCGTTCGTCGCCGCCGCGATCGTCGCCTTCAGACGGGAGGTCGACCCGCCGTGGCTGGACTGGTTCCGGCTGCTCATCACGACCTACATCATCGTCTCCGGGGTCGTCTTCCTGACCATCGTGATCCAGTCCTCGTCCCGCGCGTACACGATCGAGGTGCCCTGGTCCAGCCAACTGCTGCACTTCTGGATCCCCTCAATCGCCCTGCTCGACTGGCTCACGGATGCGGGCAAGGCCCGGCTGCCCTGGAAGACCACGGCCTGGGTGATGCTGGTGCCCGGCATCTGGGGTGCGTTCACTCTCACCCGTGGGGCGCTCGTGGGCTGGTATCCGTACTTCTTCCTTGACCCGGCCCAGGTCAGCGGTCCGCTCGAGACCGTGCTCTACAGCCTGGTCGCGGTGGCGCTGTTCACCGGAATCGCCGCGGCGCTCACCGCGACGACGCGCCTGCCGCGCCGGGTGCCGCGGCCCCCACAGGGCTGAGCCACCGACCGGCTTGTCGTTCCGACCGACGCCGGCCTCACGGCCCGCGTCTCCGCCGAGTGCCGCTGCTACTTCGGCGTGGGCACGGGGGCCAGGAACGGCTCCAGGCTGCCCAGCGCGGACGCGAGGAACTCGTCGTCGTCGACCTCGGCGAGGCGGACGGCACTCCCGGCCGCCACCAGCCCCATCAGCACCGGCTCGCCGGTGATCGGCACCATGTTGATCCAGACCTTGAAGTCGCCGTCGCCGCCGACCGTGCTCCAGAGCGGGGCTTCCGTGTCCCAGAAGGGCTCGTCGAACTGGAGCCAGACCTTGTCGAGCGTGCCGACGCCGAGCGCCGCGATCGCGCCGCGATGGGCGAAGGGCAGGGGCGGGGCGAATTCCATCACCTCGGTCTTCAGCACGCCGAGCGGGATCGTGACGATGACCCGGTCGGCGCCGAGCGATTCGCCGGTGCCCAGGCGCAGGCTGACCCCGTCGTCCGAGTAGGCGAGCCGCGTGACCACGCTGGAGTCGAGCACATCGATGCCGTCGGCGGCATCCTTGACCAGGTTCGCGAAGCCGCCGAGAACGATCCGGTCGTCGTCGGCGCCCTGGTCCATCGAGGTGTACCAGGCTGACTGCAGGGCGACGGATGACCCCGCCTGCACGTTGAGGACGGCGGCGATCTCGTGGTCGAGCCAGTCGGTGTCGGAGACGCCGGTGTCGGCAGCCGTGGTCGAGAGCTTGGACGCGCCCGAATCGGCGAGGGCCTTCGCGACGGACACGTCGGCGGGCTGCTCCACCGCCCAGGCGAGGGCGGCCGCGACGGCCTTGGGACCGGTGTCGGGAACGGGAACCACCAGGCCGGCGGGGGTGCGGGTCTCCGTGGCACGGCCGAACGGCGCCGTGGAGACGCCGAGCCTGGTCAGGTCCTCGTCGAGCGAGGTCAGGCCACTGTGCCGAACGAAGGAGGGGCCGAGTTCGATCGGGAACGGCCACTTCTTGTCGGTGACGGTGTAAATGCGGCCACCGATCCGGTCGCGGGCCTCGACCACGACCACGTCGAAGCCGGCATCCTGGAGCGATCGTGCCGCGGACAGGCCAGCGATGCCGGCGCCGATCACGGCGATCCGCTCGCCGGCCGTGGCCGTGCCGATCACCTCACGGGCAGCGCGCAGGCCGGATTCGAGGGCGCCCTGGACGGTGCCGGGGAAGTCGGGTGAGGTGGCCTCGCCAGCGAAGAACACCCGGTCGCGCACGGGTTGGCTGAGCGCATCCCGTTGCTCGGGGGTGGCTCCGACGGCGGGAAAGCTGAACGAACCGCGCGCGAACGGGTCCGTCGACCAGGAGGTGCGGCGAACCATCGCCGGCTTCGGAACCGCCGTCGCCGTCGGCGCCGGCTTCGGCGTTCCAGTCGGTCTCGGGCTCGGCGGAACGCAGGCGGTGAGCGCGAGCACGGAGATCCCGGTGACCGAGCCGAGCAGGAAGGTTCGACGTTTCATGACGGTGACCATGCCAGTGCCGGCACGGACGCTCTCCTCTCCGAGCTTGACGGTGTGGTTGCTCCCAAACTACCTCAGGCGTCCGTGCATCCGCCGCCCCCGCGCGGCCGGGGCGCGTGCGCGGTTGGTCAGGCCGGTGGGAGCAGGAAACCGTCGCCGATGAGGCCGCGCACGCTGGGCAGGAGCTCGGCGGCGAGATCGCCCTCGTCGGCGTCCAGCAGCTCGGCGAGCGCCGACACGATCGAGCCGACGTCGAGGTCGCCGTCGCACGCGCCGACGAGGGCCGCGAGCGCCGTGTCCAGCGACACCGAGCGGCCGAATCCGCCGCCCTGGTGCAGGGTCATCAGCGTCGGATCCTCCTGGCCCGGCCAGTAGTGACGTTCCTCGGTGACGTCGGATGCCACGGTGAGCCTGGTGCGGGCCAGGCGGGCGTCATCCATCGCCGCCGTTTTGTCGTGCGCGGCCAGGCAGGCTGCCAGGTGGCTGCCGATGCCGGCCGGGTTGTGGCCGAGCGCGCCCGGCAGTCGCTCGAGCCGGCGGAGGGCCGTCTCGGCGCGGGCGGGACGGCGGAGGAGCATGTAGCCGAACCCCACCTGGCTGACGTCGCGGGCCTCGAAATCGTCCAGCCAGGCGCCGTAGAGCCGGTCGAAGTCGGCCGTGCCCGGCCGGGTGCCGCCGTCGCGGATCCAGGTCTCTGCGTAGAGCGCGGGAGACTGCACCTCGCGCTCGATGATCCACGCGTCAAGGGCGGGCGCGGGGGCTGGGGCGGCCGGCGCATCCGGGGAGTCGAGCCAATGGTCGAGGCGGCTGAAGGCATCCTGATCGGTGCGGTATTCCCAGTTGCCGAGCAGCTGGGCGATGCCGCCGGGCGTGAGGTGTTCGGCGGCGCCGCGCACGACGGCCTCGACGAGGGCGTCGCCGACCATGCCGCCGTCGCGATACTCGTAGCTGGGAACGCCCTCGGTGCGCGGGGTGATCACGAACGGCGGGTTGGAGATGATGTGGTCGAACCGCTCCCCCGCGACCGGCTCGAACAGGCTGCCGAGCCGGAATTCGATGTTCGGAATGCCGTTGAGTTCGGCGTTGAACGCCGCCAGTTCGAGGGCGCGCACCGAGATGTCGGTCGCGACCACGCGGTCGGCGTGCCGGGCCGCGTGCATGGCCTGGATGCCGCAGCCCGTGCCGAGGTCGAGCGCGGTGGCCACCCTGGCCGGGATCAGCAGTCCGCTCAGGGTGAGGGAGGCCCCGCCGACGCCGAGCACATGCGTCTCGCCGAGCGCGCGGCCGAGCGCGAGTTCGCCGAGGTCGGAGGCGATCCACCAGCTGCCGGCACCGTGTTCGTCGACGAAGCTGTAGGGCCGCAGTTCGATCAGTGGGCGCAGGAGCGCCGCCGCCTCCGGGGTTCCGGGGCCGCCCGGGCCGGTACCGGTCTCGGTTGCCGGCGCGCCGGCCGGGGCCGCCGTTCCGGGTGCATCGGCCGGAGCCTCGTCGGCCACCAGCCCGAGTGCCTGGGCGCCCACCACACCGAGCCTGGGGAGGGCCGCCGCGAGATCGGCACGCGAAACGGGCAGGCCGAGCACGAACAGCTGCGCCAGGGTCGCGGACGATTCCGCCCGCCCGAGCCTGACCCGGAGAGCGTCGAGCGCCCGCTGGGCCGGCACCCGCTGGTTGCGACGGAGCGCGGCATCCGCTTCTCTCCCCCACAGTCCGGTCAGCGCCGAAACGGAGTAGTGGGCGGCGCCGAGGTCGGCTCGGAGCTGGTCAACGAGTGCAGAAGTCACTGCACCATTCAACTGCACGCCGAGCCTCCCCTCCCCCGCCTACTCCCCGCCCGCCCCTGGCATAACTCCTGCTATTTATGGAGCCGGCATCCGCCTGCCCCGGAATCCCGGGCCGAAAATCCTGGCAGCCTCCGATTTGCAGGAGTTATGCAGGGTTGGGCGCGGGGATGCCTTTGCCGGGGCGAAGGTCACCCGGCCGGCCGGTCAGCGGGATCGGCGGCGTTCCTCGGCGATGCTGTTCCCGCCGTCGACGACGATCGTCTGGCCGGTGACGTAGGAGGCCCCCGGCGAGGCGAGCCAGGCGATCACGGATGCCACTTCCGCGGCCGTCCCGCTCCGCCCGGCGGGCACGAGGCCGCCTTCGATCGCTTCGCTGTCGAGCTGGGAGCCCGTCTCGATCCAGCCGGGGGCGACCGCGTTCGCCGTGATGCCGTGCTCGGCTTCGTCCACGGCGAGCGCCCGGGTGAGGCCGGCGAGCCCGGCCTTGGCCGCGGCGTAGGCGACATCGCCGCGCGACGCCATCACCGGCCCGCTCACGCTCGACACCGTCACGACGCGACCCCAGCCCGCCGCCCGCATGAAGCCGACCACGGTCCGGGTGGCGTGGAACGCCGTCGAGAGGTTGATGGCGAGGCCACGGTCCCACTCCTCCGGGCTCGTGGTCACGTCCCCGTGCAGCATCCCGGCGTCGCCGACCGCGACCATGCCGGCGTTGTTCACGAGAATCGTCGGGGCAAGGTTCGCGGCGGCCAGCGCCTCGGCGAGCACCCAGGCGCCGGCCGCGGCGTCGAGGGTGCAGACGATGCCCGTTGCGTCTACTCCCAGGCCCAGGGCCGCCAGCTCCGCGACGCGATCGTGCACCCGTTCGCTCGTCGCGGTGAGCACCACCCGGGCGCCGAGCTCGCCGAGCATCCGTGCCGCGGCGAAACCGATGCCGGATGCGCTTCCGGCCCCGGTGACCAGCGCCGTGCGCCCGGTGAGGTCCCACGCTGCGGGGAGGGCGAGGGTCGCGGGTGTCTGAACGGTGCCGGGGTGAGTCATGGCGTCACCCTAGCCGAGCATCCGCGCCGCCGACCGAAGCTTCCCGGGTCTTCCGTGCATAACTCCTGCAATTTCTGACTCCGGCTGATCCGCGCCTCGGAATCACGGGCAACTTCAGAAGCCCCCGGCCGAATTGCAGGAGTTATGCCCAAGACCGACGCAGGACCCCCTGTGCCGGTGAGGGGGCAGCAGGTGAGGGGCGGCTAGAGCCGGCCCAGGGTGATGGGGGCCGGCGAAAACCAGGTGTTACGCGTCAATTCGGGACGGGGTCAACGGCAGGCACTGCGGGCGAGCGGGTCGGGGTCCCGGCGGGGTCCATGGGGATGGCGGCGAACCGCCGTTCGACCAGGCGCGGCTTGACCAGCCGGTGGCGCGGCGCGGTCGACTCCGGTGCGGCGTCGATCCGGCCCTCGAACTCCCCGGTCAGCAACTCGAGCACGCCGGCGGCAACCTCGTCGACGGACTGGTCGACGCTCGATAGCCCGATCGCGGCGGCGATCGGCGTGTTGTCGTAGCCCGTGACGGGAATCCGCTCCGGGTTGGCGATCATGGCGCCGAGGGCGAGCGAGTCGCTCGCGCAGAGGACGGCGTCGATCCGCCCCGCGGCGGCGCGCAGCCGCTGCATGGCCGCCGTACCCTCGCTGACCCCGTCAGCGGTGACGACCTCGAGACGGGCGAGTTCAGCCTCCGGCACGTCGCCGCGTTCGAGCATGGCGTCGTGCCAGCCCCTCCGGCGGTCGTCACCCGTTCCGGACGGGCTCGGCCAGCCAATGAACGCGATACGTTTCGCGCCGGCCTCCTGCTGCGCCCGGGTAGCCGAGTGCAGACCATGCCAGCCGTCGACATCCACCCAGAGGTGTTCCGGCTGATTCAGGTCGTCGCTTCCCCACGGCCGCCCAAAGGTAACGAAGGCAATCTTCTTCTTCAGCAGCCATTTCGTGCGCGGATCACCGGCCGATGTCGACGTCAACACGAAACCGTCGACATCCGCCCCGTCGTTCAGGCGCCGGAACTGGGCGATCTCGTCCTCGGGGCTTGTTGCCGTGAACAACAGCACGCGCAGCCCCTTGGCGTCGGCCTGTTCGGTCAGGGCGTGCAGGAAACTGTCGAGCACGGAGCCCGAGATCCCGTCGATCATCGGGTCCAGACGGATACCGATCGTCGAGCTCCGTCGGGTGCGCAGCCGCCTGGCGGAGGCGTGCGGGCGGTAGCCGAGCGATTCGATGGCAGCCTCCACGCGCGTGCGCGTGTCCAGGCGCACGATCTCGGGTGAATTCATCACATTCGACACGGTCTGGCGGGAAACCCCGGCAGCCAGGGCAACGTCGGTCACCGTGGGGAATTCAGCCATTGCCGCTCCTGTCCGATAGCTCCCCGTGCCTTGTGCCGCGTGGGTTGAACGATAAAAGTCAGACTAGCGCGTTCGGCCAGTCCCACTCCTCCCGACCGCCCCGCGACCCGACGGCATCCCTCGACCTCGATCACGGATATTGATCGACCCGGCACAGCAAATATTTTATCGATCCAAGAAAACATTTGATCGATCAAATAAAGTCGGCTATCGTGACCATCACACACGCAAATCGCGCCATAGAGCGCGACCGAAGGAGAATAACAATGCAACGACGCAACTCCCGCTGGCTGATCGGATCCGGCCTCGCCCTGACTGGCGTCCTCGCCCTCAGCGCCTGCAGCTCCGGATTCAGCGGCGGCGACTCCGCGGGCTCCAGCGACGGCAAGCTGACGAGCGACTCAAGCAAGAGCCTCACCGTCCTCATCGGTTCGAGCGGCGACGCCGAGACAAAGGCGGTCAACTCCGCGGTCGCGTCCTGGGCGGCATCGAGCGGCACGGCGGCAACGGTCTCCGTTGCCAGCGACCTCAACCAGCAGCTCGCCCAGGGCTTCGCCGCCAAGAAACCGGCCGATGTGTTCTACCTGTCCACGGATGCCCTCGCCGGCTACGCATCGAACGGTTCCCTGCTCGCCTACGGCGACAGCCTCTCCAACAAGGGCGATTTCTACCCGAGCCTCGTGAAGTCCTTCACTTACGACGGCCAGTTCTACTGCGCACCCAAAGATTTCTCCACCCTCGGCCTCGTGATCAACACGGATGCCTGGGCGAAGGCCGGACTCACCGACGCGGACATCCCCACGACGTGGGACCAGCTCGAAACCGTGGCCAAGAAGCTGACCACCCCTGACCAGATCGGTCTCGCCATCGGTGGCGAGTACGCTCGCGCCGGCGCCTTCATGGCGCAGGCCGGCGGCAACCTCATGAACGAGGACAGCTCGAAGGCGACCGCGAACACCCCGGAGGCCGTCGCGGGCCTCACCGAGGTGAAGAAACTCCTGAACGACGGCGTGATGAAGTACGCCAAGGACGTGGGAGCAGGCTGGGGCGGCGAGGCCTTCGGTAAGCAGCTCGCGGCCATGACGATTGAGGGCAACTGGATCACCGGTGCCATGTCCAACGACTTCCCGGACGTGAAGTACACGGTTGCTGAGCTTCCGGCCGGCCCGGCCGGCAAGGGCACCATGCAGTTCACCAACTGCTGGGGCATCGCCGCCGACAGCCCCAACCAGGCCGCCGCGCTGGGGCTCGTCGAACAGTTGACCAGCAAGGACTCCCAGCTGGCCTTCTCCACCGCCTTCGGCCCGATGCCGTCGATCAAGTCGGCGGCTTCCGACTGGAAGACCGCGAACGCGGCGCTCGTCCCGTTCCTCAACGGTGCGGACTACGCCGTCGGCACGCCGACCGCGAAGGGCGCGGCGGATGTCGTGACCGAGCTGAACTCGAAGCTCGAGTCGCTCAAGTCGGGCGATCCCCAGCAGATCCTCGACGCCGCCCAGAAGAACCTCGAAGCGCTGCTGAAGTAGTTCGACATGCCGAAGCCCGCACTCACGTCACGCCGCTCCGGGATCCGGGGCGGCGAGGCCGCCTCGGGGTGGCTCTTCACCGCCCCGATGATCATCCTGCTCGGGATGTTCCTCGTCGTCCCGGTGCTCATGGCCCTGTGGGTCAGCTTTTCCGACTGGGGCGGCCGCGGCAGCCCCTTCGGTGGCAACGTGAATTTCGTCGGCTTCGACAACTATTCCACCCTCCTGGGCGGGGGCGGCCTGGCCGAACAGGACTTCGGCACGGCACTGCGCAATAACGCGTGGTACGTCATGCTGGTCGTCCCGATCCAGACCGCCCTCTCCCTCCTGCTCGCCGTGCTGGTCAACCGGCAGTTCCTCCGAGGCCGCGGCTTCTTCCGCACCGCGTTCTACTTTCCCTCGGTGACGAGTTCGGTCGCCATCACCGTGCTCTGGCTCTTCCTCTTCAGTGCGACCGGCGCGGTCAACAAGCTGCTCTCCTTCATCGGCATCAACGGGCCCAACTGGTTCAACGATCCGAGCGGGATCGTACACAACTTCCTGCGGCTGTTCGGAGTGACCCAGGGCCCCGCAGCCCTCACCGCCGGCTCGTTTCTCGGCGTCTCCTAGTGGGACTGGCTCTCCGGCCCCTCCGTCGCGATGACCGCATTCATCATCATGGCGGTCTTCACGACGAGTGGAACCTTCATGCTGCTCTTCATCGCTGCGCTGCAGAACCTCAGCGGCGAGGTCGCCGAGGCCGCAATGATGGACGGCGCCAACGGCTGGCAGCGGTTCTGGCGGGTCACCCTCCCCCAGCTCCGTCCCACCCTTTTCACGGTGCTGACCCTCGGGCTGATCGGCAGCTGGCAGGTCTTCGACCAGATCTACACCGGGACCCAGGGCGCGCCGGGTAAGACAACGCTGACCCCGGCTTACCTCTCCTACCAGACCGCATTCACCAACCAGGCCTGGGGACAGGGCGCCGCGATCGCGTTCATCCTCTTCGTGATCATCGTGTTCTTTACCCTGTTCCAGCGCTGGGTACTCAAGGAACGCCCGGTGTCCAATCGCCGGATGCGGCCATATCTCACGAACCCTGCCGCCTCGGTCGCCCTGGCGGCCACGGCAACGAAACCCGCCTCGACCACGAAATCCGGAGATTCACGATGAGCGCGCCAACGGTCAGCCCGTCCCGCAAGCTCCGTTCGCTCAGCCGCGAGAAGCTCCCCACCCGCGCCGTCGCCGGTCGGTCCCTGATGTATGCGATCCTCACGGTGCTCGCGATCATCTACATCGCCCCGTTCCTCGTGCAGGTCGCGACCTCGTTCAAAACGGATGTCGAGGCGGCCAGCAATCCCATCTCGCTGCTCCCCCAGACCTGGTCGACCGCGGCCTACCAGAAGCTCTTCGTCAACTCCGATTTCCCGGTGTGGTTCAAGAACTCCGCCATTGTCACGATCTTCGTCACCCTCGGGCGAGTGTTTTTCAACTCGCTCGCGGGTTATGCCCTCGCCCGGCTGCAGTTCCGCGGCCGCGCAGCAATCTTCGCCGGCCTGATCGCCGTGATGAGCGTGCCCGGTGTGGTCCTGCTCATCCCGAAGTTCCTTGTGATCAACCAGATCGGCATCTACGACACCTACGTCGGAATGATCGTGCCGCTCCTCACGGATGCCGCGGGCGTCTTCATCATGAAGAACTTCTTCGAGTCGATCCCGGCCAGCGTCGAGGAGCAGGCGCGGATCGACGGTGCGGGCACCTTCCGGGTGTTCTGGTCGATCGTGCTGCCGATGGCCAGGCCCGCCCTGATCACGATCATCATCCTGTCGTTCCAGGGCTCCTGGAACGAGCTGTCGCACTTCATCGTCGCGACCCAGTCCCCCGAGCTGACCACGCTCACGAAGGGGGTTGCTTCGCTCGCCTCCGGCCAGCTCAGCCAGGGCACCCAGTACCCGCTCAAGCTCGCGGCGGCGGCGATCATGACCATCCCGGTCGCCGTGATGTTCTTCATCTTCCAGAAACGGATCATGAACACGACCGACGGCGCGGTGAAGGAGTAGCAGCCGCGCCGCAGTCATCCGCCGACGCTGCCGGTGCCTTCGCCTTGCGTTCGCAGCGGCCTCGTCGGTCCCCTCTCACCGCCCAGTCAATGGGCATCCGTGTCACTAGCCAGGAGTCGTCCTTCACCATGTCCCCCCATCCTGTCCAGCCGTTACTCCACGATTCACTGATCGTCCTGGCCGCCCCGAGCCAGGCCTGGTCGGGCGCCGACGGCGGCACCTCGTTGCCGATCCACGGTCTCTATCACGCCGACACCCGCATCCTCGCGGACTGGAACCTCCTGGTCGGCGGCGCAACGGGCGAAGCGATCTCGTTCTCCCAGAACGGTGCCGGCGAGGCCACGTTCACCTCACTGCTCCGCCACCTCGACGACCGCAGCGCCGACCCACGGCTGCGGCTCGATCTGACGCGAACGGTGTCCCCCGGCCGGCTGTCCGAGCGGATCACGATCAGCTCCGGGCTCGACGCGGCTTTTGCGACGACGCTCGCGCTGCACCTGCAGCCCGACTTCTCCGACATGCAGACGGTCAAGGCCGGCCTCGCCGACCCGCACAAGCGGCACGCGTGGGCGGCGACCGAGCTGCCTGAGCCGCCCGTGATCTCCGTCGAGCGGGTGGCCGGCGGCATCCGTCTCGCGGCGTCATCGGTGACCGCGACCGCGCGATTCGGTGAGGCGACGACGACGGTTGCGTCGGCCGGGACCTCCGACCCGACTGCCGCTCCTGACTCGCCCCCAGCGGTTTCGGCGGAATGGTCCGTCGAGGTGCCCGCCCACGGGAGCGTCACCGTGGAGTGGAGCGTCGACGTTGCACACGAGGCGACCGTCGTTCAGGCCGCCGCCGGCCTCCCGGAGTGGGCCGGCGTCTCGGTTCAGTCCGGCGACGCCCGACTCGGCCGCTGGGTGCAGCGCGCACTCGACGACCTCTCCGGGCTCCGGATGGCGACGACGCAGAGCCCGGACCGGGCGTTCCTCGCGGCCGGGGCGCCGTGGTTCTTCACCCTGTTCGGCCGGGACTCGATCTGGGCTGCGCGGTTCATGCTGCCGCTTGGTACCGGTCTCGCGGCGTCGACGCTGCGCCTGCTCGCCGAGCTGCAGGGCACCGTCTCCGACACCGAGACGGCCGAGCAGCCCGGAAAGATCATGCACGAGTTGCGGCCGGACGTGTTCTCGATGCCGGGCGAGGAACTGAGCCTGCCGCCGCTGTACTACGGGACCGTTGACGCGACGCCGCTGTGGATCTGCCTGCTCAGCGACGCGTACCGGTGGGGCATGGCCGATGCCGAGGTGGAGGCGCTTCTGCCGAACCTCGAGGCCGCACTCGGCTGGATGCGCGACTTCGGCGACAGCGATGGCGACGGTTTCCTCGAATATGTCGACATCACGGGGCACGGCCTCGCGAACCAGGGTTGGAAGGACTCCGGGGACTCGATCCAGTGGCGGGACGGCACGCTCGCCGATGGCCCGATCGCCCTGTGCGAGGTGCAGGCCTACGCATACCAGGCCGCTATCGGCGGCGCCGCGCTGCTCGAGGCGTTCGGCCGGCCCGGCGCCACCGAGTGGCGGGCCTGGGCCGCGGGGCTCAAGACCCGGTTCCGGGAATCGTTCTGGATCGACTCACCGGATGGCCGCTACCCGGCGGTGGCCCTCGACGCGTCCAAACGCCCGGTCGACACCGTGACGAGTAACATCGGCCACCTCCTGGGCACCGGGCTGCTCAGCCACGAGGAATCCGCGCTCGTCGCGGCCCGTCTGGTCTCTCCCGAGCTCAACTCCGGGTTCGGGCTCCGCACGATGTCGACCGACTCGACCGGCTACTGGCCGCTGAGCTACCACGGCGGCTCGGTCTGGACGCACGACACCGCCATCGCGATCGCCGGGCTCGGCTGGGAAGGCTTCGGCGCCGAGGCCGGCACCCTGATCGAGGGGCTGCTCGCCGCGGCGGAATCCTTCGACTACCGGATGCCGGAGCTCCACTCAGGGGACTCCGCCGGCCGGCTCGCGACGGCGGTTCCCTACCCGGCCGCGTGCCGGCCGCAGGCGTGGTCGGCCGCCGCCGCAGTCTCGGTGCTCGGCACCGTGCTCGGCCTCGAGCCGGACCGCGCAAACGGTGCGACGGTGTCCACCCCGCTCAGCCCCGGCGTGGTCGGCGACGTCGTCGTGCACGGCCTGCGCCGCCCGCACGGCGCAGCCTTTCTCGGCTAGGCCCGGCCAGGGACGGGCGGCCGGGCAGGGGCGGCTAGAGCCAGCGCATGGTGAAGGCGCGGGCCAGGATCGCGCTCGCCGGCGGTACGGCGAGCGCGCGCACGAGGCCGTTCCGGGCCCGGAGCCGCAACCCGGTCGCCGGGCGGCCCATCGCCATGTTGAAGCCGGCCTGGCGCGCGGCCATCCGGGCGCTGCGCCGGCGGCGGCGGTCGTAACCGGCGAGCACGGCTGCCGCGGCGGCCGGGTCGCGAATGGCCCGCTCCAGCGCGGGCGCGAGCTGCAAGGCGTCAAGCCAGCCGAGGTTCATCCCCTGCCCGCCGATCGGGCTGATCTGGTGGGCGGCGTCGCCGACCAGCACGATCCGGCCGGCCACGAGCCGCCGAGCCAGTCGCTGTTGCACGGCGAAGGCGCTCGCCACAGCCTCCGTCGGCGGCAGCTCGATCCCCGTGCGATCCCGCACGAGGGTCGCCAGGTCCAGGCTTGTCGCGTCGGTCAACAGCGTCGGGGTCATGGCCACCCACCGTCGCCGCCCGCCGGGCAGCGGAAACGACTCGACCACCCCGCCCCGCTCGAAGAACAGCAGCGCTTCCCCGCCGTGCATGCCGTTATCGGCATACTCGCTCATCAGGTAGGTCTCACCACCGGTCTGGGCGGCGCAGCGGATGCCGAGCAGGTCCCGCACCCGGCTGCGAGCGCCGTCCGCCGCCACGACGTACCGCGCCTCGACGCGCCCCGGCTCGCGGGCGTCCCCGTCATCCGAGGCGAAGGCGACCTCGACCCGGTCGCCCCGGTCGCGCACACCGGTCACGGTCGCGCCGCCACGGAACCGCCCCGGGCGGAGCTCCGCGAACCGGGCGCGCAGCACGGCCTCCGTCTCGAACTGCGGCAGCGAGATGACGCGCTGGTACGGATCGTCGGTCTCGGCGAACCTCAGTCGGCCCAGGCTGCGCCCGTCGGAGCGCACCTCTCCCCCGCTGATCCTGACCGCCCGGTCGATGATCGTGTCCACCACGCCCAGTTGCCTGAGCGCCAGGAGCGAGGGCGGGTGGATGCCGATGGCCCTGGACCGCATCGACGGCTCGCTCCGCCGCTCGAGCACCTCCACGTCGAGCCCGCGCACGGCGAGTAAGCCGGCCAGCAGGATGCCGACCGGGCCCCCGCCGACGACGATGACGTCACGCATCCCCCGGCCTCGCACCCGTCTGCTCGGCGGCCCGACCCGCCGCTCTCCCCGACTCAAGGCTCGGCCGCGCAGGGGGCGCCCAGCGCAGCACGAGGCGCGATGGCCTCTCCCGGGTCACTCGCCAACCGGGCGGAACGACCTGCCGCAGCTCGGCCGCGGTGAAGCTGCGTCGGATCGAGGTGAGCCCGTCGTCGCGGATGAACGACCGGCGAAAGAACGGCCAGCTGCCCAGCCCGAAGCCGAGGTAGGCGAACCGGCCTCGCTCGATGTCGCCGTGCAGCACCCGGCCGGCGGCCAGGTGCTCCGAGTCCGCGAGCAGGCCGCCGAGCTGTTCCGCGGTCAGGTGGTGCAGCACGTGGTTGGAGACGACGAAGTCGAAACGAGCGCCCTCGGCGACCAGCTCGGAACTCAGCGCCCGCCGGAACGTGAGCCCCGGTATCGCCCTCAGGCCGGTGGCGTAGGCGTGGGCCCTGGCGTCCGGGTCGATCGCCGTCACGTTCAGGCGGAGTCCGTCGCGGGCCGCCCAGCGGGCGAGCGCCCTGGCCACGTCGCCGCCACCGGAGCCGATATCGAGCAGGGTGCGCTCTCTCGTGCCCGACAGCGCCGGCCGGATCTCCCGCCGGTACATCCCACGCCAGCCCGATACGACCGCGTTCACGAACCGGAAGTTCGCGTAGGTGCGGTCCAGCCGCTCCGGGTCGCAGCCGGGGTCGTCCATCAACTCGACGGCGTCGCTCGCGCGCCGCCGCAGGGAGGGGATGCCCACGTTGGACTATCCGGCGGTGACGGTCATCAGGCCGGACTCGACCGTGAGGCCAGGCCCGAACGCCATCGCGCAGACCCGTTCACCGTCGGCGGTGGCCGGGGCATCGAGGATGGCCTTGAGCACGAACAGGACCGTGGCGCTGCTCATATTGCCGTACTGGCGCAGGGTTTCGCGCGACGGCACGAGCTGCGCCTCGGTCAGCCCCAGCTTCGCTTCGGTCTTGTCCAGGATGCTGCGCCCGCCCGGGTGGATCGCCCAGTGCGCAATCGCGCTGCTCAGCGTCGCCGCGCCGACCCCCGACGGTGTCCCGGTCGGCGACTCCGCCGGCACGGCACCCGACCCGCCGGCCACCGCGCCCACCAGTTCACGCTTCAACTCAGCGGCCGGCGGCGTCAGCGCGGCGACGAGAGACGCGTCCCCGGCGAAGAGCGGCGCGAGGGCCGCCTCGATGTGTTCGTCGATGATGTGCGGAACGTAGGTGCTCAGCACCATTTCGAAGCCCTCGTCGCCGATCTTCCAGGCCATGTCGCCCTCACCGACCGGGGTGATCACGGTCTCGAACCGGTCAAGATCCAGGGCCACCTCGCCCGGCGCCGGCGAGCGGGAACTGACGATCCCCGCGGCGGCGCCATCGGAGAACAGCGAGGAGGCGACGATCGTGTCCGGGTCGTCCGAGGTGCGCAGGTGCAGCGAGCAGAGCTCGGCGCTGACGACCAGTACGACCGCGTTCGGGTCGGCCTCGACGAATTGTTTGGCCGTGCGCAACGCCGGCATCGACGCGTAACAGCCCATGAAACCGAGGTGGTACCGCTGCGTGGCCGGGCTGAGCCCCAGTTCGCGCACGAGCATGTAGTCGGGCCCCGGGGCGTAGAACCCGGTGCACGAAACCGTGACCACGTGCGTCACGTCGGCCGCGTCGATGTCAGGGCAGGCGGCGAGCGCCCGGCGTCCCGCCTCGACGAACAGCTTCGTGGCCTCGACGATGTAGAGCTCATTCCGCACCCGGGTGCCCGGCATCAGCAGGCGCTGGGTTGCGGCATCGAAGAACTGCGGGTCGGCTTTGTCCGAATCGAGGGTGAGCTCGTCGATCACGGTGTGCCGCCGGTCGATTCCCGACAGATTGAAGGATGCCGTCACCAGGCGTTGGCCCAGGCGGCTCAGTCCCGGTTGGGCCGCGAAGACGTCGCGCACCTGCTCCTGCACCAGGATTGTCGGGGGAACCACGGTCTGCAGCGCTCTCAGAGTCACGGACATAGCCCCAGTGTTACACGCACCCCCGCGTCGGCACAGCCCCCAATCCCGAGGCATAAGCTGGGAGTCGCTGGGGACGCCGTGGACGCGCGCCATCACCGTGCGAGCCGCATCCCATCTATTCGAGGGAGCTTTATGGCCACGACCGTCGCAGACCAAATCATCGCCCAGCTCATCGAGGCCGGGGTGCGCCGCATCTACGGCATCGTCGGCGATAGCCTCAACCCGCTCGTCGACGCCGTGCGGCGCAGCGGCGGGTCCGCGAAGGGCGGCATCGACTGGGTGCACGTGCGCAACGAAGAGGCCGCGGCCTTCGCCGCCGGCGCCGAGGCACAGCTCACCGGCGAACTCGCGGTCTGTGCCGGCAGCTGCGGTCCCGGCAACCTGCACCTGATCAACGGCCTCTACGACGCGCACCGCTCCGGAGCTCCCGTCCTCGCGATCGCGAGCCACATCCCGAGCGTCCAGATCGGCAGTTCCTTCTTCCAGGAGACCCACCCGGACCGGCTCTTCGTCGAGTGCTCCAACTACTGCGAGCTCGTCAGCTCGTCAGCTCAGGCCCCGCGCGTCGTGAGCATGGCGATGCGGCACGCGATCGGCCTCGGCGGGGTCGCCGTGGTCAGTCTGCCGGGCGATATCGCCGAACTCGACGCCGACGGGGTCGCACCCGCTTTCACCCTCTCCCTCCCCGGCACCCTGATTCCCTCTCCAACGGATGTCGAACGGCTCGCCTCCGCCATCAACAGCGCGCGGCAGATCGCCATCTTTGCCGGGATCGGGGTGGCCGGGGCGCACGACGAGGTCGTCGCCTTCGCCGACCTGCTGGCCGCGCCGATGGGGCACTCTCTGCGCGGCAAGGAATGGATCCAGTACGACAACCCCTTCGACGTGGGCATGACCGGGCTGATCGGCTACGGCGCCGCCCACGACGGCATGCACGATGCCGACCTGCTGATCCTGCTCGGCACCGATTTCCCGTACTCGCAGTTCCTGCCGGACGGACGGGACGTCGTGATCGCACAGGTGGACATCCGTGCCGAACATCTCGGCCGCCGCGCGAACGTGACCGTGCCCGTGCACGGTGACGTGGCCGCGACCATCGCCGCGGTGACCCCGCTGATCACCCGAACCGCCGACCGGGGCTTCCTCGAGAAGACGCAGAAGCACCACGAGCAACTGATGGAAAAGGTCGACGGCAACCCGCGCAACGTGGAGCGGCGCACCCCGATCCACCCGGAGTACGCGGCCGCGATCCTCGACGAGGTCGCCAGCGACGACGCCGTCTTCATCGCGGACACCGGCATGTGCAATGTCTGGGCGGCCCGCTACATCAATCCGAACGGGCGCCGGCGGATGCTGGCCTCACTCCTGCACGGCTCGATGGCGAACGCTCTCCCCCAGGCGATCGGAGCCCAGGCCAGCCATCCGGACCGGCAGGTCATCACGCTGTCCGGCGACGGCGGCCTCTCGATGCTGATGGGCGAACTCGTCACCGTCGCCGCCCAGAAGCTGCCCGTGAAGATCGTCGTGTTCAACAACTCGACCCTCGGCATGGTCAAGCTCGAGATGCTCGTGGACGGCTACCCGGACTTCGGCGTCGACGTGCCCGCGGTCGACTACGCCGCGGTCGCGAACGCTGTCGGCATCTACGGGCAGCGGGTCGAGGACCCCGCTGAGATCCGCGGCGCGCTCCTGCGCGCCTTCGCACACCCGGGGCCGGCACTGGTCGACCTGGTCACGGATCCGCTCGCGCTCAGTATGCCGCCGACGATCACGGGCGCGCAGGTGCGCGGCTTCGCACTCGCCCTGTCCCGCGTGGTGCTCAACGGCGGGGTCGGCGAGGCCGTGCGGCTCGCCCGCACCAACATCCACAAGCTGTAACCCGACCGGCAGTGCGGGCCCGGCGCACGGATGCCGCCCGGCCCCGGCGCGCGTCCGCGCCGGTTTCCGCAGACCCACGCAGACGAGCACCGCCCAGCCCGCGCCGGTTTCCGCACGCCGCGCCCGCAATGGCGGGCGCGGCCTGCGGAAACGGGCGCGGCCTTGCGCGGGGGCCGGGCGGTCGAGCGGGCTGGCGCGGTCCGGGCGGGCTGTCAGGGGCGAGGCAGGGCGAGGCAGGGCGGGTCAGGGCAACCGGGAGAACAGCCGCGTTGCCGTGAGCGCGACGGCGAAGCCGGAGGCGATGATCGCGGCCACCCCGCCGATGTAGGCGATCAGGGGGCCGGGCGTCGTGCCGAAGGCCCTGAAGAACGTCACCAGGAAAGCGGAGATGGCCACGACGAGGAAAGGCACCAATATCTTCACCTGCATCCGCGCGCCCACCGCCGGCACGGGCTCGATCGTGGTCGGGTCGTCGCCGCGCCACACGGTCAGCGCGACACCGCCGGCGCACCCCCAGACGGCGACGACCAGCAGGGCCGCGATCACGTCGCTCGGTCGGTGCCAGCCGTTGGCGAGGGTCGACACGCCCGCGACCACCGCGAAGGCCGCGCCCGCGAGTGCGCTCAGCCACCGGGTGCGGGGGCTGGAAACGAGGAAGACGGCGAGGGCGGATGCCGCGGCCACGGTCGTATGCCCGGAGGGGAACGAATTGGCGGCGTAGCCGTCGACTCCGAGATCGGGCCGGGTCAGCAGCCAGCCCTTGAGAATCTGGGTGGTCAGCACCGCGCCGAGCGCCGAGCCGACCGCGACGATCAGGGTGTGCAGGTTGCGTCGGACGGCGGTGAGGATGCCGGCCACCGTCGCCCCGGCGACCACGGAGACCAGTGGCAGGGCGTCGAGCACCTGCTGGGTAAACGGGGTCACGCTGCGACGCCCGAACTCGGCTCCGTCGAAGGCGAGCTGGTCCATGGTCTGGCCGGCGAGGGTGCGCACGGAGAACAGGTAGATCACGACCAGGACCGCGATCGAGAAGAAAGCACCAACGAGATAACGGAGGGGACTGGTGGTCGAGGTGGTGCGCACATTCCAGCTTCGCATGCCGGGGCGCAGAACACCTCACCGGGGGCGGTACACGGGCGCGTTCGCGCACAGCGAGGGCGGAACCCTTGACTGGCCGGCGGGTCGGCGTAGCGTGGAAGCATGTTCAACTGGCACTGGGGCCGGGCGAAGGCCGACCGCGCACACGACACCCGCGGCTTCGGCCTGGGTGGTTTCTCCGGGCTCGAGGGCGACTTCGAGGCCGAACGGCGGCGCGCCGCGGCGGCTTCCGACGAGCCGATCGAACCGTATGAGCAGGACCAGATCGACAAGCCCAACCTGCCAGGTTCCTCCTCCGGGCTGACCCACCCCTGACCGGACCGCCCGGCGCCGACACGCCCGGCATGCCCACACCCCGACCTGAGCTTCGCTCAGCGCGAACAAGGCCGGAGGCGGCAGGAAGTCCGTGTCCATTGAGCGGAAAACGGGCGGACCCAGGAGTTTATCCCCCGGAGCCTTGCCCGCTATTCGCGTGGCGTACACCGAATGTTCAAGAAGTACTGGTCGAATAAACGGAGTAGAGTCAGCGCACTCACCGAAGAGTGCCCCTAGTACCAAACGAATGGAAGCTCCGTGAACATTCGCACGGCCGAATACCCCAGGCCGGACCATTTCCTGCTTCACCTCAGTGACACGCACCTGCTCGCACAGGGCGAGCGCTTGTATGACCAGGTCGACAGCACAGCGCATCTCGCCCGGCTGTTCGCCGAGGTCGAGGCCTCGAGCGGGCGACCGGAGGCCATCATCATCACCGGCGACCTGGCCGACAAGGGTGAGCCGGATGCCTATCGCACCCTGCGCTCCATCGTCGAGCCGGCCGCGGCCAGGCTCGGATCCCGGGTGATCTGGGTGATGGGCAACCACGACGACCGGGCGGCGTTCCGCACGACCCTGCTCGGCGAGCCGGCCTCCACCGCCCCGATCGACCACGTCGACTTCATCGGCGGACTGCGGGTGATCACCCTGGACACGTCGGTGCCCGGCCATCACCACGGCACCGTGACCGAGAGCCAGTTGGCCTGGCTGGCCAGGGAACTGAGCGTGCCCGCGCCGGACGGCACCATCCTGGCGATGCACCACCCGCCGGTCCCCAGCGTGCTCGACCTGGCCGTCTCGGTCGAGCTGCGCGACCAGGCCGCGCTGGCCCGGGTGCTCCGCGGGACCGATGTGCGCAGCATCCTCGCCGGTCACCTGCACTATTCCTCAACGGCGATGTTCGCCGGCATCCCCGTGTCGGTCGCGTCGGCCACCTGCTACACCCAGGATCTCAACGTTCCCGTCGGCGGCACGCGCGGCCAGGACGGCGCCCGCGCCTTCAACCTCGTGCACGTGTACGCGGACACCGTGCTGCACTCGGTCGTACCGCTCGGCAGCTACCAGGCGCTGGAATACATCGACCCGGCGCAGAGCAGCAAGCGCCTGGCCGACTCCGGCATTGAGATCATGCCCGCGGGTACTCTGCCAGCGTTCCGTGAACCCCCGATGACCACGCCGATCCGGGTTCTGAGCTAACCGCGGAGGCACCGGGGCTGAGCCGGTCGTTCGCCGGGTGCTCCCGCTCCCAGGGAGCCACGATCGGGAAGTAGCGTTCGAGGAAGTCGGTGACCGCCGCGCGGCGCACCTCGTCGGAGATCTCGGGGAAGCTGCCGTCGTTGAGGCAGAACATGTCCTGGTCGCGGCGTTTGCGCAGCTTGTTCATCTGGCGCAACGCGAGCTTCAGGGTGGTCTCGACGTAGAGCGAGCGCGCCTGGGTCTGCTCGACCGCGCGACCGGTCATCAGCGCGTAGTAGTGGTAGAGCGAGTTCGTGACCGAGATGTCGGTCGCCGAACGGAACCGGCTGGCCGCGGTGCGGGCGAAGTCTTCGGGGAATTCCGCTTCGAGCTCGCTCAGCACGCTCTTACGCAGGGGCGCGGCCGTGTGCTCAAGGTGCCGTGTGGTGACCTTCCCGAACCGTTCGCGCAGCAGCGCCCGGTTGACCCTGGCCGCATTCTCGAAGCCGCTCCGGGTGGGGTCGTTGTCGCCGAGCCCGATCCGGGTGGACGCCTCGACGAACTTGGTGATCCCGCCCGGAGAGAAGAAGAGTTCCGGGCCGACCGGGCGGCCGAAGAACATGTCATCGTTGGAATAGAGGAAGTGCTCGGCCAACCCGGGAATGTGGTGCAGCTGGCTTTCGACCGCGTGCGAGTTATGCGTGGGCAGCGCGCTGGTGTCGGGGAAGAAATCCTCGCTGCGCATGATCGTCACGCGCGGGTGCTCCGCCAGCCACTCCGGCGCGGGCGAGTCGGTGGCGATGAAGATGCGGCGCACCCAGGGCGCGAACATGTAAACGCTGCGGAGCGCGTACTTGAGTTCGTCGATCTGGCGGAACCGGGCGTCCGAGTCGTCCCCCGCGCCAACGACATAGGCCTGCATGCGCTTGGCGCGTTCGCGCTGGAAGTCGCTGGATGAACCGTCGACCCAGGAGAAGACCAGGTCGATGTCGAAACTGATGTCGCTGGCCAGGTCGTCGAACATGTGCTGCAGGGTGCGCCAGCTGCGACCGAAGAGGTCGATGGTCGTCTCGCGGGCCTCGCCGCGGGGCAACCGGGTGCGCATGAGGGAGTTCTCGACCGGCGCGACGATCTCGTCCTCACCGAAGTACCACAGCTCGAACTGGAAGGCCGTTTCGGCGCCGTAACGGAGCCGGCCGATCGGCTCGATCCGTGGGCGGTAAACCCGGAAGACGGATGACTTACGCAGCGTTGTCAGGGCGCCGTCGGCGAGAAGGAGCGGCAGTGCCGGGTCGCCGTCGAGCGGCTTCGCGTAGAACGGCTCGTTGGCGAACGCCTCGGCGAGGATGCGGGTGAGTTGCTTTCGGCGCTTGCGGTCCACGGCAATGGTCGGACGATCATTGTTGCCACGAACGAGCAGGAAGTCGATACCTGCCAGATCGAGGGCCCCTGCGACGGCGAGGAGGTCCTTGAGCATGGATTCGCGCGGGGTGAAGTGCCCGTTGACGAGGGCGATCTCTCCCTTGCGCACGACGAGGTCATCACGCTCGAAACGGCGAGTGCGGGCATCCACGGCGCGCAGCACGGGCTCGGGCTCGTTGCTGAGCGAGAGAACTGGGATGGATGCGGTGTCGGAGAGTGCCCGGCTCCGGGAAGCGTTCCCGACCGCGTCGGGCGGAGAGTCGGACCCGACGGAACCGACGGCGGCAGAAGCGGTGCTGTTTCCGGTGGGGGCATGCCGGTCGGCAGCGGGGCGATTGTGATCAGCCATGATCCTCCTCTGGGAATTGGGAACACTCGGACGCGGGGTTCACCAGCGGGAAGAGTGCGTCCGTCTTGTTGCGCGGCAGCTCACCCGTCCTGAAACCAGATGCGAAGCAGCCGGCGGAACGCGGTGGCGCTCCTCTCAGTGTACGTCGCGGGCAGGCCGGGAAATGCGCCCGGCCACAGCCCCGACCGGCGACCGTGGCCGGGCGCCGCCTGGAGCGGGTCTACTGGGCGCTGATGCCGAACAGTCCGATGATGAGGGCCATCAACACCAGGGTGACCAGCTCGTGCACAAGGTTGAGCAGGGTGAGGCCCCAGGGGCGACGGTCGAAGGCGTCGTGAGTCGCCATTCGGGCGGCGGTGAATCCGGCCCAGAGGATGATCGCGGTCAGCAGCGAGTTCGCGAGAAAGCTGCCGCCATAGAAGTTCTGGGCGATCGCAGCGGCGCCGGCCAGCACCCAGGCGGTGATGAAGCTGACGATGACGGTGAGGATGAGCGGGGCGGCCGCACCGGTGCGCATGCTCTCCTCGTCGTGACCGACGGCCTTCATCCAGTAGGTGCCGAAGGCCCGGCGGGAGTACCAGATCGAGCCGACGACCATGCTCGACACCGTTGCGAGCAGCACTGCCCACATGTTGATTTCGGGAACCATGGTGAATCCTTTCGGCGGGCTCCTCGGTGGGAGCGGGTGGAGCCTGTGCTGTGTGTTCGACTGCGCCCATTGTCGTCCCGCCCGGCCGGTCAGTCGACCCCGGCATCCCCGTCGCAGGGGCGGTCGGAACCCCGCCAATGTCGGGGCCCGAGCCCCGCAGGGAGCTAGAGGTCGCCCGGCCCGTCAAGGTCGGCCGGGTCGGTCACGGGAAGGTGGCAGACGAAGTCCCGGCACAGGTAGGCAGCGGTCTGCCCCGCGCGGGCGGTGCGGTCGCGGAACAACTCGAAGCCGGCCTCAGAGAATGCCCGCGCCTGGTCCTCCGTGACCGCGGCGACGAGCCCGGTCCCCCGGCGCCGCGCGGCGGCGAGCAGCCCGGTGGGAGCGGCGCCGGGCGAGACGACGACGAGCTGTTCGATGGGGGCCAGAAGCTCGGCGCTCAATCGCAGGGCCGCACCGAAGGCGAGCGGACGGGCCGGAAGATGTCCGGCCAGAGCGGCCATCCCGGATTCTGCCGCGGTGAGGTAGCGGGCTTCGGCGGTGAGCAGGTGGAGCTGTCGGGCCGCCCCGGCGATCGCGGTCAGCCCCGACGGATAGGCGCCCTCCGACGGGTCGACGGCGAGGTCCCTGCCCTGCGCCGCCAGCACCGGATCGGCGCCGTTCGGAACCCGGAACGGTTCCGCCGGAGCCCGCAGCGTCGCGTCGACGAGGCGACGCGCCGCGATCGCGTAGCGCACCTCCCCCGTCGCCAGCGCCAGCTCGAGGAGCCCGCGGGCGAACATCCCGTAGTCCTCCAGGGTGGCCCGCGCTCCCGAGACGCGCCCCGAAATCGAGGCCCGCACCAGGCCGACCCGGCCGGGCGCGAGATCGACGACATGCTGGTCCAGAAGCTTGTCGGCCGCGCGCACCGCAGCCGCTTCGAGGCTGGGGTCGTCGAAGGCGAATCCGGCCCGGGCGAGGGCCGCGATGGCCAGGCCGTTCCACCCGGTGAGCACCTTCTCGTCGAGCGCGGGCCGCGATTGCTCTGCCCTGGCCTCCTCGTCGAGGCCGTAATAGCCGCCTTCGACGCGTTGGCCGTTGACGGTGCTCTCGGAATCCTGGGCGCTGGCGAAGCCGCCGCCCGGCAGCTCCAGCACGGAGGTGAGGAAGCGTGCGATCCCCTCGGCTACGGCCCTGGCCCACGCTTCCCCGGTGAGTTTCCAGGCCTGGGTGTACAGGTCGAGGAGCTGGGCGTTGTCGTAGAGCATCCGTTCGTAGTGCGGGTCGCTCCAGTCCCGGTTGACCGCGTAGCGGAAGAAACCACCCTCGATGGGATCGCGCAGCGGCGAGGCGCCGAGTCGCTTGAGGGTGCGCAGGGCGACGTCCCGTCCGGGCGCGCGCGCACCGTCGGGTCCGTCGGCGCGGTCCAGCAGGAAGCCGAGGGCCGGCGCGACGGGGAACTTCGGGGCACCGCCGAAGCCGCCGTGGACCTGGTCCTCCTGGGCGACCAGCGCCGCAGCGGCCCGGTCGAGCGCCGCCGGATCCAGCCGCGGTCCGGCGGCCCTGCCCTGCTCGGATGCCGCGACGAGCGCCTCGGCAACCAGGTTCGCGCTCTCGGTGACCTCGGCGCGGCGGGTGGTCCAGGCATCCGTCACCGCCTCGAGCACCTGCCGGAACGACGGATGCCCCGCCATCGGCTGCGGCGGAAAGTAGGTTCCCGCGTAGAACGCCCGGCCCTCCGGCGTGACGAACACGTTGAGCGGCCAGCCCAGGCCATCGACGAACGCGCTGGCGGCGGCCAGGTAGGCGGAGTCGACGTCCGGGTGTTCCTCCCGGTCGACCTTGACGCTGACGAAGTGGGCGTTCAGATAGGCGGCCAGGTCCGGGTCGCTGAAGCTTTCGCGCGCCATGACATGGCACCAGTGGCAGGTCGAGTACCCGATCGACACGAGCACGGGAAGATCGCGGGCCCGCGCTTCCGCGAAGGCCTCCGCGCCCCAGCCCTGCCAGTCGACGGGATTGTCGGCGTGGGAGCGCAGGTACGGGCTGATCGCATCGGCAAGTCGATTGGACATGCCTCCATTCTGCGCCGGACGCCCCGGCTGGACCTCCTCTTCGGGGGTGGATAGGGTGAATATGACGATTAGGGGCTTCGCGTGACTCTGAAGAACGTGGCCGACCGACTCGAGTCCGCTGCCGAGTCCGATCCCGGACTACTCATCGCGCTGCGTGCCGCCTACCGCGGCCGCCACGATGTGCAGGATGCCCTGTGGTGGCGGGCGCATCCGCTCAGCGAGAGCCCGGGCGGTCACTCCGACCCGCTCGCCGACCTCGACGATCCGGGCCATGAAGAGCGGGAACTCTCCCTCCGGTTAGCCCAGGATGCCGAGGCCCTCGACCAGGTTCTGGTCAGTTTCCGCGACTGGCCCGGGGCCGACGAGGACGCCACTCCCGACCAGGCCCGGCCTGCGCGCATCGCCCCGGAGATCCCGCCGCAAAGCGCACCCCACAGTTCCCTGCTCGTCGCCGGCGCAGCCACGGTCGGCCTCCTCCTCGGCGTGGCCGTGCTCGCGCTCGTCACCGCGTAGGCACGGTCAGCCCCGGCCGGTCAGCCCCCGCCGGTCAGCTCCTGGCTCACCAGGGCCTGTCGACGGCGTTGCACGCGCATCCAGACGAAGAATCCGAAGATCGTGAACGCGCCATAGAAGAGATAGAGGATGGCGGACGCGTAGTAGCCGGCGCTGATCAGCAACGGCACGCCGACGATGTCGACGGCCACCCAGATCAGCCAGAACTCGGTCCAGCCCTTCGCCATGCCGTAGGTGGCCAGCAGCGAGCCGGTGAAGATCCAGGCATCCGCCCAGACCGGCTCGAACGATCCCAACGCCCTGAAGATCGGCGTGAGAATGAGGGTGCCGGCGACGAGTCCGAGTCCGAGCAGGATTCGGGTGCGGTTGCCTGCCCAGTGCGGGGCGACCGCGACGCGCGTCTTCTCCTTGCGGGCACGGGACCACTGGACCCAGCCGAAGATCGAGACGACGATGAACATGATCTGCCGCCCGGCCTGACCCAGCAGGTTGACCGGGTTGGGGGTGCCGAACACGGCGCCGAGGAACACCGTGAACAACAGGGCGTTTCCGGCGATGCCCACCGGCCAGGCCCAGACCTTGCGGCGCATGCCGCCGACCGCGCTCATGATGCCGAAGGCGTTGCCGATCACTTCGCGCCAGAGAATGGTCTGGGTGCCGATCTGAAGCTGGGCGTCGAAGAGCCACTCAATCGGATTCATCGGTCATCTTCCTGGCCGGGGCTCGTTCCCCCGTCGTCAGCCAATCTACCGCGACCACCCGGCTGTTCCCCGGGGAGGCTAGTTCACGTCGTTGGGGTGTGCGCTCACTCGGCCCGCTCGCTCGAGTGCGGAGATCGTGCTCATGTCGGTGCGGCTGAGTTCGAAGTCGAAGACGTCGAGGTTCTCGACCATGCGATCGCGCCGGTTCGACTTCGGAAAGACGATGTTGCCGGCCTGCAGGTGCCAGCGAATGACGACCTGCGCGGGAGTCTTCCCGTGGGTCTCGGCCGCGACGGTGACGACGGGCTCGTCGAAGAGCGGGTACTTGCCCTGGCCGAGCGGCCCCCAGGCCTGCACCTGGATGCCGTGGGCGCGGGTGAACTCGGTGACCTCGGGCTGCTGGTGCGCCGGGTGCAGTTCGATCTGGTTGACGGCCGGCACGATGTCGGTCTCGCCGAGCAGGCGGCCCAGGTGCGGCGCGAGGAAGTTGGAGACACCGATCGACCGGGCGCGGCCGGACTCGCGGATCTTCTCCAGGGCCTTCCAGCTTTCGACGTAACGGTCTTTGGCGGGTGTGGGCCAGTGGATGAGGTAGAGGTCGACGTAGTCCAGGCCGAGACGTTCGAGGCTCTCGTCGAAGGCGTCGAAGGCCGACTCGGTGCCCTGCTGGTCGTTCCACAGCTTGGTCGTGACGAACAGGTCGGAGCGGGGGATGCCGGACTCGGCGAGCGCGGCGCCGACGCCCTCCTCATTGCCGTAGATCGCGGCGGTGTCGATGTGCCGGTAGCCGACCTGGAGCGCGTCCGAGACGATCCGGGTGGTCTCCTCCGGTTCGACCTTGAACACGCCGAAGCCGAGCTGCGGAATGGTGTGGCCGTCGTTGAGCGCGAGGGTGGGAACTGGAGTCGTCATGCGCACCACCCTAGGCGTCCGAATTGAACGGCGCCTGACTGGTTTCGCCGTTCGCTACTCCGTGGGCGCCGTGGCCCAGGAGCCGCTCAACCGCACCTGGCACAGCTCCGGGCCCACGAAGGGACGCAGCTCGGTGCCCTCCGGGTCGTGGCCCAGGCTCTCGGCAATGCCGCGGATCAAGCCGAGGTGCACGGAGCAGATCACCTCGGGAGCCTGCCGGGCGTCGGCCCGGAACGGGCAGGCGAGCAGGTTGATCACCGGCGGCGCCTTGGGCGCGGGAGCCTCCTCGTCCGCCGTCTCATCGGTGACCGGGACCTCGATTTCCGGGTCGAAACCCAGCCGGTCAAGAATGCGCACGAGCGGCCGGGCGCCCTCCCCCGCGCTCTCCCGCAGCTCGTCGGCGAACGTTGCCGACCAGTTCTCGCCCGCCCGGATCGCCCTGGCCCGGCCGCCGTCGGCGTCCTCGGCCAGCGCGCCGGCCAGGGCCTGGCTCAGGTCGTGTTTGGCCTCGTCCTCCCGGGCGGCCGGCCCGGCGGTGAAGAGGATGCGCGGACGCCCGCGGGTGCCCGTGCGCATGGCGGCACGCCGGATCAGCCCCGCACCCTCCAGCTGTTCGAGGTGGAACCGCACGGTCGTGATGTGCAGCTGCACGTTCGCGGCGACATCCGCGGCATCGAGCGCGTCGTCCGAGTCCATCAGAAGTTCCAGCACCTGCCGGCGCGCGTCCGACGCGAGAGCCGCATGACGGTCACCGCGCGCATCGAGTGCATCCATAACTTTAAGAGTAACATTGTGCGCTCAATTCCTCGCGGGAGCGGGGGTTGACCTTTACCGGAATGCTGGCCACAGTAGAAAAGATCACAACTGCGGTGACGGGCCGCGGGGCAGGATCCGTTCCTCGATTCCTGTCGCGTGACACCCCGGCGCCCGGGAACCAGAGCGCCGAATGACGAGCGCGCGCCAAGGAGCATCCTCCACCGGAGGCTCCAGAACCAACGGACAGTGGCACGGAGATGGCGAATCCGGAACGAACGATATCCATCGTGGGAGGCCTGGGGCTCTTTCCCGCGGCGCGCCTGACCTTGCCCGCACGACGAGTTCTGGCCTTCCTCGCCCTCCATCCCACGTCGGTCTCTCGCGCAATTGCCGCCGGGAGGCTCTGGCCGGATCAGGAGGAGACCCTCTCCCGCGCCAACCTCCGCCGCTCCCTGTGGCAGTCCCCACCTGGCTGGGTGGTGACGGACGGCGACGATCTGCGCCTTGATGCGAGCGTCGATCTGGCACTGGCCCGATCCGTCGCGGCCTGGGCACTCGACGGGGGCGAATTGAAGCTCTCCGAGATCGCCCTGCTCTCCGAGGACCTCCTTCCGGGCTGGCACGAAGAGTGGGTTCTCGGAGCTCAGGACGCGTTCCGCCTTCTCCGGGTTCAGGCACTCGAAGCCGCGTGTCGCACGATGGCGACCCGGGGACACCATGCCCTTGCGACCCAGGCCGGTACGGCAGCGCTGGCGGCGGAACCGCTGCGGGAGTCGGCGGCCGCTGCCCTCGTGCGTGCGTATCTCCTCGAGGGGAACCGCTACGCGGCGGCCCGGTGCTTCCACGACCTCGCGCAGAGTCTCCACGCGGAACTGGGCGTGGCCCCGAGCCCGGCGCTCTGCGCGGCGCTCGACGGCGTCGACCTCGAACCGGAGCGGGATCGAGGCCCAGGCCCAGGCCGGAAGAGCGACCGGCACCCTTCCTGATCTCGACCGGCCGGACGGCAGGCGGACGGCAGCCGGACGGCGGCCGTCATGACGGCCGGACTCGCCCACTCACACGGCGTGCACGCCCTCGCCACGGCGGTCGGCGGCCACGCGGATGTCTGCGCCACAACATCCGGTCGGTCCACGGTCGCTCGCAGCCACGAGTCAGGACGCCGCGAATGGTGCACTGGGTGGAGCCCAGATCCGGCTGGGCCCCGACCGGGATGGAGCCGCGACATGTCAACGATCCAGGAGCCATCAGCCCTCGCCGAATGGGAAAACGGCCCCTTTTCCGAGGCCCCGTTCGCCGAGGCGGAATCCGACCGAACGGCCGAAACCGCGCCCACGCCGGTCGGTTTCCTGCCCTGGGCGGAGGCGTCGTGGGCGGAGAATCTCAGTCCCTTTGCCGAGCCGGAGACGGATGGGACGCCGACCGACGAGGCGGAACTCAGGCTCGCCGAGGCATTCGCCGAGCTTCGGGATGAATTCTTCGACGAAGCGGTCGACAACCTCGTCGCCGAGACCGAGGACGTGATCGGTCAACGCTTCGCCGACGAGTCGTCGAGCACCGCAGGCCCCGAGAAGGAACGTCTGGGCGGCGCACACCTCTCCCCGATCCAGTTCGAGGCCGAACGGTATCTCGATCGCCTCACCGACGGCCTGGCCGGTCTCGATGTCGAGTCGCTCGATGAAACCGGCCTGAACGAGATGCTGGACCGCTTCGACCCGGAGGCCGCGCCGCTGTCGCCGGCCGGGGAGGAATTCCTCGGATCGCTCATTCGCAAGGCGAAGAGCGCCGTCAAATTCGTGGCGAGAACGGCCAAAAGGGTCGGCAAGGCGGCGGGTGGTCTCCTGGCCGGAGCGCTGAAACGGTTGCGGAAGCTGGTCGCCCCTCTCCTGCGGCGAGTGCTCTCGTTCGCCATCGGTCGCCTTCCTGCGCCGCTGCGTGCGCCGGCCAGGCTTCTGGCGGGCAAGATCTTCTCCGAACAGGAGTCCTCAGGCCAGGCAGAGGCCGCCGAAGAGGATTTCGCCTCCTCCCCCGCCCAGGCCACCGACACCGAGGCCCTCTCCGAATCGTTCGACGCGGCACTCGCGGAGGCGATGGTCGGGGATGAGGCGATCACCGCCGAACTGGAAGCCCTCACCGGTGACGAATACGAACAGGAGGGTCCGCTCGAGAGCCACGAGTTGGAACTCCTCGCGGAGGCACGCGCAAAGCTCATCGACACGCTGTCCGCGGCCGGGGACGGTGAAGACCTCGCACCCGCCGTCGAACAGTTCGTGCCGGCGCTGCTCGGCGCGCTCCGGCTGGGGATCAACCTCGTGGGCCGGCCCCGGGTGGTCGGGTTCCTGGCCCGGTACCTCGCCCGGCTCATCGGCCGCTGGGTCGGACCAAAGTTGTCGGGTCCGCTGTCGTCGGCCATCGTGGACACCGGACTTCGACTGATCAGTCTCGAGCAACCCGAACTCGAACGCGACAACGAAGCCGTGGCGTCGCTTCTCGCGGCCACCGTGGAAGACACCGTGCGCCGGCTGGCCGAGAACGAGGACTACATCTTCGAAAACGAAGACCTGATGCAACTCGCCACAGCCGAGGCCTTCGAGCGTTCCGTCGCCACGAACTTCCCGCCCAGCCTGGTTCGCCGGGGCCTCCCGCCGGCACCGTCGATCGCGGGTCGGTTCGTGACGAGACGACCGCGAAGCGCTCGCCCCTATCGTCGGTTCAGCCGGATGCCGGAGGTCGAGATCTCGGCCTCCGTCGCCGAACGGATCACCAGCTTCGGCGGGGTCACCCTGGGCGCGACCCTGCGCGCAGCCGGAGCCGGTTTCCCGCTCCGGGCTCGGCTGCACATCTTCGAGGCGACGATCGGCACCTCGTTACGGCGGATTGCCGCCCTCGAGCGTGGGCGCCTCGGCGGCTCCAAGATCTCATCTACTCGGCTGCACCCGCTGACCCCGACCGCCGCAGGGCTGCTCCTGAACGAGCCGGCACTCGGCGTACGCGTGGGCGCCGCCTTCCTGCAGAGCCGAGCGCGCGTCGCCGCCGGCCAGCGTTTCTACTACCTCGAGCCGATCGCCGGTGGCGCGCCGACGGTCACGCCCGTCGCAGCTCGGGCAGGAACCCCGAGCCAGGGCTGGATCGTCGCGGACACGATTCGGTCGCGCATCGTCGTCGCCCTCTATTTCTCTGAGACGGATGCGCAGACCATCGCCGCCGGCGTGCGCGCGGGGCGCCCGGCCGCGGCTCTGCTCCCGGCCCTGACGGCCGCCTACGACGGCGTCGCACGATCCTTCGGCACTCCGTCCGGACGGGTCCGAATCGTCAAGGAAACGGTGGCCGGCGAGGAGTTCTTCGGTTCGGTCGCCGGGCGGCTCCTCCCCCTGGTCATCACCCAGTTGCGCCGGGTCATCCGCAGTTGGTTGCTCCCCTTGCTCGCCACCTGGATGCGGGAACGATCCGCCGAGTTCGGGCGGGCGAGCGCAAGTCCAGGCGACGGCGTGACGATCACCGCGACCTTGTCCGGAGTGCCGGGGATGAGCGTGCTCCGGGACGCCCTCAACGGCAAGCTGGGACTCGGCACGCTGCACACGGTCGCGTCCGGGGCAGCGTTCAAAGGCACCCCTGCCGGGGTCGTCACCGTGCAGGCAGGTGTGCACCGGCCATGAGCATCCTGCCTTCAGCCGCCGCGCGCCTCGCGGCCGACGACCTGGAACGCCAAATCGCGCATTGGCGAGCCGCGGCATCGACCTTCCGCGACGCCGAGGAGTTCGCCTCCGAGCAGGCCTGGCGCGGCGTCGAGGCGCACACCGGTTTGCCGTTGCGGCGCCAGCTCGCGAGCATGGTGACCGAGCTCATCGACATGGGGCGGGCAACCCAGGCCACCTGCCGGTCCGCCCGCCATCATCCGGAGGAGCTGGTCGTGGCGGCGCGGGCCGTGCAACAGTATCGTCGCCGCTACGCCCAGGTTGAGGTGACGCTGGACTTCTTCGGCGATGCGGTGAATTCACGCACCAGTCCACAGTTGCGTTCCGCACTGCAAACCTTGGACCGTCTGGCAGCCGAGAGCATGACCCCGGTCCTCACCCGTGCCGGGCATCCGCCGATTCCGGTCCTCGTCTACCTGGACAAGGGGATGGGCGCATCGATCCTGCGCGCGGGCATCCGGCTCTGGACCCCGGGGAGCATCAACCCCGTCGCGGCCATCAAGATCGTGCGCCACAATCTCTATCGACCGACATCCCTGTTCCACGAATCCGGCCACCAGGTAGCGCACCAGACCGGATGGACCCAATCGTTGCGGGGCGCCGTTACCGCGGCGCTGGAGGGTGACCCCCCGTTGCAGGCCATGTGGGCTCCCTGGAGTTCCGAGATCGCGGCGGATGTCTTCGCGTTCCTGCACACGGGGTACGCCTCCGTGACCGCCCTCTACGATGTCGTGGGCGACTCGCGCACGATTCTCCGCTGGCCGGTCGGCGACCCTCACCCCGTCGGCTACCTGCGCACCCTGCTCGGCTGCGCCCTGTGCCGCCGGGCCTTCGGCCCCGGGCCCTGGGACTCGCTGGAAGACGCCATGGTCCTCTCACACCCGACCGACCGGACCGACCCCACCGTGCGAACCCTGCTCGACCGGTCTCGAGGACGGCTCGCCGAAATCGCCCGGGCCTGCCTGGACTCCCCCGTCCCCGGCCTGCACGGGCGGCCGATGACCTCGGTGCTTGATCCCGGCCGAGTGTCGCCGAGCGCCCTCGCCGACCTCGAGCGCGGTGCCGGCACCTCCCTCTGGGTCTCCCCGCACTGGCGCAGAACGGAAGGGATCCGTCTGATCGCCCTGGCGGGCCTGAGAGAGGCGGAGCACCCGCTTGACGCGGCCGGATGGATCGACCGCGCCAGAACCTGGATGACCACGGAACCCCTGGCCGCCTAGACCACCACGATCGGAGGAACGATGTCCAACCCAGCGAATTCCGGCGCAGCGAAGCCGTCGGCCAGGTCTCTGGCCACTGCCTACGCCGAAATCGACAAACTCAAGGAACACAACGAGCGCCTGGCCGAGCAATTGCAGGTCCTCGGCGGGTTCGGCACCCTTATCAGCACCCTGGACAACGGTCTCGGGAGCCTGGTCGGCGAATTGCAGCCGCTGCGCGACCTCGCCCGGGCCGCGGCCGGCACCGAACCGCCCGGCACGCCCCTGGACGAGTGCGCGTCGAACCGGCTTCGCAGCATCCGCGCCTCACTGGACCGGGTCAGAAGCGACACCTACCAAAGCACGCTCAGCGAGGAGGACGTGGGATTTCTCCACGACACCCCCGAGGGACCGTACCCGTGCGGCCCCGGCAGGGAGACGCACGGAGCCGCCTCCACACTCAACCGGTACAGCTCAGGAAGTGGAGCGGCATCATGATTCCGCAGCTCGTTCGCACGCTGGTCAACCCCCCTGGCGGCCAGACCGCGCTCACCCCGGCCGATGCCGCGGCGAAAGTGCTCGGCGCCGATCCGTTCGATCTCGCACTGTACCTGGAGCAGGTGTGGGACGCCGCGAACGTGTGGGCGCCGAACGGCGCACCGGCCGGCCCGGCCCGGCGGGCCCTCTGGTCGACCGCTGAGTTCTTCGGCTACACCCCGGCCGTCAGCCCTGCCTGGGATCACCTCGGCTACGCCTACCTGCTCGAGAACACTCGGATGGCGCAGATCATGCGCCGAGTGGTGCAGTCGTTCCGCTCCGGAGAGGGGTTGGGCGTACCGTCGGTGGCAACCCAGCGCTGGCTCGATGCGACGGAATCGCTCCTGTTCGGTGCCGCCAACCCGGTGTCCGCCTGGCTCTCAACGAGCAGCGTGCGACCGGACCCTGAGGCCGTACGCCGGAACGCCTACTGGCGCCTGTTCGGGATGAACCTCGCCTTCGGCACCGACGACAACAAGCCGTTCGTTTACGATCGTGCCGCCGCGACGAACACCACCTTCGTTCCGCTGCTCGAGGAGCTCCTCTACGAGGTCTGGCAGGCCATGACCAACCTGCGCAACCTGTCCGGGGTGAACTCGGCCGACGACGACCGAATCTACCGGCTGGCCGAACAGCTCCGATTCGTGCTGCGCTCGCGGCGCCAGAAGGCGGTGCTGGCCCGTGAGGAGCTGGTCGCCTGCACGGCACTGGGCTGGCTGAGTCTCAGCCTGGACAGCAACACGCCCGTCGTCGTCGACCTGCGGGCACAGGCCACGAGCCCGGCCGACCGGCTGCGAATCATCGGAGAACGCGTCGGCCTCGCCCCGCACAGCAGATCGTCCGCGCTCATCTCGATGGCCGAGGAGCTGTCTCTGCTCCTGCGCACCCTCGAGGCCAACATCATCACCGGCCCGCAATTCGCCTGGGTGCTCTACGCATCCACCGCCCCCCTCGGCTCGACGGTGACACCACTGGGCCCAACCAGTCGACGAGTGATCACGGAGTGGTCGGCAGCCACCGGGCGGGACCTCAAGGCCCGGAAGTCTCCCGTCGCGGTGCAGGCTCGTCAGCTGGCCGGGGCCCGGTAGCCGCCGGGCGCCCCCTCGAATCGGCGAAAGGCGAGTGAGGACAATGGATGAGTCACACCCGGGGAGAACCCCGGCCCAGTGGACGGAGTGGGGTTACGAGTCGCCGTTCGCCGAGACACCCACCCCGTTCGGCGCCGTCGTCGCCGAACGGGAGGCCGAAGCCTTCGACCCGTTCGACGCGGGCGAAGCCCTCGATACCGGCGAGGCGTTCGATACCGGCGAGGCGTTCGAGGCCGGCGAGGCGTTCGAGGCCGGCGAGGCGTTCGACACCGGCGAGGCGTTCGACACCGGCGAGGCGTTCGATACCGACGAGGCGTTCGAGGCCGACGAGGCGTTCGACACCGGCGAGGCGTTCGAGGCCGACGAGGCGTTCGACACCGGCGAGGCGTTCGAAGGGTTGGACACATTCGAACCACCGCAGCCGGCTGCGACCGGTCCGACCTTCGAGGGAGAGGGATTTCCCTCGGGCCTCGTCCTGACCGCCGGATCGGGCGCCACCGGGCCGGGTCAGGAGCATTGGGATCCGCATGGCACCGGCCTCCCCCTCCTCGAGACGGGCCCGATGATGCGAAGCCGACGGCTGTCGGCCAACTTCACCGTCGGCGAACTCGTGCGAAGCGGCGGCCGGTACGCGGATGTTGCACGCATCTCCCCCGCACTCGTGCGACTCCTGCAGGGCATGCGCGACCGCGGCGGCCACGCCGTCCGAATCACCTCCGGCTACCGATCCTGGGCGCGGAACACGCAGATCTACGCCGGCTACGGCAAGAAGGCGACGTTGAGTCGGCACTGCTCCGGCCAGGCCGCGGACATCCGGATCAGCGGAATGTCGGGTCTGGATATCGCCAGGCTCGCGATCGACGTCGGCGGCGCCGAGATCGGCGTGGGCATCGGCGGCAGCTATGCGCACATCGACGTTCGCGGCGTGCGAGCGCGCTGGACCTATCTGAGCGGCGACGCGGGTCGCCGCGCCCTGGCCGCCATCGCCGACCATCGACCGGCGAGGCCCGGCACGGGAACCGTGCCGCCGGCACCGAGGCCGGTGCTGCCCGGGCCGGCGACTCCCGGCGTGACTCCGGGCGGCCACCTGATCGTGGCGCGACATCCGTTGCTTTCGGGGCATGCCGGCTCACCGCCCGACCTCGTGCTCGGCTGGAACGCGATGTCCCGCCCGGCGGCGATTGACGTCGTCGTGCACCTGCACGGCTTCTCCGCGAGCCGGGACCGGATGAACCTGCTGCAGGAGATGCTGCCGATCAGCGGTCTCGACCTGAGCGGTCCGACCGGGGCCGGCCGCACCCGGCCCACCCTGACCGTGCTGCCGCGGGGACATTACTACGGTGGCGAGAGCGGGAAGGGCTACTCCTTCCCCGGCCTCGTCGCCCCGGGCGCCCTGGCCCGCCTGGTGACGGATGCCCTCGCCCGTTTCGCCGCGCAGACCGGTGTTCGCGCGCCGGCAGGGCGGCTCATCCTGACCGCGCACTCCGGCGGCGGGTCAGCGCTGACCGCGATCCTCGCGCACACCGACCCGGACGAGGTCTACATCTACGACGGACTCTACGGTTCGGGGGCCGCGGTGAGCACCTGGGCGATCCGGCGGATCTCCCGGGACGTCGCGTTTCCGCAGCAGACACCTCCCGCCCTGCGCATCTTCTATCGCGCCGGCTCGGTAAAACACCCCGGCACCCAGCCGCACAGCGAGGCGGTGGCCAGGGCCCTCTGCGGGACCCTCGCTTCCCCGCTCGTGCCGTCGCGTCTGCGCGACCGCTTCCGGGTCGAACTGACAACGGTCGGTCACGGCGACATCCCCCGGCGGTACGGCCGGCTTCTGCTCTCCGACCCGGGTGCCGACGTGCCGCAAACGACCCGATTCGACTGCTCCTCACCGCGCCGCGGGCCGCGGTCCGGCGAGTTCGAGAACTTCACCGAGTTCGAGGACTTCAACTCCGAGGACTTCACCGAGTTCGAGGACTTCAACTCCGAGGACTTCACCACAGAGGATTTCGAAGCAGAGGATTTCGAAGCAGGTGAGCGTGAAACCGAAGAGTCCGGCCCCGAAGGGTACGGCCCCGAATCATTCGAATCGGACAACCTCGAACCGGAAGGCCTCGCCCAGGAGAACTTCGAGGAGGAAGGTCTCGAACCCGAAGACTTCGAACCCGAAGACTTCGAACCCGAAGACTTCGAGCTTGGAGGTCTCGAAGCCGAGGACTTCGAACCGGAGGGCTTTGAACCAGAGGGCTTCGAACCCGAGGGCTTCGAGAACGAGGACTCCGAATATCACGAGAGCGCGGAGCGCTTCGAAGGCTTCGAGGGCTTCGAGGGCTTCGAGAACGAGGAATTCCCCTCCGGCGCGAAACTCCGGATCGTCACCGGTGCCACCGGTCGGAACCTGGAGCACTGGGACCCGAACAACACCGGCCTTCCGTTGCTGGAGACCGGTGCCGCCCAGCGCGGACTGAAGCTCTCCGCGAACTTCACGGTCGGCGAACTGGTCACCAGCGGCGGTCGGGCCGACGATCTCGCCCGCATCTCACCGGCCCTCGTGCGCCTGCTGCAGGCGATCCGGGACAAGGCCGGCCGGCCGGTGCGGATCAGCTCCGGGTACCGGTCCTGGAAACGCAACACGGCGGTCTACCGTGCGCGCGGCAAGAAGCCCACCCTGAGCAGGCATTGTTCCGGTCAGGCGGCCGACATCACCATCCGGGGACTCACCGGCCTCGAGATCGCCAAGCTCGCGCTCGATGCGGGCGGGCCGTCCCTCGCAATCGGGATCGGCCGCACCTTCGCCCACGTGGACGTGCGCGGCACCTGGACCGTCTGGAATTACCTCGGCGGCAGTGCCGGCCGCGCGCTCGAGGTCGCCGCAGCCGCGCATCGGGCCGCACTCCCCGCAGGTCCCCGCCCGACGAGTCCGCCGACCGTAAACGGTCAGCCGCATCCCAGCACGCCGACGACCCCGGCCCTCCCCACAACCCCCGCACCGGTCATGACCGCCGGCGGGAACCGGGCGGCCGGACGGGTGCCGTATCAGATTGCCACCTCCGACTCCGGTGGTCCCCAGCCGGGCGCACTCGCCCTGCGCGCGCATTGGCGACGCACGACAGGCCTCCAGAAGGTCGGGATCTACGTGGCCCGCGATATCCGTGGACACCCGGGAAAGCGGTCGGTGCACTCGGAGGGGCGTGCCCTCGACCTCTATGCGCGAGCCGATGACCCCGCCCAGCGCGCGATCGCCGAGGCTTACATCGCCTGGCTGATGGCTCATGCCGTCGAATTGCAGTGCGCGTACATCATCTGGAACCACAGGCAGTGGAGCTGGCAGCGGCGCAACCAGGGTTGGCGGGCATACCGCGGAGTGAGCCCACACACCGACCACGTGCACGTTGAACTCTCCTGGGAGGGCGCACTGGCCCCGAGCCGACTTTTCGGAGGCTGAACCGCTGGTCCGTCGCGAAGCAGCGGGGCATCCGGGCGGTCCCCCGCTTGGAATACGATGGAAGGCTCATGATCCCCGTCGTCATCACCTTCCCGCCCGAACTCCCGGTCAGTCAGCGCCGCGAGGATATCGCGCGCGCCATCCGCGACAACCAGGTGGTGATCATCGCCGGCGCGACCGGCTCCGGCAAGACCACCCAGCTGCCCAAGATCTGCCTCGAGCTGGGTCGGGAGAACATCGGCCACACCCAGCCCCGCCGCCTCGCCGCGCGCACCATCGCCGAGCGCATCGCCGAGGAACTGGGCCAGGAGGTCGGCCAGACCGTCGGCTACCAGGTGCGCTTCACCGACCAGGTCGGGCCGGACACCCGGATCAAGCTGATGACCGACGGCATCCTGCTCAACGAAATGCACCGGGACCGGCTGCTGCAGAAGTACGACACGATCATCATCGACGAGGCGCACGAGCGCAGCCTCAACATCGATTTCCTGCTCGGTTACCTGCGCCAGCTCCTGCCGCAACGCCCGGACCTCAAGCTCATCATCACCTCAGCGACGATCGACCCGCAGAGCTTCGCCGAACACTTCGCCGCCACCGACGGCACGCCCGCCCCGATCATCGAGGTCTCCGGCCGCACCTACCCGGTCGAAATCCGCTACCGCCCGCTCGTCGCCGAGGCGATGGAAGACGACGACCTGACGGATGCCGCGCCCACCGTGGACCGCGACTACATCGAGGGCATCTCTGCCGCCCTCGACGAGCTCGACCGGGAGTCCAGCGGTGACGTGCTCGTCTTCCTCAGCGGTGAGACCGAGATCCGTGACGCCGCCGACGCGCTGCAGGGCAAGTACGCCTCCTCCGGGCAGACCAGCCCCACCGAGATCCTGCCGTTGTACGGTCGGCTCTCCTCCGCCGACCAGCACAAGGTGTTCCAGCCGTCGAAGGTCGCCGGCGTGCGGCGGCGCATCGTGCTCGCCACCAACGTGGCGGAGACCAGCCTGACCGTTCCGGGCATCCGTTACGTCATCGACGCCGGCACCGCCCGGATCAGCCGCTACAGCGTGCGCTCGAAGGTGCAGCGGCTGCCGATCGAGGCGATCTCGCAGGCATCCGCGAACCAGCGTTCCGGCCGAAGCGGCCGCACCAGCGACGGCATCGCGATCCGGCTCTACTCGGAGGAAGATTTCACCCGTCGTCCCGAGTACACCGAACCGGAGGTGCTGCGCACCAACCTGGCCGCCGTCATCCTGCAGATGATCTCGCTCGGCCTCGGCGACATCGCGGCGTTCCCGTTTCTCACCCCACCCGACTCCCGCGGCATCAAGGACGGGCTCGACCTGCTCGCCGAACTCGGCGCGGTCGCCCCCGGCACCGGCGGCAGCAACGCCGGCGGAGGGGTGTCCAAGCTCACCCGGATCGGCCAGCAGCTCGCGAAACTGCCCATCGACCCCCGATTCGGCCGTATGGTGATCGAATCGAAGACGCAGGCGGTGAGCCGCGAGGTGATGGTGATCGTCTCGGGGCTGACGATCCAGGACCCCCGCGAACGACCACTCGAACGCCGCGCGCAGGCCGACCAGCAACACGCCCGGTTCACGGACCCGACCAGTGATTTTCTGTCCCTTCTCAACCTCTGGAACTACCTGGAGACTCAGCAGAAGGAACTCGGATCGAGCGCGTTCCGCCGCCTCTGTAAGAACGAGTTCCTCAACTACCTCCGGGTGCGAGAGTGGCAGGACGTCTACAAGCAACTCCGGCAGATGGCCAAGCCCCTCGGCCTGGCTGTGCTTGATTCGACAGCTGGCGGCGGCCCGAGCGTGAACCCCGACGGCATCCACCGCTCGCTGCTGGCCGGGCTGCTCTCCCACATCGGCCTCAAGGACACCGCCAAGAAGGACTACATCGGCGCGCGGCAGCAACGCTTCGTGATCTTCCCCGGCTCCGCACTGGCAAAGAAACAGCCCAATGCGGTGATGAGCGCCGAACTGGTCGAGACCAGCCGCCTGTTCGCCCGGATGAACGCCGTCGTGGACCCGGCCTGGGCCGAACCCCTGGCCGGCGACCTGTGCAAGCGCAGCTACTCCGAACCGCACTGGGAGAAGAAGCAGGGCGCCGTTGTCGCCTACGAGAGAGTCACCCTCTACGGGGTGCCGATCGTGCCGCGCCGCCGAATCCAGTTCTCCCGGGTCGACCCGGCCTACGCGCGCGACCTGTTCATCCGGCATGCCCTCGTCGAGGGCGAGTGGGACCTCGACCGCGTCGACCAGCGGGTCACCGCCTTCGACCGCGCGAACAAGAAGCTACGGGCCGAGCTGGCCGAGCTGGAGGAACGCACCAGACGCCGCGACATCCTCTTCGACGACGAGGCCGTGTTCGAGTTCTACCAGAAGCGCATCCCGGCCGACGTCTGCTCCACCCGCACCTTCGAGACCTGGTGGCGTCAGGCCAGGGCGGCGACGCCCGATCTGCTCACGATGACGGCCGAGGCGCTCGTGCCCGAGGACGCGCCGGAGATCGACGAAGAGGTCTTTCCCCCGGTCTGGCACCAGGGCGACCAGCGTTTCAGCCTGAGCTACCGGTTCGAACCGGGCGAGGAGGACGACGGTGTCACCGTGCAGATCCCGCTGGCCCTGCTGGCACGGCTCTCCCCCGCCGGCTTCGACTGGCAGGTGCCCGGGCTCCGCGCCGACCTCGTCACCGCCCTGATCAAGTCGCTGCCGAAGAGCATCCGGCGCAACGTCGTGCCGGCCGCCGACTGGGCCGCACGCCTGCTCACCGAGCTTCCGCCGGCACCGGGAGCCCCGGTCGGGGCCGCCGGGGCGGACTCCGCCACCGGCGCGTTCTACTCGACGGCCTCGGTGGTCGACCCCGCCGAGACCGCATTCACCGCCACCCTCGCGGCGCTGATCCAACGCCTCACCTACGTTCCGGTCACCGCCGGGGACTTCGAACTGGACCGCGTCGCGGCCCACCTCAGGATGACGTTCCGGATCGTCGACGAACGCGGCCGCCCCGTGGCCTCCGGCAAAGACCTGATCGAGCTGCAACGCCGGCTCGGCAGCCGGGTCCGCGAAAGCGTGGCGAAGGCATCCGCGGCCACCCCGACAAATGCGATCGAGCGCACCGGCCTGACCACCTGGGACTTCGCCGAACTGCCCCGATTCATCGACACCCGACAGGGCGACAACACGATCCGCGGCTACCCGACCCTGATCGACGAGGGTCAGTCGGTGTCGATCCGGATGATGAGCACCGAGGCGGAACAGGCCCGCACCCTGCCCGGCGGGGTGCGCCGGCTGCTCCTGCTCGCCACCCCGTCGCCGGTCGCCTACGTGCAACAACACCTCACCGGAGCCGAGAAGCTCAGCCTCGCCACCAGTCCGTACCGGTCGACCCAGGCACTCTTCGACGATTGTCTGGCGGCGAGCGTCGACGACGTGCTCTACCGGGTCAAACCGGGTGGCCAGGTCTTCATGAAGGCCGAGTTCGACACCATCCGCGACCGGGTGTCCGGTGTCGTGATGGACTCGATGTTCGAGACTGTCGGGCTCGTCGCCCGCATCCTCACCGCGGCCAGGTCCGCCGACAAGGCGCTCAAGGCATCCACCAGCATGGCGCTGCTGCCCGCGTTGACGGATGCCCGCAGCCAGCTGGCCGGGCTGATCTACCCCGGTTTCGTCAGTGCGGCCGGCCTCGCCCAGCTCCGCCACCTGCCGCGCTATCTCGGCGGGATCAGCTCCCGCATCGTCAAGCTGGGCGACAACCCGAATCGTGACCGGGTCTGGATGAACGAGAGCCAGGCCGCCACGACCCGCTACCAGGATGCCGGCGGCCGGATCCCCCTGGCGCCCGATTCCCCGGCGAACCTGGTGCGCGCCCGCTGGATGATCGAGGAGTTGAGGATCAGCCTGTTCGCGCAGGAGCTGAAGGCCGCGGAATCCGTCTCCCTGCAGCGCATCCACAAAGTACTCACCGGATAGATCTCAGTCGTAGGCTGAGGGCATGGAATTCCGTTACCTCGGCAACTCAGGCCTGAAAATCTCCGAAATCACCTACGGCAACTGGCTCACCCACGGTTCGCAGGTCGAGAACGACGTCGCCACGCAGTGCGTGCAGGCCGCGCTCGACGTGGGAATCACCAGCTTCGACACGGCGGACGTCTACGCCAACACGCGGGCGGAGTCCGTGCTCGGCGAGGCCCTCACCGGCCAGCGCCGGGAGAGCCTGGAGATTTTCACCAAGGTCTACTGGCCCACGGGACCGGCCGGCCACAACGACTCCGGGCTGTCCCGCAAGCACATCATGGAATCGATCAACGGATCGTTGCGCCGTCTGAAGACGGACTACGTCGACCTGTACCAGGCTCACCGGTACGACACCGAGACTCCGCTCGAGGAGACGATGCAGGCCTTCGCCGACATCGTGCGTCAGGGCAAGGCCCTGTACATCGGCGTCAGCGAGTGGACGGGCGCCCAGATCAAGGCCGGCCACGCCCTCGCCACCGAACTCGGCATCGGGCTCATCTCAAGCCAGCCGCAGTACTCCATGCTCTGGCGGGTCATCGAGGATGAGGTCGTCCCGACCTCCCGTGAGCTCGGCATCGGCCAGATCGTCTGGTCCCCCGTCGCCCAGGGCGTCCTCACCGGCAAGTACAAGCCGGGCCAGGCCCCGCCGGCGGGTTCCCGCGCCACCGACACCAAGGGCGGCGCCGACATGATCAGCCGCTTCATGAACGACGACGTCCTGACCCGGGTGCAGAAACTCCAGCCGATCGCGGACGAACTCGAACTCTCGATGGCGCAGTTGGCCGTCGCCTGGGTTCTCCAGAACGACAATGTCTCCGCGGCCCTGGTCGGAGCCTCGCGCCCGGAGCAGGTGCGCGAGAACGTCAAGGCGGCCGGGGTGAAGATCCCGGCAGCGACCCTGGAACGCATCGACGAGGTGCTCGGCAACGTGGTCGAGCACGACTCCGCGATGACCTCGGCGACCGCTCCGCACACGCGTCCGTCCTAGGCCGAACAGGACCACGCGAAAATCGCCGGTTCCGCCGGGACCCCCGCTGGGCGGGGAGTCTCGGCGGAACCGGCGACGGTGGCAGCATCCGCCACCCGGGGGTTCCGGTTACAGGACCTTCGAGAGGAACGCCTGGGTGCGGCGGTGCTGCGGGTTGGTCAGGACCTGTTCGGGGTCGCCGGCCTCGACGACCACGCCGCCGTCCATGAAGACGAGCGAGTCGGCCACTTCCTTGGCGAAGCCCATCTCGTGGGTGACCACGATCATGGTCATGCCGGACTTGGCCAGCCCCTGCATGACGTCCAGGACCTCGCCGACGAGCTCAGGGTCGAGCGCGCTGGTCGGCTCGTCGAAGAGCATCAGCTTGGGCTCCATCGCCAGGGCCCTGGCGATGGCGACCCGCTGCTGCTGGCCGCCGGACAGGTGCGCCGGGTAGTAGTCGGCGCGTTCGGCCAGCCCCACCCGGGCGAGCAGGTCGCGCGCGCTCTGCTCGACCTGGGCCTTGGGCAGTCCCTTCACCCGGATCGGCGCCTCCATCACGTTCTGCAGGGCCGTCATGTGCGGGAAGAGATTGAAGCGCTGGAAAACCATGCCGATGTCCCTGCGCTGCTTGGCCGCCTCCTTCGGCGCCATCTCGTAGAGCTTGCCGTGGGTCTCCCGGAAGCCGATCAACTCACCGTCGACGCTCAACCGGCCGGCGGAGAGCACTTCGAGGTGGTTGATGCAGCGCAGGAAGGTGGACTTGCCCGATCCACTCGGACCGACCAGGCACATCACCTCTCCGCGCTTGACCTCGAGCGAGATGCTCTTCAGCACCTCGTTCGAGCCGAAGCTCTTCGAGACCTGTTCGGCCAGCACCATCGGCACGTCGGTACGGGGTGCCGTCGCGGGCGCGTTCACGTCGCTCATTGCTGACCTCCAGGTCGGTCCTTCGGTGGCGTGACGATGGCGGGCGGGTCGGATCCGATCACGGGAACCACCCCGGTGAAGGCGCCCGTGGCCGTGCCGGGGTCTTTCTTCTCCGGCTGGCGGTCGCCGACACCGCGGGCGAATCGCTTCTCCAGGAAGTGCTGGCCCACCATCAGGATCGAGGTGAAGAACAGGTACCAGAGCGAGGCCACGATGAGCAGCGGGATCGGGTTGAACGTCTCCGCGGAAATGTCCCTCGACCGGGTGAACAACTCGAAGCTGAACGGCACGGCCGTGACCAGCGAGGTGGTCTTCAGCATGCTGATGACCTCATTGCCGGTCGGCGGGATGATCACCCGCATCGACTGCGGCAGGATGACCCGCGTCATCGTCTGCGACCAGCTCATCCCGAGCGCGGTGGCCGCCTCCTCCTGGCCGCGGTCGACGGCCAGCAGACCGGCCCGCACGATCTCGGCCATGTAGGCGGCCTCATTGAGCGCCAGCCCGATGATCGCCAGGGTGAACAGGTTCAGCGCGGCCTGGGTCGGGAACGACACCCACGGCTCCATGAAGGGAATGCCGATGTCGATGCTCGTGTAGATCAGGGAAATCAGGCCCCAGATCGTCAGCTGCACGTAGACGGGGGTACCGCGGAAGACCCACAGGTAAAACCAGGCGATGCTCTTGACGACCGGGTTGGGCGAGAGGCGCATCACGGCGAGGATGACGCCGAGGATGATCGCGATCACCATCGAATACACCGTCAGCTCGAGGGTGACCAGGGCCGCCTGCGAGATCCGGCGATCGAAGATGTACTTGCCCACCGACGGCCAGTCATAGGCCGGGCGGAACGCGGCATCGACGAGGAGCAGGGCGAACACCACCACGATCACGACCGCGAACACCATGCGCCACGGGTGCCGCAGCCTGATCGCCTTGATCGGCACGGAGGCCGGTTCGGGCGCCGGCGGGGTTCTCCCCGCCGACGCGCCACTGTTTTCCGTGGTGCTCACGGGTTAACCGTTCGCGGCTGCGTTGATCGTGATCGTGTCGATGCCGCCGTCGGCGACACCCCACTTGGTGAGGATCTCACCGTAGGAGCCGTCGTCGACCATCGACTGGAGTGCGGCCTGCACGGCCTTGGTCAGGTCAGAACCCTTCTTGACGACGATGCCGTACGGGGCCACGTCGAAGGTTTTCCCGGCAACCTGGAGCTTGCCCTTGGTCTGCTCGATCGCGTACAGCGTGACGGGCGAGTCGGCGCTGAGGGCGTCGGCCTGGCCGAGCACGACCGCGTTGGTCGCGGCATCCTGGGTGTCGAACTTGAGCTTGTTGATCGGTTCCTTGCCGGCGGCGACGCAGGCGTCGCTCTTGGCCGGAACCTCGTCGGTGTCCTCGTAGGTGGTGGCCTGCACGGCGACCTTGAGGCCGCAGGCATTGTCGGGGTCGACGTCCTTGCCCACGGCGGAGGCCCACTGGATGCCGGCCGTGTAGTAGTTGACGAAGTCGACCTGCTTCTCGCGCTCGAGCGTGTCGGTGAAGGAGGACTCGCCGATGTCGGCCTTGCCGCCGGTGACGCTCGGGATGATGTTGTCGAACTTGGCGACCTGGAACTCGGCCGTCAGGCCGAGCTTGCCCGCGATGGCGCTGGCGATCTCGATGCCCCAGCCGATCGGCGCGCCGGCCTCATCCTTGAACTCGTTGGGTGCGTAGGTCGGGTCGGTGCCGATGACGAGCTTGCCGGTCGCGGCGATGTCCGCGGGGAGGAGGGCCGCGGCCTTGTCGTCCTTGGTCACGCTGGCGGTGGTGGAACCGCCGGTGGCCGGGGTGGAGTTGTTGACGCAGCCGGTGAGTACCAGGACGGTGACGGCGGCGAGAGCCGGGAGTAGGTATTTAGCGCGCATTGCTAGGCCTTCTTCATGTTTGTCGGATGTTGCGGGTTCGTCATTGAGGTCCGTAAACGGTTTGCGACAGATGTGAGCATATAACACCTCGCTGACGCGGATTCCGTGCGTAGATAACGTTTTGAGCCAACTATCCTGAGCGTCGGACCCACCCGTGACCAGTATGCCCACCTTGTGTTTCGGGCTGATTTCGCGGATTAATCCCTGGCCGCAGCGTCACCGGTCTCGACCGGGCGATCCGGCAGGTTCGACCATTGCGACCACGAACCCGGGTAGAGGTAGGGCACGAACCCGGCGATGGCCAGGGCCGCGGCCTCGTGCGCGGCGGTGATGCCGGAGCCGCAATAGACGCCGACGGGCCGCATCGCCCTCACGCCGAGTGCCTCGAACCTGGCGCGAAGCTCCTCGGCCGACAGGAAGCGTCCGTCCGGCGCGAGGTTGCCTGCGCTGGGCGCGCTGATCGCCCCGGGAATGTGTCCCGCCCGCGGATCGATCGGCTCGGTCTCGCCGCGGTAGCGGGCCGCGGCGCGGGCATCGAGCAGAACGCCGGTGCGGGCGATCGCGGCCGCGGTGTCCGCGTCGATGGTCGCGAGGGCGCCGTAGGCCAGGTGCACGGTTCCGGCCTCTGGGCGCGCGTCGTCGCCCGTTGCCAGGGGATGGCCCGCGGAACGCCAGGCGGCCAGCGCCCCGTCGAGAAGCAGCACGTCGCGCATCCCCGCGTGTCGCAGCAGCCACCATGCCCTGGCCGCCGACTGGGAACCGAGGTCGTCGTAGACGACGACGGTGTCTCCGTCGTGGAGGCCCCAGCGCCTCGCCGCAGCCTGCAGGTCGGCGATGGCGGGCAACGGATGCCGCCCGTCCTCGGGAGCGCCGTGCCCGGCGAGCTCGGTGTCGAGATCGACGTACACGGAGCCGGGGATGTGGCCGGCCAGGTGCTCCGCGAGTCCGGGCGGGCCGCCGAGCTTCCAGCGCACATCGAGAACCCGGATCTCGTCCCCTCCGTCCAGTCGACGGGACAGGTCATCGGCCGAGATCAGAGTGTGCACGTGTCAACGGTACCGGGTGCCGATCCGCTCGGGCGCAGGCATCCGCGGCGATAGGATTGAGTAATTGTGAGCAGCTACTGGACCCTTCTGAAAACCCCGGGCGTTGCTCGCGTCATCGCCGCACAGCTCACCGCTCGGTTCCCGTTCGGGATGCTCTCGCTCGCGTTCCTGATCCACATCGAGCGGGTCTACGATTCCTACGGCGCGGCGGGTCTCGTGCTCGGCGCGATGAGCATCGGCCAGGCCGTGGCCGGCCCTCTCACCAGCCGCCTGATGGGCCGCTGGGGTATGCGCCCGGTCATCGTCACCACCCTCGTGGTCTGCGCCGCCTCGATCATCGTGATGGCCCTGGTGCCCCTGGCGATCCCCTGGCTGATGGCCATCGGCCTGGTCGCCGGCCTCTCGACTCCCCCGATCCAGCCGGCCGTGCGCACCATCTACCCCAAGATCGTCAACTCCCGCCAGCTCACCCCGCTGTTCTCCCTTGACGCCTCCGCCCAGGAGATCATCTGGGTGCTCGGACCGGTCATCGCCACCTTCGTGGCCATCCAGGTCAGCTCGGTCGCCGGCATCCTGCTCGCGGCGGCATTCCTGATCGGCGGCGGCATCTGGTTCGTGGCCCTGCCGGAGGTCGGGCGGGTGCGCATCCCGCGCAGCCGACGCAAGATCGGCGCCGTACTCAAGCGCCCACCGGTCATGCTCAGCACCATCGTCGGTTTCATGCTGGTGGCGGCCTGCGCCGCGGTCGAAGCCGGCGTCGTCGCCGCGTTCGGCCACGGCAGCGCGGACTCCGGCTGGGTGCTCGGCATCTTCGCGGCGGGCTCGCTCGTTGGTGGCCTCGCCCTGGGGCACGCCCCGATCGGCCCGTGGGCTCTCTCCGGGCGGATGCTCATCGTCACGGTCGGTCTCGGGCTCGCCACGCTCGGGCTCAACTTCTGGTGGCTGGCGGGCACCCTGCTCCTCGCCGGCGTCGGCATCGCCCCCGCGTTCGCCGTGCTCTTCGGGATCGTCTCGGCCAGCGTCAAGTTCAGCGACACCGCGGAAGCCTACGGCTGGGTCGGCACCGGCCAGCTGATGGGCGCCGCGATGGGGTCGGCAATCGCCGGATTCATGATCGACCACAGCGGGGCCGGAGCGGCCATCCTCGTCGCGGCCGGTTTCGCGGCGCTCGGGACCCTGATCCCCGCGCTCGGCCGCCGCTGGCACCCCGACCTCCGAGGCCGCGACGCCAGCCCGATCCCGGACACCGCCCCGATCCAAATCCAGGTCTCCTAGCCCCGCCCCCCTCCCCGCCCTCTACCCCCGCCGAACTGTGAGTTCGACCCGGTTTTTCGGCCGAAAAGGGTGCTCTTCTCTCAGTTCGGCGAGGGCTGCGGGGCGGGGCGGGGCGGGGCGGGTGAGTCTGTGGAGAGATTCCGGCGCCCGGATGCGGCATCCGGCATCCTCTAGGCATGCAACCCGCAGAGCTCCCGCCCGAGTTTCGTGATGAGCCGTTCCTGGTCGGCCAGGCCAGGGACGCCGGGTTGAGCCGACGTCGGCTCGGCAGCCGGGATCTCGCCCGGCCGTTTCGCGGCCTTCGGGTCGCGGGGGGCGAGCCGACGACAGTCATCAAGCTGTGCGAGGCCTACGTCGCCCGGATGCCGCCCACCCACGTGTTCAGCCACCTCACCGCTGCAACGTTGCACGGGATGCCGCTCCCGCACTGGGCGTCGGCCGATCTCCGGTTGCACGTGACAGTGCCGGCCACGAGCCGCCCGCCTCAGATGCGGGGAATCGTCGGGCACCAGCTGCGAGCGAGCCTGATGGACGTCGAGCTGCACGCTGGCCTGCCGGTCACGTCGCCGCTTCAGACCTGGCTCGACCTCGGCACCCTGCTCTACCGAGGCGACCTCGTCGCGGCCGCCGATGCCCTGTGCGCCGGCCGGGAGCCGCGCTACACACCGCTGGATCTGCGCGTCGCCGCCGATGCTCTCGTCGGGCGACGCGGTTGTCGCCGACTGCGCGAGGCCGCTGCCTTCGCCCGCGCCCGGGTCGACTCCGCCAAGGAAACCGAGGTGCGCCTCCTCCTCCTCGACGCCGGGATCCCCGAACCGGTGGTCAACCTCGAGCTGACCGATGAGCACGGTCGCTTCGTCGCCCGGGTCGACCTGGCCTGGCCGGAGTGGCGGCTCTGCCTCGAGTACGAGGGCGACGGCCACCGCACGGACCGCGCGCAATTCCGTTCCGACATCACCCGCCGCGAACGCATCGAGGACCTCGACTGGCGGATGATCCGGGTCACCGATGACGACCTTCGAGGCGGTGGCCGCGAACTCATCCGCCGCGTGCAGTCCACCCTGACCAGCCGAGGCTGGCGCGGCTGACCCCTCCCACCCCGCACCACCCCACCCC
>NZ_JASISS010000019.1 GCF_030063195.1 Cryobacterium sp. PH31-AA6
CAGGAAATCCCGGCGCGGCATCCGTGCCTGGCTCGTGATTCCGGGCCATGGACGCAGGCCGCCCGCAGATTTCCTGAGTTAGCCACGAAGCGCGGAGGGCAGCAGGCTCGTTATTCGGCGGCTCAGGTCTGAGCTAGTCTCGGGTCATGGTCACCACAGCGCTCATCCGTCCCGTCGTCGAATCGGACGCCGAGAGCCTCGGTCTCGTCCACGCCACCTGCTGGCACGAGACCTACGACAATCAGCTCAGCGCGGCTGCCCTTGAGCAGCTCCAGCCGGCTCGTCTGGCCGTGATGTGGCGACGATTCAGCGCACAGGGGCCGCAGTTCCGCCAGGTTGCCGCGCTCGTCGACGACGAGATCGTCGGCTTCGCGGGGAGCGGTCCGGCGCGCGACGCCGACAAGCCGGCACCGAACGAACTCCACTTCATCTACCTGCTGGATGCCTACCACGGCACCGGCATCGGACAGCAGCTCTTCGACGCCGTCATCGATGACGGGCCGTCGTACCTGTGGGTCGCCGCCGAGAACGCGCGGGCCCACTCCTTCTACAAGCGCAACGGCTACGCCCCGGACGGCCACGAGCAGGACCAGGAAGTCCTCGGCGAGGTACTGCACGAGGTGCGCCTGGTTCGTCCCCGTTCGCTCGCCCGGCGCCTGTCCCTGGCCGGCACCGAGTAGCGCGCCGGCCCGGCAAGCGGGCCGGGCTCCCTAGCGGAGCTGCCCGACCGAGGCCAGCGCAATCCGCAGGAGGGCGCCGCGGCCACCTTCCATCTCCGCGGAGACCGCCTCGGAGGCCGCCTCCATCGGGGTCATCCAGGTGAGTTCGAGGGCATCCTGACGCGGGTCACAGGTGCCGGTGACCGGAACGACGTAGACCATCGAGACCGCGTGCTGGCGGTCATCGGTGAAGGCGGTGATGCCGGGCATCGGGAAGTATTCGGCGACCGTGACGGGCACCGGGCTGGTCGGCAGCTGCGGGAACGCCATCGGCCCGAGGTCCTTCTCGAGGTGGCGGAAGAGCGCGTCGCGCAGGGTCTCGCCGTAGAGAACGCGGCCGGAGACAAGGGTGCGCGTCATCTCGCCGGTCGGCCGGGCGCGGAGGAGCACTCCGACCGAGACGACCTGGCCGAGGCCGTCCACCCGCACCGGCACGGCCTCGATGTAGAGGATCGGCAGCCGACGCCGGGTCTCCGCCAGCTCGATGTCACTGAGCCAGCCCGGGTTCACGTTCGGCGGTGGAACACCGTCGGGGCCAGGCGTCCAGTCCGGATCAGGGTCAGGGGTGCGCACGCTCATGAGTTCATTCTGTCCTACCCGGCGAGCGGATGCGCGGCGCGGCCACGCGGAACGTCGATCACGACCCCGGCAGCGCCGCCGCGAAGGGCCCCGGCGGAGTGGAAGTATGGAGGCAGTCGTCGCGTCCTCGCCGCGACCCGAAATGGAAGGTCCGAGATGGGCAGCAGCGAAGAAGAAACCCCCACCGAGCGGGTCGAGGCAATCGACCGGGACGCCGTGCTCTGGTCGGCCGGCTCCGCCGACCGGGGTGACCGCCCCCTGCTGCTCATCCTGCACGGCTACGGTTCGCACGAGGGTGACCTCTTCTCCCTTGCCCCGCACCTGCCCCTGCAGCCGGTGCTCGCGGCCCTTCGCGCGCCGCTGTCGGCCGGACCGGGCTGGGCCTGGTTTCCGATCGGCGCGGCCGGCGCGGCGGTGAACCCCGGCGCCCCGAGCGCCGACGCGCTCACCGCGGCAGCGTCCGGCGTGCTGGCCTGGCTCGACGCCCTGCCGGAACAGCCCACCTCGGTGGGGTTGCTCGGTTTCTCCCAGGGCGGGGCGATGGCGCTCCAGCTCTTACGCCAGGCACCGGACCGGTTCGCGTTCGCGGTGCAGCTCTCCGGGTTCGTCGGCCGCGCCGAGCACCCGGGCGATGCCCGCCTGGCCGAGCTGCGTCTCCCCGTGTTCTGGGGCCGCGGAACGGCCGACCCGGTCATCCCCCGGGACGCGATCGAGCGCACCCAGGCCTGGCTGCCGGGTCATTCCACCCTCACCGAACGCATCTACGAGGGGATGGGTCACTCCATCTCGCAGGCGGAACTCGGCGAGATCGTCGACTTCCTGCGGGAGCGGTACGCCGAGCTGGCGGGGACTGCCTAGCGGCGGTTGCCGGCCTTTTCGTTCTGGGCTGCCTGGCGGGCGATGTGGGCCGTCTTGCGGGCACGCTCGGCGTCACGGTCCTTGACCCGGATCTGTTCTTCTCGGACCTCGAACTGGGTCGCCCGCTCGGTGACCAACCAGGACGGCGGCTGCTGGAGGAGCGCGAGGATTTCGGCGGTGGTGAGTGGCTCGGTCACCTTGCCGCGCACGAGTCCGGAGATCGACACGCCGAGCTTCGCGGCGACGACCTGCTTGGGGTGCGGGCCGTTGGCACGCAGTTCGAGCAGCCACTCGGGCGGGTTGGCCTCCAGTGCGGCCAGTTCGGTGCGCGAAATCGGCGCGGACTGGAACTCTTCCGGGGCTGCTTCGAGCAGAATCCCGAGCTTCTGGGCCGCCGTGGCGGGCTTCATGGTCTGGGTCTTCTTCTCGGTCATTAGTCAAGCGTATAGCCTGAGAGCGGTATCGATCCGGCGGGTCGGTACCGACCGAGCCCGAAATAGAGAGGATGCCGGTGACTTTTTCCATTGCCTTCGTCGCCGGTGTGACTCCCACCAAGTGGACGCGCATCTGGGCCGAACGTCGACCCGACCAGCCTCTCGAGGTCTTTCGCACCGATTCCACGGAGCAGGACCAGGTGCTCAGGGATGGCCGCGCACAGGTCAGCCTGGTTCGACTGCCCATCGATGAAACCGACCTGAGCCTGATCGCCCTCTACCGCGAAATTCCCGTTGTCGTCGCGGCGAAGAACCACTTCATCGCCGACCAGGACAGTGTGCTGGTCGCCGACCTGGCCGACGATCACCTGCTGCAGGACCCCGACTCCGTGCCGGAATGGCGCGCGGTGGCGACCGAGATCCGCGACGGCACCCGCCGTGCGCTGCCGAAGCTGCGCGACCTCGACGAGGCGATGGAACAGGTCGCCGCGGGCGTGGGCATCCTGATCGTCCCCCACTCGATCGCTCGGCTGCACGGCCGCAAGGATGTCGTGTCCCGCCCGGTCGAGGACGTGGCCGAGACCCAGGTGTCCCTGGCCTGGCTGGCCAGCGAGACGACGGAGGACGTCGAGGAATTCATCGGCATCGTGCGCGGACGCACGAAGGACAGCTCACGGATCGACTCCCTCCCGGCTGAGAAGGTCAGGAAGGAGAAGAAGACCGACAAGGCGAAGGCCGCGGCGAAGGCGGTCCGCGTCGCCGCGGCGAAGGCGAAACCTGCCGTGTCCCGCAAGACCCAGAGCGCACCCGGTCGCACCCGACCGACCGCGAGCCCGAAGAAGGGCAAACGCCGCGGTTCCCGATAGCCGGCGCGGTCGCACCAGCCGGCCGACGGCATCCGGGAACCAGGGGAACACCTCGACTCGCACTCGCCGGGGAGCTGATATAAGCTCAGCGGGCTCCACGATTTCCGAACTGGAGTTTTCATTGCGGTCTCGAGGAGTTTCAGTGGGCGACGTCATCCGCTGGGCGATGGCACCCGTGATGCGTTCCTGGATGGCCGCCAAATCGCGCGACTACGACAGCGTCCCTCGTCCGCGGGACTCCCCGCAGGTTCACGCCGCCGGTGTGAACAGCGATCGGATCCTGCTTTTCGGCAGCGGCCCCGCGGTCGGCTGGGGTGTACTCAGCCACGACCTCGCCCTGCCGGGATCGCTCGCCCGGGCTCTGACCGCTCGCACCGGGCGCGGCACCGACGTCGACGTTGTGCCGAGCCCGTCGGCCACCATCCGGTCGACGCGTTCAGAACTCAGCGGGCTGAAGCTGTGGCGTTACGACGCGGTCGTGCTGTGCGTGGGCACGAACGACGCCGTCGGCCTGACCGCGACCCGGGTCTGGCGCCGGGAGCTGGAGACGATCCTGGACCAGGTGCGCAGGGATTCTTCCCTGACGACTCGAATCTTCGTGCTCGGCGTGCAGCCGATTCGATCGATCGCCGCCTATGACAGTGCCCTCGGTTCCCTCGGCGCCACGCACGCGCGGTCCCTGAACGACCTGACCAGGTCCGTCTGCTCCGCCCGGCCGGACGCCGACTATGTCGACATGCCGGCCGTGCGGTCCCAGACGCCGGACCGCATCCGCACCGCGGCGGATTACATCGTCTGGGCCGAGAACCTCGCCGACCGGATGAAGGATTCCCTCGACGCGGAGCACGATGACGACCCGGCGGCCGCGAGCGACCGGGCGGGGTCGCCGGTCGGCCACCCGGGGCGGCACGGGCCGGACGAGGCGGGCTCCGCCAACGACACGAGCCCGGCCAGCGAGGCCCGCGCGGTCGCCGAACTCGGCTTGCTCGACACCGCGCCGGAGGAACGCTTCGACCGGATCGTGGCGCTGGCCCGGGACTCCTATGGCACCCGGTCCGCCGCGTTCACCTTCGTCGACGGCGACCGTCTGTGGGACAAGTCCAACCTCGGCGAGGCACCCACCGTATTCCCGCTCGCCGGATCGGTCACCGCCATGGCTGTCCGCTCCCCCGGCGCACTCGTGATTCCGGACGCCCGGCAAGACCCGCGCACGCGCAACCATCCACAGGTGGTCGGCGAACCCTTCACCCGCTTCTATGCGGGCTTCCCGGTCGAAGCCGAATCCGGCGAACGGATCGGCGTGCTCAGCGTGTTCGACCCCGCGTCCCGGCCGGCCTCCGAGGTCAACACGGTGCTGCTGCGGGAACTCGCCCTCCTGATCCAGGCCGAAATCCGGCGACGCCCGGTATGAGTGGAACCGCCGCCGGGCCGGCTACAGCCGGGCGACCGGCTGCCTCAGCACCGTCTTGAGCTTCGCCGGCTCGGTGCGGCGCGGGTCGCTGAGATACACCTCGTGGTGGTGGCCGCCCACGCGCAGACCGTTCCCGGCCAGGAACTCGTCGTGCAAGGCGGCGAGCACCGGCGCCTCATCGTCGTAGGCTCCGACGTGCAGCAGCTGCGCGGAGAGCCCCTCGTCCAGGGTCTCGGTGCGCACCCTGACGAGGGCAGGCAGCTTCTTCTTCGCGCTCGCGGCCGCGATCGCCTGGCCGATGAAGGCATCCGTCACCCAGTCGGGCTGGCTGATCAGCAGGGTCCAGTGCCACTCCGCCTTCGCCCCGCCGGTGAAGACGGATGCGTCGTCGGCGAACCAGAGGCCCTCGAGCGGAGCGACGACCGCGTCCCGCCCGAGCTCACGCTTGGCCTGGAACTTGATCCCGAAGGCCACGGCGTAGAGGGCCTCCACGGCCAGGGCGTAGGCCGGTGCCGTGTTCGGGTCTCCGCTCCCGTCGATGGCGATGAACCGCTGCGCCGGCACCTCGACCAGTTCCCAGTCTCGGTTCGTCGGCGCGTAGAACGGCTTGAGTATCTTCTTGACGTCCCACGGCCCGGCCCCGGCCGGGGCGGTATTCCGTGGTGACCGGAGCTTCCCGGTGCGCCGATCGGTCGTGAACGGAACGCCGTCAGTCATTCTGGAGCACGGAGAGGATGTTGCCGGCCGGGTCGGTGAACCAGGCGATCTGCGGGCCGCGCGGGTCCCTGGCGATGCCCTTCTGATCCTGGGGGGAGCCCTCGTAGCGTTCGAAGGTCACCCCGCGGGCGAGTAGTGCGTCGACGGCGGCATCGATGTCCTCGACGGCGAAGTTGAGGATGGTGAACACGGCCGGCACGTGGTCCGGTTTGGGGTAGACCATCACCTCGGCCCCGCCGGGCAGCTGGATCCGGAGCAGCCCCATCTCGTCGTCCAGCACGGTGAGCCCGAGCGTATCGGTGTAGAAGGCGCGGGCCGCGTCGATGTCGGGCACCGCGAATCCGCTGAACGCGGCGCGGATGCCGACACCCGCCCCGGTCTGTGGCTCTGTCATGTCGATCTCCCTGTCCCTGTCGTGGGTTGTGCTGCGGTCATCTGGAGCTGATCGAGGCGAACTTGCGAATGCACAGCGGCACGAACACGAGCAGCATGACACTGATCCCGATCAGCACGGTCGCGATCGGGTTCTGCATCGTCCAGATGTCGGGCACCGGCGCGGTGCCCGCATTGCCGAACAGCTGCCGGGCGGCCTGCACGAGGGAGGACACCGGGTTCCACTCGGCGAAGATGCGCAGCGGGGTCGGCAGGGTCGAGCTCGGCACGAACGCGTTCGACACGAAGGTCAGCGGAAAGAGGATCAGGAACGACGCGTTGTTGATGACCTCCGGGCTCTTCACGCTCATGCCCAGCAAGGCCATCACCCAGCTGAACGCGTAGCTGAACAGAAGGAGCAGCCCGATTCCGGCCAGGAACTCGGGCGGCGAGGAGTTCACCCGCCAGCCGACCGCGAGGCCGGTGCCCATCATGATCACCATCGAGATCGTGTTGAGCACGAGGTCGCTGTTGGTTCGGCCGATCAGAACCGCGGAGGAGCTCATCGGCAGGCTGCGGAACCGGTCGATGATGCCTTCCTTGAGATCCAGGGCCATCGCCGAGCCCGAGAACGTCGAGCCGAAGACGACCGTCTGGGCGAAGATCCCGGCCATCAGGAACTGCACGTAATCGGTGCCCTGCACCGCGATGGCGCCGGCGTAGACCTGGCTGAACAGCAGCACGAACATGATCGGCTGGATGACGGCGAAGACGAGCATGTCCGGCGAGCGCTTGATTTTGATCAGGTTGCGCTTGGTCACCGTCCAGCCGTCGGAGTACCACATCGACAGCGGGTTCCAGGTCGGGAGAGTGGCGACGACGCTCATGAGATGGCCTCCAATTCGGCGTCCTCGGCCTGTTGGGCGACCTTGTCCGCCTTGTGGCCGGTGAGTGTGAGGAAGACATCGTCGAGGGTCGGCCGACGCATCCCGGCGTCGTGCAGGCCGATCTCGGCCTCGTCGAGTGCCGCGAGCACGTGTTGCAGCGCGAGGGGACCGTTGTCGACGGCGACCTCGAGGCCGCGACCGTCGCTGGTGACGATCGGTTCACCGGCACCGTGCCGGGCGAGGATGCCGCGGGCGGTGTCGCTGTGCGCGGCGTCGACGAGAGCGATTTCGAGTCGGTGCCCGCCGATCTGGGCCTTGAGCTGGTCGGAGGTGCCCTCGGCGATCACCCGGCCGTCGTCGATCACGACGATGTCGTCGGCGAGCTGGTCGGCCTCCTCGAGGTACTGGGTGGTGAGGAGCACCGTCGTGCCGTCGGCGACGAGACGCTTGATCACCTGCCAGAGCGCGATTCGGCTCCGCGGGTCGAGCCCGGTGGTCGGTTCGTCGAGGAAGAGCACCTTGGGTTTGATCACCAGTGCACCGGCGAGGTCGATCCGGCGGCGCATCCCGCCGGAGAAGCCTTTCACCGGACGATTGCCCGCCGCCGTGAGCTCGAACAGGTCGATCAGTTCCTGGGCCCGGCGCCGGGCCGTTGCGGCGCCGAGGTGGTACAGCCGGCCCACCATCTCGAGGTTCTCGAATCCGGTCAGGTTCTCGTCAACGGCCGCGTACTGGCCGGACACCCCGATGATCCTCCGCACGCCCTTCGGGTCGGCGACGACGTCGATCCCGTCGACGAAGGCGGTGCCGGCATCCGGCTTGATCAGGGTCGTGAGCATCTTCACGACCGTGGTCTTGCCTGCCCCGTTCGGGCCGAGCAGCGCCTTGACGGAGCCGCGCGGAACGGACAGGTCCAGTCCGGCGAGGGCGTGGACGGGCCCGCTCTTGGACCGGTAGGTCTTGGTCAGCCCTCTGGCTTCGATGATGGTCATGGGTGTCTGCCTGCCTGGATGGGGTGCTGCGGGGATGCGTCAGGGGCGACGTGGGCGGACAGTCCGGAAACCGTCCCAGGCCCATAGCCCCGGGGCCGCTGAGGCCACGCGGCCGGCTGCGGTAATGTTGACGTCGTACACATTGACCTGATAATCGTAACGAGGCGACCGGGCTTTGACAACCATGGGCACTCCACCAGTCGAGACCATTGCCGGCCGGGACACCTACCGGCACGGTGACCTCAGTCGCGCCCTTGTCGAGGCGGGCCTGGAGCTTGCCAGAGCCGGCGGACCGAACGCGGTCGCGCTCCGCGCTGCGACCCGTCGGGCCGGTGTCTCCCCCAGCGCCGCCTACCGGCATTTCGCCGACCGCGGCGAACTTCTCGAGGCGGTGTGCTCGGCCAGCCAGGCCAGGGTGGCCCTGGCCATCGAGGACGAGCAGGCCCTGATCCCGGATACGACGGATGCCCTCGCCCTGGCGCGGCTGCGCTTCCGCGCGGTCGGCACCGGGTACCTCCACTTCGCCCTCGCCGAGCCCGGCCTGTTCCAGAGTGCCTTCACGGCCTCGACCGACCTGGAGAGCGCGACGAGCGCGGCCAGGGCCGGGGCATCCGGCCGCACCCCCTTCGAACTGCTCACCGACGCACTCGACGGGCTCGTCGCCGTGGGCGGGCTCTCCGCCGAACGCCGTCCGGGAGCCGAATTTCTGGCCTGGTCCGCGGTGCACGGCCTGGCCATGCTGCTGATCGACGGCCCCCTGCGGGCACTCGGCCGCGACCGGGCCGAGACCCTCATCCACCGGGTGGTCACCATGGTCGAGCAAGGACTCTAGCCCCGCCCCGCCCCGCGAAAGTGCACTTTTGGCCCTTAAACCAGCTCCGAAGGGGCGAAAAGTGCACTTTCGCGGAGTCAGGCGAGGCGCACGAGTTCCATGACGTCGTCGCGGGGGAGCTCATCGGCGACGGCGGTGACCGCGAGGTCCTGGAAGAGCACGCCGCCGCCGATGGTGGTCAGGAACGCGGTGTCCGCGGCGTCCCTGCCGGTGGCGATCCGCAGCAGAGTCTGCCGGGGCGCGAGCGTGGTCGCATCGACCACGTGCCACGCCCCTTCGACGAAGGCCTCCGCGACGGCATGGAAGTCCATCGGGGCCAGGCCGGGCGCATAAACGGAGACCAGCCGCGCGGGCACATCCATGGCCCGCAGCAGCGCGATCACGAGGTGGGCGTAGTCGCGGCAGACGCCCTCGCGAGCGAGAAGGGTGCGCACGGCCCCGTCGGTGGGCAGGCTCGCCCCCGGCACGTAGGCCAGCCGTCGCCCGACCCAGGAACTCACGCCGGCGAGCAGGTCCAGCCCGGCGAGGCCGGAGAACTCGGCGTACGCGGTCGGTCCCAGCCGGTCGGACTCGCAGTAGCGGCTGGGGCGCAGATAGCGCACGAGGTCGACCTCGTTCACCGTCTCAGGGGCAGCCTGGCCGGCCGTCTCGACGTGATAGTCCACCTCGACCGGGCCGGCCGGGACATCCGCGACATGCAGTCGGCTGCCGTGCTGGTCGACGATTTCGTGCACCGGCACGGGTGCTCCCCGCCGCGTGACGGTGAGCCGTTCGACCACCGTGAGGCCCTGATCGGGCTCGCCGGCGCCGTTCGCCTCACCAGGGTCGGCGGCGACCGCGACCGACAGGACCAGCCGAGCCGGCGTCAGTGCTTCGAGGGTCAGGTGCGCGGATGCGGTCCGTTTCATTCCCCGATGATACGCGGATGCTACCCGGCTGCCGGCCGGACGAGGGTCGCGCCCGCGATGGTCGCGGAGGAGTCCGCCTAGAGTCGGCTCAGCGGCGGGCGGACCAGCCCGGCCACGTGGGCACCGGCCGGGTCGGAGTCCACGGCGACGATCCGGTTGCGCCGGTCGACGTGGACCACGGTCGGCTCGTAGGTCCTGGCCTCCTCTGTGCTCATCTGGGCGTAGGAGATGATGATCACCAGGTCGCCCTCGAGGGCCAGCCGTGCGGCAGCGCCATTGACGCCGATCACCCCGCTGCCCCGCTCGCCCGCGATCAGGTAGGTCTCGAAGCGGCTCCCGTTGTTGACATTGACGATGCTTGCCAGCTCACCGGGGAGCAGATCGGCCGCGTCGAGCAGATCCAGGTCGACCGTCAGCGAGCCGACGTAGTGCAAATCGGACTGCGTCACGGTGGCGCGGTGAATCTTGGACTTGAACATGGTGCGTTGCATCGGCGCGCAACCCTTTCGACAGTGGACCCGGCGGCGGAGCCGATCGTTACGCGGAGGCGAGGATGTCGACCACGAAGACCAGGGTGTCGGTTCCGGAGATCCCGGCCGTCGTGTTTCCGGTCTCGCCGTAGCCGAGCGCCGGCGGGATCACGATGACGACCTGGGAGCCGACGGTCTGGCCGATCAGGCCCTGGGCGAAGCCGGGGACGACGTTGCTCGTGGCGAACGTGGCCGGGCCACCCTTGCCCCAGCTCTGGTCGAAGACCTTGCCGGTTCCCCAGATGACGCCGGTGTACTGCACGGTCACGGTCGCACCGTCTACGACGAGGCCGCCGTCGCCCTTCTTGAGCACCTCGGTCTTGAGTTCGGTCGGGGCGTCGGTCTTCGGCACCTTGACGGTCGGCGTGCCGTCCTTGGCGAGGGTGACGGCCGGGAAGCCGTCCTCCGGCTTCTGGTCCTTACCGTTGGCGCGGGTCGCGACCTTGCTCTTCACGTCGATGACGAAGATGATGTTGTCGGTCGCGGCGACCTTGAGGTCTGTGTTTCCCTTGGTGCCGAAGGCATCTTCGGGCGGCACGACGACGGCGATGCGCGAGCCCACGCTGGAGCAGGCGATGCCTTTGAGGATGCCGGGGATGATGCTGGCGGTTTTGGCGACCGTCACGGTGAGTCCGGCCGCGTCACCGTAGCCGCCGCCGTTCAGCTTCGCCCCGGTCTCGGCGTTGTACGCGGTGTAGGCGATTTCGACGGCTTCGCCGTCCTTGACTGCGGCACCCTTGCCCTTGGTCACCACGGTGCGCTCGGTGGTCTTCGCCGTCAGCGGTGAGGTGAACTTGACGGTGGGCTCGGCGTCGATCTTGCCGGTCACCTTGACGGCGTCCGAGCTCTTTCCCGAGTCGGTGCAGGAGAGCGCCGACGCAGCAGAGGTTGACTCGGCCGACGGGGAACCGCTGCACCCGGAGAGTGCGAGAACGGCCACTGTGGCAACGGAAATGAATACGGGGAGTTTACGCACGCTGATCTCTCTGTTCGACAATGGGCCTCGATCAGTATGGCCTGTCGAAATCCGTGGTTGCTGTGACAGCCCCCGGCGGGGGTGCCGTTGGCTAGAGTCCTTCGGCGATCGCCGCGGTCGCGAAGAGCCAGGCCTCGCGGGTGCGCGGCGCGAGAGCGTCGATGTTCAGCGGCCCGCCCGCGACGAGCGCCGGGTCATACGGAACGTCGACGACGGCTCGGGTGAGCTGGCTGAAGTGGTCATGCAGGCGCCGGGAGAGCGCCCGGTCAGCGGTCTTGGCCGGCGAGGCGAGGATCGTCACCGCCTGGGCGACCTTCTCGCCGTGGCCCTTCAACCGCAACCCGTCGAGCAAGGATGCCGCTCCATACGCCGTGTCTTCCCTGATGGTCGAGACCACGACGAGCTGGTCGGCGGTCTCGACGGCCGCTTCCCAGTTGGAGGCACGCATGTTGTTGCCGGTGTCGATGATCAGCACCCGGTAGAAGCGGCTGAGCGCGGCGTGGAGTTTGCCGAAGGCCACGTCGTCGATGCTGGCAGCTCCTGCCGGGTCGAGGTCGGAGGCGAGGGCGTCGAAGCGAGCGTCACCCTGGTTGCGCACATAGTTGTCGAGGTCGCCGACCCGGGCCGAGCTGGAATAGGCGAAGTCCTCCAGGTCGCGCAGCAGGTCTACGGCGGTGTTGGTGTGATGCGCGCTCTGCGCCCGCACGCCCAGCGTTCCCATCGTCTCGTTGTTGTCCCAGGCGAGCGTGTACCCGCCCCGATGGATGCCGAAGGTCGCCGCGATGAGCAGCGTGGCCGTGGTCTTGTGCGCGCCACCCTTCGGGTTCAGCACGACGATGGTGCGCGGGCCGATCAGGCTTCGCTGCACGGACGCAACCGCCGACCGGCGCGAGCGTTCGACGCTGCCGGGTCCGGGCGAGACCAGGCCGCCGGACACCCGGCGCACCGCGCCCTGCCAGCCCTGCTGGGCCGGCCCGGCCACCGCGGGCGGTCGTGAGCTCATGAAATCCGACAGGTTCGGGCCTGCCGAGGCCGGGGTGCCCCCCACGGCGGCGGACACCGGAGCGACGGCGGACACGCCATCCACCGGCTCGTCCGACTCGTCGTCGGCGTCCAGATCGAAGGCGCGGTCGAAGACGAGGCTCTCGAACGGTCCGGTCTGGGCGTTCGCGACCGGCGGGACCACCTCGGCGGCGGGCCGGGCCTGATCGGCGGCGGCGGCGGGGTCAGGCTCGGTGGATGCCGCCGCGAAGCCCAGGTGGTCGCTGATCGTGCGCGGCGCCTCCGGTGTCGTGATGAGCGGCCGGGTCGCGCTGGACAACGCGTCCGCGCTGGACAACGCGTCCGCGCTGGACAAGGCGTCCGCACTCGGCAGGGCTGACGCCGGGATGAAGTCGCCGTCCGCGTCGACGTCTCCGTCCGGATGCACGATCAACGGCGACTGGCCCTGCTCATCCTCCGCGGTGAGCCGCACGGGGCGCCCGATGGTGCGAGCAGTCGCCGCAACCCGGTTGATGATTTCCTCGCGGACGCCGGCCTCGTCTGCGGCCGTGATCTGCTGGACCTCGCCATCGATGGTCAGCTCACCCGTGCCATCGCTTCTGATCATGGCGCGGATGCGGGGAAGGGCGGAATCGTTCGTCTGCATGGTGGACCTTTGTTCGTCGAGCTCAGCTCATTAAGCGTGAGCACGTCGAAGTTGCCGTCGATCGTGCCTCCTCCACCCTAACCGGGCGGCCGTCGCGCGACCCCCGTTCGGCCGCGGCGCTCCCTGCCTGGCGGCGATTCACCGGAATCTTGCCGGAGATTCACTGCAAAAGGGGATTGTGAGCCCCCTGGGCCAGGAGTAATCATGGACACCATGAAGGATCGCGATTGGGTACTGCTCGCCTATTGCCGGTCGTGCGGGGTGTACGGCACGGCCGTGATCGACGACGCCCACCAGATTTCCTGGCCGGAGGTGGTGCACGAGTCTGATTGCGAGCTGGCCGAATCCGCGGACACCAGGGAAGAGCATCCCTGGGCCGTGGGCGCCGCCTGACTACGCCCGCCCGGACTCAGGCCGAAAGCGGCTGGTGGGTGTGCTCGGCGAGCCAACGCAGGGCGCGCGCACCCGCGCGGGTGGCGTGGGCGTCGGCGTGGCCGCGCTGCCTGCGGCATTCCACCAGGTCTTCTCCCGGGGCGATGTGCGGATCGCGGCAGGAGTTCGCGTAGCTGGTGTAATCGGTTTCGAGCAGGAGTTCGTCGTCGGTCATGGCACTGTGTCTCTCGCTCGGTCGCACCTGGAGCCAGCGCCGTTACCGGCGTTGGTGCGGGGAACTTGTTCGGTTGCGGTGGTACAGGAGCTGGCCCGCTGCTGGCGGCGGACCGGCACTCGCACTCGCCCGGCACCCGAGCAGTCTCGGAGACCGGGGCGAGGCCGGAATGTTGAAAGAAAGGCTACGTCCGTTCCCCCGCCACTCACCCGAAATGCGACCGATGTTAACCGCCTCGTTACATCACGACCGGCACGATCGCCCTAGCGGAACGCGCTGATCCCGGTCAGATCCCGCCCGATCAGGAGCGATTGCACGCTTTCCGTTCCCTCGTAGGTGTGCAGGGATTCGATGTCGGCGAGGTGCCTGATCACGTGGTTTTCGAGCAGGATGCCGTTGCCGCCGAGCATGTCCCTGGCCATGGCCGCGATCTCCCGAGCGGCTCTCGTATTGTGGTACTTCGCGAGCGAGGCCTGGATCGGTCGCAGCGTGCCGGCGTCGTCGAGCGCGGCCAGCCGCAGGCAGTGCAGCTGCATCGAGGTGAGCTGGGAGAGCATCATCGTCAGCCGTTCCTGCACGAGCTGGAACCCGGCGAGCGGCTTGCCGAACTGGATCCGCCTGGTCGAGTAGTTGAGCGCGGCCTCGAACACGGCGGTCGCATGGCCCAGGGCGGACCAGGCCACCCCGAGGCGGGTCGCGAAGAGCACGACGGAGGCGTCCTTGAAGGTGCGGGTGCCCGGAAGCACGGCGTCCAGCGGAACGCGCGCACCCTCGAGCACGATCCGGGCCTGATGGATCGCGCGCAGCGAACCTTTGCCGGTGATCGTCGTGGCGTGATAGCCGGGATTGTCCTGCTCGACGAGGAAGCCGCGCACATTGCCGTCGTCGTCCCTGGCCCAGACGACGGTCACGTCACCGACGGAGCCGTTGCCGATCCACTTCTTCTCGCCGGTGATCACCCACTCGTCTCCGTCGCGCCGCGCGGTCGTCTCGAGGGCGACCGAATCGGAGCCGTGATCGGGTTCGGTGAGCGCGAAGGCGCCGAGCTTTTCGGCGCGGGCCAGCGGCACGAGCCAACGCTCCTTCTGCTCCGCACTGCCGAAGAGGGCGATACTACGCAGGGCCAGCCCGCCCTGAACGGCGACCACGGTGCCCATCGAGCCGTCGCCGCGGGAGATTTCCATGTTGACCAGGCCGGCCGCCAGCGGCGACATCGGGGTGAGCCCTGGACCGACGACGCCGTCGGTGAGCAGATCGAGTTCGCCCAGCTTACGGGCGAGGTGAAGCGGGTATTCGGCCTTGTCCCACGCCTCGTTCACCTCGTCGAGCGTCTCCTCGGCAAACCCGCGGGCACGATCCCAGAAGGCCCGGTCGGCGGCGGGAATGTCGGCAAAGACACCGTAGTAGTCGGTGTCGAGCGGCATGGAGATGTCGTAGTCGGGCACGGTATTCCTCTCGTGAAGTCGTGTCCAAGTTCTACCTGAGACTCAGTCCCAGGTCAAATGGAACTCAGTCTCAATTCTTATCCGGTCGACGCAGCGCGGAGTTGCCCCTCGATCGCCCGGGCCAGATCGCCCGGGTCCGCCCCGGCCGGGAACACGGCGATGACGAGGTCCTGACCGGAATCTGCCCGCCCAGCGTTCGCGCCGCCGCCCTGCCGGAACATCCGGCGCACCTCCGCGAGTTCGGCGGCCAGTTCCGAGGACAGTGCGGAGGCGGTTGTGACCGGGCCATCCCCCGGCGGCGAGCCGATCAGGCGGCGCAACTGGTAGTTATGGGTGGCCGTGACCGCGGCCGCAAAACGGATGGCCGCAAGCGCCGGCGCCGCGGGGACGGACGATCTGAGGTAGTCGGCGAACATCCGCTCGTAGCGGATCACCATGACGGTCTCGCGATCGCGCAGAACGGGAGTCTCGCGCACGACCAGGTCCCGGATGCGCGCGATTTCGAGTCGTTCCCTGAACCGGTCGAAGACCATTATTGCTCCGTCGCAGACGGCCAGCCACGGGTCGGGGTGTGCCGACTCGAAGTGCCGGGCGATCTGGTCGAACAACTCGTCGTGGTCGGCGAAGATCACGTCGTCCTTGGAGCGGAACTGCCGAAAGAACGTGCTGCGGGAGACCCCGGCCGCCTCGGCGATCTCGGTGGCGCTCGTGGCCTCGTAGCCGCGTTCACGAAACAGCCGCACCGCGATGTCCGCAACCTCGACCCTGGTCAACGCTCGTCGGCGCGGCGGCTCTGCATCTGGGGCACCGGCGCGCGGGGAAACGGTCATGGTGTGCCGAAATTATCACGGAATCCCCGGCGGCGGGCTCAGTCGGGGGCCGCGGGATCGATCCGCTCGAGATACTCCGGCACCCGTGCGTTCCAGCCGAGTTCGTGCTTGACCCGCAGCCGGAGGGCGTCGGAGGACTGCGGCTCGCCGTGGGTGAGATACGTCATCCTCGGGGCGACCGGTGCCCCGCGCATCCACTCGATGACTTCGTCGGAGTCCGCGTGGGCGGAGAGGCTCCCGATCTCCACGACCTCGGCGGTGATGGGAACATCGCGGCCGAAGATGCGCAGGGTTTCCTCCCCGCGCAGGAGGGCGGCGCCGCGGGTTCCGCCGGCTTGGAAGCCAGTCACGATGATGGCATTACGCGGGTCGGAGCCGTACGCGACGATGTGGTGAAGCACCCGGCCGCCGGTGAGCATTCCGCTGGCGGAGATGATGATCATCGGGCCGCCGCGCAGGTTGAGCAGCTTGGACTCGTCCACACTGCGCACCATTTTGGCCAGGTCGTACATGCTCCGGAACTCGGTCGGACTGAGCCGATGCTCGCCCGGGTGCCGCTGGTAGATCTCGGTGGCGTTGATCGCCATCGGGCTGTTGAGGTAAACGGGAATCGGCGGAATCTCGCCGCGGTCGCGGAGCCGGGAGAGGTGCAGCAGCAGGGTCTCCGACCGGCCGACCGCGAACGCGGGGATCACGACGACACCGCCGCGGTCAGCTACCCGGCGGATCACGTCGCCCAGTTCCGTTTCGGGATCGACCGGATCGTGCGTGCGATCCCCGTACGTCGACTCCGACACGAGCACATCGACGGCCTCAAGCGCGCGCGGCGGGTTCATCAGCGGGTCGTTCGCGCGGCCCAGGTCGCCGGTGAAGTGTACGGCGCAGTCGCCGACGTCGAGCCGGATCTGGGCCGCCCCGAGGATGTGGCCGGCCGGGACGAACGTGGCCCGGATGCCGCCGCCGAGGTCGATCTCCTGGTCGAAGTCTCGGGGCCGGAACGAATCCAGGCTGGCCACGGCATCCTCCGCCGTGTACAGGGGAAGCGGGTTCTCATGCCGGGACGACTTGCGCTTCCCGGCGAACTTCGCCTCCTCTTCGAGAAGGTAGCCGCTGTCGGGCAGGAGCAGCGAACTGAGCTCCGCGGTTCCCGCGCTCGCGTAGACCGGTCCGGTGAAACCGTCCCGGATGAGCGCGGGGAGATAGCCGGTGTGGTCGAGGTGGGCGTGGGTGAGCAGCACGGCGTCGATGGACTCCGGCGGCACGGGGAAGGCGAGCCGGTTGCGGTTGCGCAGCAGCTTGTAGCCCTGGAACAGGCCGCAGTCAACGAGGACCCGGCGCCCACCGGATTCAACGAGGTACCTCGAGCCGGTGACCGTGTCCGTTGCCCCCAGGAACTGGAGCCTGGATTGCATTCGTGCCGTCATGTTGATCACCCATTGAGATCGCCGAAGTCCGGCACGACTGCACATTCTCGACCGTTTCGCCCGCCTGCTCGGGAGCAAATCGGCCGAATCACCGGCTCATTCCTCACGCTAATTTTGATGGCGGTCGGTGTCAAGGCCTCGCCCGGACCGGCCCCGCCTGCAGCCGAGGGGGCGGCATTTGTCGCGCCCGACACCAAACGGGAGTACACTCCGCGTCAGGTCAGCCGTCTCGCCGATCGAGGAGGAAAGCCAGACCGATGAATTTCACTCCCGAATGCCAGCAACGTGCGTGCCAGGGACGGATGCGGGTTCTGGAGCCGTCGCTGGACGCTCTTGCCGACGAGGAGCTCTGGTTCGAGTGCGAGGACTGCGGAGTGCAGCAGCACAGCCTCGATCTCCCGAACGGCGGCTTCAGACTCCGGTAAGCGCAGCTCTCTGATGCCGCTGCCGATATGGCCGGGTCATTTGGAATGGTCTACTCTGGCCATCTCACGCTCTTCGGGAGGAGCCATCAGATGACCGACGAGGCCTCGACTCTTCCTCGCCGCGCCGGACGACCCCTGAAGATGGTGTTGTCGCGGGACCGGATCATCGCGGCGGCGCTGGCCCTGATCACGGTCGAGGGCTACGGCGGCTTCACCATGTCCAGCCTGGCCGGAAGCCTCAGGGTTGCACCCTCTGCCCTGTACAACCACGTCTCCTCCAAGCAGGAAGTACTGGTCTGGCTGCAGGACCACGTGATGACGATGGTCGACGTGAGCGGCTTCGCCGCCGAGCCGTGGGATGCCGCCATGCGCCGGTGGGCCTGGTCGTACCGGGACGTCTTTGCCAGACACGCGCCCCTGGTCCCCCTGGTGGCCGTGCTGCCGGTGACGGGCGCGCCCGAGACTCTGAAGATGTACGAGATCATCGCGGTCGGCCTGGCCAGGGCGGGCGTACCCCAGGACACGATCGTCCCGGCCATCGTCGCGGTGGAGTCGTTCATCTTCGGCTCGGCCCTGGACGCCAACGCGCCGGCCGATATCTTCGAGACCGGGGACCTGGCCGGCTCGAGCCCGACCTTCACCGGCGCCGTCAGGAGCCAGGACCAGGGCTCCGGCGGAGGGCCCGGCGACGTGGCATTCCGGCTCGGACTCGAGGCGCTGCTCGCGGCCCTGGCCGCCCTCACGGCCACCAGACCGGGACCGCACGCCTGACCCCGCAACAAACATCCGGAATGTTATCTTTTTCTTCCGGATGGGCTTGCTTTCCGATGCCGCCAGACCCAAACTAAACGAACCCAATTCATTTAGTCGGCATCGCGACGCCATCCCTCCCTCGCGCCTGCCCTCCCCACCCGCACATCGTCAGCGACGACGCTTGAAAGGGCTCTACATGACCGACCTCTCGACCAGGCCTGCCCCGACCTCCACCACCGACGGCCACCAGCCGCACGTGCACAGCAACCAGCTGCACGACGCGGCCGGAACCGTTCACGGCATCACCAAGAAGGGGCTCAAGGGCGGGCAGATCGGTCTCCTCGCCGTCGTGGTCATGGGCGTGTCCTCCGTCGCCCCGGCGTACAGCCTGACCAGCTCCCTCGGCGCCACCGTGAGCGAGGTCGGACTCCACGTGCCGGCGATCTTCATCGTCGCCTTCATCCCGATGATCCTGGTGGCCCTGGCCTATCGTGAGCTCAACGCCGACTCGCCGGACAGCGGCACGTCCTTCACCTGGACCACCAAGGCATTCGGGCCCTTCGTCGGCTGGATGGGTGGCTGGGGCATGCTCGCCGCCAACATCATCGTGCTCTCCAGCCTCGCCGGCGTCGCGGTCAGTTTCTTCTACATCTTCCTCGGGGAGCTCTTCGGCAATCCGGCGCTGGCCGACCTCGCCGACAACACCGCCGTGAACATCCTCACCTGCCTGCTCTTCGTCGCCCTCGCCGTCTGGGTCAGCTACCGAGGCCTGCACGCCACCAAGCTCGTTCAGTACAGCCTCCTCGGCTTCCAGCTCGCGGTGCTCGCGATCTTCGCCGTCCTGGCCCTCGTCCGCGCCGGTTCCGCCGCATCGACGACGGCTATCCCGTTCAGCTGGGAGTGGTTCGACCCGACCCAGGTGCAGAGTTTCAGCTCGTTCGCCGCCGGGATCTCGCTGGCCATCTTCGTGTACTGGGGCTGGGATGTCTGCCTCACCATGAACGAGGAGACCAAGGGCGGCCAGAAGACCGCCGGCAAGGCCGGTACGCTGACCGCCCTCGTCGTGCTCGGCATCTACCTCGTCCTCATCGTGACGACCATGATGGCCGCCGGCGTCGGGGTGGACGGCATCGGGCTCCGCAACCCCGACAACCAGGGCAACATCTTTGCGGCCATCGCATCGCCGATCATGGGGCCACTCGCCATCCTGGTCTCCCTTGCCGTGCTCTCCAGCTCGGCCTCGTCCCTGCAGTCCACGATGACCTCCCCCGCGCGCACACTGCTGGCGATGGCGCACTACAACGCACTCCCGCCGAAGTTCGCCACCATCAGCAAGCGGTTCGGTTCTCCCGGCTACGCGACGATCGCGGCCGGCGCCATCGCGGGCGGTTTCTACTCCGTGATGACGATCATCAGCGTCAATGTGCTCAACGACACCATCATGTCGCTCGGCCTGATGATCTGCTTCTACTACGCACTCACGTCCTTCGCCTGCGTCTGGTACTTCCGTCAGAGCCTCTTCGGCAGCATCCGCAATTTCTTCATGCGCCTGCTCATTCCCGGTCTCGGCGGGCTCATCCTCACGGTCGTCTTCGTGCAGACCGCGGTGAGCAGCTGGAGCCCGGACTTCGGCAGCGGCTCCGAAATCTTCGGGATCGGACTCGTCTTTCTGCTCGGCGTCGGGCTGCTGGTGCTCGGTGCCATCGTGATGGGGCTGACCTACTGGCGCCAGCCGAGCTTCTTCCGCGGCGAGACCCTGCGCAAGGACACCCCGGTGCTGGTGGTCCCGGAGTAACCGGTGATCGCACCCAGGGGTCGCGTCGGCCGGGTCGGACACCGACCCGCCCGACGCGGCCCTTGCGGCGCCGTCCCCGTCCGGTGATACTGCCTTCACGGCCAGAAGCACGTATGCGGGCCGGGCGGTTCTCACCGTCGATCGCAAGGGCACACCCGTTGCAAGGCGGGGTCGCAAAGGCACGGGACCTTCGGGTCAGCCGGCCTACCGATTGGATAGGACCGTCGCAAATGTGCTTCCCCTTCGTTGAATCCAGCATCCGAGATGCGGCTGCTGCCCCTCCCGTTCCGGCCCCGTCAGCGGAGGCCGTCCCTGGGCCCAGTCCCCAGGACTCCGGCGCGGCGATCTCCTGGTTCGGTGCGTCGCCGGCCGTCGCCGTTACCCGCAAATTGCGTTGACTCTGCCGGTGCCGTAACTTCTGAACCGGTGCCGCGCCCGCATTCCGGGCTGGTCCTGCCGCCGCGTCGCCGACCGGCGTGCCGCTGGAACGCCGGGAGTCGTAATGTCCGATGTCGAACTGCTCGTCTATGCCGATCGCCTGGGCGGCACCATTGCGCAGTTGCAGACCGTGCTCGACGGGCCGCTCCGCGCGTTTTCGAGCGTGCACGTGCTCCCGTTCTACATTCCCTTTGACGGTGCCGACGCCGGCTTCGACCCGATCGACCACGCTTCGGTGGACCCGCGCCTCGGCACCTGGGACGACATGCGGGCACTCGCTCGCAACCGCGGCCTCACCGCTGACCTGATCGTCAACCACGTGTCGGCCTCCTCGGCGGAATTCGTGGACTGGCTCGCCAACGGCGACGCGTCGGACTACGCGGGGATGTTCCTCACCTTCGACACCGTGTTCCCCGACGGCGGCACCGAACACGACATCACCGCGTTCTACCGCCCCCGCCCCGGACTCCCGTTCACGGCGTACCAGGGATCGGATGGCAGCCGCCACCTCGTCTGGACGACGTTCATGCCAACCCAGGTCGACCTGGACGTGCGTCACCCGGCCGCACTCAGGTACCTGCGTCGGGTGCTGCGAGCCCTCGCCGACGGCGGCGTCAGCACCGTGCGGCTCGATGCGGTCGGCTACGCGGTCAAGACTCCCGGCACCGACAGTTTCATGACCCCCGAGACACTGGATTTCACAAGGGTCGTTGTCGCCCTTGCCCACGAGACCCGGGTCGACGTGCTCGTCGAGGTGCACGCGCACTACAGCCAGCAACTGGCGATCGCACCGCTCGTGGACTGGGTCTATGACTTCGCGCTCGCTCCCCTGCTGTTGCATTCCCTCGGCACCGGCACCGTCGACCGCCTGGCCGCCTGGTTCGAGATCCGGCCGACGAACGCGATCACCGTGCTCGACACCCACGACGGAATCGGCATCATTGATGCCGGCCCGAGCGGCGACCGGCCCGGCCTGATCAGCCGGGACGAGATGGCCGCCATCTTCGCACGGGCCGATGTGGCCACCACGGGGCATTCGTCGCTCGCCTCGGTGGTGCCGGAATGGTTCACCCTTCCCCACCAGATCAACGCCACCTTCTTCAGCACCCTCGGCGGCGAGACGGTTCCGTATCTCCTCGCCCGTGCCGTTCAGCACTTCCTGCCCGGCCGGCCGCAGGTCTACTACGTCGGGCTGCTCGGCGGGCTCGACGACACCGCGCTGTTCGCCGAGACCGGGAACGGGCGCGACGTGAACCGGCACCGGTACCCCGCCGAGGAGGTCGACCGGGCCCTCGGCACCGACGTGACCCTGGCGCAACTCGGACTCGCCCGGATGCGCACCGAGCATGCCGCATTCGACGGCGAGTTCAGCTGGACAACCAGCGGGGAGGACGAGGCGCGGCTGCTCTGGTCGAACGGCGACGCCCGGGCGGACCTGATCGTGCGCACCACGCTCGGGGCGCCGAGCTTTCGGATCGAACTGGCGGACGCCGGCGTCACGACCACGTTCGGCACCCCGGCCGAGCTCGCGAATTGGTCACAAAACCGGCGCTGACCTGAGAATTCCCCACTCTTTCCTGTCCCCCTTCCTGCCGACAGCGGGATCGGAGCGACCGCGCTACCGTGGCGTCATCGACCTGAGTTTGAACAATCGAAGACGGTCACCCGGGAAGGCACGTTCATGAAGAGAGTCACGTACTGCGGAAGGTCTTTCCTCACCACGGACGGGGTGGCGGATGCCCTGCTCAGACTGGCGGTCGCTCTCCCGGCCGGCCACAGCTCCGAACTCGTGGAGCTGCCGGCTCTCACCGATCACGGTGACTCCGTGCTCGTGCAACTCGTCGTGGCTCCGGGGAGCGAGTTCCTCAGTCTCCCCGAGAAGACCCGCGCGAAGGACCCGGACACCGTCGACGCCATCGACTACCTGCGCGAGCGCACCCTGGCCCTGCTCACCGGCGCCGAACCCGAGTACGAGCAGGCCTTCGCCGACGCGGGGATGCTGTCCGACAACGGCTGGGACGACCTCTACGGGCTCTGATCCCGTCGATTACTGGTTGACTGAGGTGGTGCGCACACCCAGAACCCGTTGCTATCGTCATGGCCTCCTCGTCGGCGAGGACTTCTCGCTCGCCGAGGTGTCCGAGCATCTGGAGGCGGCGGACACGATCGTCTGGATCGACCTCGATGATCCGAGCGAGGACGACCTCGCCCAGCTCGCGGATGAACTGGGCCTGCACGAACTTGCCGTCGAGGACGCGCTCAGCCTGGGCCAGCGGCCCAAGCTCGACCGCTACCCCGATCACCTGTTCCTCTCGGCTTACTCCGCGGCACTGGACCCCGCCACCTCCCGGGTGACCACGAACGAGATCGCGGCGTTCATCACCGACCGTGCGCTCGTGACGGTGCACCGGAACGGGCGGTTCGATCTCGCCGCGGTCGTCGCCCGGTGGGATGCCTCGCCCGACCTGGCCCGGAACGGTGTGGCCTTCCTGGTGCACGGTCTGCTGGACTACCTCGTCGACGGTTATTTCGAGGCGGTCGAGGCCCTCGACGATGAGATCGAGGAACTCGAGAGTCAGCTGTTCATTCCCAGCGCAAACCAGGAGTCGGTGCAACGGCGTTCCTTCGAACTCCGCAAGAGCCTGGTCACCCTGCGGAGGGTGATCCTGCCGATGCGCGAGGTCATCAACACGCTGTTGCGCCGGGACCTGCACCTGCTCGGTGACGAGATGGGGCCCTACTTCCAGGATGTCTACGACCACGTTCTGCGGGCGATGGAATGGACCGAGAGTCTGAGGGACCTGGCCACCAGCATCCTCGAGGCCAACCTCGCGATCCAGGGGAATCGGCTCAATGTGATCACGAAGAAGGTCACCGGCTACGCGGCCATCATCGCCGTGCCGACGGCAATCACCGGTTTCTACGGCCAGAACGTGCCGTACCCCGGCTTCGGACAGGAGTTCGGTCTCTACAGCTCACTCGGCCTGATCGTGGCGATGTCGGCTCTGCTCTACGTGCTGTTCAAGCGCAACGACTGGATCTGAGTCACGGCACCCAGTAGCCGGTCCGACCGAGAAGCCGGGTCTCCCGGTCGGCGTCCGGGGGAACGTCGACCTCGGGACCGAAGACGCCCATCTCCCGCCAGCCGGAGATCTGCGGGCCGATCTGCTCCCACAGATTTTCGACCAGGGGCGCTCCCATGGAGAAGTCGATCCCGAGATGCTTTGCGATCGACCAGGCCTGGAAGGCCCGGTAGATGCTCACGTGCTGCAGGTACTCGGCGAGCGGAAAGTCACCATAGCTCAGGTGCACGGTCTTGTCCGGATCGAGGTCGGCCGTGACCACCGCGGTGGCGAGGTCGTTCATCCGGTCGTAGGCGCCGATCGGATCGTCACCGAGCAGGTCGCCCGCATGGTCGCCGCCGACCTCGGCAATGGTGAGTCCCGCCAGGACCGCGGGCACCCAGGCCTCGTCGCGGGCGTGGTCCGCAATGATGTCGCGCACGGTGGGGTTCGGTGTGCGCGACCAGTCGCCGGGCGCGTTGAGCGCAAGCTGCTCGGGAGTGATCCGGTCAATGACGGAGCGCAAAGCGGCATCCGATTGGAGAAAGAGCTCTCTCTGCTTCATCCCGGCACGCTAGCACCGTGCGGCGCCGAGGGGAACAGCGCCCGCGCGGGCCGATCGTCCGTGCGGGCCGCTATCGCTGCCTGGCCGGACGACCGCGCCGATGCGCGTCCCTGATCCGGCGACCCGCCGCGTCTCCCCCGCAGTCTCAGGGGTTCTCCCTTCTTGTCGTCCGGCCCGGCTTCTGGTGGTCCGGCCAGGCGGAAAGAGGTGGGGGCCGCAGTTCGCCCCTTGTCGATGGCGGCCCCCGGTCGTGTGGCGTCTCGGTTTCGAGCGCCTGGTCTCAGTTGCCCGGCTCTGTTGGCCCGGCGGTGATCGTCGCGGGAAAATCCGGTCCGGACGTTTTTACGAGGCCACCGTCACGATCTCCAGCGGCCGGGTGGGCAGAGCGTCCTCGGCCCGATGATCCTCGGCCGGCTCGTCGTGGACATCGGCGGGGAGCGGGCGACGCAGCGAACTGCGTCCGTCATTCCAGGCCGCCAGCAGGTGATTCGCCACCCAGCGATCCAGAGCCAGGCAGACGGCAGCCCCGAACATGATGTCGGGGAGTGTGCGCGGGTCGTCGACGGCGAGCGCCCCGGCGAGGTCGCGGCCGGCGATCTGCTCGTGCACGGCATCCGCTTCGATGTGCTCGTCGAAGTAGCGCGTGACGCACTCGCTCAAACCCAACCGGCGGAACCCGTCTCCGTAGAGGCGACTCGGAATCGAGGAGGTCATTTCGAACGCGGCGAGATGGCCGACGATTGCGCCGCGAAGCCGACGGTTGAGCCCGAACATGCTCATCGCATTGAACGAGCAGAGGACGAGCGCCGGAACGTGGTCGAGATAGCCGGCGTAACGGTCATCGAGGCCCAGCCCACGCATCGTGTCGGCGAACAGGGCCGAGTGCATGCGCTCAGGGCGGCCTCCGCCGTACTCATCGGCCTGGATTTCGATCAGCGCCGCCTTCACCCGCCCGGTCAACCGCGGGATCGCCCAGGAATGCGGGTCGGCTTCCTTCAGGGTGTAGATCGATCGGTGCACGATGAACTCGACCGCCTGGTCCACGGTGGCCTTCTGTGCCAGGTAGCGGGAGAGGCTCGGGCCCTGGTCGTCGATGGTCAGAGCGAAGAGCGCCCGGGCGACGGCGTCCGGACTCGAGACCGGGACAGGCGGCTGGGCAATCGCTGCGCGGAGGCTCGACTCGAGGGCCCGCTCGATGGCGAGGCGGGCGACGATGGTGGTCGGATGCCATTCCCAGCCCGGATCCGCTGCGACGACGTCGTCGTAGTGCAGGCCGTAGAGCAGAAACAGGGTCAGTTGGAGATCGTCATCATTGACGACGTCGCCGCACCCGGCGAGCGCCTCCGCGGTGGCGACGATGAACCCGCCGAGGCTGGAGCCGGAGTCGTCAGCGGGGAGCGAGAGTGCGGTCAGGAGTTGGGAGCTGAGGGGTCCGCGAGCCTCGAACGGCGCGATCGGGAAGGAAAGTTGCATGGGGTCACAGTCCTTGTGCTGTGCGACGAACCCGTCATTGGGCTCGCCACAGATGAGGTGCGCCACGCCCGGCATTGGGCGCACCGCACGTGGTCAACGGGCGGAGAACGGAGCGTGCGGCAGCTACGACGCCCTGCCGCACGCCCCCAGTCCGGCGATTACTACTCCTTGAAGATGTCCTTGATGTTCTCGCCGGCCTTCTTCGCATCGGCCGCGGCCTGCTGCGCCCTGCCCTCGGCTTCCTTGGATTCGTCGTTGGTCGCCTTGCCGACGGCTTCGTTCGCCTTGCCCTTGAGGTCTTCGGCGGCGTTGCGAATCTTGTCGGATGCACTCATGCTGTTCTCGCTCTCTGTTGGCACTTTCGGGCTAACCCGGCACTGGTGCGCCGGGTGAGGGTACGGCTTCACATTTAGGACGCAACCCGTGGCATATTTGTCACACGATTGCGCGAATATTGTCGGGGAGAAGGAGAACGCAGTGAGGAGGCTGGAATGTCGACGACGTTGAGGGAGCAGGTCCCCTCCCCACTCGACACGGCATCCGACCTCACCCTGGTCGACCGGGCGGCGGACGGCGACGTGCGATCCTTCGAGGTGATCGTGCGGCGCTACGGACCGCTCATGCGGGTTTACGCCTCCCGGGTGCTCGGGTCCAATGACGAGATGGACGATGTCGTGCAGGAATCGTTCATCACGGCCTGGCAGCAGCTCTCCACCCTCGAAGACGGCCGCGCGGTGAAGAGCTGGTTGATGCGCATCGTGAGCCGTAAGAGCATCGACCGGGTGCGAGCGCGGCGCAAGCACGCGAACATCGATCTGAGCGAACCGGCCGCGCCTGAGCACCAATCCCCCCATAGACTTGCGGAAGCGGGGTCCCAGACCGAAGCTCTCTCTCGGGTCCTCGCCGACCTGCCGGAGGACCAGCGCCGATGTTGGATGCTCCGTGAACTTGCCGAGTGCAGTTACGGTGAGATCGCCGAAGAGTTGGACCTGCCCGTGTCAACGGTTCGGGGCCTGCTCGCCCGAGCACGCAAGACTCTTCTCCGGGAAATGGAGGAATGGCGATGACCTCACCCGACGAGCCATTCGTCGCCTTCGACCTGGACAGTTCCGACCGTGAGCTGGCCCACCTGGCCGGGCACACCATCGAGGAATTGAGCGACTACCTCGACCGGGGCCGCACCCCGCCCGACCCGACCATCGACGACTCCCCCGAGTGCCAGATCGCCCTGCGCAGCCTGCAACGACTCCGCACGGTGCAGCGCTCGCTGCTCTCCAGCGACATCGAACGCGAGTCGGAGCGAAGCGACGGCTGGGTCAGGTCCGTCCTCCAGCACATCAACCTGGAGGCGCATTCCGGCCGGGACATCCCGATCGAACATCCTTCACCGACGGCCCGTCTCGTGGTCACCGAGGGCGCGGTTCGGGGGATTCTCCGGGCGACCGGCGACGAGGTCTCGAATATCATCATCGGTCGATGCCGCCTCGATGGAGACGTGAGCGAGCCCGGCGCCCCGATCACGATCCGCGTCCACGCCGCTATATGCCAGGGCGAGAATATTCCGGCGAAGGCGACGGAGCTGCGCCGAGCGCTCTACGCAGCCCTCGACGACCACACCGACCTATCGATCGCGGCGATCGACATCACCATCCGTGACCTGTATCTCAGGCCCGCAACTCCCCCGAGCGAATCGGAGAAGTGATGAGCGACGTTCTCCCCCCTGCCGATCTCGTCGACGAGGCCGTGCTCGCCGTGCCCGGAGTGGACAGCCTGTACTCGGCGGCTCCGCTCGTCACCGCCGTCATCACGACCGCGCTGGATGCACTCACCAGCCGGCCTCCGTCGGCCAGCACGGTGCTGGTCGAGGAGATGTCCGGCCTGTCCATTGCCGTGAAGATCGGTGTCGGCGAGGGCTACGCCGCGACCGAAGTCTGCCGTCAGGTGCACGACGCCATCACCGTGCACCTGCGGGGCTACCCGGAGTGCGAGATTGCCAAGATCGCCGTGACGGTGGCCAGAATCGGCTGAACGACGGCGATCGACCCCTTCCCGGCGGACGTTCGCACGGTGCGCCGCCTCGCCGGAGACGCCCACTCCCGGTTCGGGCCATACTGGAATGACACGGTTCGCGTGGGAGGAACGAGAGCGTCTGTCGGTCCACCGGCACGAGAGCGAATCGTGAACGGCCCTGAATCCACAGCCCCGGAGGGTGGTGGAGCCGGGGAAACACGACAGAGGAGCAACGATGCAGATCCTAGTGAACACCGATAGCAACATTGAAGCCACGGACGATCTGGTGCGCGAGGTCGAGGCTTCGGTGGACACGCTCCTGGCACGGTTCGAGAGCCGATTGACTCGGGTTGAGGTGCACCTCAAGGGTGAGAGCGCCGGCAGAACAACACCTGATGACATCAAGTGCACGCTGGAGGCCCGTCCGACCGGTGGGAATCCTCTCGCGGCAAGCGATACCGCCTCGTCCGTGACCGGGGCCGTCACGGGGGCCCTCCACAAGTTGGCCAGCGTGCTCGACAGCACGTTCGGCCGGCTGGACAACCATAAGGGCGCATCGGCCATGGGTGACGAACAACCGAGCTGACTGCACGGCGATACTGCCCAAACACCCGAAACGCCCCCGGAATACCGGGGGCGTTTCAGCACGGAGCCCCACGAGTAGAGCATCACGTTCGAAGTAGGGCGTGTAGCCACCGGTCTTCACGATGGCCCTGACGCCAATTCAGACGCCCGTTATGCGCCCCGACGACCCGACATCGAGCGCACCAAGAACGCAATCACCGCTATCACCAGCAGGACCACACCCACCCACAACAGGAAGTTCAGGGACTGCACAAAACCGCCCGTCAGTAGGAGGACGACCGCGATGATGGCCACGACAATCAAGAGCATGTTCATGGTGTTCCTTTCCATTCTTCCCGGAAAGCCCGGGCAACCGTGTGCGTGCGCTATTTCTCGAACACGTCTTTCACATGTTCGCCGGCCTGCTTCAGACTCGCCTTGGCCTGTTCGCTCTTGCCTTCAGCCTCGAGCGACTTGTCGCCCGCGATCTTGCCGGCGCTCTCCTTGAGCCTTCCTGCAGCCTTCTCAGCCGCATTCTTGATCTTGTCAGCCTCACTCATTGTTTCCGCCTCTCGTCACTGGAAGGTGGGGAGGCCCCACCGGCTGATCGAATCTTCAGCGTTCCGCGCGAGCCCCTTTCCGACGAGAATACCCTTGCGTTACGGCCGCAACAATGAGCCGGTCTCCCCGAATTATCCCGGCGCTAGGATGAGGTGAACCACACCCCGTGGCGGAAGATGAACGACGAGACTCGGAATTGGCAGGCGCACTATGAGCAGGCGCGGATTGGGCAGGCCTGGAATAGGTCTGGCCGGGATCGTGTATCTGGTGATCGGGGTAGTCGTAGCCGCCACCCAGGGCTATCTCGTGGCATGGAACGTTCCCGGCAATATTCTGGAAGGCCTGGCGGCAATTGTGCTCTGGCCCCTCGTGGCCCTCTTCGGGGTCGATCTGCACACCTTGATCGCATAAATCAATCCACCCCACCACGATCGGGCGTGCCCGCCGGTTCGCGTGAATCGATCAACGTTCGACGAGGCCTCCCGCCCGTTTGACGCCGACGGCGCGCTCCCCTCTGAGAAAGCGCGCCGTCGTCGGTGCCGCCTGCAGGAGCGGCGGCAATGTACGCAGCCGCTACCTGCGGACTGCAGCCACGTCGTCGTGAGCGGCTTCTGCCGCCGCGAACTCGGCGTTGTCCTCATAGGACTTGGCTTTTGCGATGCCGAAGATGATCAGCGCGTAGACGGCCTTCGCGAGAATGTCTGCGACCGAATAGCCGACCTGTTTGAAGACCCAGGCATCCGCTCCGGAGATGTTGAGAAGAGGGAGCAGATATGCGATCGGGTAGACACCCCAGCTCAGCAGGAGAAGGAACCGCAGGCGACCGATTGTCTTGCGCACCGATTGGGGCTGCGTGTTCAATGACTTGCTCAGCTGAACGAAGAGCACGTAGAGGATGTAGGCGAACGGGATGGTGGAGAGCAGACCGAACAGTCCGCGAAGTCCGTTGTCGCCACTGATCTCACCCGGGTAGCCGAGCACGATCATCAGGGCGGCCGCCGGAACCAGGCGCATCAGAAGTCCGGACTGCACCTTGCGCGCGAGCGCGAGCACCGCGATGAGCTCGACCAGTAGCAGCGGCACCGTCAACAGCCAGTCAACATAGCGGTAGCCCTCATTGAAGGACACCCCGACGGCCTGGCTGTAGTCTCCGGCGCCGCCGACCTCCGTCGAGATGAAGGCCTCCTTGAACGAGTCGAAGATGCGGAAGTAGTGATACGCGGCGATGCCGCACACGACGATCGCGACGGTGATCGCCTGGCGGTAGCGCGGCAGAATCCGCGGAAGGGAGATGAGCAGAAACACTGCGGTGAACAGCTGCGACGCGATGACGAGCGACAAGAAGTTGTAGACGGTTGCGTATTGCCCCTGCGACAGGATGTCGGGAATCACGGATCCTCCTAAAGCATGATTGAGTGACTGAATAACTAATTAAAACGCTAAGTTAGTATTAAAGTCAATAAGTTTTCGGGAGCGGTATCTTGGGGATCATCCACGCCCCATAAACTGACTTATCCAGTAGAGACAGGAGGTCTCATGAGCACCGAGGCCGGACAGTCTCACACGCTCGTCGGGTTCCCCGCGGCGGCGGTCGAATTCGTCAACGTCATGCAGCGCAACCGCGAGCGGATCGGTCAGGATGCCGGGCTCTCCCCCAGTGAGCTTCGTGCGCTGTTCCGGGTCGCTGCCGAAGTGAGCGTCACGCCCAAGCAACTCGCCGGCTACCTGAATATGACCACAGCGGCGGTCACGTTCATTTCCAGCCGACTCGTCGATTCAGGGCTGCTCCACCGGGTGAACAACCCGAACGATCGGCGGAGTCTCTACCTCGAGCTCACGCCTCTTGCGCACCAGATGATGCTCGATATCCATCGCGACTTCGTCGCGCTCCTCGAGACGGCCACGAGCGAGCTGGATCCCGTCGAACGCGACACGTTCACGGAGACACTTCAGTCCGTGGCTCAATCGATGATGCGCCATTCCACTCGTGCCGACACGTCCGAGCCCCGCGAAGCGCTCCGCCCCGGCGGCACGGGAACCACGACGCACCTCTAGCGCCCCCTGTCCGGTGCGCGTCTCTGGGCGCCGTCGAAGAGAGTCGGGGAAACGGGGAACGCGAGCGAACCTGCCCAGGCGTACCAGATCCGAGATCACGGCGCTTCGGCTGAATTCAGGCGCCCATCATGCGCCTCGGCGACCCGACATTGCACCGCCATCATCACGACCGCAGTGGAGGCCCTCGCCGGCCGTCCACGCACGGTCATTCCCACCGGTCTGGTACCCGGCCGGAACTCAGCGGGCGAGCACCGCCGTCTGAGCCGCCTTTTCGGCTTCCCTGCTCGTCTCGGCCGCGGTCGGAACGCTGTGATGGGCGATCATCGTGGTCTCGTCGAACGGTTCGTGGCGGTCGAGCACCCGGTCGACCTGGGCGCGGTCGATCTCCTTGGTCCAGGACCCGATCAGCACCGTGGCGACTGCGTTCCCGGTGAAGTTCGTGAGCGCGCGCGCCTCAGACATGAACCGGTCGATCCCGACGATGAATCCGACGCCGTCGAGCAGCTGCGGGGCGTGGGCCTGCAGACCGGCGGCGAGCGTCGCAATTCCGGCCCCGGAGACGCCGGCAGCACCCTTGGAGGCGATGATCATGAACACGAGCAGTCCAATCTGCTCCCCCAGGGCCAACGGCTGGCCCATGGCGGTCGCGATGAAGAGCGACGCCATCGTGAGGTAGATGGCCGTGCCGTCCAGGTTGAAGGAGTAGCCGGTGGGAACGGTGACGCCGACGACGGGCTTGGATACGCCGAGATGTTCCATCTTGGCGATCAGACGCGGCAGCGCTGCTTCGGAGGAGGAGGTCGAGAAGATCAGCAGGTACTCGCGACCGAGGTAGCGCATCAGCTTGAAGATGTTGACGCCGGTGACGATCTTGAGCAGCCCCCCGAGGATGACCACGATGAAGAGCACGCAGGTCAGGTAGAACGCCCCCATCAGGGTGAAGAGACTGACCACGGCCTGGATGCCGGTGGCGCCGACGACGGCGGCGATGGCACCGAAGGCGCCGATCGGGGCGAGCCACATGACCATGATCAGGATGCGGAAGACCAGGGCCTGCACGTGAACGATGCCCTCGAGGATCGGCTTGCCGGCCGCGCCCATCTTCTGCAGGGCGAAGCCGGCGATGAGCGCCACCAGCAGGGTCTGCAGGATGTTGCCGGCGGTCAGCGAGGAGAACAGGGTCGTCGGGATGATGCCGAGGAAGAAGTTCGTTTCGACGGATTCGGGCGGTACGAAAGCGGTCGAGCTGAGGTTCAGTCCCGCGCCCGGCTTGACCAGGTTGCCCACGAACAGGCCGATGCCCAGGGCGAAGGTCGACATGATGAGGAAGTAGCCGAGCGCCAGGCCGCCGATCCTGCCGACCGTGGCCGCCTTGGCGATGGAGCCGATCCCGATGATGATGGTGCAGAAGATGATCGGCGAGATCATCATCTTGATCAACGCGATGAAGATGTCACCGAGCGGTTTGAGTGAAACGGCGAATCCGTCTGAGCCGCCGAACAGCAGACCCACGACGACGCCGAGGATCACGGCAATGATGACCGCCAGATAGAGATAGTGGGATTTGTCGAACTTCTTCTTCGCCGGCTTTGCAGCGCGAGGGTGGGGCAGCGATGCCATGTCAAGACTCCTTTGTCTGGTCACTAGGCTGAGGACAGGCGCCAGATGCACCCGCGAAGAGCCGTGGTGCGTTTCACACTGGTCGACTGGGCGCCAAACGTCACTGTTGCGGTCATATTGGTCACGGACCAGCAGAGACGAACGGCGGCCCGAAAGAAGGATGCGATGGGGCATGACCTGAGCATTGCGGGTCGCCTGTTCCTGACGAACGCGCTCTTCATCATCGCGATGACCGTCTTCGTGGGCACTGCCGCTTTCGTCGACGCCCGCGACCGCAGCTTCGTGGAGGCCAAGAACCGGATGCTGGCGGTCGCCACATCCATCGCCGACAGCCCCATGGTGCTGGCGGCCGCCCGCTCCGACGACCCCACCGGCATCCTGCAGCCGTATGCGCTGAGGGTGACCGCCGACGGTGGGCTCGACTTCATCACGATCATGGCCCCCGACCGTACCCGGTGGACGCATCCGACTGCCTCCGAAATCGGGCGCCCCTACATCGGCACGGTCAGACAGGCCCTTGCCGGGGAGCCCTTCAGCGAGGTCACGACCGGCACACTCGGGCCATCCGTGCGAGCGATAGTGCCGGTCACCGACGAGCAGGGTGCCGTGCTCGGCCTGGTGGCGGTCGGGGTGACGACGAGCAACCTCTCCATCGCCCTCAGCGCACGACTGCCGGCCGTGCTGGCCGTGGCCCTGATCCTGCTCGCCGCCGGCACGCTCGCCAGCTGGATCATCGGACGTTATCTGAGCCGGGTCACGCTCGGCTGGGGTCCGGAACAGCTCGCCCAGCTGTTCGTTTACTACGACTCCGTGCTCCACTCCGTGCGGGAGGGGCTCGTGCTGGTGGATCTCTCCGGCAAGGTCGTGCTCTACAACGACCAGGCGGCGCGGCTTCTCGGTGCCCCGGCCCGGTCCCACGCGCGGCCATCGTCGCGGCCGGGTGCGCGCGCATCCGTCGCGGCCGCGCTGAGCCTCGACCGGCTCGATCTGCCGCCCGGACTCGGCGCCCTGCTGCGCAGCGGCCGGGCCGCGGTCGACGAGATCCACCTCACCGACACGCGAGTGCTGGTGGTCAGCCAGCGGCCGGCCCTGCTGCCTGGCGTCCGCCGCAACCAGCAAACGCCCATGGGCTGGGTCGCCACGATCCGCGACCACACCGACCTGCAGAATCTCGGCAGTGAGCTCCAGTCCACGCGCACCCTCTCGGATGCCCTCCGCGCCCAGACCCACGAGCACGCCAATCGTCTGCACACCATCGTGTCCCTGATGGAGCTGGGGCGCGGCGCCGAGGCTCTCGACTTTGCGACCAAGGACCTCGAATTCAGCCAGAAGTTGACCGACGACATGACCAACTCGGTCGACGAGCCGGTGCTCAGCGCCCTGCTGATGGGCAAGTTCGCCCAGGCCAGCGAGCTCGGCGTGCTCCTCAGCGTCGAGGCGGCCGGTTCGCTCTCCGATTTCGGCCTGTCGGCCCAGGACCTGGTCACCGTCGTCGGCAACCTCGTCGATAACGCACTCGATGCGGCGGCCGGCGGCGACGCACCTCGCACGGTGCACCTGGCCGTCAGCGCGACCGGCGATGCCGTGGCCATCGAGGTCGCCGACAGCGGGCCCGGCGTGGCGCCGGAAGCCGTGACGGACATTCTCCAACGCGGATACAGCACCAAGGAGCCGGGCGCCTACGGCCGCGGCCTCGGCCTGGCGCTCGTGCGCCAGACCGTCAAGCGGCTCGGCGGAAACCTCAGCATCACCCGGAGAGTGGGCGCAGTCTTCACGGTCACGCTCCCCCACCAGGGACCGCCGGGACCCGTCGCGGCCACCGAGCCGGCCCGGGCACAACCGACGGGGGTCGCGCATGATTGACGGTGAGATCCGGGTCCTGGTCGTCGAAGACGAGGCCATCGCCGCCGAGGCCCATTCCGCCTACCTCGGCCGGCTGACCGGGTTCGTGCTCGCTGGCACGGCCGCCGACGGCCACTCCGCACTGCGCGCCCTCACCGCGGCCTCGGCTGCCGGACAGCCGATCGACCTGGTCCTGATGGACATGACGTTGCCGGACCTGCACGGCCTCGAGGTCAGCCGACGGATGCGCGCGGCCGGCCTGACCACCGACATCATCGCGATCACGGCGGTCCGCGAACTGGAGATCGTGCGCGGCGCCGTGGCGGCCGGAATCGTGCAGTATCTGATCAAGCCCTTCACCTATGCGACGTTCGCCCAGAAGCTGGTGCAATACCGGGATTTCCGCATCCAGTTGGGCGCCCGCACCGCCGTGACGAGCCAATCCGACGTGGACCTGGCATTCGCCAGCTTGCGAACACCCACCGACCTACCCCGGCCGAAGGGCCTGTCCGAGGGCACGCTGGGGGCGGTGATCGAGTTCCTGAAGCAGCAGACCGCGCCCGTTTCCTCCAGCGAGGTGATGGAGCAGATCGGCATCTCGCGGGTTACCGCCCGGCGATACCTTGAGCATCTGGCCGACACGGGAATGCTCGACCGGCAGCCCCGTTACGGAACCCCGGGGCGGCCGGAGAACGAATACGCCTGGAAGCGCCGGTAGGGCGAGCGGTCCCCCCACCTCCCGGGGCAAATCACTTTAGTTGCTAAACTAAATGCTGACGACGATCCCTTGCTGCGGCGGGACGGGAAAGCACGTGATGACCTCTCGAGAACGACTGGAGCGGATCGCTTCCGTGATTGAAGCAGTGACAATGCTCAGTGGTGCGATCACGGCCGAGCGACGCATTCCGTTCGAGGGACGTGGGCTGACGCGCACTCAACTGCAGACGTTGTTCGTGGTCGCCCACGACCGGCGGCCTGTTACACCGAACCGGCTCGCGACCTCGCTCGGTGTCACGCCAGGAGCGGTCACCCAGCTGGTTGACGGCCTACGAAACGAAAACCTTGTGCAAACCGTCGCCAACCCCGATGACGCACGATCTCGCTTCATCCAGCTGACCAGCGTCGCCGTCGAAGAGGTCACCCGCTTTGAAGCTTCCACCGTGGAGCGTCTTCTTCCTCTCTTTGACGTTCTCACCGACCCGGAACTCACCGCCGCAGCAACCGCTCTTACCCAGCTCGTGGAGAATTCATGAACGATATGGCCGTCTTCGTCACGGGCGCGACCGGGATCGTCGGCTCGGCGGTGATCGACTCCCTCCTCGATCGGGGCACCCGGGTGGTCGCCGCTACTCGGCACGAGTCGGATGCCACCCGGATCCCGGCTGGTGCGGAATCGCGTCGATTCGACTTCGGGATGACAGGCGACGAACTCGAGGCCGTGCTCGACGGGTGCGACCGGCTCTTCCTCATGCGCCCGCCCGCTATCGAAGACGTGCGCACCTTCCTATTTCCTCTCATCGATGCGGCACGACGCCGAAACATCCGGCAGATCGTGTTCCTTTCGCTGCAGGGCGTGCAGAGCAACACGTCAACCCCTCACCACGCCGTCGAGCAGTACCTCAAGAATTCAGACGCACCGTATACATTCCTCCGACCGAACTTCTTCATGCAGAATCTCTCCACGACTTACGGCAGGGAGATCCGCGATCACAACGAGATCTACCTACCCGCGGGGCGGTCGCTCACGGCATTCATCGACGCCGGCGACATCGGCTCAGTCGCCGCAACGGTATTCAACGAGGAAGGACATCTGCGCACCGCCTACACGCTCTCCGGCGAACAGACCCTCAGCTACCGGAAGATCGCCCGCATCCTCACCGACGTGCTCGCCCGGGACATCCGCTACGCCCGCCCCAGCGAACGCGACTATCTCCATCGTCTCGCCGAGCAGGGAAAACCGGCCGACTACATCGCAGTGCATAAGATGATCTACCGGATCGTCCGTTTCAATATTTCCGCTTTCCCGAACCGAACCGTGCGCAAGATCACGGGCAAGCCCGCCACAACATTCCTCGAATTCGCTTGCCGCGAGCGACGAGCCTGGCTCGCACCCTAGCCACTCGAGCCTCCAGGAACCGGATCAGAGCGGTTCCGTCAATCCGCAGAACGGCAGCTCCCGTCCGAGGATGTTGCGGGCCGCACGGTGGCCAGAGCGCAGCGCCGCGGTCACCGTCGCGGGATCGTCCGTCCAGGTCGCCTCGCCCGCGAGGTGCAGCACACCATCGACCGGGGTGGCCAACAGGTCATGATCCCCGGGGGTCGATCCGGGCTTCATGTACGCGTACGAACCACGGGAGAAGGGATCATCCTGCCAGCGGGTGACCAACACCTGGGCCGGGCGCTCAACCCGTTCCCCGTAGAGACCCCGCAGGGCGTCCATGACCGACTCGGTGATCCGGTCGTCGTCCCACTCGCGTGCCTGAATGGCGCTCGGCCCCGCTGCGAAGGTGAGAAGTGTCGGCACCCCATGCAGCTCCGTCAGGTCGTACCAGGAGTGCCACCACTTGCCGGCCTTGCCCTGCTGGCGAATCGCGTAGACACCCTCGTCCCAGAACTTGGTCGGGAAACGCAGGAACACCTTCTCGAAGTTGTTCATCTCGAAACCGGCAATGGCGCCGGTGAGCCACTCGGGTAGCGCGGGATCAAAGCGAAGGTCGCCTGACTTCAAGACGCCGATCGGAACGGTGACGACGACCTGGGCCGCGGTGAACTCACCCTGGGTCGAGATGACTGTGACTCCGTCGCCCGACCACTCGACGCGCGTGACCACGTGTTCGAGCCTGACGTCGAGCCCCTGGGCCAGGTGCGCCGCGAGTCGGTCGAAGCCGTCGGGGAAGACGACCTCGTCACCCTCCACGGTGTCGTCGTCGAGGCCGTGCGCATCAAGGCCTTCTGCCCACACCCCGTACTGCTCTTCGGAGCGGTGCATCACGAACTCCCGCACGCGCTCGGCTCGATCTGCATCCCACGCCAGCGTGACGAGGGTCGACTCGATGGCATCCGCGTACGAACTCCCGAGTTCGGATGCCTCGATCGTGACCGCCAGGTGCAAACCGAAGTCCCGAACGTCGTCGGCGAACCCGTGGATTGCACCATCGCTCAGGCGCTCACCGGTCGGTCCGTAGTAAGCGATGGGCCGCCCGTCTGGCTGATAACTGCCGACGGTGAACTCGACCGTTCGCATACCGAAGCCGCCCACCAGATCGGCCAACGGGTTGTCATCGATGCCGTGAATCCACGAGGCCCCACGGTCGCTGATGAGGCCGTGCGAGCGCTCGGTCCAGGTGCGACCGCCGATGCGATCTCGCGCCTCGAGCGCAACGACACGTTGCCCCGCCTGCGCCAGCAGCCGCGCGGCGGTCAACCCAGAGACGCCCGCACCGATGACAACGGTGTCAAAGTCCTTCATCGGGTCAGAGTAGCAACCCGCACCGGATACGACAAAGCCCTGATGAGGCGACCCGACGATAAGAGGCGTGGCCGCCGACCCGCACCCCGTAGGCCGCCGCCGCCGCACAAGACTCAGCGTCCTGCCAGCCGCACTTACCCGCCCCTTACATCGCCCTGTGAAAGTCGTACACATTCACCCACACAAACGTTCAACAAGGAGAACAACATGAACAAGAAGAATGTCGCCGCCGCCGGAATCATCGTTCTCGCCCTGACCGGCATCGGTAGCGGCGCCGCATTGGCAGCCACCCCCGCGACGCATGCCTCCGGCACCGCAGTATCCGCCACGTCAACACCCGTCACCCCGGAAACGCCCGGATCCGAGTCCGCAGTCGAGGCCCCTGGCGCCGAGGCAGCCACACCGGGTGACGGAAACGACGGCGGCCACGAGGACGCCGACGGCGTTGACGTCACGAACGGAAGCGAATCCGCAGTCGAGACGCCGGGCACTGAGGCAGCCACACCGGGTGATGGAAACGACGGCGGCCACGAGGACGCCGACGGCGTTGACGTCAACAACGAAGGCGGAGCCGCCGAGAAGTAAATCCCCGAGTGACCATGGTCGGCGGCTCACGGGCTACGACCATGGCCACGGAGTTTCCCATCCTCCTCAGAAGAGAAACTCCATTCACCCGGGACAGTTCGTAGCGCAGGAATCCGGCGTTCACGACTGTTCCCGGCACCGAGAACAAAAAAAACGCCTCCGAATCCTCGGAGGCGTTTTTTCGTCTGGTTCCAGGAACGAAACCGGGGAGTTCTGAGAAAAATCCAATGGCGGGCCACTCGCTTGACGGGCAAACGGTGATCACCGTCTCCGCGATCAACGAAGCTAGCGGATTTTTGACGCCGGCGAAAACGGGGCCAGAAACGCCAGGGTGCAGCCAACGCTAGAGCTGCGGCCATACCGCGTGAACGTAGTCCCCAACCGGTACGCGGGCTCTCAGTAGAGAGAGGGAGTTCCGTGCGGGCGATCGACGTCAGGACCAGACGCGCGGCATTCACACCCTAGATGAGGATCGTAATCGGATTCTCGATCCTCCGCACGAAGGCCCCGAGCCACTGCGCCGCGAGTACACCGTCGAGCACTCGGTGATCGGCCGAGAGAGTCACCGTCATCACAGCGCCCACCCCGAGCACGCCGTCCTCCGTGACGACCGGCATCGGGCGAGCCACGCCGACGGCAAGGATGGCCGATTGCGGCGGGTTGATGATGGCGGAGAACTCGGTGACCCCGTACATGCCGAGGTTGGAGACCGCGAAGCTGCCGCCCTCAAGCTCGTGCTGACGAAGCTTGCCGGCACGGGCGCGTTCGGCGAGGTCCGCGACTGACCGGCTGACCTCGGTCAGCGACATGGTCTGCACCGAGCGAAGAACCGGCGTCACGAGTCCACCGTCGATGCCGACGGCGACCGACATGTCTACTCCGTCGTGCCGGTGAACGGCTGTCTCGCCCCAGGTCGCGTTGGCCTCCGGCACCTCCTGAAACGCCGAAGCCGCCGCCTTGATCACGAAGTCGTTGAGCGAGACTTTGACCGAACCGCCGCTGTTCACTGTCGACCGGAGAGCGAGGAGCTTGTCCACCCGGCAGTCGGCCACGAGATAGAAGTGCGGCACCGTTGACTTGCTTTCCGTGAGCCGACGGGCGATCGCCCGCCGCATGGCTGTGTGCGGGACCTCGGTGCCCGTGGGAGCTGCGACGGTCGGGATCGCGGTGGCCGGGGCGGATGGCGCGGGTGCAGCGGCTGCCAGAACCGCCTGGGCGGCCGGCATTGCCTCAATCCCTTCTATGTCGCGCCGCACGATCCGGCCGCCGGGACCGGTACCGCGCACGCCAGAGAGATTGAGTCCGCGTTCCTTGACGAGGCGGCGAACCAGGGGGCTTACGAACCGACGTTCGGAGCTGTCCTGGCCGCCGTTCCCCGTGACCTCGACCGCAACGGATGCGAGTGGCGCCTCATCCGGCGTTGGCACGGTATCGGGAGCGGCGGCCACGTCAGGACTGTCACCGAGCACGTCGTCGATATTCTCACCCTCCGCTCCGACGATCGCGATGGGTGTCCCCACCGTGACCGGTTCACCCTCGCGGACTAGCAGCCGCAGCACGGTGCCTTCGGTCTCGGCGGCGTACTCGACGATGGCCTTCTCGGTCTCGACCTCGGCCAGTGGCATGCCGACCGTCACCACCTGGCCCAGACTGACCAGCCAGGACTGAATAGCGGCCTCCTCGCTGTTGGCAAGCACCTCCGGCATCCGGATCAGGGTGGCCATCAGCGCTTCCCCATTCCGGTGCGCACGCGCTCGAGGCCGGCGATGACTTCCTCGGTGCGGGCGATCGCCGCGCGCTCGAGCACGCGGGAGATGCTCGGCGAGGCCTCGCCTCCCGTGACGCGCTCGATCGGCTGGTCGAGCCAGTCGAAGAAACGGCGCTGGATCTCGTCGGCGAGCCAGCCGCCATACGAGGTTCCGCGCGCTCCCTGTTCGACGATCAGTACGGCGTTGGTTTTGCGAATGCTCGCTCCGATGGTGTCCCAGTCGAGCGATGCAGCGTCCAGCCAACGAAGGTCGATGACCTCCCCGTCGATGCCGGTCTGTTCAACCGCCTCCAGCGAGTGATGAACCATGGAGAGGTAGCTGATCACGGTGACGTCGTTGCCGACGCGGCGGATGCCTGCCTTGCCGAACGGCAACTGATAGTCGAGGTCGCCGGCCGGCACCTGGCCGGCCTGGCCGTACAGGTCGACGTGTTCAATGACGAGAACCGGGTCCTGCAGGGCGAGCGCGGTGTTCATCAGGCCTATGTAGTCGGCCGCAGTCGACGGCGCGACGATGCGCCAGCCCGGGCTGGTCGCGAAGATTCCTGCCGGGTCCATCAGGTGCTGAGATCCATAGCCGGATCCCATCGCAACCTTCGTACGCAGAACAAGCGGCACAGGGTTGACCCCTCCGAACATGTGGCGGGCCTTGCCGATCTGGTTGAAGACCTGATCGGCGGCGACCCAGAGGAAGTCCGGATACATGAACTCGACAACGGGGCGGAACCGCCCGTCGAGCGCCATTCCGCCTCCGAGGCCCGCGAAGGCATTTTCGCTGATCGGCGTGCCCAGCACGCGGCCGGGATAGCGCGCGGGGAGCCCCTTGGTCGCGCCGTTCGTCCCTCCGCTGAGCCGGTGCACGTCTTCGCCCATGATGACGATCCGGTCGTCCGCGCTCATGCGCCGGTCCATGACCGAGGCAACCGCGTCGACGAACTTCTTCGCTTCCAGCTCCCCGGTGTAGTCGAGCGGTTCGAGAGTGCGCGAGTCTGCCAATTCGCTCGTGTCACCGCGCAGCCCGACATTGACGAAGTCGGTGTCGGGCCACAGGTTGTCCCGGATACGGCGTTTGCCGGCCGATTCCGGGTCAGCCTCGGTGAGCTGACCGGCAGCCTTGCGCATGGCGGACTGCGCCTGGTCGCGAACCGACGCCACGCCCGCTTCGTCGATGAGCCCGAGGGCGATCATCTCCTTGGCGACCCGCTCGAGCGGATCACGCTTGCGCCACGAGGCCTCTTCCTCCTTGGAACGGTAACCGAAGGCACTGCCCGGGTAGGCGCCGTTCTGGTGGAAGAACCGGTACACCTCGAGCTCGATGACGACCGGGCCACCTCCGGACCGCATGACTTCATCGGCCTTCTGCATTGTGAGATGCACGGCGAGCGGATCCATCCCGTCAACGCGCCACGACGGGATGCCGAAGCCCAAACCACGAGCGGAAAGCCGCGGCTCCCCCGTCGCTTCGGCGACTGAGGTCGATACAGCGTAGAGGTTGTTCTCGATCATGAAGGCGAATGGCAGCTTCCAGGCCGAGGCGAGGTTCATGGTCTCGAGCACGGAGCCGATGTTGACGGCGCCGTCTCCGAAGTAGCTCAGCGTGACGTCGGTTGTGCCGGAATGCTTCTGCGCCCAGGCGTTGCCGGCCCCCAACGGCACCCCTCCGCCGACGATCGCGTTGGTGCCCAGGGCCCCCGCCTCGAACCACTGCAGGTGCATGGAGCCACCGCGACCTGCGCAGTAGCCCTGGGCGAGGCCGAGAATCTCGGCGAGGGTGCGCTGCAGCACGTTCTGAATGGGTTCGGTCACGAGCGCCTCAAGGTCGAGTTCCCCCGAGGAGACGTGCGTGATGGCCTTGGCGAGAAATTGGTGGTGTCCCCGGTGTGAGCCGTTGATGGCATCGCTGGATCGGAGGCCGACGATGGAACCGACGGCGCCACCTTCCTGCCCGATGCTCGAGTGTGCGGGCCCGTGTACGAGGCCCTCGCCCGCCAGGTCCAGCACGGTTTCTTCGAAGGCCCTGATGAGGTGGAGTTCGCCGAGTATCGCTGCGAGGAGCTTCGGATCGGCCGCCTTCCAGTCGGCAGGCGTCGTGGTGAGCTGCACCCAGGGGGCGGCAGGATCCAATCGGCTCGTTTTCGGCATCGTTCCTCTTTCTCCAGTGAAATCGGTCGGCCCGTGAGTCAGTTGGGCATGTCCACGGCCCACCATACGTTGTCATTGCATCCAATTACAAGGAAACCGTAAGTAGTTATGGTCAATATTCAGAGATTCCCGGTAGAGTGGATCCAATCGAGGAGGATTCATATGGCGATTCCAGGGCTGCGCGGCACGGAGCACATCGGCTTCACGGTGCCCGACATCGACGAAGCGGACGACTTCTTCGTGGGCGTGATCGGCTGTGAGCGGGTCTATTCTCTGGGCCCCTACCGTGACGACACCGGAACCTGGATGGTCGACCACTTGAACGTGCACCCGCGTACCGTCATGCGCGAGCTGCGGTTTTACCGCTGCGGGACCGGCCCCAATTTTGAGATCTTCCAGTACGATTCGGCTGACGGTCAGCGACGCCAGCCCCGCAACAGTGACATCGGCGGGCACCACCTCGGCTTCTACGTGGACGATCTGGATGCTGCGCTCGAGCATCTCCGCAGCCACAATGTGCGCATCCTCGGGGAGCCCACCGCGAGCTCCCGCTACAGCGAGGGCCAGCGCTGGGTTTATTTCCTGAGTCCGTGGGGCATGCAACTCGAACTCGTCTCATTCCCGAACGGCAAGGCATACGAAAAGGACTCACCGGTCACCCTGTGGCACCCTGTGCGCCCGACCGAGTGAGGATTGTCAGATGAGCAAAACATCGACCCGGGACGGCACCGCCCGCAATCGGATCGCCGACAGCATCCGCGCAAGCATCCTCGCCGGCGAGTATCCTCCCGACACGAGGATTCGCCAGGAGGACGTTGCCGAGCGCTTCGGCGCGAGCCGATTGCCGGTGCGAGAGGCCCTGCGCATCTTGGAGTCCGATGGGCTCGTGCGGCTGGTTGCGAACACGGGAGCCTGGGTGAACCGGCTGACCCTGGCTGAGTGCGAGGAGATCTATCAAACCCGCGAGCGCATCGAACCCCTGCTGCTGCGCTATGCGATGCCGCATCTCGATGACGCCATGATCAACCGCCTCGATGAGCTGGCCCGGGCCATGGAGGAGACGACCGACGTTGAGGAATTCCTGCGACTCGACCGGGAATTCCACCTCGCATCGTATGCGCCGAGCGACACTCGCATCCTCGGCGATCTCGTGCGCAGGCTCTGGAATTCCACGCAGTACTACCGCCGGACCTACGCCATGCTCCTCGACGATGACCGCCGACGCATCATGCATGACGAGCACCACATGCTCACGGCGGCCCTGCGCGAGGGCGACGCGCTCGGAGCCGAACGGGTTGTCGAATCACACATCCGGCGCACCCGACTCCAACTTGCACGCCATCCCGAAGTCTTTGACCTACCGACCAGCCCACACGAACAATCCGAATGAGAGGCCATCCATGGCAATCGCAACCGTAAACCCCACCACAGGGCTGACCGAGAAGGAATTCCAGGCACACGCCCCCGACGAGGTCGAACGGCGGATCGGCGAGGCAGCTGCCGCCCACGCGGCACTGCGCCTGACGGACTATACCGAGCGCGCTGTCTGGATGCGTGCCGCCGCCGATGTGCTTGAGGGCGACGTCGACGACCTCGCCACCCTCCTGACGATCGAGATGGGCAAGCCCATTGCACAGGCCCGAGCGGAGGTACTGAAATGCGCCAAGAACATGCGCTTCTATGCCGAGCATGCCGAACTCTTCCTCGCGGAGGAGCCGCTCCCCAACCCCTCCGCGGTGAACGCAAGCAGTGCATTCACGAGATACGACCCGCTCGGCGTCGTACTCGCGGTGATGCCCTGGAACTACCCGCTCTGGCAAGTCATCCGCTTTGCAGCACCGGCTTTGATGGCTGGCAACACCGGACTGCTCAAGCACGCCTCGAATGTGCCCCAGACCGCTATCTACCTGGACACCCTTTTCGAGCGCGGCGGTTTCCCTGCCGGTTCGTTCCGCACGCTGCTCATCGGCGCCGGGGCCGTCGGCGACGTCATCCGTGACTCACGGGTCAAAGCCGTAACCCTCACCGGCTCAGAGCCGGCCGGGCGTTCCGTCGCCGCCATCGCCGGCGAGCAGGTCAAGAAGGCCGTCCTCGAACTCGGCGGATCCGACCCGTTCATTGTCATGCCGAGCGCCGACCTCGATGCGGCATCCACCACCGCGGTCAAGGCGCGGGTCTCGAACAACGGCCAGTCCTGCATCGCCGGCAAGCGGTTCATCGTGCACACGGATGTCTACGACGAGTTCGCCCGCCTCTTTTCCGAGAAGATGGCGGCGCTCACGGTCGGCGACCCGATGGATGAGGCCACGGACGTCGGTCCGATCGCCACCGAGTCCGGCCGCGACGAAATTGCCGACCTCGTCGCGGATGCCGTGGCGAAGGGCGCCGCCGTCCTGACCGGCGGCCGGGTGCCTGATCGCGCCGGATGGTTCTATGAGCCGACGGTTCTGGCCGACCTCAGCGACGATATGCGCCTCGTGATGGAGGAGGCTTTCGGCCCGGTTGCGACCCTGTACCGGGTCGCGGACCGCACCGAGGCCGTCGCGATCGCCAACCAGACGACCTTCGGACTGAGCTCGTCGGTCTGGACGAATGACGACGCGGAGGAAGCGTACTTCGTCGGCGCGGTCGATGCCGGAGCGGTGTTCATCAATGGGATGACGGTGTCTTACCCGGAGCTGCCGTTCGGCGGCATCAAGGACTCCGGCTACGGACGCGAGCTCGCCGCGGTCGGTATCCAGGAGTTCTGTAACCTCAAGACGGTCTGGAAGGCCTGACCGCTCGCACACACAGCACTCATGAAGAAGGGGCGGGCCCGCGGGCCCACCCCTTCTTCATGTGCAACCATCCGATCAGTAGAACTTCTGGTACGGGTTGGCTATGAACAACTCCTGTGCAGGGAATTTCGTCAGCACCTGGGCGCCGTTATTCGTGATCACGACCTCTTCTTCGATGCGGGCGGCCGACACCCCGTCCGATGCGGGGCAGTAGGTCTCCAAGGCGAAGACCATGCCTGCCTTGATCTCGACAGGATGATCGAGGCTGTTGAGCCGCGAGATGATCGGCCGTTCGTGCAGCCCGAGCCCGAGTCCGTGCCCGAATTGCAGGCCGAACGCCTCCATCTCGTTGGCGAATCCCAGATCAGTTGCCTTGGGCCAGAGTCGCGCGACTTCGTCGGTTCCGACGCCGTCAGCGACCTTGTCGATCGCCGCATCCATCCACTCGCGAGCTCGCCGGTAGGCATCATGCTGGCTCGGGGTTGAACTCCCCACCGAAAACGTGCGGTAATAACACGTGCGGTAGCCGTTGAAGGAGTGGATGATGTCGAAGAACGCCTGGTCACCTGGGCGAATGAGACGGTCGGAGAAGTTGTGCGGATGCGGGTTGCACCGCTCCCCCGAGACCGCGTTGATGGCTTCCACCTGGTCAGAGCCCATCTCGTAGAGCCGCTTGCTCGCGAGCGCGACGATTTCGTTCTCGCGAATTCCGGGACGCAGCGCCTCGGAAATGTCCTGATAGACACCGTCCACCATGGCGGCAGCCTGGCTGAGCAGCATGATCTCGTCGATGGACTTGATCGAGCGGGCATCCAACATGGACTGTTGGATATCGACGACCTTGAGCCCCTGTCTCTGCATCTCGAACAGAAAGGCCGGTTCCACCAGGTCGACGCCCACAGGTTGGTCAGCGACGCCCGCATCGGTGAGCAGCCCCTTGATAGCCTTCACGGCGTCACGCATCAGGCCAGCCTCCGGAGCGATGGCGCCTCGAAGCCCGAGCATGCCCGCGTGGCTGTGGTCCTTCTCCAGCCACGGCGCGAACATCCGATGGTGTTTGGCAGCAGACCCGAAGTCCCAGAGGTGCGGTTTGCCGTCCCGGCCGAGCAGCGCATACCGCGACATCTTGTCGCCGAGAGCGCCGCCGATCCAGGTCTGGGTTGTATAGCGGATGTTGTAAAAGTCGAAGAGCAAGAAGGCCCCGCACTCGCTCGCTTCGAGCGATTGCATGGCGCGGCCCAGGCGGTAGCCACGCAAGCGGTCGAAGTCGACACGCTTCTCGTAATCCACCGCCATGTGGCCCGGGGCAGGAATCATCCTGTTGTCGAAATTGAGGGCGGAATCCGGTGCCGTGAGGTCCAAAGACATGGTCATCTGCTACTCCTGAAAAGGGGTGTATGTGCGATTCCCCGGGTGGGCGGTCGAGCGCCCACCCGGGCTGTCATGCGTGTGCTACCACTCGGCGGGGTAGTCCGCCGCGTTGTCCTTTGTGACCTCGGGAACGGGCATGAAGTAGTTCGCGTCGAGCGAGTTCCCCTTGATCGCCTCAACGATGTACTTGACGGCGTTTTCGCCGTCCCACACGGGAGACTGGAACAGGGTCGCGTACTGCTTGCCCGAGAGAACGTTGGGCTGGCCCAGTTTCGTGTTCCCCGTTCCCACTACTGGGATGGTGGTCGGATCGATGCCGCGGTTCTCCATGGCCTCAATCGCGCCGGCAGCCATGGTGTCGTCAACGGCGTAGATCGCGTCAATATTCTCCGCGCCGAGACTCGTGAGCAGTTCCGACGTCACGGTAAGTGCCACGTCCTTGGCCCAGTCACCGGGCTGCTGGCCGATGACCTTGACGTTGGGGTAGCTTGCGGCGAGCTCGTCACGGAATCCTGCTTCACGGTCGATCGCCGTGGAGTTTCCGGAGAGCCCCTGGATGATGATGATGTCGCCACCATCGGCACCAAGCTTGTCGCCGACGAGCTTGGCAGCCGCACGGCCGACGCCGTCGTTGGAGGGCCCGGTGTAGGTTCCGACCAGGGCCTTGTCCGCGGGCAAGACGTCTGAGTTAGACGCGTTGACCGGGATTCCGGCGGCCTTGGCCGCCTCCAGACACGGACGGATGGTGTCGACCGCCGCCGGCCACAGGATGATTCCATCCGGCTTTGTTGCGATGGCCACCGAGCATTCACTCGCCTGCTTCGCCGAGTCGTACTCCGCGTTCGTGATCGTCAGGCTGACACCGAGGTCTGCCGCTGCCGCGTTCATTGCCTTAAGGTAGTTGGTGCCATACGGCTGGTCATTGCCCTGGGGCAGTAGAGCGTAGACCCTGTAGCCGGCATCGGTTCCATCGCTGGCTCCAGTAGTGGCCGAACAACCGCTCAGCGCCAGCCCTGCAACAGCCAAAACGCTCACAAGTGCGATACGAGAATTTCGCATAACGTGCCTCCTTCTTATTCGTTTTCTAGATGCGCCACCGGGTGGTGACTCGTTGCTGTGTTAAGCCTGAGCGGGCGCTTTTCCCCGGGTAAGCCTCTGCAGGCGCCCGGAGAGAGCACGAAGATTATTGGGTTCCGTCGTGATCGCCACCAGCAGGATGCCGCCGATGAGGATGTCCTGAACTTCGCGGGGCGTTCCTGCGAACGTGAGCCCCACCTGCATGAGGCCCAGCGCGAAGGCACCGATCATGGTTCCGACCAGTGATCCGCGGCCGCCGTTGAGCAGGTTGCCACCAATGATGACGGCGGCAAAGCTCGCCAGCAGCACGCTCGATCCAGCGGTCGGGTCGGCGGCGGTGAGCTCAAGGGTGTTGATAACGCCGGCCAGGGCTGCCACAAAACCGCACAGCATGAAAGCGGCGAAGAGTCGCAGTTTGACCGGGATGCCGGCATCGATCGCCGCCTGACGGTTACCGCCCACGGCGTAGAACTCACGACCCGCCCGCATCCGCGAGATGAAGAAGTGCAGCACGGCGAACAGCAGGATGAAGATGATCACCCGGGGGGTCAGCGGGCCCAGCAGTGCTCGACCGAATGCCAGCGCTGAGTCGATATCCGTGACCGGCACGGGCCGTCCGTCGCTGAGCACGAAAGCGAGCCCGCGGAGGGCGAACAGCGTGCCGAGTGTCGCGATGAACGAGTTCACGCCCACGATCACGATGAGGAAGGCATTCAGGGCGCCGATCAGGAGACCGACGAGGAGCCCGACGGCGACGCCGAGGCCCAGGTTCGGAATGGAGGCCACGATGACCCCGGTCAGGGCGAGCGTGCTGCCGACGCTCAGATCGAGTTCACCCTGCAGCACCACCAGGGTCAGTCCCAAGGCGACCAGACCGACCAGAGCGACTCGGGCGAGACTGACACCGTACGCGTCGAAGACAATGGGCTGCTGCACGGCGATAACCGCGACGACGAGGAGGAGGAGAACGACCGCCCGGCCCTCGGTGCGGCGAGCCATCGTGTTCTTGACGCGGTTCCAGGTGCCGGTCTCTGTTTCCTGAAGCTTGATCGTGCTCATCGTTTTTCTGCCTTTCGTGCAAGGGCATCCAGCGCCACGGCAAACACGATGACCGCACCGGTGACCAGCTGTTGCCAGGCGAAGGAAAACCCGGAGAGAACTAGAATGTTTGAGAGCACACTGATGAAGATGACCCCGACTAAGGTGCGGAGAATACTTCCGCGACCACCGAAGAGGCTATTGCCCCCGATGATCACGGCGGCGAGTGCTCGGAAGTCGTAGCCGTCGCTCATCGTCGACACCGCGGTGTTGGAATACGCGGCGAGTACGAACCCGGCGATCATCGCGGCCAGGGCGGTGAGCACGAAGGCCCCCACCACGACTCCGCCGCTATTCACGCCCGCGAGCCGGGTGGCCTGCTTGTTAGAACCGTACGAGCGGATCATGAACCCGAACTTCGTGCGTGACAGCACGATGCCCGCGACGATGGCGACGGCGACGAGCACGAAAGCGCTCAGCGGGAAGGGTCCCACTCGGGCATCTCCGAAGGCATCGATGGGTCCACCCACCGGTCCGTAAAAGATCGTGCCACCGGAAACGAGGCTCAAGATGCCGACGCCGATTCCCGTCGTGCCGAGGGTGACCACCACGGCATTTGCCTTGAGAAAGCCAACTGACACCCCGTTGACCACGCCGTACAGCAGCGCGAAGAACAGGGCAATCCCCATCGCTCCGAGTATGCCGAATTCGGGGCTCAGCGCCATCAGAATGACACCGGAGGTGGCGATCTGCGCGACGACGGAAAGGTCGATGTAGTTTGCGCTGATCACCACAAAAGTCATGCCGATGGCGACGATGCCGATAGCCGACGCGCGGTGGAAGACGTCGATGATGTTCACCGAGCTCGCGAAGCCATGCACGAAGACGGCTGAGAAGACCAGCAGCGCCCCGGTGAAAACGAAGATGCCGCGGCTGGCCACCCAGGCGACTGCCTGAGAGACGCGGTTCCGTCCTGTCTTCCGGGAAGGAGACGGTGTCGGGGTCTTTATCAACTCGGTATAGGTCATGAGGAACTCGCCACCTTTTCTCCTGCGGCCAGTGCCATGACTGACCGTTCGTTTGCTTCGTCGGGCGACAGCGTGCCCATGATGCGTCCGTCTCTGACGACATGGATAACGTCGGACAGTTCGAGCAGCTCGGGCAGGTCAGAGCTGACGACCAGGACCGCGGTGCCCTGGTCGGCAAGCTCACGCAACAGTCGGTGGATCTCGGCTTTGGCCCCGACATCGACGCCCCGGGTGGGTTCGTCCAGCACGATCAGTTTCGGTTCTCGCCCCAGCCACTTGGCGATGACGACCTTCTGCTGGTTGCCACCGCTGTATTCGCCTGCCTCTCGATCCACCTTGGGAGGTCGAAGTCCGACAACATCCGCGAGCCGCATGGCGAACTGTGCGATCTTTCCGCGTTGCAGAAACCCGGCGGTGGACAGGGCAGCACGGTTGGGCAACGTGATGTTCTCGGCCACTGTCATATTGAGCGCAAGGCCCTCGGTTCGGCGCTCCTCCGGAACGAAGGCGATACCGCTTCGCACCGCGTTGCCGTACCCGTTGATGTTCGTGGTGCGGCCATCGACCGTAATGGTCGCCGTACCGGCCGTGCGCGGGTCCACTCCAATGATCGCTCGCACAAGTTCGCTGCGACCAGCCCCGACGAGCCCGCCGATGCCCACGATCTCGCCCGCGCGAACGTCGAGGTTGATGCCGTTCACCCGCGACGCCTGGATACCGCGTGCCGAGAGGACGACGGCGCCGGGGTTCGCCACACGGCGCGTCTGGAGATCGAGCTTGAGCTCCCGGCCAACCATCTTGTCGATTACGGCGTTCGGGGTTGTTTCGGCGATGACCATGAGTTCGACTACCTGCCCGTCACGCAGGATCGTTGCACGTTCACAGATTCGAAACACCTCGGGAATTCGGTGTGAGATGTAGATGATCGCGAGCCCCCTGGCGGCGAGCCGCTGCAACATGCTCAGCAAATAGTCGGTCTCGGCCGGAGTCAGGGTTGCTGTGGGTTCATCGAGAATGAGCACCCGGGGATTTCGCGCAACCGCGCGGGCAATTTCAACAAACTGGCGCAGGGCCATTGAGAGCCTGGAAACGGGCTCGTTGAGGTCTACTGAGACGCCGATCTGGTCCAGTGCGTCCCCGGCAATCTTTCTCTGGCGAACGGAGTCGATCACGCCGAATTTGGTCGGCGTCACTCCGAGCAGGATGTTCTCGGCCACTGTCATCTCGGGGATGAGGCTGAGCTCCTGATGTACCAGGGCGATTCCCGCCTCCAGTGACGCCTTCGCGCCCGGCTCAAGGACGGATCCGTCGACGCTGACCCCGCCCTCGTCGGGCTCCAGGATGCCCGCGAGGATACGCATCAGCGTCGATTTTCCGGCGCCGTTCTCTCCCACGACGGCGTGGATTTCACCTGCGCCGACGGTGATACTGACGTGGTCGACCGCGACGGCCCCACCGAACCGCTTGACTATGTTGTGAGCTTCAAGGACCGTTTTTCGAGTCGTTTGAGCGTCTGGTTCTGTACTCATTGGGCTGGGCTCCTTTGCCGCAGGTGAGACCGGACTGTGCGGGTGCTAGTGCAGTAGCTGCCCGCCGGTGACGTTCAGGGAGGCGCCGGTGATGTTTCGCGCCTTGTCGGACAGTAGGAAGGCGACGGCTTCACCGATGTCCTCCGGTTCCTGGGGGCGGCCGAGCGGAATCGGCGCGATCGCGCCTGCCCAAGCCTCCTCCCGTGTGATGCCCTCCGCGGCTGCGGCTTTGTCGAGCATCGGCTCCCAGAGTGGGGTGCGCACGACACCCGGCAGCACTGCGTTCACCGTGATGTCGTAGGGGGCGAGCTCAACGGCGAGCGACTGGGTGAGACCCATGACACCGAACTTGCTGGCACAGTAGTGGCTGAACAGTGGAATTCCGCGGAGCCCGACGAACGAGGCGTTGGAGACGATGCGGCCGGAACGGCGTTCGATCATCTGGCCCACGACCGCCCGTGTGGTGTGGTAAACCCCGTTGAGGTTCACGTTGATGACGCGGTTCCACTCGTCCTCGTCCATCTCGTTGAATGGCACACGGTTGGAGATACCAGCATTGTTCACGAGTCCGTCAACCTGACCGAATCGCGTCGTCGCATCCGCGACGACACCGCGGCTGGAATCGCCGCTCGTGACGTCATGCTGAACGCCGAGGGCGAGTCCGCCGGCGGACGTGATCTCCGCTGCGATGCTCTCCGCCGCCTCAAGCCGGATGTCCGTGATTACGACCTGCGCGCCATGTTCGGCAATCACCTTTGAGATGCCGGCTCCGATTCCGGAACCTCCACCGGTGACGAGAATTACTTTGCCTGTCAAATCACGCATGAATGTCAACCTCCATTGGTTGTCCGGGAGCCAAGCTACCGATCGTGTGTAAACCTGGGCTTTACACTAAGGGCTGATTTGCACGAAAGCAAGCAATATTGTGTTTCTAGACAGAACGCTTCGCCTAGAAGCCGTTGTGCCGCCCGGCCGGACTATCGCCGGGGCCCCGTGAACTCTGGTCACTTCGCTCCTCCAGAACGAACCAGACGGCCCTGACTTCTTCGCTTGTGCTGTTCCAGAAACGGTGCGGGATTCTGGAGTCGAACGCGATCGAGTCGCCCGGATGCAGCTGCGCCTGACCGAAGCCCACCTGGGCGTTAAGGATCCCCGAGACGATCACGCCGTACTCGCGGCCCCCATGACGAATGAAATCTGCTGGCGGCTCCGCCCCAGGTGCGGGGGCATAGATGACCTCGATGAAGTCCGCGCCGTCTTCGGCCTTCGCGGTGAGTCGTTCCCAACGCGGACCCTCCTTCAGCTGAATGGAGGGTCGGGCACTCCGGCGCAGCACGATGCCCGCCTCATCGAGAGGGGCGCTGCGCTCGGTGGCGACAAGTTCATCCTGAACTGCGGGAACGACTCCTTGGGCATCGACGACCTCCTCGAACAGGCCATCCATGGAGATGCCAAGCACGTTCACCACGTTGTACAGGGTGCGGACGCTGAAGGACCCCAGGCCTCGTTCGACCTGTGAGACATGGCTTGCCGACACGTCAATGCGTCGACCCAGCTCTCGGATGCTCATGCCGGCGGCGTTGCGGGACGCGCGAATACGCTCTCCGACTGTGAGCCATTCGGAAGCGGCGTCAGTATCGTTCAACGGGTTCCTCTCTCTTCCCCCTCGGAACCGCGGGGGTCATCATCCGCGCAAGCTAGCACTGAACAAGAAGTGTACTGCTACACAGCACAGCATACTTAGCTCAGGCCTGCATGGACCATGCGCTTCGGACGAGTTGACGCTGACCCGCTCCGCCTCAGAGCTCTACTATGACGTGATCTGCTCGAATGGAGTGGACCCGTCAGGGACGACGACGAGGTTGCCCTGCTCGCCGATCTGAGCGGTTTGCGCACCGCGTATCCCTCCTTCACGGAGTCGGGATGATGGATGTCCTGCAAGCTGATCGAGTCGACGCTGACGCCGGCCTTCAGACAACGGGTTTCACGCTCCTCCTTGATCGCGATTTCCGCATCTGACAGTGACCGGGGAGGGACTACTGCTACTTCTCGGAGAGAAACCTCGCAGCGCCTGCCGGGTGATCCCGAGCTCCGTGCAGAGGCCGCCGACCTACGTTTCCACTATCACCGCGAGGGAGAGGGGTCTAGAGTCACGCGCAGCAGGGCCGATCCGTGTGGAGCGACCATCGGGCGGGGAACTCTCGGCGAAAGGCGGCAACCGAGTTGGAGAGCAGCAGCAGAGTGCCGGGAGCGAGCGGGCGGACGCCGCGCTTGCAGCCCCGATGGTTCATCGTGCTTTTCTGGAAGGTGCACCGGGCTCTGGTCCGGGTCACCGGTGGGCGCCGTGGCTTGTGGCGCCCGCGTGACAAGACCTGGGGCGCGTTGAGGCTGACCACGGTCGGGCGCCGCAGCGGCCAGGAGCGATCGGTGATCGTCGGGTATTACGAGGACGGTCCGAACCTGGTGACCATGGCAATGAACGGCTGGGGCGAAGCGGAGCCCGCGTGGTGGCTCAACCTCCAGGCGCATCCGAAGGCTCGGATCCAGCTCGCCGACGGGACACGGCAGGTCGTCGCCCACGCCGCGACCGGAGCGGAGCGGGACCGGTTGTGGGACCGGTGGCGGTCGCTGGACAAGGACCTCGACGGGTACGCCCGTCGTCGGCCGACGGAGACGGCCGTGGTGGTCTTCGAACCGGTGTCATGAGCGGTTCCGGCCCCGACTGAAGATTGACGCAATCGCCGCGAGGATCCCGTCGATCTACCCGGACAGCGGCGTGCAGGATGACCACTGGCATGGGGCCGGTACGTGCAACGACTCGACGTCGGGATCGCGAAGGCCACCCCAACTACAAGGCCAACTGGCCACTCAAGGTGCCCCCGGTTCCCCGGATAGCGCGGAACTCGATCCGCCGCTTCGAACATCACCGCGCACCCACCCGCTCAACCAACACTCGACCGCACGACCAGGACAATTCGCAGCGCCGAAAAGCGGTGCTCCGGCATCCCTGGCCGTGCGTTGTCGTTTAATCCGCACCTGCCAGCCCGCACGAGTGGAAGATCCCGAGCCGCCCACGCCAGAAACGACGAATGGCCTCCGAAAGTCGGAGGCCATTCGTTTTGGGACGAGTTCTAGGAACAGAATCAACCAGTTCCAAGAACAACCCTGTGGCATGTTGTTCCCATAACTCACAGGCCGCTGAATAACCGGGCAGTATTTCGGCACTTTCGCGCACGTCCTCTGCGCTCTGCCAAATAGTCCTCTACCGGCCGAGCAACGTCGCCAACTCGTCGGACGACTCCCCGTAATCGTGAACTACCGGGTGACACCCTCGAGTAGGATCGCGAGCTCGTCGAGTTCGACGTCCCAGCCCTCCCGGTTCTGCTCAAGACGTTCGCGACGGTAGCGGGTGCCACCGGGGAGTGTGTCGAAGCCCGATTCGATCACCGTGACATCCGTCCCGGTACCAGCATCGGCGATGGTAAAGCGCACGTGCGTCGAGTACTCGTCGAGCTCTTCGGCGGGGATTCCCGACCAACGGAAGCCGAACGAGCCGTCGGGCACCACCTCGGTGATTTCGATCGGGAAGCTGCCATAATCATCCCAGTCGATGCTGCCAGTAGCACCGGGCTCGAGCGCGGCGAACACCACACCGTCTCCGAACCACTGAACCATCACTTCGGGGTCGGTCAGTGCCTTCCAGACCCGCGCGCGCGAGGCCTCGATGTGCACGGTGCGGGTCACGGTGTGGCCCTTGATTCTTGCGTGATCAGACACGGTGTTTCCTTCACGTTCGAGCTGAGCGCGACGGGACATTGCCCGCCGAGCGGCGCGTGAACTAGTTCCGCAAACGCGCCTCATCGAGCGTACCCATGATTGCGTAGCTGTTCACGGGCGGGAGAACTCCGTGATCCCCACCGCCGTCCTCGACCCTAATATCCAGGAGGCGCCTGACCGACTCTGCACACAAAGTTCCGTTGACTTCGGACCGGAAGACGGTCTCCGCGATACCCAGCTCTTTCGTGCTCGCAACCATGCTGCTCGGGTCCGGAAACATCCGGAGGCACAGTGGCCACTCCAGCTCATCCCGACCGATAGAGAGGAACAAACAATCCAACTTGGCGCGCTCAACGCCTAGAAATCCAAGAATCACGCGGCAATCTCGTAACACCACGCATTTGGACTTGACCTAGCCCAGGGCAGCGCGGCGCGTGGTGTGCCGGGTGGGTATGGCGGACCGCGGGTCCTCTGGCCAGGGATGCTTCGGATAGCGGCCGCGCATCTGCGCGCGCACCTGCGAGTACGGACCTGCCCAGAAAGATGCGAGGTCGTCGGTCACGGCAAGGGGATGCCCGGCGGGGGACAACAAATGGAACAACACCGGCACTCGTCCTCCGATGATTCGCGGAGTCTCCGCCCACCCGAAGCATTCCTGTAGTTTCACGGCCACAATGGGACGGCCGGTGGAATCATCGGCAGGTGGGTAGCTGAGCCGAACATGCGAGCCGCTGGGCACCTGGAGGCGTTCCGGAACCAGAGCATCGAGGTCGACCGCGGCCGGCCACGGCAGGATTCGGCGGAGTGCCGGGGCAAGGTCGATGCGCGCGGCCGGAGTGCCGGCGGCGAGGTATGACAGTTCGGGGCCGAGCCAGGAATCGAGCGTGCTGAGCAGAACGGTGTCTGAGACCTGCGGCCAGGGCGATCCGAGCTCGCGATGAAGCAGCGCGAGGCGACGCCGCAGAGCATCCGCGGCGTCCGACCAGGTGAACACTCCGAGACCTTGCTCTGTGACGGCGCGACGGACGGCATCCCGTCCGCCGGCGTCCGCCTGTACACGCACCGGCACGGACGAGCGAATGATCGCGCCGATCCGACGTTCACGGCGCGCGACAACGCGCCCATTCAGGAACTGTGCTTCGACCCGGTCTGTGCATAGATGGGGCGCCACTTGCTCCGCCTGGTTCTCGGAGATGATGGCGGCAGAGCGGATGATTGCTCCGGTTCCTGCGGCCGCCCGCCCCTCCGCACGAGTAACGTCTGCCACTGCCAACCAGTCGGCACTAGCGAGCGGACCGGTGATCCCCGCACGGGTACCGGAGGCCAGAAGGAAGGTTGCGCCGTGTGGGGACTGATCGACGCGGCGAGCGATCCACTCGGGGAACGCGAGCGCGATGAGGAGTCCAGTCTGATCAGCGCCTCCTCGCGCCGTGTTGGTCGCCCCGGCGAAGCGCACGAGACGCCGGACTTCCTGCTCCCATCGGCGGGCATCCGGGCTTCGTCCAGTGCGCAGCGCGGTGAGCGTGGCCTGGGCATCTCCGTCTGCGACGCGGAGATCACCGCTGAGCAGCGAGATAACCTCGGCCGCTGTGCGCCCGCCGACCAGGCCACTCCCGGCACGCAGCGCGCGGGCGAGGCGAGGAGCTGTCGGGACGCGGGCGAGCTGTCGCCCTTCATCCGTGGCGCGGCCATCGGCATCGATCGCGCCGAGCCCACGCAGCACGGCGAGGGCCTCACCCAGGCTTCCCGAGGGAAGCGGATCTACCAGCCGCAGGCCCACACCGCCAGGGGCGCCCCAGCAAGCGAGGAGCAAGGCTGCGTCGGTGAGATCTGCCGCCTGGATCTCAGGCGCAGCGTGCGTCGGTGCCGTGGCGAAGGTCCGCTCGTCGACGCATCGGACCACGACGCCCGGCCCGTGCCGGGTGGCGCGCCCAGAGCGCTGGATGGCAGAGGCCTTGGGCGTCGGCCCGGTGACGAGACCGCTCATCCCGCGCGCTTCATCCCGCTGCGGAGCACGAGACAAGCAGGTGTCGACGACCAGACGCACGCCGGGGACGGTCAGAGAGGATTCGGCGAGTGACGTCGTCACGATGATCCGTGCAGCACCATCGGGGCTCCGCCCACTGATCACCGCATCCTGCTCTGCCGCGGGGATCTGGCCGTGCAGTTCGCGGACGTCGAACTCCGCGGCGAGACCACGGATGCGTCCGGCGATCTCAGAGACCTCACGCGCACCCGGTGCGAATACGAGAGCATCGGCCGCAGGATCGGTGCGCACGAGGTTGCGGTGTGCGGCGACCGCGGTGCTCGCGACGTGGTCAAGGAAAGCCCAGGTCACCCCGCGTTCACCCAGTCGAGGTGTGGGAGAGGGCGCCCAGTGCACCTCGAGCGGATGTGCCGGTGCCGTCTGGGTCACGATCGGGGCCGGCGACGCGTCCGTTCCGAGAATTGTCGCGAACCGTTCGGCGTCGAGTGTTGCGGACATCGCGATGAGGATGAGGTCGTCGCGCAGCTCGCGGACCTCGCCGAGCAGCCCGATCAGCAGATCCGTCTCCAAAGCACGTTCGTGCACTTCGTCGATGATCACCGCGCCAATCCCGTCGAGACCAGGGTCATCGAGCAGGCGACGAAGAAGCACGCCCGCGGTAACGAACTCGATCAGGGTGGATGGACTCACGTGGCGTTCGCCGCGGACGGTGAATCCAACGCGGGAGCCCAGAGGGGATCCGTCCAACTGCGCGAGTCGTCGGGCTGCAGCACGGGCAGCGACCCGGCGGGGCTGAGTGACGATCACACGACCCGAAACACGATCAGCGAGGATTGGCGGGACAAGCGTGGTCTTTCCCGTGCCCGGCGGCGCGCTGACGACGACGGTGGGGCTCCGATCGAGCGCAGCACTCAGATCATCGATCGCCGAGGCGAACGCGAGCCCGCGACCGAGTCTCGACGGGTCGAACGGCGCACAGGTCACTCCCCCAGTCTCTCGCGTTCGGAAGGTGCGCGCTCAGCTGCCCCACGTATCGCGCCTCAACTCTGGGCCCACATGACGGATACCACTAGCCGACGCCCCGCTCCCGCGACCGTCGATGCATGAGGAATGCGCCTGCTGACGCACCGCAGATCTCGATGGTCACGGTCAGCAAGGGCTTCCGGAGGCGTCACTGGCCGCCGTCAGCCCCGCAGAGCCCACCCAGCACAACGCTGTCAGCGCAACCGGCCCCACCGCGTTCAGCAGGAACGGGACGGGACTGCCCCAGGTGTCCCGTGGCACGTCGATTTCGCGAGGATCTACGCGTCCAACCCGGCAGTGAAGTTCGCTCCGTTACCGCCACCCGAAATCGTGTTGCCACGTGGCACTCGAGTGAATCCTTCTTCTCATCGGTTGCCTCACTTCACACTTGCTCACACCACTTCCGTTACCGCTGCGTTCGCCGCAGTAAAACAAAAACCCCCTGCTTCCCAGTGAAAAAAGGGATGCAGAGGGTTTTCTGTGGCGGTACCGGTGGGATTTGAACCCACGGTGGAGTCTCCCCCACACAACTTTTCGAGAGTTGCACCTTCGGCCGCTCGGACACGGTACCGAGGGAGATTGTAGTTGAGACCGCGGCCGGATGCGAATCCGTCGGCATCGCGGCATCCGCTCGAGCCCCCTCGCCAGTTGGGGAATCTCACGGATGCCTCAGCAAAGTCAGGCCGGGCGGGGGTATTCTCGGCGGGTGACAATTGCCAACCAGACCCTTCGATCCTTCGCCGTCGCGGCGGGCGCCGTTGCGACGGCAGCCGGAATCGGCGTCGCCGCGCTGGTGAACTTCCGCAATTTCAAGGGCCGGCTGGCCGAGAGCGCGGCCATGCTCAACGAGACCCTGCCGGTGCACTCGCTGTGGTGGCGCACCCACGCCAAGGTGAAGGGCGAACTGCTCTATGTCGCCATCGGCGACAGCGCGGCGCAGGGCATCGGTGCGAGCTCACCGGACCGCAGCTATGTCGGGTTGCTGGCCGATCACATCCGTCTGGCCACCGGTCGCACGATGCGCGTGGTCAATCTCAGCGTGTCGGGCGCAACGGTGGAGCTGGCCGTGCGCGACCAGCTCCCGCGGTTCGTCAAGCTCTCCCCCGATATCGTGACCGTGGCGATCGGGGCGAACGACATCGCGCTCTGGGATCCGGTCAGGTTCGAGTCCGGCATCCGAGAGATCTTCGCCGTGCTGCCCGAGCACACACTGGTCGCCGACCTGCCCTGCTTCCATCTGCCGGCGAACGAACGCAAGGTCGCGGTGGCCAACCAGATTCTGCGCGCCGTCGCCGCCGAGCACGGCCTAGCCGTCGTGCCACTGCATGCCACCACCAAGCGGCAGGGCGTGCGCAGCATCGCCACCCACGTGGCGGAGGACCTGTTCCACCCGAACGACCGCGGCTACCGGGTCTGGGCGGAGGCATTCCTGCCTGCGGTGAGTGCCGACGTCGCCCGGCTCATTCCACAGGAGCTTGCCCCGCAGTAATCGAGCGTCGGTGGCCGAGGCTAGGCTCGCTGGCATGGCCAGACCCGTTTCCTCCTTCCGCTGCACGGACTGTGGCTGGACCACCCTGAAATGGGCCGGCCGTTGTGCCGAGTGCCACGAATGGGGCACCGTGGTCGACATCACGGAGAAGGCCAGTGCGGCGCGCTCGCTCAAACCCGCCACGATCAGCGGTGCCGGAGTCGCCCGGCCGATCACGCACGTGGACACTACCGCGGTCTCGCACTGGCCGACCGGGATCGACGAATTCGATCGGGTGCTGGGCGGCGGCATCGTGCCGGGCTCGGTCATTCTGCTGAGCGGTGAGCCGGGTGTCGGAAAGTCGACCCTGCTTCTGGAGGTGGCTTCGAAGGCCGCGGCCGCGAAGTCCCGCGTGCTCTACGTGAGCGCCGAGGAGTCGGTGAGCCAGGTTCGGTTGCGGGCCGAGCGCACCGGGGCGTTGCAGCCCGAGTTGTTCATCGCGGCGGAGACCGACCTGGCCACCATTCTCGGGCAGATCGACGCGGTGAAGCCCAATCTGGTGATCGTGGACTCCGTGCAGACGGTGGCCAGCTCGAACTCCGACGGTCTCGCCGGGCAGCCCAGCCAGGTGCGCGAGGTGGCCTCGACCCTGATCCGGGTGGCGAAAGACCGCAACCTGCCCATTCTGCTTGTCGGGCATGTGACCAAGGACGGCTCGATCGCCGGGCCGCGGCTGCTCGAGCACCTCGTCGACGTGGTCTGCCAGTTCGAGGGCGACCGACAGACCGCGCTGAGGTTCGTGCGCGCGCTCAAGAACCGGTTCGGCTCGACCGACGAGGTCGGCTGCTTCGAGATGACCGGCGACGGCATCGCCGAGGTGCCCGACCCGAGCGGGCTGTTCCTCAGCCGCGGTGCCGTGGCCGTCTCCGGCACCTGCGTCACGGTGGCGCTCGAGGGCCGCCGGGCCATGCCGGTCGAGGTACAGGCCCTCGTGATCAAGTCCCAGGCTCCCAACCCGCGCCGAGTCACCAACGGGGTCGACTCCTCGCGGGTTGCCATGCTCCTCGCCGTACTCGAGCGCAGGGCAGGGCTGACGGGCCTGGGCGGCATGGATGTCTACGTGTCGACCGTGGGCGGTATCCGTCTCACCGAACCGGCCGCCGATCTCGCCATCGCCCTCGCCATCGCCTCGGCGTTCAAGGACCGGCCCATCGCCCAGAATGCGGCCGCCTTCGGCGAGATTAGCCTGGCCGGCGAGGTGCGACCGGTGTCGGCGGCCAAGCTCCGGGCGGCAGAAGCCGCTCGGCTCGGCTTCGCCACGCGTATTGATGCGTCGGCGACGGGATCGATCGGCGCAGCCGTGGCCCTGGCGATCAAGACCGGGTTCACGGCCAGGGAGGCCGAGCTCGACAGCGTTTTCTAGGCCGTCGGCGGACTAGACGACGATCCCGATCGCGTCTTCGGCGAATTGGCCGACCGAGACGGGGTGCTCGTCAGCGGAGTCTTTGGCGGACCGGGCGATGATTGCCGAGTGGACGACGCGATTGCGCCCGTCGCGCTTGGCGACGTACAGGCGCACGTCGGCCGCGCGCATCAGGTCGGAACTCTGGATGCCGTCGTCGGGTGCGAGAGCGACGCCGATGCTCGCCGTGACGGGCAGGTCGCCGGTGATCGGGGTCCAGTCGAATTCGGCGATCGTGCGGCACAGGCCTTCGAAGTTGGCATGGGCGGTTTCCGCGTCGGTTGCGGGAAGGATGAGCAGGAACTCCTCGCCGCCGAGGCGCGCCGCGATGGCATCCGGCACGGCCTTCGCAGCGTCGATGAGGATTCGTCCGAGTGCGCGGAGAACCTCGTCGCCGACCTCGTGCGAAAGCGTGTCGTTGATGCGCTTGAAGTGATCGAGGTCGATCATGGCAATCGCGAGCGGCAGGCCCCCCTCACGCAGAGCCATCAGGGCGGCGCCGAGGTGCTCGTCAACGAAACGCCGGTTGTGCAGCCCGGTCAGCGGATCGCGCTCGGCCAGTTCGCGGTAACGCTCGCTCTCGCGACGGGACTCCGCGGTTTGGAACATGGCCTCGAGGATGCGCCCGCGGGCCTCATTCTCGCTTGCGCCAAGCGCCTCATACTTCTCGTGGTAGTCGCGGAAGGCTTCGAAGGCGGCTCGATAGTCCGAGTTCGCGGCGTGCACCTCTGCCTGCTCGCGGGCGACCTCGGTGGTGCGGCGGATCAGTCCGTTCCGGTGGGCGAGGTCTCGGCAACGGTCGATCGCGGTCTGCGCCTTGCCCAGCCGGCCCTGTTCCCGGTAGAGCTCGGTCAGGGCGACCAACGCTGCCGCGGAGCTGTCCGGATGCGCATCGCCGAACACGGGGTTCATGGCCGGGAGGAGCATCGTCTCGGCCTCTTCGAGCCGGCCCGCGGCCATGTACACCCGGGCGATGGTGTCGCGGGCAGACATCCCGATCTGGCGGTCGCTGAGCTGCGAGAGTCCGACCAGGCGTTCGACGGCCTCGAGTGCCTCGTCGTTGTTATGGGCCAGGTGCTCGGTGAAGGCGAGGTTGTTGAGGATGATGTACCGGATGTTGGTGTCCGGGTCATCGATCACGAGCCGGAGGGCGTCGTCGTAGCGCCTGCGCGCCTCATCGAGGGAACCGGCCGAGCCCAGGGCGTCGGCCAGGCATTTGCGGGCGGCGGCCCGCATGAGCGGGACCTCAGAGTCGGACAGAAGGTCGTTGGCGGCCACGGCATGCTCGAGGGCGGACGCGGGGTCGCCGACCATCTCGAAGAGCGAGCCGAGCACGTCGTGGCAACGGGATTGCAGGGCGACCTCGCCATGCTGCTGCGCCCAGCCCAGGATCTGTTGCACGTCGATGGCGCTCTTGCTGGGATCGGCGCGGTGGATGCGCACTCCGGCGATCAGCACCTGTAACCGCCGGCCGGTGGCGCCAAAATCGGCATCGCCGAACTCTGCGAGCCATTCCTCGGCCAGGTGCAGGGCGACATCCCGGTCGACCCAGAATTGTCGCTCGACGCTCGCCAAACGGATGCCGACGGCATCCTGATCAGTCCCCACCACTGCGACCTGCTCCCTAACAGGTGCCAGGAGATCGGACCGCGAAGAGTCCGTCGGACCCCGCTCACAGAGCGGGCCCAACACCGTCGAGGGTCAGCCTAGCGCGACGGCGACGCCGACGGGCTCACTCTGAACCCCCAGCATGGGGACCGGAATTCGTTGCAGTCCGTGCTTTGCCGCGACTACTGCTCGGGCTCGTCGTCGCTCTCGCCGGTCAGCGGACCGAGGGCCCGCATCAGGTCTGCAGGGTCTGCCTGCATGACGTGCGGGCCGGCGATGTCGAAGAAGACCATTTCGAGCACGTTCTGGTGGACCGTGAGAAACTCCCGCAGCCATTGGGCGTCGCCGACCATGACCTGCGGGTTCGTTTCGTTCGGGACCATCTCGGCATAGTTCTCGGCGGAGGAGAAGAGCAGCAACATCCGCTTCTCCGTGCCTTCACGGCCGAAGACGCGCACCTGCTCGCCCTGGCCGTTCACCACGAGCTGCGGCACGATCACGACGTCATTGCGGAGGGCGTATGCCACCGCCACCACGTCTTGCTCGGCCAGCGCGGCAGCGAGGGCCTCGGATCGGGGCATCGGAGTCGAATCAGTCACGCAGACCATTCAACCAGTCGGGCGGCGCTCACCCCGAATCCCGGCGCACGCCACGAGCGAACGGGCACACTGACGGCCAGCGGGACTCGGGCCTGGTCCGCCACGGTGGTCGAGCCTGTCGAGACCACTGGATAAACCTTCGAAAACTTATCCACAAGACGTGACAATCTCTCACATTTGTGTTCCATTCTTGCTAAAATCGTGTTATGACCACCCCGGCAGACCAGCTCAGGCAAGCGGCAGATGCCGTCGCCCGTCTGGGCTGCAACAGTGCCGACTATGAGGCACTCTCGGATACCGCCGCCCTGGCTGGTCAGCGTGACATCGCGACCGCCCGCCGTCTCCTGGAAACCTGCGCCGCGTGGATGGCCGGCAGCATCGCCCGTCGTTCCCGCCCGGAGCTGGGCCACTCGGGCTTGGCCGCCCGGCAGGGGTTCCTCTCCCCGGAGGCGATGATCCAGAAGTTCACCGGCTCGAGCAAGAACGAGGCCTACAAGCTCGTCGCCGTCGGCAGGATGCTCGCCCGCACCGAGGCCGCGGACCGGCAGGCCGAGCAGGAGACGCTCACACCCGGCGATACCACCGTGGACACAGATCCTGGCTCGCCCGGCCCTGAGGGCCTACTCAGACCCCCCGCGAGTCCGACCGGCCCCACGGGATCACCAGCCCCCACGGACACGCCCGCGTCGTGGCAGGCCCCGATCGCCCGCGCCGTCGCCGCCGGCACCCTCTCCGTCGACGCCGCCGAGTCCATCCGTCAGGGCCTGGGCGATATCGACACCGCCGTGACAGCAGACCGGCTGGCCGCCGCCCTGACCATCCTGCTCGCGGAGTCGGCGGGGTTGAACGCGGACCAGTGCTTCCGCCGGGCGAGGCGGCTGCGCGACGACCTCGATACGGCCGGCATCGCCGCCCGCGAGAAGCAGGCCCACGACGACCGGTACCTGCGCGTCTACCGCCTCCGCGACGGCAAAATACGTCTGCACGGCCTCTTCGCCCCCGAAGACGGCGAGTTCGTCCTCTCCACCTACGACGCCCTCACCAGCCCCAGACGCGGCGGGGTGCGCTTCGTCGACAAGAAACGCGCCGCCTGGGCCAAACGAATCCAGAACGACCCCCGCAGCACCGAAC
>NZ_JASISS010000001.1:0-305817 GCF_030063195.1 Cryobacterium sp. PH31-AA6
TCGTGGGCTGCAACCGGTCCGCACGCAACGCGGAACTCGACCACACCCATGACTGGGCGCTGCTGGGCATGACCGCAGCCGACAACCTCGCCCACCTCTGCACGGCCAGCCACGCCCTGAAAACCCAGACCCGCTGGACCGTCGCCCAACAACCCGGCGGCATCCTCACCTGGACCTCACCCACCGGGCGCGACTTCACCACCGAACCCGCCACCGTGCTCCCCACCGGACCACCACCGACAGCGCCGCCGCAGCCGGCAGCCAACTACGACGACGCACCGTTCTGAGCGCCGGGCGGTGTCTAGGCTGCACCGAGTTCGCGCACCTGTCGGAGCCAGTCTGCCTGCAAGGGAAGATCGAGGTCCGAGTCGCTGTGGAGCTTCACCGAACTCATCGTGCCCGACCCGGCCGCTTCCAGGCGGCCGGAGGGATCCACGATCTCCTGGCCTCGCCAGAGAAGCAGGGTGACATAGGCCGGATAGGCCTTGAACCCGGCCACAGGGGTCTTGGCGGAGAGCCAGACGGGGTGGCCGTGCCACATCTGTCCGTCCGAACGCGGTAGCGCCGCGTCAAGTTGTTCCCGCAAGGTCTTGCCAATGTTGGCCAGGTAGTCGGGGAGGGCATCGAGGTACTCGTCAACGGTCGCGGGGGAGGACATGCTGGGCTCCTGACTTCGGCTGGCGCGGGCTCCCAATCTAGAGCGGATGCGCTCAGTCGTCGAGCCCGCGGGCCACCAAAGCCTCACCGATCGCATCCGCCGCGTACAGCGACCGCACGACAACGGGAACCGCCAGCGCCAGCAGGGAACCCTGGGTTCCTCTGGCCTTCCGGGCCTCACGCACCTCGGTGACGATCTCCGCAACGAGGGGGATGCAGCGCAGGGTGAGCGCGACCAGAAGGCCGACCCGATCCGCGTCGACCCAGCGACGGAACGGGCGCAGCAGCGCCTGGAATGCTTCCAGTACGGCCGTGACCGTGGTCGTGAGGGTGAACAGCGCAGCCAGGGCGACCGCGACGACCAGGCGCCCCGCCATCATGCCCGCGACCGTCCAGCCGGCGAACAACGCCTGAAACGGCACGGCGATGACCAGGATCCAGAGGATTGGCCCGATCTGCTGCCAGGCCGGCCGGGGTGGAATGCCGGCAATCACGTAGACAATGACCACCGCGGCGAGGGCGGTGAGGAGTTGCCACGGTTCGCCGAGCAGCCCCACCACGGTCACTGCGATGGAGAGCAGCAGCAGCTTGAGCAGGGTCGGCGTGCGGTGCACGACCGACTTTCCCGGGTGGTAGAGGCCGATCACGCGAGCAGCTCCCGATAGGCATCGATGGCCGTGTCCGGGGTGCCGTCGAAGGCCACCTCACCCTCCTCGATCACCACAACCCGGTCAAAGCCGGCGAGCAATTCGAGTTGGTGTGTCACGACGATGACCTGTTGGCTCAGCTCCCGCAGGAGTTCGCTGATCCGCCGGGCGTTCCGTGCGTCGAGGAGCGTGGTCGGTTCATCGGCCACGACGATGGAGGGTTCCGCGACGAGAACGGAGGCGAGCGCCAGCAGCTGCTTCTGGCCACCGGAGAGCCGGTGGGCCGGATGATCGGCATGGGCGCGGAGCCCGAATCGGTCGAGGGCATCGTTGGTGCGTTCGGTGACCTGTTCCCGGGTCAGCCCCCGACGGCGCAGCGTGAAGGCCACGTCCTCCTGCACGGTCGGCATGACGATCTGGTTGTCCGGATTGGTGAAGATGAACCCGACCTTCCGGCGCACCTCCCTGGTGTTCCGGGCCACGTCGAGGCCGTCGACGCTGACCGTACCGGCGGTGGGGGTGATCAGCCCGTTGATCATCCGGACCAGGGTGGACTTTCCGGAGCCGTTGGCCCCGACCACCCCGATCCGGTGTTCGGTGAGGTCGAGCCGGATGTCCCGCAGCACGCTGCGCTCCCCGTAGGAATGGGACACCCCCTCGAACGTGATCCGGGTCATCGACCAGTGTGCCCTGCCGCCAAGGCCGGCTTGGGCCGCACGGCGCCGGGGATCAGCCCGGGATACGCCCGGTGCACCTGGCGGGCGACCAGCACGGTCACGACGGCCTTGGCCACGTCACCGGGCAGGAACTTGACGCTGTCCGCAAGCGCGGCCCAGAGCGGCAGGCCCAGGTTCAGGGCGGTGACGGGAACGCCGAACAGGTAGATTGCGAAGACGCCGCCGAGGATTGTTGCACCCAGCGCCGGCCAGAACGGGTATTTCGGGAGCAGCACCGCGGTGAGGTAGCCGATCACCGCGACCCCCGCTAACCATCCGTAGAGGTAGCCGGCTGACGGTGACGTGGTGAACCAGACGAGGCCACCCCGGCCGCCGGAGAGGAGCGGGAGGCCGGCCGCAGTGAGCAGGAGCAAGAGGAGTACGGCGAAGAAGCCTTTGCGGGCCCCGAGGATTGCTCCCGCGAGCATCACGCCCAGCGTCTGGAAGGTGATCGGCACGGCGACGGCGCCGATCGTGAGGGCGCCGGGGAGCCCGAGTGCGGCGATCAGTGCGGCGAAGATGGCGATCTGAGCGAGATCGCGCACGGTGAGGGTTCGGGCTGTCATGTTCTACAATCTAGAATTCGCGGCACCTCCGCCGCTGGAGAAGACCTACAAAGAATCGGGCGAAACTCTGGTCGGCGCATCGTGCGTGGCCGCCGCCCCCGCGATGCCCGTGGAACGGGCGATCGCGTCGGCCGCCCGCACCAGGGCGAGGTGGCTGAGCGCCTGCGGGGTATTGCCGGCCTGCAGACCGGCCTCGACGTCATATTCCTCCGACAGAAGCCCCACGTCATTGGCGAAGCCGACCAGCCGGTCCATGAGGGCGACCGCGTCCGCGTCGCGACCGGAACTCGCATACTGCTCGACCAGCCAGAATGAGCAGGCCAGGAACGGATGCTCGCCGGCGGTCAGACCGTCGACGGCCGCGTCGGTGCGGTAACGCAGCACCAGGCCGCGCTGCAGCAGGTCGGCCTCGATCGCGGCGACTGTACCGAGCATCCGCGGGTCGTTGGCGTCGCAGAAGCCGACCTGGGGCAGAACGAGAAGGGAGGCGTCCACCTCGTCACCGCCGAAATACTGGGTGTAGCAGTTTCGGGCCCGGTTGAAGCCGCGGTCCTCGATTTCGCGGCGCACCACGTCTCGGAGTCGTTTCCAGCGTTCCATCGGGCCGTGCAGCCCGAACTCGGTCGCGCCGCGCACCAGCCGGTCGAACGCGGCCCAGACCATGACCCGGGAATGGGTGAATTCGCGGGCCGGCCCGCGCACCTCCCAGATTCCCTGGTCGGGCCGCGACCAGTTCTCCTCGAGGAAGCCGGCCAGGGCCAGCTGGAGCGGCCAGGAGAACTCGTTCTCGGTGACGCCGGCTTCGCGGGCGTCGTGCAGGGCGACCATTACCTCGCCGATCACGTCGGACTGGAACTGGTCGACGGCGCCGTTTCCCACCCGAACCGGTCCGGAACCCTGGTAACCGGGCAGGCTGCTGAGCTCTCTTTCGGGGAGATACCGTTCCCCGGCAAGCCCGTACAGGATCTGCACGTCGTTCGGGTCGCCCGCCACGGCCCGCAGCAGCCAGGCCCGCCAGTGCTTGGCCTCAGATTCGTACCCGTGCGCAAGCAGCACCGTCAGGGTCAGGGCAGCGTCCCGGAGCCACACGTAGCGGTAATCCCAGTTGCGATGACCGCCGCGCTGCTCCGGCAGGGAGGTCGTGGCCGCGGCGACGATGCCCCCGGTGGTTTCGTGGGTCAACGCGCGAAGCACGAGCATGGACCGTACGACCTCCTCGTGGTACGGCCCTTCGTGCGTGCAGTTCCTCGCCCAGTCGCGCCACCACGTGCACGTGATCTCACGGGTTACGGAGAAGTTCAGGGCGACGGGTGGCTCCCGGTGCGACGGATACCAACTCAACTGAAGATCGACGTCCTGGCCTGCCGCCACCGAAAACGTGGCCACGTGCCGATGGTCGGCGGCGTGCAACTCCGGTCCACGCACGATGATCGCGTCGGGGCCGGCCGCCGCGACCAGCCCGTGGTCGTCGGCGGTCTGCACCTGGCGCACCCACGGCATGGTCGTCGCGTAACCGAAACGGATGCGCAGATCCTCGGTCATCTCGACCGATCCACTGACCCCGTGCACCCGGCGCAGCACGTCCGCCCGATCCTCGGAGTGTGGCATGAAATCGACCACCTCGACCGAACCGGTGGCGGTCGTCCAGACCGTGCTGAGGATGAAGGTGTCCGCCTCGTACGAGCGGGTGCAGGTGGCCGTGGGATCGGCCGGGGCCAGGAGCCAGCGCCCGTGTTCCTCGTCTCCGAGCAGCGCCCCGAACATCGACGCCGAGTCGTACCGGGGGAGACAGAGCCAATCGATGCTCCCGTCCCGGCCGACGAGAGCTGCTGACTGAGAGTCACTGAGCAGGGCGTAATCCTCGATATTGAGTGCCATGAAGTCATCCTGCCAGCTACGTTGGGCTGATGAAGAAGCCAATCTCCACGCTCCTGATCCTCGGAGCCGGCGGCGACCTCGCCTCCCGGCTGCTCCTGCCAGCCCTCGGCCAGCTCCTCACCCGACACCCCGATCGGCGGGTTCGCCTGATCGGCGCCGGTCGCGAGGAGTTCACCGCGGCCGAGTGGCTGGCCAGGCTCAAGAAGTCATTCGCGCTTTCCGAGGCAACCGGTGCTGCGGTCGACGACATCCTGGCCACCACGGAGTACCACACCAGCGACCTGGCCGACCCGGACGAGCTGGAACGTCTGATCGCCCTGTGCCCCGGCGTGCCCGCGATCTATTTCGCCCTGCCGCCCGCCGTCGCCGCCGGCGTCTGCGACGCACTCGCCGACGTCGCCCTTCCCGATGGAACCCAACTCGCCCTGGAGAAACCGTTCGGCGTCGACGAGCAGAGCGCCATCGCCCTGAACGCGCGTCTGGCCCGGCTCGTTCCGGAGAATCAGATCCACCGGGTCGACCACTTCCTGGGGCGTTCCACGGTGCTCAACCTCGTGGGGCTGCGATTCGCCAACCGCATCTTCGAACCGCTCTGGAGCAACATCCACATCGAGCGGGTCGACGTCGTCTACGACGAGCAGCTCGGGTTGGAGGGCCGCGCCGGCTACTACGACAAGGCCGGGGCCATGGTCGACATGATCCAGAGCCATCTCCTGCAGGTTCTCGCCGTGCTGGCCATGGAGCCCCCGGCGTCGCTGGGAGCCGCCGACCTCCGCGATGCGAAGGGCATCGTGCTCAGGGCCACCCGGTTGCGCGGCGGCAGCCCAACCCGGTCGACCCGGCGAGGCCGCTATACCGCGGGTTCGGTCGACGGCAAGCAGGTGCCGGCCTACCTCGACGAAGACGGGGTCCGGGCGGTCAACCACACCGAGACCCTTGCCGAGGTGACCTTCGAAATCAACAACTGGCGTTGGGCGGGAGTGCCATTCACCCTCCGCTCGGGGAAGGCACTGAGTTCCAGACGACGAGAGATCGCCATCACCTTCAAGGCCGTACCGCACCTGCCGACCGGGCTGACCGGGCTGCCGGGGCCGACCGTCCTGCGAATCTTCCTCGGCCCGGATGAGATGGCCATCGACCTCAACCTGAACGGGCCGGGAGACCCGCGCACTCTCGATCAGGTGCGACTCGGGGCCTCATTCGGACCGGGCCAGTTGCTGGCCTACGGTGAGGTGCTCGAAGGTGTGCTCGATTCAGACCCTGCGCTGTCGGTTCGCGCGGACGCGGCGGTGGAATGCTGGAGGATCGTCGCACCGGTGCTTGAGGCCTGGCGTGCGGGCAAGGTGCCACTGGAGCCCTACCCGGCCGGGTCGGATGGGCCGGCCGAATGGAAAAAGCTCGGCTGAGTCGGTGCGCTGAGCGGGTCAGGCGACGAGGCGAGCGCGCTCCGCGGCCGAGAAACTGGGGAGGTGCACGGGGGCATTCGATGCCGCCCGTTCGGGTTCGGCCCACACCGAGATGGGAGCGGGAGTCCACGGCAGCGCGGTGGGCTCTGCGACGACCTCTCCGCGCAGCAGTGCGGTTTCCGAGCGCAGCACTTCGGTCAGCGAGGCGGCGATCTGGTGGGCCTTGAGGCCGTGGAAGATCACGTCGGTGTCGTTCTCGCTGCGGGGCACGAGAGTCCATTTGCCCTGCGCGCCCACCAGTTCAGACAACTGGCCGTGCAGGAGAGCGAAAACCTGCTCATCGCTGAGCTCAGGCACGGGCGTAGGTGCGGCAATGACCGGTGCGACGCGACGTCGGCGACCAAACATCGGGAGCCCCTCTCAATTGGCATGCTGGTGTTGATACCAGTCTGCCGGTCGGGTGGGCGCCGTTCCGGCTGACACGCCGGGTGAATGCGTAAGTCAGCTCTCGATTTGCCGTTCGTCGGCGTCTTTTACGACCGTTCCGATGGCAACCGCCGCGCTGAGAGCCCAGCCGAGCCACATCAGGACCAGTCGCCAGTCGCGCGGCCCCTGCCTGGTGGCCTGCAGAATATTCCAGCCACCGGCAACGACGCCGATGATGGCGGTACTGAAGATGAATTTTCGCATTGAAGGCCTCCTCCGTCCTACGCTACCCGGCCTGGCGGTGTCGCGGTTCCTGCGTGTTGTCTCGGAGTCTGACCGATCGTGCAGATCCTGACCGATCGGTCAACTAGCGTGGGCGAGTGCCTATCGATTCCGTATCGCCCCATCCTGCAGCTCGACCGAACGCCGGCCAGGAACTGCGGGCCACCGCCCTGGCCCAGTTCGCGTCGATCGGGTTCGCCGGCACCTCCCTGCAACAGATCGCCGACGCGGCCGGATATTCCAAGTCGAGCGTGCTCTACCATTTCGCGTCGAAGGAGGCCCTCCTCGGGGAGGTCCTCACTCCGGCGATCGACCGGCTCGAACTCATCCTCGACCGGTTCGTCGCTTCTCCCGGCGAGAGCGAGTCCAGACGGCGGTTCGTCGACGACTTCATCGACTTTCTGCTTGAGTTTCGGCTCGAGCTGCACACCTTCATCAACCAGGCGCAGTCGCTCAGGGGAATCCCGGTGATCGACCGGGCGGGAGCCCTGATCGTGCGCCTCTCCGACACCCTCTGTCATGAGCAAGCCAGCACGGAGGACCGCATCCGTTTCGGCATCGCGCTCGGTGGCGCCGCGTACACCCTCGTCGCGGGGATGACGTTTCTCAGCAAGGACATCGCCCCCGCCGACGAGATCCGCGAGGCCCTCTCCGTGGTGATCACCGAACTGCTCGCCCCCGTGGCCGTCCACACGATTCAGTCTCGGGAGTAGCCCCATGGCCACCATGCTCTACCGCATCGGGCACTTCGCCTACCGCCGCGCCTGGCTCGTGCTCGGTATCTGGGTACTGCTCCTCGCCGGGATCCTCGGTGGAGGCTTCGCCCTGGGCGGCCAGACCCAGGAGTCCTACGCGATCCCCGGGACCGAATCGCAGGACACCATCGACAAGCTCGCCGAGGTGTTCCCCGCCGCGGCAGGCGCCCAGGTGCAGGTCGTCTACCGGGCGCCCGACGGGGCATCCGTCACCGCGCCCGCCTACCGCGCCGCCATCGAGGAGATGGCCACCGCTATCGGCGACGTGCCCGGTGTGAACACGGTCATCACTCCGTTCTCGGAATATGCCTCCGGCGCGATCTCCCAGGACGAATCGACCGCGTTCAGCCAGGCCCAGCTCAGCGGGCCGTCGACCGAGGTGACGCAGGCCACTCTCGACGGTCTCACCGAGACGGCCGCGATCGGCGAGGATGCCGGGCTGCAGGTTGCCTTCGGCGGGCAGGTGTTCCAGGACAACTCGTTCGGTATCACGATCACCGAGGTCTTCGGGCTGCTCTTCGCCGGGGTCGTCTTGCTGGTCACCTTCGGTTCGCTCGTCTCAGCCGGAATGCCGCTGCTGATGGCCCTGATCGGAGTCGGCGTCGCAATCGGCGGCATCACCGCAATCTCCGCGTTCGTCCCGGTCTCGAGCACCGCGCCCATGCTCGCGCTCATGCTCGGCCTCGCCGTGGGCATCGACTACTCCCTGTTCATCCTGTCCAGGCACCGCACCCAGTTGGCCCGCGGCACCGACCCTCACGATTCCGCCGCCACCGCCGTCGCCACGGCCGGCAGCGCCGTCGTGTTCGCCGGCCTGACCGTGATCATCGCCCTGCTCGGGCTCCTTGTCGTCGGGATCCCGTTCCTCAGCGTGATGGGAGTTGCCGCGGCGTTCGCGGTCTTCGTCTCGATCGGTGTGGCGATCACCCTCCTGCCCGCCATCCTCGGTCTGGCCGGGGGGAGACTCGCCCCGAAACCGGGCGGTCGTGCCCACCGACGCGCCATGATGCCGGACACCGGGCGTCCCACCCTGGGGCGGCTCTGGGTGGGCATCGTGCTCAAGGCTCCTGCCCTCGTGGTGATCGTGGTCGTGGGGATCCTCGGAACGCTGGCGATTCCCGCGCTTAGCCTGGACCTCAACCTGCCCGACGGGGCCTCGGAACCGGCCGCCTCGACCCAGTACAAGGCCTTCAACCTGATCGAGGACGGCTTCGGGCCCGGCTACAACGGGCCGCTGATCGTGGTCGTCGACATCACCCAGACCACGGAGATTTTCGCCGACCTCGACACCATCGGCGCACGGCTGCGCGCCCTGCCCGATGTCGCCTTCGTGAGCAAGGGAACACCGAATCCGACGGTCGACACGGCCATCATCCAGGTGATGCCGGGCAGCGCTCCCAATGCACAGGAGACCAAGGACCTCGTGCAGTCGATCAGGGCCATCGCCCCTGAGATCGACGCATCGCTGGGCACCCCCATCGCGGTGACCGGTGCCACGGCGGTCTCGATCGACATCTCCAACCGGCTCAGCAATGCCCTCATCCCGTTCGCGCTGATCGTGGTCGGGCTGTCGATCATCCTGCTCACCATGGTCTTCCGCTCGATCTTCGTGCCAATCAAGGCTGCGCTGGGCTTCCTGCTCTCCGTCTTCGCGTCGATCGGCGCCACCGTGGCGATCTTCCAATGGGGGTGGTTCGCCGACCTGATCGGCGTCGCCAACCCGGGGCCGATCCTGAGCTTCCTGCCGATCCTCCTGATGGCGGTGCTCTTCGGACTCGCCATGGACTACGAGGTCTTCCTCGTCTCCGGGATGCGTGAGGAATTCGTGGCCACGGGCCGGCCGCACGACGCCATCGTGCACGGCTTCTCCCACGCGGCGCGCGTTGTCACGGCGGCGGCGCTGATCATGTTCTTCGTTTTCTTCGCTTTCGTGCCGGAGGGAACGGGGGCGATCAAGGGAATCGCCTTCGCCCTGGCCATCGGGGTGTTCCTCGACGCCTTCCTCGTGCGGATGACCCTGGTCCCGGCGGCGATGGCCCTGGCCGGCAGATGGGCGTGGTGGTTGCCACGCCCACTCGACCGGCTCCTACCCAACGTCGATATCGAGGGCGTGGGCCTCCGTCGTCACCTGGACGACAGCGCCTGGGCCGGTGATCAGGATGCCGCGATCACCGCGGAGGGGGCCGTGTTCGGCCTGCCGGGGAGCCCGCTCGGGCCGCTCGATCTCTCGGTCTCCGCCGGCTCGGTTGTGTTCGTCGCCGGCACCGCGACCCACCGCCGCGTGCTCGCGGCGACCCTCGCCGGGCGTCTCGACCCGGTTTCCGGCCGACTCCAGGTCTGTGGCGCCCCGCTCCCGAGTGAGCGGAGCCGGGCGATGCGCCTGGTCGCGCTCGCCGATGTCGGCGAGTGGAGCGACAACGGTCTCACCGCAGGCGAGGTGCTGGCCGAACGTCTGGACCTCGCTCATTCGTGGCACCGCGCGGCCCGCCGCCGCGCCGAACTCGGGGTCTGGCTGGAGCGGCTGAACACGGCCCTCACCCTGGGGCCCCGCGCAGAGGTGGTCGCGGCCGGCACGCCCATGTCCTCGCTGTCCGCCGTTGCCCGAGCCGCGGTGCTGGTCGCCGCGGCGCTCGCCGAACGCCCCCGCATCGTCTTCGCCGATCTCGGTGGCGGTCTCCCCGCTGACCCGGACGGCCGGGACCTCCCCACCATACTGGCGGCCCTGGCCCCCGCCGCGACCACGCTCGTGCTCGGTTCAACCGCCGGCGAACCCGGCTCCCCGGGCGACTACGGCGCACGTGGAGTACAGGCCATCACCCTCGACCGAAAGGCCCTCCAGCGATGAACACAAGGCTTGAGCGGCTGTTCAGCCGCACGCCGGGGCAACGACGGTGGACCTTCGGGGCGCTGCTGGCCGGGTTGATCGTCGTTCCCCTGGCCGTCGCAGGCCTGTTCGCCGGCGCCCTCGCGAGCGCCGACCAGCGCACGGACACCCTGCCGGCACTGGTCGTCAACAATGACACCTTCGTCACCACCACCCTGCCGGACGGCTCCGAACAGCCGGTGCTCGCCGGCCGGCAACTCGTCACCGAGCTGACGAAACCCGCGACGCCGGGCTCCTCCTCCACCGGTTTCGCCTGGGCGATCTCCAATTCTGCGGATGCCGCCAGCGCGCTCGCCGAGGGCCGCGCCTACGCCGTACTCACCATTCCGGACGATTTCTCCGCGTCGGTCACCTCCCTGGGCGGCTCGACGCCCACGCGCGCCGACCTCGGAATCCGCACCGACGACGCTCACTCCTATCTGGCCGGTTCGGTCGCGCAATCGGTGGGCACCGCGATGACCGGCGTCTTCGGGAGTGAAATCACCGCGCAGTATCTCAGTGCCCTCTACACGAACCTGTCCGGGTTGAGTGATTCCCTCAGCCAGGCCGCAGACGGTGCCGCCGAGGTTTCCTCCGGTGTGACCGGCGTCGCCACTGGCCTGGACAGCCTGGCCGACGGGACGGCCTCCGCGGCCTCCGGCGCGGCCTCCGCGGCCTCCGGCGCCGCATCGCTCGCCTCCGGGGTTGCTGGGTACACCGGAGGGGTGGACGCACTCAGCTCGGGACTGGCCGCGCTTGACACGGGGACAGCCGGACTCGGCATGCTCAGTGACGGCTGGGCGCAGTACACCGGGGGAGTGGGCAGCGCCGCCGCGGGCTTCGAGTCCCTGACCGGCGCGCTGCTGGCCAACCCGGCAAACGCTCCGTACGCCCAGTCCCTGGCCGAGTACCAGGCAGTTCTCGATGGTCTGGCCGGGCAGGGGAGCGCGCTCAGCGACCAGACAGCCGCCGCCGTCGAGGGCGTTCAGGGTGGGATCGCCCAGAGCGCGGCGGGTGCGTCCCGCCTCGCCGCCGGGTCGGCCGGGTTGCGCACGGGCGCCGGCGATCTGGCGTCAGGGGTCACCGGGCTTTCCGACGGAGTCTCCGGACTATCGGGCGGAACCGCGGCCGCGGCATCCGGCGCCCACGAGCTCGAATCCGGTGCCGGCGATCTTGCCGCCGGGCTGAGGGACGGCGCGGCGGGGGCCAAAAAGCTGGGCGAGATCGACCCCAAGCAGACCGCCGACGTCGTGTCCGAACCGGTCGGAATCGTGAGCACCCGCAACAACCCGGTCGACTCGATCGGGCCGATCATCGGCATGCTCTTCGTGCCGGTCGGCCTCTGGATCGGCGCCCTGGCAATCTTTCTCGTGCTGAGGCCGCTTTCCGCAACGGCGCTCGCCTCCACGGCCACGACCGGCCGCCTGGTCGGGCGCGGCCTGGGCCGGGCCTTCCTGATCGCGGCGGCCCAGGCGGTAGTGGTCGTGGCGCTGCTGCACAACTCGCTTGGCGTGTCCTGGCAGCTGCTGCCGTCGACCCTCGCGTTCGCGGTCTTCCTCGCCTTCGTTTTCGTCGCCGTGCACCACTTCCTCGCCACAGCGTTCGGCCGGGTCGGGATCGTCATCTCCCTCGTGCTGCTCGCGCTCCAGATCACCTCGGTCGGTGGCCTCTATCCGATCGAGCTGGTGGCCAAACCGTTCCAGCTGGTCAGCCCGTTCCTGCCGCTGACCTGGGCCGTACGCGGCATGCAGGCCGTCGTCGCCGGCGATGGCGCGGGTGCGACCGCGCCCGCCGCCATCCTCGCCCTGTTCGCACTCGGGGCGGTGTCTCTCTCGCTGGGAACCGTCGTCAGGCGGCGCGGGGCCCGCTCATTCGGGTTCGCCCTGGCCCGCGGCTGACCAGTCGGGCGGGACCCCACCGTGTCCCGGCGGCGTTTGCGGACCGGCTGGTAACCTGTGACAAACAGCAAAAATGATCGCGCGCGGCGCGCGCAGGAACGAGAAGAACTCATCTCGCCAGCAGCCGAATCCCCGCAGGTAGACAGCCGGCAGACCACGTATTCCCTGGTCGTCGTGTCGAACCGTTTGCCGGTTGATTTCGAGGTTGCCGAAGACGGCACGGAAAGCTGGCGCACCTCGCCCGGCGGACTGGTCACCGCGCTCGAGCCCCTGATGCGCTCCTCCGACGGAGCCTGGGTGGGCTGGCCGGGAGTTGCCGACCGATCCTTCGCCCCGTTCGTCAACGACGGGATCTCCATCGTCCCCATCCGGCTGAGCGAGGCGGAGTTGGAGGACTACTACGAAGGCTTCTCGAACGACACGATCTGGCCGCTCTACCACGACGTGATCGCTCCGCCGAGCTTCCATCGCGAGTGGTGGGAAGCCTATGTGCGGGTCAACCAGCGCTTCGCTGAGGAAGCGGCCGCCGTCGCCTCGCACGGCGCGACCGTCTGGGTGCACGACTACCAGCTTCAGCTCGTGCCCCGCATGTTGCGCGAGGCCCGTCCCGACCTCGTGATCGGCTTCTTCAACCACATTCCTTTTCCGCCATATGGGATCTATGCCCAGCTGCCCTGGCGCAAACAGATCATCGACGGCCTCCTCGGTGCCGACCTGATCGGCTTCCAGCGAACGGCCGACGCCGGCAACTTCTCCCGGGCCGTGCGCCGCCTCTACGGTTATCCGACCCGCGGGGTGGCCATCGACGTCCCCGGGCAGAACGGTGTGCAGCGCCGCGTCATCGCCAAGCCCTTCCCGATCTCGATCGACGCCAAGGCCTACGAGGAACTGGCCAGGAACCCCGAGGTGCAGGCGAGGGCACGGCAGATTCGCGAAGACCTCGGCAACCCGAAGACGATCATGCTGGGCGTGGACCGCCTCGACTACACGAAGGGCATCGCGCACCGGATCAAGGCCTTCGGTGAACTCCTCGAGGACGGCAGCGTGAGCGTGGAGGACGTGACCCTGGTGCAGGTCGCCAGCCCGTCCCGTGAGCGGGTGGGGCCGTATATCGCCCTGCGGGATGAGATCGAACTCGCCGTCGGACGTCTCAATGGCGACTACTCCACGATCAGCCACACCGCGATCAGCTATCACCACCACGGATACCCGCGCGAAGAAATGGTGGCGCTGTACCTCGCCGCAGACGTGATGCTCGTCACCGCGCTCCGAGACGGGATGAACCTCGTCGCCAAGGAGTACGTCGCCGTTCGTTTCGACCGCGACGGCGTACTCGTGCTCAGCGAGTTCGCCGGCGCCGCGGACGAGCTCAAGCAGGCCGTCCTGATCAACCCGCACGACATCGACGGGGTCAAGGCGGCGATCCTCCGAGCCATCTCCATGCCGCGACAGGAGCGGCTGCGACGGATGCGCGCCCTGCGCCGCAAGGTCTTCGACAACGACGTGGCCGCCTGGTCCTCGTCCTTCCTCCGTACCCTGACCGAAGGAGCAGCCGTCCGCCCGGGAATCCCCGACGCTCTCGCCGACGCCCTGCGCGACGTCAGCAGTGCCGGAACGCTGCTCGTCGCCCTCGATTTCGACGGGACCCTCGCACCGCACGTTGACGAGCCGGAAGACGCGCGTGCCATCGACGGCACCGGGGCCGCCGTGCAACGCCTGCTCGACCTGGACGGTGTGCGAGTCGCCTTCGTTTCGGGTCGCGCCCTGGTCAGCCTGCGGCACGTCTCCGAGCCGCAGGATGATGTGCTGCTGGCCGGCTCGCACGGGATCGAGGTGCAGTTGCAGGCGCCGGAGATCCAACTTGACCTCGGCGCCGCAGAGCTGGAGCAGCTTGACACCCTCTCCGAGGTGCTCGAACGCATCTCCGGATCGGTCGCCGGTACCTGGATCGAACGCAAACCGGCAGGACTCGCCCTGCACACCCGGCTCGTCACCCCGCAGGCCGGTCAGGCGGCACAGAGAGAGGCCAGGGAACAACTCGGCGCCCTCCTGCCGGAACTGACCGTGCGCGGGGGAAAGAACGTGATCGAATTCGCGGTGCGTTCCAGCACCAAGGGCGACGCCATCGAGCGCCTGCGCCGGCACACCGGTGCCGACCATGTCGTCTACGCCGGGGACGACCTGACCGACGAGGACGCGTTCGCCGTGCTCGGCGATGGGGATCTGGGCCTGAAGGTCGGCGCGGGCGCATCCCTCGCCGGCTACCGGGTTCGCGGCCCCGAGGATGTCCTGCTCGTCCTGGGCATGATCGCCGACTTGCGGGCCGCCGCGACGTCTTAGACTCAATGCATGCCTGAGTATGATCTGAAACCGCGAAGCCGCGACGTCACCGATGGAATCGAAGCCACCACCTCACGGGGCATGCTTCGCGCCGTCGGCATGGGAGACGCCGATTGGGACAAACCCCAGATCGGAATCGCCAGCTCCTGGAACGAGATCACCCCGTGCAACCTGTCCCTGGACCGCCTCGCGCAGGCGGCCAAGGAGGGCGTGCACTCCGGCGGCGGCTACCCGCTGCAGTTCGGCACGATCTCGGTCTCCGACGGCATCTCGATGGGCCACGAGGGCATGCACTTCTCCCTCGTCTCCCGTGAGGTCATTGCGGACTCCGTCGAGGTCGTCATGCAGGCCGAGCGCCTCGACGGCTCGGTGCTGCTCGCCGGCTGCGACAAGTCCCTTCCCGGCATGCTGATGGCCGCCGCCCGCCTCGACCTCGCCAGCGTCTTCCTCTATGCCGGTTCGATCGCGCCCGGCTGGGTGAAGCTCTCGGACGGCACCGAGAAGGACATCACCATCATCGACTCGTTCGAGGCGGTCGGCGCGGTGAAGGCCGGACGGATGACCGAGGCCGACGCCAAGCGGATCGAATGCGCCTTCGCCCCCGGCGAGGGTGCCTGCGGCGGCATGTACACCGCCAACACCATGGCGAGCGTCGCAGAGGCCCTGGGAATGAGCCTGCCCGGATCCGCCTCGCCGGCCTCGGCCGACCGTCGCCGTGACTACTTTGCTCGGCGGTCCGGTGAGGCAGTCGTCAACCTGCTGCGCCTGGGTATCACCGCGCGCGACATCCTCACCCGCAAGGCCTTCGAAAACGCGATCGCCGTGGCCATGGCCTTCGGCGGATCCACGAACGTCGTGCTGCACCTTCTCGCCATCGCGCACGAGGCCGACGTCGACCTGAGCCTTGACGACTTCAACCGGATCGGCGACAAGGTGCCGCACATCGGCGACCTCAAGCCGTTCGGCAAGTACGTCATGAACGACGTCGACCGTCAGGGCGGCGTGCCCGCCGTGATGCGGGCGCTCCTCGAGGCCGGCCTCATCCACGGCGACGCGCTCACCGTGACCGGTAAGACCGTGGCCGAGAACCTCGCGGAGATCGACCCGCCCGACCTCGACGGGGAGGTTCTGCGCACCCTGGACAACCCGATCCACGCCAGCGGCGGCATCACCATCCTCAAGGGAACGATGGCGCCGGAGGGCGCCGTCGTGAAGACCGCCGGCTTCGACAGTGACGTCTTCGTCGGCCCGGCCCGCGTGTTCGAACGGGAACGGGCCGCAATGGACGCGCTCACCGTCGGCGGGATCGAGAAGGGCGACGTCGTCATCATCCGTTACGAGGGTCCGAAGGGCGGCCCCGGCATGCGCGAGATGCTCTCGATCACCGCGGCCATCAAGGGCGCCGGGCTCGGTGCCGATGTACTACTGTTAACGGACGGCAGATTCTCAGGCGGCACAACCGGACTGTGTATCGGCCACATAGCACCCGAAGCGGTGGACGCAGGTCCAATCGCCTTCGTGCGCGATGGTGATCTCATACGGGTCGATATCGCAGCTCGCACGCTCGACCTACTGGTCGACCCTGAAGAGCTGGCTGCACGGCGCATCGGCTGGGCTCCACTCCCACCGCGCTACACCCGGGGAGTACTCGCGAAGTACTCCAAGCTCGTCCAGTCAGCGGCCGTCGGCGCCGTGACCGGCTAGCGCTCACCATTCGTCAACGAACTAGGGACTTGATCTCATGACCGCGGATTCACCCGTGCCATCGCCATCACCCTCGCCCGCCGCGCCCGGCCTGTCCGGCGCCGGCGTCGAGCCGGAGATCCTCACCGGCTCAGGGGCCATCATCCGCAGCCTCGAGCTGCTCGGCGTCACCGACGTCTTCGGCCTCCCGGGCGGCGCCGTCATCCCGCTCTACGACGAGCTGATGACCCAGGACGCCATCCGGCACATCCTGGTGCGCCACGAGCAGGGTGCCGGCCACGCCGCCGAGGGCTACGCCTCCGCGAGTGGACGGGTCGGCGTCGCCATTGCGACGAGCGGCCCCGGGGCCACGAACCTGGTCACCGCCATCGCCGACGCCTACATGGACTCGGTGCCGATCGTCTGCATCACCGGCCAGGTCTTCTCCACCCTGATGGGCACGGACGCCTTCCAGGAGGCCGACATCGTCGGCATCACCATGCCGATCACCAAGCACTCCTTCCTCGTCAAGCGGCCGGAGGACATCCCCGCCGCCATCGCCTCCGCGCACCTGATCGCGTCGACCGGCCGGCCCGGCCCGGTGCTCGTGGACATCACGAAGGACGCCCAGCAGAACAAGGCCCCGTTCATCTGGCCGCCCAAGCTGGACCTGCCCGGCTACCGGCCGATCACCAAGGCCCACGGCAAGCAGGTGCAGGCAGCCGCCCAGCTGCTCGCCGAATCCCGCAAGCCGGTGCTCTACGTCGGCGGCGGCGTCATTCGCGCCCGCGCGTCCGAGGAACTCCTCGCCTTCGCCGAGTTGACCGGCACGCCCGTCGTCACCACGCTGATGGCCCGCGGCGCCTTCCCCGACTCGCACGAGCAGCACCTGGGCATGCCGGGGATGCACGGCACGGTCTCCGCGGTGCTCGCCCTGCAGGAGGCCGACCTGATCATCGCCCTCGGCGCCCGCTTCGACGACCGGGTGACCGGCAAGGTGTCCGAATTCGCGCCGCACGCGACCATCGTGCACGTCGACGTCGACCCGGCCGAGATCTCGAAGATCCGCACCGCGGACGTGCCCATCGTCGGCGACGCCAAGGACGTGATCGCCGACCTCACCGTCGCCTACGCGACCGCCGTCAAGACGACGACCCCCGACATCAGCGTCTGGTGGACCTACCTCAACGGCCTGCGCGAGGAGTTCCCCCTCGGCTACTCCGAGCCGACCGACGGCCTGCTCGCCCCGCAGTACGTGATCAAACGGATCGGCGAACTCACCGGCCCGGAGGGCGTCTACGCCGCCGGCGTCGGCCAACACCAGATGTGGGCGGCCCAGTACATCAAGTACGAACGGCCCAACTCCTGGCTCAACTCGGGCGGCGCGGGAACCATGGGGTACTCCGTGCCCGCCGCGATGGGCGCCAAGGTCGCCGAACCCGACCGGGTCGTCTGGTCGATCGACGGCGACGGATGCTTCCAGATGACCAACCAGGAACTGGCCACCTGCACGATCAACAACATCCCGATCAAGGTCGCGATCATCAACAACTCGTCGCTCGGCATGGTGCGCCAGTGGCAGACCCTGTTCTACGACGGACGGCACTCCTTCACCGACCTGAACACCGGGCACGGCTCGGCGATGGTGCCCGACTTCGTGAAGCTGGCCGAGGCCTATGGCGCCCTGGGCATCCGGGTCACCAGCGCGGACCAGGTCGACGACGCGATCAAGCTGGCCCTCGCGACCAACGACCGTCCGGTCGTGATCGACTTCATCGTCAGCCGGGACGCGATGGTCTGGCCGATGGTGCCGCAGGGCGTCAGCAATAGTTACGTTCAATACGCCAAGGACCATGCACCGACCTGGGGAGAGGAATAACCATGAGCTCCCACGTCCTGAGCCTCCTTGTCGAGGACAAGCCGGGCCTGCTGACGCGAGTCGCCGGCCTGTTCGCCCGCCGCGGATTCAACATCGAGAGCCTCGCGGTCGGCCACACCGAGATCCCGGGCCTGTCCCGGATCACGATCCTGGTCGACGTCGAAGACCTCCCGCTCGAGCAGGTCACGAAGCAGCTGAACAAGCTGATCAACGTGATCAAGATCGTCGAACTCGACCCGTCGCAGTCCGTGCAGCGTGAACACCTGCTGGTCAAGGTTCGCGCCGACAACACGACCAGGTCCCAGGTGCTCGAGGCCGTCACCCTGTTCAGGGCGCGGGTCGTCGACGTCTCCATTGACGCCGTCGTGATCGAGGTCACCGGCGACTCCGGCAAGACCCAGGCGCTGCTGCGCGTGCTCGAACCCTACGGAATCAAGGAGATCGCGCAATCGGGTCTGCTCGCCATCGGCCGTGGTTCGAAATCGATCACCGAACGCGTCTACAAGAACTGACGCTCGCCCCGGCCGGCGGCCGGTTCCTCACTTTCCTCGACCAACCAGACTTCCCACCAAACAACAAGGAGATACCCACTCGTGTCTGAGATTTACTACGACAAAGACGCCGACCTGTCGATCATCCAGGGCAAGAAGGTGGCCGTCATCGGCTACGGCTCGCAGGGTCACGCGCACGCCCAGAATCTCCGCGACTCCGGTGTCGAGGTCGTCATCGGCCTCAAGGAGGGCTCGAAGTCGAAGGCCAAGGCCGAAGAGGCCGGCTTCACGGTGCTCGGTGCAGCCGAGGCATCCGCCTGGGCCGACGTGATCGTCGTGCTCGCCCCCGACCAGGTGCAGCGCCACCTGTTCGCCGACGACATCGAACCCAACCTCGCCGAAGGCAAGGCACTCGTCTTCGGGCACGGCTTCAACATCCGCTTCGGCTACATCACGCCCCCCGCGGGTGTCGACGTCGTCATGGTCGCGCCCAAGGGCCCCGGCCACACCGTGCGCCGCGAATACGAGGCAGGCCGTGGCGTTCCCGTCATCGTCGCCGTCGAAAAGGATGCCTCGGGAGCGGCCTGGCCCCTCACGCTCAGCTACGCGAAGGCGATCGGCGGACTCCGCGCCGCCGGCATCAAGACCACCTTCACCGAAGAAACCGAAACCGACCTGTTCGGCGAGCAGGCCGTGCTCTGCGGCGGCGCGTCGCAGCTGATCCAGTACGGCTTCGAGGTTCTCACCGAGGCCGGCTACCAGCCGCAGGTCGCCTACTTCGAGGTGCTGCACGAGCTCAAGCTCATCGTCGACCTGATGTGGGAGGGCGGCATCGCCAAGCAGCGCTGGAGCGTCTCCGACACCGCAGAGTACGGCGACTACGTGTCCGGCCCGCGCGTCATCGACCCGAGCGTCAAGGAGAACATGAAGGCCGTTCTCGCCGACATCCAGAACGGCGCGTTCGCCGACCGGTTCATCAAGGACCAGGACGCCGGAGCACCCGAGTTCCTCGCGCTGCGCAAGAAGGGCGAGGAGCACCCGATCGAGGCCACCGGCCGCGAGCTGCGCAAGCTGTTCGCCTGGAACGCCTCGAGCGACGACGACTACGTCGACGGCGAAGCCGCGCGCTAAGCGACACCGCCGGGTAGCACTACCGTGCTTGTCAGCGACAGGGTCGGCCGTTCTCGGTCGGCCCTGTCGCCGTTTTCGGCGCGTCGCCTGGCCGCAGCCGCCATGGTCGGTGTCGTCCTCTACGTTCTCGTCGACGTGCTGCTGCAGTTCCTCCCGCCGCACTACAGCCCGATCAGCGACGCGGAGAGCAACCTTGCCGTGGGCCCGTACGGCTGGGTCATGAACCTCAATTTCCTCGGCCGCGCCCTGTCGACGGTCTGCGCCGCCGTCGCGATCGGCTTGACCGACCAAGCGTCATCGCTGCGACGAGCCGGTCTGGCTCTCATGGTCGTCGCCGGCGCCTGCTCGGCGGCTCTGGCCTTCCTGCCGACCGATATCCACCGGCCCGGGGATTTCGGGCTGAGCACATCCACGTCGACGGGCGCGCTTCATCTCGCGGTCGCCTCCGTCGGATTCCTCGCTGCCCTCGCCGCCTTCGCGTTACTGACCGGCTGGCTGCGCCGCAGCCCTCGGCTCCGCCGTGGCTACCGGCCGGCGCTGGCCCTTGTCGTGGTCGCCGCCGTGGGCCTGCTCAGCGTCAGCCTCGCCGATCGTTTCGCGCCGAACCTGACTGGCCTGGCCGAACGGGTCTGCCTGGTCGGCATCCTCGGCTGGGTCTTCGTCGCCTGTGCGGCGATCCGGAGCGCGGAACCGGCCCGCCAGTCATCGGAGGGGTGGGCGACGCCGATAACCTAGGCGTATGAACTCTCCACGCGACGACGATGCCCTGGGCTGGGCCGGCGATGACGACCCGACCCTGCAGACCGGCACCGGAACCACCAATGCGGACGGCGCCGCCGCCGGGGGAGACGTGGCCGAGCCTCCCGAGGGGTGGACCGTGGCCGGGCCGGCAACCGCCGTTCGGGAGCACGAGGCCGCTCTCGCCGCGGCCGCGCCCGTCAGCTCCGTCGCCCTCATCGCCATGGGCGTGTTCGGAGGGGTCTACCTGCTGTACACGATCGGCTGGGTGATCGGGATCTCACGGATCGGGAATCCGCTCTCGGACGCGGTCGGACAGTTCATGTTCTCGCTTGGGCTCTGGCTCGCCGTCGTCGCCCCTGCGACATGGTTCGTCACGACCATCTGGCTGACTCGCTCCCGTCCGCGGGTGCGGTTCGCCGTGCTGCTGCTCGGCGTCGTCCTGCTCGCCCCGCTGCCCTTCATCATCAACGCCGGGGGAGCCTCATGAACGCGACCGCCTCAAACGTCACTGTCACTCCGCGCCGCACTCCGCGCTGGCTCTTCATGGCCATCGCCGCCGTCTTCGCCCTGTTCTACGCCTATGACGCGTGGGAGGGCGTCGGGAACATCGTCGGCCTCAACCTGGCGGCCCACAGCCTCGACACCAGCCTGAGCGGCTTCGGCTGGGGGCTCCTGCTCACCGGAGTGTTCCTGCCCGTCGCGGTCTTCGCGCTCGCGATCCGGCTCGGTCGATCCCGAGGGCCGGGCGTGCAGGCGCTCCTGCTGCTCGCCGGCCTGTGCCTGGTCGCCGCGCTGTCCGCGGACATCTTCATGTTCGGCCTCGGCAGCCTCATCGTCTGACCGGCGTGGCGCGCACCCTCCCGGCACGTGTTGAGGAAGCGGGCGCGCGGTCTAACCCGTGCCGCGAGCTCAAACGCGGGCCGGGAGCCCTGACTTGCGCCGAGGGCCCGGGCTAGGCTCCAGGCACGATCGCGACGCCGATCAGCGCGATCAGGGCGAGCTGGCCGAACAAGCGTGGTACAACGGGGATCGCGACCCGGCCGAACCGCTTCGGATGCCGGGCGGCGAAGGCGTTCGCCGGGAACACCGCGATGAGGAAGAGGATCAGGCAGAGGCCGCTCGTCACAATCAGGGGCCGATACAGCAGGCCCGCGCCGCCGGCGATCTCGCACAGTCCGGTGAAGACGACCAGTGCCCGCGGGCTCAGGATGCCCGTGAATCGCAGTCGTGGCGGGATCATCGCGGCCATCGTTCGCTGCACCGACGGAAGGAAATGGGTGACCCCTGCCCCGATGAAGATCACCGCGAGGACCACGCGGAGGGCGAACTGGAGGTCGGTTGGCGTAACGCTGCTCATTGCCCCATTCTGCAGCCGATAGAGTGAAAACCTAACTGGCGCCCCACGGTCGCGGCGCAAGCCCACCATTTCTGCTGCAATCGGAGGAACCTTTTTCGTGTCAAAACCAGTCGTACTCATCGCCGAAGAACTCTCGCCCGCAACCGTTGATGCCCTTGGACCGGACTTCGATGTGCGCAACGTGGACGGGACCGACCGTCCGGCCCTGCTCAAGGAACTAGCGACCGCCCACGCCATCCTGGTGCGCTCCGCGACGAAGGTGGACGCTGAGGCCATTGCGGCCGCGCCGCTCCTCAAGGTCATCGCGCGCGCCGGAGTCGGTCTGGACAATGTCGACATTAAAGCCGCGACCTCGGCGGGCGTCATGGTTGTCAATGCCCCGACCTCGAACATTATCTCCGCGGCCGAACTCACGGTCGGTCACATTATCAGCCTCGCCCGCCACATCCCGCCGGCCCACGGTGCGCTCGCGGAAGGCCAGTGGAAGCGCTCCAAGTACACCGGCGTTGAACTGTACGAAAAGACGATCGGCATCATCGGCCTCGGCCGGATCGGCGCCCTCGTCGCCGCGCGAATGCAGGCCTTCGGCACGAACATCATCGCCTTCGACCCGTACATCACCTCGGCGCGCGCGCAGCAGCTCGGCGTGACTCCCGTCACCCTCGACGAGCTGCTGGCCCAGTCCGACTTCGTCACGATCCACATGCCCAAGACCCCGGAAACCACCGGGATGCTCGGCGCCGCCCAGTTCGCGCTGATGAAGCCGACCGCCTTCGTCGTCAACGTCGCCCGCGGTGGCCTGATCGACGAGGCCGAACTGCACGACGCCCTCGTCGCCGGAACCATCGCCGGCGCCGGCCTGGACGTCTACGTCAGCGAACCCCCGACCGGCTCGCCGCTGCTGGGCCTGCCGAACATCATCACGACGCCGCACCTCGGCGCCTCGACCGACGAGGCCCAGGAAAAGGCGGGCGTGTCGGTCGCCAAGTCGGTGCGCCTCGCACTCTCCGGCGAACTCGTCCCCGACGCGGTCAACGTCGCCGGTGGCGTCATCGACCCGTACGTGCGCCCCGGCATCCCGCTGGTCGAGAAGCTGGGCCAGGTCTTCTCCGGCCTCGCCGCACACAGCCCGCTCACCAGCGTCGACGTGGACATCCGCGGCGAACTGGCCGACTACGACGTCAGCGTGCTCAAGCTCGCAGCGCTCAAGGGAATCTTCACGAACGTCGTCAGCGAGACGGTGTCCTACGTCAACGCGCCGCTTCTTGCGGAGCAGCGCGGCGTTGCCGTGCGCCTGATCACCGACAAGGAATCGCCGGAGTACCGCAACGTCATCACGCTGCGCGGCGCCCTGGCCGATGGTTCGCAGGTCTCGGTGTCCGGCACCCTGACCGGCACCAAGCAGATCGAGAAGATCGTCGAGGTGAACGGCTACGAGGTCGAGGTTCCGTTCGCGCAGCACCTCATCGTGATGATCTACACCGACCGCCCCGGAATCGTCGCCGTCTACGGCCGCGAGTTCGGCGATGCCCAGATCAACATCGCCGGCATGCAGATCGCCCGCCACGTCGCCGGCGGGAAGGCATTGAGCGTGCTCACCGTCGACTCACCCGTTCCGGCCAGCCTTCTCGCCACGGTGCGCGACGCGATTGACGCCGACGTGATGGTCGAGATCGCCCTCACCGAGTAGCGGGCCGTTCGGTCATTCGCCCGATCACGGCGAGCAACCGGTCCAGCCTCGCCGCCGATGTCAGATCGGCGGCGGGGCGACCGGGACCGGCCAGTGTGGATTCGTAATACAGGCCATCACTGATGAGCATGATCGCCTCGGCCACGTCCGGGTCGCCCACCGTCTCCTCGATCACCGCCAGCCACTGGCGCCGGGTTGAGTCGAGAGCCTCGTTGGCGAGCGGATGCGCCCCCTGCGCCAGCCGCACGGCCGCGGCGATCGCCTGGTCCAGTGGTGTGCCCTCACTCATCGATGTGCGGATCAGGTAGTCGATCGGGCCGGCCGGGGCAGCCCTGATCTGCTCGACGTCGTCGGCGACGAGCGCTTCCAGCCGGGTGAGCATCCCCTCGACGAGGGCGTCCTTCGAGCCGAAGTGATAGAGCAGGCCGCCCTTCGACAGCCCGGCGGCCGCGGCTACGGCTTCGAGTGTGGCGGCCCGTTCGCCCTGGTCGATCAGGAGCTGGGCGAATGCGTCGAGGATGCGCTCGCGGGTGGGCGCTGCTGCGGGAACGGAGATCATGGTGCTACTGTACCGTCTGGACGGTATAGTTGCCGTTCAGACAAGCCGAAAGTAGCACCCCCGTGTCGTCCGACCTCCGCGAGATCGCCCCCTCAACCCATGAACTCAGCCCCCGCCGCCGGTGGGCGGCACTGGTCGTGCTCATGCTGCCGGTGCTCCTGGTCTCGATCGACAACACCGTGCTCAACCTCGCCCTGCCCGCCATCTCGGAGGCCCTCCGGCCCACGGGGACGCAGCTTCTGTGGGTGATCGACATCTACCCGCTCATGCTCGCCGGGCTCCTCGTCGCCATGGGCAGTCTCGGTGACCGGATCGGTCGCCGCCGTCTGCTCCTGATCGGATCGGCCGGGTTCGGCAGCGTGTCCGTGGTGGCGGCCTTCGCCCCCAACGTCGAGTGGCTCATCATCGATCGTGCCGTGCTCGGCCTGTTCGGCGCCATGCTGATGCCGCCGACCCTCTCGCTGCTCCGCTCCGTCTTCACCGACCGGGACCAGCGGCGACTGGCCATTGCCATTTGGGCCAGTGGTTTCGCCGCGGGCAGCGCGCTGGGACCGGTCGTCGGCGGCGTGCTCCTCGAACACCTGGCTTGGGGCTCCGTCTTCCTGCTCGCCGTTCCGTTGCTCGTGCCGCTGCTCGTGCTCGGCCCGCTGCTCGTGCCGGAATCGCGCGACCCACACCCCGGTCGGATCGACCTGACGAGCATCCTGCTCTCGCTGGCGACCATGCTTCCCGTCGTCTACGGCATCAAGGTGCTGGCCGAGCATGGGCCGAGCGTCGCCACGGTCGGCCCGATCCTGCTGGGACTTCTCGCCGGCATCCTCTTCGTGCGCCGCCAGCCGCGCCTGAGCGAGCCGATGATTGACCTGGCCCTTTTCCGCCAGGGCGCGTTCAGCGGCGCCATCGGCGTGAACCTGCTCAGCGTCATCGCGCTCGTCGGCGGGTTGTTCTTCGTGTCGCAGTACCTGCAGCTGGTGCTCGGCCTCTCCCCGCTCGCCGCCGGGCTGGTGCTCGTGCCCGGCCTGACGGCCATGATCATCTCCGGGCTGGTGATCGTGCCGATATCCCGGCGGGTGCGGCCGTCCATCGTCGTTCCGGTGGGTCTGCTGGTCTCGGCCGCGGGGTATCTGGCGTTCGCCATCGGCGGGGCGAGGCTGGATGCCGTCGGCGTCGCGCTCGTCTTCGCCCTGCTCGGGATCGGAATCGGCGCCGCGGAGACCGTGTCGAACGAACTCATTGTGGCGACCGCCCCAGCGGACAAGATGGGTGCGGCGTCGGCGGTGGGTGAAACGGCCTACGAGCTCGGCGCTGTGCTGGGCACGACGATCCTCGGCACCATCCTCACGGCCGCCTACCGTGGCTCGGTCGTGCTTCCGTCGATGCTGACGGCCGCCCAGCGATCCGCCGCCGAGGAGACGCTCGGCGGTGCCGTCGCCGTGGCCGGCGGGCTTCCGGCAGGCCAGGCCGAGCTGCTCCTCGCCTCGGCGAGGGAGGCCTTCGGCACGGGGATCGGCCCGACGGCCTGGATCGGGATGGGGCTCGTGCTGGCGGCGGCGGTCGTCGCGCTGCTCACGCTGCGCAAGGCGAGCTGAGCTGGGTTGAGCCCGAGCGAGCCGGGATCAGAGCGAGCCGGGATCAGAGCGAGCCGGGATCAGAGCGAGCCGGGATCAGACGTCGTCGATGGAGCGAGCCGGGATCAGACGTCGTCGATGGAGCGCTTTTCGCTCGTGATCTGCTCACCGTCGACACGCCGGGTGGTGCTGACGCTGGTGCGCTTGCGGGTGAGGAGCACGATTCCCAGGATGATGACCACGGCGCCGGCACCCATCAGGATGTAGCCGACCAGGTCGAGGTCCATCCATTCGACGCTGATGTTCAGCGCATAGACGAGGATGGCGCCGACGACGACGAGGAAAATGCCGAGTCCAAGGCTCATGATGAACTGCTTTCTGTAGCTGACAAGGATTGTGCTGTCAGGGATTGTCCAGCTTAGACAATGGATCGCTCACAGTAGGGTGTTTCTACAGGTAAATCTCAGACATACGGAGCCGAATGTCCACTCAAATCAAGCTCGCCGTCATTCCAGGCGACGGAATCGGTCCCGAGGTCGTTGCAGAGGCCGTCAAGGTACTCGAGGCGGCGACGGTGGCCGACGACGTCGTCTTCGACCTGACCTGGTTCTCGCTCGGGGCTGCCCGCTTCCTCGAGACCGGCGATGTGCTCACCGATGAGGACCTGTCCTCGATCGCCGCGCACGACGCGATCCTGCTCGGCGCCGTCGGCGGCGTGCCGGGAGACCCCCGCCTGGCCAACGCGAACATCGAACGCGGACTGCTGTTGAAGCTGCGTTTCTCCCTTGACCACTACGTCAACCTGCGGCCGAGCGTGCTCTTCCCCGGTGTGCCCAGCCCACTGGCCGCGCCGGGCAACGTCGACTTCGTCGTCGTGCGGGAGGGCACAGAGGGACCCTATGTCGGCAACGGCGGTGCGATCCGTCAGGGCACAACCCATGAAGTGGCCAACGAGGTGTCCGTGAACACGGCCTTCGGCGTCGAGCGCGTCGTGCGCCACGCTTTCCAGGTCGCCCAGTCCCGTCCCGGCCGCCACCTCACCCTCGTGCACAAGACGAATGTGCTCGTCTTCGCCGGGAGCCTGTGGCAGCGCGTCGTCACGGCCGTCGCGGCCGAATTTCCCGAGGTGAGCGTCGATTACCTCCACGTCGACGCAGCGACGATTTTCCTCGTCACGAATCCGAGTAGATTTGATGTCATCGTCACGGACAACCTCTTCGGCGACATCCTGACCGACTTGGCGGCCGCAATCAGCGGCGGCATCGGCCTCGCGGCATCCGGAAACATCAACCCGGACGGTCGATTCCCCAGCATGTTCGAGCCGGTACACGGATCGGCACCCGACATCGCGGGCAAGCAGCTGGCAGACCCGACGGCAGCCATCCTGTCGGTCGCGCTCCTCCTCAGCCACCTCGGCCTGACGGATGCCGCGGCGAGGGTGACCGACGCGGTCACGGCCGACATCGCTGATCGCAGGGGGGACGGTGCCGCAACGGCACCGCGCAGCACCACCGACGTGGGCAACGCCATCGTGACCCGATTGACAGACAAGGGACTCCAATGAGCCAGGCAGCACCGAACCAGACGGCACCGAGCGCGGCGGCCCCGCTCGACTTCAGCGTCACCCGGGCGACCACGCCCCGTACGCCGGCCGAGCGTGAGGCGATTCTCAGCGACCCCGGCTTCGGCAAGCAGTTCACCGACCACATGGTCGCGATCGACTGGACGCTGGAGGGCGGCTGGCAGGATGCCCGTGTCATTCCCTACGGCCCGCTCCAGCTCGACCCGGCGTCCTCCGTGCTGCACTACGGCCAGGAGATCTTCGAGGGCCTGAAGGCCTACCGGCACGCCGACGGCTCAATCTGGACCTTCCGTCCGCAGAAGAATGCCGAACGGCTTCAACGTTCGGCCCGACGACTCGCCCTGCCGGAACTCCCGGCGGCGGATTTCATCGAATCGATCCGGCAGATGATCGCCGTCGACGGCGATTGGGTGCCCTCCGCGCCCGAGACGAGCCTCTACCTGCGCCCATTCATGATCGCCAATGAGAGCTTTCTCGGCGTGCGCGCCGCGCACAAGGTCGGCTACTACGTCATCGCCAGCCCGGCGGGCGCGTACTTCACCAACGGCGTCGCCCCGATCAAGATCTGGCTCTCCACCGAGTACTCCCGGGCCGGCCGCGGCGGCACCGGCGCCGCCAAGTGCGGCGGCAACTACGCGGCATCGCTGCTGCCCCAGATGCAGGCCTACGAGAACGGCTGCGCCCAGGTGCTCTTCCTCGACGGAGAGACCAGCAGCCGCATCGATGAGCTCGGCGGCATGAACGTCTTCTTCGTTCACGGCACCCACACGCTCGTCACCCCGCGGCTGACCGGATCGATCCTCGAGGGGGTCACCCGCGACAGCATCATGCAACTGGCCAGGGACCGCGGAATGACCGTGGAGGAGCGCGATGTAACGCTCGGCGACTGGCGAGACGGCGTCGAGTCCGGGGGAATCACCGAGGTGTTCGCCTGTGGCACGGCGGCCGTCGTCACGCCCATCGCCGAGCTCAAGGGCCCCGGCATGTCGATCGGCAACCCGGATGCCCCCGCGGGCGAGATCACGATGGCGCTGCGCCATGAGCTGACGGACATCCAGTATGGCCGCCTGCCCGACCGGCACGGCTGGCTCACCCGCCTCGACGCCGGGGCTGGATCCGCGTGAAGATCGCGCGGTTCAGTCACGACGGACTGATTTCGTTCGGGATCATCGATGACGACGAGCTGGTGGTGCTCAAGGGTGACCCGATGTTCGCCGGTTACGACCCGACCGGTGAACGGATCGCGTTGCGCGAGGCCAAACTGCTCGCCCCGGTGATCCCGCGCTCCAAGGTTGTCGGGATGGCCTGGTCCTATTTCGCGAGCCGGGACGAGCAGGCCGCCGCCCGGCCGGTGGAACCCCGGTTCTTCCTCAAGCCGAACACCTCCGTGGTCGGCCCGGGCGACTCGATCGTGTTGCCGGCCCAGTCCGCGGACGTGCGGGTCGAGGGCGAACTGGCCTTGGTCATCGGCAAGATCACCAAAAACGTGTCGGTGGAGGATGCCGAGGACGCGATTTTCGGCTACACGATCGCCAACGACGTCACCGCGGTCGACCTCAGGGAGCGAGACGGGGGCCCGGCACGGGCCAAGAGTTTCGATTCCTTCTGCCCACTGGGCCCGGTCATCGACACCGAGTTCGACTGGACCGGGTTGTCGCTGCACGGTCGGATCAATGACCGGCCTTTCCAGTCCGGCGACGCTGCGCTGCTCAAGCACACCATCGCGGAGATGGTGTCATTCGTCTCGGGCTCATTCACCCTACTTCCCGGCGACGTCATCCTCATCGGTGCCCCGGGGACGGCCGCTACCGTCGTCGACGGCGACACAGTTCAGATCGAGATCGCGGGAATCGGCGTGCTGTCGAACCCGGTGCGCCGCGCCTAAGGAGTCGGCGCCGGGAACCAGGCCCGGATCTCGTCCAGTGCCGTGTCGAGCAGCGCCACCGATTCCGTCGCGTTGACGCGGGCGAGAAGCATGGCGCTCATCCCCAGCGAGGCCAGGGTTCTGGCGCGCTCCGGGGCACGGTCCGACCCGGCCGTGTGCAGGGCGTCCTGCAAGGACCTGATCAGTTCCGACCGGTAGCCGTCGACGACCTGGCGGGCCAGGTCGTCGTGACCGGCCAGGCCTGCGGCGCAGTTCACGAGCAGGCATCCGCGGCGGGGGGAGTCCTCCGGCAAGGCGTGCACGGCCGAACGGAGTTCCTCGAAGTAGGCAACCAGCGAGGCCCGGCTGCCCCCGGCCTCGGTCAGGATGCGCAGCCGCGGCCGGATCACGGTGTCCAGGTAGTCCTCGACGGCGGCGTCGAAGAGGCCGCGCTTGCTGCCGAAGGCGTGATAGATGCTGGAGCGTTTGAGGCCGGTCGCGCCTTCAAGGTCGGCGAGCGAGGCTGCCTCGAAGCCCTTGTCCCAGAACAGGTCTCGGGCGGCTTGCACGACGGTCGTGCGCTCGAAACTCTGAAGCCGTCCCATGGTGTTTCCTCCGTTTTCGCTGTGGATGGTTTTGTGTATCGCTCAGTACACAATATATTAGACCATCCGTTACAAAAAAGCAGAGGAGCCCCCCATGGCCTCGTCCACCACCAGTACCCAGATCCAGCTCGCAGCCCGCCCCACCGGCTGGCCCACGGATGCCGAATTCAGCACCATCCGGATCCACCTGCCCGAACTCGCGGCCGGCCAGGTTCGCGTCGCCAACGAATTCGTCTCGGTCGACCCGTACATGCGCGGTCGGATGAACGACGCGAAGTCCTACTCGGCCCCCTACGCCCTGGGCGAGACAATGACCGGCGGAGCCGTCGGCCGCGTCGTCGCATCCGAGTCCGACGCGATCAAGGTCGGCGACGTCGTCCTGCACCAGTTCGGCTGGCGGGACCTGGTACAGGAGGATGCCGCGGGCTTCCGCGTCGTCCCCGAGCTTCCCGGTGTGCCGCTCTCCGCCTACCTCGGCGTGCTCGGCATGACCGCGCTGACGGCCTACGTCGGCCTGCTCGAGGTCGCCGGGCTCAAGGAAGGCGACACCGTCTTCGTCTCCGGGGCTGCCGGCGCAGTGGGCAGCATGGTCGGCCAGATCGCACGGCTGAAGGGCGCGAAGCGCGTCATCGGCTCTGCGGGTTCGGCCGAGAAGGTCGCCCTGCTGACCGAGAAGTACGGCTTCGACGCCGCCTTCAATTACAAGGACGGCTCCGTCGCCAAGCAGCTTGCAGCGGCAGCACCCGACGGCATCGACGTGTACTTCGACAACGTTGGCGGAGACCACCTCGAAGCCGCCATCGCCAGCTTCAATGACGGCGGACGTGCCGCACTCTGCGGCGCCATTTCCGTCTACAACAACACCGAGGCATCCGCCGGCCCCCGCAATATGGTGAACATCGTCGGCCGTGGGCTGACGCTCAAGGGCTTCATCGTGGGCAACTACGTGCAGCACTTCGCCGCGTTCTCCGCCGACATGGCCGGCTGGCTTGCCTCGGGCGAGGTCGTCTTCGATGAGACCGTCGTCGACGGGATCGACCACTCCGTGGAGGCCTTCCTCGGCCTCTTGCGCGGCGAGAACACCGGCAAGATGGTCGTCCGCACGAACGTCTGATTCGCATCCGTCGCCCGCACCACCCTCAATCCGCATCGACTCTTTTGGAGAAACCATGAATTCCGTACTCTTTGTCGTCAGCGCCGCTGACCACTGGACCCTCAACGACGGCAGCCTGCACCCGACCGGCTACTGGGCCGAAGAGCTGGCCGAGCCGCACCGCCTGTTCACCGAGGCCGGCTGGCAGATCACCATCGCGACGCCGAACGGCGTCGCCCCCACGATCGATGCGGGCAGCCTGTCGCCCCAGGCCGCCGGCGGCGAAGACCGTGCCGCGGCCATCGTTGCCTACCTCGACACGATCGGAAGCGAGCTCGACGAGCCCCGCTCGATCGCCGACATCACGGTCGCCGACTATGACGTCGTCTTCTACCCCGGAGGACACGGGCCGATGGAAGACCTCGCCGTGGACGCCGTCTCCGGTCGCATCATGACCGAGGCCCTGGACTCCGGTCGCATCCTCGGCGTGCTCTGCCACGCCCCGGCCGCCCTGCTCGCCGCGGTGCGCGACGACGGCAGCTGGCCCTTCATCGGTTACCGGATGACGGGCTTCACCGATGAGGAGGAGACGCTGGGCGGCCTGGCGCCGAAGGCGCCGTGGCTCGTGCAGAGCCGCCTGGTCGAACTGGGCGCCGACTTCGTGGCCGGCGATCCGTGGGCCTCGCACATGGAGATCGACCGCAACCTCTACACCGGCCAGAATCCGGCCTCTTCGGCCGCCCTCGCCGGTGCGATCATCGCCGCCGTCGCCGAAAAGGAGTAGCTGCTCAGCCGCGGTGCAGCGCGGCGAGCACGGCGTCCACGTCACCGCGGTCGTTCCAGAGGTGGAAAGCCACCCTGGCGCGGCCGGCCCGTCCGGACGCCGTGATCCCGGCGGCGGTGAGTCGAACGAGGTCGCTGCCGTCGGCATCCGCCCAGGTGACGATCGCCTGCCCGTTGGCGGGGACGCCGAGCCCGCGGCTCAGGGCGTCGCCGAGATCGGCGTCGTGGCCCCGCACCACCTCGGGGTCGAGCGACGCGAAGAAGCCCAGCGCGGCCCGGGCGCCGACCCAGGCCGGCCACGCGGGGGATACATCGAACCGGCGGGCGTCCGTCGCGAGCGTCATCTCCGGTCCGTAACAGGACTGCCACGGATCCAGGCCGGCATACCAGCCGGCCTGGCCCGGGTGGAGTCGGTCGGCGAACGCGGGCAGCACGGTGAGGAAGGCCGCCCCACGCGGGGCTCCGAGCCACTTGTAGGCGTGGCAGATCGTGGCGTCGAAGTCGCCGGCCCGCACCGGCATCCAGCCCGCCGCCTGGGTCGTGTCGCAGAGCGTGAAGGCGCCGTGGGCGCGGGCCGCCTCGGTGATACGGTCGGCGTCGGCCAGCAACCCGGTCGCGGACTGCACGAGGGAGAACGCGACCAGCCAGGTTGCGGTCGTGATCGCCTCCGCGAGTTCGTCGAGTGCGATGTGCCGCACCACCACCCCGCGGTGGGCCTGCTGCGCGAACGGGAACACCATCGAGCTGAAGTCCCCGTCGACGCAGAGCACCTCGGCGCCGTCCGGCACCGAGGCCGCGACCATCGCCGCGAGCACGGATGCCTGCGACCCGATCGCCACGAACCCGGTCGGAACGCCGACGAGTGACGCGTAGCTCTGCCGTGCCGCCGCGATATCGGCCGTATAGTCGGCCGGGCTGGCCTCGCCCCGCGCCCACCGCTCACCGTCGTCGCGGAGGGCGGTCACGGTGTCGATCGTGGGGAGGCCGAGCGTGCAGGCGGCCAGGTAGCGCCCGGCGGTCGGCGCATACGCCGCCTTCGCCTGCGCCAGGGTCTTCCCGGGCGTGAGTGAAACGGCAGGAGACGAAATAGGCATGCTTCCATGGTCCCGTTGCCCGTGCCATTCAACAATCCCCGGTCTTCGATCGAACCCATAAGCCTGCCTTATGCTTGGGGGATGACGCTCACCCCGCCGCAGGCCCTCGACCTCGATTCCGACGCACTGAGGATCGTGCAGCGGATCGCCGAACTCGGGTCGATCACGGCGGCGGCGCGCTCCCTCGGCTACAGCCAGCCTGCGGTGAGCCAGCAGCTCAAGCGCCTGGAGGCCAGGATCGGCATGCCGGTCGTGAGCCGGGCCGGTCGCGGTGTGCGTCTGACCGAGGCCGGCCGCATTCTCAGCCGGCACGCGGTCACCGTCGCCAACGCCCTGGATGCCGCGGCGGGAGAACTCGGCGAACTGGCCGGCCTGCGCTCGGGGCGGGTGCGACTGGCCTCGTTCCCGTCGGCGTCGTCGACGATTGTGCCGACGCTGCTGCGCGATCTCTCGAACCGGCATCCCGGCCTGCAATTGAGCTACCGCGAGGCCGAACCCCCGGAGGCGGTGCGGTCGGTGCGCGACCAGGCCGCGGACATCGCCGTCACCTTCAGTTATCCGGGGGACCCGGGCGACCTGCACCGGTCCAGTGCTACGGGGCTCGCCGTTGTGCCGCTCTGGCGGGACGAGATGCTCGTGGTGCTCCCGGCGGCGCACCCGCTCGCGACCGGCGAGGTCGTCGACCTGGCCGGCCTCGCGGGGGAAAGCTGGATTGCCGGCTGCCCCCGTTGCCGCGCCCACCTGCTCGCCCTCGCCGAAGCCCGCGGGTATCTGCCCCGTATCGCCCACGAGACCGACAATTTCGTCGCCGTCTTCGGGATGGTGGCCGCCGGTCTCGGGGTGGCCCTGGTGCCCACCCTGGCCGTTGCGGCATCCGCCCTGCCGCGGGGTGCCGTGGCCCGGCCGACCTCCGGCGGTGACTTCCGCACCATCCACCTCGTGGCCGAGGCCGGCTCCGACCTGATCCCCGCCGTAGCCGCCACCATCCGCGCGATCACCGAACTGGACGAGACCGTCTGGTCCCTCTCGGGGCTGGAGCACAATCGCTAGGATGAGGAGCGTATGTCTACGACACCAGCACACCCATTCTCGACCGCAACCGGCACCGATGTGCGCGTTCGGTTCTGCCCATCTCCCACGGGAACGCCGCACGTCGGCCTGGTGCGCACCGCGATGTTCAACTGGGCCTACGCCCGGCACACCGGCGGAAAGTTCATTTTCCGGGTGGAGGACACCGACCCGGCGCGCGACACCGAAGAAAGCTTCGTGCAGCTGCTCGAGGCCCTCCGCTGGTTGCGCCTCGACTGGGACGAAGGAGTCGACACCGGGGGACCGCACGGCCCATACCGGCAGTCCCAGCGTTATGACATCTACCGTGACGTCATCGCCAGGCTCACCGAGTCCGGCCACATCTACGAGAGCTTCGCCACGGGCGAGGAGATCGAGGCCCGCAACGTGTCCCTCGGACGCGACGCGAAGCTCGGCTACGACAACTTCGAGCGCGACCTGACGGACGCCCAGAAGGCCGCCTACCGCGCCGAGGGTCGCTCACCGGCGCTCCGGCTCAAGGTGCCCACCGAGGACATCACCTTCGACGACCTCGTCCGCGGCGAGATCACGTTCCCGGCCGGCTCGTTCAGCGACTTCGTCGTCGTGCGGCCCAACGGGCATCCGCTCTACCCGTTCGTGAACCCGGTCGACGACGCCCTGATGGGCGTCACACACGTGCTGCGCGGCGAGGACCTGCTCTCCTCCACCCCGCGGCAGATCGCGCTCTACCACGCGCTGATCGAGATCGGTCTGACCGACTTCGTGCCCCGGTTCGGTCACCTGCCCTACGTCATGGGCGACAAGAACAAGAAGCTCTCCAAGCGCGACCCCGAGTCGAATCTGTTCCTGCACCGCGAGCGCGGGTTCATTCCGGAGGGTCTCGTCAACTACCTGTCGCTGCTCGGCTGGTCGCTCTCGCACGATCGCGACGTCTTCTCCATCGAGGAGATGGTGGCCGCGTTCGACGTGGTCGACGTCAACCCGAACCCCGCCAGGTTCGACCTGAAGAAGGCCGAATCGATCAACGGCGACCACATTCGGCTGCTCGAGCCCGCCGACTTCGCCGCCCGGCTCGTGCCGTACCTGGCCGCGGCCGGAATCGTCACCGAGCCGCTGACGGATGCCGAGCGCGCCATCCTCGACGCCGGTGCGCCGCTGATCCAGGAGCGCATCGCCCTGCTCGGTGAGGCGCCCGGCATGCTCGGGTCGCTCTTCATCGCCGGTGACGCCCTCGTGCACGAGGCCGACGCGCTCGCCTCACTTCCGGCGAACACCGCGGAGATCCTCGCGGCATCCAGTGCGGCGCTGCGGGACATTCCCGAGGCCGACTGGGCGCACGAACTCGTGCACACGACCCTTGCCGCGACCCTGATCGAGGGTCTCGGGCTCAAGCCGCGGATCGCCTTCGGCCCGCTCCGCGTGGCCGTGTCGGGACGCAAGGTGTCGCCGCCTTTGTTCGAGTCGATGGAGATCCTCGGCAAGACCGAGTCCCTCGCCCGGCTCGACCGTCTGGCGGTCGTCAAGCCCGCCTGAACCGCAGCGCGTCGGTTTGTCCTCTTCCCGCAGGTAGGTTAGAGTTACAAACCGGCCCGCTCTTCGGAATGGGCATTGGGGTATGGTGTAATTGGCAACACGACTGATTCTGGTTCAGTTGTTCTTGGTTCGAGTCCAGGTACCCCAGCATTAGCAGACGCAGAATTCCGCGGCAGAATCACCCTTTGCACATCCACTCTGTCAGGCCCGAAACGGGGCTGGTGACCAGAAACGACACCAAAAACCTCGTGCGGGGTCGCGTCACAGATCGCTGACGGTGACCTGCGCGGCATCGTCGTCGGAATCCTCCCCAGCGGAAGGTTTCGCGCCCGTGCATCGACTCGTGACGACAGCGGAGCGTTGTATCGTCTCGCCGCGACGGCCGAGACCGAGGAGGAGCCCGTGCCGATGTCCGCCGACAGGCGAGAGCAATATCCACAGGCGGTTCTGGAACGCTCGCTCCGACCAGCACGATCGCGGAAGCGGTCGAGCTCTGGCTGTCGTAAATCCTCATCCGCGCGAAAGCGGGCAGCCTCGCCTACTCGACCACTGAATCATACGAGACGACCGCGCTCGTGATCATCGTGCCGCGTTGCGGGGGAGTGAAGCTCGACCGTCTGACCGTTGGTCGCTGCGACCGCATCTCGCAGCGAGTCCTGGCGGAGGAGACGATCTCGAAGGCACGTCGTGCCCGGGCGGGGCCGAGTCTGGTGTGCGGCTACGCCGTGCGCGATGACGGGCTGGAGCGAAACCCCGTTCGCGACGTGCAGCGCCGCCGCCGACCCTCGTAGGAAACGGGACAATCGTCAGCAACACGATGAAAGGGACGAACCGGAAGGATTTTCCCCAGCGCTCTCGTCATCGGCGGAGGGTCGCACTCCCGTCAATTGCAGCGCGGCCGTGAGTCACCGGCTGTCACTCGCCGAACCCGACCCGGAGGCGTTCCTGTTTCCCACGAGGACCGGCCGCTCGCTAAGGGTTAGCAACTACGAGAGCCTGGTTCGTGCGTTCGTCGAGGACGAGAGGACGAGAGGACGAAACTGGTCGGCTTGGGCGTTGATGTCGACGAGTACGCGACGCACATCGATCAGAGCAGGCGGGGACCGGGTGGTGCGTGCTCTGCATCACGGCCCAACAGACCTGCAATCGGCGGTAGGGGCCCACCGAGCCGGAATAGAGCATCGTCTCGACCGTCCGGTCAGATCGTGGCGGAGGTGGAACCTGCGCCGCTGCCAGTCGTGCACTGGTCCGCTGAGTTGCTCGAGGTGCAACAACGTTTCAGGGAAAATACACCACTTTTCCCTCACTTGTGGCGTCAAGATGCGGCCATCGGGTTCCTGGTATCTGTGCCAGAGCTGCGGGAGCACGAGCGGTTGCAGCTGAACCGCTCCGCGGAAGACCCTGAGGTCATCGTTCGGCAGCGGCAGCGGCAGTGTCCGTGCAATGAAGCGGGATGGCTTCCCTTCAGACTGAGCCGTCGCCCTGCGCGCTGCCAATCCTCGCGAGTGCGGTGAGAGCGTGCTGGGTTGCTTCTTTCGTCGTCGCGGGGCCGATCAGCCCCAGTAGCCGCCGTCTGTAGTCTTCGCCGAGTAACAGGCTGTAAAGGGCCTCGGCGCTCGCGGAGGGGGCATCGAGGCCCCATTCGACCCGGATGAGGTCGGCGAGACGGGCGATGTGGCGCTGGTCGCCGTTGTTATAGAGGTTTCTGGCCAGCTCTGGGAATCGGAGCGATTCTGCAATAACCAGGCGATGTAACCCGATCATCTCGGCGGAGTGCAGGCGAAGGACGATCCGGGTTGCCAGCGACGCGAGGGTATCGTGCGCGGGGGTATCTCCGCTGACCATCGCGGCCAAACGCCGTTGCATCTCGGTGAAGACCCCGGCTTTGTTGCCGAAATAGCTGTAGAGCGTGCGCTTGGTTACGCGGGCTGCGGCGGCGAGCTGATCCACTGTGGTGGCGCCGAATCCGTGCTCCAGAAAGACCGGCAGCGCGGCCTCCAGAATCTGCGTGCGCCGTTCGACGCGTTCTTCCTCGGTCGGTCGGCCGCGTTTGCGAACCGCGTGTGCCGTATTCAGCGACTCCATGTTGCCCCTTCTGAGCGTCGGCTCTATGAATTGACGGTACTACTGCTATAGAATGATACTAATTCGTTTCATTAAAAGGTAAACAACCTCGATCCCACAAGGGGAGAGGAAAAGGAGTTCTCCGATGACCGCTCATACGCGGATGCCGCGGAAGCCGACGGTGCTCAAGCGCACCGTCCCTCTTGACCCGCCGGATACCTCGACCGCCGCGCCGTCGACTCCTCCAGCCGACAGCCCCATTGCGGGCGGTGACCGACTGGTCGAGTTCTACCGCAGCATGATGCTGATCCGGCGCTTCGAAGAGCGCGCCGCCCGCGCGTACACGCAAGCGCTGGTTGGCGGCTACTGCCACCTCAACCTCGGCGAGGAGGCGGCCGTTGTCGGCCTGATGGCGGCGTTGCAGCCCACCGACTATCTCTTCACCAACTACCGCGAGCACGGCTACGCAATCACCCGTGGCATCGACCCGAACCGGGTGATGGCTGAGCTGTTCGGCCGTGTCGACGGGGTCTCCAAGGGGTGGGGTGGTTCGATGCACATGTTCGATCTGGAGAAACGAATGCTCGGCGGCTACGGTATCGTCGGTGGGCAGCTTCCGCTGGCCACGGGCGCGGCTCTGGCCATCGACTACCGCGGCGGCCCGGAGATCGTGCTCTGCACGATGGGTGACGGCACGACCAACATCGGCGCCTTCCATGAGTCGCTCAACATCGCGGCGCTCTGGAACCTTCCGATCGTCTACGTTGTGATCAACAACCGCCTGGGTATGGCGACGACGGTCGACCGGGCATCGGCGGAGCCGGAACTCTACAAGCGGGCCTCCGCATACCGGATGGCCTCGGAGCGCGTCGACGGGCTCGACCCGCTGGCCGTGTACGAGGCGGCCGAGCGTGCCGTGGCTTCCGCCCGGGCCGGTAAGCCGTTCCTGCTCGAGGTGATGACCGAGAGGCTGCGGGGGCATTCCGTGGTCGACCCGGCGAAGTACCGCACGGCCGAGGAGATGAGCCTGGTCAAGGAACGCGACCCCGTTCCCGCCTGCGCCGCACGGCTCCTCGCCGACGGGCTGCTCGATCACGAGGCCCTCACCGCCATCGACGAGCGGGCAACGGCCCGCGCGAGCGAGGCCGCGGCGTTCGCCGAGAACAGCTCCTTCCCCGATGTGTCGACGCTGTTTGACTACACCTACGCCACCCCGGTGCCCAACGACTCCCGCCGGCTACCCGGCGAACCGCTCTACAAACCGGCACCGCTGCCCGAGCTAGGAACGAACCCATGAGCATCATGACTTACCGTCAGGCGTTGCACGACACGATCCGCGAGGAGATGCGGCGCGACGACAATGTGTTCCTGATGGGCGAGGAGATCGGTCTCTTCGAGGGCGCATACAAGATCACGGCCGGCATGCTCGACGAGTTCGGAGAAAAGCGTGTGCGCGACACCGCAATCGCCGAGGAAGGCTTCACGGGCGCGGCGATCGGGGCCGCCATGCTGGGCCTGCGTCCCGTGGTGGAGATCATGACGATCAATTTTTCGCTGCTGGCCCTCGACCAGATCGTCAACCACGCCGCCAAGATCTACGGCATGTTCGGCGGCCAGGCCAGGGTTCCCCTGGTCATTCGCACCCCGGGAGGCGGAGGACAACAGCTCGGTGCGACGCACTCGCAGAACATCGAGTTGTACTACGCCTTTGTGCCCGGCATGAAAGTCGTCGCCCCCAGCACGCCCGCGGATGCCAAGGCGCTCATGCTCGCCGCGATCCGAGACGATGACCCCGTCCTGTTCCTGGAGAACCTCTCCCTCTATAACACCAAGGGTGAAGTGCCCGACGGTGATACCGCCGCGGTGATCGGCAAGGCCGCTGTGACCCGGCCGGGGCGTGACCTCACCCTCATCGGCTATTCACGGATGGCATGGGTCGCCGCCCAGGTTGCCGAGCAACTGGCGCACTCAGAGGGTCTCGACATCGAGGTGATCGACCTGCGCAGCCTGCGCCCCCTGGACCGCGAGACGATCGTGGAATCGGTCAAGAAGACCCACGCAGCCGTCGTGCTCGAAGATGACTGGCTCACCTACGGGATCGGCGCCGAAATCGCCGCGACGATCTCCGACGGAGCCTTCGACTACCTGGACGCGCCCGTGCGCCGGGTCGCGATGGCCGAGGTCCCCCTTCCCTACTCGAAACCACTGGAGACGGCCGCGTTGCCGTCCGCGGATGACGTCATCGGCGCCATCCGTCAGACGCTCGACGCCGTCGGTCACCGCCGCAACCCGATGGGCAACAACTCATGATCGAAATCACCATGCCCCGCCTCTCCGACACCATGGAGGAAGGCGCCATCGCGATCTGGCACAAGCAACCAGGCGACAGGGTCGAGATCGGCGACGTGCTCGTCGAGATCGAGACCGACAAGGCCACCATGGAATTCGAGGCCTACGAGGCCGGCACTCTGGTCACACAACTCGTGCCCGAGGGCGAGGTGGCCACGATCGGAACGCCGATTGCGCTGCTCGATGATGGCAAACAGGATGCCGCGACCGCGCCTTCATCCGCCGCACCGGACGCCGCCGATGTACCTCCCACTCCCGCCACCCCTAAGCTCGCAGACGCAGCGCCCGCTCCCGATTCCCGGCCGCTGCCGTCGACGGATGCGGTACGCGACGATGGCACCCGGTTGTTCGCGTCACCGCTCGTGCGCAAGCTGGCCCGCGAGAACCATCTGGACCTCAGCCAACTGCACGGCACGGGGCCAGGCGGCCGCATCATCCGTGCCGATACTGACGAACTGCTCGCTCACCCGGCGCCCGCCTCTGGCGACGCGGGCGAGCCCGCAGTGCACGCGGTGCCCGCAGCGCCCGCAGTGCCCGCAGTAAAATCCTCAACGCCGGCCGCATCCGCTCCGCTCATCGACGACAAGCGCGGCTCCGACGCGGTCCCGCTCAGCAACATGCGCCGCGTCATCGCGCGGCGCCTGGGCGAGAGCGCCCGGAACATTCCGCACTTCTACGTCACAGCGGTCGCCGATGCCGAGAACCTTGTTCTCCTGCGCACGCAGTTGAACGCGCAGCTCGTGGCAGCGGGGAGGGGAAAAATCAGCGTCAATGACCTGCTGATCCGGGCCAGTGCGCTTGCGTTGCGGGAGCATCCGCGGGTGAACGCGTCATATATCGACGATGCCAGCGGCGAGATGCTCGTGCACAATCGGGTCAACGTCGGTGTGGCCGTTGCGTCGGAGAACGGGCTCGTCGTTCCGGTGATCGAGAACGCAGACCAGAAGACCGTTACGCAGCTCGGCACCGAGACTCGTCACCTCGTGGCCCTGGCGAATGCGAAGAAGCTCACCGTGCAGCAGATGTCCGGTGGAACCTTCACCATCAGCAACCTCGGCATGTTCGGCGTCGACCAGTTCACGGCGATCATCAATCCGCCTGAGGGAGCAATTCTCGCGGTCGGCGGCACGGCACGGGAAGCCGTCATCGTCGGCGACGAGATTCTCCCTCGACACCGGATGCGTTACACGCTGTCGGCTGACCACCGCATCATTGACGGTGCCCTCGCCGCACAGTTCCTGCAGACACTGACTCGCCTGATCGAGAACCCGTGGACAATTATCGCGTGATTGACTCGTCTGCAGAGCGACCAGGAAAGAAGTGACGATATGCAGAAAGTTTCGTTGGCGGCACTCGCCCGGACCGAGCTGGAACTGGCGCTCCGCGCGCCCAGCGGACGGAGCGCCAGAACGGTGTTCGGAGGTCACGAGCACCAGCTTCGGCAGACTCTGATGGCGTTACGCGCCGGCGAGAGCCTCTCGGAGCACAAGAATCCGGGAGAGGCAACTCTGCTCGTGCTGGAGGGACGGGTGCTTCTTCGGTCGGGGGAAACGTCCTGGAACGGTTCGCCGGACGACCTGATGACAATTCCGGATGGCCTGCATTCGGTGGATGCCCTCGAGGACAGTGTGATCTTGCTTACGGTGGTCAAGAGGCGGTGACCGCACGAAGCCGTCGAGTCAAGCGACAGCCGAACGCACCGAGGCCCGTGAACAGGAAAAAACCAGATAGGCGGGATGTCGTGGATCAGTGGCTTCTATGGCGTTTCACCGAGTACTGACGATCGGTCACTCCACTCGTGAGTTTGACGACGTACTTGCGATGCTGCGGGCGAATGGGGTGACCGAGCTGGTTGACGTGCGATCGTTTCCGTCATCGCGAAAGTTTCCGCAGTGGAATCAGGACGCGATCGAGGACGCGCTCCCCGCAGATCTGGGGTATCGATGGATCCGGGGCCTCGGAGGCCGCAGGCACACGCCGGCGGGTGTGACGAGTCCGAACACGGCGTGGCGGGTCAAGGCGTTCCGTGACTACGCCGACTACATGGCAACCGAGGAATTCAGTTCCGGACTCGCTGAGCTGCTTCGGGTAGCGAACGAGTCGGTGCCCGCGATCATGTGCAGCGAGGCCGTGCCGTGGCGGTGTCACCGGCGGCTGATTACGGATGCGCTCATCATCGCGGGGGTAGAGGTGTTCGATATATTGTCCATCTCCTCGACCCGACGCGCGACGATGACCGAGTTCGCGCGGGTGCAGGACGGAATGATCGGCTATCCCGGATCGGGAGAAGAGTGAGCATGGACGTGGCAGAGGAAGTTCGCACAATTGTCATGGCGATCCCCACGGGGTGCGTCGCAACCTACGGCGAGATCGCGCGCACACTCGGAATCGGCCCCCGGCAGGCTGGCCGGGCCGTTTCGCTGCTGGAGGGTGACGTGCCGTGGTGGCGGGTCGTTCACGCCGACGGCGCAACGGCAACGTGCCATGAAGGAGCTGCCCGAGCGCTGCTCGAGTTGGAAGGCGCTCCTTTTCACGACGACCGCGTTGACATGGCCAAGGTCCGCGCTGCTGGAACCCATCGACGCTAATGGATGCCTTCGACGCGCTCCGACAGTCATTAGTCGACGATGAGGGCAATGCCGCAATGCGCCAGCACGGGTGGCAGCCCTTGTATACGGCGTCCTGGAGCGCCAGGATCGTGGTGATTGGGCAGGCACCTGGGCATAGGGCGCAAACGAGCGGTGTGCCGTGGGACGATGCCAGCGGGAAGAACTTGGTCGCCTGGCTGGGTGTCACTGAGGAGCAATTCCGGAATCCAAACCTGTTCTCTCTGCTCCCGATGGATTTCTACTTCCCGGGGACCGGACGCAGCGGAGATCTACCGCCTCGGAAGGGTTTCGCGAAGCGTTGGCATCCACCGCTGCTCGCGCTGATGCCCGACATCCGGCTGACCCTGCTGATCGGCCGGTACGCGCAGATTCACTACCTGGCGAATGCACGGCAGCACACGTTGACGGATACGGTGCGTAACTATCGGCGATTCGTCCCGGAGCGGTTTCCGCTCGTGCACCCCTCCCCGCTGAACTTTCGATGGCAGACCAGGAACCCCTGGTTCGTCACCGATGTGCTCCCCGAGCTACGCCGGCACGTCAGCGCCGCGCTCGACCATACGATCACGCGCGATCTGTCGTCGCAGAGTGGAAAGAACCCCGAGCACCCCGACAGTGAATGGGAGAATCGATGAAGCGAACGCATCACGTTGGCTTCAGTGCGCCGTCTTTGTGTATGGGAGCGAGATCTTGGCGCTGCCGATCTAGTCACAGGGTGGCAACCCGTGCAGGAGCTCGGTGAAGTGGTCGTCGGCATCGTCCCACGCGGCGAGCGGGCCCGCTTGACCAGCCCATAGTGACACGAGGTCACCGATGTTGCGGCGGCTTGCCACAGTGCGGAACTGCCCGGTGAGCCAGTTCTGCACGGGGAAGGGCGCGATGTGTGTGTAGTCGGAATCGATCGTGCGGATGGCGCGCTTGGGTATCCCTCGAACGAGCGGGCCACCCCGCGATAGTCCGCGATGCCGTCTGCTGCGATGACTGGACGGGTGACGGCATTGACAACCTGGGGTACCACAACGAATGTGCCCACGAGTGAGTCTTCGAAAACGGCGGTAGGTACCGGTCCGGGCGTTGCGGTGGTTCCATGTCGAGTTCGGCGAAGAACGGTGCGAGGATTTCGAGCGCTGTTGAAAATTCGACCCGTGAGCCGTCGGGCGAGGCTTCGCTGGGAACAGGGAGCCAGAGGTTCACGGCGAATGGGCTCTCTGTCAGGTGGCGCAGCACTTGGATGGTCGAGGAGAATCGCTCTCCGCTGTACCCATAGAGGCCGTACGACCCAAGACCACCCCGGTTGCTCACGAGTCGGGCGCAAAGCCACCCAGTCCGCCCGGATCGGTGAACTTCGCGCTCAGCTGGCCTGCTCGGAAACCATTCGGGCCGACCAGGCCACCACTGCGCTACGCAACTAGGGAGTGAGGAACATGCCGGATTACATCAGCACCAAGGACGCCGCGTAGTTGGTACGTGTGGCGTTCAAGAACGCGTGTCATGGCGTGACGTTCAGCGTCAGGATGAGCACCGGCACCGGCACCGGCACCGGCACCGGCACCGGCACCGGCACCGGCACCGGCACCGGCACCGCGAGGCCGAGACGAACAGTTCTCAAGCCGTTTGCCAGAGCTAATCAATGAGCCTCCTCACTGACCATGTTCATCTCGGCGACCTGGCGCTCCATGACCACGATGAAGACGCGGTAGAGAATCAGACCGAGGGCAGCGACCCCCGCAAGAATCAACAACACGGATCCGTAGGAGGACGCCTGGCCGCCGTCGGTGATGCCGTCCAGCAGGTTGGGCTTGAGCTTCATCAGTGTTGCGGTGTACGCGATCCCGACCGGCACGGCGATATTGATGGTGAGGTTGTAGAAACCGATGGCGATACCGGAGTTTTCGACCGGCACCCGCATGATGGCCGTCGACACGAGCGGGCCGTACATTAGCGCGAAGCCCATGCCGAACAAGATCATCGAGATCACGAAGATCCCGATCCATTTGCCCACCAACAGTGCGGGGATCAGCATCGAGACGACGATCACGATCAACGCGATGGTGATTGCCTGTTCGGACGTGAGGAACCTGGCGATTTTGCCCGTGGCAGTGCCGACGATCACAGCGGCGATGTAGCCGGGGATTAGTAGCAGGGAGACCTCGCCGAGGTTGTAGCCGTAGACGTCGGAGATCAGGAACGAGAACAGGAAGGTGTAGCCCAGCTGGACCGAGTAGGTGATGAACACCACGATGATCATGAGCGAGTACTGAGCGTTGGCGAAGAACGCGCTCGTGATCACGGCGTTGTCGTGGGTTCGGATGTGCCAGATGAAGAGACTCAGCCCCGCAGCGACAGGCAGCAGAAACCACCAGTTGAAGTTCTGCATGAACAGGATGACTCCGGTGGAGAACACCGCGATTAGAAAGAGGCCGAACACGTCCACATGGCCGCCGCCCGTCGCCTCCTCGGGCACGGTACGCAACACGACCGGGATGGCGAGCAGGGAAAGCAACGCGACCAGGAAGAAGGCCGCCCAGCCGATGTAGGTGGCGATGAAGCCGCTGCCGACGGTGCCGATCAGCAGAGACAGCTGGAAGGCCGCGGTGCTGAAGCCCAGACACTTCTTCTGCTCGTCGCCCCTGAAATGCTTGGTGACGTAGATCACGTAGAGGGTCTCGGCGGCCGCCAAGCCTGCGCTTTGAATCAGCCGGCCAACCAGGATCAGCCAGAAGTTGCCCTGAAAGATGAAGCCGACGAGCGACCCGATCGTCATCACGATGATCGCGAAGATGATGAGTTTCCGGATGCTGATCGAGTCGGCCAGCGCTGCGTACACCACCGCCCCGATACCTATCAGGATGCCGGCCAAAGTGGCTTGCAGGCTGACAGTGTTGACCGGGAGGTCGAGATTCTCCGCCAATGCCGGTGACATGAACTTGAAGCCGTTGTCCAGCACAAGCGAGAACACGAAGAGGAACAGCAGGATGGGGACGGCACGGCTCGGTTTGCAGACCCGGGCTGGAACTGTGGTGTCAGTTGCGGTGCTCATCAGGCCAGTTCCAGCGCGATCTCGATCATGGCGGTGAAGGCGGTCTGCCGTTCCTCGGGCGTGGTCTGGGCGCTAGTGACGATCTGGTCGCTGACGGTGAAGATGGCAAGCGCATCGACGCCCGCGGCCGCAGCGTTGGCGAACAGCCCTGCCGACTCCATCTCGACCGCAAGGATGCCCATCCTCATCCACGTGCTCAGGGCGTCAGGATCGGCGCCGTAGAACACATCGGATGAGAGAATGTTGCCGACGTGGGTGCGTTGACCGCGCTCGTCGGCGATCCGCTTGGCCTGCTCCAGGAGCCGATACGACGACAGTGCCGCCCAGTGACCGGGCAGGTTGAACTGGTCCAGATAATTGGAGTCGGTCGAGGCGCCCTGGGCGATGACGACGTCGTAGAGCTCCATGTTCTCCTGCATGGCGCCGCAGGTACCCACGCGGATCAGGTTCTTGACGCCGAAGTGATGGATCAGCTCGTAGCTATAGAGCGAGATGGAGGGAATGCCCATTCCCGTGCCCATGACGGATACGGGGCGCCCTCGGTAGGTGCCTGTGAAGCCCAACATGTTGCGAACCTCGTTGAAGCAGCGGATGTCGTCGAAGTAGGTCTCGGCGATGAACTTCGCTCGCAGGGGGTCGCCGGGAAGAAGGATTGTCTCGGCGATGTCCACCCCCTTCGGATCAATGTGGGGTGTGCTGGTCGTGATCATGATGGGACTCCTTTGTCTGCGTTGCAGTATGAGGTTATACCTCTTGGGTCACATGTCAAATGTGATAAGGTCGAACGACAAGGAGGTCTCGTGACGCCCCGTTTGGAACCTCACCCGTTCTTGCAACAGCAACTCCACCTCGCCGTCGGCCAGCCAATTCGAGTCGCCGTCTACACGCGGCTCGCTGATGGAATCCGCTCTGGCGTATTCCAGCTCGGCGAGATGCTGCCGAGGGAAACAGAGCTCTCTGCAATGCTCGGCGTCAGCCGCACACCCGTACGCGAGGCCTTGATGCTCCTCGAAGAAGACGGATTGCTCGTCACCCGTCGGGGAGTGGGGCGATTCGTCACGGACTCCATCCCGCACAGCGGACTGGAGCAGATACGGCCGTTTGAGATCGTCTTGGCCGACCCTAACAAGGCAATGACCGTGCAGCCGTTGCGCTTCGAGTTGGAAAGCTTTACTGACTTCGTGTCCAGTCGGCTCGCACTTGACCCGGCTGCCAACGCTTGGATCCGAGAAAGTGTGTTGCTGCAAGACGGCCTGCCCATTGCCACTGTTCAAGAGCACCTCCCTGCCGGGCGCTACCTCAGTGATGTGAGCGAGCGAATCGCATCCGAACTCATGGAGATCGCCGCCAAACCACGGACACTCCTCGCATCCATGCAGGACAACGGTCACGTCTTCACTAACGGCGTGTGTCAGATCGTTGCAACTAACGCTGGCCCGACTCGAGCGAAACTGCTCAATATCGAGCCGTCAGCGGCGGTCCTCATTCTCACCCAGACAGCGGGTCACGGCGGAGTGCCGCTCTACGCCGCGAAGTGTGTGGTAGCTCCCGGTCACAGGTCGTTGGCGGTAATGCAACAAAACCCGAACTAGTGTTGCTCTTTGGCGGGAGCCCAGCGCGCGTCGACCTGCGCGGTTCAAAGAAGAGTATTCTCTGCTTTAATCGTCCGCAACGGACGAAGCGCTCCGTTCCAAGGGGATGAAGAAGTGGCTGAGAACACCGTTCCGAACCCGTCGTCACCGAACCCGTCGTCACCGAACCCGTCGTCACCGAGTCCATCGTCGGGGTCGCGCCCCGCTTCCGAGCCAGCGGCGAAACCCGGGCAGTCTGCACCCGGCCGGCCGCCCGGAACAGCCGTCCCGAAACCGGGCGGGTCCCCGGACCGGCACGATACGGACGTGACGAGGGCCGGGATGATCTGGGTCGCCGTCATCGCGGCGCTGGTCCTGCTGGTGCTGCTGATCATCTTCATTCTGCAGAACGAGGACCGTGTGACCGTGCACTACCTGGGCGCGGCCGGCGAACTCTCCCTGGGTATGGCCCTGTTCATTGCCGCCGTCGCCGGCGGGATTCTGGTGGCGATCTCCGGTGCGGCGCGCATACTCCAGCTCAGGAGCCAACGGCTCAAAACTCAACGCCGCCAGCGCGCCGGTCGGCCGACGGGGCCCGCGGCACCCGGCAGCCCTGCAGCATCGGGCGGGCGGGAACCCAAGTCCAGGACGTGAGCCGTCGCGGTCAGGCGTCGCTCACCGGGTCACTTTTCTGACGCCGGACAAAGGCGTATCGCAGGGCGGATACGGACACGAGCGAAACTCCGATCAGCACCAGAGTGGCCCGGTCATGGAGGACGAGCTCAACCAACAGGATGACCAGCGCCCCCAGACAGGCCAGAAAACCGAATCCGCTGACGGCTCGTGGCCAGAACCCCGACAGGACCCGGCATGCCAGCAGGTTCGTGGAGCCGAACACCGCCAGGAAGACCGCCGACCCGAAGGTCAGCAGGGCGGTGATATCCGGCAGCATGGCAAACGCGGCACCGAACACGGCCAGGAACACCAGCGCGGTGACGGGCAGGCCGGCTCGGCTTCTCGCGAACACTCCGGGCAGCTCCTTCGCCAGCGCGATTTCGTGCATCTGGCGCGCGGTGGAGAACAGGGTTGCGTTGATGGCCGAGCTTGCCGCCAGAAGCGCACCCAGGCTGGCGATCCAATACCCTGCCGTCCCCAGTGCGGCCTGTCCGGCAGCCGCGAACGCCACTTCCTTCTGGGCGACGAGGACGTCGTCACTGACCAGCATCTGCGAGCCGATCGTGACGAGAACGTAGACCAGGGTGACGATCGCGACCGAGAGGAAAAGCGCCCGCGGCAGAGTCCAGCGCGGCTTCACCAGGTCGTCATAGTCATAGGAAAGCAGTTCGAATCCCTCGTAGGCGACGAAGATCGACGCCGACGCGACGATGACGCCGGCCAGACCCTTGTCGTCCAGCGGGGCAAGTCGTTCCGGGGAGAAGTGAGCGAAACCCACGGCGGAGATGAGCGCCAGCACGGCGACCTTGATCAGCACGACGAGATCTTCCGACAGCGCCGATGCACCAACCCCGCGCAGGTTGATCGCGAGGAAAACGGCCAGGATGAGGACCGCGAAACCGTCCGCGAACAGCCAGGGCAGACCGAGGACGTTCGCGGCGTAGTGCCCGAAGGTGAACCCGTACACCGCCAGGGCGATCAGGTAGCCGAAGATCAACAGCCAGGAGATATAGGAGCCGGCGCGCGGAAATCCCGCATTGTGCAGGTAGACGAAGAGACCGCCGGAGCGTCCGGCCCTGGCCGAGAGCGCCGCGAATGAGTGCGCGGTCGCCATGGCGATGGCTCCTCCGATGAGGAAACTTCCGACGGCGAGATGTCCCGCAAGCGCGACGGTCACCCCCAGGACGCTGAAGATGCCGCCGCCGATCATGCCCCCGACGGCCATCGCCACGGCATCACGCAAACGTAGCCCGCCCGGGCCCTTGTCCCGGCGCGCGGCGGTCCGAGGATGGAACGCTGCGTGGGGTGTCGGAGATGTCATCAGATTCGAGGCCGACGCGACCACCGGTCGGCCTTCATCGCCAGGTGCAGGTCCAACCGCACCTGGCCGCCCAGCGGGTCGGCCCCGATCACGTCGCGAATCTTCGCCAACCGGTTGTAGATGCTGCTGCGGTGCAGGTGCAGGGCTGCGGCGACATCCTGCACGGACCCGTCGGTGTCGTAGAGCAGTTCCAGCATGGGCATGAGCTCCCGGTTGCCATCGAACTCCGCGAGCTCGGTGAAGTAGACGGACTCGACCGGGGCCAGGTTTCGGCTGGCCGCCGCCAGGAATTGGTAGACGCCCACTCGGCGGTACTCGGCCACTGCTCCGAGCCGCCCGTCGACGGCCGCGGCCTGCACCGCCTTGCGGGACTGGGCGTATGCCTCCGGCAGGCAGCGCAGGTCGTGGAAGGCCTCACTCACGCCCATCAGATCGGGGCGCGTCAGTGTGCCTCCGCGACGGGCGACCTCCGCGCTGTACCGGTCGAGAACCTGGGCGTGCACCAGCCGGCCGGGGGAGTCGCGGAGGAGCACCACCGCATGGGTGTCGGTGCCGGCGCTGAACCTCGCGGCGTCGATGCCGACCGTGGCCTGCAATGCGGCGATCCGCTGCAGCAGTTCACCACCGTCCGTGGGGAGAACGGCGGGCGGGTGGAGCAGGGTGGCGACATGCCAGGGGCCCGTGGCGTGGATCTGCGGCCAGTCCGCGATGTCCTCGACCGCGGCGAGGTCTGCGGCGCAGGCGGCCAGGAAGACGGACTCTCGCTGCCTGCGGTGCTCGGACTCGGCCGTGTTGGTGTCGAGCAGCATTCCGGCGAGCTGGTCCAACTGGGTACGAACGGCGGGCAACGCACCAAGGATCTCGGCCGGGGACTCGTCCTGGGTTCCTTGGAGGGCCCAAAGGTAGCCGACCCGGAAACCACGCACGAGCAGGGGGACGCACACCCGCCCCAGCATCCCCAGTTCGGCGTTGGCCGGCACGACGACCGGCCGCACCGCCGCAGCGATGCCGTGCCGCAGCTGCCAGGCGCTCACGTCGGCGGGCACCTTCTTGCTGAGCAGGAAGTTCACCCGAACGCTGTCCGCGAGCGGCTGGTCCCGGCTGTACGCGACGAGCGCGCCGTCGAGGTCTTCGAGCGACAGGGCACGATCCAGGCCGGCCGCGAGCGCCTCGACGAGCTCTTCGATTTCCGCCGTCTTCATGGGCTCCATGCTATGCGCCGGCGCCGCCTCCGCACGGACAATCGTCGACAATCTGCACACTAAAATTCGACATTTGTCGAGTGACAAATCATCTTAGCGTTCCGTTTCCGTGGCGTTCCGCACCTCGATGGGCATCCGGGCACCCGCTCGAACGGAGGAAAACCCCTGAACCACTGCGGAATGGCGTGCTGAAGGGTCCCGGCGGCGTCGTCCGGCTCGTGAGCGCGCTGAGACAGGGGCTGGGCGGGTGACGCGCACCCCGGTGGCCATCGATGGACCCGCCGAAAAGGCGGCCCTATTCTTGACCCCGCCGCCGGCAACGTCGCTTGAGGCATGCCAGCAGACCCTTCCACGAGAACCAACCAGCAATGGAGTCGGCCATGATCATCGGTGTACCCAAGGAAATCAAGAACAACGAGTACCGCGTCGCGATCACCGCCGCGGGGGTGCACGAGTTCCTGGCCAACGGCCACACCGTGCTGGTCGAGACGGGGGCCGGAATCGGCTCGCAGATCAGCGACGAGGAATACCGGGTCGCCGGCGCCGAGCTGATCGACTCCGCCGATGTGCTCTGGGCCCGGTCGGACATGGTCATGAAGGTCAAGGAGCCGGTCGCCGCGGAATACCACCGCTTCCGTGCCGGGCTCGTGCTCTTCACCTACCTGCACCTGGCCGCCGAGCCGGAGCTGACCGCGGCGCTGATCGAAGCGGGAGTCACCGCCATCGCCTACGAAACCGTGCAGACCCCCGCCCGCGGCCTACCGCTGCTCGCCCCGATGAGCGAGGTCGCCGGTCGGCTTTCCGTTCAGGTCGGCGCACAGTCTCTGATGGCCCCGGCCGGCGGCAAGGGTGTGCTGCTCGGCGGCGTGCCCGGGGTGCGTCCAGCGAAGGTGGTCGTGCTCGGTGCCGGCGTGGCCGGGACCAACGCCGCCGCGATGGCCCTGGGGCTGGGTGCCGACGTGACCATCCTCGACATCAACATCGACCGGCTCCGCCAGCTCGACGGGCAGTACCAGGGTCGGCTGAAGACGGTCGCCTCGAACTCCTATGAGGTCGAGCGGGCCGTCGTCGATGCGGACCTGGTGATCGGCTCGGTCCTGATTCCGGGGGCAAAGGCGCCGAAACTGGTCACGAATGCGCTGGTCGCGCGGATGAAGCCCGGCTCGGTGCTGGTCGACATCGCCGTCGATCAGGGCGGCTGCTTCGAGGACACCCGCCCGACGACGCACGAGAACCCGACCTACACCGTGCACGAGTCGATCTTCTACTGCGTGGCGAACATGCCCGGCGCGGTGCCGAACACCTCCACCTACGCCCTCACCAACGTCACCCTGCGCTACGGGATCGCCCTGGCCAACCTGGGCGTGAAGGTTGCCTGCGAGCGCGACTCGACGCTGGCCCTCGGCCTGAACGTCGCCGCCGGGCGGGTCACCCACAAGTCCGTGTCCGACGCGCACGGCCTGGAACTGGCCGACTGGCGGGAGCTCGTCACGGCCTGACGCCAGGGCCCGCCGCACCGGTGATGCGGCCGACCAGGCCGAGCGAATGCCGGAGGAGCTCGCTCGGGGTCCCGGCAAAGCCAGCACAGAACCACTTCTGCATCGAGAAACGCATCACGCTTCCCGCGAGAGCGACGACCATGCAGGCCTCGTCCCCCAGATCGGGCGTGGATTCCTCGGCACGGCCCCGTGCATGGAGGCGCTCCAGCACGAGCTGGGTGAGGCTCTCCTCGAGCTCGGCAATGCGCGTATTCTCGAGGCTGAGCAGGTCCGGGGTTCGTTCGATCAGCATCCGCCGTGACTTGAGGACGTCGAGGTCCGGCTCCCGACCGACCAGCGCCGCGGTGATCAGCCCGACGAGGTCTCCGAGAATGTCGGGGCCGGTGCCGTGCACGAAAGCCGCGAGGTCGGCATCCGACGGCACCGGTGGCGCCGTGCCGAGAAAGACGCCCTCTTTGGTGCCGAAATAGTTGAAGAACGTGCGCTGGGAGACCAGGCCCGCTTCGCAGATCATGTCGACCGTGACACTGTCGTAGCCGTGTTCGAGCGCGAGGGCCAGCGCCGCCCGTTCCAGGCGAGTCTGGGTGGCCGCGCGCTTTCGGGCGCGCAGCCCGTCGTCGAGGGGTGGCCTACTCGTCATTCGGCCCACTACTCGTAGCGCAGGGCGTCGATCGGGTTCTGCCTGGCGGCGGACCTGGCCGGAAGGGTACCGGCCAGGAAGGCGATCAGCATCACCACGCCGATGATGATGGCGATGGAGCTCGGGGCGAACTGAACGACCTGCAGGCCGGGCAGGGCGGAGAACACGCCGTCGGCGAGGATGTTGCTGACCACCGAACCCACTCCGACCGCGGCCAGTGCGCCCAGGGCGCTGCCGAGGAAGCCGATGAAGACGGCCTCGGTGCTGAAGAGGGTATAGACCCGCCCGCCGTTCATTCCCATGGCCTTCATCAGGCCGATCTCGCGGGTGCGCTCCTGCACGCTCATCAGCAGGGTGTTGATGATGCCGAAACCGGCGGCGATGAGCGCGATCACGGCGAACGCGTTGAGCACGCCGATGATGACGTTGATCACGGTCTGGAAGGAGCCGATCGTGTCGGCGACGGTCTGAGAGGCGTATCCCTGGGTGGCGAGATCGTCCTTGATCGCGGTGATCTCTGCCGCGGTGCTCGAGGCGTCGAAGAGCGCGGTGGCCGTCGCGTAGCTGTCCGAGGCGCCGGCGGGTGCCCCGGTGACCTGGATCGCCTGTAGCCCGTCGGTCAGGTGCTGGTTGAGCCCTGCGCCCACGCCGAGGATCGTTTCATTCTGCACGCCGATGACCGTGGCCTTGGCTTCCTGCTGCACTCCGGTGTAGTCGGTGATTCCGATCGAGACGGTCTTGCCGATCGCGGCCTTCGCGTCTGCGAAGCCCAGATTCTTCAGGTAGGTCGTCGGCAGCAGGACCTCGTCGGTCGTACTCGAGTTGTCCAGTTGCGCGCCGGCGGCCAGATCGGCGGTGGTGAGGGTGGCCGCGGCATTGACGATGAGCTCGAACTTGCCATTTCCGTCGTACTCGATGTAGTCGGGCGTGACCCGCACCGATGGATCGACTCTCAGGATGCCGGTGGTCTTGCCGATCGCGGTGATGTCCTTGGCGGTGAGCGCCTGGATGGTCGTACCCGGGCGGGATCCGTTGCCCAGGCTGACCGTGGTCGCCTTGCTCGGGTCGTAGGCGGCCGGGCCTTCGGTGGCGGATGAGGTGGAGTCGGCGGCCTTGGAGATCGTGAGCACATCCGCCGCCCCAATGGCGGTGACCTGGGTGTCGATGTAGCTCGTGACGCCGGTGCCGATGCCGCTGGTGATGGTGAGGGTGAAGGCGCCGATGAAGATCGCGATCACGGTCAGTCCGGTGCGGACCTTGCTGCGGAAGCTGTTCGCGATCGCGGTCTTGACGATGTCGATGAACTTCATGCGTGTGCTCCTGCGTGTGCTCCGGCGTGCCTCTTGCGCGGGATTCCGGATTCGGTGGTGTCCTCGAGGCCGTCGCGGATGAAGATCTGGCGGTCGCAACGCGCGGCGAGTTCGATGTCGTGGGTGACGATGATGAGCGTGATGCCGTTGTTCTTGTTGAGCGCGAAGAGGATGTCTTCGACGACGGCCCCGGTCGCCGTGTCAAGGTTGCCGGTCGGTTCGTCCGCGAAGATCACCTTCGGGTTGTTCACGAGGGCGCGGGCGATGACGGCGCGCTGCTTCTGCCCGCCGGAGAGGTTGATCGCCTTGTTCTTGGCTTTGTCGGCCAGTTCGAGCTGTTCCAGCGCGGCCATGCCACGGGCCTTGCGTTCCCTGGGTGGGACGCCGGCGATCTTGAGCGGGAGCACGACGTTGTCGAGCACGCTCGCGTTGGCGGTGAGGAAGAACTGCTGGAAGACGAAACCGAAGTCCTGGTTGCGTAGCCGGTTCACCTCCTTGCCCTTGAGTTTTTTCGCGTCGGTGCCCTCGACCAGCAGCGTGCCGCTGTCTGGATCGTCGAGGAGCGCGAGCAGGTGCATCAGCGTGGACTTGCCCGATCCGCTCTTGCCGACGATGGCGATGGATTCACCCGCTGCGATGTCCAGGGACACCCCCTTGAGCGCGTCGAAACGGTTCGCGCCGCTCCCATAGGACTTGCCTATGTTCTGGGCGGAAAGCACGGGAACGCTCATGAGGCGGGGTCCTTCGTTGAGAGGAGACAATAAAATTACAGTAGCTGCACACATGCGGGGCTGGCTGGGAGCGGGCTGAGTGCGTGCCGGTAGTTCACGGCACGTTCAGTTGCGCACAAAGCACCCTCGTGGAGTGCGCGAGCGTGCTTTTTCCGCAACCCAACCGCCGATCGACGGACGGGCGAGTCAGAGGTCCAGCGACTCGTTTGGCTCCAGGGGGAAGAATTCCCCGCCGTTCTGCTCGGTGGCGGACTTGATCCGGGTGTTCGACAGGTCCTTCCCGGCCCTGGAGAGCAGCATCTCGTGGGTGGGGAAGCTGCGTCGCGGCTTGATCGCCAGCACGTAGTCGATGACCTCGCTGATCTTGAGCCAGGGAGCGTTGGCCGGAACGGCGAGGGTATTCACCTCGACGTCGGCCGGGATCGTGAACGAGTCCCCGCCGTAGTAGAGCTCGTCGTTGACCAGCACTCCGACATTGTCGATCACCGGGATCGACTCGTGGATGACCGCATGCGTCCGGCCGAAGAACCGGAGCCGGAACGGACCCGCCTCCACGCTGTCGCCGTCCGCGACGACCGTGACCGGATACCCCTTTGCCGCGGCGGCGACCCCGGCCGGACCGAAGATCCGCACGTCGGGGCTGAACTTGAGGATCCGGTCCAGCTGCTCCGCCGTCCAGTGGTCCGGGTGCTCATGCGTGATGACGACGGCATCCGCGTTGGTGGTGTCGGTGAGGGCTGTCGTGAACGACCCGGGATCGATGAACAGCCGGCGACCGGCGACGTCGACGACGAGGGCGGCGTGCTCCAGCTTGGTCAGCTTCATGCCCCGAGCTAATACCAATTCGGATCGCCGTGCAAGCCGCGACACACCGTGCTCGATCGCCCCCTACGCTGGCCCCATGCCTGCTCCTGCACTCTGCATCATCGTCGCGGTCAACGCCTACGCCTCCTTCGGCCGCCGCGCCGATGTCGGTCCCCGGGTCGGGGCCGCCCTGATCGCGGCCGGCCACACCGTCACCGTGCGCAGCGAAGTCAACTTCGAGCTTCTCCGCACCGAGGTGGCGTCCGAGCTGGTGCCGGGCGTAGACGTGCTCGTCGTGGTCGGCGGCGACGGGATGGTGAGCCTCGCCACGAACCTGCTCGCCGGAACCACGATTCGGCTGGCCATTGTGCCGACGGGCACGGGCAACGACCTTGCGCGCGGGCTGGGAATCCCGCTCGACGATACCGACGGCGCCATCCGTCATCTCCTCGACGCGATCTCACGGCCGCCGCGGGCAATCGACGCCATCCTCGTGCGGGCCGAAGGCCGCACCAGCTGGTGCGCCGGCGTCGTCTCGGCCGGCTTCGACGCCGTGGTCAACGACCGGGCCAACCGGATGCGGCGCCCGCGCGGCAAGAGCCGGTACACGCTCGCGATGCTGCTGGTGCTCGCGACCTTCAGGCCGCTGTCCTACCGGCTGAGCGTCGACGGCGTGGAACGCAGCATCCGGGCCATGCTGATCTCGGTGGCGAACAACACCTCGATCGGCGGCGGCATGCGGATCGCCCCCGACGCGCGCATCGATGACGGCCTGCTCGACCTGTTCATCGTCTCGCCCCTGTCCAGGCTGGGCTTGCTCCGGGTGTTCCCCAAAGTATTCTCCGGAACGCATACCGGGCTTCCGCAGGTCGAACTCAGTCGTTGCCGCAGCGTGCGAATCGACGCGGACAACGTCGTCGCCTACGGGGACGGCGAGCGAATCGGACGCCTGCCCATGCAGCTCGATGTGGTGCCCGGAGCCCTGCTCGTACACGCCTGAGCCGCTCAGTTTGGTTCCGGTCCATTTCGTGTGGCATACTCGGTGAGTTGCAAACGGCCCCATCGTTTAGCGGCCTAGGACATCGCCCTCTCACGGCGGTAACGCGGGTTCGAATCCCGCTGGGGTCACAACGAGAAAAGCTCCTCCGGTTCGCCGGGGGAGCTTTTTTGTGGTCGGTGCGCGAGTGGCCCGAAACCGGGGAGCGTGCCGGTAGACTGCACCGAGTGAAAGGGAGTATCCCTGTGGGCTGAGATTCTTCGCCCTACGCCGTGATCGTCAACACGGGCCGCAGCATCGCAGGCCCCGGGCACGGTGGTATCGATAAATACGGGAGAGACTTTCGGGTATTTGTGTTGCCTCCGGCACCCGTCAGTGAAAGGCCTTCCCCCGCATGGATCTTGCCCTCCCGCTCTGGTTTGAGATCGGCGCCCTCGTCGGCCTCACCCTCATCCTGGTCGCCGACCTGCTGATCGTCTTCAAGAGGCCGCACGTGCCGTCGATGCGGGAGGCGAGCCTCTGGGTGGCCTTCTACGTGGGACTCGCCCTCGTCTTCGCGCTGCTGATGCTGCTGCTCGCCGACGCCGAACACGCCGGCCAGTTTCTCGCCGGCTGGCTGACCGAGTACAGCCTCAGCATCGACAACCTGTTCGTCTTCATCATCATCATGGCCAGGTTCCAGGTGCCGAGGAAGTACCAGCAGGAGGTGCTCATGGTCGGCGTGATCATCGCGCTCGTGCTGCGCGGCATCTTCATCCTGCTCGGCGCCCAGCTGATCGAGAACTTCAGCTGGATCTTCTACATTTTCGGGGCGTTCCTGCTCTACACCGCGGTGCATCAGGCGATCGCGAAGGAGCCGGACGAGGACGAGGCCGAAAACGGCTTCATTCGCCTGCTCCGGAAGCGCATGCGGATTTCCCCGTCGTTCGACGGTTCCAAGCTTCGAACCCGCGTGGACGGGCGCAAGATCTTCACCCCGATGCTGATCGTGCTTCTGGCGATCGGAACGACCGACCTGGTCTTCGCCCTCGACTCCATTCCGGCGATCTTCGGCATCACGACCAGCCCATTCATCGTGTTCACGGCGAACGTCTTCGCGTTGATGGGCCTGCGTCAGCTGTACTTCCTGCTCGGAGGGCTGATCGAGCGGCTGGACTACCTGAAGTACGGGATCGCCTTCATCCTCTTCTTCATCGGCGTCAAGCTCGTGCTGCACGCCCTGCACACGAACGAGGTCGGATTCATCAACGGCGGAAACGGAGTCGAGTGGGCGCCGGAGATCGGCACCTGGACGTCGCTCGGCGTGATTGTCGGGTCGATGGCCGTCGCCACAGTGGCCAGCCTGATCAAGGCGTCCCACGACGCCCGCAAGCGAGGCCACACCCTGGCCGAGGAGATCCCGGAGCTCGTGGAGGAGTAGCCCGTGCCTGGCGAGGCCGCGGCGACCGCCACGGAACTTGGTACGGTGGAAGCTTGTCTTCGTCTGTGACCGCTGCGGCTCATCGGCGCGAGGAACCCAACACTGGAGTGCGCATGGCCCAATCTGGCGAGATCAACATGATGCTGCCCTCCGGCCGGGTGCTGTTCACCTTCAGCGCCCACAGCGACGTCGGACTCGTGCGCAAGATCAATGAGGACAGCCTGATGGCCCAGGCGCCGGTGTTCCTCGTCGCCGACGGGATGGGCGGGCACGCCAACGGAGACGTGGCCAGCCAGACCGTCACGCGAGTGTTCGACGAGCACATCGAGCTGGGCACCCCCTCGACCCCCGAGCGCATCCTCGACGCCATTCACTCGTCGAACGACGCGGTGCGCGACATCAGCACCGTCGACGACTTCGGCACGGCGGTCTCCGGGACGACACTCGCCGGGGTGGCCTTCGTGGATGCCGGCGACGACGTCGGATTCCACTGGATGGCCTTCAACGTCGGCGATTCACGGGTCTACACCTGGGACGGCAGCGCCCTGGTGCAGGTGAGCGTCGACCACTCGGCCGTGCAGGAGATGGTGGACGCCGGCCTGATCACGGCCGAATCCGCCGAGAAGCACCCGGAGCGCAACGTGATCACGAGAGCCATCGGCGCCGACGAATTCGTCGACGCCGACGTCTGGCTGCTGCCGGCATCCGGGCGCCATGCGTTCCTGGTCTGCTCCGACGGCCTGACCAAGGAGCTGGACGCCGCGGAAATCGCCGCGCTGCTCACCGCCCATGCCGAATCCGGGCAGACCGAACGCTCCATCGCGGAGATGCTCGTCGACGCCGCACTGGCCAACGGCGGCCATGACAATGTGACCGTCGTCTACGTCGAATCGGTGCTGGGTGAGGAATTCCTGCCGGGGAACGCACCTGATCCCGGCCCGAATCCGGCGGCACCGTAGCCCTGAAATGGACGGCGTTCCCAGTCTTGGCACACGCGAAGTGTTAGCCTGTCGGAGTGCTGATGGGTCGACTTTTTCTTCTCCGCCGCGACGGGTCCCAGTTCTGAGGCCTCACTCGTCGCGGAGTTCGTCGTTGGCTGCCACCAATCCTGAGGAAGACGCACAACATGACTGACGTAACACCCACGGGCACCCGACCGCGCACCCTGGCCGAAAAGGTCTGGGACAAGCACCTCGTCGCCAAAGGCGAAGACGGAACGCCCGACCTCATCTACATCGACCTGCACCTCGTTCACGAGGTGACCAGCCCGCAGGCCTTCGACGGTCTCCGCCTGGCCGGTCGGCCCGTGCGCCGCCCCGATCTGACCATCGCCACGGAAGATCACAACACCCCGACCCTGGCAATCGACCGGCCCATCGCCGACCCGACCAGCCGCACCCAGATTGAAACGCTCCGCCGCAACTGTGAGGAGTTCGGTGTGCGCCTGCACTCCCTCGGTGACATCGAGCAGGGCATCGTGCACGTCGTCGGCCCGCAGCTCGGCCTGACTCAGCCGGGAATCACCGTCGTCTGCGGCGACTCCCACACCTCCACTCACGGCGCCTTCGGGGCCATGGCGCTCGGAATCGGCACCAGCGAGGTCGAGCACGTGATGGCCACCCAGACGCTCCCGCTCAGCCCGTTCAAGACCATGGCGATCACCGTGAACGGCGCGCTGCGCCCCGGCGTGACGGCCAAGGACATCATCCTGGCCGTGATCGCGAAGATCGGCACCGGCGGCGGCCAGGGCTACGTGCTCGAGTACCGCGGCAGCGCCATCCGAGACCTCTCGATGGAGGGCCGGATGACGATCTGCAACATGTCGATCGAGGCCGGCGCCCGGGCCGGCATGGTGGCCCCGGATGCGACCACCTACGCCTACCTGAAGGGTCGCGCCCACGCACCGTCCGGCCAGGACTGGGACGACGCCGTGGCGTACTGGGACACTCTCGCCACCGATGACGGAGCCACCTTCGACGCGGAGGTCGTGCTCGACGCCGACACCCTCGAACCCTTCGTCACCTGGGGCACCAACCCCGGCCAGGGCGTCTCGCTGAGTGAGACCGTGCCCAACCCCGCCGGCATCAGCGACGCCAACGAGCGTGCCGCCGCAGAGCGCGCCCTCGAATACATGGACCTCACGGCCGGCACCCCGATGAAGGAGATCAGGGTCGACACCGTCTTCCTCGGCTCCTGCACCAACAGCCGGGTGGAAGACCTCCGCGCGGCGGCCGAGATCATCAAGGGACACTCCCTGGCCGACGGGGTGCGGATGCTGGTGGTCCCCGGATCCGCCCGGGTGCGAATCGAGGCCGAAGCCGAGGGTCTCGACAAGATCTTCCTCGACTTCGGCGCCGAGTGGCGTTTCGCAGGCTGCTCGATGTGCCTCGGGATGAACCCCGACCAGCTCGAACCGGGGGAACGGTGCGCCTCGACGAGCAACCGGAACTTCGAGGGCCGACAGGGCAAGGGAGGACGCACGCACCTCGTGTCCCCGCTCGTCGCCGCGGCCACGGCGATCCGCGGCACCCTCTCAAGCCCGTGGGACCTGATCCAGGATGGAGATCGCTGAGATGGAAAAGTTCACGACCGTCACGGGAATCGCGCTGCCCTTGCGCCGTTCCAACGTCGACACCGACCAGATCATCCCGGCCGTCTACCTCAAGAGGGTCACCAAGACCGGTTTCGACGACGCCCTGTTCGCCGCCTGGCGCCAAGACCCCGACTTCGTACTCAACCAGCCCGCATACCAGGGGGCCAGGGTGCTCGTGGCCGGGGCAGACTTCGGTACCGGCTCCTCCCGTGAGCATGCCGTTTGGGCGCTCCGCGACTACGGCTTCGACGTTGTGCTCAGCCCACGATTCGGTGACATCTTCCGGGGCAACTCCGGCAAGCAGGGACTCCTCGCCGGCACGATCACCGAGGCCGATGCCCAACTCCTCTGGGACATCATCGAGGCCGACCCGGGAATAGAACTCACGGTGGATCTGGTTGCCCGCACGGCACGCGTCGGTGACCTGGTCATCCCGTTCGTGATCGACGACTACACCCGTTGGCGCCTCCTCGAGGGCCTCGACGACATTGGCCTGACCCTGCGCGACGAGGCGCGGATCTCAGAATTCGAATCCCACCGGGAGTCATGGCGACCCCGAACCCTCCCCGCAAAGCAGGTAAATCAGTGAGCACAGTCAGCGATGTCGAGCGCAATCGTGGCCTCGCACAGCAACGTGAAGACGACCAGAACCGCGAAAATGCGCAGAACGCCCAGAACTGGGGCGCGGCCGTGGGACTGAAAGGCGACAAGATCACGATCCGCGGCGGCATTCCGCTGCGCGGCCGGATCGAGCTGAAGGGCGCGAAGAACCTGGTCACCAAGGCCATGGTCGCCGCGCTCCTCGGGGAAAGCCCGAGCGTGCTGAAGAACGTGCCGAACATCAGCGACGTGCGTATTGTGCGCGAGCTGCTCGAGGTGCACGGCGTCAAGGTCACCGACGGCGACGAGCCCGGCGAACTGCTGCTCGACCCGGTCGACGTCGAGAGCGCCCACTTCGCGGCGATCGACGCCCACGCGGGGTCCTCCCGAATCCCGATCCTGTTCTGCGGGCCGCTGCTGCACCGCCTCGGTGAGGCGTTCATCCCCGACCTCGGCGGTTGCCGCATCGGCGACCGCCCGATCGACTATCACCTCGACGTGCTGCGCAAATTCGGCGCCGTGGTCGAGAAGCAGCCCAACGGCATCCGGATGTCCGCGCCCAACGGTCTCAAGGGCACCAAGGTGTCTCTGCCGTACCCGAGCGTTGGAGCCACCGAGCAGGTGTTGCTCACCGCGGTCCGCGCCGAGGGCATCACCGAGCTCAAGGGCGCGGCGATCGAGCCGGAGATCATGGATCTCATCAACATCCTGCAGAAGATGGGCGCCATCATCACGGTCGACACCGACCGGGTGATCCGGATCGAGGGCGTCGAGCGGCTGGAGGGCTACAACCACCGCGCACTGTTCGACCGGAACGAGGCGGCCAGCTGGGCGGCTGCCGCCCTGGCCACCGACGGTGACATCTTCGTCGGCGGAGCCAAGCAGGCGGAAATGCTCACCTTCCTCAACGTGTTCCGCAAGGTCGGCGGCGCGTTCGACATCGCCGACGACGGCATCCGTTTCTACCACCCGGGCGGCGAGCTCAAGCCGGTCATCATCGAGACCGACGTGCACCCCGGCTTCATGACCGACTGGCAGCAGCCGCTCGTGGTCGCGCTCACCCACGCGCACGGCGTGTCGATCGTGCACGAGACCGTCTACGAGCAGAGGTTCGGTTTCGTCGACGCACTCGTCGACATGGGCGCCACGATCCAGATCCACCGCGAATGCCTCGGCGGGCACCCGTGCCGCTTCGGCCAGCGCAACTTCAACCACTCGGCCGTCATCACCGGGCCGACGAAGCTGCACGGCGCCGACATCGAGGTTCCCGACCTGCGCGGCGGCTTCAGCCACCTGATCGCCGCACTCACTGCGGAGGGCACCTCGACCGTCAGCAACGTGGGAATCATCAGCCGCGGCTACGAGAACTTCATCACCAAGCTCGAACTGTTGGGGGCTGACTTCGATCTCGAAGGATAATGGGGCTGTGCCAGTCCCTGAAAACGCGCCAGTCCCTGAAAAGGCGCCAGTCCCTGAAAACGCGCCAGTTCCCGAGGAAGCGTCCACGCCCGAGCAACGGCTGACCGAGAAACGGCAGGGTTCCGAGACCCGGCGACCATCGATTTTCTGGATCCTGGCGGCGATCGCGCTCCCGATCATCAACCTCTCCGTGCGTTACCGCATCGAGGATGGGGACAAGTTCCCACGCACTGGCGCGTTCGTGATGGCGCCCAACCACTTCAGCGAAATCGATCCACTGGTGATGGGCGTGCTGAGCTGGAAGCTGGGGCGCGCGCCCCGGTTCATGGCGAAGGCGTCCGTGTTCGGGATCCCCGTGCTCGGCGCGTTGCTGCGCAAATCGGGGCAGATCCCCGTTGCCCGCGGCGGAGCCGCCCGGGGCAATGAACCCGTCAAGGCCGCCGAACGACTGGTCCGCAACGGCCAGATGGTCGTCGTCTATCCGGAGGGCTCGCTGACCCGCGATCCTGGCCTGTGGCCGATGCGCGGCAAGACCGGCGCGGTGCGGATCGCCCTCGAGCAGGGTATCCCCGTCGTCCCGGTCGCCCACTGGGGCACCCAGGCGCTCATGCCCCGGTACTCCAAGAAGATCAGCCTGTTCCCCCGCAAGACCGTGAAGGTCAAGATTGGCGACCCGCTCGACCTCGCCGAGTTCCGCGGCCGCGCCCTCGACCCGACCACACTGAACGAGGCGACCGCGGTCGTCATGGACGCCATCACCCACCTGCTCGAAGACCTCCGCGAGGAGAAGGCGCCTGCCCACCGCTGGAATCCAGCGGAGCACAACCAGAAAGAGACCGGCCGTTTTGAAGCCTAAGGTTCAGCCAGGCAAGCGGGTCGCCGTTCTCGGCGCCGGCAGCTGGGGCACCACATTTGCGAAGATCCTGGCCGACGGCGGGGCGGACGTCGTGCTCTGGGCGCGCCGGCCCGAACTCGCCCGGGAGATCACCGAGGGGCGCCGCAACAGCGACTACCTCCCGGGCATCAACCTGCCTGCCAGCCTCCGCGCCACCTCGCGGCTCGACCTGGCCCTCGCCGGGGCCGAGCAGGTGTTCGTCTCCGTGCCGAGCCAGTCGCTCAGGGAGAACCTGATCCTCGCCGAACCGTTCCTCGCGCCCGGCGCGATCATCGTGTCGCTGATGAAGGGCGTCGAACGTGGCTCCGGCCTGCGGATGAGCGAGATCATCGCCGAGGTCCTGCCGATCAACCCGGACCTCATCGCCGCCATCTCCGGGCCCAACCTCGCCCTCGAAATCGCCAAGGAGCAGCCCACCGCGGCGGTGGTCTCCTCGAACAGCCTCGAGACCGCGCAGGCGGTCGCCATGCTCGCGACCAACCGCTACTTCCGCTCCTACGTCAACACGGATGTCATCGGCACCGAATTCGGCGGCGTGCTGAAGAACCTGATCGCCGTCGCCATCGGCATCGTCGACGGGGTCGGCTACGGCGAGAACACCAAGGCGTCGATCATCACGCGAGGTCTGGTCGAGATGACGGACTTCGCTGTGGCCTACGGTGCCAAGCCGGAGACCCTGGCCGGGCTGGCCGGACTCGGCGACCTGATCGCCACCTGCCAGTCCCCGCTCTCGCGCAACAACACCGCCGGCCGGCTCCTCGGCCAGGGTTACGGCATCAATGACGTCGTGAAGCAGATGCAGCAGACCACCGAGGGTCTCGCCTCGGTCGGCCCCATTCTCGAGCTCGCCCGTGCCAAGGGGGTGGACATGCCCATCGTCGAGCAGGTTCGCCAGGTGCTGGCCGGTACGCTGAAACCGCGGGATCTCGCCCCGCACCTCACCACGGACTCGGACGAGCCGCAGGGCGAAAGGACGATCGATGACTCACAAGCTCACGGTGGCGCTGCTCTTTGGGGGTCGGTCAAGCGAACATTCGATCAGCTGCGCCACGGCGGGGGGCGTTCTGGCGGCAATTGACCGCGAACGTTACGACGTCATCCCGATCGGCATCACCCGCGACGGGGCCTTCGTGCTGGAGGTGGACGACCCGGCACGGTTCGCGCTCAACGCGGACGAACTGCCGGAGGTCTTCGACAACGGCAGCCGGGTTCGCTGGCCGGAAAGCACCCTCAGCCGGCAGCTGACCGTCACCGACGGCGCCGGTCTCGGTTCGCGCTCGCTCGGCAACGTCGACCTCGTTTTCCCGATCCTGCACGGACCGTTCGGCGAGGACGGCACCATCCAGGGGCTGCTCGAGCTCACCGGTCTGCCCTATGTCGGCTCCGGAGTGCTCGCATCGGCGCTCGGGATGGACAAGCACTTCACCAAGACGGTCTTCCAGCAGGCGTCCCTGCCGGTCGCGCCGTGGCGCACGATCACGGCGGATGACTGGGCGGAGGCTCCCGGGATGGCCCACGCGGCGATCGAGGAACTCGGGCTTCCCGTGTTCGTCAAGCCCGCCAGGGCCGGGTCCAGCGTCGGGGTCAGCAAGGTATCGACGAGGGACCAGCTGCCGGAGGCGATGAGGGTGGCCCTCGCCGAGGACGAGAAGGTGCTGATCGAGGCCGCCCTCGTCGGGCGCGAACTCGAGATCGCGGTTCTGCAGGGTCGCCCAGGCGAACCGACCAGGGCATCCGTCGCCGGCGAGGTACTCGTCAGCGGTCGCGACTTCTACGACTTCGCCGCCAAATATCTGGGCGCCGCCGGCATCGACCTGATCTGCCCCGCCGATCTCACGGCCGCCGAACTCGCCGAGATGCAAAGGCTCGCCATTCGCGCGTTCGACGCCATCGACGGGGCCGGGCTCGCCAGGGTGGACTTCTTCCACACCGAGGGCGGCTGGGTGATCAACGAGATCAACACCATGCCGGGTTTCACCCCGATCTCGATGTTCCCCAGTTGTTGGCTCGCCAGCGGCTACACCTACCCGCAGCTGATCGACGAGCTGATCGAGGTGGCGGTTAGCCGCACGGCGAAGCGGTAACCGGCGCGCCGTGACCTATGGGGCGGTCACGGCCGTGCCGCCGTCGGTGGGGATGGTGAGGTCCTCGACCCCGAGGCACTGCCGGGTGGCCGGGATGGCGGACACCGCCTGGGCCAGGTCGACCAGTACGGTCGAACCGCTGACCGTGCCGGAGTCGATCACCAGCTCGGTCGCCGGGTTGCGACCGTAGGTCGTGTACCGGTAGAGCGGCGCCTCCGAGTCGTCCTCGATCCAGTCGATGCCGTTCACGTTGAGGCAGGGAAGGGTTGTCGGCACCGGTACGGCGACCCCGCAGTGCAGCAGCACCGCGGCGGGGGTGCCCCAGGCCCCGGTGGACTGCGCGTTCGTCTCGCGCTCCGGTAACGCCCCGACGGCGGTGGGCAGGCGCACGATCAGATCGGCGCAGGTCGGATTCGCGGCATCCTTCGACGGCTCGAGCGGCACGATCGCGGTGCAGCCGGTGAGGAGCACGGTGCCGACGACGAGCGTGATCGCGAGGCCGGCGCGGAGGAGGCGGGAACGGGGGGTCATTGCATTCAGGCTACCGTTTGACGTATGACGATTGCTGCGGCCGCACCGCTTCCCTCCGGCCAGACACTCGCCGACCTCAGCGAGGGTGAGGTGCTTGCCCGGATCTTCCCGCGCCTGCCCGGCTCTGCCGCCCAGCTGATCGGACCGGGCGACGACGCCGCCGTGCTGCGGGCCCCGGACGGCCGCTATGTGGTGACCACGGACATGATGATCCAGGGTCCTGACTTTCGTCTGGCCTGGTCGACCCCGCACGACCTCGGCTGGAAGGCAGCCGCGACGAACCTGTCGGATGTCGCCGCCATGGGTGCACGCCCCACCGCCCTGGTCGTCGCCATCGCCGCGCCGCCCTCCACGCCGATCTGGGTGATCGAGGGGATCGCAGACGGACTCAGGGACGGCTGCGAGGCGCTGGCCCCCGGCTGCGGCGTCGTCGGCGGCGACCTGTCCGCCTCCGACGCCCTCACGCTGGCCGTCACGGCCTTCGGCGACCTGGAGGGGCGCGAGCCCGTGTTGCGCTCCGGGGCGCGCCCAGGCGACGTCGTGGCGCTTGCCGGGCGGCTCGGAGACGCCGGGTGGGGGCTCAGCCTGCTGTTCCGGCTCGGTGTGGACGCCGACGGGGTGCCGGATGCCGCGCTCGCCGCTGCACTGCGGCAGCAGCATCCGCGCGAGATCGAAGCCCAGCTCACTCCGGAGCCGCCGATCGACCGCGGCCCGGCCGCCGCGGTCGCCGGGGCGACCGCGATGCTCGACGTGTCGGACGGCCTCGCCATCGACGCCGGGCGACTCGCCCGGGCCAGCGGCGTGGGGATCGATTTCGACGGGGCGACGCTCGGCGACCACGTCGAGCGTGCCCTCGGCGGCGGCGAGGACCACGGACTGCTGGCAACGTTTCCCGCCGGGACGACGCTGCCGGAAGGCTTCCGCCGGCTCGGTGTCGTCACGGCCGAGGCGGGCATGGTGTTCGTCGACGGGACCGCGCACACCCAGGGCGGCTGGGACCCGTACCGCGGTTGGGACGGCGCGGCGGGCTGAGCGCCCCGCCGGTCGATGAGCGCGCCCGTTTCCGCACCCCGCGCCCGCCCCCGCGGTAGCGGGCTGCGGAAACGGGCGCGGCGGCGGGTGCGCGACCGCGAATCAGGCCGGCGGCAGGTCCTGGGCGGAGACGGGAACGGCGTACCAGACGGTGGTGTCGCCGTAGTCCTTGCGCCGGTCGCTCTCGAGGCCGGGGCCCCAGGTCGGTTCGGGGGAGCGGGAACTGCGCTCGACGACCACAAGGGCGTCTTCATCGAGGAGCGGGGCGAGCGCGGCCAGGTTGTGCCCGAGTTCGATCTCCGGCAGGTCGTAGGGCGGGTCAAGGAAGACGAGGTCGAAGCCCTCCCCGGTGGCGGCCAGGAACGACTGGACGGCCTGCGACGTCACCTTGATCTTCGGTGTGTCCTTCTTCGGCGCGGCCCGCAGCACCGCGTCCGTGTTCTTGCGGCACAGCTGCGCGGCCCCGAAGCTGTTCTCGACCAGGGTGACGATGCGGGCGCCCCGGCTGGCTGCCTCGAGGCCGAGCGCACCCGACCCCGCGTAGAGGTCGAGTACCCGGGCGCCGCGCACGATGTCGCGGGCGTCGAGGGCGGAGAAGATCGCTTCGCGCACCCTGTCGCTGGTGGGACGGGTGCCGGTCTTGGGTACAGCCAGGGGCAGGGAACCGGCAAAACCGGCGACAATTCGCGTCATGAGGGTTTCGAGCCTAGCGCCCGGCCGCCCGATGGGTGCGTCAGTGTCGGAGCCCACGCCTACGATCGAAGCATGACCGAATCGGCTGCCGCACACACCGACGCCGTCACCCTCGACACGAAGCTGGCGAACGTGGTCGGCGGCCGCACGACGACCGCGCTGACCAAGGCATTCGGCATCGTCACGGTCGGCGACCTGCTCAGTCACTACCCGCGCCGGTATGCCCGACGCGGCGAACTCTCCGCGATCAGCCTCCTGCCCCTCGACGAGAACGTGACGATCATCGCCGAGATCCGCACCGTGGAAGAACGCGAGATGAAGGTCCGAAAGGGGTCGATCGTCGAGGTCAAGATCTCCGACGGTCGCGGCATTCTCAGCCTCACCTACTTCAACCAGTCCTGGCGGGCCAAACAGCTCGCCCCCGGCATGCGCGGCATGTTCGCCGGCAAGGTGTCCGATTACAAAGGCCACCTGCAGCTCACCCACCCGACCTATCGACTCTTCGGTGCCGGCGAAGACGACGAGCCCGACATGCCCACGGATGCCGCGGCCGCGAAACTGTGGATCGAGCAGCCGATCGCGATCTACCCGGCCACGAACACCATCGCCAGCTGGCAGATCACCAAGACCGTGGAGGTCGTCCTCGACGCCCTCCGCCGCGTCCCAGACCCGATCCCGGCCGCGCTCCGCGCCGAACGGGGTCTGCTGCCGCACGCCAGGGCGCTCGAACTCATCCACCGGCCGGAGACCGATTCGGACTGGCGCCGGGCGAGGGACACCCTCCGGTTCACCGAGGCGCTCGTGCTGCAAACCGCGCTCGTGCAGCAGCGAAACTCCGCCCGTGCCCAGAAGGCGACGCCGCGCGTGCCGGTGCCCGGCGGCTTCCTCGAGCGTTTCGATGCCGCCCTCCCCTTCACCCTGACGAGCGACCAGGAGGTTGTCGGCGGTGAGATCGCCCGCGACCTCGCCGAAGACGCCCCGATGAACCGTCTCGTGCAGGGTGAGGTCGGGTCCGGGAAGACGGTCGTCGCGCTCCGGGCCATGCTCGCGGTGGCGGACTCCGGTGGCCAGGCAGCATTCCTCGCCCCGACCGAGGTGCTCGCCGGGCAGCACCTCCGGTCGATCGTGCGTGCCCTCGGACCAGACCTCGCCGTGGCGCTGATGCCGACGCTGCTCACCGGGCAACTGCCGGTCGCCGAGCGCCGCAAGGCCCTGCTGCGGGCGGTGTCCGGCCAGTCGCGCATCGTCATCGGCACCCACGCCCTTCTCGGCGACACGGTCACCTTCTTCGACCTCGGGCTGGTTGTGGTCGACGAACAGCACCGGTTCGGCGTCGATCAGCGTGAGGCCCTGCGGCAGAAGGGCGCCGTTCCGCCGCACGTGCTCGTGCTGACCGCGACCCCGATCCCGCGCACGATCGCGATGACGGTCTTCGGCGACCTCGACGTGAGCACGATCGCCATGCTGCCCGAGGGCAGGCAGGGCATCGAGACCTTCGTCGTTCCCCTCGGCGACAAGCCGGCCTGGGTGACCCGGGTCTGGGAGCGGCTGGCGGAGGAGCTCGCCCTGGGCAGGCAGGCCTTCGTGGTCTGCCCGGCGATCGCGCCGAAACAGGTCGAGGAGGGCGAAATCCAGGACCCGGAAGCCAGGGCACCGGCGTCCGTCGAGGAGATGCTCGCCGAGCTGCGGGCCAGGCCGATCTTCGCCTCCGCGCGAATCCAAGCCCTGCACGGCCGGATGACCAGCGAACAAAAAGACCTGACCATGCGTGCGTTCGCCGGCGGGGAGATTGACGTGCTCGTCGCGACCACCGTGATTGAGGTCGGCGTCGACGTGCCCAATGCGTCGGTGATGGTGGTGATGGACGCCGACCGGTTCGGCGTGTCCCAGCTGCACCAGCTTCGTGGCCGGGTGGGCCGCGGGGGAGTGCCCGGACTCTGCCTCCTCGTCACCACGGCGGAGGCCGAATCGGTGGCCCGGGAACGGGTCGATGCCGTCGCGGCGACCCTCGACGGCTTCGAACTGGCCCAGGTCGACCTCGAATTGCGCCGGGAGGGCGATGTGCTCGGCAGCAACCAGTCCGGCGGGCGGTCCTCGCTGCGACTGCTCCGGGTAATCACTGACGGCGACCTGATCGGGGAGGCGAGGGGGCACGCCCAGGAGCTGATCGGTTGGGATCCCGAGTTGGAGAGCGTTCCTGCGCTGCGGGACGCGGTGCGGCGGCGGCTCGACGACTCCGAGCGAGCCTCACTGACAAAGAGCTGACCCGCCGTCCACACTCTGGGGCTAGGGTGAAACGTATGCGCAGGATCGCCGTCGTCCCTGGATCATTCGACCCCGTCACACTGGGTCACCTCGACGTGATCGAACGGGCGGCCGGTCTCTTCGATGAACTTCATGTTCTCGTCGTGCACAATCCGGACAAATCGGCACTCCTGCCGATCAGCCAGCGGGTGTCGCTGATCCAGCTGGCGATCAAGGATGCCGGCCTGCCGGACAACATCACGGTCGCGTCCTGGAGCATGGGCCTCCTCGTCGACTACTGCCTGGAGGTCGGTGCCAGCGTGCTGGTCAAGGGCATCCGCTCGCAGGTCGACGTCGCCTACGAAACCCCGATGGCGATCGTCAACCGCAACCTCGCGTCGGTCGAAACGGTCTTCCTGCTGCCCAACCCCGCCAACGCCCACGTCTCCAGCTCGCTGGTGCGCCAGGTCGCCGCGCTCGGCGGAGACATCACCCCCTACGTGCCCAGCGTCGTCGCCAGCTTCCTGCAGAAGGCCCCCGTGTGAACGCAACCCCCGTCAGAGTCGTGACGGGCCCGGCGGGCGCCGGGACCGCGGTCGGAGTTGCGGCCGAGGTCGGAGTTGCGGCCGAGGTCGAGACGCCGATGGACCTCGCCGCCGTCGAAGCGTCGGCGCGGGCGATCATCCTCAACGTCGAGACCGTCATCGACGGCAAACACGCGGCAGTCAAGACGGCCCTGACGGTGCTGCTGGCGGAGGGACACCTCCTGATCGAAGACGTCCCCGGGGTCGGGAAGACCATGCTCGCCAAGGCTCTCGCCAAGTCGGTGCACTGCACGGTCAGCCGGATCCAGTTCACCCCCGACCTTCTCCCCTCCGATGTGACCGGCGTCTCGATGTTCAACCAGGCCGACCGCCGGTTCGAATTCAAGCCGGGCGCCATCTTCGCGAACATCGTCATCGGTGACGAAATCAACCGGGCCAGCCCGAAGACCCAGTCCGCCCTGCTCGAATGCATGGAGGAACGCCAGGTCACCGTCGACGGGGCCACCTACCTGCTCCCGCTGCCGTTCACGGTGGTGGCCACCCAGAACCCGATCGAGATGGAAGGCACCTACGCGCTGCCGGAGGCGCAGCGCGATCGCTTCATGGCCCGGATCTCGATGGGCTACCCCGACAAGACGTCGGAGCTGGCCATGCTCGACTCCCGGGACACCGCGAGCCCGCTCGCCGGCATCGCCCCCGTCGTGTCGGGCGCCCAGCTGCGCGGCATGATGACCGCGGCGCGCGCCGTCTTCGCGTCCGGAGCCGTGAAGGAATACGCGGTCAACCTGGTCAGGGCGACCCGTGACGACCGGGACCTGCGCCTCGGGGCCAGCCCCAGGGCGACCCTGCAGCTGATCAGGGCGGCGAAGGCGCAGGCCGCACTGAACGGCCGGGAGTATGTGCTGCCCGACGACATCGATTCGCTCGCGGTGGCCGTGCTCGGGCATCGCCTGGTCGTCAGCAGCAGGGTGCTGGGACACCACCACCAGGATTCCGCGCCACTGATCGAGGAGATCGTCACCCGCATCGTCGAGGCCACTCCGGTGCCGGTCGGCGCGCAGGGACGCCCCTAGGCTCATGTCCGCGTCGCGGCGGCCCGTGTGGTTTCCCCGGCTCACCCTCCGGGGCGGGGTGTTCCTCGGTGTCGGCGGGCTCTTCCTGGCGCAGTACTTCTTCACCGGGCGCCGGGACATCCTCTTCGTGGCCTGCCTGCTCATGCTCGTACCGGTGACCGCAGCAGCCTTCGTCGCGATCCGTCCGGTGGCGGTGAAGGTGACCAGGGGGTTCCGGCCGCTGGTGGTCGAGGCCGGCCGGGAAGCGGTCGTGTCCCTCACCGTGCGCAACCTGTCCGCCCGGCCGCTCCAGGGACTGCGCTGGCGCGACACGGGCGATCCGGGCTTCGGCACAACCGGCCTGACGGCGCTGCCCGGCCTCGACCGGTTCGACGGCGGCAGGGACAACAGCGGAGACGTCGTCCGGCTCGAGTACACCCTGGTGCCCCGCCGACGGGGCAGATACGCCAGTGGCCCGCTCCGTCTGGAACGGTACGACCCCTTCGGTCTCGCCGCGAGCGAGTGGGCGGTCGGGGAGCCCGTCGACCTGTTGGTCACCCCGACGGTCACCGTGTTGCCCGGTCGGGGGCTGGCGAGCGCCGACGGAGACGGCGACGCGCATGATCGGCTGAGGCACCTCAATCACAACTCGGACCAGTTGATCGCCAGGGAATACCGGCCCGGGGATCCGCTCCGGCGGGTGAACTGGCCGGCCACGGCGCGGCACGGCGAGATCATGGTGCGCCAGGAAGAACACCGCAGCAACCCGGCGGCGCGGATTGTGCTGGACACGGCGCTGCGCGGGCGTCCGGTGCCGCCGCCCGGCCAGGGCGCGGGTCACCAGAACGGCCACGACCAGGCCTTCGAGGTCGCCGTCGAACTGGTCGCCTCCATCGGGGTGCACCTCCTCGTGGCGGGCTTCAGAGTGGATCTCGTGGAGCTGGGTCCGAGTCAGCTGGGTCCGAGCCAGCTGGGTCCGAGTCAGCTGGGTCCGAGCCGGCTGGGTCCGAGTCAGCTGGGTCCGAGCCGGCCGGCGCCGGGCACGTTCGGGAAGCGGGGCGGGCTGCGCGGGGATGCACCGGTCGATTTCGAGGCGATCGGCGATGTGCAGGCGCTGCTCGAGGGGCTGGCCGGCGTCGTGCCCCTCGAGCCTGCCCAGGCCGCTCCGGTACACAGCAGCGGAGCCGCGCCCGAACCGGCCGTCCTTCCCGTCGGCTACGCGCCGCAGGTGCCACTGCCCACCTTCGCCGTGCTCGTTGATGTCGACCGCACGGATGCCGCGGAGCTGGCCGCTCTCGCGGCCGCGGGCCGGCCGGCGGTCGCGTTCGTCCTCGATCCGATGGACCGGGACACTGTTGCTGTGCTCCGCGACGCCGGGTGGCGCTGCATCCGGGTTCGGTCCGCCCAGGGCATTGCCGCAGCCTGGCAGGAAGCCACCGGTGCGACGGTTTCCGCACCCGTCCCGGGGAGTCGACGATGAGCGGGCCAGGCCGGACCGGGAGCTCGGAATGGCCGGTCACCGGCGCGCTGCTGCTACTGCTGCTCGTGGCGAACGGCGCCCTCGGCCCGGTGCTCCAGGGCACCGCCTGGTGGTGGCTGATGGCGTTCGTCACCGCGGCCGTGATCCTCGGCCTGGCCGGACTGCGCCGGCTCGGCCTGCCGGATTCGCTCGCCCCGGCTGCCGGCTTCGGCATCGTGCTGGCCACGGTGACGCTGTTGTTCGGTGCGGGCAGCGGGCTGCTGTGGCTGATCCCGACGCTGGACACCGTCGACCGGTTCCGTGTGTTCGTCGACGCCGGGCTGGAATCGATCCAGCGGCAGGGCACCCCGGCTGACCCGATCCCCGGGATTCTCCTCCTGCTCTGCGTGGGCGCCGGCGTGATCGCGATCATGGTGCACCTGCTCGCGATCACCCTCCGGGTCCCGGCGCTCGCCGGGCTGCCCGCGCTCGTCCCCGTCGCCGTTCCGGGGCTCATCATCGAGGGAGGGGCAGACACGTTGGCCCTCGTGCTCACGGCCGCCGCCTTCCTCCTGCTCCTGCGCGTCGAGGTGCAGGTGCGGCGCACGAGGGAGGTCGAGAACCCGCCCGTCGGGCCGGGGGCGCCCCGGGTGCTCGGCCCGGCCCGGCGCCACGGACCCGGCCCGCTCTGGGGATCGACGGTGGTCGGCAGCATCGGCATCGTCGGCGCGCTCCTGCTCAGCGTCGCCACCCCCGCCGTGCCCGGCGGCGGTTTCGCGGGCACCGGCGGCCAGGTCGGATCGCTCCTGTTCGGACGTGGGGTCACCCCGCTGATCAACCTCGGCCAGGACCTGCGACGCCCCGAGTCCAGCCCTGCCCTGCACTACCGCACCAACGCGACCGTTCCGCCCTACCTGAAACTGCTGACCCTCGACAACTTCGTCGGGTCCACCTGGATGGCCAGGATCGAACCGACCGACCCGCGCGGCGATCTCGAGGCCATCGACCCGCCGCAGGGCCTCTCCGCCGCTGTCGTCACCTCCGAGACGACGACCCAGATCGTCATCGACGGCCTCGTCACCGGCTGGCTGCCCACCCCGTTCGCGCCCACGAACGTCACCGGACTCCAGGGCGAGTGGTACTGGGACGCGCCGACCTCGACCATCGCGAGCACGACCACCATCACCCGAGGCCAGTCGTACACGGTCACGGCGCTCCAGCTCGCCCCGACCGCCGAACAGCTCAGGGCGGCCGGATCCCGGTACCCGGCGAGCATCAGACGGTCCCTCGCCCTGCCGCGCAACCGGCCGGCACTCATCGACGAGACGGCCCGCAGGGTGACCGCCGGCTCGATTTCGCCCTATGACTCGGCGGTCGCGCTGCAGGACTACCTGAGGGGCAATGAGTTCACCTACGACACGGATGCGCCGGTCGAGAAGGGCTACGACGGCGGCGGCGTCGACATCGTCGGCAAGTTCCTCGAGGTGAAACGCGGGTACTGCGTGCACTTCGCGTCGGCGATGGCCGTCATGGCCAGATCCATCGGCATCCCCGCCCGGCTCGCGATCGGCTACCTGCCCGGTTCGCGGTCGACCAGTTACATCGAGGGCAGGGACCGGTTCAACGTCGACGCGCACGATCTGCACGCGTGGCCCGAACTGTACTTCAACGGGATCGGCTGGGTGGCATTCGAGCCCACCCCCGGCCGCGGCACGGTGCCCGCGTACACGAGGCCGACGGATTCCCAGGTTCCGGTCGGCGGCGAGATCGGCGGGCTCCCCTCCACCGCGCCGCGCGACGCCGACCAGGCCGGCCAGAACGTGCCGGGCGGCCTGGGCGCCGCCGACTCCTCGACCGGGGACGACGCGCTCACCCGCACGGTCTCCGCGGCACTCGCAGCCCTCGTGCTGCTGCTCATCCTGCCCGCCGTGGCCAGGATGCTGCGGAGACAGCGCCGCCGCCGCCGGGTCGGCGCCGGCCCGGGAGCGGCGGCCTGGGCCTGGGACGAACTCGTCGATACGGCCGTCGACCACGGTGTGCGGGTGCGCGACACGGAGACCCCCCGGGAGCTCGCCGCGCGGCTCGAAGTCCTCCCCGGACTCGTTCTCGCGGGCGAGGAGGATGCCGTCGGCGCCCTGCGGCGGCTGCTGGTCGCCGCCGAGCGTCAACGCTTCGGCCGGCCGGGCACCGACCAGCACGGGGAGGTCGCCGCCGGCCTCGTCCGAGACCTCGACGCGGTCATCCGCGCGATCCACGCCGGCGCCCGGGGGCCGGCGCGCATCCGCGCCCTCGTGCTGCCGGCCTCGCTCCGGATGCCGGCTCGGGCGGCACGGAACGAGACCGTGCCCGCGGACGCGTAGAATCTCCCACCGTGACCAAGTTTAAGAAGACCCCGTACAAGGTCGATGTGCGCGACCTCATCAACCGGCCAGGCACCATGCACGAGCGCCAGATCGAGGTCGTCGTGCCCGATGACCTCGGAGAGGGCCTGGTGGCCGTCAAGAGCGGTTCCACGCTCACCGTCAACCTGCGCCTCGAGACCCTCCACGAGGGCATCCTGGTGTCCGCTCAGATCGCCGGAAAAGCCGCCGGAGAGTGCGGACGATGCCTGATTGACATCGAGTTGCCTGTCCAAGTCGAGTTTCACGAGCTTTTCGCGTACTCTCGAGACGAAGCTTATGAGTGTGAGGTTCAAGATGACCACGTGGATCTTGAACCTCTGATCAGGGACGCAGTGGTGTTATCACTGCCTTTCCAGCCGGTTTGCCGGCCGGATTGCCCAGGTCTCGACCCAGAGACCGGGCAGCGGCTTGCCGAGGCCCCTGTGCTCGAACCAGAAGAAAAGCGCGATCCCCGGTGGGCCGCGCTGATGGAATTCCAGGCTTCCGCAAGCATCGGCACGGATGAAGACATCCGCGCTGAATCAGATAGAGAAGAGAAGTAGTCATGGCAGTCCCGAAGCGCAAGCAATCACGCTCGAACACCCGCTCACGTCGTTCCTGCTGGAAGGCCGAAGCCCCCACCCTGGTGAAGACCATGGAAAACGGCAAGGTCGTCTACAGCCTCCCGCACCGTGCCAAGGTCGTCACCGACGCCGCCGGCACCGCGCTCTTCATGGAATACAAGGGCCGCAAGGTCGCTGACGTTTAGCCAGAAAGCTCTGGTCAGCAGATGCTGGATCGTCTGATGCCGCGCCGACGCACGCCGAGCAGTCCCACCAGGGGCCGCCCCACGTCGCGACGCGGCATCAGTCATTGCCGGAAGGTCGCCGGATGAGCGCCGACGAAATCGGGATCTCGACTCTTCCGGCCATCCTCGGCGTCTCGATCGACCCCGGTCTGCTTGAGCTCGCGCTGACCCACCGCTCGTACGCGTACGAGCACGGCGGCGTGCCCACGAACGAACGCCTCGAATTCCTCGGCGACTCGATCCTCGGCCAGGCCGTCACGGTCATGCTCTACCGTGACTTCCCGCGCCTGGATGAGGGTGACCTTGCCAAGCGCCGGGCCAGCCTCGTCTCGAGTGTCGCCCTGGCCGAGATCGCGCGCGGCATCGGCCTGGGCGAATTCATCCGCCTCGGCCGCGGTGAAATCCTTACCGGCGGACGCGACAAGGGCTCGATCCTCGCGGACACCGTCGAGGCGCTGATCGGCGCGGTCTACCTGGACTCCGGCGGCGAGGTTGCCACCCGACTCGTGCTGCGCCTGATCGCACCGATGCTGAACGACCCCGGTCACTTCGGGGTCTCGATGGACCCGAAAACCAGCCTGCAGGAGGCCGCGGCCCGGCTCGGATCAGGGGTTCCGGTCTACGAGATCGCCGAAAGCGGTCCCGACCATTCGAAGGTCTTCATCGCAACGGTCACCGTCGGCATCATCACCGCGACCGGTGAGGGCACGAGCAAGAAGCACGCCGAAATGGCGGCCGCGCTCGACGCCTGGACCCTGCTCAGCGAACGCTGACCCTGCTGCTGAAAGGCGCGTGACGTGCCCGAACTTCCCGAGGTGGAGGTCGTCCGGTCAGGGATCGAGCCGGCGGCCACCGGCGCGGTCATCGCCGCGGTCGAGGTCTTCGAGCAGCGCTCGCTCCGCCGCCACGACCCCGTGCTCGGACCGTTCGCCGGTTTGCTCGAGGGGCGGCGCATCCTCGGTGCCGTGCGGCGCGGCAAGTTCCTCTGGCTGCCGCTTGACTCGGGTCAGGCCCTCGTCATCCACCTGGGGATGAGCGGCCAGGTGCTGCTGCGTGCCCCCGGCTCCGACGCGGACCGGATGCTGCGGGTGCGGCTGCACCTGGACCACCCTGGGCACGGTGAGCTCTGGCTCAACTTCGTCGACCAGCGCATCTTCGGCAGCATGGCCGTCGACACGATGCGACCCACCGATGACGGCCTGCCAGCGGGATTCTCCGGCGCCGCATCCGGCGACTGGTCGACGCTGATCCCGACCCAGGTGGCGCACATCAGCAGGGACCCGATCGACCCCGACTTCTCGGCGGCCGGGTTCCTGGCCGCCCTGTCCCGCAAGAAGACCGGAATCAAGCGCGCGCTTCTCGACCAGACCCTGATCAGCGGGATCGGCAACATCTACGCCGACGAGGCGCTCTACGAGGCCCGTCTGCACTATGACCAGCCCGCCAATTCGTTGTCCGCGCCCAGGGCAGGACTGCTGCTCGACTCGGTACGCACCATCCTCGGCCGTGCCCTCGCCGAGGGTGGCACCAGCTTCGACGCCCAATACGTGAACGTCAACGGCGAATCCGGTTACTTCGCGCACAGCCTCGCCGCGTACGGGCAACAGGGCACCCCGTGCCGGCGTTGCGGCACCACCCTGGTCAGGGAACAGTTCATGAATCGGTCCTCCCACCTGTGCCCGCGCTGCCAGCGGCTGCGCTGACCGGGCCGGCGGCGCACTTCCGCCACGCCCCCTCCTGACCCATCGGCCGAAACCCCATGGCCTCGTTGACCGAGAGCATGGGCCGGTTCTCCTCGGCGTTGAAGGTCATCACCGACGGATGCCCCGGCCGCTCCCGTTCCAGCCGCTGCAGGTTCGTCGCCTTGAGCAGCAGTCCCAGCCGGTGACCCCGATGTTCCCTCAGCACGAGGGTGTCCTCCTGGAGCACCGCGCGGGCAGTCTCCTGCGGCACAGACAGCTCCGTGAAGCCGACCAGCCGGCCGGAGGGGCGATGCAGGGCGGCCGCGGTGAGCGTGCTTCGCGGGCTCTGCGCCGCGGCATTCTCCTCGGCGGTGACCCGCGCGGCCGTCCACACATCCTCCGGCTCCTCGAGGCCCGCGCTCGGGGCATCCGTCGTCATCCGCGTGCGGAGCACGGCCAGGTCGGCCAAACGGTCCGGCGGGGTATGGTCGCTCCAACACAGCACGGCATAGTCGGGTCCGGCCTTCAGTGCCGCGGTGACCCGAAGCCGTTCGACCGTGTCGGGGTCGCAGGGAAGATCGAGACGGCTGGTGCGCACAACCTGCTCGAGGCGATAGCCGCGCCCGATCAGGAACTTCACCTCGGGGTTGCCGAGGGGCACCGAACCGAAACCGGTCTGGGCGTGCAGCCGGGGGCTCTCGGCCTCCGGAGATACGGTGTACACGATTAGGGAGAGCCGGGACTCGGCCATCGCGATGGCCTCGAGATGATCGAACAGTGCCGTGCCGATGCCGTGGCGACGCCGGTCGGCGAGCACCTGCACGGCGATCCAGGCGTGGGTGATCGACTCGTCGGCCAGAGTCTCGTAGACCCCGCGAGCCACGATCCGGCCGTCCTGCCTGGCCACGAACAGTCTTCGGGGTTGCCAGGTCTGGTTCAACCATTCCGGCAGTGACTCGGCGGCCGAGAGGGTCAATTCGTGGCCGCCGTACCCTTCCGCCTCGACCGTGGCGGCGACGGAAGCCGCGGCCTCGAAATCGGCCCAGCCCGGCTTGCCGGGGGCAGCGGGAATGAACAGCTCGTCCAGTTCGAAACCGGGGTCGGTCATGGTCGAGGAGTGTAACCGGGGTTGCTGCGGGAGGGAAGGTACCGTTGCCCGCGCCTCCCGGGCGTGACACCAACTGTCCGGTACCGTAGTTTCAGGCGACAGACCCGCCGGAAAGGGCGCAGCGGTGTATCTGAAGAGCCTCACCCTCAAGGGGTTCAAGTCGTTCGCGCAGCCCACGACATTCGCCTTCGAGCCCGGCGTGACCTGCGTGGTCGGTCCGAACGGCTCCGGCAAGTCGAACGTGGTCGACGCGCTCGCCTGGGTGATGGGGGAACAGGGGGTCAAGACCCTTCGCGGCGGCAAGATGGAAGACGTCATCTTCGCCGGCACATCGACCAAGGGCCCGCTCGGCCGGGCGCAGGTCACGCTCACCATCGACAACACCGACGGTGCCCTTCCGATCGACTATTCGGAGGTCACGATCTCCCGCACGCTGTTCCGCAACGGGGCGAGCGAGTATGCGATCAACGGGCAGACCTGCCGACTTCTCGACGTGCAGGAACTGCTCAGCGACTCCGGACTCGGGCGGGAAATGCACGTCATCGTCGGCCAGGGCCAGCTCGACGCCGTGCTCAGGGCCAGCCCGGAGGAACGGCGCGGCTTCATCGAGGAGGCCGCGGGCATCCTCAAACACCGCCGGCGCAAGGAGAAGACGCTCCGCAAGCTCGACGCCATGCAGGCCAACCTGACCCGTCTCAGCGACCTGGCCGGGGAGATCCGCCGCCAGCTCAAGCCGCTCGGACGCCAGGCCGAGGTCGCCCGTGAGGCGCAGACCATCGCCGCGGTCGTGCGCGACGCACGGGCACGGCTGCTGGCCGACGACGTGGTCGCCCTGCGCACCGCCCTCGACGCGCATGGGCGCACCGAAAGCGAACGCCACTCGGAACGCATTGTTCTGCAGGAGCAGCTCGAGCAGAAGCAACTGCGACTGCACCGGCTCGAGGAAGCCCAGGTCGGTGACGCCGTCGACCTGGCCAGGCGCACCAGCTTCGCCCTCGAAACCGTTCAGGAACGCCTCCGCGGGCTGTACACGCTCGCCAACCAACGCCTGGCCCTGCTCGGTTCCGCATCGGACTCGGTCGCCGCCGGGCCGAGCGTGACCCCGGCCATGCTGCGGGATGCGGCGGCTGAGGTCGACGCGCTGAAAGACCGGATCGGGCTGGCCGAGACCCGTCACGCGGCCGCTCGTGACACCGCCGCCACCGCACGGGGCAGGCTCGACGCGCTCGACGTGGAGATCGCGGCCCAGGCCGCGCTGGTCTCCCGGCACGATCTCGACCTGGCCGCGCAGAAGGGCCGCGTCGAGACCGCCGCGTCGCGACTCGGCCAGGTCAGGGGCGAGGTGCTCCGCCAACAGCACGCCTTCGACGCGGCCGGCGAGCGGGCGCACGCCGCACAGGCCCTGCTCGACGGCCTCGAGGCCGAAGCCGGGGCGGTGGACACCGACGAAGCGGATCTCGGCGAGTCCTGCGAACGGGCCCAGGCCGTCGTCACCGAGGCAGAGGCCGAGGTCGAACGGCTGCGCGAACAACTGCATGCGCGCGAACGCGAACGGGACGCCCTGGCGGCCCGCGCCGGAGCCCTGTCTCTCGCCCTTGACCAGAAGGACGGCTCGTCGGCTCTCCTCGCCCAGGCGTTGCCCGGCATCCGCGGACTGATCGCTGAGCACGTGCACGTGCGTCCCGGCTTCGAGGCGGCAATCGCCGCGGCCCTCGGTTCGTTGGCGGATGCCGTGCTGGCGGAGACGCGGGATGCGGCCTTCGACGCCGTGGGCGCGGCCCGCTCCGGAGACCTCGGCCGGGTCGAACTCGTCGTCGCCGGGAGCGAAGCCACCGGCCCGTCCCTGCTGCCGGACCTGTCTTCGCGGCCCGGACTGGTCTGGGCGAGTTCGGTCGTCGAGGCCCCGGCCGGGGTGCTCGCACTGCTCGAACGCACCGTCGTCGCGGACGACCTCGACAACGCCAGGGCCGCGGAGGATCTGCTCGTCGGCGATGCAGCCGTGCCGCTGACCGTGATCACCCTGGCCGGGGACGTGCTCAGCGCACACGTGTTGCGCGGAGGCTCCGGTGCGCGGCGGAGCCGGCTCGAACTGGTCGCCGACCGGGACACGGCCGCCGACCGGCTCGGTGAGGTTCGTTCGCTGGTCGAACGGGTTGGCGCCGACCTGGCCCAGCAGCGCACCCTCCTCCGGGGCGGCAAGGATCAACTCGGCTCCGTGCGCGCCGCCCTCCGGGAATTCGAGTCCCGGGTCAGCGCCAGGGCGGAGAAGAGCAACCGTGCCACCGTGCAGGTCGAGGCGGCCGCCGCCGAATTCGCCCGGCTCTCCACCGGCCTGAAGCTGGCCGTCGAGGCCGTGAGCGGTGCGGAGGACGAATTGGCGCTCGCGTCCGCGGAACTCGAGGCTCTGCGCGCGCGACCCCGCCCGGTGCTCGACGTGAGCCGGCGCGACGCCGCCTATGCCGCGGTGGAACAGGCCAGGGAGACCGAGGTCGAGGCCCGGCTCCAGGTCGAGACCGCCAGGGAACGGGTGCGTGCAGGCCAGGCCAGGAGCGCCGCCCTCGTGGCCGCGCTCGAGGCCGACCGGGCGGCTGCCGAAGAGGCTGCCAGGCGTGCGGTCATCCGCCGACGTCAGGTTGGGGCGGCTACGGCTGTTGCGGAGGCGCTGCCCCCGGTGCTCGCCTCCGTCGACGGTGCCGTCAGCGAGGCCCGCCTTCGGCTGGCCCAGGCCGAGGCGGAACGGACCAGCCAGAACGAGGAACTGTCCGCGCTGCGGAGGGAAGACGCCGCGCTACGCAATCGGCTCCAGGCGGTCACCGAGAATGTGCACGGCCTCGAACTGGAGATCTACGAGAAGAAGCTGCATCTCTCCGGGCTGCTCGAACGGGCGACCAGTGAACTCGGTCTGGTCGAGGCCGTACTGGTGGGCGAGTACGGTCCTGACCAACCGGTTTCCGCCGAGGGTGATGACGCCCCCTCGGTGCCGTACGACCGGGCCGAACAGCAGAAACGCCTCGCCGGGGCCGAACGCCGGTTCGCGCAACTGGGCCGGATCAATCCACTCGCTCTCGAGGAGTTCGCGGCGCTCGAGCAACGGCACAAGTTTCTCAGCGAACAGCTCACCGACCTCACCAACACCCGCACCGACCTGCTCACGATCATCGAGGAGATCGACGAGAAGATGGGCGCCATCTTCGGCAGCGCATTCGACGACACCCAGGCGGCCTTCGCAGAGGTGTTTCCGGTGCTCTTCCCCGGCGGCAGCGGCAGCATCCGGCTCACCGATCCCGGCGACCTGCTCACCACAGGGATCGAGGTCTCCGTCAAACCGGCGGGCAAGAAGATCGAACGGCTCTCTCTGCTCTCCGGCGGGGAGCGGTCCCTGGCCGCGGTCGCCCTGTTGATCGCGATCTTCAAGGCGCGGCCGAGCCCGTTTTACATCATGGACGAGGTGGAGGCGGCCCTCGACGACGCCAACCTCGGCCGGTTGCTCACGATCTTCGAGGATCTGAAGGCGGCGAGCCAGCTGATCATCATCACCCACCAGAAGCGCACCATGGAGATCGCGGATGCCCTCTACGGCGTCTCGATGCGCCAGGACGGGGTCTCGGCCGTCGTCGGGCAGCGGCTGGCAAAGGACGAGGCCCAGGCGTCCTGAGACCGGGCCCACCCACGGCCGGGGCTAGCCGTGGCCCTTCGCCAACAGGTCGAGCAGCCGGGTGCAGGAATCGCTGAGCCTGCGGCAGGCCATCGTGCAGGTCTGCCAGGACGGGTGCAGCACCTTCATCTGTTCGCAGGCCGTGATCGAGACCCGGCAGGCCTCGCGGCAGGCCTCCAGGATCGCGACGGCGGTCGGCCCGTCGTTCCGGGTATGCCAGGACAACACCCTGGTCGTGGTGATGCTGACCTCGATGCAGTCCAGATCGGCCAGGAAGCAGGCGGTGACCTCGCCGTTGCCCTCGAGGGCGAGGCAGGCGTCCGCGCAGTCCTCGCTGACCTTCACGAGCGCGTCGCAGGCGGCGACGCACTGGGAAATCCCGGCCTCAATCGAGTCCGCGGGCCACTCGTTCCCCGGCATGCAGACACCATAGCTCCGATGTGCTCCGGCCGCCCCTACCCCGCAGTGCTGCCCTGGGGCGACAGCACGGCGATGATCGGGTGGTCCTTGTGGATCACGCCGACCTTGGCCGCGCCGCCGGGGGATCCGACGTCGTCGAAGAATTCGACGTTGGCCTTGTAGTACTCGGCCCATTGTTCGGGCACGTCGTCTTCGTAGTAGATCGCTTCGACCGGGCAGACGGGTTCGCAGGCTCCGCAGTCGACGCATTCGTCGGGGTGGATGTAGAGCGAGCGGTCGCCCTCATAGATGCAGTCGACGGGGCATTCGTCCACGCAAGCGCGGTCCTTCACGTCGACGCACGGGAGGGCGATGACGTAGGTCACGTCGACACCAGGCTGTCGTGCCGAGCGATGCCGACCTGCTCGTCCCGGGGAACGACCTTGACCCGTTCCCGCAGCACCGGTGAAGGGTCGGCCGCGCCGAGCGCGCGCTCGTGCGCGTCGAGGGCCAGCCAGCCCGCCCAGGTGGTGAAGCGGATGCCGCGCCCGTCGAGCAGGGCGAGGATCGCGTCCTCCTCCGGGCGTTCGGGCTGCGTCGCCGGACCGATGTCCTCGAGCAGCCTCGTCACGGTCTCGAGGGCGTCGCTCTTCGTGTGGCCGATCAGGCCGACCGGGCCGCGTTTGATCCAGCCGGTCGTGTAGAGCCCGGGGAGGGGAGCGCCGGAGGCGTCGAGAACGCGGCCGTCCTCGTTCGGGATCACCCCGGCCGCCTCGTCGAACGGTACCTGAGCGAGGGCACTGCCCCGGTAGCCGACGGCGCGGTAGACGGCCTGCAGCGGGTAGTCGAGGATTCGCCCGGTGCCGCGCACGCCGCCGTCGCCGGTCGGTTCCGTGCGCTCGAAGCGCATGCCCTCGACCCGCCCGGTGCCGTAGACCTCGACGGGGCTGTGCAGGAAGTGCAGGTGAAGCCGGCGGGAGGCCCCGGTCGGCTGCCTGGCCAGCCAGCCGTTCAGGGTGCGGCTCATCACCTTGACCTGGTTGTTCGATGCGGCGAGCAGCTGCTCTGACGACTCGTCGCGAGGAAAGTCCTCCTCGTAGACCAGCACGTCGACGTCGGGGATGTCGCCGAGTTCACGCAGCTCGATCGGGGTGAACTTCACCTGGGCGGGCCCGCGGCGCCCGAAGACGTGCACGTCCGTGACGGGCGAGCCGGCCAGCCCGGCGTGCACGGTGCCGGGGATGTCGGTGCCGAGCAGGTCGATCGGATGCTTGGCGAGCATTCTGGCCACGTCGAGGGCCACGTTACCGTTGCCGATCACGGCGATATCGGTGGCGTCGAGGGGCCAGTCGCGCGGGGCATCCGGATGCCCGTCGAACCAGGACACGAAGTCGGCGGCCCCGTATGACCCGGGCAGGTCGATGCCGGGAATGGGCAGCGCGGCGTCCTGGATCGCCCCGGTCGCGAAGATGACGGCGTGGTAGTGCGCGCGGAGGTCGGCCAGGTCGAGGTCGATGCCGTAGCCGACGTTGCCGATGAACCGGATGGTGCCGGCGCCCAGCATCTCGTGCAGCGAGTTCACGATGCCCTTGATCCGGGGGTGGTCGGGGGCGACCCCGTACCTGATCAGGCCGTAGGGCGCGGGCAGGGAATCGAACAGGTCGATGCCGACGGTGCCGCCGGCCTCGCTCACCGCCCGGGCGAGGATGTTGCCGGCGTAGATGCCGGCCGGGCCGGCGCCGATGATGGCGACGCGGAGGGGCTGGGGCGCCGGGGGCGTCCGGGTCATGAGTGGGCCTTTCGGGGTGCGCTGGAGAGAAGTTCACTGAAGTCATCTTGACGGGCGTGCGGGCTCAGCCTGACGACGTCGCCGACCACGATGACAGCGGGGGAGGCGACGCCGCGGCTCACGGCCAGGGCGGTGATCGTGGCGAGAGTGCCGATCGTGACGCGCTGGTCCGGGCCGTAGCCGTCTTCGATGATGGCGACGGGACAGTCCTCGCCGCGGGCCCCGGTGGCCAGGACCTCGGCGGACCCGGCCAGGGCGCTGACGCCCATCAGCAGGATCACCGTGTGGTCCCGCCCGCCGGGCAGCTCACGAAGCTGTTCGTGCCCGGTGACGACCGTGAAACCCGCCGCGACCCCGCGGTGGGTGACCGGGATGCCGGCGGCCGCGGGGACCGAGATGGCGCTGGTGACACCGGGCACGACCTCGACCTCGACTCCGCGGCTGCGGCAGTAGGCCGCTTCCTCGCCGCCGCGGCCGAGCACGTAGGGGTCACCGCCCTTGAGGCGCACGACCCGGCGCCCGGCGCGGGCGTGCTCGACGAGCAGCGCGTTGATCTCGTTCTGCGGAACCGGGTGGTGGCCGGGGAGCTTGCCGACGTCGATCACGAGCACCTCGGGGTCGAGTTCGCCGAGGAGGGAGCGCGGGCCGAGACGGTCGGCGATCACGACGTCGGCCTCGGCGAGGAGTCTCCGGCCGAGCACGGTGATCAGACCGGGGTCACCGGGGCCGCCGCCGACCAGGTACACGGTTCCGGCGCCCGCGGGACGGCGATGGTGGCGGAGCGGCAGCTCGCCGGCGTCGAGGGAAGTCGCGATCGCATCCCGCAGCGCCATGGCCCGGCGTGGGTCGCCGCCGGTCGACACCGTGACCGTGACGTCGTCCCGCCGGGTGACGGCGGGGACCCAGGCGTCGGAGGCAGTGTGATTGCCAGCGTTGAGGCACCAGATCCGGGCGTCCTCGGCATCGGCGGCGACCAGGGCGTCGACATCGGTCACGCCGGTCGCCGTGTGGGCGAGCCAGGCCCCGGCCAGGTCGCCGGTGCGATAGGCGCGGTTCCGCCAGGTGACGCTGCCGGTGGCCAGGAGGGCGCGGAGGTCCAGTCCGGCCTCAGGGGCGACGACGGTGACGAGCGCTCCGGCGCCGACGAGGCCCGAGGCGCGCCGGGCGGCGACGGCACCGCCGCCCACCACGACAACGGCGCGGCCGGAAAGTTTCAGGCCGAGCGGGTACAGGGCGATGGGGTCGTGGGTGATCGTCATCGGGTGCCTCCGGGGGTCAGGCCGCGGTGGCGCAGGAGGCTGCGCTCGACCGGGGCGAATGCGATCAGTTCGACCAGGATGCCGACGAACAGGATGACGAGGATGGTGGCGAGCACCGCGGGCAGGTCGGCCAGGTCCCGGCTCTGCTGCAGCATGGAGCCGAGGCCGAAACCGATCGACCCGCCCATCGCGATGATCTCCGCCGCCATCAGGGAGCGCCAGGAGAAGGCCCAGCCCTGCTTGAGCCCGGCCAGGTAGCCGGGCAGGGCGGCCGGCAGGATCACCAGGGTGGCGAGCTGGAGCGGGGAGGCGCCGAGCACTGTGCCGACCCGGCGCAGCTGCGGCGGAACCTGGTCGATCCCGGCGACAAGTCCGTTGGCGATCGAGGGGACCGCGCCCATCAGCACCACGAAGTAGACGGTCGCGTCCGTGAGCCCGAACCAGATGATCGCGGCAGGCACCCAGGCTACCGAGGGCAGCACCTGCAGCCCGGAGAGCAGCGGGCCGAGCGCGCGGCGGAGCAGCCGCCACTCGGCGAGCAACAGCCCGAGTGGGGTGCCGATGGCGACGGCGATCAGGAAGCCGGCGCCGCCGCGGGCGAGGCTCGTGAGCACCGCCTGCTGCAGCCGCCCGTTCGACCAGAGTTCGCCGATCGACGCGGCCACGTTGAACGGGCCGGGGATCAGGTCGGGGCGTGGCTGGGCAATCACCACGTAGAGCTGCCAGGCCAGGACGAGCGCCGCGAGCAGCAGCACCGGTGGCAGCACCCCGTCGACGATCCGGCGCCAGCGTCCGCGCTCGGCGAGGGGAACGGTCTGCAGGGCGTCGAGCCCGGCCTCGAGACTGCGGAAATCGTCGTCTCGGGGGGCTGCTACGGGGGAGACGAGCGTGCTGGATTCAGTGGGCATTGCGGCGGATCTCCTGTCTGAGCTGCTCGGTGATCTCGATCGACAGGCGGGAAACCTCGGGGGATTCGATCCGGCGCGGCCCGGTGTCGGCCAGGCGCCACTCGTTGGCGATCCGTCCCGGCCGGGACGACATCAGCAGCACCCGCTGGCCGAGCCGGGCCGCCTCGCGAACGTTGTGGGTGACGAAGACGATCGTGCGGCCGGTTTCCCGCCAGATCCGCTCGAGTTCCTCGTGCAGCAGGTCCCGGGTGATCGCGTCGAGAGCGGCGAACGGTTCGTCCATCAGAAGCACCTTGCGGTCCTGGGCGAGCGAGCGGGCGAGGGCGACCCTTTGGCGCATGCCGCCGGAGAGCTCGTGCGGGCGCTTGTGCGCGGCATCCGCGAGGTTGACGAGATCGAGCAGTTCGAGGGCCTGGCTCCGGCGCTCGGCCCTGGGCACTCCGCGCAGCTTGAGCGCGAGCTCGACATTGCGACCGGCGGTCAGCCAGGGGAAGAGTGCGGACTCCTGGAACATGACCGCGGCGCTGCCGCTGGCGACGGTGACGGTTCCGCTGGTGGGACGATCGAGGCCCGCAATGATATTCAGCAGGGTCGATTTGCCGCAGCCGGATGCGCCGAGCAGGCAGACGAATTCGCCGGGGGCGATCGAGAGCGTGATGTCCTCGAGCACGATCGGGCCGTCGGTGCCGAATCTCTTGGTCAGGCCGTCGATGCGGATCTCGGTGTCCAGGGTGGTCAGCATCGCCTACTCCGTTCCGAGTCCGGCGGCGCTCGCCGGGGTGCCGCCGGACTGGGCCAGCACGGCGTTGAGGGGAGTCAGGTCGAAGAGCCCGGCCAGGTCGCCGGTGGTGGCGGTTCCGACCTTCACCCCGGCCCCCAGCAGCACGGGGAAGGTCGCCGCGAGCGGGTCGGTCGTGAAGGTCACATGCGCGAGCGCCCTGGTGATCACGGCGTCCGAGAGGGCCTTGCCGGTGTCTTCGGTCAGCTTCTTGTTGATCACGGCGGCGGCCTCGTCGGGGTGATCGGTGAGCCAGCCGACGGATGCCGTGTGCCCGGCGACGAGGGCCCGCACGGTCTCCGGGTGCGCGGTCAGGTACTCGCTCCGCACGAGCAGCACCGTGGTGGGGAAGGCCCCGTCGGGCCAGAGGGATGCCTCGTCGACGAGCACGGTGGCGCCGGCGTCGAGCACGAGCCGGGACACCCAGGGTTCGGGCAGCCAGGCCCCGTCGATCTTGCCGCTCTGGAACAGTGCCAGGGTCTGGGCGCTGTCGGTGGGGGCGATGTGCACCTGGCCGCCGCCCGCGGTGTCGGTGTCGTAGCCCTGCTCGCCGAGCCACGCGCGGAGGGCGACGTCCTGGGTGTTGCCGAGCTGGGGGGTGGCGATGGTGGTGCCGGCCAGGTCGTCTGGCCCGTCAATGCCGGCGCGCACGACCAGGGCGGCGCCGCCGCTGGCGGCCCCGGCGACGATTCTCACGGACTGCCCGGCGCTCTTGATGTAGCTGTTGATCGCCGGGTTCGGGCCGATGTAGGCGGCGTCGATGGCTCCCGCGCTCAGAGCCTCGATGGTGGCCGGCCCGGCGCTGAAAATCTGGGTGCGGAGCGTCGTTCCGCCGAGGCTGTCGGCGAGGAGGCCCTTCTCCAGCCCGACGAGCGCGGGGGCGTGTGTGACGTTGTCGAAGTAGCCGAGGCGGAGTTCCTCGGCCGGTCCGGCAGGCGACGCCGCGCTGCCCTGCGCCGAGCATCCGCCCAGCAGCACGGGAACGAGGGCGATCGCGGCCAGGGCCAGGCCGGTGCGCGAGGCGAGACCGGTGCGCCGGGTCATGCCGGCACCCCGGTGGCCGTGGCGATGCCGGCGGCGAGGGTTGCGCCGTCCTGCGGGTGGATGACGAGGAAGGCGCCCGAACGGCGGCTGGAGGCGAAGGTCTCGATCGGCAGCGCCGCGGCGAGCCGCACGGTGACGTGGCCGATGTCGTTGATGTCGAGGCTCGCGGCGGTCTCCTGCTCCAGCGTGTCCAGGTTGAGCCGGCCGGTGACGGCGGTGACGATGGCCTGAACCGTGTTGGCACCGAATTTCACGAGGGTGCGGTCGCCGGGGGTGAGCGGCCGGGGGTCGAGCCAGAACAGGGCCGCCGTCAGCTCCTTCGTGGGGTCGGGGAGCGTGCCGGCGGCGCCGATCACCGCACCGCGGGCGATGTCGAGGTCGTCCCTGAGCCGGAGGGCGATCGACTGCGGTGCGAAGGCCTCGGTGAGCGCGGTGCCGGCGAAGTCGATCCCGGTGACGACGGTGCCGGCCCCGCCGGGCAGCACGGTGACGGCGTCGCCGACCCGCACGGTGCCGGAGGTGACCTGCCCGGCGTAGGCGCGGTAGTCGCGGAAGGCGGGCGCGTCGGCTGCGGGGACGGCGACGGCTCCCTGCGGACGCAACACCAGCTGAACCGGCAACCGGAAGGCCTCCAGCGCACTCTCGACCTCGTCGACGACCGGCAGGGTCTCGAGCAGTTCGAGCAGACTGGGTCCGGTGTACCAGGGGGTGCGCGGGGAGGCGTCGACGACGTTGTCGCCGGCCAGGGCCGAGACGGGGATGACGTGCACCTCGCCCAGGCCGAGTTCCGCCGTGACGGCGCGCACGGCATCCGCGATCTCGGTGTACGCGGCCTCGTCGTAGCCGAGCAGGTCGATCTTGTTGACGGCGACGATGATGTGCGGCACCCGGAGCAGGCGCACCACGGAGAGGTGACGTCGGGTCTGCTCGAGCACGCCCTTGCGCGCGTCGATGAGCATGATCACCGCATCGGCCGTGGTGGCGCCGGTGACCATGTTGCGCGTGTACTGCACGTGTCCGGGGCAGTCGGCGAGGATGAAGGAGCGTCGGTTGGTGGCGAAGTAGCGGTAGGCGACGTCGATGGTGATGCCCTGTTCGCGTTCGGCGCGGAGGCCGTCGGTGAGCAGGGCGAAGTCGATGCCGCCCTCGGTGCCGCCGAAGCCGCGCTCGGTCGAGGTGCGGGTGACGGCGTCGAGCTGGTCGGCGAGAACGGCTTTCGAGTCGTGCAGGAGCCTGCCGACGAGGGTCGACTTGCCGTCGTCGACCGAGCCGGCGGTGGCGAAGCGGAACAGGGTGCCGCCGGCCTGGTCGGTGAGCGCCTGGCTGTCGGTGAGTGCCTGGCTGTCGGTGAGTGCCTGGCTGTCGGTGAGTGCCTGGGTCATTAGAAGTACCCGTCCTTTTTTCGGTCTTCCATGGCGGCTTCGGAGATCCGGTCGTCGGCGCGGGTCGCGCCACGTTCGGTGATCGTGCTCAGGGCGACCTCGCGCACGACGGCGTCGACGGAGGCGGCATCCGACTCGACCGCGCCGGTGCAGCTCATGTCGCCGACGGTGCGGTAGCGCACGGTGCGGGTTTCGACGGTCTCGCTCGTGCGCGGCTCGCTGACCGGGCCGGTTGCCCGCCACATGCCGTCACGGCGGTAGACCTCGCGGTCGTGCGCGTAGTAGAGCGGCGGCAGAGCGATCTGCTCCCGCTCGATGTAGCGCCAGACGTTGAGCTCGGTCCAGTTGCTGATCGGGAATGCACGCACGTGCTGGCCGACAGTGTGGCGGCCGTTGTAGAGGTTCCACAGTTCGGGCCGCTGGTTGCGCGGATCCCACTGGCCGAATTCGTCGCGGAGGGAGAGGATGCGTTCCTTCGCCCGGGCCTTGTCCTCGTCGCGGCGGGCGCCGCCGAAGACGGCGTCGTGCCGGCCGGCAGCGATCGCGTCCAGCAGTGGCAGGGTCTGCAGCGGGTTCCGGGTGCCGTCCGCGCGCTCGTGCAGGCGGCCGTCGTCGATGTAGTCCTGCACCCGGGCGACCTCGAGCCGCAGCCCGAGGCGCTCAACGGTCTCGTCACGGAACGCGATCACCTCGGGGAAGTTGTGCCCGGTGTCCACGTGCAACAGCGGGAAGGGCACCCGGCCCGGCCAGAACGCCTTCGCGGCGAGGTGGAGCACCACGACGGAATCCTTGCCGCCGGAGAACAGCAGCACGGGTCGTTCGAATTCGGCCACCACCTCACGGATGATGTGGATGGCCTCGCTCTCGAGCACGTCGAGCTGTGACAGGCGGTGGCTGCCGGCCCGGTTCGCGGTGGCAGGGGCCGGGGTGGCAGCGTTCGGGGTGGCAGGGGCCGGGGTGGCAGCGTTCGGGGTGGCAGCGAGGACCGAGGAAGCGTTCACAGGTGGAGTCCGCATTCTGTTTTCGCCAGGCTGGCCCAGCGTCCGGATCGGGGATCGTCGCCGGCGGCGACGGGTTTGGTGCACGGCGCGCAGCCGATGGAGGGGTAGCCCTGGGCCATCAGCGGGTTGACCGGAACCTGGTGCAGCGCGGCGTAGTCGAGCACGTCTTCGAAGCTCCAGGCGGCGAGCGGGTTCACCTTGACCAGGCCGTTGCGGTCGTCCCAGGTGACCAGCGGTGTGCCGGCGCGGGTCGGCGCCTCATCCCGGCGCACGCCGGTGAACCACAGCTCGTAGTCGCCGAGGGCCCGGTGCAACGGCTCGACCTTGCGCATCGCACAGCAGAGGTTGGGGTCGCGGGAGAAGAGTTCGGCCCCGTGCTTCAGGTCCTGTTCGGCCACCGAGTGCTCGGGGAGAACGTCGACGACCCGCACCGGCAGCAGCCGGGCCACATCCGCCCTGGTCTCAAGGGTTTCGGAGAAGTGGTAGCCGGTCTCGAGGAACAGCACGTCAACGCCGGGCAGCTGCTCTGAGACCACGTGCGGGAGCACGGCGTCGGCCATCGAGCAGGCGACCGCGACCGCGTCGACGGAGAAGTTCCCGGCGACCCAGGCGACGACCCGTTCGAAGCCGGCGTCGCCGAGTTCTGCGGCGCCGCTCTCGGCGAGGGAGCGCAGCTCGGTTGCGGAGCGGAGTGTGCTCACTGCAGGGCCTCCTCGTCGGCGCGGTGCGCCCACTGGGCGAAGGTTTCGGTTTCGGTGCGGTCGGCGAGGAAGCGGAGCACAATGCGTTCGACGTAGTCGGCGAGGTCGTCCGCGGTGACCTTGAGGCCACGCACGGTGCGGCCGAGTCCGGCCTCGTCCCGGCCGACCGACGCCAGGCCGCCGCCGAGGTGCACCTGGAACCCGGGAACCTGGCCGCCCTCGCCGTCCGGCAGGAGCTGCCCCTTGAGGCCGATGTCGGCCGTTTGGATGCGGGCGCAGGAGTTCGGGCATCCGTTGACGTGCAGGCTGATCGGCTGGGGCACGTCGATGCCGGCCAGACGCTTCTCCAGTTCGAGCACGGCGTCGGTGGCCGTCTGCTTGGTCTCGACGATGGCGAGCTTGCAGTACTCGATCCCGGTGCAGGCGATGGTGGACCGGCGGAACAGGCTCGGCCGCGCGGCCAGACCGATCTCGTCGAGCGCCGCGATCAGCGGTTCGACGCTCTTCTCGTCGATATCGAGGAGCACGAGCTTCTGGTGCGGCGTCGTGCGCAGCCGGGTCGAGCCGTGCCGTTCGAGCAGGTCGGCGAGCGTCGTGAGCATCGTCCCGGATACCCGACCGACGAACGGGGTCACGCCGAGGTAGAACCGTCCGTCGTTCTGCTTGTGCACGCCGATGTGATCGCCCTGCTGCGTCGGGGTGGGTGCGGGCGGGCCGTCGGGAAGGGTCTCGTGGAGGTATTCGTCCTCGAGCACCCGGCGGAACTTCTCCGGCCCCCAGTCGGCGAGCAGGAATTTGAGCCTGGCCTTGTTACGCAGTCGCCGGTAGCCGTAGTCACGGAAGATCGAGGCGACACCGAGCCAGACGTCGGCGACCTTGTCGGGGGTGACGAAGGCACCGAGGCGCTCGCCGAGGCGGGGGCTCGCGGAGAGGCCGCCGCCGACCCAGAGGTCGTAGCCGAGGCCGAGTTCCGGGTGCCGGAGGGCGACGAAACCGACGTCGTTGATCTCGTGCACGACGTCCTGGCTCGGGTGCCCGGTGAGGGCCGTCTTGAATTTCCGGGGCAGGTTGGCGAGCTCGGGGACTCCGATGTACCGCGCGGTGATCTCGTTGATCGTGTCGGTCGGGTCGAGGAGCTCATCGACGGCGATCCCGGCGACGGGGGAGCCGAGAACAACCCGGGGCACGTCGCCGCAGGCCTCCGTGGTCTGCAGGCCGACGGCCTCGAGGCGTCGCCAGATCTCCGGCACGTCCTCGACCCGGATCCAGTGCAACTGGATGTTCTGCCGGTCGGTCAGGTCGGCGGAGTCGCGGCCGAACTCGATCGAGATCTCGCCGATCACGCGCAGCTGGGCGGTGCTGAGCTGGCCGCCGTCGATGCGCACGCGGAGCATGAAGTACTTGTCTTCGAGCTCGTGGGGTTCGAGGGTGGCGGTCTTGCCGCCGTCGATTCCCGGCTTGCGCTGCGTGTAGAGGCCCCACCAGCGCATCCGGCCGTGCAGGTCGGTGCTCTCGATGGAGTCGAAGCCCGCCTTGGAGTAGATCTTTTCGATCCGCTCCCGCACGTTCAAGCCGCCGTCATCCTGCTTCCAGGCTTCGTTTCCGTTCAGCGGCGCGGTGCCGTCGACCTTCCATTGTCCGTTCGGGCGCGACGCCGGGCGCTGGGGGCGAACCGGCGGTGCCGTCTCGGTCTGACTCGGTGTCACGATGGTTCCTCCTCGGTGGACGCGGCGACGGCGATAACGGTGCCGGACTGCGTGGGAGAAAACGTACCGAGAACGGGGGGACAAGTCTCCCCGGCGCGTAACGGCCAGTCATGCGCCGTAGCGCGGCGTCACAGAGGGTATCGGCGAGGCGGGTCGGCTACAGTGCGGCGGAATACCGGCCGACGACAACCTCGACGAGCAGCGGCGGTGCCGGCTCGTCCGGCACGAGAAGCGGCCGGGTCACGACATCGGCTCCGGCCTTCTCGACCAGCCCCTGGAAATAGCCCGGAGCCAGCAGGTAGCTGCTGACGACGACCCGTCGGCCGGGACGGTTGATCCTGGCCCTTGTCACCGCGCAGGCGAGGCGGGGGGTCGCGGCGGAGAGGAAGCCGAGGGTCACCTCGAGCCCGCCGGCATCCGCCAGCCGTTCCGCCACGACCCGGCAGGCCTCGACGGCCCGCGCGTCGCTCGAACCGGCGACGGCGAGCACGACCACGTCGTCGGGGCGGAGCCCGGCCTCCGCGAGCCGCTGGCGGAGGACGGCGACGATTCGGTCGTCTGGCCCGAGCGCGCCGGCGAGCAGCACCGAGCGCCCGGTCTCGGCCCGCACCGCCTCGGTCAGGTCAACGTGCACGTGATAGCCCGCCGACAGGAGCAGAGGCACAACGACGGCCGGTAGTCCCGCCGGGAGGGCGGCAAGGGTCGCCGGCGTGTCAGGCTGCTGCACGTCGACGAAACCCGCGGCGACCGTGAGGCCGGGTTGAGCCGCGGCCACGGCGCGCATCAGCCCGGCGACCGCGGCCTGGCCGTCCGGGGACGACGTGCCGTGGGCGATCCCGACGAGCGCCGGGGGAGTCTGGGTGCTCACCCGACCATTCTGCCGGGTTGGGCGGTCGGTGTTACCCCGGATGTCACCGCGGGTCGCGAGCCATAGGCTAGAGGCATGGCAGAACGCACCTCCTGGTCTCTCTCCGGCGCTCTGCGCGGCATGTTCGCAAAGAAGACGATCGACGACGACACCTGGGACGACCTCGAGGACGCGCTGATCCAGGCCGACTTCGGACCGGACGTGACCGAGGTGATCGTCGCCGAGCTTCGAGCGAAGGTGGCGAAGTACCACACGACCGACCCGGTCGACCTGCAGCGGATGCTCCGCGAGGGCATCGAGGAACGCCTCGCCAGGCACGACCCGACCCTCAAGCTCAGTGCGCGCCCCGCGGTCGTTCTCGTCGTCGGTGTCAACGGCGTCGGCAAGACGACCACGATCGGCAAGTTCGCCAAGTTCCTCCGTGGCTACGATCGCAGCGTGCTGATCGGGGCAGCGGACACGTTCCGTGCCGCCGCCGTCGAGCAGCTCGCCACCTGGGCCGAACGGGCCGGGGCGGACATCGTGCGGCCGCAGGCGCACGGCCAGGATCCGGCATCCGTCGCCTTCCAGACCGTGCAGAAGGCGATGAACGAGGGCATCGAGATCGTGCTCATCGACACCGCCGGTCGGTTGCAGACCAAGGGCGGTCTGATGGACGAGCTCACCAAGATTCGCCGGGTGATCGAGAAGCAGACCCCGATCGCCGAGGTGCTCCTCGTGCTCGACGCGACGACCGGCCAGAACGGGCTCGCCCAGGCCGAGGCCTTCATCGAACACGCCGGCGTGACCGGGCTCGTGCTCACGAAGCTGGACGGCTCGGCCAAGGGCGGCTTCGTGCTGGCGGTGCAGGAGAAGACCGGCATCCCCATCAAACTCGTCGGCCAGGGTGAGGGCATCAACGACCTCACCGGTTTCACGCCGCACGTCTTCGCCAAACAACTCGTCGGATAGGACGTACATGACAATCGAACACGATTTCTTTGGAATTCTCGGCAGCGACGATGCGGGCGAGGTCTACTGGTCGGACACGGCCGAGCTGGGCGACCAGGACGTGCAGATCGACCTCAACTCGCCGGACGAGGACTCCGTCGCTGTCGAGGCGCTCGACATTGCCGCGGCCATGGTCAATGCGCTCGAGGAGCTCGACGCCCAGGCCCGCGAGTCTCTTGTGGCCGACCTCAGCGCCGAACGTTCGGTGACGAACGCATACATCACCACCGAGCTGGAGGAGATGGATCCCGAGGCGCTCGAGGACGCCCTGATCTGGGACTCCGGCGACAAGCAGATCGACTTCCTGCGCTCGATCCAGCTGCAGCGGGTGGGCTTCCACCCGCACCACTTCCGCAGCGAGGAACACTTCGCGGTGCTCGAATACTCGATCAGCCCCGACGAGACCGACGCCCTGCTCGTGGTGACGATCGACGTGCACGGGGACCCCGTGATCATCTCCGTCGAACGGTAGACGGCGCACCCGCTCACCGAGGGTCGGCTGACCGGTTAAAGTAGAAGCACAATGGCTACTTTTGGAACCCTCTCAGATCGCCTGGCCGAGACGTTCAAGAATCTCCGCACCAAGGGCAAGCTCAGTGCGGCGGATGTTGACGGCACCGTCCGTGAGATTCGTCGCGCCCTCCTCGATGCCGACGTCGCCCTCGACGTCGTCAAGGACTTCACCGGGAAGGTGCGCGAGCGTGCCCTCGGCGACGAGGTCAGCAAGGCGCTGAACCCCGCACAGCAGGTGGTGCGGATCGTCAACGAGGAACTCGTCGAGATCCTCGGCGGCCAGCAGCGCCGGCTCGAATTCGCCAAGAAGCCGCCGACCATCATCATGCTCGCCGGCCTCCAGGGCGCGGGTAAGACGACCCTCGCCGGCAAGCTCGCGAAGTGGCTGGCGAAGGACGGTCACACGCCCGTTCTGGTCGCCGCCGACCTCCAGCGCCCCAACGCGGTCACCCAGCTCCAGGTCGTCGGAGCGCAGGCCGGCGTCGCCGTCTTCGCCCCTGAGCCGGGCAACGGCGTCGGCAACCCCGTGCAGGTGGCCCGCGACGGCGTGAAGTTCGCCCAGCAGAAGATGCATGACGTGGTCATCGTGGACACCGCGGGCCGTCTCGGCGTCGACGCCGACATGATGAAGCAGGCCTCGGACATCCGTGCGGCTATCGGGCCGGACGAAGTGCTCTTCGTCATCGACGCGATGATCGGCCAGGATGCCGTCGCCACGGCGAAGGCCTTCCAGGACGGCGTCGACTTCACCGGTGTCGTGCTGACCAAGCTGGACGGTGACGCCAGAGGTGGTGCGGCGCTATCCGTGGCATCGATCACCGGCCGCCCGATCATGTTCGCGTCGACGGGTGAGAGCCTGGACGACTTCGAGCCGTTCCACCCCGACCGGATGGCCAGCCGCATCCTCGACCTCGGTGACATCCTCACCCTGATCGAACAAGCCCAGGGCGCCTTCGACGAAGACGAAGCGCGCAAGATGGCGGAGAAATTCTCCACCGACTCGTTCACGCTCGACGACTTCCTCAGCCAGATGCAGCAACTGCGCAACATGGGCTCGATCAAGAAGATGATGAGCATGCTCCCCGGCGCAGGCGCCATGAAGCAGCAGCTTGAGAACTTCGACGAGCGCGAGATCGTGCGCACCGAGGCGATCATCCAGTCGATGACGAAGGCCGAGCGCACCACCCCGAAGTTGTTGAACGGATCCCGCCGCCTGCGCATCGCCAAGGGCGCCGGCTCCAGCGTGACCGAGGTCAACCAGCTGGTGCAGCGTTTCGAGCAGGCAGCGAAGATGATGAAGACGGTCGCCAAGGGCGGCATGCCCAACATTCCCGGGATGGGCCCGATGCCAGGCGCCGGCCTGGGCGGAAACCGAGGCAAGCAGCAACCGAAGAAGAAGGGCTCGAAGTCGGGAAACCCGGCCAAGCGCGCGGCGGAGAACGCAGCGCTCGCGTCGGGGGAGAAGCCCGCCGGTGCGGCAACGGCCGGCGGAACGGGCTTCGGCCTGGGTGGCGGCAAGCCGGGGGCAGGCAAGCCCGGCGGACCCACCGAAGAAGAGATGGCCGCGCTGCAGAAGATGCTCGGGCGGTAACGCCCGGGTCGCCCGACGGCCACGGGGCGGAACGCGGGCCGGGCCAGGGGCGGTCGGATTATGCTGGCCGCATGACTTCAGCCGCTACCCGCCCGGTGCGCATCGGCGCGCAATTGGCCCCCCAACACGCCACTTACGGCACGATCCGCGATGCCGTCGCCCAGGTGGAGGCGATGGGAACCGATGTCGCCTTCAACTGGGACCATTTCTTCCCGCTCTCGGGTGACCCGAACGGGCTCCATTTCGAGTCCTGGACGATACTGGCCGCCTGGGCGGAGCAGACCACCACCATCGAGATCGGTGCCCTGGTGAACTGCAACAGCTACCGGAATCCCGATCTGCAGGCGGACATGGCCCGCACCATCGACCAGATCAGCGGCGGCCGGTTCATCTTCGGTACCGGTTCGGGCTGGTTCGAGCGCGACTACGACGAGTACGGCTACGACTTCGGCACCGTGGGCAGCCGGCTGGACGCCCTGGCCGAAGACCTGCCTCGGATCGAGGCACGGTGGGCGAAGCTCAATCCGCCGCCCGTCCGGAAGATTCCCGTGCTGATCGGCGGTGGCGGCGAGAAGAAGACACTGCACATCGTCGCCCGTCACGCCGACATCTGGCACTCGTTCTCCCGCCCGGACGTGCTCGAACACAAGCTCGGCGTGCTGGCCGACTGGTGCGACACGGTTGGCCGCGACCTGGCCGAGATCGAGATCTCCACCGAACTCCGCGGGCGGAGCGTGGAGGAAGCCGACCAGCTCTACGACCTCGGTGCCCGCCTGTTCACCCTCGGACTGTCGGGCCCGGAGTACAAGCTGGACCGCCTGACCGATTGGCTCGCCTGGCGCGACTCCAAGAACGAGGGCTGACCCAGACGCCCATTTCGATGCCGCAGTCGCTCAGAACGGTGCGTCGTCGTAGCGGGCTGCCGCTGACCCTGCCGCTGACCCTGCCGCTGTCGCCGGCGCCGGCGCCGGCGCTGTCGGTGGTGGTTCGGTGGGGAGGATGGTGGCGGGTTCGGTGGTGAAGTCGCGCCCGGTGGGTGAGGTCCAGGTGAGGATGCCGCCGGGTTGTTGGGTGACGGTCCAGCGGGTTTGGGTTTTCAGGGCGTGGCTGGCTGTGCAGAGGTGGGCGAGGTTGTCGGCTGCGGTCATGCCCTGCAGCGCCCAGTCATGGGTGTGGTCGAGTTCCGCGTTGCGTGCGGACCGGTTGCAGCCCACGAAGCGGCAGGTTTCGTCGCGGAGGCGCAGGAATTGGCGCATGCGTTTGGGGACCTTGTATCGGTCTCGGCCGACGGAGAGGATCACCCCGGTTTCGGGGTGGGTGAGTAGCCGGGTGAAGCTCGGCGCCCGCGAGGCGAGGTCCCGGGCGGTGTCGGCGTCGATCGGCCCGTACCCCTCGAGGTAGCCGGGCTCGTCACTGTGACCGAGGAGTGTCATGACCGGCACGGTCACCTGCACGCTCGCTTTCACTCCCGCGCCCACCCCGGTGGGGGTGACCCCGTCGATCAGCAGGTCGCTGAGCACATCGGTGCGGATCTGGCTGAGCGTGCGCGTTTCGCCCGGGCCCTGCAGGCTGGTGGCGAGGTCGGTGGCCCGGTGGAAGATCGCCTGCACCAGCTCCGCCCCCGTCGTCACGTACAGCGTCGCCATCCCGTCGTGCTCGGGGATCACCCCGCTGGTGCGGTCCGCGATCGACTTCTCCCGCCTGGTGGTGATCGTCTCCGGGTGCAACTTCTCCCGCAACAGGCGGGCCTTGTGCTTGAGTTTGGCCACGGTGAGCTTCTCCGCCGCGGGCAGCAGGGCTTGTTCGAAGGCGGCGAGTCCGTCGACCGGGATCGACCAGGACTGTTGGACCACCGTTTGCGCGTGCCGGTAGCTGATCCGACCGGCCGCCAGCGCCGCCCGGGTGCCGGGCAGGTCGTCGGCCAACGCCCGGCTCTCCGCGAGGAGGTTCTCCGCGGTGCGCTCCGGGATCCGCAGGGTCGCGGCCAGCTCGCTGGAGAGCTCCCGTTCGGCGATCTCCTCCCGGGTCCACCGGGCCTGCAGGCTGAGCGGGATTCCGACGGCGTGCGCGGCGCTGAACCGGCGGGCCCGGTCGACAGCCTCGGCCCGGGCGGCGAAGCACTGGGCGATCGCCTTGTCGGCTGCCGCGACCGCGTCGAAGAGCAGTCCGAGCTGCTGTTGGGAGGTGCTCACCAGGGTGGCCATACCCGAACTTTACGACCAGCCACCGACATTCGTGACCGGCCGGGACGGCATGGTGGAAAGGGGTGGATAACCTGATCAACGGCGCTTTGTGGAGGAGTTGTTCGGGGTGATTTCGACAGGCTCAATCACCGGGCGGCTCAATCACCGGGCGGCTCAATCACGGGGCGGCTCAATCACCGGGCGGCTCGATCACCGGGCGGGAGAGCCGGCTCAGCGCGCGACGAGTCCCGTGCGCAGTTCGTCGGCGAGGGAGCGTACGACGCTCGGCAGGTCGCCGCCGGCCGCGTCGGCCACCCGCAGTTGGCGCTGGTAACTCGCCCCGGCATCGAGGATCAGGTTCAGTCCCAGAAGCTCCGGCAGGCAGCCCAGGCGTTCCGCTACGGGGGAGAGAACCCCGATCAGGCGCCGCACATCGTCGACGACGTGGCATTCGGAGCCGGCGGAGTCGACGATGATCTCAGCGTCGAGCCCGTACCGCGCCGCGCGCCACTTGTTCTCTCGCGCGAACCATTGCGGCAGATGAGGCACTGTCTCGCCCGCATCCAGCCGGGTCGACATCCACTCGACCAGGCACTGGATGAACGCGGCGATCGCGGCCAGCTCCTCGGCCGTGGAGACGCCGTCGCAGGCACGGATCTCGATCGTGCCCCAGCGCGGCGACGGGCGGATGTCCCAGCGCACCTCTGTCACATCATCGACGATGCCGGTGACGGTCAGGTCCTCGACGTAGCGCTCCCACGCCGCCCAGTCCTCCAGGATCCAGGGCAGGCCGGCCGTGGGCAGCTGCTGGAACATCTGCGCCCGGTTCGAGGCGTAGCCGGTGTTCACGCCCGCCCAGAACGGGCTCGACGCGGACAGCGCCTGCAGGTGCGGCAGGTAGGTGAGCAGGCCGTTGAGGATGGGGATCACCTTGTTGCGGTCCTCGATGCCCACGTGCACGTGGATGCCCCAGATCATCATGTTGCGGCCCCACCACTGGGTGCGGTCGATCAGACGGTGGTACCGGGGCTTGTTCGTGACCTGCTGGTCGAACCACTGGCCGAACGGATGCGATCCGCTGCAGATGAGGTCGACGCCGCGCGGGTCGGTGATCGCGCGGACTTCGCCGACCTGGCCGACGACATCCGCCACGGCCCCGGCCACGGTGTGGTGCACCGCGGACACCAGCTCGACCGTGTTGAGGAGCAGCTCGCCGGTGATCTTCGGATGCGCCGAGCCGTCGCCCCCGCGGAGGTCGTGGAGCACTTCGTCGGCGATGGAGACGAGGTCGCCGGTGTCGCGATCGACCAGCGCGAGTTCCCACTCGATGCCGATGGTCGACCGCTCAGAGCGGGCGAACTCGATTTCCACGTTGAGCCTTTCGAAGGGTCACCCCGATTTGGGTGCGTCCTGGCACAATCCTGACACCGATTGGGGGTGCTCGGCCACGAGGGCGGGTGCGCCGAATGCCGATTATCGGAATCGGGGCATCGTCTGGCAGAATGGTTAGTCGAGTTCTCTTGCGTTCGACCCTCTACTCAGACGCAGGAAAAAACCACCTTATTGAGCTTGTGCCGAGTGTGCCCCCACGCTCACGGCCGTCAGTTCGCCAAAATCAAAAACACAGGAGAATTGTGGCTGTCAAAATTCGTTTGAAGCGCATGGGTAAGATCCGTGCACCGTACTACCGCATCGTTGTCGCCGACTCGCGCACCAAGCGCGATGGCCGTGTCATCGAAGAGATCGGCATCTACCACCCCACGCAGGAGCCCTCCGTCATCGAGGTCAAGTCCGAGCGTGCGCAGTACTGGCTCGGCGTCGGCGCACAGCCGACCGAGCAGGTTGCCGCTCTCCTCAAGCTGACCGGCGACTGGGGCATCTTCAAGGGTGACAAGAACGCCGTCAGCACCGTGAAGTTCAAAGAAGCCAAGGTCGCGTTCGTCGCCGACGAGAAGAAGAAGCCGGTTCTGAAGCCGAAGGCCGACAAGCCCGTCGCCAAGGAAGAGGCTCCCAAGGAGACCGAAGCTGACGCAACGGCCACCGAAGAGGACAAGGCGTAGCCTTGCTCGCTCCCGCGCTTGAGCACCTCGTCAAGGGAATCGTTGATCACCCGGACGACGTGCACGTTGCCGCCCAGAACTCCCCGCGTGGCGAGGTGCTCGAGGTTCGCGTGAACCCCGAAGACCTCGGCCGCGTGATCGGTCGCTCTGGGCGCACCGCCAAGGCACTGCGCACCCTCGTGGCCGCGCTGGCCGATGGCAGGCGCGTGCGGGTCGACGTCGTCGACACCGATTTCTAAAGAACCGTAAGCGAGTAGTTGGTAATGAGTGTGAACGACAGCACGCCTCCCCGTAGTCAACTCCGGGTGGGGCGTCTGACGAAGGCGCACGGCCTTAAGGGCGCCATCAAGCTCGAACTGTTCACGGATGACCCGGGACGTCGTTTCGTCCCGGGCGCCGTGTTCACCCTTCAGGTCCCCACGGGGTCACCCTGGCACGGCAAGACCATCGAGCTCGTTGAGTTGCGCTGGTACAACCAGCACGCCGTCGGGTTCTTCAAGGACGTGCCCGACCGCGAAGCGGCCGAGGCCCTCGCCAAGGCGATCCTCTGGATCGACCAGGACGACGCGGAACAGCCCGACGAAGAAGACGCCTGGTACGACCACCAGTTGGTCGGACTCTCCGTCGTGCGGGATGGCGAGGCGATCGGCACCATCGCCCGGCTCGAGCACATGCCGGCGCAGGACCTGCTGATCGTGAAGACCCCGGCCGGCGAAGTGATGATCCCCTTCGTCAAGGCCATCGTGCCCTCCGTTGACATCACGACCGGCATCGTTACGATCACGCCGCCGCCCGGACTCCTTGAGGAGTTGCCGGAAGAACCGGACACCGAACCGGACACCGAGCCGGACACCGAGCCGGACACCGAACCAGAGTCCGAACCGGAGTCCCCAACGGACACCCAGACTTCTCCGGCGGAAAAGCCGGATAGCGAAGGCGCATAGGCGCGCCAGACTCTCACCCGGGGAGTGGCGCCCGCGCCCGTCCGACTTCCCTCCTCGTCATGACGCGGTACACCCTCCAAGGAGAACCGCCGCATGTCGTACGTCAAACCGGACCAACTCATCGATGACATTATTCATTCCGGTGTCCTAAAAACCAGACTGACCATTAAGCAGATGTTCCTGCGCGGCGCCCTGTCCGGCGCCATCCTCGGTGCCGCCACGGCGGTTTCCCTGACCGCGGCCGCCCAAACCGGCTTGCCCATCGTGGGCGCCGTGCTCTTCCCGGTCGGCTTCGCCATTATTCTGCTGCTCAACCTCGAGCTGGTCACCGGCAGCTTCGCCCTTATCCCGCTCGCGATCCTCGAGGGCCGCACGACGCTCAAGAAGGGCCTCACCAACTTCGGTGTCGTCATCGGCGCGCACCTCTTCGGTGCGGTTCTCTTCGCCCTCCTCTATGTCATCTCGATCACCTATATGGGCACCCAGACCACCGACCCGGTGATCGACGCGATCATCAACCTCGCCGACCACAAGGTGCTGCCGTACGAGGCGGCCGGCCCGGCCGGAATCCTCGTTGCCTTCATCAAGGGCATGCTCGCCAACTGGATGGTCGCGCTCGGCACGATGATGTTCTACGTCTCCAAGTCGACCTCCGGGAAGGTGCTCGCGATGTGGCTGCCGGTCACGATCTTCTTCAGCCTGGGCTTCGAGCACGCGATCGTGAACATGTTCGCCATCCCGGCGGGCATGATGCTCGGCGCCCCCATCAGCATCGGCCAGTGGCTGGTCTGGAACCAGGTCCCCGTGCTCGTCGGCAACCTGCTCGGAGCGATCCTGTTCACCGCGCTGCCGGTCTATTTCTCGCACCGCACCAAGGTGAACCGGGCCGCCAAGCTCGTCGAAGCGAACGAGCCGGCGCTCATCCGCTCTTAGACTTCACTGGTGCGCATCGACATCCTCACCATCTTTCCGGAGTTCTTTTCCGTCCTCGACGTTTCCCTCGTCGGCAAGGCCCGCCAATCGGGACTGATCGACCTGCGCGTGCACAACCTGCGCGATCACACGCATGACCGGCACAACACCGTCGACGACACTCCTTACGGCGGCGGCGCCGGGATGGTGATGAAACCGGAGCCCTGGGGCGAGGCACTCGACGAGATCCTCGGCGAGGTCTCCGGCGCCGGGGCAGAGGGCGAAGCGGGGGCGGATGCCGGGCCGGTCCTGATCTTCCCGTCCCCGGCCGGAGAGGTGTTCACCCAGAAGATGGCCAGGGCCCTGGCCGTGGAGCCGAACCTGGTCTTCGGCTGCGGGCGCTACGAGGGCATCGACCAGCGGGTGTTCGACCATTACGCGGCCAGTGGGCGGGTGCGTCTGGTGTCGCTCGGCGACTACGTGCTCAACGGGGGAGAGGTCGCCGTGATGGCCATGATCGAGGCCATCGGGCGGCTGATCCCCGGCGTCGTCGGCAACCCGGAAAGCCTGGTCGAGGAATCGCACGAGGACGGGCTGCTCGAATACCCGAGCTACACCAAGCCGTCCAGCTGGCGAGGCCACGACGTGCCGCCCGTGCTGCTCAGCGGAAACCACGGTGCGGTCGCAGCCTGGCGTCGGGAGCAGCAGCTCGAACGCACGCGCCGGGTGCGCCCCGACCTTCTGCCCCCAGCGAACTCCGAGCCGGACGCCAAATCGCGCGGGTAGTCTGATCTCGTGTTCGTACGCAGAGTCTTCTACTACTGGCAATTCATCGCCGTCGTCGTGCTGCCCGCATGGCTGATGGTCGGCGCGTCGATGTTCGGCGCGAGTGGCTGGATGGTGCTCGGCAGCTTCTTCGGCGGGGTGATCCTCGGCATCGGCCTGCTCTTGGTGGCCTTGCTCATCTACGCCCGCAAAGAGGTGCGCACCCGTCGAGCGGTGTCCTGGGCCGACGTGGGAGTTCTCACCCTCTGGCATGCCATGATCGTCGCCGTCGGTTTCAGCACGGCGTCATCCGGTCTTCCCGTGCTTGTCGTCGCCGTAGGTCTTGCCGCGTTCTGGTTCGTCATCTGGGAGTTCTACAACGCCGCCAGGGCCAGGATGCGGGAGATGCTCGTCGTGATCGACGAAACCGCCCGGTTCGGGTCGGCGCAGGCCGCGGGCGGTCAGGGTGCTGCCAGGCCGCCTCGCTTCGACAGCACGATCGATCCCTCGGTTATCGTCATCCGTGAGAAGGCGGCGGACGAGAAGCCCACCGAGCAGTAGCGGCGTTCTTTTGCGGCGCAGGCCGCTTCCATGACATAATCAGCGTTTGTGCCGTAGCAAGCCTCTGCCACAGGGGAGCTGCAACATCTGGCACGAAACATACTCAGTCGGTTGCCGACGCGGTTCGCGTGAAGCGGGTCGTCCGGCACAAATCGTAGTCGTCCTGTGGCGGATACAGAGAGCGAACCAATATGCATATTCTCGACCAGGTGGATGCACCATCCCTCCGTAAGGACATCCCGGCGTTCCGCGCCGGCGACACCGTCAAGGTCCACGTCAACATCGTTGAGGGCGCCCGCTCTCGTGTCCAGGTCTTCCAGGGTGTCGTCATCGGCCGCTCCGGCGAAGGCGTGCGCGAGACGTTCTGCGTTCGCAAGGTCAGCTTCCAGGTCGGCGTCGAGCGTACCTTCCCGGTGCACTCCCCGGTGATCGACCACATCGAGGTCATCACCCGCGGTGACGTGCGTCGCGCGAAGCTGTACTACCTGCGCAACCTGCGTGGCAAGAAGGCCAAGATCAAAGAGAAGCGCGACTAACAGTCGACTCCCAGCCTCGGCTGGACTTCTCCCTGAGCTCCTCACCCTTACACTGGGTGAGGAGCTCAGGCGGTTTAATGACAGACAATTCTCTGCCCACACGATCACATCGCGTGGCATCAGAAACGAAGCGCAAGAAGCGTGGGGTGGCACTGTTCATTCGCGACCTTCTGGTTATTTTCGTGGTGGCTCTGCTCATCTCGTTCCTGATCAAGACCTTCCTGATTCGATCGTTTTACATCCCCTCCGGGTCGATGGAAACGACCCTCCTGGTGAACGACCGCATCATCGTGAACGAGCTCGAGCCCGGGCTCATCCCGATCAGCCGCGGTGACGTCGTCGTGTTCCGCGATCCGGGCGGCTGGCTCCTGCCGCAGGCGCCCCTGGAACAGAACCCGATTGTGGCCGGCGTGGACTGGGTGCTCGCCGTGGTCGGCCTGTCCGCCCCGGACAGCAACGACCACCTGATCAAACGGGTCATCGGTCTGCCGGGCGACCACGTCGTCTGTTGCAATACCCTCGGCCAGATGAGCGTCAACGACATTCCGATCTCGGAACCGTATGCGCGGCTTCCGGTCGGTGAGACGAAGGTCTCCAAAGATCCCTTCGACGTCGTCGTCCCCGCGAAATCGCTCTGGGTGATGGGGGACAACCGGTACAACTCCAAGGACTCCCGGTACAACGGCGACACACCCGGCAAGGGCTTCGTCCCGATCGACAACGTCGTCGGCCGCGCCCTGGTGATCAGCTGGCCGCTGGCACGCTGGAGCTGGCTCGACGACTACCCGGAGGTTTTCCGCGGGGTCACAACGGAGACCAGGTAGATGGCGGTCGTCGACCCCACCCTCGACGTGGAGCTGGCCATGATCGCCGCCGGGGCGAGCTGTGTGATCGGCTGTGACGAGGTCGGCCGCGGCGCGCTGGCCGGTCCGGTCGGCGTCGGCGTGGCCGTCGTCGGGCCCGCCGCTGCGAACATCCCCGCCGGCCTGCGCGACTCCAAGATGCTCAGTGAGCCCAGGCGCGAGGCCATGGCGCCCGTCGCGGCGGCCTGGGCGTCGCACTCCGCCGTCGGCCTGGCTTCGGCCGCCGAGGTCGACGAACTGGGCATCATCGCCTGCCTCGGGCTCGCGGGCAAACGAGCCCTGGCCCAGCTGCACGCCGCCGGGGTCGACATCGCCGGGAGCGTCGTGCTGCTCGACGGTAACGACGACTGGCTGAACAAGGCCCTGAACACGCCGCTCAACGTGGTCACCCGGGTGCGCGCCGACCAGGACTGCGGTTCCGTGGCCGCGGCATCCGTCATCGCCAAGGTGCACCGGGATCGCCTGATGATCGAAGCGGACGCCCTGAATCCGGGGTATGGGTGGGCGGGAAACAAGGGCTACGGCAGTGCGGCCCACATGAAAGCGATCGCCCTGCTCGGGCCGACCCTGCTACACCGCAAATCGTGGCTGAGTATCACAGCGTAGGATTGAAACACCATGGAAGAAGAAGAATTCGAGGACTACGACCGCGAGGTCGAGTTGGCCCTGTACCGAGAGTACCGAGACGTTGTCGGGCAGTTCCAGTACGTCGTCGAGACCGAGCGACGCTTCTATCTCGCCAACGAAGTCGAACTGGTACGCCGTGACACGGAGCACGACTTCTACTTCGAACTGACCATGAAGGACGTCTGGGTCTGGGACGTCTATCGCTCCGACCGCTTCGTCAAGTCGGTGCGCGTGCTGACCTTCAAGGACGTCAACGTGGAGGAACTCGCCTCCAAAGAGTTCGAGTTGCCCAAGGAACTCGCGCTCGACGAATAGCTAGACCCAGGCTGCCAGCCTGCAGAACCCGGCGCAACGATGCGGCCGGGAGAGAAGGGATGTCCTTGCTTCAGGATGCTGATCGCTGCCGAGCCACATGGATCAACCGGGAGGAGCTGGCGGAGGCGATGATCCCGCTGATCGGCCGGCTGTACCGGGACAATAACGTCGTCACCAGCGTGCACGGACGCAGCCTGATCAACCAGTCGGTGGTCGGCCTGCTCAAGGCGCACCGCTTCGCCCGGCAGATCGACGAGGTCGAGCTGTCTCTGGAAGACACCCTGCCGATGCTGCAGGCGCTCGGCCGGCTGGCGCTCGGGGCGGCCTCGATCGACCTGGCCCGGCTGAACCTGGCCCGCCGGCGCGACGAAACCGGTCGGAGCCTTGACGAGTTTCTGCGCGAAGAACTGGCCGACGTCGTCGGCCTGCAGGGCATCGACCCGCGCACGAGTACGGACGTCGTGCTGTACGGGTTCGGCCGGATCGGGCGCCTCCTGGCGCGGATCCTGATCGAACACGCCGGCGGCGGCCAGGGGCTGCGACTGCGCGCCATCGTCGTGCGCCGCGGGTCGGCCAACGACATCGTCAAGCGTGCCAGCCTGCTGCGCCGCGACTCGGTGCACGGGCCGTTCGAGGGCACCATCACCGTCGATGAGGCCAACGACACCATCCTCGCCAACGGCACGCTGATCCAGGTCATCTACTCCTCCGATCCGGCGACAGTCGACTACACCCGGTACGGCATCCAGGATGCCGTCGTCGTCGACAACACGGGCCGCTGGCGCGACGAGGAGGGCCTCTCCCAGCACCTCGCCTGCCCAGGCGTGGCCAGGGTCCTGCTCACCGCACCCGGCAAGGGCAGCCTGAAGAACATCGTGCACGGCATCAACCACACCTCGATCACGGCGGACGACCTGATCGTCACCGCGGCATCCTGCACCACCAACGCGATCAGCCCCGTGCTCAAGGCCGTCAACGACCGCTACGGCATCGTCGACGGGCACGTCGAGACCGTGCACTCGTTCACGAACGACCAGAACCTGATCGACAACTTCCACTCCGGTGACCGCAGGGGCCGTTCCGCGGCGCTCAACATGGTGCTGACCGAGACCGGCGCGGCGAAAGCGGTGGCCAAGGCCCTCCCCGAGCTGGCCGGCAAGCTGACCGGCAACGCCATTCGGGTGCCCACCCCCGACGTGTCGATGGCGATCCTCAACCTCACCCTCGAGCGGGAAACCGACAAGGACGAACTCAACGCATACCTGCGTTCGATGAGCCTGAACTCCGACCTGCACAAGCAGATCGACTACATCGACTCGCCGGAGGTGGTCTCCAGCGACTTCCTCGGTTCACGCCGGGCCGGGATCGTCGACGGGCTGGCCACCATCACGACCGACCATAAGGCCGTGCTCTACGTCTGGTATGACAACGAATACGGCTACAGCTGCCAGGTCATCCGGGTGCTCGAGGAGATGGCCGGCGCGCATCCGCCGGCGTTCCCGCGCACCGCGACCGTGTTGCCCGACGCGGTGCTGCAGGCCTAGCGGCGAGCGGTCAACGCGGCTCGCAGATGACCACCGGGATGTCCCGGTTGGTCTTCTGCTGGTAGCCGTCGTAGCCCTTGTACGAGGCGACGATCTGCGGCCACAGCACGCTCTTCTCCTCCGTGGTCGCCGTGCGGGCGCGCATCGGCATGGTGGTGCCGTACACGGTGAGCTCGACCTCCGGGTTCGCGACCAGGTTCAGGTACCACTGCGGGTTGCGGTCGTCGCCGCCCTTCGACGCGATCAGCACGTAGCGGTGCCGGTCGTGCACGGGAGCGGTGAGCATCGTGGCGCGCCGTTTACCGCTCGAGCGGCCGATCGTGTGCAGCTCCACCGCGGGCATCGACCCGAAGGAGGCGAGGACGCGCCCGCCGGAGACCCGGAACACGGCCCGGTGCAGCACGTTCATCGTCTTCATCTGCAGGTCGACCAGCTCATTGCGAAATCCCATGGTTCCAGACTACGAGTCATCGGACGGCCTGCCGCTAGCGTGGACGCATGACTCCCGCCGATCCTCTCGCAGCCGTCGTCGCCCGGGCACTCGAACTCGCGCCGGTCATCGACGGCCACAACGACTGGGCCTGGGTCTGCCGCGAGGAGCGGGAGTACTCGGTCGAGGGCCTCGAACGCGGTCTGGCCACCGACACGGACATCGCCCGACTCCGCGCCGGCCGGGTCGGCGCGCAATTCTGGTCGGTCTACGTGAGCGACGACCACCGCGACGCCGACGCCGTGCAGGGGACCCTCGAACAGATCGACTGGGTCTACCGGCTCGCGGCCCGCTACCCCCGGGAGTTCGTCATCGCGCGCAGCGCGGCCGACGTCGAGGCGGCCAGGGCGGACGACCGGGTCGCATCACTGCTCGGTGCCGAGGGCGCGCGCTGCCTCAACGACTCGCCGGCGGTGCTGCGGATGTTCGCCCGACTCGGCGTGCGTTACCTCACTCTCACCCACGTGCACAATACGAGCTGGGCCGATTCGGGCACCGACGAGCGCGTGCACGGCGGCCTGACCCGGCGCGGGGAGGAGTACATCCGGGAACTGAACCGGCTCGGCATGCTCGTCGACCTCTCTCACGTGTCGCCCGCCACGGCGCACGCAGCCCTCGACGTGACCGACTCCCCGGTGATCTTCAGTCACAGCTGCGTCACGGCCCTGGCCGATCATCCCCGGAACGTGCCGGACGACGTGCTCGTGCGGCTCGCGGCCAACGGAGGCGTGGTCATGATCACCTTCGTTCCGCAGTTCCTCACCATGGACTATTCGGCCTGGTTCAACGGTGCCCAGGACACCCCGGCGCCTCAGGTGTCGATCGTGCACGTCGCCGACCACATCGAGCACGCCCGCCGGGTCGCGGGCATCCGGCACATCGGACTCGGCGGCGACTTCGACGGTACGGACGAGTTCCCGGCGGGCCTCGAGGGCGTCGACGGCTACCCGGCACTGCTGGCCGAGCTCGCCCGGCGTGGCTGGTCCGCGGAGGACCTCGCCGCCCTCATCGGCGGGAATATTCTCCGCGTTCTCGGTGCCACGGATGCGGCCTTCGCCGCTGCCGGCGCCGGGATTCCCTCGCTCGTGCGCTGAACGTGCGTCCCGGGAGTAGCGTCGACTGAAGGCGCGACCAATCCGGAAGGGCCACCGCTGCCGAATGAGAGTCATGACCCTGCGCCGCCGAATCGTCCTCCTGACCGTGATCGGCGCGTTGTGCGTCGGGACCATCGCCATTGTCGCGGGGGCGAGCGTCGCGGGCTCGACCGTCGCTGGCTCGACCGTTGCGGGCTCGACCGTCGCTGGGTCGACCGTCGTCGCGTTCTACGGCGACTCATACACGCGCGGCACCGGCGCGTCGAACCGGGCCGCGCGCTGGTCGACCATCGTGTCCGCCGAGCACGACTGGACCGAGGTCAACCCGAGCACGAACGGACTCGGCTTCGTGAACAACCGGGCCAACCTGCCCGGACCAGACCTGGTCGACCGGGTGATCGGGGCGAAACCCGACATCGTGTTCAGCACCATGGGGTTGAACGACAACTTCGTCATGCGCGACCGCGCCGACGACGTGCGCGCCGCGATTGAACGCGACTTCACCGAGATGAAGAGGGCCCTGCCCGACGCCCGGTTCATCATCGTCGAACCGTTCTGGTACACCGACGACCGGCCCGAATCCGTGGAGCGCATCATCGGCTGGGTCAGGGACGCGGCCGCCGCGATCGACGCCGACTACATCCCGGGCGCCTCGCACTGGCTGGACGGGCATCCCGAATGGATGGCCGCAGACAACCTCCACCCCAACGACGTGGGCTACGCGGAAATCGCGAACCGGATGGACGCCGAACTGGCAAAACTGGGTCTCTGAGCGGCCTGACCCCGCGGAACCGCCGCCGTTCCTCCACAGGACGGGCACGGACACTCTCCGCACCTATCCCGGACGGCACCGGGGCAGCGGCCCCGGCCGGGACACTCTGGTCCCGGAGGCACCCGTGGCAGAGAAGGATGAGCTGGGCAGGCTGGGCGAGGAACGCGCCGCAGTGTTCCTCGTCGCCGCCGGCTACCGGGTCGTCGCGCGCAACTGGCGGTGCGACCAGGGTGAGATCGACCTCATCGTCGAGCGGGACGGCGAGGTCGCGTTCGTCGAGGTGAAGACACGGTCGGGAACGCGCTTCGGGCATCCCTTCGAGGCGATCACGGTGCAGAAGCTCGCCCGACTGCGCCGGCTGGCCGCGGCCTGGTGCGATCAGGCGATGACCCGGCCGGCGCGCATCCGGATCGACGCGGTGTCGGTCATTGCTCGGCCGGGGGCCGACCCGGAGATCGAACACCGTGCCGGGGTGTTCTGATGGCCAGGGTGTTCTGATGGCGCTTGCGCGAACGCACGCGGTGGCGCTCCTCGGCCTGACCGGGGCGTTGGTGGAAGTGGAGGCCGACATCTCCGGCCAGCTGCCGGGCATCGTGCTCATCGGTCTGCCCGACGCCGCACTCTCGGAGGCCACCTGGCGGGTGCGCACCGCAGCGCAGAACTCGGGTTGCCCGCTCACCCGCAACAAGCTCACCATCAACCTGTCCCCGGCGGCCCTTCCCAAACACGGGTCCGGCTTCGACCTGGCGATCGCGCTGGCCTGTCTCGCCGCCGATGAGGTGGTGTCCGCCGCGTCGGTCGGATCGGTGGTGCACATCGGCGAGCTCGCCCTGGACGGTCGGCTGCGCCCGACGTCAGGCATGCTTCCCGCCGTGCTCGCCGCCTCCAGACTGGGCCACACCACGGTGATGGTCCCGGCAGGCAACGCCGCGGAGGCCTCCCTGGTGCCCGGCATGCGGGTCGTCGGAGTCGCGTCCCTCCGGGACGCCGCCATCTGGCACGGTTCCCGGCTCGAACCGGTCGACGTCGAGGTGATCGAGGCGCCGGGCGAGGACGGCGCCGACACCGCCGAACCGGAACTGGCCGATGTGATCGGCAACGATGATGCCATCCTGGCCCTGCAGATCGCGGCGGCCGGCGGCCATCATCTCTTCATGGTCGGCCCGCCAGGGGCGGGCAAGACAATGCTGGCGGCCCGGCTCCCCGGACTCCTGCCCGATCTCGATCCGGAGGCCTCCCTCGAGGTCAGTTCGATGCGCTCGCTCAGCGGGCGTGGCGTCGGCCGTGCCCTCGTCACCCGGCCGCCGCTCGAGGCGCCCCACCACACCGCCACCGCCGCGGCAATGGTCGGCGGGGGCAGCGGCCGAATCCGCCCAGGCGCGGCGGCGCGGGCCTCCCACGGCGTTCTGTTCCTGGACGAGGCGCCGGAGTTCGCCTCCGCCGTGCTCGACGCACTCCGCCAACCGCTCGAATCGGGCGAGATCAGCATTCATCGCGCGAATGCGGTGGCCAGGTTCCCGGCCAGATTCCAGCTCGTGTTGGCCGCGAACCCCTGCCCCTGCGGCCAGTACGGCGCCGCCGACCTCGAGTGCAGCTGCCCGCCCAGCGCCCGCCGGCGATACCTGGCCCGGCTCTCCGGTCCACTGCTCGACCGGATCGACATCCAGCTGAGGGTGCAGCGGATCACCGCGGCGCAGCTGCGCCTGGCCGCGGACGGACCGCGCCTGACCAGCCAGGCCGCGCGGCAACGCGTGGTCACGGCCCGGGCCGCAGCCGCCGAACGGCTTGCCGACACGCCCTGGTCGCTCAACTCGGAGGTGCCGGGACCGTGGCTGCGTGGCGGGCCGGCCCGGCTCCCCGGTGCGACCACCGCGGTGCTCGACCGGGCCCTCGAGCGCGGCGGGATCACCATGCGCGGCTACGACCGAGTGCTCCGGGTGGCGTGGACCGTCGCCGATCTCGGCGGTGTCGCGCGGCCAGGGCCCGAACACCTCGGCCAGGCGCTCTACCTGCGGAAGGGAATGTCATCGTGATGCTGTTCGGATTGGAGGAGGCCGCTGTTGCCGAGCTCGCCGCCGGGGTGCGCCCCGCGGCTGCCACGCACGGCAGGTCCGAACCCGGTGAGATTGAGCCCGGTGTCGCGGGTGAGGTGTTCGCCAGGGCCGCCTGGTCCTGCATCGCGGAGCCCGGAGACGGCACTGCCGGGGCGCTGGTCGACCGACTCGGCGCCGGGCCGGCACTGGCCGCCGTGCTCGATCCCGGCACCCCGGACCGACTCGCGGCGCTGCTCGCGGATGCCGGCGGTGCGGAGGATCTGGGCTCCGACCTGGAACCGGCCCTGCAACGGTGGCGACCACGACTGTCCTCGGCGGACGTCATCCGGGCGCTCCGGCAGGCCGCTCGAGTCTCGGCCCGGCTCGCCATTCCCGGGGACGATGTGTGGCCGTGCGGGGTGGACGACCTCGGCCACCACGCCCCGATCGCACTCTGGTGGCGAGGCATCGCACCGGCCCTCACCTCGCTCCCGAACTCGATCGCCCTGGTCGGCGCTCGGGCCGCGACCGGGTACGGCGAACACGTCGCCATGGAAGCCTCGGCCGGGCTGGTCGACCGCGGCTTCACGATCGTCTCCGGAGCCGCCTACGGCATCGACGGGATGGCGCACCGCGCGGCCCTGGCCAGTTCGGGGCTGACCGCGGCCTTCCTGGCCGGGGGAGTCGACCGGTTCTACCCGAGCGGCCACGACGCGCTGCTCGGCCGGATCGTCGCCGCCGGCGCTGTGCTCTCCGAGCTGCCCTGCGGGGCGGCGCCGACCAAATGGCGATTTCTGCAACGCAATCGGTTGATCGCGGCCTCGAGCACGGCCACGGTCGTGCTCGAGGCCGGCTGGCGGTCCGGTTCGCTCAACACGGCCGGTCACGCCGCAGCCCTCGGCCGTCCCCTCGGCGCGGTGCCCGGCCCGGTGACCAGTCCGACATCGGCCGGCTGCCACCGGCTGATCCGCGAATACGACGCCGTGTGCGTGACCACGGCGGCGGAGATGGCCGAACTCGTCGGTGATCGGGTGGTCCAGGTGCCGCTCGATCTGCCCGGCGACGTCGTCGGTGGTCAGCGCACCAGCGACCAGATTCGGGTGTTCGACGCCCTGAGCGCCCGGTCCCCGCGCACGGTGCATGACATTGCGCGCCGGGCCGGGCTCTCGGTCGCCGCCGTGCAGGGCTCCCTCGGCGCCCTCGACCTCGACGGGGCGGCCAGGGAGCGGGAAACCGGCTGGGTGCGCGCCTCCACCTGACCGGCGGGTTAGGTTGGACAGCATGACGCAGGCAACGATGCTCAGTTCCGTGCTCTACGACGCCGGGCTGCCGCGTCCATACGCCGACAGCCGACCGCTGCGGCTGGAGTCCGTGGCGATGCCGGCACCGCGCGCAGGCGAGGTGCTCGTGAAGATCGAGCGGGCCAGCCTGTGCCACTCGGATCTGTCCGTGGTCAACGGGGCACGTCCGCGTCCGCTGCCGATGGCTCTCGGCCACGAGGCCGCCGGCACCATCTCGGCGGTCGGCTCCGGCGTGACGGACGTTCGCCCCGGCGACCGGGTCGTGCTCGTCTTCGTGCCGAGCTGCGGAGACTGCCGTGCCTGCGACGCGGGTCGCCCCGCCCTCTGCCACCGTGGGGCCGAGGCCAACGGCACCGGGGACCTCCTGCATGGCGCGGCCGTCCTGACCACGCCGGCGGGGGAGCGGCTCAACCACCACCTCGGAGTCTCCGCCTTCTCCGGGTTCGCGGTGGTCGCCCGCGAATCCGTCGTCGTCGTGGACGACGACGTGTCGTTCGAGATCGCGGCCCTGTTCGGGTGCGCCGCCCTGACCGGGATCGGAGCCGTGGAGAACACCGCTCGGGTCACCGCCGGCCAGTCCGTCGTCGTCTTCGGCCTCGGCGCCGTCGGCCTGATGGCGGTCATGGCCGCCGCGCGCATCCCCGGAACCTGCGTGATCGCCATCGACCCGCTGCCGGCCAAACAGGAGCTGGCCCTCCGGGCCGGCGCGCACTTCGCCGGTTCGCCGGACCAGGCCGCCGCGCTCGTCGCCGACCACGCCGGCGACGGCGTCGACGTCGCCATCGAGGCCGTCGGCAGCGCCCGGGTCATGGAGGTGTGCCTCGAGCTGCTCACCCGTGGCGGAGCCCTGGTCTCCGTCGGGCTGCCGCACCCCGACCAGACCGTGAGCGTGCAGGCGCTGCAGTTCGCCGGACGGGGGATTCGCATGCTCGGCTCCTACCTCGGCGACTCCGTGCCGGCCAGGGACATCCCGCGCTACCTCCAGATGTGGCGCGACGGCACCCTCCCGGTCGAACTCCTGCACACCGACACGAAACCGATCGCCGAGCTCAACGAGGGCCTCGACGCGCTCGCCGATGGATCCGTGGTGCGGCGGCTCTTCACTTTCGCCTGACCGGGGGCCGCGCCGCGCCGACCGAGCGTCGGCGGCGAGCCGTAGGGTGAAGGGCATCAAGGAAAGGCAGGTCATGGCAGGGGTTCAGAATCACCGGGTCCAGTTCGGCCAGCACGCGCCGGCCAGCCACCTGATCGTGCACATCAGCGACACGCATTTCCTCGGCGGCTCCCGCGAGCTCTACGGCACCGTCGACACCGACACCCCGGTGCGCCAGGCACTGACCCAGCTCGAACGCTCCGGGCTGCGCCCCGACGCCCTCGTCTTCACCGGGGACATCGCCGACACCGGCGAGCCGGATGCCTACCGCCGGGTGCGCGCGCTCGTGCAGGCGTCGGCCGACCGGCTCGGCGCCCGGGTCGTCTGGGTGATGGGCAACCACGACAAACGTGCCGCCTTCCGTGCCGACCTCCTCGGCGAAGCCGAGTCCGATACCCAGGCGGATGCCCCGGTCGACGCGGTGTTCGACCTGAATGGTCTGCGCCTGATCGCGCTGGACAGCAGCGTGCCCGGCTACCACCACGGTGACCTGACCGGGCAGCAGCTCGACTGGCTCGCCGAGGTGCTCCGCACACCGGCGCCCCACGGCAGCCTGCTGGCGCTGCACCACCCGCCGATCCCCACCCTGGTCCCGCTGATGAGCATCCTGGAACTCCGCGGGCAGGAGCGGCTGGCCGCGGTCATCCGCGGCACGGATGTGCGGGCCGTTCTCGGCGGTCACCTGCACTACGCCACCACCGGTCTGTTCGCCGGAATCCCGGTGTCGGTGGCCGCCGCCACCTGCTACACCCTCGACGCGAGCGCGCCGCAGGGCGAACTGGTCGGCCGGATCGGCGGCCAGTCGATCAACCTGGTGCACGTGCACGACGACCAGATCGTGCACTCGACCGTGCCGCTGGGCGAATTCGACGTCGCGACCCGGTTCGACGCGGACTTCCTGGCCCGGATGGAGGCGCTCACCCCCGAGGAACGCACCGAGGCGTTCTCCCGCCAGGCCGGCTCCGCGCCAGGAAGCGTGGCGTGACGCCGTGCGCCTGACGGCGACCCTCGCCGATTTCACCGTCTACCTCGCCGCCGAGCGAGGGTTCTCACCGCACACCATCCGCGCCTATCGGAGCGACCTGTCCGGGCTCCTCTCCTTCGCCGAGGGGCGCGGCGTCGTCGACTCCGCAGCACTGACCCTGGATCTCCTGCGGGACTGGCTCTGGGTGGGCAGCCAGGCCGGCCTCGCCCGGGCCACCATCGCGCGGCGCTCCGCGTCGGCCCGGGGCTTCACGGCGTGGCTGGCCCGCACCGGCGCGAGCCCGGCCGACCCGGCGATCCGGCTGCGCTCACCCAAGCCCGGCCGCACCCTGCCCCGGGTGATCAATCGGGTCCAGATGCAGGATCTGCTCGGCCATCTCGAGCAGCGCGCAGCCACGGGCGAGCCGCACGCCCTGCGCGACCTCGCGATTGTCGAGCTGCTCTATGCGTCGGGGCTCCGGGTCTCCGAGCTCGTCGGCCTCGACACCGCAGACGTCGACCTGCACCGGCTCACCGTGCGGGTGACCGGAAAGGGACAGAAGGAGCGGGTGGTGCCGTTCGGCGTGCCCGCCCAGTCCGCCATCCTCGCCTACCTCGACCGAGGACGCCCCGCCCTCGCAGCGGCGAAGCTCCCGGACGGACTGCCCCCGTCGCCCGTCGCGGCGCTCTTCCTCGGCACCGGGCGGAGGCGGTTGGGCGTGCGGGCCGTGTACCGTCTTGTCGCCACCCTGCTCGCGGATGTTCCCGGGAACGGGCCGGCCGGCCCGCACGCCCTGCGCCACACGGCGGCCACCCATCTGCTCGACGGCGGGGCCGACCTGCGGGCGGTCCAGGAACTGCTCGGCCACGCCAGCCTCGGCACCACCCAGATCTACACCCACGTGTCGGCCGAACGGCTCAAACAGAGCTACCTCAACGCCCACCCCAGGGCCTGAGCGCTCGTCCCCGGCGAGCGGAAGCAGCACCGCCCGAGGGATGCCGCCCAGGTAGACCCGCGGAGAGACGTAGCGGCCGTGCAACCGGGACCCCAGGTGCAGGCATCGATCCGAACAGTGACCGCCCGCGGCGACGTGACCGACCAGCTGGCCGCGGCCGACCTCGTCGCCGACCGCGACGATCGCGATCACGGGCTCCACACTCGAGGTCAGGTCACCGGTGTGGCGGAGCGAGAGCACGGGGCGGTCGACGACGACGCCGGCGAACGACACGACGCCGTCGGACACGGCGAAGACCGGCGCCTCCGCGGATGCCGCCAGGTCCAGGCCCCGGTGGCCCGCGGCGTAGTCGGTGGCGGGCGCCACGAACTCGGCCACGACCGGGTGCGGCGGGGCCAGCGGCCAGGTCCACGGCGCCGGCAGCGTCACGCCGACGGGGACGAAGGAGGCGGCCGCAAGCGCGGCGGCGGCGAGCATTCGGGGGAGCAGCATGCCTCCACCGTGCGGGAGTCGCCGCCCCGGTCGGCTCGGTCCGGGGCATCCGTGCACACCTCCGCCACGGTCCGCGCTGTGGGGGGACCCTGCCGGGACAGGGGTGCACCGGCGCCCCTCCGCCTGGTGCTAAACTCATCCAAGCAGCGCTTCGTGCGCTGACTACGCGTGCCCAGTCGGCCTCCGCATCCACTCGGTCCTCGCTTCCTCGGAAGCAGGCGGATGCGCGCCGGGCACCAGGAGTAGTGATCATCCGATCACGACACAAACCGATTGGCGTTGCTCTGCCCTGCAGGCGCGCCGGACAAGGAGTACGGCTCATGGCCGTCGTAACCATTCGCCAGCTGCTCGACAGCGGCGTGCACTTCGGGCACCAGACCCGCCGTTGGAACCCGAAGATGAAGCGCTTCATCTTCACCGAGCGGTCCGGCATCTACATCATCGACCTGCAGCAGTCGCTCGGGTTCGTTGACAAGGCCTATGACTTCGTCAAGGAGACCGTCGCCCACGGCGGCACCGTTCTCTTCGTCGGCACCAAGAAGCAGGCGCAGGAATCGATTCAGGAGCAGGCGACCCGCGTCGGCCAGCCCTACGTCAACCAGCGCTGGCTCGGTGGCCTCCTCACCAACTTCCAGACCGTTTCCAAGCGTCTGGCCCGCATGAAAGAGCTCGAAGAGCTCGACTTCGAGGACACCGCCAAGAGCGGTTTCACGAAGAAGGAAATGCTCATCAAGAAGCGCGAGCTCGTCAAGCTGCACAAGAGCCTCGGCGGTATCCGCAACCTCACGAAGACGCCGTCGGCGCTGTGGGTCGTTGACACCAACAAGGAGCACCTCGCCATCGATGAGGCGCGCAAGCTCGGCATCCCGGTCATCGCGATCCTCGACACCAACTGCGACCCGGACGACGTCCAGTACCCGATCCCGGGCAACGACGACGCCATCCGTTCCGTTGGCCTGCTGACCCGCATCATCGCGGACGCAGCGGCCGAGGGCCTCATCCAGCGCCACGCCAAGCCGGAGGCCGAAGTCGAGCCCCTCGCCGCCTGGGAAGCCGAACTGCTGAAGAGCGGCGAGACCGCCGCGGCAGAAGAGACCCCCGCACAGTCCTCCGCCGAGACCGCTGAGGTTGCCGACGTTGCCGTCGCCGCCGAGCAGGTCGCCGACGTTGCTGTCGTCGCCGAGGTCCCCGTTGTGGAAGAGGAAGCCGCAGTCGTTGCTGCCGCCGACGCTCCCACCGAAGAAGCCAAGTAAGGATTCGAGTATGGCAAGCATCAGCCTCGCAGACGTCAAGGCACTGCGCGAGCGTCTCGGTACCGGCATGGTCGACACCAAGAACGCCCTCGTCGAAGCCGAAGGCGACATGGACAAGGCCGTCGAGATCCTCCGTATGAAGGGTGCGAAGGGCAACGCCAAGCGCGCCGACCGTTCCACCTCCGAGGGCCTCGTCGCCGCCAAGGAAACCGGCGACACCGCCACCCTGATCGAGCTCGCCTGCGAGACCGACTTCGTCGCCAAGGGCGACAAGTTCGTCGCGCTGGCGGAGAAGGTGCTGGACGCGGTCGCCGCGGCCGGTGCCGGCTCGGTCGAGGAAGGCCTGGCCGCTCCGGCCGGCAGCCAGACCGTCGCGGAACTGATCGACGGCGAAGCCGCGATCATCGGTGAGAAGTTCGAACTGCGCCGCGTCGCATCCGTCAAGGGTGAGAAGTTCGCGATCTACCTGCACAAGACCAGCAAGGACCTGCCCCCGCAGGTCGGCGTTGTCGTCGGCTACTCAGGTGACGACGCTGACACCGCGCGCAGCGTGGCCCAGCACATCTCGTTCGCGAACCCCGAGTACCTGACCAAGGAAGACGTCCCCGCGGACGCCGTCGAGGCCGAGCGTCGGATCGTCACCGAGATCTCGAAGAACGAAGGCAAGCCGGAAGCGGCACTGCCCAAGATCGTCGAGGGTCGCATCCACGCGTACTTCAAGCAGGTCGCCCTGCTCGAACAGGACTACGCCAAGGACAACAAGTTGTCCGTCAGCAAGGTCCTGGCCGATGCCGGACTGACCGTGTCGGGCTTCGCCCGATTCAAGGTCGGCGCGTAACAGGATTCACAATGAGGGAGACCGGGTTGCATCTGCAATCCGGTCTCTTTCTCTGTGTGGGCGGCCAGCCGCGCACACAGTAGTTTTAAGAACAGAGTTTTGGAAACGGCACAACGGAAGGACGCTCACGGGCATGTCAGACACGGAATCGAAGCCGAGCAAGAAGCGCAGGGTCCTCCTCAAGCTGTCGGGTGAAGCGTTCGGGGCGGGCAGCCTCGGCGTCAACCCCGACGTGATCAGCGCCCTCGCCCGCGAGATCGCCGAAGCCGCCAAGACGGTGGAAATCGCGATCGTCGTCGGCGGCGGAAACTTCTTCCGCGGGGCCGAGCTGTCCCAGCGCGGCATGGACCGGGGGCGCGCCGACTACATGGGCATGCTCGGAACCGTGATGAACGCCTTGGCCCTGCAGGACTTCCTCGAGCAGGCCGGCGCGGAAACCCGCGTTCAGTCCGCCATCGCGATGACCCAGGTCGCCGAACCGTACATTCCGCGTCGCGCCGAGCGGCACCTGGAAAAGGGCCGCGTTGTCATTTTCGGCGCCGGTGCCGGACTGCCCTACTTCTCGACCGACACGGTCGCGGCCCAGCGCGCCCTGGAAATCGACGCGGACATCGTGCTCGTGGCCAAGAACGGTGTCGACGGGGTCTACTCCGCTGACCCGCGCACGGATCCCGACGCCCGCAAGATTGACCACATCACCTACCAGGATGCGCTCCAGCGAGGCCTCAAGGTGGTCGACTCGACCGCGTTCAGCCTGTGCATGGACAATGGGATGCCGATGCAGGTGTTCGGCATGGCTCCGCACGGCAACGTGACGGCCGCCATTCTCGGCGCCGATCTGGGAACCCTCGTCTCCAACTAGGATTATTGAAGCCACCGAAGAAGGAGTCACCGTGATCACGGATGTACTATCCGATGCGACCGCACGCATGCACAAGGCGCTCGAAGCCGCCAAAGACGATTTCGCGACCGTGCGAACCGGACGCGCGAACCCGCAGATGTTTGCCAAGATCCTGGTCAACTATTACGGCACCGCGACGCCGCTCGAGCAGCTCGCGTCCCTGCAGAACCAGGAAGCCCGCACGCTTCTGATCGGCCCGTACGACAAGGGCGCCCTGCGCGACATCGAGCAGGCCATCCGCGACACCCCGAACCTGGCAGCCAACCTCGGCAACGACGGCAACGTCATCCGGGCCACCCTGCCGGAGCTCACGGCGGACCGCCGCAAGGAATACGTCAAGATCGTTCGCACAAAGGCGGAAGATGCCAAGGTGTCGGTGCGCAACCTGCGCCGCAAGGCGAAGGACGAGCTGGACGCGCTGAAGAGTGAGGTCGGAGACGACGACGTGGCCAGGGGCGAAAAGGAACTCGAGCAGATCACCAAGACCCACGTCGACGCGATCGACGATGCGCTCAAACGCAAAGAAGCCGAACTCCTCGAAATCTAGGGCGGAGTCAGCGTCATGTCGCACGAACCCACGGACGAACCGCCGCCCAAGCGCGCGCGTGGCGTCAGCCGCGCCGAATTCCGGGCCCAGGTGCATGCGGCCAGGTCCGACATCGAGCGTCAGGTTCAGTCGACCCGCGCTGATTTCGAACGTCAGGTTCAGGCCACCAGGGCGCAGCTCGACGCGACCAATGAACGGATCGAGGCCCGCACCGGGCGCAACCTGATCCTGGCGATCCTGATCGGGCTCGCGCTGGGCCTGTTCATGCTCTTCAGCCTCATCTTCATCAAAGAGCTGTTCATGGTGTGCGCCGCGGCGTTCGTCGGCCTCACGGCCTTCGAGCTGGCCCAGGCGCTCCGTCACGCCGGCCGGAACGTTCCGCGCATCCCCGTGGTCCTCGCCGCGGTATCGGTCGTTCCCGCGGCTTTCTACTTCGGTGCGGCCGGCCAGTGGCTCGCGACGCTGGGCGGAATCGTACTGATCGGGCTCTGGCGCCTTGCCCTGCTGGCCATCGCCTCCCACCGCGCACCCGCCCGCGACGTGCTGGGGGACATCGGCTCGGGGTTCTTCATCCAGTCCTACGTGGTTTTCCTCGGCAGTTTCTCCGTGCTCCTGGCCGCGCAGCCGGAAGGACAGTGGTGGACACTGGCCTTCCTCCTTCTGGTGATCTCCGCGGACACGGCCGCCTATGCGACCGGACTGAGTTTCGGCAAACACAAGATGGTGCCGACGATCAGCCCGAAGAAGACCTGGGAGGGTTTCGCCGGTGCCGGCGTCGTGTGCCTGATCGCCGGTGTGCTCCTCGCCGTCTTCATGCTCGGACAGCCGTGGTGGTTCGGCCTCATCTTCGGCGTCGTCACCCTGCTCAGCGCGACCTTCGGTGACCTGGCCGAGTCGCTGATCAAACGCGACCTGGGGATCAAGGACATGAGCTCGTGGCTGCCCGGCCACGGGGGATTCCTCGACCGGCTGGACTCGATTCTGCCGTCCGCGGCAGTCGCGTATGCTCTGTACCTCATCTTCGCCTGACGTGCCCGCTTTCGACACGACCAGCCGGGTGGGGCAGAATGATCCAGTGACCACCACCTTCCCCCGCACGCCCAAGAGGACGCTCGGCTACAGCGCCGCTCAGGTTGACGCGTTCCTCGAGACAGCCCGGCGAGCCTACGACGGTTCGGATGTGAGCGCGAACCTCTCGGCCGAGAAGATCCGCAACACGGCTTTCGAAATGAAGAAGGGCGGGTACTCGCCCGCACACGTCGATGCGGCTCTTGAACGGCTGGAGGACGCGTTCGCCTCCCGTGACCGTGAGCTGGCCTCCCGCATGGTCGGCAAGCAGGCGTGGCTGGAGGACGCGAAGGCCAGGGCGCAGGTGCTCGTCAACCGACTCAGTCGTCCTTCCGGCCACCGATTCTCCCGCACCAGTTTCCTCAGTGTCGGTTACCGTCGAGCCGATGTCGACCGGTTCGCGAACAAGCTCATCAAATACTTCGAGGCGGGATTCCCCGTTACCGTCGAGGACGTTCGCGGGGCGGTCTTCCGGCCCGAGCGAGGCGGTTACCGTGAGGCGCAGGTCGACGCGGTTCTGGACAGTGTCGTCGACGTGATGTTGGCGGTTCGTTGATCTGGGCCCCGTTATCTGGCCGTTACCTTGAATCTGGGATAGGCTCGACAAATCGTGGCTAGACATCTGAACATCATCGCGACCGTACCGGTCGGCAGGCCGTCCAGACCCCGGATGCGACGGGCCCGCTCTCGCGGTCAGGCCTCCCTGTTCACGTTCGCCTTCACCGCCGCCGCTGCATTCGTGCTGGTCAGCGTCGTCGACCCGTACTCCGGCGCCACGGCATCCCCCTACTTCCAGGTCGCCGGCGACCGCTTCGGCGGCGAGGCGGTCCAGGAGATCCAGGTCGCGGGCGCCTTCGCGAACACGATCACCCGGGACAACTTCACGGTGACGGAGAAGCCGAAGCCGCCCCCGGTTCCCGTCGCCGTCCAGGCCGCGTCCAGCGGCCGGGCACCGACCGCGGCCATTCCCGATCCGGGTTCGGCCCAGGCCATCGCCCGCGACAAGGTGAGCTCCAGAGGGTGGGGCGACGACCAGTTCAACTGTCTCGTCTCGCTCTGGAACAAGGAGTCCGGCTGGCGAGTCAACGCGTCCAACTCGTCGAGCGGAGCCTACGGAATCCCGCAGGCGCTGCCCGGGTCCAAGATGGCCACCGCAGGCGCCGACTGGGAGACGAACGCCGGCACCCAGATCGAATGGGGCCTCGGCTACATTTCCGGCCGCTACGGCACGCCCTGCGGCGCCTGGGCCCACTCCGTCGACAGTGGCTGGTACTAGAAGCGGTCGCCCGTCGCCTCCCTCGGCGCTGCCGTCGTAGACTGGCCGAATGCCACGCAGCAACCGACCCAGAGGCCACCGGCCCGGTTCGGACGAGGGCGACGGCGACGGGCTTGACCGGCTCCGCGCAGGCTGGCGCCGCACGGAAACCCGCCGTGACGGTCTCTGGACGGTGCAACCCGTCGCGGCGACCCGGGCAGGGAAGAGCTACGTCTGCCCCGGCTGCAACCTGGCGATCGAACCTGGCCGTGCCCACCTCGTCGCCTGGCGCGGCGACGGTCTGATGGGGGAGGCCGCCGACCTCGAGGCCCGCCGGCATTGGCACGCGCACTGCTGGAAGATCAAGTGACGCCGCCGGGGTCCGACCGAGAAGGAGCATCCGTGAGCGAGAACACCGTCGAGATTCGCGGAGGAATCGAACTGCCCGCCGTGCGGGAGCACATCGAGTTGCACACGACCGACGGCCTCACCCTGGTCGGCGAGCTCGCGACGCCGGCGGATCGCCCGTCGGTGGCCACCCTCGTCACCCTGCACCCACTGCCAACCCACGGCGGTTTCATGGACTCGCACATCCTGAGGAAGGCTGCCGGGCGCCTGCCTGCCCTGGCCGACCTCGCGGTGCTGCGCTTCAACACCCGCGGGACCACCTCGCCGCGCGGCACGAGCGACGGCACGTTCGGCCAGGGCGACGCCGAGCGAGCCGACGTTGCCGCTGCCATGGCCTTCGTTGCGGAGCGCGGCCTACCGAATCCGTGGCTGGTCGGCTGGTCCTTCGGCACGGAACTCGCGGTCAAGTACGGTCTCGAGCATCCGATCCGCGGGGCCATCCTGCTGTCCCCACCGCTGCACCGGGCGACGGATGCCGAGTTGGCGGCCTGGGCGGGCAACGAGCGCGAACTCGTGGCGATCATCCCGGAGCACGACGATTACCTGCGCCCGGCCGAGGCGAGGCAACGGTTCGCGAGCGTGCCGGGGACCCGGTTCATCGCGGTCGACGGGGGCAAGCACCTGTGGGTGGGGGAGAGCCAGACCCGGCGCATCCTGGACGAGATCGTCGCCGTCGTCAACCCGTCCGCGGCCCCGCTGCCGACCGCCTGGGCCGGCTGAACCTCTGGTCGAACCGGGTCAGAGTTCGTTCTGGCGCGGGACGACGACCTGCTTGATGATCATGATCACCGAGGCGGCGACGGGGATCGCAATGAGCGCACCGAGGATGCCCAGCAGCGAGCCGCCGGCGAGAGCCGCGACCACGACGACGGCGCCCGGAACCGATACGGCGCGATTCATGATGTTGGGGCTGAGCACGTACGCCTCAACCTGCATGTAGATGAGGTAGTAGATCGCGGCGACCAACGCGGTCAGTGGGGAGCTGCCGATCCCCGGAATCAGGCAGGTCGCGACGATGATGACCGAGCCGCTGATCGTTCCGACCAGGGGGATAAGGGAGAGCAGGAACGCGATCAGGGCGAGCAGCGCGGGGAACGGCGCCCCGATGATCGAGAGGAAAGCGAAGCTCAGCACGCCGTTGCACAGGGCGAGGGCGGCCTGACCGACGACGAAGCGTCCGACGGCGGTCGTGATCTGCTCGCTCAGATCGGCGAAGCGCTCCCGCTTCGAGGCCGGGACCAGCTGGTAGGTGGCTCTCTTGATGCTGTGCAGGGACGCGGTGAAGTAGAGCGAGAGGATGAGGATGATCAGCCCGCCGAAGAGCCCGCTCACCAGGGCCAGTCCGGACTGGATCAGGGTCGTGGTGATCGTGGTCAGATTGCCGCCGAGATAATCGGTGATGGACGTGACGATCTCGTTCACCTTGAGGCCGGGGTACTGTGCCTGAATGTCCGCGAGGAATGTCGACGAGTTCACCGACTTGACCAGGTCGGGGATCGCCTTGGACAGGTTGGCGACCTGGGCGACGATGATCGGCACGATCGCGAAGACCACGCCGGTGAGCACGCCGAGAACGGCGACGAGCACGGTGAGGATCGCGGCCCAGCGAGGGAAGCGCTTCTTCTCCAGCCAGGACACGGCCGGGTCCAGGCCGAGGGAGATGAAGAGCGCCGCGCCGACGTAGGTGATGATCGTCTGCAGGGTGACCACGGAACTGATGATGAGCAGGCCCAGGCCGACACCCAGCGTGCCGACCAGCCCGACCTGGAACGCGTTCTTGATCTTCACTCTGAGGTTCCCCCTGCTTCGTTGCTAGTCGTCCGCGGCCGTGACCCTCTCCGCCTGGGTGAGGAGGCCGCGCAGGCTTTCGAAGTAGCCGGCAACCGAGTCGCGCTCAATTCTAATCTGAGAGAGGCGTTCTTCGGCGTCGGTGACGAGGGCGCGTGTGCGCTGTTCGGTCTCGGTCAGCAGGGCGGCGGCCCTGGCCTCCGCCTCGTGCACGATGTGCTCGGCCTTGTCCTCGGCGGTCTTCTTCGCGATCTTGGCGTCGCTGCGGGCGCCGGAGTCCAACTGCTCGTTCAGCGCGCGCAGTTCCGTGGTCCTTTTGTTCGTGTCGGCGAGCTGGCGCGCAGCCTCGTCGAGGAACTTCTGGGTCTGGGCCACTGCCTCCTGGTGCCGGGAAAGGTGCCCCTGCTCTGCCTCGTCCCGTCTGGCCTTGAGCTCGATCTCCAGGTCTGCCCTGGTCTGGTCGATCTCCCGCCGGAGCCTCGCGGCCTCGTGTTCGCCGCGCTTCCGTGCGGCGGTGAGCTGATTGTCCAGGTCGATCCGCAGTTGCTCGCTGTCGGCCGTGAAGTCCGCGCGGGACTGCTCGTTGTCGCGGGCCTGGTCGGCGTGGGACTGTTCGATCTCCCCGGCGAGGTCGGCTCGGGCCTTCTCGATCTCGCGGGCGAGGGAGACCCGCTGACGGTCGAGGTCCCGAGTCAGGTCGGTCAGGGCCTGTTCTCGCTCGATGGCCAGATCCGCCTGCGCGAGATCGATCTCCCGAGCCAGGTCGATCCTGGCCTGTTCGATCTCGATGGCCAGCTCGGAGCGGGCCAGCTCGCTCTCGTGGGCCAGGTCGATCCTGGCCTGTTCGGTCTCGTTGGCCAGGTCGACGCGGTCCTGTTCGGTCTCCGCGGCCAGGTCGATCCTGGCCTGTTCGGTCTCCCTGGCCAGGTCGGCGCGCTGCTGGTCCAACTCGTGCGCGACCTCGGCCCGGGTGAGCTCGGTCTCGCGGGTGAGGCCGGCCGCGATCTCGCGTGCCTCCGTGGCCTCGCGCTGCGCCACGACGCGCACCTCCGCGGCCTCCCGGTCGGCCTCCGAGCGGATGGCCGCGACCTCGCGCTTGACGGTGGCGCGCAACTCGGCCGCCTCGGTGGCGACAGCGCCACGGATCCCGGCGGCCTCCTGCACGGCGTCCTGGGTGAGCGTGGTGTAGTCGTCGTGGGCGCGGGCGAGCAGGTCGTCCGCCTCGACGATGGCGTCTTCCAGGATGTGTTCGGCCTTCACCGCGGCATCCGACAGGATGCGTTCGGCGTGGTCGGCCGCCTCACGGCGGAGGGTGTCGACCTCGGACGCGGCGGAGGCACGGAGGCGCTCGGCGTCGATGTCGGCCTGCGCGATGACCCTGGTGGACTGCTCCTCGGCGACGCGGAGGGTGTTTTCCAGCTTGGTGCCGAGGCCGGAGAAGGTGGGACTGCCCACTTCCTCGATTTCGGCGTTGAGGTCGTCGATGTGCGCCGTCAGGCGCTTGATCTCCTTGGCCGCCTCCGTGCTCTGGCTGTTCGCCTGGATCAGGTCCCGGCGCAGCCCCTGGAGGGCCTTGTCGACCTCCTCCTTGTCATAACCACGGAAAACCTGGGTGAAATCAGCTTCGTCGGTCGGCACGCTATCTCCTCGTAATGGGACTCTGACCCCATTTTCGGTTGTCTCAGGGCAGGGCCGTGATAATTTTAGTCTGTTCGGGCGACACGGGCACATCCCAGGTTCAGGGGGACTATTAGGTGCCTTTCAGGGGCACCCAGTATCGTGAGACGTCCTGTCTGCTGCTGCCCGGGCTCGAATCCGGGTGGTGCACGCGAGCGTGCACCCGGCGGCCGGCGACACAGGAGGGTTTACGTGCGTTTTGTTCTTGCCATTGTGGCACTCGTCCTCGCGGGCGCGATGATCGTTCTCGGCATCGCACAGCGGACGGTCTTTCTCGAACCCGCTTCCACGAGCCTCAGCACCACGATCACGGACGATGTCCGGTTCGCGGTCATCGAGCCCGGTGCGCTCTCCGCGTATCCGGGCAGCCAGACGATCACGATCTCCGGCGCCGACACCGTTTTCGCGGCGTACGGCCGGACCGGTGACGTCAAGGCCTGGATCGGCAACGAGGCGTATGCTGACATCCGCCAGGTCAAGAACACCGCCAAGTTGAGCAACAAGCTCATCGAGGCGCCGCCCGCCGAGGTTCCCCCCGCCGAGGTTCCGCCCGCCGAGGTTCCGCCCGCCGAGGTTCCCCCCGCCGGCGAGACGCCGACGGACGCCCCGGTCGTCGCCCCCGAGGCCCCGCCAAGCACCGACCCGGTCGGCTCCGACCTGTGGTTGCAGGAGTACGGCGGCAAGGGTTCGCTGACCAAGACCATCAACGTGCCCGCGGGCATCTCGGTGATCGTCGCCTCCGACGGCACGAAGCCCGTCCCGACGGAGATCACCCTGACCTGGCCGATCGACAACTCGACCCCGATGGCCGGCCCCCTGATCGCCGGTGGCGGGGCACTCTTCGTCGTCGGGCTGATCCTCTACCTGTGGGCGCTCATCCACCTGCGCCGTTCGCACGGTCCACGCCGGAACCTGCCGAAGGGACCTCGGATGCCGCGGCTGCCCAGGGCGCCCCGCCCCAAGTCAATCAAGGCGAGCGAGATTACCGGTCCGCGCCGCGCGATCACACGCAAGTTCGTCGCCACCGTTCCCGTGCTCGTCGTGACCGGGCTCGTACTCAGCGGCTGCTCGGCCGAGTTCTGGCCGAGTCCGGCCGCCTCACCGGGTGCCAGCGCGACCCCGGATGCGACCAGCGTGGCCAAGACGGTCAAGGATGTTCCGCCGCCGGCGGTCACGGTGCCGCAGCTCGAACGCATCGTTTCGCGGATCGCCGCTCTGACCGCGGACGCCGACGCGAAGCTCGACGGGGACGCCCTCGCCGCCCGCTTCACCGGCCCGGCCCTTGAGCAACGATTGGCCAACTACAAGATCCGGGCTGCCGTCGCGGACTATCCGGCGCTGCCGGCGCTTCCCGCTTCGCCGCTCACGCTGACGCTGCCGCAGCAGTCGTCGACCTGGCCGCGGGTGGTGATGACCGTGATTCAGAACGCGGACGACGCTGCGGTCGCCCCGACGGCGATCGTGCTGAGGCAGGAATCTCCCCGCGCCAAGTATCTCGTCGAGTATGCGGTGCAGCTGGAAGCAGCGGCGAAGGTGCCCGATGTCGCCCCGGCAACGATCGGCGCACCGATCATCGCCCCCGACTCGAAACTGCTGCTCCTGCCGCCGGGCGGAGTGGCCGCGGCCTATGCGGACATCCTGTTGCAGGGCGAAGCGAGTCCGTCCTTCGGACTGTTCGAGGCCACGGGGGATACCTTCCGCACCCAGGTCGGTCTCGACAAGAAGAACGAGAAAAGGGCGGCCCTGCCCACAACGGCCTCGATCGACTTCGCGGCCGCCGTCGGCACGGGGACGCCGGTAGCGCTGGCAACCAACGACTCCGGCAGCATCATCGCCGTGAGCCTCACCGAGACGGAGACCGTGAAACCGGTCGACGCGGGTGCGACGGTCAGCCCCGAGGGCGCGAGCAAAGCCCTGTCCGGTGTCTCCGCCACGGCCAAGGGCATCCAGAGCACCTACGGCGACCAGCTCCTCTTCCACGTGCCGGCCGCGGGTTCAACCGAAAAAATCGTCCTCCTTGGCTTCGCCCAGGGACTGATCTCATCCACGGAGCTTCCATGAGTCTTGTGCCACCGTCCGGCGTCAACATGCGCGGAGCCGTCGACCTCTCGTCACTGGTGAATCGTCCCCCGGCAGTCGCGCCCGGTGCGCCCGCGGTGGCGGACGGGGCCGCCACGGGCCCGGTTCCGGTGCCGAGCCTCACGCTCGTCGGCACCGACGCCAACTTCGGCGAGGTCCTGGAACTGTCCATGACGGTTCCGGTCATCGTCGACCTGTGGGCGGAGTGGTGCGAGCCGTGCAAGCAGCTCACCCCCATCCTCGAAAAGCTCGTTGCCGAGTACGCGGGCATGTTTGTGCTGGCCAAGGTGGATGTCGACGCCAACCCGCAGTTGACCCAGGCCTTCCAAGCCCAGTCGATTCCGACCGTTGCGGCCGTCATCGGCGGCCAGCCCGTGCAGCTCTTCAACGGGGCGATCCCGGAAGGCCAGGTGCGGGAGGTCCTCCAGCGGGTGCTCCAGCTGGCCGCCGAGCACGGCGTCACCGGTGTCGCCGTCGCCCCGGAGCAGACTGAGGAGCCCACCGAGGCCGAGACGCCGGTCGAGCCGGAGCTGCCCCCACTCCACCGCGAAGCATACGAGGCCATCGAACGCGGCGACTACGCCGCCGCGATCACCCTGTACAAGACCGCGGTCGCCCAGGACCCGCGCGACCAGATGGCCATTGCCGGCCTCGCCCAGGTCGGCCTCCTCGCGCGGCTGCAGGGTAGAACCATCGCCGAGATCCGTTCCGCGGCTGCCGCGTCGCCCGACGACCTCGACGCGCAGCTCCTGGTCGCCGACCTGGACCTGTCCGGAGGGCACATCGAGGACGCCTTCGATCGTCTGCTCGAGCTCTTCCCGAGCCAGGACCCGGCGGGCAAGAACAGGATCCGCGAGCGCATCCTGGACCTGTTCGAGGTCATCGGCCGCGACGACCCGCGGGTTGCGCCCACCCGCTCCCGCCTCACCGCCCTCCTCTACTGACCTTCCCCCGCCCCCGTAACTCGCGGTGGGGTCAGGGGCGCAGGCGCAACCACAGACCGGCGAGCGGGGGCAGGGTGAGGGTGGCGGATGCCGGACGGCCCGCCCATGGCTCGTCGACCGCGATCACGGCGCCGAGATTGCCCACGCCCGAGCCGCCGAAGATCTCGGCGTCCGTGTTGACGATTTCCTCCCACACACCCGCGAAGGGCAGCCCGACCCGGTAGCCGGTGTGCGGCTGACCGGAGAAGTTGAACAGGCAGGCCATGGGGTTGCCGTCGTTGTCCCAGCGGAGGAACGAGATCACGTTCTGGGCCGCCGCGCCGCCGTCGAGCAGCTCGAATCCGCCCGGCTCGTTGTCGCGCGCCCACAGGCTCGGGTTGTCCCGGTAGGTGCGGTTGAGGGCGCCGACGAGGTCGAAGAGTCCGCGGTGGGCCGGCTGGTCCAGCATCCACCAGTCGAGGCCGCGGGACTCGCTCCACTCCGACCGCTGGCCGAACTCCTGACCCATGAAGAGGAGCTGCTTGCCGGGGTGGGCCCACATGAACGACAGGTAGGCGCGCACATTCGCGAGTTGCTGCCAGGAGTCACCCGGCATCTTCGCCACCAGGGAGCCCTTGCCGTGCACGACCTCGTCGTGGCTGATCGGCAGCAGGAAGTTCTCGCTGAATGCGTAGACGAAGGAGAAGGTCATCTCGTTGTGGTGGTAGGTGCGGTACATCGGGTCGACGTGCATGTACTCGAGCGAGTCGTGCATCCAGCCCATGTTCCACTTGAAACCGAAGCCGAGTCCGCCGCCGGAGGTCGGAGCGGTCACCCCGCCCCAGTTCGTGGACTCCTCGGCGATCATCACGGTTCCCGGGTTGCGCTTGTACGCGGTCGCGGTGATCTCCTGCAGCAGGCTGATCGCCTCGAGGTTCTCGTTGCCGCCGTAGATGTTCGGCTCCCACTGGCCGTCTTCGCGGGAATAGTCGAGGTAGAGCATGGATGCGACGGCGTCGACCCGCAGGCCGTCGATGTGGAATTCCTCGAGCCAGTAGAGCGCGTTCGCGACGAGGAAGTTGCGCACCTGCTTCTGACCGAAGTCGAAGACGTAGGTGCCCCAGTCCATCTGTTCGCCGCGCCGCGGGTCGGGGTGCTCGTAGAGGGCCTGGCCGTCGAACCTGGCCAGGGCGAAGTCATCCTTCGGGAAGTGGCCGGGAACCCAGTCCATGATCACGCCGATGCCGGCCTGGTGCAGCCGATCGATCAGGTAACGCAGGTCGTCGGGGTGGCCGAATCGGCTGGTCGGGGCGTAATAGCCGGTGACCTGGTAGCCCCAGGAGCCGCCGAAGGGGTGCTCGCACAGCGGCATGAACTCGACGTGCGTGTACGCGAGTTCCTCGAGGTAGGCGATGAGTTCGTCGGCGAGGTCGCGGTAGCCGAGTCCGGGCCGCCACGAGCCGACGTGCATCTCGTAGATGCTCATCGGCCGGTTGTGCTGGTCGGTGGCGCTGCGGGCGGTGAGCCAGGCGGCATCAGCCCACTCGTAGGAGGTCTCGCCGATGACCGACGCCGTTTTCGGCGGGACCTCGGTGTACCTGGCCATCGGGTCGGCCTTGCGCACCCAGTCGCCGGCCTGGGTGAGCATCTCGAACTTGTAGTTGGAGCCGGCGGCGAGCCCGGGAACGAAGAGCTCCCAGACGCCCGTGCTGCCCATGTTGCGCATGGAGTGCAGCACGCCGCTCCAGCCGTTGAAGTCGCCGATCACGCGCGCCGCCCTGGCGTGCGGTGCCCAGACCGAGAAGGAGGTTCCGGTCGTCGCGCCCATGGCGCCCGCGTGCGGACGGTAGTGCGCGCCGAGCACGTCCCAGAGGCGTTCGTGGCGGCCCTCACCGATGAGGTGCAGGTCGAGTTCGCCGAGGGTGGGCAGGAACCGGTACGGGTCGTCGACGATCCAGGTCGGGGCGTCGCTGTAGCGCGCCTCCAGCGTGTAGTCCTGCAGCCCCAGGGTGCTGACCCCCTGCCAGATTCCGTGGCCCAGGTGCGCCAGTTCGATGTGGGCACCGGTGGACAGGATGGCGAAGACCTCGGTGGCGAGCGGGCGCAGGGCACGGATGACCGTGAGCGGGTCGCTGACGGCGTTGCCCACGGCTCCGGGCTGCTGCAGCAGGTGCTGGCCGAGCACCTCGTGCGGGTTGTAGTACCGGCCCTCTGCGACCGCCTCCAGGACCGACGCCGGGAACAGCGGCAGCACCACGGCCGGGGGAGCCGTCGGTGGGCTCACGGGCGGGACTGATGGTGTGGGCGGGACTGCTGCTGCGGCCGGGTTCTCGTGGGCGTGCTTCATGAGACTTGTCCCTTCACGTGCAGGATGTGCACCGGTTCGGTGAATGCGTCGAGGCGCACGAAATTGTCGGCGGCCCAGGTCCAGGTGGCCCCGGTGATCAGGTCCTCCACCTCGAACGACCCACCCTCCGGGATGCCGAACCGGGTGACGTCCAGGTGCACCACCGTCTGCCGCACCGAGTGCGGGTCGACGTTGGCGACGACGATCAGGGCATCCGGCTTGCCCGTGCCGGTGAAGGGCGCGTCGAGGAACTTGCTGTAGACGAGGATCGCCTCGTCCTCGCTGGCGTGGATGTCGAGGTTGCGCAGCTGGCCGAGCGCCGGGTGCTTCGCCCTGATCCGGTTGAGCACCGTGAGGTAGGGCGCCAACGAAGCGCCCTGCTTCTCGGCCGCGGCGTAATCGCGCGGACGGTACTCGTACTTCTCGTTGTCGATGTTCTCCTCCGCGCCGGGCCGGGCCACGCTCTCGTAGAGCTCGAACCCGCTGTACATGCCCCAGGTGGGCGCGGCGGTGGCGGCGAGGGCCGCGCGGATCTTGAACGCCGCCGGGCCGCCGAACTGCAGGTACTCGGAGAGGATGTCCGGGGTGTTCACGAAGAGATTCGGGCGCATGAAGTCGGCCGTCTCGTGGGAGAGCCCATCGAGGAACTCCTCGAGTTCCTCCTTCGTGTTCCGCCAGGTGAAGTAGGAGTAGGACTGCTGGAAGCCGACCTTGCCCAGTGCCTGCATGAGCGCCGGCCTGGTGAACGCCTCGGCCAGGAAGAACACGTCCGGTGCCTCCTCGGCGACCGCGGCGATGAGCCACTCCCAGAAGTCGAGCGGTTTGGTGTGCGGGTTGTCGACGCGGAAGATCGTGACTCCCGCGGCGATCCAGTGCCGCACGATCCGCAACACCTCGGCGCGGATCCCCGCCGGGTCGTTGTCGAAATTGACCGGGTAGATGTCCTGGTACTTCTTCGGCGGGTTCTCCGCGTAGGCGATCGACCCGTCGGGGAGGGTGGTGAACCACTCCGGATGCTCGGTGACCCACGGGTGGTCGGGAGAGGCCTGGAGTGCCAGGTCGATCGCGATCTCCACCCCGCTCTCCTTCGCCGCGTCGAGGAAGAAGGCGAAGTCCTCGAGGGTGCCCAAGTCGGGGTGGATGGCGTCGTGGCCGCCGTCGGCCGACCCGATCGCCCACGGAGACCCCGGGTCACCCGGTCGGGCATTGAGCGTGTTGTTCGGCCCCTTGCGGAAGGCGAGGCCGATCGGGTGGATCGGCGGCAGGTAGACCACGTCGAAGCCCATGGCGGCCACGGCGGGCAGGCGCTTCGCGGCGGTGCGGAAGGTGCCGCTCTGCCAGGACCCGTCCTCGAGGAGCAGTGCCCCTTCGGAGCGCGGGAAGAACTCGTACCAGGAGCCGACGGCGGCGCGAGTGCGTTCGACCAGAATTGTGCGCGGCTCAGAGATCGTCTCCAGGCCCGTGATCGGCCGCACTGCGACGGCGGCGAGCAGCTTGGGGTCCGAGAGCACGGCGAAGCGGGTGTGGGCGGATGCGGTGGCATCGCCGAGGAGCTTCGCCGCAGCCGTGAACAGGCGGCGTTCGGCAATGGGTCGGCCCTTGTCGGTGCCGGCGGCGGTGAGCAGCTTCGTGCCGATCAGGTACATCAACTCGACGTCGATCCCCGCGGCGATCTTCACCGAGGCGTTGTGGTGCCAGGTTGCCCACTCGTCGGCGTAGGCCCGCACGCGGTACTGCCACCGCCCCTGGCTGCCCAGGAGCACCTCGGTCTCCCAGCGGTCCGTCCCGGGCGCGCCGGGGCGCATCGGGTGCCGGCTGAGCGTGCCGTCCGGGCTGGTCAACAGCAACATGACTCCGATGAGGTCATGGCCCTCCCGGAATGCCGTCGCGCCAAAAGGGACGACCTCGCCGGCGAACGCCTTGACCGGCCACAGGTTGTCCGGAATCTGCGGGGACAGGTCCAGGATCGGGATGCGCCCGATCGCGGTCGAAGCCGGTGGCATCGCCGCGGCTGCCGCCGGCGGCTTCACCGGGGTCGTCTTCGGGACGGTCCGGGTTGTTCCGGGGGATTCGGGAGTCGCGCCTGCGCGTTTCACTGTCTTAGCCACCTAATGACCGTAGCGCGAAACCTTGGCGCGGTGCTGTCCGGATTACAGCGTGCGACCCGCATCGGCCCTAGGCTTAGGTCCGTGAAGGCGATCCGCAAATTTACCGTCCGTACCGTCCTGCCCGAGTCGCTTGCCGCGCTCGATGAGCTGGCGGGCAACCTGCGTTGGTCCTGGCATGAGCCGACCCGCCAGCTGTTCGAGCACATCTCACCGGAGCTGTGGCGTGAGATCGGCGCCGACCCGGTCAGGCTGCTCGGTTCCGTCGACCCGGCCAGGCTCGAGTCGCTGTCCAGGGACCACGACTACGTGTCCTGGGCCAACTCCACCCTCGGCAACCTCAGGGACTACCTCGAGCAGCCGCGCTGGTACCAGGGCCTCGAGGGCGAGAAGCCGGAGGCCATCGCGTACTTCTCGCCCGAGTTCGGCATCGCCGCCGCACTGCCGCAGTATTCCGGTGGCTTGGGCATCCTCGCCGGAGACCACCTGAAGAGCGCCTCCGACCTCGGTGTGCCCCTCGTCGGCGTCGGCCTGTTCTACCGTGCCGGCTACTTCAGCCAGGCGATTTCGCCGGACGGCTGGCAGATGGAGAGCTACCCGCTCCTCGATCCCGACGGGCTGCCGCTGTCCGTGCTGCGCCGCGCCGACGGCTCCGCCGTTCAGGTATCGCTGGCCCTGCCCGACAACCGCACCCTGCACGCGAGGGTCTGGCAGGCCATGGTCGGCCGGATCCGCCTGCTCATGCTCGACACCGACATCCCGGAGAACCCGGATGACCTCCGTCTGGTCACCGATCGGCTCTACGGCGGCGGCGGCGAGCACCGCCTGCTGCAGGAGCTGCTCCTGGGCATCGGCGGCGCCCGCGCCGTGAAGCTCTGGAGCAATCTCAACGGGCGCCCGGACCCGGAGGTGTTCCACACCAATGAGGGCCACGCCGGATTCCTGGGCCTGGAGCGCATCTCCAGCCTGATCGGTGAGGGACTGAGCTTCTCCGAGGCACTGCAGGTCGCCCGCGCCGGCACCGTCTTCACCACCCACACGCCCGTCGCGGCCGGGATCGACCGCTTCGATCGCGGCCTGGTGCGGCGCTACTTCGAAACCGACCTGCTGCCCGGTGTCGCGGTCGACGACCTCCTCGCCCTCGGCGCCGAGAACTACCAGGACGGGTCCCCGGACGTCTTCAACATGGCCCTGATGGGCCTTCGGCTCGGGCAGCGCGCCAACGGCGTGTCCAAGCTGCACGGCGAGGTCAGCCGGCGGATGTTCAAGGGCCTCTGGCCGGGCTTCGACGCCGACGACGTGCCGATCGCGTCGATCACCAACGGCGTGCACGCGCCGACCTGGACCGATCCCGCGCTCCTCGCGCTCGCCCAGAACCGGCTCGGCACCAGCGACACCTCCGAGGCGGACTGGGCCTCCGACGCCGTCTCTGACGACGACCTCTGGCAGGTGCGCGGCCAGATGCGGCTCCAGTTCGTCGAGGACGCCCGCCGACGGATCGCGGCCGCCTGGCTCGTGCAGAACCCGGGCGGGATCGTGCCGTCCTGGATCGGCAAGGTCTTCGACCCGAACGTGCTCACGATCGGTTTCGCCCGCCGGGTGCCGACCTACAAGCGGCTCACCCTGATGCTGCACGACCCGGAACGGCTCCGTGCCCTCCTGCTGCACCCGGAACACCCGATTCAGATTGTGATCGCCGGCAAATCGCACCCCGCCGACGAGGAGGGCAAACGCCTGATCCAGAAGGTCGTGCAGTTCGCGTCGGACCCTGAGCTGCGCACGCGGATCGCGTTCCTGCCCGATTACAACATCGGGATGGCCCAGCTGATGTACCCGGGCACGGATGTCTGGCTCAACAACCCGCTGCGGCCCCTCGAGGCCTGCGGCACGTCCGGGATGAAGGCCGCCCTGAACGGGGCGCTCAACCTCTCGATCCTCGACGGCTGGTGGCCGGAATACTTCGACGGCAAGAACGGCTGGGCGATTCCGTCCGCCGACGCCGCGGGGGACTCCGCCGAGCGTGACCGGCTCGAGGCCGATGCGCTGTACGAACTGCTCGAGCACCACGTGGCGCCCCGGTTCTACGACCGCAACGCCGATAACGTTCCCGAGCGGTGGGTCTCCTCGATTCGGCACACCCTCGCCGGGCTGTCGCCCGAACTGAACGCCGGCAGGATGGTGCGCGAGTACGTGCAGCGGCTCTACCGGCCGGCCGGCCAGGCCGAGGCCAGGCTCTCCGCCAACAACTACCGCGCCGCGCGCGAGCTGGCGGTCTGGAAGGGCCGGATCGTCGACGCCTGGCCCGGTGTGGCCGTCGCCCACGTCGAATCGGGCGGGGTCGCAACCGTTCCCAAGGTCGGTGACGAACTGCACCTCCGCGCCCACGTGCACCTGAACGGCCTCGACCCGAGTGATGTGACCGTGGAGGTCGTTTACGGGAAGAGTCTGGGCAACGACGAGCTGAGCGACGTCAACAGAATGGCCCTGGCGCCGGCGGTCGGCCCCGATCAGGAGGCCGCGAGCGGTACCACCGCGGGAGCATCGACACTGTTCACCGGCACGGTCCAGTTGGATCGCGGCGGCGCGTTCGGCTACACCGTGCGGGTCGTACCCCGCAACGACCTGCTCCTCAGCCCGGCCGAGATGGGACTGATCGCCGTAGCCGGGTAACCCGGGGCTCAGGCGCGGGCGATTGCCGCGAACACCGCGCCGGTCATCCCGGCGAGGTCAGCGGGCGTGAGCTCGATGTCGAAGCCCCGGCGGCCGCCGGATACGAAGACGGTGTCGAAGAGTTGGGCATCCTCGTCGATGACCGTCGGCAGCGCGGTCTTCTGCCCGATCGGGCTGATTCCGCCGACGACGTAGCCCGTTTTGCGTTCCGCGGTCTTCGGGTCGGCCATCACGGCCTTCTTCGCACCGACGGATGCCGCCAGCGCCTTGAGGTCGAGCTGGCGGGTCACCGGGACGAGGCCGACGACAAGGGTGCCATCCGCCTCGGCGAGGAGGGTCTTGAACACCCGGGCCGGGTCGAGGCCGAGCTTCTCCGCCGCTTCCAGGCCGAAGCTGGTCGCCTGGGCGTCATGCTCGTAGAGGTGCGGAGCGAACGTGATCCCGGCCTTCTCGAGCGCGAGCGTGGCCGGCGTGCCCGCACCGTGTTCCGCCCGTTTGCCCATCTCTGGTCTGTCCGCGGTCAGTGCGCCCGGAAGAGCTGCATCGACGCGCCGGGCACGAGCAGCCGCGCACCGGGGGCATGTTCGATCACGGCGTCGCTGATGTCGTCGTGGCTCGAGTCCCAGAGCAGCGTGTACGAGCCCACTCCCGCATGCTCGGGCAGGGTCACCGTGACATCCGCTTCCCGGCCCTGCACGATCAACAGGATGCGGTTGAAGTCCTCTCGCTCCGGAGTGCTCGCCGCGACGTACTGCAGCGTGCGCTCGTTCGACGAGTTCCAGTCCTCCTCGGACATCGACTCGCCCAGGGCGTTGTACCAGTCCATCTCGCTGGCGCTCAGGGTTGTTTCGCCGGGGCGGCCGAACCGAACCGGCCTGAGGGCCGGATTCTGTTGGCGCAGCTCGAGCAGTCGCCGACTGACCCGGTGCAGGTCGACCTGCCAGTCGTCCAGATCCCAGTTCAACCAGGTGAGTTCACTGTCGTGGCAGTACGCATTGTTGTTGCCGCGCTGGCTGCGGCCGAATTCGTCGCCCGCGGTGATCATCGGCACCCCGGCCGAGAGCAGCAGCGTCGCGAGGAGGTTGCGCATCGCCTTGCGCCGAGTGGTGAGGATGGTCGTGTTCCGGGTGGGACCCTCGACGCCGTGGTTGAAGGAGTTGTTGCCGTCGGTGCCGTCACGGTTCGACTCGCCGTTGCCGACGTTGTGCTTGACGTTGTAGGCGGTGAGGTCGGCCATCGTGAAACCGTCGTGGGCGGTGATGAAGTTCAACGAGGCGAGCGGCCCGCGCTCCTGAGAGAACGTGTTGGACGACCCGGACAGGCGGGCGGCGAAGCGGCCGATCCCGCTGCCGGCGTGCCCATCGCGCGCCGCGGCGAGGTCGGTCAGCCAGAACGAGCGCATCCGGTCGCGGTAGCGGTCGTTCCACTCGATCCAGCCGTCGGCGAAATTGCCGGTCTGCCAGCCGCCCATGCCGATGTCCCACGGCTCGGCGATGAGCTTGACGTCGGCCAGCTCAGGGTCGGCCTGGATCGCCGCGAGGAGTGGGTGGTCACGCTGGTACTCCACGTTGGCGTCACGGCCGAGCGTGGCCGCCAGGTCGAAGCGGAAACCGTCGATCTGGACCTCGTTCGCCCAGTAGCGCAGCGAGTCGAGCACCAGGCGGTGCGGCACGTCGTGCGAGACGTTGAGGGTGTTGCCGCAGCCGGTGACGTCGATGTAGGCTCCGGCATCGTTCTGTCGATAGTAGGTGGCGTTGTCGATACCGCGCAGGCTACTGACGGGTCCGTTCGGGCCCTCCTCGGCGGTGTGGTTGTACACCACGTCGAGGATGACCTCGAGGCCGGCCTCGTGCAGGAGTTTGACCATGCCCTTGAACTCGCGGAGCACTGCCTCAGGGCCGGCGGATTGGGACGCCATGGTGGCGTAATCGGCGTGCGGCGAGAAGAAATTGAAGGTGTTGTAGCCCCAATAGTTGGTCAGGCCCTGTTTGATCAGGCGCTGTTCCGACACGAAGGCGTGCACGGGAAGCAACTGGACCGAGGTGACGCCGAGGTTCTTCAGGTAGTCGATGGTGGAGGAGTGGGCCAGACCGGCGTAGGTTCCGCGGAGGTCGGCGGGCACGGCCGGGTTGAGCTTGCTCAGCCCCCGCACGTGGGCCTCGTAGACGACGGTGTGGTCGAGCGCGACCTTCGGTTTGACCGACCCGGCCCAGTCGAAGTCACCGTCGATGACGGACGACTGCCACTCGTCGGGGCCGACCCGAACGAGTCCCCGGGAATACGGTTCGATCAGTGTTTTCTCGGGGTGGAACGAATTGCGCGCGGAGGCAGGGCCGGAGACCCGGATGCCGTACCGGCGGCCGGGGGAGAGAGTGCGGGATTTCCCCGACCACACGTCGTTCGCGTCCCGGGTCATCGGCACGGTCTTGACGATCCAGTTCGGGTCGGTGTCGTCGAAAATGCACAGTTCCATCGAATCGGCATTTGTGGACCATACGCGCAGCTCGCCGCCGTTGGCCCCTACCCGGACGCCGAGGTTGCGTAGGGGGTCAGCGGAAGTCATGGGTTCTAGAGTAATGAGTAGAGACGGTCGGTTTTGACCACGCTCTCACGTGCCGACCCCGAAAGCCTGCGGAGGATCCCCATGGCGGTCTACCTGGACCACGCCGCAACCACCCCGATGCTTCCCGACGCCATCAGGGCGTTTACCGAAGCGATGACGGTCGTCGGCAACCCGGCCTCGATCCACAGCCAGGGCCAGCTCAAAAAACGGATGCTCGAGGAGGCCAGGGAAATCGTGGCAGCCGGTGTGGGAAGCGATCCGATCGAGGTCGTCTTCACCGCCGGCGGCACCGAGTCCATCAACCTCGGCATCAAGGGCCTGTTCTGGGCGAGGGCGCCCCGCCGGCGCATCCTCGTGCCCGGCGGCGAACACCACGCCACCGTCGACACCGTCGAGTGGCTCGAACGCCACGAGGGCGCGGTGGTCGACTGGCTGCCGCTGGACGAGCACGGGAGAGTCGAGCCGGCCGCCGTCGCCGCCGCGATCGCCGCCCACCCGGACGAGATCGCACTGGTCACCCTGCTCGCCGCCAACAACGAGGTCGGCACGCTCCAGCCCGTCGCGGAGATCGCCGCGCTCGCGGCGGCCCACGGCATCCCGGTCCACGTCGACGCGGTTGCGGCCTACGGGCACATGCCGATCGACTTCCGCGCTCTCAGCCGCACCGGCGTTTCCGCGATCAGCGTCTCGGCGCACAAGATCGGCGGCCCGGTCGGCATCGGCGCGCTCGTGCTCTCCCGCCGGGCGACCGTTGAGCCGCTGCTGCACGGCGGCGGGCAACAGCGGCAGGTGCGCAGCGGCACCCAGGATGTCGCGGCCGCCGTGGCCTTTGCCGTCGCGGCCGCGGCGGCCGGTGACGACCTGCCCGGCGAGAACGCCAGGGTCGCCCGGCTGCGGCAGGCTGTCGTGGACGGGGTGCTCGCTGCCGTGCCGACGGCGCGCCTGAACGGCGACCCCGACCCGGCCGGGCACCTGCCCGGAACCGCCCACTTCACCTTCCCGGGCTGCGAGGGCGATTCGCTTCTGTTCCTGCTCGACGTCGCCGGCGTCTGCGTGTCGACCGGCTCGGCCTGCCAGGCGGGCATTCCCGAGCCCTCGCACGTGCTCCGGGCCATGGGGCGCAGCGAGGCGGAAGCCCGCGGGGCCCTCCGGATCACCCTGGGCCGCAGCTCGACCATGGCCGACGTCGACGCCCTGCTGGCGGCGCTGCCCGCCGCGCACGCCCAGGCCGCCCGCGCCGGCATGGCCGACCGTGTCCCCGGGCGCTGACCCCGCGGGCCGGGTTCCGGCGCCCAGTCTCGCGTTGGCCATTCGCGCTGACCCGATTACACTCGTCAGGTGAAGGTTTTGGCAGCAATGAGCGGTGGGGTCGACTCCGCCGTCGCCGCAGCCCGCGCGGTCGAGGCGGGACACGAGGTGGTCGGCGTGCATTTGGCTCTCAGCCGGATGCCGGGAACGCTCCGTACCGGTAGTCGAGGCTGCTGCACCGTCGAGGACTCGATGGACGCCCAGCGGGCAGCGAACATCATCGGCATCCCGTACTACGTCTGGGACTTCTCCGAGCGATTCAAGCTCGACGTCGTCGACGACTTCATCGCCGAATACGCGGCCGGCCGTACCCCGAACCCCTGCATGCGCTGCAACGAGCGGATCAAGTTCGCCGCGCTGCTGGAGAAGGCCATCGACCTCGGCTTCGACGCCGTCTGCACGGGGCACTACGCGAGCATCCTGACGGATGCGGACGGCAACCGTGAGCTGCACCGGGCCAGCGCCTGGGCCAAGGACCAGTCCTACGTTCTGGGCGTGCTCACCGCAGAGCAGCTCGCCCACTCGATGTTCCCGCTCGGGGCCACCCCGTCCAAGGCCGAGGTGCGTGCCGAAGCCGCCGAACGCGGATTCTCCGTGGCGACCAAGCCCGACTCCTACGACATCTGCTTCATCCCCGATGGCGACACCCGCGGCTGGCTCGCCGAGCGCGTGCCACCGGCCACCGGTGACATCCTCGACCGCGACGGCAACACCCTCGGCAGCCACGAGGGAGCGGCCGCGTTCACGGTCGGGCAGCGCAAGGGCCTCTCGATCGGAACCCCCGCCGCCGACGGCAAGCCGCGCTTCGTGCTCGAGGTGCGCCCCATCTCGAACACCGTGGTCGTCGGGCCCAAGGAGGCGCTCGCGATCAAGGAGATCGCCGGGACCAGGTTCACCTGGGCCGGACTCGCGCCGGAGCATCCGGACGTGGCCTTCGACTGCGACGTTCAGATCCGCGCCCACGCCGACCCCGAGCCCGCCGTGGCCCAGGTGGTCCCGACCGACGACGGTGGCCTGGAACTCCGGATCCTGCCGGTCGAGCCGCTCACCGGCGTCGCGCCCGGCCAGACCGCGGTGGTCTACCTCGGCACCAGGGTTCTCGGACAGTGCACCATCGACCGCACCGTGAGCGCGCTCGCCGTCACCGAGCCGGCCACCGCCGCGCATGCCTGACGAGGTGGCCGCCGAAACGCCGGCGGCCCTGCACCAGGCCGCCACCGAGGCCGCCGAGCTCACCCAGCGGATCCTTGCGGCGAGGGACGCCTACTATGAGCGCGACGAGGTCGTGCTCTCGGATGCCGAGTACGACGCGCTGGTGCTCCGCCTGGGCACCCTCGAACGAGAGTTCCCCGAGCTCGCCAGCCAGGACAGCCCGACCCAGACGGTCGGTGGTCGCGCCGAAACCAGCCTGTTCGCGCCGGTGCAGCACGCGGAGCGCATGCTCAGCCTCGACAACGTGTTCTCGATCGAGGAATTCGCGGAGTGGGCGGCCAAGGTGGAGCGCGACTCTGCCCGCCGGGTCCATTTTCTCTGCGAACTCAAGATCGACGGTCTCGCGATCAACCTCCGCTACGAGAACGGCGTGCTCGTTTCCGCCGCGACCCGCGGCGATGGAGTGGTCGGTGAGGACGTCACCGAGAACATCCACTGGGTGCCCGGGATTCCGCGGCAGCTCTCCGGCACGGGTCACCCCGCCCTGATGGAGGTGCGCGGCGAGGTCTTCTTCCCGGTCGCGGCCTTCCGAGAACTCAACGCCGAACAGGCCGCGGCCGGCGAACGCGTCTTCTCGAACCCGCGCAACGCCGCGGCGGGCTCGCTGCGCCAGAAGGCCGAGGGCAAGGGCCCCGAACCGCTGCGTTTGATGCGCGCCAGGCTCGACCGGCTCCGGATGCTGGTGCACGGAATCGGGGCCTGGGCCGACCCGCCCGTGGGCGCCCAATCCGAGGTCTATGACCTGCTGGGCGGTTGGGGACTGCCGACCAGCACCTACTTCAGGGTCGAGCCGGATGCCGCGAAGGCGGCGGGCTTCATCGAGTACTACGGCGTTCATCGCGCCAGCGTCGAGCACGAGATCGACGGCATCGTGATCAAGGTCGACGAGCTCGCCCTGCACGCCGAACTCGGCGCCACCAGCCGGGCTCCCCGCTGGGCGATCGCCTACAAGTACCCGCCCGAGCAGGTGAACACCAAGCTCCTCGACATCGTCGTGAGCGTTGGCCGCACCGGCAGGGCGACCCCGTTCGCGGTGATGGAGAAGGTGCTGGTGGCCGGCTCCGAGGTGCGCCAGGCGACGCTGCACAACCAGGATGTGGTCAAGGCCAAGGGCATCCTGATCGGGGACACCGTCGTGCTCCGGAAGGCCGGCGACGTCATCCCCGAGGTCCTCGGCCCGGTGCTCGAGCTTCGCGACGGCACCGAACGCGCGTTCGTGATGCCCGCGAACTGCCCCGAGTGCGGCACCCCCCTCGCCCCGGCCAAGGAGGGCGACATCGATCTGCGCTGCCCGAACGCGCGCAGCTGCCCCGCGCAGGTGCGTGGGCGGGTCGAGCATATCGGCTCACGTGGCGCGCTCGACATCGAGGTTCTCGGCGAGGTCGCCGCGGCCGCGCTGACCCAGCCGACCGTGCCGGCCGAGCCGCCGCTCTCCACCGAGGCCGGACTCTTCGACCTCACCCTGGCCGACCTCCTGCCGATCGAGGTGGTCGTGCGCGACGCCGAGACCGGCCTGCCCCGCGAGGAAGCGGACGGCTCCATCCGTCTGCGCACCCCGTTCCGCCGCAATCCGAGCTCGGCGGAGAAGAAGCAGGGGCTGACCGGGCCGCAGCCGTCCTCCAACGGGGTCAAGCTGCTGCGCGAGATCGAACTGGCCAAGACCAAGCCGCTGTGGCGGTTGCTGGTGGCCCTCAACATTCGCCACGTCGGACCGGTGGCCGCGCGCGCACTGGCCGGCCACTTCGGCTCGCTCGAGCGGGTCCGCGCCGCCTCGCGGGATGAACTCGCCGAGGTGGACGGTGTCGGCGGCATCATCGCGGATGCCGTCATCGCCTGGTTCGAGGTCGACTGGCACCGGGACATCGTCGACCAATGGGCGCGGGCCGGCGTGCAGTTTGCGACTCCGGACCACCCGGGACCCGGCGCGGCTGCCGCGGCCGGCGGGGTGCTCTCCGGCCTGACCGTTGTCGCGACAGGCTCGCTCGAGGGGTACAGCCGGGAGGAGGCCCAGGAAGCCATCATCGCCGCCGGCGGCAAGTCGGCCTCCAGCGTGTCGAAGAACACGGACTACGTCGCCGCTGGGCCCGGCGCCGGGTCGAAACTGGCCAAGGCGGAGCAGCTCGGCCTTCGAATCCTCGACGCGGCAGAATTCCACCTGCTCGTCACCGCCGGCCCCGAGGCACTCGGGGACGCCGTCCGGGGTGATCCGATGCCTCCGTCGGGCGCAGGCCAGTAGGGGGCTTGGCAAGAAACAATTTGGCCGAATTCGCACCCCTTTATGGGGGGAAGGCGACCGGTTTTCCGGGGCTCGGGTTCAGTAGGCTGGAAGAGCAAGCCTTGTGTTTCACGTCGAGCAAACAAACAGCTCGGTGTTCGTGAGGGGACGTACCCGAGTTTGCTTTTGACCGCAGCGACATTGATATCGGCCTCATTGACCTTCTCCATGGTCAGTGAGCCCTTCGAGATGCGCTCGATCTCCTTCCCGGTGGCCACCGCCCGGACCGCGATCGCCCCGCCCCGGGTCACGTCGGCTCGGACTGCCCTCCAGCCCGGTGTCGTCATCGTCGCCGCGCCGTTGTGGCTCGACCTCTCGTCGTCGACGGGAACGTCGGCGACCGTGCCGCTGGCGGCCCTCGGACTGTCGTCCAACCCGTCCTCCGGTCGTGGTTCCAGCGTGGCTTCCCCGGTCTCCGCGGTCGGGGTCGGCACGGCCGGTGAACCCGGGGTCGCGGCGCAGCCGGTGGCCGTGGTGGGCGGAGTGGACGCCGGCCTCGATTCGGTGCGGCGGATGTCCGGGGTCAGCCTCCTGGCCGGCCTGTCACAGTTGTCCATCGGCGACATCTCCACCTTCGTCGGCGAGTTCCCCGGCCAGGTGGATTCCCTGCTGGCCGTCCCACCCGCGGCGACCGAGGTCACCGGCTGGTGGACGGGGCTCGGCGGCACCGAACGTTCCTCCCTCCTCGCCGCGGCACCCCGGCTGGTCGGCAACCTCGACGGCATCCCCTTCCGCGAACGGGGGCGGGCCAACGCGCGTTTCCTGAGCCAGAGCCTCGCCGACGTCGACGAACGCCTCTCCGGCACCATCGACGACGCCTCCAGGGAGGCGCTCACCCGGGAACTCGCCGTTCTGACCCAGGTCGAGGCCGCCCTCCGTTCGAGTGTCGACGGGCCGCACCGGTCCCTGATCATTCTCGACACCGTGGCCGGCGGCCGGGCCGCCATTGCGCTCGGGAACCCGGACACCGCGGCGTTCGTCAGCTACCTCGTGCCGGGCATGAACTACGCGGTGGAAGCTCAGATCGTGAACTGGACCGCGACGGCGGATGCCCTGTACGCCGAACAGCGCACAGTGCTCGCAGAGCGGGCCGGGAACGGCGGGCGCTCCGCGGCCGCGAGCATCGCGGTCGTGTCCTGGATCGGCTACGAAGCCCCGGACCTGTTCAGCGTCGGCGGACTCGACCACGCCGTTGTCGGTGCCGACTTCCTTGAGAAATACTCCCAGGGCCTCCGCTCCGATCGAGTCGGCCACCAGCCGTTCGTCTCCCTGTTCGCGCATTCCTACGGCTCGACCGTCGCGCTCACGGCGCTGTCGCGCGGGTCGTTCGAGGTCGACGCGCTCGTCCTGGTCGGCTCGCCCGGCAGCCAGATCCAGTCCGTCGACAGCCTCAGCGTGGCAGGCGGCAACGTCTTCGTCGGGAAGGCCGACTGGGACCCCGCGGTCAACAGCGCCTTCTTCGGCAGTGACCCCGGCGCCGCCTCCTACGGCGCGCGCCCCCTCGGCGTGTACGGTGCGCACGACCGGCTGACCGGAACCTGGCTCACCGGGTCGCTCGGCCACAACGCCTATTTCGACCGGGGCAGCGAGTCCCTGCACAACATGGCCCTGGTCGGAACGGACAACGCGGATCTGGTCACCAACGGCTCCGAATAGAATTGGGGAATCCACCTCGACGATAATCGGAGCAACATGTCTGAAATCACGGCCGAGCAGGTAGCGCATTTGGCCAACCTCGCCCGGATCGACCTCAGCCCGGAGGAGATCAACCGCCTCACCACCGAACTCGGCCAGATCGTCGATTCCGTCGCAAAGGTAGCCGAAGTGGCGACGCCGGACGTGCCGGCGACCAGCCACCCGATGCCGCTGACCAACGTTTTCCGCCCCGACACGGTCGTTCCCTCGCTCACCGTCGAACAGGCGCTCTCCGGCGCGCCCGACCACGACGGCGACAAGTTCAAAGTGCCCGCGATCCTGGACGAGGAGTGACCATGACCAACCTGATCAAGCTGTCCGCCGCCGATTTGTCCGGCCTGCTGGCCGACCGCTCGGTGAGCTCAGTGGAAGTGACCCGCGCCCACCTCGACCACATCGCGGCCATCGACACCGATGTGCACGCCTTCCTGCACGTGGCGGGGGATGCCGCCCTCGCCACCGCGGCCCGGATCGACGCCCGCCGCGCGGCCGGCGACACGCTCGGCCCGCTCGCCGGCGTGCCGATCGCCATCAAGGACGTGCTCGCCACCCAGGACATGCCGTCCACGGCCGGATCGAAGATCCTCGAGGGCTGGATTCCGCCCTACGACGCCACCGTCGTCAGGCGCGTGCGCGATGCGGGACTCATCTTGCTCGGCAAGACCAACATGGACGAGTTCGCGATGGGTTCGTCGACCGAGTTCTCCGCGTACGGCCCGACCCACAACCCGTGGGACCTCGACCGGATCCCCGGTGGATCCGGCGGCGGCTCCGCCGCGGCGGTGAGCTCCTTCGAGGCGCCCCTCGCCCTCGGCAGCGACACCGGCGGATCGATCCGCCAGCCGGCCGCCGTCACCGGTTCCGTCGGCGTCAAGCCGACCTACGGTGGGGTGTCCCGTTACGGGTCGATCGCCCTCGCATCCTCCCTCGACCAGGTTGGACCGGTCACCCGCACGGTCTACGACGCGGCACTGCTGCACGATGTGATCGGCGGCCACGACCCTCTCGACTCGACCTCCCTCACCGATTCCTGGCCGTCGATGGCTGCGGCCGCCCGTGCCGGCCTGGCCGACGGTGCCCTGAAGGGCGTGCGCGTCGGTGTGATCAAGGAGCTGGCCGGCGACGGCTTCCAGCCCGGCGTCACGCAGCGCTTCGATGAGACCCTGGCCCTGCTCTCCGCCGCAGGGGCGGAGATCGTGCAGGTCAGCGCGCCCAACTTCGAGTACGCGATCGCCGCCTACTATCTGATCCTTCCCGCCGAGGCCTCGAGCAACCTGGCCAGGTTCGACTCGGTGCGTTTCGGTATCCGAGTCAACCCGGCCGATGGACCGCTCACCAGTGAACGCGTCATGGCGGCAACCCGCGACGCCGGGTTCGGTCCGGAGGTCAAGCGCCGGATCATCCTCGGCACCTACGCACTGAGTGCCGGATACTACGACGCCTACTACGGCAGCGCCCAGAAGGTGCGCACGCTCATCCAGCGCGACTTCGACGCGGCCTTCGCCCAGGTCGACGTGCTGGTGTCGCCCAGCGCCCCGACCACGGCGTTCAAATTCGGTGAGAAAATGACCGACCCGATGGCGATGTACCTCAACGACGTGACGACCATTCCGGCGAACCTCGCCGGGGTGCCGGGCATGAGCCTGCCGATGGGGCTTGCCCCGGAGGACGGGCTCCCCGTCGGCCTGCAGATCATGGCACCGGCGAAACTGGATGCCCGCCTCTACACCTTCGGCGCCGCCGTCGAGCGTCTGCTCGAGGCAAGCTGGGGGCACACCCTGCTCAGCCGGGCGCCCGAGCTCGCGCCCACCGAAATGTTCGCCAGCGAAGAGGGAGTCGTCTGATGAAAAAGGCCGAACTGATGGACTACGACAAGGCCCTGGAGCTGTTCGAGCCGGTGCTCGGCTTCGAGGTGCACGTCGAACTGAACACCAAGACCAAGATGTTCTGCGGCTGTGCCAATGAATTCGGGCAGGGTGCCAACACGAACACCTGCCCGACCTGCCTGGGCCTGCCCGGCGGCCTCCCGCAGGTGAACGCGAAGGCGATCGAGTCGAGCATCCGGCTCGGCCTCGCTCTCGGCTGCGAGATCGCCGAGTACTCCCGCTTCGCCCGCAAGAACTACTTCTACCCGGATACCGCGAAGAACTTCCAGACCTCGCAGTATGACGAACCGATCGCCTTCAACGGCCAGCTCACGATCGAACTCGAAAGCGGCCGACTGGTCACGGTCGACATCGAGCGGGCGCACATGGAGGACGACGCCGGCAAGCTCACCCACGTCGGTGGGGCGACCGGGCGCATCCAGGGTGCCGACTATTCGCTCGTCGACTACAACCGCGGCGGGGTGCCGCTGGTCGAGATCGTCACCCAGATGATCGAGGGCGGCGAGGCGGACTCACCCGAGATCGGGCGCACCTACGTCGCCGCGATCCGCGAGATCGTGAAGGCCCTCGGCGTGTCAAACGCGAGGATGGAAGAGGGCAACGTGCGCTGTGACGCCAACGTCTCCCTCCGCCCCCGCGGGTCGAACATCCTGGGCACCCGCACCGAGACCAAGAACGTGAACTCTCTGCGTTCGGTCGAACGCGCCGTACGTTACGAGATCCAGCGCCAGGCCGCGCTCCTGGCCGCGGGTGGAACCATCACCCAGGAGACCAGGCACTGGCACGAGGACACCGGCATCACCTCGGCCGGACGGCCCAAGTCCGACGCCGACGACTACCGTTACTTCCCCGAGCCCGACCTCGTGCCCGTCGCTCCCTCACGCGAATGGGTGGAGGAGCTTCGCGCCACACTGCCGGAGCCCCCGGCCGCTCGGCGCAAGCGGCTTCAGGCCGACTGGGGCTTCGCCGACCTGGAATTCCAGGACGTCGTCAACTCCGATCTTCTCGACGCGGTCGAGGCCACCATCGCCGCAGGCTCGGCCGCGCAGGCTGCCCGCAAGTGGTGGACCGGCGAGGTCGCCAGGCTCGCGAACGTCGCCGGTGTGACCGCAGACTCGCTCGTGCAGCCCGTGCAGGTGGCCGCGCTGATCGAACTCGTCGTGGCCGGCACGCTCACCGACCGACTGGCCCGCCAGGTTCTCGAGGGCGTCATCGCGGGCGAAGGAACCCCGCTCGAGGTCGTGGAGCTCCGCGGCCTCGCGGTGGTCTCGGACGACGGTGCGCTGATCGCGGCGATCGACGAGGCCCTCGCCGCCCAGCCCGACGTGCTCGCGAAGATCCGCGATGGCAAGGTCCAGGCGGCCGGTGCCGTCATCGGCGCCGTGATGAAGGCCATGCGCGGCCAGGCGGATGCCGCCCGGGTGCGCGAACTGGTGCTGGAGCGAGCCGGAACGGCCGAGTAATGGCAATCCGGAAGAGGCAGCAGCCCGCCGAACCCGGGCGAACCGGCTTCGGCATCGGGGTGCAGGTCGTGGTGCGCCTCGACCGCAGCAGCCATCCTGAGGCCATGGACGAAGACCCGAGCGGCGTAATCGTGGCCGCCGGCGAGATGGAGGGGGCGGCCCTGTACGCCCCGATCTCCGGACGGGAGGCGGTCTGGGTGGTGCAGTTCGACGAACCGTTCTTCGGCCTCGACGGATCGGGCCCACACGAGTCCGCCCGGGTCGCGCAGAGCTCGCTCGCCGCGGCCCCGGAAGAGTGAGCGTGGGCGGCGTGCGTCAGGCCGGCGCCGCCGACATCCGGCGCTGGCGGCAGTACCTGGCCGACGAGCAGGCCGAGGCCGCGGTCTACCGCGACCTGGCCGCGCGCAGGACGGGCGAGGAGAGGGAGATCCTGCTCGCCCTCGCCGAGGCGGAAGGGCGCCACGAGGCGCACTGGCGGGATCTGCTCGGCGACCAGGCGGGGGCACCCCGGCGGGGCGCCATGCACACCCGGTTCCTCGGTTTGCTGGCCCGCCGTTTCGGCTCGGTCTTCGTGCTCGCACTGGCCCAGCGGGCCGAATCCCGCTCGCCGTACGACAACGATGCCGATGCCACGAGCACGATGGCGGCGGATGAGCGAATCCACGAGGAGGTCGTGCGCGGCCTGGCGGCCCGAGGCCGACTGCGGTTGGCCGGAACCTTCCGCGCCGCCGTCTTCGGGGTCAATGACGGGCTGGTGAGCAACCTGGCCCTGGTGCTCGGCATTGGGGCGACCGGCGTTCCCGCGACCACGATTCTGTTCACCGGTCTGGCCGGACTGCTCGCCGGGGCCCTGTCGATGGGGGCGGGCGAGTACGTGTCCGTGCGCTCCCAGCGGGAGCTGCTCGAGGCGTCGACCCCGATCCCGGCGACCCGCACGGTGCTCTCGCACCTCGACCTCGCGGCCAATGAACTGACCCTGGTCTACCGGGCCCAGGGCATGACCGTGGAGCGGGCAGAGGTGCATGCGCGCGAGGTCCTCCGCACGGTGGCCATCGCCACCGGGCCGGTTGATCTGGCATCCCCAGGCGAGCTCGCACCGTCGGACGATGAGCACCAGGCGATCGGCACCGGTCTCGGCGCGGCGACGTCGAGCTTCTGTTTCTTCGCCTCCGGGGCCGTGTTGCCCGTGCTGCCCTACCTCTTCGGACTCAGCGGGCCGGCGGCGATAATCGTGGCGGCCGTGCTGGTCGGCCTGGCCCTCCTCGCCACGGGCGCGATTGTCGGACTGCTCTCCGGCGGCCCGCCCCTGCGCCGTGCCCTCCGGCAGCTCGTGATCGGCTTCGGCGCCGCGGGCGTCACCTACCTGCTTGGACTGATGTTCGGCTCAGTCGCGTAGGCGCGGGCCGCCCGCCCGGTGATTGCGCCTGTCGAAATCACTCCACGTCTACCCTCCACAATGCGGGTTTGATCAGGTTATCCACACCCCTCGGTTGGCGTCATGGTGCGGGCTGGGAATGTCGGTGGCTGGTCGTAGTGTTCGGGTATGGCCACCCCGGTGAGTACCTCCCAACAAGAGCTCGGACGGCTCTTCGACGCGGTCGCGGCAGCCGAGAAGGCGATCGCCCAGTGCTTCGCGTCCCGGGCCGAGGCTGTCGACCGGGCCCGCCGGTTCAGCGCCGCGCATGCCGCGGGGATTCCGCTGAGCCTGCAGGCGCGGTGGACCCGGGAGGAGATCGCCGAGCGGGAGCTCTCCAGTGAGCTGGCCGCGACCCTGCGGATCCCGGAGCGCACCGCGGAGAACCTGCTCGCGGAGAGCCGGACTCTGGCCGATGACCTGCCCGGCACCCGGGCGGCGTTGGCGGCGGGGCGGATCAGCTACCGGCACGCGCAAACGGTGGTGCAACAGTCCTGGTCGATCCCGGTCGACGGGCTCGCCGCCTTCGAACAGGCGTTATTGCCCGCGGCGGAGAAGCTCACCGTGGCCAAACTCAAGCACAAGGCCCGCCTGTTGCGGGAGCGGCTGCACCCGGAGACGATCACCACCAGGCGGGAGAAGTCGATCGGGGACCGCACCAGCGGGGTGGTCCCCGAGCACGACGGGATGGCGACGCTGTACGTGACGACGGGGGCGGAGCTGGTGCAGGCGATCTTCCACCGGGCCACCGACCTCGCCACCAGCCTGCAGGGCCCGGGCGAGAAACGCACGCTCAGCCAGATCCGCACCGATGTGCTCAGCGACCTGCTGATCGACGGGGTCACCCCCACCGGGGTGGGCGCGGGAGTGAAAGCGAGCGTGCAGGTGACCGTGCCGGTCATGACGCTCCTGGGCCACAGTGACGAGCCCGGCTACCTCGAGGGGTACGGGCCGATCGACGCCGACACCGCCCGGGACCTCGCCTCGCGGGCGCCGAGCTTCACCCGGCTACTCACCCACCCCGAAACCGGGGTGATCCTCTCCGTCGGCCGAGACCGGTACAAGGTCCCCAAACGCATGCGCCAATTCCTCCGCCTCCGCGACGAAACCTGCCGTTTCGTGGGCTGCAACCGGTCCGCACGCAACGCGGAACTCGACCACACCCATGACTGGGCGCTGCTGGGCATGACCGCAGCCGACAACCTCGCCCACCTCTGCACAGCCAGCCACGCCCTGAAAACCCAAACCCGCTGGACCGTCGCCCAACAACCCGGCGGCATCCTCACCTGGACCTCACCCACCGGGCGCGACTTCACCACCGAACCCGCCACCACGCTCCCCACCGAACCACCGAGCGGACGGCACGCGCCCAGCGGGAGCGGAGACGACCCGCCGTTCTGACCGGCCGGCTACCGGGCGACTACCGGGCCGGGGCCGGGGGCAGCGCCACGTCGCCGCGCAACGATGCACGGTGTGCCCGCACCATGAAGTTCACCGACCGCACAGCGATGCTTCCGATCAACAGGGTGACCGCCGCCAGCACCATCAGGAGGCCCCAGGCCTGCTCGTGCCGTCACGACGCACGCTGCATCGCCTCGGACTCGAAGGTCACGACCCTGGGCCTGGAGACTCGTTAGTCCTCGCTGCCCGAGTCGCTGCCGTGGCCGGAGGAACCGCGGTCGGCCATTTTCTTGCTGTCGTCTTTCAGGTCTTTCACGGTGCGGGTGGCCGGGACGGCCGGGGTGGCCGGAGTCGCAGCGCGGTGCTCGCCGTCTTCGTTGTGCGCCGGGGTGGCGGGAATGGCCGGGGTCGCGGCGTGCGTAGAACCGTTCTGCCTGGGGTCCTTCTGCTTGGTGTCCTTCTGCTTGGTGTCCTTCTGCTTGGTGTCCTTCTGCTTGGTGTCCTTCTGCTTGGTGTCCTTCGACTTGGTGTCCTTCGACTTGGTGTCCTTCTGCTTGGTGTCCTTCGACTTGGCGGTCCCTTCGTCGGCGTCATCGCCTGACTCGGGCGCTGACGAGTCCTCGTCGCTCACGCCGACTTGGCTATCGCTGACGGGCTCGCTGAACGTAGGAGCGGGGGTGGGGTCGATGCTGCCACGTCCAGGGTCGGCCTGAGCGGCGACGATGCCGATTGACATCAACCCGGCAATGCCCAGTGACGCAAAGACGATGGAGCGCTTCTTTGTCCTCTTCGACATGAACGGGCCTTTCGTAAGCGCCGGATGGGCCGACGGCTGGAAGCGCTGGACTTCTCGCTACGCCCATACTGTCGGTTCCTGGCAGGAAACGGGCAGAAATATCGGTGAGATCAGTTCTGGACTTGCCGGTGGCATAACTAACTGGCGCGGACCGGTGCCGGGCGCCCGTCGCCGCGAAGCGACGCCGCGTGCGCGCTCACCATGAGGTACACCGACCGCACGGCGATGCTACCGATCAACAGGGTGACCGCCGCCAGTATGAGGAGTCCCCAGGCCTGCTCGCCGGGAGCCTCGGCCAGGTCCAGCCAGTGCATTGCGTAGGTGCCGCTCGACGCGGCCGTGAACGTGAAGGCCCAGAAGCCGAGCGTGAACGACAGCCGCCAGTAGGTGACGATCATGGCCAGCTGCACGCCGATGAGCAACACGAAGGTGCCGACCAGCAGGTGCTGCATGGTGTCGAGCCGGCCCCCGTTCACCGCGAACCAGGCGTTGCCGGCGACGGCCGGCGGGGCAGACCAGATCGCGAACGTGGGGCGGAGCGGGGCGGGCAACGCGTGGCGGAAGGCCGTTCGACCGAGGATGATCGTGCCAAGGATCACCCAGAAGAGCAGGCCGACCCCGACCCCCGCCATGCCGGCCTCCGGCCAGCCCAGGATCGCGGCGGACTGGCCGGCGATCAGGAAGGCGGCAACGGTGGGCAACAGGTAGCCGGCGTGCACGGCGTCGAGATTGTTCTCGCGCACCGCCAGCTGGGCCAGGAAACGTGAGCCGAGCACGAGCACCAGGGCGATGCAGACGAGGATGAGCGGCCGGGCGACGAGCGGGTAGTCAGCGGCGAAATGGGCGCCGATAAGCATTCCCGTCGTCGGTGCGAGGGAGGCGAATGGTCCCTGGATCGAGTCGTCGATGTCCCCGAGAATCCGCCCACCGCGGTTGTGGCTGCGCACGAGGTAGTTGCCGATGGCTAACACCCAGACGATGAGCGCAAGGAGCCACAGCGCCTCGCCGACCTCGGGCGGCGTGTGCAGGGTGGCGACGGCCATCGTCCAGGTTCCGGCCAGGCCGGAAAGGCCGAATGGGATTCCCAGGCTGGTCAGGGGTGCGCGTCCGGTGGTGGCCACGCGTCGGAAAGACCATGATCGTTCGGTCACAACGGGCGCTCCTCGGTTTGTTCGACCGCGCATCAGACTGGTTCACGACCACCGACAATGCTCCGGGACCACCGGGTGCCAGGGCCGCGGCGGACTCTGGTGATGTGGAATCAGTGCGCACGACAGACCCGGCCCGGATCAACGAGGTCACCGAGCAGCCGTTGGACATCCCGGCGCACGTCAGCGCCGTGTCGACCGGCGCGTGCGGCGCGGTGGTCACCTTCATCGGCCAGGTGCGCGACCACGATCCCGACGCCGCCGGTCAGGTCACCGGCCTCGACTACAGCGCCCACCCGGATGCCGGCCGCATCGTCGCCGAAATCGCCGCCCGGTTCCGCGCCGAGTTCCCGCAGGTCAACCTCGCCGTGAGCCATCGGATCGGCCATCTCGACGTCGGCGACCTCGCCCTCGTCGCCGCGGTCGCGAGCGCGCACCGGGGTGTCGTATTCCAGGTCTGCGAGAGTCTCGTCGAGGCCGTCAAGGCCGAGGTTCCGATCTGGAAGAAGCAGTACGAGGTCGACGGCTCCCACGCCTGGGTCGGTCTGGGCTGAGCGCACACGAAGCATCCGTTTATTAAACGAACGTGTACCCTCTTAATTAGCGAGGCGGTTTCCGGCGGCCTCAGTGCGGGTGCGCATTGAGCCGGGTCTGGGGCTATGACTTCGACCCCGGATCGAACATCGTGGATGTCTACGTCGTCTACCTACGGGCGAAGTTCGGCGCCGCGCGGATCGAAACGGTCAGAGGAATGGGCTACCGGCTGCGCTGAGCCGGTAGCCCATTTCCGTGGAGCTGGGGACAGGTCAGTCGTCGCTGCCGTCGTCGCTGCCGTCGTCGTCGTCACTCGCGTCGTGGCCGTCTTTCACGTCTTTCTCGTCGTGGGCGGCCGGGACGGCAGGGGTGGCCGGAGTCGCCGCGTGGTCTTCGCCGTCTTCGTGGTTCGCCGGCGTGGCGGGAATGGCCGGGGTCGCGGCGTGCTCGGAGCGCTCGTGCTCGGCGTCCTCGCCTGCCTCGTCCGTCGCCTGCTCATCCTCGCTCACCTCTACCTCGGGGGTTGAGGTGCTGCTGTCATCGGCGGCGTCATCGGCGACATCATCGGCGACATCGGCGACATCATCGGCGACATCGGGGGTGTCCGTTTCGTCGACCGCGTCGTCGGTGACCGATTCACTCGACGTGGCCACCGGGGTGAGATCGACGCTCCCGTGGCCGGGGTTCGCCTGGGCCGCGACGATGCCGACCGACATCAGGCCGGCGAGACCAAGGGAGGCAAGGACGATGGAGTGCTTCTTCGTCATCTTCAACATGAACGGGCCTTTCGTTAGCGCCGGATGAGCCGGCGGCTGGAAGCTGGTGGAATCTCGTTACGCTCTTACTCTCGGTTGTCAGGATAAGGCGTGAAGGAGAAAATCGTGAGAGGTTTCTTAGGTTCGCGTGTGGGTTAGTCGTTGCCGCCGGAATTGCCAAGGTCGACAGGGCGGTTGCTCTTGTCGCTCCTGCCGGTCCTCTCGCTCGTCGCGCTGCTGCCGTCCGAATCGTCGTCGTGGTCATCGACGACGACCGGGGCAGGGGCGGGAACTAGAGCAGGGTCGGGCTGCACCGCGGACGATGACGAGTCCGTGCCCGACGTGTCCGAGTCTCCGCGCGGCGGGGCAGTGGGCTGGGACGCGGCACCCGCTTGCCCGGTGTCGTTGTGTTCACGCTCATCCTGCCCTCCACGATTCGGCCCGCGGGGCCGCAGTGTCGTGGGGGCTGCAGTGTCGCGGCCGGATCGGTGCTGTGCGCAGGCCTGGCTTGATCCGAGGAGAAGCGCGCGAAGCGCGCATGAGAGTGTTCTTAGCCACGAACCGGGCGCATTGCCGTCGCCAGCGTGGCCCGTCCGCCGACCGCGCAGTCAGTCGGCGCACGCCGCCGCCGATTCTCCGGAACACCGTGCCTGCCCTGGCGTACTCTGGTGCTGTGGATTCAGGACGCACGACCGAACAAGCCTCGATGGCAGGGCCTTCCGACGCGGGCCGGATCAACGAGGTCACCGAGCAGCCGTTGGACATCGCGGCGCACGTCAGCGCCGTGTCGACCGGCGCGTGCGGCGCGGTTGTCACCTTCATCGGCCAGGTGCGCGACCACGATCCCGACGCCGCCGGTCAGGTCACCGGCCTCGACTACAGCGCCCACCCGGATGCCGGCCGCATCGTCGCCGAAATCGCCGCCCGGTTCCGCGCCGAGTTCCCGCAGGTCAACCTCGCCGTGAGCCATCGGATCGGCCATCTCGACGTCGGCGACCTCGCCCTCGTCGCCGCGGTCGCGAGCGCGCACCGGGGTGTCGCATTCCAGGTCTGCGAGAGTCTCGTCGAGGCCGTCAAGGCTGAGGTTCCGATCTGGAAGAAGCAGTACGAGGTCGACGGCTCCCACGCCTGGGTCGGTCTGGGCTGAGCGCACACGGAGCATCCGTTTATTAAACGAACGTGTATCCTCTTAATTAGCGAGGTGGAAACGCCACGCCAATTAGAGCGTCGAACCCATTAGATCGCCACGCCAACGAGGAGGACCACCATGGCCGCCGAACCCATCACCCTGAGCGCCCAGCGCACCGGACACCCGGAGGCGGCCGACAGCGCCGCGCCGGAGCACGACTGCCAGTGCGGCCACGATGAGGCCGAGACGATCGTGCTCGACGGGCGCACCATCCCGCACGCGGTTCGCCACGCCGCGATCTTCGGCGCCCTCGAAGCGATCCAGCTCGGCTTCGCCCTCGACCTGATCGCACCGCATGACCCGCTGCCGCTGATCGCGCAGTTGGAGAAGGCGCGACCGGGCGCATTTGCGCTGTCCTACGTCGAGCGCGGCCCGGAGGCCTGGCAGGTGCGTTTCACCCGCGTCGCCTAGCCACCCCTCGCTCGCGCAGCCGGTCCCGACCGGCCAGCTCAGGAAACAACCGGACACCACCGTGAGAAGCTCCACCCCCGCACCGCAGGACGCCGGCCGCCCCGCGCGCAGCACCGTTACCGCCGCACCGAGGCGCACCGTGGGTCGTCTCATCCTGTTGCTGGCCGGGGGCATCTCCCTGCTGGCCGGGCTCGACGGGGCGCTCCTGCTGCTCGGGCTTTCCGCTCCGGTCGTGAGCTCCCGCCTGGCCGATGTGCATGGGCCCCTGATGGTCTTCGGTTTCGTCGGCACCGTCGTGGTGCTCGAGCGGGCGGTCGCGATCCGGCGGCGCTGGGCCTTCCTGGCACCCGCGCTGCTCGGTGCCGGCGGCCTGGCCCTGCTGTCGCCGCTTCCCCTCCCGGTCGGCCAGCTGGCCTTCGTGGCCGGTTCGGCCCTGTTGCTGCCGATCTACCGGGTGATCTGGCGGCGGGCGCCGTCCACCTCCACCGCGGTGCAGGCACTCGGCGCCCTGCTCGGGCTGATGGCGACGGTGCTCTGGGTGGGCGGGGTGCCCACCCCGCGCCTGATCCCGGCGATGAGCCTCTATCTCGTGCTCACGATCGCGGGGGAGCGGCTCGAGCTGGCCCGGATCTCGCCGTCGGTCGACGATCGTGCCGAGGCCCGGCTGCTCGGGGTGTCCCTGGCGATGGTCGCCGGAGTCGTCGTCGCCCTGTTCTGGCCGCCGATCGGCTACCCGCTGCTCGGGATCGGGATGTTGGCCCTCGTCGCCTGGCTGTTCCGGCACGACGTGGCGACCCGGCTGATCAGGTCCCGAGGACTGCCCCGGTACATGGCCGCTTGCCTGCTGGCCGGCTACGGCTGGCTGGTCGTCGCAGGGGCAAGCTGGCTCATCCTCGGTCCGATCTTTTCGGGACCGGCCTACGATGCCGTGCTGCATTCGATCTTCCTCGGCTTCGTGGTATCGATGATCATGGCGCACGCCCCGACGATCCTGCCCGCCGTTCTGCGCCGGCCGTTGCCCTACCGCCCGGTGATGTACGGCCCGGCGGTGCTCCTGCACGTCTCTCTCCTCGCGCGGATCCTGCTCGGTGACGCCCATGGCCTGGCCGGACTGGTCGAGTGGGGCGGCGTGGTCAACATCGTTGCCGTGCTCTCCTTCGTGGTCGTCGCCGTCGCCTCGGTGCTGCTCGGGATGCCGCGGCCTCCCTCTGCCGAGCCGTCCGCCCCTCGCTCGACAACAACATCGACATCAGCATCGACAACAGCATTGGACGTTCCCCGATGAGCCGCAGGCTCTGGCACATTCTCACCGGCGTCCTCGTGCCGGCCTGGCTCTTCCTCACCCTCATCGCCGTGCTGATCCATCGTTTTCTGCCCGTGGCCCCCTGGCTGATGGTGCACCTGCTCTTTCTCGGCGCGGTCAGCAGTGCCATCCTGATCTGGAGCCAGCACTTCGCGGACACCCTTCTTCGGCGCCAGGCCGCCGGCGGGCGGACGTCCCTCGGCCTCCGACTCGCGGCGCACACCGTGGGGGCGATCCTCGTGATCACCGGCATCGTCGGCGGCTGGTGGCCGGTCGTCCTGGTCGGCGGCAGCCTGGTCGCGGGCAACGCGGTGGCCCATGCGGCGATCCTCCTGGCCCAGTCGAAGGGTTCTCTCCCCGGCCGGTTCGCCCCCCTGGTCCGCTACTACATCGCCGCCGGCGTCGCGCTGGCCCTCGGTGTGACCGCCGGGGTGCTCATGGCCCGCACCGACGTCGACGGCGAACCCTTCGAGCGCCTGTTCATCGCGCACATCGGACTGAACCTGCTCGGCTGGGTCGGCCTGACCGTGGTCGGCACGGTGGCCCTGCTCTGGCCGACCGTGCTGCACGCCAGGGTGCAGACGACCAGGGCGTCGGCACCCGGCACGCTGTCCCTCTTCCTCGGCGGGCTTTCCCTGCTCGTCGTCGGCTGCCTCGCCGACCTCCGCCTGGTCACCGCGCTCGGAGTCGCCGTCTACCTGGTCGGTCTCGTCCTCGTCATGATCGAGGTCGTGCGCCTCGGGCGCGCTTCCCCGGCGGTGACCTTCGCCGGCTGGAGCCTCGGCTCGGCTCTGGCCTGGTTCGCCCTGTGCGTGCTCGGCTTCGGCCTCCTCGTGGCGCTCGCCCCCGACTGGGTCGGCGCGGCCGACCGGCTCGATCAACTCATCCCCGTCTTCGCGGTCGGCTTCGCCGCCCAGATCCTGCTCGGTGCCCTCAGCTATCTGCTGCCCGTGGTGCTCGGCGGTGGCCCCCGGGTCGCGAAGGCCACCGCCCGCGAGCTCGACCGCGGCGGGCTGTTCCGGGTGATCGTGGTCAACCTGGGCCTGGTCGTCTACCTGCTCCCGGTCACCAGTCCGGTCAAGGTCACGCTCTCCCTCCTCGTGGTCGGCACCCTCGCCTCATTTCTCGTTCTGATGACCCGCGCCATGCGGGTGAACCGACGGCTGCGAGCGGACATCGACCCCTCCGTTCCGCCCCCGCCCGCCGCGCCCGCGGCCACCCCTCCGCGCCGCACCGGCGCCGTCCTCGCGGCGACCGGGGTCCTTCTCCTCGCCGTCACCGGCGGGGTGGCCCTTGACCCGGCGGCCGCAGGACTCGCGGGCACCGCGGCATCCGTGCCGTCGACCGGCCACACGACCACGGTCGACGTGGTGATGAAGGACACCCGGTTCACCCCGGACTCGGTCACGGTGCCGGTCGGCGACACCCTGGTGATCAACTTGAGCAACGAGGACGACATGGTGCACAACCTCGTCCTGGAGAACGGCGTGCTGTCGGGGTCGGTCGTTCCCGGAGCCAGCACGACGGTCGATGTCGGCGTCGTCGGCGCGGACATCGCCGGGTGGTGTTCGATCGCCGGGCACAAGCTCCTCGGGATGGTGTTCGATGTCGTCGTGGAGCGCACCGCCGCCGGCACATCCTCGGAGTCGAGCGACCACGGCGGGATGACCGAGCCGCCGGGCGGGCCGTCCGCCGCCGAGGACCTCGACCTGATGAAGGCACCGCCCGCCGCCTTCGCCGCGCGGGACGCCCGGCTGGAGCCCGCGACCGCGGAGACCGTGCACACGCTCACCATGCGCGTCACGAATACGGAGACCGAGGTGTCGCCCGGCGTCACCCAGACCCTGTGGACGTACAACGGCACCGCTCCGGGGCCGACCCTGCACGGCCGGGTCGGCGACGTGTTCGACATCACCTTCGTCAACGACGGCACCATGGACCACTCGATCGACTTCCACGCCGGCGCGCTCGCCCCCGACAAGCCGATGCGCAGCATCGGCCCGGGGGAGAGCCTCTCCTATCGCTTCACGGCCACCCGCTCCGGCATCTGGCTCTACCACTGCTCCACCATGCCCATGTCGGTGCACATCGCCAACGGCATGTTCGGCGCGGTCATCATCGACCCGCCCGGCCTGCCCGCGGTCGACGAGGAGTACGTGCTGGTGCAGTCCGAGCTCTACCTCGGCGCGCAGGGCGGTGAGGCCGACGGCGACCGGGTGGTGACCCAGAACCCCGATCTGGTGGTCTTCAACGGTTACGCCAACCAGTACGGGGCCAGGCCTCTCGTGGCCCGAGTCGGTGAGCGGGTGCGCATCTGGGTCCTGGATGCCGGACCCAACGTCGGCAGCTCGTTCCACGTTGTCGGGGGTCAGTTCGACACCGTGTTCAAGGAGGGCGACTACTCGCTGAAAGACGGCGGCAGCACCGGCACCGGCGGCTCCCAGGTGCTCGACCTTGCGGTCGCGCAGGGCGGCTTCGTCGAGCTCAGCTTCCCCGAGGCCGGACACTATCCCTTCGTCAGCCACATCATGTCCGATGCCGAGAAGGGCGCTCGCGGAGTCGTCTCCGTACTCCCGTGACAATGCCCGGAGTGCTCTGGGAAAACGCTGATCGCGGCGTGTCGCACCCGGCCGTGAATTGGTCCGGTCGAATCCCGTTCCGTCGGGCTGCTGCACAAATATCGAGTCTGACCATGTTTTTATCCGTTCGTATATCGGACCGTCCGCGGATCTAATTCCATTTGTAACTACGATCATAATTTTAAAAACGTGGTAGCTTTCAAACACCCCGCGTGACCTATCCGGGGGAGGGAACGCGGCCGCGACACTTCGGCAGTACGGCGACCTTGATCCAGGCAACAGGGAAAGGGGCCTCCGTGGTCCGATTGAAATCCAGTGCGCGGAATCTGCGTTCGGAGTTGATGGTTTCCAAGGGCTGGCTGCAGGGCGTCGCCCTGGTGATGATCTTCGGCTTCGCGGTGATGGGGTTCCTTGCCGCGATGACCTACACCGACTCGATGCCGCAGCCCAGGCAGGTCGTCGATGCACAGGGCGCCGTCGTCTTCACCGGTGCGGAGATCACCGCGGGGCAGCAGACCTTCGTGGCGCGCGGCCTGCAGGAGTACGGCTCCATCGTCGGCCACGGCGGCTACCTCGGCCCGGACTACACCGCCGACTACCTCCGCCGCTCCGCGACCTTCGTACTCGACGCGCTGACCGAATCGGGAATCCAGGACCCGCACGGCGCCCTCGTCGAGATGATGCGCACCAACCGGTACGACAAGGACACCGGTGACCTCGTCTTCACCGATCTTCAGATCCAGGCCTTCGAGGCCGTACAGCAGCACTACGCCGACTTCTTTGGCACTCCGACGACGGAGAACGGCCTGCTCCCCAGCGTCATCACCGATCCGGCCGACATTCACAACCTGACCGCGTTCATCGCGTGGACCTCGTGGGGCGCTGTCGCGGAACGGCCCGGACACGACTATTCGTACACGAACAACTGGCCGGCCGAGCCCCTCGTCGACAACGGCCCGACGGCGGACATCATCGTCTGGAGCGGACTGTCCCTGGTCTCCCTGATGGTGGCCCTCGGAGGCCTGTTCGCACTGTACGGGCGTTGGAGCAAGCGGATGGGCTGGCAGCACGGCGAGGAAACCCCGCCGTTGTCCTTCCGCCAGCCCGGAACGGTCAAGGTGACGCCCGCGCAATCGGCGACAGCCTGGTTCTTCTTCGTGGTCGCGCTGATGTTCCTCGCGCAGGCCTTCCTCGGTGCCGCGGTGGAGCATTACCGGGTCGATCTGGAGGGCTTCTTCGGGCTCGACCTGGCGCAGCTGCTGCCGATCAACCTTGCCCGCACCTGGCACGTTCAGCTCTCCCTGCTCTGGACCGCCGCCTCGTTCCTCGCCGCCGGAATCTTCCTGGCCCCGTACATCTCCGGCCATGAACCCAAGAGACAGCACTGGCTGGCCTATGGCCTGCTCGGCGCGCTCGCCCTCGTCGTGGTCGGTTCGCTGACCGGCGAGGCCCTGAGCATCTTCGGGTTCCAGGGCGCCAAGGATTCTCCGTTCTGGGGCATGCAGTGGGAGTACATCGACTTGCCGAAGTTCTGGCAGGGGCTGCTGACCGTGGGTCTCTTCCTCTGGATCGCGATCATCTACCGGGGGATCCGTGCCCGGCTGAAGTCGGAACACCGGTTCAACCTGCCGTGGTTGTTCTTCTACTCCGGCCTGGCCATCCCGGCCTTCTACGCGGTCGGCATGCTCGCCGGCACCGAGGTCACCCTCAGCGTCGCCGAGTTCTGGCGGTTCTGGGTCGTGCATCTCTGGGTCGAGGACTTCCTCGAACTGTTCACCACGGTGATGGTGGCCTACATCTTCGTCATGCTCGGCGTGGTGCACCGCAAGATCGCGATGCAGATCATCCTGCTCGACGTGATTCTGTATTCCGCCGGCGGCATTCTGGGCACCATGCACCACCTGTACTTCTCCGGCACCCCGGTCGAGCACATGGCGCTGGGTGCGTTCTTCTCCGCTCTGGAGGTCATTCCGTTGACCTTCCTGACGGTCGAGGCCTGGAGCTTCCTGCAACTCGGGGCCAGGCAGCAATCGCGCAGCTCCGCCCCGTTCCCGCATCGCTGGTCGGTCATGTTCCTCGTGGCCGTCGGCTTCTGGAACTTCCTTGGCGCCGGCGTCTTCGGGTTCCTGATCAACCTGCCGATCGTCTCCTACTACGAGATCGGTACGGCCCTCACCGCCAACCACGCGCACGCCTCCATGATGGGCGTCTACGGGATGATGGGCGTCGGCCTGTCCTTGTTCGCCCTGCGCTACCTGATTCCGGCCAAGCGCTGGCCGGACAGGCTGGCCAAGATCTCGTTCTGGTCGCTCAACATCGGGTTGGCCTGGATGACCTTCGCCACCCTGTTGCCGCTCGGTGTGCTGCAGTTGTGGCACTCCGTGAACGATGGCTACTTCGAGGCCCGAAGCATGAACTTCATCACGGGCACCGGTAACACGGTGCTGGAGTGGTTGCGGATGCCTGGTGATCTGGTCTTCATCTTCGGGGGAGTCGTTCCGTTCGTCTGGATCGCCTGGCTCGGCGTGCGGTACCGGATCAAGGGCACCACCCAGGACGTCCCGATGGAGGCGCTGTTCGTGGAGGAGCAGCCGGTGCCGGCCGTCGGCGTGGACGACGCGCCCGACTCCGGCTACGGGGCGCTCTATCGGCCCCGCAGCACCGACGAGGCCGGCGGACCGGGCCCGATCGGGGGCGCATGATGGGCCCGATCGACCCGGAAGTCTGGTTCGCGCTGGCCTACGGCGGCTTCCTGCTGCTCGTGGCCCACACGCTCGACATCCTGGCCCGGCGCACGGCGACGAGCACCACCAGTGCTCGTTCCGGCGGGTTCAGCTACCACGAGGACCATGACGCATGGAAGTGTTCAGAGGACCAGTGGCTCTGGCCGATCTCCTTCGACCCGGAAAACCGGGTGACCCGCTATCGCGCGTCGCCCACGGTCTGCAATCCGTGTCCGGTCAAGTACGGCTGCACTACCGGCCACTCAGGGCGGGAGGTCGTGCGCAATATCGACTCCTGGCCCAGCTCGGAGGCGGAGCGATTCCACCGCGGGATCGCCTGCGCCGTGGTGGTGCTCGGAGTCGTCTGGCCCCTCGCCGTCATGTTCCAGGGGCGAAGCCCCCTGGAGCTGACGGTGCTGGGGGCGGCGGCGGTCGCCATTCTGGCGGGAAGCTGGCCGCTCTGGTCACACCTGCGCCGTGCCCCAGCACGGTTCCCCGACCACCTGAAGACCGAGGGCCTCGACGAGAGCGTCGCGGCCCGCGCAATCACGGCCGCTGCTGAACTCGCCAGGCAGAGCGGGTACGGCAGCATCAGGAAGACGGGACCGCGACCGGTACAGATCGAACCGTACGCGAGTTCCAGACCGGCATCGGACGACGATTCCGGATCAGGCACGACGAAGGGAAACACAGTGCGCGCCGCATTCTCGGCCCGGTGGGCCGAACTCGAGAAGGAAGCCGACCCGGCAGGCACCGTGCCCACCGACGACTGGAGCCGAAGGGTGAACCCATCATGACCCCGTGGCTGATCGTGCCGGTCGTGCTCTTCGTTCTCCTGGTCGTCTGGCTGCTGGCATCCTTCAAGATCCTCCAGGAGTACGAGCGAGGGGTCACCTTCCGCTTCGGTCGGCTCCGGCCCGTTCTCCAGCCCGGGGTGCAGCTGATCTTTCCCGGCATCGACAAGATGGTGCGGGTCGACCTCCGGATCGTGACGCTGACGATTCCGCCGCAGGACGTCATCACCAAGGACAATGTGCCGGCGAGGGTCAATGCCGTGGTGCTCTTCCAGGTCACCGACCCGGTGCGATCGGTGATGGCGGTCGAGAACCATGCCGTCGCCACCTCGCAGATGGCGCAGACCACCCTGCGCTCCGTGGTGGGCCGTGCCGATCTGGACACGCTGCTGGCCCACCGTGCCGACCTGAACGAGGACCTCGCCCGCAGCATCAATGCCCAGACCGAACCCTGGGGCGTGCAGGTCAAGGTCGTCGAGATCAAGGACGTCGAGATTCCGCAGGCGATGCAGCGGGCCATGGCGCGTGAAGCTGAGGCCGAGCGCGAGCGCAGGGCCAAGATCATCAACGCTCGCGGTGAGCTGCAGGCGTCGGAGGAGCTCGGTCAGGCGGCGGAGATCCTCAGCCGCAATCCCGCCTCGCTCCAACTCCGCTACCTGCAGACGCTGCTCGAGCTCGGCGCCGACCACAACTCCACGGTGGTGTTCCCGCTCCCGATGGACATCATCGGACCGTTCCTGAACAAGGTTCCGCAGTGGCTCGACCAACAGGGGGCCGCCACCCAGAAAACGGAGATGAAGCCATGACTGACGCCGAAGTGACTGACACCCAGGTGCTGGACCGCGCCCGCTGCATCCGCTGGATGCTGATCGGAGCGTTCGTGGGCATCTTCGCCCCGATCGCCGGCTTCCTCGGCGGCTCCACCGTCAGCGCCGACCGGCTCGTGGCCGGCCTGGAGCCGTTGTTCGTCTGGCTGTTCGTCGGCATGATGGTCGGCGGCATCGGCGTGGTCATCGGCGTCATCGGCGCCCTGCGCTGGGTGAAGGGCAAGTACCACCTCGAGTGATCATGTCGACACCGCGTGAAGGACGAAGGGCCCGACCGGATATCCGGCCGGGCGCTTCTGCGTGAGCCGAACTGCTCAGGCGATGCTGGGCTGATAGCCGCAGCTGGGGTCCTCGGCGAGGGGATCCCCGGTCACGGCGTACGCGTGCGACCGGGAGCCGCCGCAGACGGTGCGGAACTCGCACTGACCACACCGGCCCCCGAATAGATCGGGAGTGCGCAGCTCCTGGAGTAGCTGCGCCTCCCGATAGATTTCGGGGAAGGGCTTGTCGTGAACAGACCCTACGGAGACGGGCAGGAACCCGCTCGGGTAGACGAGGCCGACATGGTCGACGAAGGCGAAGCCGCGACCGGAGTTCACGTCGATCGGCGGCCGTGGCTTTCGCCGTCGGGGCTCGTCCCCGGTCAGCAGCCCCTCGGCGGCTGCCCGCAGGGCGGCGCGGAGTGGACCGACCGGGAATGCGGCATCCAGGTCATCGACCCCTGCCCGCTGAAGGGCGATGCGCCGGTAGTGCGGCGCCTCGGTGGTCTTGATCGCGACCAGCTCGGAAACGTCGTGCAGCCAGTGCAGAACCTCCTCCTCCTCGTCAGCGGTCAGGGCGTTCAGGAGCTTGCCCCGGCCGGTCGGCACCAGGAAGAAGACGCTCCACAGTGTGGTGCCGAGCTCGAGCACGGTCTTGAGAATGCCCGGCAGTTCGTGCACGGTGTCCCGGGTGACGGTCGTGTTGATTTGCAGGCGGTAGCCGACGTCGCGCACCATCCTGGCCGCGATCATGGTGTCATCGAAAACACCGTTCACGCCACGGAACGCATCGTGGGTGGCGGCGGATGCGCCGTCGAGCGAGAGCGAGACCGCCTTGGCGCCGGCCTCGTGCAGCAGGGCCAGCACCTCCCGGGTCAGGCGCGGGGTGACCGAGGGGGACAGGGCCATGCTCAGGCCGAGACCCGTGCCGTGGGCGACGAGCTCGGGCAGGTCAGGGCGTTCGAACGGATCACCACCGGTGAGCACGACCAGCGGGCGCGGAGTGCCGAACGAGGCCAGGTCGTCGAGGAGTTTGTAGCCCTGCTCGGTGCTCAGTTCGAACGGGTTGCGGCTGCGGATCGCGTCGGCCCGGCAGTGCGTGCAGACCAGCTGGCAGGCGCGGGTGACCTCCCAGATCACAATGAAGGGGCGTTCGCCGGCATCGTGATGCATGAGCCGGATCGGTCGTTTGGCTGGTGACAAGGTCACGGGTGTCCTCTGCTCTGGGTCGGCCGCGAGGCCGCCGATGGTGCTGCGGAGGAGAAATGGGTGGTGTCGAGCGCGTCGGGGTCTCCTGACAGGTCTGCGCCAGAGGCGGAATCCCGCCCTCATTTGTTTTTACCATACTTATAGGGAAAACTAATTTCATGCCGACCCAAGCGATCGATCCCCGCACCCACGCCGTGCTGTCCGGGATCAGCCGGGTGGCCGTTCTCGAGGTCCTTCGGGCCGGGACCGAGCCGCTGGACGTGTCGGCCATCGCGGGCCAGGTGGGGCTCCACCCCAACACGGTTCGATCACACCTCGACCGGCTGGTGAGCGTCGGGCTCGTGGAGGAGGCCGCCGAAGCGCGCGTGAGACCCGGCCGGCCCCGGCTGCTCTACAGGGCAACGGTGCCGGTGGAGGAGGCCCCCGAGGACTCCTACCGGCTGCTGGCCGGCATCCTCGCGGGTGGTCTGGCCGGCGGCCCCGCGTCGGGCGCCGAGGCCGCGGTGGCCGCGGGGCGGCGCTGGGGTGGCGGGCTTGTCCTCGAGCCGCTCGCGCCCCTCGAGGCGGACGCGGCAACCCGGCGCATCGTCGAGATTCTCGGCGAGGTCGGCTTCTCGCCGAAGGTCGGCGAGCGGCAATCGACGCCGGAGGCCGACGTGGACGCAGGTTCGCACGTCCTGATCGAACTCCACCGCTGCCCGTTCCTCGATGTGGCCAGGGAACACCCCGACATCGTCTGTTCGGTGCACCGAGGACTCATGGAAGGCGCCCTCGAGCGCCTGCAGGCGCCCGGAGTCGGCGTGACCCTCGAACCGTTCGCGCGGCCCAGCGTCTGCCTCCTCCACCTCACCACACCCGCGGCGATCCCCACCGACGGGTAGCGGTTCACCATCTGAAAAGGAGATGATTGCGCAATGACGTCGACTCACCCCGCGTCGAGCTACCGCACGCTCGCCTCGTTCAGCAGGATCCAACTGCTGTTCTTCCTGCAGCAACGCGGAACCATGACGGTGGGTGACCTGGCCGAGGCCAGTGGGCTGCACCACAACACGACCCGGGAGCACCTGCACCGATTGATCGGTGACGGTTTCGTCACCTGCACGCCCGAGGCCAAGGACTGCAAGGGGCGTCCGAGGATGCTCTACAGCGCCTCGGCCGGCCAGGCCGACGGCGACGACCCCGTTCGGGCGCAGAAGGCCGAGGCCGCCGAACTCCACGGCGACCAGGTGCGCCGGATGCTGCGGGTCGAGGCCGTCATCCACTCGCCGCTGCAACGGCAGCTGGACGCCCTCGACGACCACCTGGACGAGTCAGGATTCGACGCGACCCTCGATGTCGACGGAGAACACGTGCACCTGCACGAATGCCCGTACATCGACATGGTCAGGCTGCATCCCGAGGTTTGCCGCGTGCACTTCGGACTGCTGAAGGGCCTGCTCGAGGTGACCCGCGGTCCGCTCAGCGCGGACGCCCTGCACCCGCTGGTCGAAGAGAACACCTGCACCCTCGACCTGCACCGGTCCGACGAGGAACCGGTATTCGCACCCCGACCGGAGCCGGCAATCATTTATCACGGTGTTTCCGGCTTGTAGCCCTTTTTCCGGCCGGTGAGACTGAACCCCAAGGTGGTTGTCGCCGTGGCGACCCCGGGCAGTGCAAGGGGTACGCAGTGAAACCACTCAAGGATTCCGCCTTCTCAAAGCCGGCCAGGCCGGCGAAGCCGGGGATCGACGGCCCGATCGACGACACGATCCTGAAACTCGGACGCTTCCTGCGCCGCGGCAAGGCCTCGCCCGACCTGCGCTCGGTCTTCCTTACGGGCGGCCGGGACGCCGACACGTTCTACCGTGACCGCTGGACCCATGACAAGGAGGTGCGGTCCACCCACGGCGTGAACTGCACCGGCTCCTGCTCCTGGAAGGTGTACGTCAAGGACGGCATCATCACCTGGGAGACCCAGCAGACCGACTACCCCACCGTCGGCCCCGACTCTCCCGAATACGAACCGCGCGGCTGCCCGCGGGGCGCCGCCTTCAGCTGGTACACCTACTCACCCACCCGGGTGAAGTACCCGTACGTGCGCGGGGTGCTGCTCGACCTCTACCGCGCGGCGAAGGCCCGCACCGGCGACCCGGTGCTCGCCTGGGCCGAAGTCACGGGTGACCCGGAGAGTGCGCGTGCCTACAAGAGCGCCCGCGGCAAGGGTGGCCTGGTGCGGGCCAGCTGGGATGAGGCGGCCGAGATCGTCGCCGCGGCGCACGTGCACACCATCAGGAAGTACGGTCCGGACCGCATCGCCGGATTCTCGCCCATTCCCGCCATGTCGATCGTGTCGCAGGGGGTGGGCAACCGGTTCATCTCCATGCTCGGCGGCACCATGCTCTCCTTCTACGATTGGTACGCCGACCTGCCCGTCGCGTCCCCGCAGGTGTTCGGCGATCAGACCGACGTGCCGGAGTCGGCCGACTGGTGGAACTCGTCCTACCTGATCATGTGGGGGTCCAACGTGCCGGTCACCCGAACCCCCGACGCGCACTTCATGGTCGAGGCCCGCTACCGGGGACAGAAGGTCATCACCGTCTCACCCGACTACGCCGACAACTCCAAGTTCGCCGACGAATGGCTGGCCGTGCACCCCGGCACCGACGGTGCGCTCGCGCTGGCCATGGGTCACGTCGTGCTCAGGGAGTTCCTGGTCGACCGGCGCACCCCCCGCTTCGTCGACTACATGAAGCGCTACAGCGACTCCGCCTATCTGATCAGCCTGACCAAGCGCGGCGACGCCTGGGTGCCCGGCAAGTTCGTCACCGCGGATGCCCTGCCCGGCATGGCCGCGACCGTCTCGAGCGCGGCGTTCAAGCCCGTGCTCCTCGACCAGGACGGCCAGGTCGTCGTGCCAGGCGGCTCGATCGGCCACCGATTCTCCGAGGCCGACGTCGGCAAGTGGAACCTCGACCTCGAGGGTGTCGACCCGCTCCTGTCGATCGCGGATGCCCCCGACTACGACCAGGCATCCGTCGCCATCGACATGCCCAGGTTCGATCTGGCACCCGAGACCGACGAGGTCGGCGAGCAGCACGCGGGAGGCGCGGGCATCATCCGTCGCGGCGTACCCGTGCGGATGGTGGCCGGCCAACTGGTCACGACCGTGTTCGACCTGCTGCTCGCCCAGTACGGCGTGGGCCGCCCCGGCCTGCCCGGCGTCTGGCCGACCGGGTACGACGACGCCTCCTCGCCCGGCACCCCCGCCTGGCAGGAAGCGATCACCTCGGTGCCGAGGCAGGCCGCCGAACGGATCGGCCGGGAGTTCGCCCAGAACGCCGAGGACTCCGGCGGCCGCTCGATGATCCTGATGGGAGCGGGCACCAACCACTGGTTCCACTCCGACACCATCTACCGCGCGTTCCTCGCCCTGACCACCATGACCGGGTGCCAGGGCGTCAACGGCGGCGGCTGGGCGCACTACGTCGGCCAGGAGAAGGTGCGCCCGCTCACCGGCTACGGCCAGTACGCCTTCGGACTGGACTGGGTGCGACCGCCCCGCCAGATGATCGGCACCGGCTTCTTCTACCTCGCCACCGACCAGTGGCGCTACGACGGTCTCTCCGCCGACACCCTGTCCAGCCCCCTCGGCGCCGGATCCTTCACGGGCCGCACCACCGCGGACTGCCTGGTCGAATCGACCAAGCGCGGCTGGATGCCCGGGTATCCCACCTTCAACCGCAACTCGCTCGACCTCGTCGACGACGCGGTCGCCGCCGGTGTCGACCCGGCCCAGTACGTCGTCGAGTCCCTCGGCGACGGCACCCTCGAATACGCGGTGGAGGACCCCGACGCCCCGGAGAACTTCCCCCGGGTGCTCGTGGTCTGGCGGGCCAACGTGATCGGCTCCTCCGGCAAGGGCAACGAATACTTCCTCAAGCACCTGCTCGGCACCACGAGCGCCGTGCGGGCGCCGGAGTCGCCGCCGGAGAAGCGACCCAAGACCATGAAGTGGCACGAGACCGCCCCTGAGGGCAAGCTCGACCTGATGGTCACCAGCGACTTCCGGATGACGTCGACCACCATCTTCAGCGACGTGGTGCTGCCGCCGGCCACCTGGTACGAGAAGAACGACCTCTCGACGACGGACATGCATCCGTTCATCCACTCGTTCAACCCGGCGATCACCCCGCCGTGGCAGGCCAAGACCGACTTCGATATCTTCCACATCCTCGCCGAGAAGATTTCCGAGATGTCGGTCGACCACCTCGGGGTGCGCCAGGACCTCGTCGCCGTGCCGTTGCTGCACGACACCCCGGATGCGATGAGCGCCCCACACGGCATCGTCGAATACGACCAGGTGCTGGTGCCCGGCGTCACCATGCCCAAGCTCGTCGTGGTCGAACGCGACTACCCGGCCTTCGCGGCCCGGCTCGGCGCACTGGGCCCGCTCACCGAGAAGCTTGGCATGGTCACCAAGGGCGTCAAGTTCAACCCCGACGTCGAGGTTGCCTACCTTGCCAAGAAGAACGGGCTAGTGGAGAGCGGCCCCGCCGCGGGCCGGCCACAGCTGAAGACCGCCATCCAGGCCTGCGAAATGGTGCTGGCGCTGTCCGGCACGACCAACGGTCGCCTCGGCACCCAGGGATTCCGGCAGATGGAGGAGCGCACGGGCATGAAACTGGCGCACCTGGCCAGCGACAACGAGGGCAGACGGTTCTCCTACCCTGATGTTCAGGGTGCGCCGGTCCCGGTGCTCACCTCACCGGAATGGTCGGGCAGCGAGCACGGCGGCCGCCGTTACAGCGCGTTCACGATCAACGTGGAGCACCTCAAGCCCTGGCACACCCTGACCGGGCGGCAACACTTCTACCTCGACCACGACTGGATGATCGAGCTGGGGGAGACCCTGCCGATCTTCCGGCCGCCGCTGGACATGCACCGCCTGTTCGACGATTCGATCGTCGGGTCCACCGCGGCGACCGGGGCGACCGGCTCGAAGGGTCGGGCCGAGGTGGCCGTGCGCTACCTCACTCCGCACTCGAAGTGGTCGATCCACTCCGAATACCAGGACAATCTGATGATGCTCTCGCTGTCCCGCGGCGGCCCCACCATCTGGATGTCCCCGCTCGACGCCGACAAGATCGGCGTGCGCGACAACGAGTGGATCGAGTCCTACAACCGCAACGGTGTCGTCGTCGCCAGGGCGATCGTCTCGCACCGGATGCCGGAGGGCACCGTGTACATGTACCACGCGAAGGATCGCACGATCAACGTGCCGATCGCGGAGACCAGCGGCATGCGCGGTGGCACGAATAACTCGCTCACCCGGATCCTGCTCAAGCCCAGCCACCTGATCGGCGGCTACGCCCAGCTGTCCTTCGCCTTCAACTACCTCGGCCCGACCGGGAACCAACGCGACGAGGTCACCGTGATCCGTCGACGCAGCCAGGAGGTTGAGTACTAAATGCGCGTTATGGCTCAAATGTCGATGATCATGAATCTCGACAAGTGCATCGGCTGCCACACCTGTTCCGTCACCTGCAAACAGGTCTGGACCAACCGCACCGGCGTCGAATACGTCTGGTTCAACAACGTGGAGACCAAGCCGGGCGTCGGCTACCCGCGCCGCTATGAGGACCAGGAGAAGTGGAAGGGCGGCTGGATCCGCAACAAGCGCGGCCGGCTGAAACTGCGCTCCGGCGGCCGGCTCAAGCGCCTGGCCACCATCTTCAACAACCCGGACCTGCCCGTGATCGACGACTACTACGAGCCGTGGACCTACGACTACGACATGCTCACCAAGGCCCCGCTCAGCACGGAGAGTCCCGTCGCCCGGCCCAAGTCGCTGCTCACCGGCAAGAACATGGACATCAAGTGGTCCGGCAACTGGGACGACAACCTGGGCGGCTCGCAGGAGACCGCGGCCGACGACCCCATCCTCGCCACCATGAGCGAGCACGTGAAGATGGAGTTCGAGAACACCTTCATGTTCTACCTGCCGCGCATCTGCGAGCACTGCCTCAACCCCGCCTGCGTCGCGGCCTGCCCGTCCGGCGCCATGTACAAGCGCGAGGAGGACGGCATCGTCCTCGTCGACGAGGACGGCTGCCGTGGCTGGCGGATGTGCGTCTCGGCCTGCCCGTACAAGAAGGTCTACTTCAACCACAAGACCGGCAAGGCGGAGAAGTGCACGCTCTGCTATCCGCTGATCGAGCAGGGTAAACCCACCATCTGCTCGGAGACCTGCGTCGGCCGGCTGCGCTACCTCGGCCTGATGCTCTACGACGCCGATGCGGTCCTGGCGGCGGCCAGTATCGAGAACGACCAGGATCTGCTCGACGCGCAACGCGGAGTGTTCCTCGACCCGTTCGACCCGGCGGTCATCGCCGCGGCGAAGGCCGAGGGGATGGAAGACGACTGGATCCTCGCGGCCCAGAACAGCCCCATCTACAAGCTCATCTCCGAGTACAAGGTGGCCCTGCCGCTGCATCCGGAATACCGCACCATGCCCATGGTCTGGTACATCCCGCCGCTGTCCCCGGTGGTCGACGTCATCTCGACCACGAACAACGACGGGGAGGATGCGCGCACCCTCTTCGCCGCCATCGACAAGCTCCGGATTCCGGTCGAGTACCTCGCCGGCCTGTTCTCCGCCGGCGACGTCGTGCCCGTCGAGTCCTCGCTGCGCAAGCTCGCCGCCATGCGCTCGTACATGCGCGACATCAACCTGGGTCGCGACCGCGACGAGTCGATCCCTGAGGCGGTCGGCATGACCGGCACCGAGATCGAGGCGATGTACCGTTTGCTGGCGATCGCCAAGTACGAGGATCGCTATGTGATCCCCAAGGCGCACGTCGAAACGGCTCGTGACCTGGAAGAACTGGCCTGCTCGCTCGACACCGACGGCGGGCCCGGTATGGGGGGACCCACCGCATCCACCGCGTCCGGGCCATCCGGGAAGACTCCGGGCATGCCCCTGAACGGAACGGTCGACAACTACAACGAGATGGTCGGCAAGGGCGGGGAACGCACCAAACCGACGACGCCCGGCCGGGTCAACCTGCTCAACTGGACCGGCGGAGGCGTGCCGGATGGCATGTTCCCGCCCAAGGCAACCGGGGGCCCGGCATGAGGCTCCCAGGGCTCCCGCCGCGCCGGGTGAATGCCCTCGCGCTGTCCGCCGAAGACGGCCGGATGGCGCACATGGCGGCATCCATTCTGCTCGACTACCCCACCGAGGAGCGCCGGGCGCGGTTCACGGCCGTTGCCGCGTCGGTGGCGTTGTTGCCGGACCCGCTCCGGAACGCGTTCGGCGCGTTTCTGGCCGCGGCGGAGGCGATGAGCCAGCAGGAGCTGGAGATCCATTTCACGGCGACCTTCGACCTCAAACGCAAGTGCTGCCCGTACCTCAGCTACTACGCCGCGGGCGACACCCGGCGTCGGGGGATGGCGCTCGTGCGTTTCGTGGAGGCCTACCGCGCTGCGGGATGGGAGGTTGCGGCGGACGAGTTGCCCGACTACCTGCCGATGGTGCTCGAATTCTCCGCGCTCAGCGACTCGCCGATCGCGCAGGAACTCCTCGCCGCGCACCGGGACGGAATCGAGGTGCTCCGCACCGCCCTCGAGGCCGTGCCGAGCCCGTACGCGCACGTCGTGGAGGCGGTGTCCCTGTCGCTCCCGGCGATCGACGAGGAGACCCGCCAGCGCTACCTCAACCTCGTCAACGAGGGGCCGCCGACCGAGACGGTCGGCATGACCTTCCTCGGCAATCTCAAACCGTTCTCGCCGTCCGGCGTTTCCAGTGAGGACCTCAGGGTATGAATCCGATCGACTTCCTGCTCTGGGTGGCGTTCCCCTATGCGGCCATGGCGGTTTTCGTCGTGGGCCACATTCTCCGCTACCGGCACGACCAGTTCGGTTGGACCTCCCGGTCGAGCCAGACCTACGAGAACCGGTTGCTCCGGTGGGGATCGCCGATGTTCCATTACGGCATCCTGATGGTGCTCGGCGGACACGTCGTCGGGCTGCTGGTGCCCAAGGAGTGGCTGGAGTTCTTCGGCGTCACCGAGCAGATTTACCACATCGGTGCCACCTGGCTCGGCAGCGTGGCGGCCGCGCTCACCCTGGCCGGCCTGGCCATCCTGATCTATCGCCGCCGGCTGAACTCGCGGGTGCTGCTGGCCACCACGGTGATGGACAAGGTCATGTACCTGCTGCTGGGGGCGACCCTGGCCTTCGGGACGACCGCCACGGTGCTCTTCCAGGTGCTGGGTGCCGGCTACGACTATCGGGGCACGATCTCGCCGTGGGTGCGCGGGCTGCTCTTCGCCCAGCCCGATCCGTCGCTGATGAGCGACGTGCCCTTCTTCTTCCAGTTGCACGTGTTGACCGCGACCCTTCTGTTCCTGCTCTGGCCCTTCACCCGGCTCGTGCACGTGTTCTCCGCGCCGCTGGCGTACTTCGTGCGGCCGTACATCGTCTACCGGTCGCGTGACGCGCACCGCGGTTCGGGATCCCGCAAGCCTCGACGCGGCTGGGAGAAGAGCGAGCTGCCCGGGAGCGCCGGGAACCGCCAGGACACCCACCGGTAGTCGCCCGCCTCGTCGCTGCCGGATTCACCGGGTCGCGGAGGCGGGTGCCCTCCCGACAGGGCAGGCTGCCCTGTGTGGACCGCCGGGGCGAGAATGCCTAGCATGAGGGTGGCGGGTACCGCACGGCGTCTGCCCGGTAACCCTGGGAGACTCATGTTCGACACATTTTTCGGCCTGCCCGCGCACCCCCTGATCGTGCACGCGACCGAGGTCATCGTCCCCGCCGCGGCGGTGATCGTCGTCCTCGCGGCGCTGTGGCCGCGTTTCCGCCGCTGGGCGGGGCTGCTGCCGCTCGGCCTGGCAGTGGCGGCCCTCGTTCTCGTGCCGCTCTCCGAGCAGTCGGGGGAGAGTCTCCAGGAACGGGTTCCGGAGTCGAGCCTGGTCGAGACGCACGTGGAGCTCGCCGAGGGGCTGCTGCCCTGGGTCATCGGCCTGGTCGTCGTCGCCGCCGTGCTGTTCTGGTGGAACCACCGGGAACGCGCGGAGCGCCGTGCGCCCCGCTGGATCGCCATCGCCCTGATCGCGGCCGCGCTCCTCGCCGGGACGGGAACGAGCGTGCAGGCCATCCGGATCGGTCACAGTGGTGCCGCCGCCGTCTGGTCCACCACCGTCACCACCCCCTCCGGAGACTGACCCTCCCCTGAACCACGCGAAAGTGCAGTTTTCGCCCCTTCAGGTCGCCTGAAGGGGCAAAAACTGCACTCTCGCGGGCAGGATGCGCGGGGTCGGGGTGGTCAGCCGGGGAAGGGGGCGCCCGGACGGGCGTAGTAGTGCCAGGCGAGGGCGGTGCAGAAGACGCAGAAGACGGCGCAGCCGATGAAAAACGCGGTCGGGCTGATGGCCGTGAGTGAGATCCCCACGATGAACGGTCCGAAGGCGGCGATGGCGGAGGTCCAGGCGATGGCGCCGCCGGCCTGGCGCTTCGGGAAGATCATCGGCATCTGCTTGAACGTGCCGGCGTTGGCCATGCCGGAGAAGAAGAAGATCACGATCATCCCGGTCAGGAATCCCCAGAACTCCTCCACCCTGGTCGGGTTCAGGAAGAACGCGGTGAAGACCGTGCCGGTCACCATCCCGACGCCGCCGATGAAGGTGAAGATCGCCCCGCCCCAGCGGTCGCAGCCCGGTCCGCTCGCGGCGCGCACCAGGGCGCCGACGACCGGGCCGATGAAGGCGAAGGCCAGCGGATTCGGGGCATCCGGGAAGTCCCCGTAGACGTTGAGGATGATCAGGCCCATCTGCGCGGCCAGGCCGCTGTACGCGCCGAAGCTCATCAGGTAGATCGCGGTCATGATCCAGGTGTGCTTGATCCGGAAGATGTCCATCTGCTCGCGGAAGTTCGCCTTGACTGGCACCCGGCGCAGGTAAATCATCGCCAGCACGGTGCCGAGGAGCGCCCAGGGGATGAGGACCAGGCCGCCGTTGTGCAGCCAGACCAGGTCGCCCCTTGCGCTGCTCTGCGGGGTGAGCGCGGCGGTGCCGAGCAGGCCGAAGCCGACCACCCAGGGGAGCAGGAGCTGGATCAGTCCGATGCCGAAGTTGCCGAGGCCGGCCTGCAGGCCGAGGGCCGTGCCGGCGAGGCGCTTCGGAAAGAAATAGCTCGTCGAGGCCATGAAACCGGAGAAGGTTCCGCCGCCGATGCCCGCCGCGAAGGCGAGGGAGAGCAGCACCCAGTACGGGGTGGACGTGTCCCTGGCCGCGATGGTCCAGCCCAGCATGGGCAGCACCAGCATGGCCGAGGACATGGCGACGAGGGCGCGGGTGCCCATGATCGGGGGGAGGAACATGAAGACCAGGCGCAGCAGGCCGCCGGCCAGGCCGGGCAGGGCGACGAGCCAGTACAGCTGCGCCGGCGCCAGGGAGTAGCCGATGTCGTTGAGGCGGGGGGCGATCGCGCTGACCAGGTACCAGGCGGCGAAGCTGAGCGTGAGGACGTAGGTGGTGATCCACAGGGTGCGCCAGGCCAGCCGGGAGTCCCAGGTTTCTTCATGCTCCGGATCCCAGTTCGACAGGTCCGGATTGAGCTGCGTGGACACGGGCGGTGAAGAGGCGACTGACATATGCTTCCTTGGCCTGGGCGTATGGTCGGGCGCCGACGGCCCGCGTAACTACCACCCTGACCGTGCACGCGCGCGGCGACAACGCGGGAACACCGTGAAAAATCACCATTTCCCCGGCAGCGGGGGCTCGGGCGGGTTCACCGCCCGCGAAAGTGCACTTTTCGCCCCCTCGGCTCGGCGATAGGGGCGTAAAGTGCACTCTCGCGGTGGGGGTGGGGGCTTCAGCCGCCGGCGAAGGGCGGGAGGACGTCGACGGTGTCGGTCGGGGTGAGGGCGACCGCGTCATCCGTCGCCCGGGTGCCGTTGACCAGGAGCGAACAGAGCCCGAGGATGCGGTCAAACTCGGCGCCGAAGCGGACCGTGAGCTCCGAGCGCAATTCGCCGATCGTGCCGGCGTCGATCGCGGCCCCGTCGGCGGCGGCGGCCTCGGCGGCGGCGGCGAAAAACCGCACCGTGGCCATCAGCGCCCGGCCTGCGGGTGGTCGTCGGCCCAGCTGAGGGCGAGTCCGGTCGCCAGGGCGGCGGCCCGTTCGATGTCCGCCGCGGTGCCGCCGTTCCGGGCGGCAGCGAGCCCGACCAGGAAGGTGCTCAAGGGGGCGGCCGGCCTGGCCACCCCGTGGGCGACGTCACGAGCCACGTCGAGCAGTCGGCCGACGGGGATGTCGGCCGGGTCGAGGTCGAGGGCGGCGGCGAGGGCGGCCAGCCAATCGTCGAGGGCTTCCGGGGGAAGCGGGGCCTGGCTGCTCATGTGACGTCACTCTTCCGTGGGGTGCTCCGCGACGGGGTCAGAAGCGCGGTGCTCTGCTCAACATCCTGCCACGTGTCCACGTCGCTGCCCGCGTGGCCGGCATCCCGGATGCCGCGGAGCGAGAGGCCGGTCAGAAGCTGCCGCACGCTCGCTCCCCGTGCTTCGCTCCCGAGCCGGCGCACCCCGGCCCGGAGCGCGTCGCCGCGGTAGATCCCGGCGAGCCACTGCTCCCGGCCGTCGGCGTCGACCAGGTGGAATCCGTCGAGTTGCCCTGGCCCGTCGAGTTGCCCTGGCCTGTCGAGTTGCCCTGGCCTGTCGAGTTGCCCGGGCCCGTCGCGTTGCCCGGGTGCGCTGGCCGCAACGATCAACAGCCCGGCGGCATCCGCCGCCCAGGGCAGGTCGCAGGCGAGCACGAGCAACCAGGGGTTCCGGGCCAGGCCTGGTTCTACCTCGGCCGCGCAGTCGAGTGCCGCGAGACCGGCGACGATGCCGGCGACCGGGCCTCCGAACGGCGGATCCTCCAGCGCCCAGAGCAGACCGGCGGGCTGCGGGCCTGCCGCCTCCCGTGCCGAATCCGGCCCGACGACGACGACGCGGTCCGCGAGCCCTCTGGCATCCAGCACCCGGGAGAGCAGGGTGCGACCGGCCACCTCCACGGCCGGTTTCACCGCGCCGCCGAGCCGGCTGCCGCGGCCTCCGGCGAGCACGATCAGGTCAGCGATGGGCGGTACGGCCGGGCTCGGAGGCGGAACGGGGAGCGACATGGTCAGCCGTCGCTGCGGTGCCAGTCGCCGGACTTGCCGCCGGTCTTGGTGAGCAGGCGCACGTTCTCGATCAGTACCGATTTGTCCATGCCCTTGACCATGTCGACGACGGCCAGCGCGGCGATGGAGACCGCGGTCAGCGCCTCCATCTCGACCCCGGTGCGGTCAGCGGTGCGAACGGTGGCGGTGACCCGCACACCCTCGTCCTCGATCGCGAGGTCGACGGCGGCGCCGTGTACCCCGATGACATGGGCGAGGGGGAGCAGGTCGGCGCACTTCTTGGCACCCTGGATGCCCGCGATGCGCGCCACCGCCAGCACGTCGCCCTTGGGGGTGCTGCCGTCCCGGAGCGCGGCAACGACCTTCGGGCCGCAGCGCACGAACCCGGCCGCGGTCGCGCTGCGCACGGTGGGCTGCTTGTCGGTGACGTCCACCATCCGGGCCTGACCGGCCGAATCGAGGTGGGTGAACGGGTGCGGGGTCACGGGAGTTGAGGTCACGACAACAGCATGACAGTCAGGAGGTCACCCTCGTCAATCCGGGTGACGTCCTCCGGTACGAGGGCGAGCCCGGTGGCCTGGCCGAGGCCGGCCACGAGGTGCGAGCCCGAGCCGCCGGCGGCCGCGGGGCGCACCAGCGTGCCCGTTCCCGTGCGCTCGATCGTCACCGGCATGTACTGGGCGCGTCCGGCCGGCGAGTTCCAGCCCTGCGCGGCGGATGCGGTAACCGTGGGCCGGAGCAGCTCGGTGTGCCCGGCCAGCCTGCGCAGGGCGGGCCGCACGAAGACCTCGAACGAGACGAAGGCGCTGACCGGGTTGCCGGGCAGCGCGAAGATGACCGGCCCGGGCGCGTCGTCGTCGGTCGTCCATCGGCCGAAGCCCTGCGGTTTACCGGGCTGCATCTTGACCGGGCCGAAGGTCATCGTCGGCAGGGGCGCGAGTACGGCCTTGACCACGTCGTAGACGCCGACGCTGACCCCGCCGGAGAGCACAATCGCGTCGACGGTGTCGGCGAGGGTCGTGATGAGATCCCGGAGGGTGTTCTCGTCGTCGGGTACCGCTCCGATCCTGATCGGCACGCCGCCGGCCTCGGCGACGGCCGCGGCCAGGAGGTAGGAGTTGGAGTCGGGGATCTGCCCGCGCCGGGGGACCTCGCCGGGGGTGACCAACTCACTGCCGGTCGAGATCACGGCCACCCGTGGGGCGGGCTGGGCCAGCAGCGACGATCTGCCCGCGCTCGCCGCGGCGGCGAGGCGGGTGGGCCAGAGCACGGATCCGGCGGTGAGCACGATGTCGCCGGCGCGGGCGTCCTCTCCGGCTCGACGGATGTGCGCGGCCGGCTCCGGCTCGCGCAGCACGGAGGCGAAATAGAGGCCGCCGTGGTCGGTGTCCTCGATCGGCACGACGGCGTCCGCGCCGTCGGGGAGAGGGGCGCCGGTCATGATCCGTGCGGCCTGCCCCGGGTCCAGGGCAGGATTCTCGCTCGTCCCGGCGGCGAGGTCGGCGACGACCTGCAGGGATATGGGGTTCCGCGCCGAGGCGCCGAGCAGGTCGGCCCGGCGCACGGCGTACCCGTCCATTGCCGAGTTGTCGAACGGGGGCGTCGCGGTGGCGCTGTGGATGTCTTCGGCCAGTACCAGACCGTGGGCCGCGTCGAGGGAGGTGAGCGCGGGGGCGAGGGGAGCGGCGATCTGGAGCACGGCGGCAAGGTGCTCGGCCACGGTCTCGGCGTCGGCCGGGGCGGCGCAGGCATCAGGGGCGGAATGCCCGTGCGCCCGCTCGTGCTCTCGCGCCTGCTGGTCCGCTGTCCCGTTGTGGCGCATCGGTCAGTTCCCGTTCGAGAGGGATTCGGCCGCGGCCCACTTGCTTCCCGAGCCGGGCGCGGTGCCGGCGGCCACCGCGGTGTCCCAGGCGACGATGCCACCCGAGAGCACGGACAGCCCGGTGAATCCGGCCAGGTGCAGGGCGGTTGCGGCGGTCTGGGCCCGGGAACCCTGGTGGCAGTGCAGCACGAGCGGAACATCCGTCGGCAGGGAGGCCAGGCCCTCCTCGGTGAGGAGGCTGCCCAGTGGCAGCAGCACCGCGCCGGGCACCGCGCTCTCGGCGTGCTCGTCGGGTTCGCGCACGTCGACGACGAGGAACGGGTCGCCGCCGGCGGCCAGCGCGGCCAGGCGGTCGGCGAGCTCGGTTGCAGTGACCACCGGCCAGGCGGGGACCGGGGCGGCGTCGACCGGGGCCGGCCGGGGGTCGGTCGCGGCGATGCCGGTACCGACCAGCGGCACCTCACTGAAACGACCGGACAGGGCGTCGATCACCAGGATGCGCCCGATCAGCGGGGTGCCGATCCCGGCGATGAGCTTGATCGCCTCGGTGGCCATCAACGAGCCGACCTGGCCGCAGAGGGCGCCCAGCACGCCGGCCTCGGCGCAATTGGGCACCTCGCCGTCGGCGGGTGGGGTCGGGAAGAGGTCCCGCAGATGCACCCCGACGAGTCCGCTGTCGGCGGGGGGCGTGGCCCAGAAAACCGAAAGCTGGGCGTCGAAGCGCAACACGGATGCCCACACCAGCGGCAGCCCGAGCGCGGCGCAGACATCGTTCACCAGGAACCGGGTCGGGAAGTTGTCCGTGCCGTCGATGACCACGTCGTAGCCGCCGATGATGGTCGCCGCATTGTCGGCGGTGAGCCGTTCGGCGTGCTGCACCACTCGCGCCTCCGGCGCGATCGCCGCGATCGACTCCGCCGCGCTGACCACCTTGGGCCGGCCCACGTCCTCGGTTCCGTGCACGATCTGACGCTGCAGGTTGCTGGGCTCGACATCGTCACTGTCGACGATACCGATCGTGCCGACCCCGGCAGCTGCGAGATAGATCAGGGCGGGGGAGCCCAGACCCCCGGCGCCCAGCACGAGTACCCTCGCGTTCGCGAGGCGGCGCTGGCCGAGCTCGTTCAGCTGGGGAAGACGGCGTTGGCGGGCTGTGCGAGCGGACTCGGCGGCGCTGAGCTGCGCCACGGGCTCGACGAGAGGGGAAAGGGCCATACTCCCACGCTAGGCGCTGATTCGGGGGTTCGGCTGCGGATCGGTGAATCCCCTTGTATTCTCAGGGTTTTTGTTGTCGAGTGGTAGGGCACCAACTAGAAATCCCCTGCAATCTCGCGCGACCGAAGGGGCCGCGTTTCGAGAAATGACGACAAGGAACTAGGAAGGTACTTTCATGACGGGGAACAGAGCAGTTGCCTACAAGAGCCCGGGTCACGTCGAGGTCATCGACATCGACTACCCGAGCTTCGAACTGAAGGACGGGCCGGGCGTGAACCCGGCGAACGTCGGCAGGAAGGTGCCGCACGGCGTCATCCTCCGCACGGTCACCACGAACATCTGCGGCTCGGACCAGCACATGGTCCGCGGTCGCACGACCGCACCGATGGACCTCGTCCTCGGGCACGAGATCACCGGTGAGGTGGTTGAGACCGGGCCAGACGTGGAGTTCATCAAGGTCGGGGACATCGTCTCGGTGCCGTTCAACATCTCCTGCGGGCGGTGTCGGAACTGCAAGGAGCGCAAGACCGGGATCTGCCTCAACGTCAACCCCGACCGCCCCGGCAGCGCCTATGGCTATGTCGACATGGGTGGCTGGGTCGGCGGACAGGCCGAGTACGTGCTGGTGCCCTACGCGGACTGGAACCTGTTGAAGTTCCCGGACCGCGACCAGGCGCTGGAGAAGATCATGGACCTCACCATGCTCTCCGACATCTTCCCGACCGGCTATCACGGTGCGGTCAGCGCGGGTGTCGGAACGGGGTCCACGGTGTACGTCGCCGGGGCCGGACCGGTCGGCCTGGCGGCCGCGGCATCCGCGCACCTGCTGGGCGCCGCCGTCGTGATCGTCGGCGACCTCAACGAGGAGCGGCTGGCGCAGGCCCGCAGCTTCGGCTGCGAGACCATCGACCTCCGCAAGGGCGACCCGCAGGACCAGATCGAGCAGATCCTCGGGGTTCCCGAGGTCGACGCCGGTGTGGACGCGGTCGGCTTCGAGGCACGCGGACACGGCCAGAGCGCGGGGGAGGAACGGCCGGCAACCGTACTGAACTCGCTGATGACGATCACGGCCGCCGGTGGCGCCATGGGCATCCCCGGGCTGTACGTCACCGGTGACCCGGGCGGGGTCGACGAGGCCGCGAAGGTCGGTTCCCTGTCGATCAGGCTGGGCCTCGGCTGGGCAAAGTCGCTGTCCTTCACCACCGGACAGTGCCCGGTGATGAAGTACAACCGGCAGCTGATGATGGCGATCCTGCACGACAAGGTGCAGATCGCGAAGGCGGTCAACGCCCAGGCGATCACCCTCGAGGATGCCCCGCGCGGGTACGCCGAGTTCGACGCCGGCGCGGCCACGAAGTATGTCCTCAACCCGAACGGCTACGTGAAGTAAGCGGCGCCGCTCACCGGCCGGCCTGTCGGGATCCGCGGATCCCGCGGGCCGGCTCCCAAAACCGGGATCTCGACAAGCTCGATCACCGCGTGCGAGTCGAGCCATGCGGTGGTCGAGCCATGCGGTGGTCGAGCCATGCGGTGGTCGAGCCTGTCGAGACCCGGCGGCCTCTCCTTCAGGTTTCCCGGTGGTCGAGCCTGTCGAGACCCGGCGGCCTCTCCTTCAGGTTTCCCGGTGGTCGAGCCTGTCGAGACCCGGCGGCCTCTCCTTCAGGTCTCCCGGTGGTCGAGCCTGTCGAGACCCGGCGGCCTCTCCTTCAGGTTTCCCGGTGGTCGAGCCTGTCGAGACCCGGCGGCCTATCGTTCCCGGCCGGCGCGATTAGTGTGGTGACATGACCGGTGCCGAAAATCAGGAACCCGTCCCCAGGTTCTACAGTTCCCTGGCGGACCTCCCCGCGGTGACCGAAACCGCGACGGGCCGGGTCGCCGACACGCTCAACCGGCCGCTGCACGACCTGCGGATCTCCGTCACCGACCGCTGCAACTTCCGCTGCGTCTACTGCATGCCGAAGGAGGTCTTCGGCAAGGACTTCGCCTTCATGGAACGCGACGAACTGCTCTCCTTCGAGGAGATGACCAGGCTGGCCAGGATCAGCGTCGCCCACGGGGTCGAGAAGATCCGTCTCACCGGCGGGGAACCGCTGCTGCGCAAGGGCCTCGAGGAACTCGTCGCCATGCTCGCCGCCCTCCGCACCCCCGACGGGCGACCCGTCGACATCGCCCTGACGACGAATGGGTCGGCGCTCGCCGTGAAGGCGCAGGCGCTGAAGGATGCCGGGCTCACCAGGGTGACCGTGTCGCTCGACTCTCTCGACGACGCGACCTTCCGAACGATGAACGACGTGAACTTCCCGGTGGCGAAGATCTTGAACGGGATCGACGTGGCGCACGAGGTGGGCCTCGGCCCGATCAAGATCAACATGGTGGTCAAGCGTGGCCAGAACGAGCACGACATCGTGGCCATGGCCCGGCACTTCAAGGGCACCCCGTACATCCTCCGCTTCATCGAATTCATGGACGTCGGTTCCAGCAACGGCTGGGAAATGGGCGCCGTCGTGCCGTCCCGCGAGGTGCTCGACCTGATCAACGCCGAACTGCCGTTGGAAGAGGTGGCCCCGAACTACGACGGCGAGACCTCTCGCCGCTGGCGGTATCGCGACGGGAGCGGCGAGATCGGCGTGATCTCCAGCGTCACCCAGTCGTTCTGCCATTCCTGTTCCCGGGCGCGGGTCTCCACCGACGGCAAACTGTTCACCTGCCTGTTCGCCACCGACGGTCACGACCTGCGCGCCCTGATGCGCGGGGGTTGCACCGACGAACAGCTCACCAGCGTGATGGCGCAGATCTGGCGGGAACGCACCGACCGCTACTCCCAGCTGCGCAGCGCCAAGACGATCCAGCTGCGGGCGGCCGGCAAGAAGAAGATCGAAATGTCCTACATCGGAGGTTGAGACCTGATGAGCAGAATCACCGCCCGGCGCAAGGTCGTGCGACTGACGACCGGGCATCCGCCCACCAGCCGTGAAGACGTGCTCGCCGTGGAGGAGCCCCTGGAAATACGGGTGAACGGTCGTTCCCTGGCCGTGACGATGCGCACGCCGGGCAACGATTTCGACCTGGCCGCCGGCTTCCTCGTCTCCGAGGGCGTCATCACAACGGGGGAGCACTTCTTTGCCGCCCGCTACTGCGCCGGCGCCACCGTCGACGGGCTCAACACCTACAACGTGCTCGACGTGTCGCTCGCCCCGGGGGTTGCGCCGCCCGACCCGAGCCTGGAACGGTCATTCCTCACCACCAGCTCCTGCGGCCTCTGCGGCAAGGCCAGCATCGACGCCGTGCGCACGAAGTCCTCGTTCCCGGTGGTGGATGATCCGGTGCGAGTCGACGCGGAACTGCTCACGACTTTCCCTGACCGGCTACGCGCTGAGCAGACCGTGTTCGAGAAGACCGGGGGAATCCACGCTGCCGCGTTGTTCGACGCCGCCACCGGGCGGATGCTCGTGCTGCGGGAGGACGTGGGCCGCCACAACGCGGTCGACAAAGTCATCGGCTGGGCGGTCAAGGAGAACCTGCTGCCCCTGACGGGCACGGTGCTCATGGTGTCGAGCCGGGCCAGCTTCGAGCTGGCCCAGAAAGCGATGATGGCCGGCATCCCGGTGCTCGCCGCCGTCTCGGCGCCGTCGTCGCTGGCGGCCGAGTTCGCGGCCGAGGTGGGCATGACGCTTGTCGGCTTTCTCCGGGGCGATTCGATGGTGATCTACACCGGCGACGAACGGATCGTCGAGAGCGAACGGGCCGAGAGCGAACGGGCCGAGAGCGCTCAGCGCACCACGGTGTAGCGTTCCTGGACCATCCCGCCGCCGATCGGGGCGGCGGCCAGGGACTCGAGCCGGACATCCGCCGGCAGCGCCCCGAACAGCGGCAGCCCGGCGCCGAGCAGCACGGGGACCCGGGTGATCACCAGGTCGTCGATGAGGCCCGCGGCGAGGCAGGACGTGATGACCCGGCCGCCGTCGACGTACACGCGCTCGGCACCGGCGTCGGTGAGGAAGTCGACGGCGTCGTCGAGGCTGCGCACAACGGTGACGCGGTCGTCGTCCGTGCTGAGCGTGCTGCTGAGCACGACGACCCTCATCCGCGAGTACGGCCAGGGGTCGAAGGCGGCCACCGTCTCGTAGGTGCCGCGGCCCATCAGCAGGTGATCGATCGCGGCCGTGAACTCTGAGTAGCCACCGTCGCCGTCGGGCGCCGGCCCGTCGGTGAGCCAGTCCAGCCCACCGTCCGGCCTGGCGATGTAGCCGTCGACGCTCGTCGCGATGAAGACGTGGCCGGTCCAGGTGCGTGGCGTGGTCATGGTGATCCTCCGTGGGGTGTCGGCCCAGTGTCGCAGGGCTGTCTCGCCGCGCCCGAAACCGCAGCCCGCGACCGCGGCGGAGGGCGCGGGCTGCGGAAAGGGGCGCGGCGGCGCGGGGCGGGGCGGGTCAGCTGAGCTGCGGGACCTCGACCGGTTCGTGCGCGATGAAACGCACGGCCATCGCCTTGAAGCCGGGGGTGTTCGACTCGCGGGCGACGAGTTCCCGATGCATCAGGGCGTTCGCCTCGGGGAAGTACGCCGCCGCGCAGCCGCGCGGGGTCGGGTAGAACACCAGCCGGAACTCGTTCGCCCGGCGCTCCTCGCCCCGGAAGGTGCTGATCACGTCGACGACGTCCTGGTTGGCGAAGCCGAGCTCCGCGGCATCCTCCTCGTGGATGAGGATCACCCGGCGGCCGTTGGAGACGCCGCGGTAACGGTCATCGAGCCCGTAGATCGTGGTGTTGTACTGGTCGTGGCTACGGATGGTCTGCAGGATCAGGTGCCCGGCCGGCGGGGTGAGGTACTCCAACGGGCTGACCGTGAACCGGGCCCGGCCGATATCGGTGGCGAAGCTGCGGCTGTCGCGCGGGGGATTGGGCAGCACGAAACCGTTCTTCGTTCTGAGCCGCGTGTTGAAATCGGCGAAGCCGGGCAACACCCGGGAGATGTGGTCACGGATCACGTCATAGTCCTCCGCCATCGCCTTCCAGTCGACCATGTGGTCGTCGCCGAGGGTTGCTGCGGCCATCCGCGCCACGATGACGGGCTCGGCGAGCAAATGGTCGGACACCGGTTCCAGCCGACCCTGCGTCGAGCGCACGACCGACATCGAGTCCTCGATCGAGAGCAGCTGACGGCCGCCCGGATGCTTGTCGTCGGTGTCCGTGCGGCCGAGGGTCGGCAGGATCAACGACGTCATCCCGTGCTTGACGTGCGAGCGGTTCGGCTTGGTCGACACGTGCACGGTGAGCCCCACCCGCTGCATCGCGGCCTCCAGGGCCACGGTGTCCGAGCACGCCGACGCGAAGTTGCCGCCCATCGAAATGAACACGTCGACGTCGTCGTTCTCGAACGCCTCGACCGTGTCGACGGAATCGAACCCGTGCTTGCGCGGCGCCTCGATGCCGAATTCCTTCTCCAGGGCGGCGAGCATCCACTCGTGCGGCTTCTCCCAGATGCCCATCGTGCGGTCGCCCTGCACATTGGAGTGACCGCGCACCGGGCAGGCTCCCGCGCCGGGTTTGCCGAAGTTGCCCTGCAGCAGGAGCAGGTTGATGATCTCCTTGAGCGTGTTCACCGAGTGGGGCTGCTGGGTGAGGCCGAGAGCCCAGCAGATGATCGTGGCCTTCGAACCGACCAGGAGCCGGGCGACGCTGGCGATCTGCAGCCGAGACAGGCCGGTCGCCTTCTCGGTCTCGTCCCAGTCGATCACAGAGCGGGCGGCCCGGTACTCGTCCAGGCCGGCCGTGTTGGCTTCGACGAACGCGTGGTCGACGACCGATCCCGGCACGCGCTCCTCCTCCTCGAGCAGCAGGTGGCCGAGAGCCTGGAACAGGGCCAGGTCGCCGCCGACCTTGATCTGGAGGTACTCGTCGGCGAGTGCGGTGCCGCTGCCGATGAGCCCGGACAGCGTCTGGGGGTCCTTGAAGGTGAACAGCCCGGCCTCCGGAAGCGGGTTGACGGCGACGATCTTGCCCCCGTTGTCCTTGCATTCCTTGAGGGCCGACAGCATCCGGGGGTGGTTGGTGCCCGGATTCTGGCCGACGACGAGGATCAGCTCTGCCTCATGGATGTCTTCGAGCGAGACGGTGCCCTTGCCGATGCCGATCGTGGGGTTCAACGCGGACCCCGACGATTCGTGGCACATATTGGAGCAGTCCGGCAGGTTGTTCGTGCCGAGCGAACGGGCGAACAGCTGGTACAGGAAAGCGGATTCGTTGGCGGTGCGCCCCGAGGTGTAGAACACGGTGCGGTCGGGGGTCGTCGCCCGGATGGTCTCGCCGATCAGGTCGAAGGCGTCGTTCCAGCTGATCTGCGAGTAGTGCGTGTCGCCGGGGCGGATGACGACCGGATGGGTGATCCGGCCCTGGTTGCCCAGCCAGTAGTCGGTCTTGCCGGCCAGCTCGGCGACCCCGTGCTCGGCCCAGAACTCCGGCGTGACGGTGCGCACGGTGCTCTCCTCGGCGACGGCCTTGGCGCCGTTCTCGCAGAATTCTGCCGTCTTGCGGTGACCCAGCGACTCCGGCCAGGCACAGCCGGGGCAGTCGGTGCCGTCGCGCTGGTTGAGGCGCAGCAGCGCACGCGCGGTACGGCTGACGCCCGCCTGCGCGACACCGCGTTCGAGGGCGACGACCACGGCCTCCAGCCCGGCCGCCGACTTCTTCGGCTTCTTGATCCGCAGGGTGTTCTCGTTGATGTCTTCGATCGGTGCGCGACGGGTCATACGTCCATCCTGCCCCCGATGCGCGGTAAATGGACCAGGCGCGGAAGTCTCGGCGGATTCCCAGCCGCTATCTGAGCGCTGGTCAGGCAAATGATGTTGACTCGATAACCCGGCCGGGCTCGCCAGCTTGCGCGGCCCGATTGCACCGACGACAGGGAGAATGCCCCGTGGGAACCCATACGACCCTGGACACCCTGCGCCAGGCGCGTTCGATCCTGGAGAGCATCCGCGCCGCGGACGACCTCACCGTCGCCGCGAGCCGGGACGGCGGCGTCCGGGCCGTGCGCCTGCTCGCCCAGGCCGCGGTCGACCCGGGGGACCAGCTCACCGCGATCGCGGCGATCCATGCGCTCGCTCAGGTCTTCGACGAGTCGGCGGACGATGTGCTCGTTTCCCTGCTCGGCGACGAGACCCCGTTCATCCGCGAGCATGCGGCCTGGGCCTTCGGCGCGCGACTGCCGCGCCTCGACGCCATCTCCGGCCTGGTCTCCCTGGTCGTCGCCGGCGGCTTCCCCGGGATGATCGCGCAGCGCACCCTCGAACAATGGGCGTCCTCCGTGCCCGACCACACGGCCCTCGCCCTCGAGGGAGCCCTGGTCGGGGTGGCCTCGCCCGGGCCCCGGTCCCGCCTGGTTGAAACGCTCGGTCTCGTCTCCGGTCGCATCCCCGAGCGGCTGCTCCGCCGCGTCGCCGTGGACCCGTCCGAGGCGACCGAGGTGCGGGTGGCCGCCATCGCCGCCCTCGGCGACCTCGGCCCGAACGACACCACCATCGCGATCGTGGCCCAACTGGCCGGGGGAGACGATGTGCTCGCCGAGGTGGCCAGGCTCGCCATGGTCGACCTGACCGTGCCGGCCTACCCCCGACCGCCCTGGAGCCGGGGGGCGACGATCGCCCAGCTCTTCCTGCACGCCGACATCGACCGTGACCTCAGCCAGGTCGGCGCCGGCGACAACGGCGGGATCGCGACCCTGCTGGTGCGCCTCGGCGACGCCCTCGTCACCGAGACGGGCCCCGACCGCGAACGACGGGTCGAACGCGTGCTCACGCTGTCCAGGGGCGGCTTCACCGCCGCCTTCGACTCCCTGGCGGAGGCCGGATCCAGTCTGGCCACGCACGCCTTCGCGACCGTCCCGTTCCTCGGCGAGTCGGTCGCCTCCGTCGACGCCTGGCCGCGTCGGATCGCGACCCAACGGGGCATCCGTCGCATCCTGCGTGCCGCGGGAACGGTCGACGCGATCCACCTGCGGATGGGGGACGTCGGCACCCTCGCCGCCGCCACCGTCGCCAGGGAGCTGGACATCCCCATCGTGTTCACCGTGGCACCTGACCCGCACGGCGTCATCCGCTCACTGGACGACTCCGGCGCGTTGACCCGCGCGAATTTCGGCACCATCGATGCGGCCGAACACTTCTGGTTCCGGGTGCGACTCGTGCAGCGAACGGCCGCGGATGCCGCGCACACGGTGATCTTCCCTCGGCCAGACCTGCAGCGGGACCTGCGTGACCTCGTCGGAATCGACCTCCTGGAGCATCCGGAGCGGCACTCCGTGATCGCCGAGGGTATCGACCTGGCCGTGACCGGGCTGGCGCTGGCGGATGCCGCGGCCGCGCGCGCGGACGCAGCCGGCCCCGTGAGCGCGGTCGGCGCCGCGGCGTTCTCCGATCTCGACGACCTGCTCGCCACCCTTCCACCGGAGCGCCGGGACCTGCCGCTCGCCATCACGGTCGGGAGGCTGCACCCGGTGAAGGGCATGGCCGCCCTCGTTGAGGCCTGGGCGGCGGATCCCGCCCTGAGCGCGGCGTGCAACCTCCTCATCGTCGGCGGTGACCTGCACGCCCCGTCGGCGGACGAGCGCGCCCAGCTGGACCGGATCGCTCTGGTCGTGCCGCTCGCGGATGCCGCCGGCCGGGGTGTCCTGCTCGCCGGGCATCGCAGCAACGACACCGTGGCCCGGTGGCTCGCGGCGACGCGGTTCGGCCGCACCGGATTGGCCGCACCGATGGGCGTGTATGTCTGCGCGAGCATGAAGGAGGAATTCGGGATCGCGTTGCTCGAGGCGATGGCGACCGGCCTGCCGGTGGTGGCCCCGAACTCGGGCGGACCGGCAACCTACGTCGAGAACGGGGTGACCGGCCTGCTCGTGGACACCGGCGACCCGGCAGCACTGGCCCGCGGGATCACCGACGCCCTGGCCATCGCGGCCGGACCGTCCGGGACCGCCTTCGCCGAGCGCGCCGCCGAGATGGTGACCCGCTCGTTCACGATTCAGGCCATGGCGTCCACCCTGGCGGGGGTCTACCAGGCGGTCTCGCTCCCGAGTGTCGAGCCCGTCGCGATGCGGCGCCCGTCATGACGCTGCTGATCATCAGCCCCGACTACGCCTCACACCTCTTTCCCCTGGCGACCCTGGGCACGGCCTGGCAGCAGGCAGGCGAACGCGTCGTCGTGGCCAGCGGCCCCGCCACCGCGGAGATCGTGAGCGCCTTCGGTTTCGAACGGATCAACCTGCAACTGGGCCGCGGCTCGAATCCAGGCACGATCCGGGCGGAGCAACAGCCGAGCGGTGAGGACGACGCCCTCCGTGGTTTCTTCGACGCGACCAGGCTGGGAATGGTGGAGACGCTCCTGTTCCAGGCCGAGGCGCGCAGTGCCGACCTGCTCTGGAACCCGGTTGAGGTCGCCCGCGCGGTGCAGCGGATCGTGCGTGAGGTGAATCCCGACCACGTGATCGTCGACCACCTCGCGTTCAGCGCCCGGCTCGCGTTGCAGAGCGCGGGCATTCTTCATGCGGACGTCGTGCTCGGGCATCCGTCGGCCCTGCCGCTCGGCGACGAGGTGTACGGCTTCCCGCCGGAGTGGCCGGTCGCGTTCCGACCGGACCCGGCCGCGCTCGGCGCCCTGCGACTGGTCTGTGAGCGGGTGCGCGATGCGTTCACGGCGCAGTGGAACGCCGCCCTGCTCTCGCTTGATCCGACGGCGGCCCCGAGCCAGGATGCCTTCGCCCAGTCGGGCGAGGTGCTCCTGCTCAACTATCCGGCCGAGTTGCACGACCCGGCCCGCACCGCATTGCTGCCGCCGCACGCGTTCCTCGGCTCCGCTGTGCGCGAGGAGGCCCGCGACGACGAGGTCGAACGGTGGCTGGCGGACGGCATCCTGCCGGTCGTCTACGTGAGCTTCGGCAGCTTTCTCTCCGTGCGCGGCGACGTGCTCGCCCGGGTGGCGGCGGCGTTGGGCGGCCTGGCCGTGCGGGTCGCGATCGCGACGGGCGTGACCGACCCGGCCGAACTCGGTCCGATCCCCGACGGGTGGCTGGTGCGCGGATTCCTGCCCCAGGTCACCCTGCTCCGCCGGGCGGTGATGGCCGTGACCCACGGCGGCAATAACAGCGTCACCGAGGCGATGACCGCCGGGGTGCCGCTGCTCGTGCTGCCCTTCTCGACCGACCAGTTCGCCGGCGCCGCCGCGATCGAGAGGGCCGGATTCGGGCTCGCCCTCGACCCGAACACCGTCACCGTCGACGAGCTCAAGGTGGCGGCCGCGGCCCTGCTCGCCCTCGATGGCCCGGCCCGACTGCACCTGGACCGGCTCAGTGACTCTCTCGCCGACGGCGCGGGACCACGGCGGGCCTACGAGGCGCTGCTCGCCATTCCCGTGGTCGGTTAGTCAGGGTCAGACGTCGATGGCGTAGACGAGGGACTCCTGCACCATCCCCAACCACTCGTAGACGTCGTGCAGGAATGGGGCGTCCTCCGAGTCCCGCCGGGGCACCCCGTCCGGGGCGATATCGAGGCGTTCGGCCAGGGTGAGGCGGAGGTCGGTGAGGGTGCGGAGCCAGGACTGCACGTCCGGCGGGTCGAGCACGATCGCGAGCGGCGCCTCGTCATAGTCGTCCTGGAGCAGACTCTCGTCCGGCTCGTCCGAGATCGGGTCCAGCGGTTCGTCGCCCAGAGTCGCCAGCACGACCTTCGCGTTGAGGACCTTGCGGTCGAGGAGATCGCCGGCGGTGAAGCGCCGGAACTCCGCCGCGGCCTCCGGGTCGTCGTGATAGGCATCCGGCAGCAGTCGTTTCAGGGCGGGGTCGGCTGCCTCGGCCGGGGCGCTCGCGTCGCTGGCCTCGAGCATCTCAACCAGCTGGCTTGTCGCCAGGCGGAGCAGCCCCACCTCGACCAGTTCGAAATGCGCCGACACGCGCCCTTCCGCGGCCGGCTCGAACTGCATCACGAGTCCTCCCTGGCCAGCGTTGCCGACAGGCCGTAACCGTGCATGGCCTCGACGTGTCGCTCCATCGCTTCCCGGTTGCCCGTGGCGACGACGGCTCGACCGGTGTTGTGCACCTGCAGCATCAGGCGCTCCGCATCCTCGGCGGTGACGCCGAAGTAGCTGCGGAAGACGTAGGCGACGTAGGACATCAGGTTCACCGGGTCGTCCCAGACGATCGTGACCCATGGTCGGTCCAGGGATACCGTCTCCTGCAGATCGGGGCGTTCGACAGTCTTCGGCACCCCCCTAGGCTCCCACGCCGGGGACGGGATTTCCACCGGTTCCGCCTCGCGGCCTGGCCGGCCAGGGGGTGTCGACGGCCAGGGGGTCGACGGTCAGGGGGTGTCGACGTCGGCCCCGGATTCGAGGTCGCCGCATTCAACCCGAACAACGTCGTGCGCGAGCAGGTAGGGGCGGGCGCCGGCGTCCCCGGCCAGCGAAGCGACGAGGTCACCCCAGTGAGCGCGCCCGATCACGACCGGATGCCCGGGCCGCCCGCCGAATCGGGCTTGCCGCAGGGTGGCGGGACCGATATCAGCCGGGCCGAGTGCCGCCGGACCGTCCGGTGCCGCTCCGATCAGCCGCCGCACGGTCGCCTCGGCCAACCCGGGTACGTCGACGGGGACGACAGCCACCGCGACCGGGTGCGAGAGGAGGGAGGTGGCGGCCAGCAGGCCCGCCCGAAGCGAGGCGGAGACCCCGTCGGCCCAATCCTCGGCCCGCACGATCACCGGTGCGGGTGTCGCGGCGTCCAAGCCGGAACTCCGCAGCAGGGCCGTGGCCTTGTCGGCCCCGGCCCCGAGTACCACGATGACCGGGCTGCAGCCGGCGGCGGCGAGCGTGTGGGCCGCCCCGGCCAGCCAGGACCTGCCGTCCTTCGCCACGACGAGCGCCTTCGGCATCCCGTAGCGTGAGCCGGCTCCGGCGGCGAGAACGAGACCGGCGACCTGCTGGGCGGGGGGTGTCATGCCTGCCATCGTAAGGCGACCCTGCCCCGAACGGTGGCGGCCGACCGAACGGTGGCAGACTGGGCCACATGGCGCAGCGACACGACGGACCATCGATTCCCGAACCATCGACCGACGAGCAGACCGCGCGGTCCGAGCGCACACTGATCCTGCTGCGGCACGCCAAGTCCGATTGGGCAGGCGACGAGGCAGACATCGACCGCCCGCTCAACGGTCGGGGTCGGGACCAGGCACCGCTGGCCGGACGCTGGCTGGCCAGCAGCGTGGCCGGGATCGACCTGGCCGTCGTTTCGCCGGCCAATCGGGCCGTGACCACCTGGGAGCTCGTCTCGGCGGAACTCGGCGCCCGGCCCGCCACCCGGATCGACGAACGTGCATACGCCGCCTCGGCGGGGCAGCTTCTCGGGGTCGTACGTGAGCTGCCCGACGATGCGGTCACCGTGGTTCTGGTCTGCCACAACCCGGGGATCGAGAGCCTGATCGCCCTGCTGACGGGGGAATCGGTGCGGATGTCGACCTCCGCGCTCGCGGTCATTGCGTTCGAGGGCGACTGGTCTGCCGCCGGTCTCGCACCCGCGGTTCTGCGCGCCTCTGGCCGTGCTGAATAGAGTCAACAGCACCGATTTGCAAACGTTTGCAGACCAGGGAACGACCAATGGCGGGAATTTGACTCTCCGACGAGGGGTTTTTCGGGCCGATATGGGTCAAACGGGCCAATCGTCGATCTAAGTCATGTAAACGCTTGCAGGATGGGCGCGGCGCGGAGTAGCGTCTGACCTGTTGTTCTTTGCGCCGTTCGGCGCCGAACGGGGAGAGTCAATGCTGACCACGCGCACCGCTGCACGCCGAATTCTGGCCACGATCGGTTCCGGGGCGATCATCGTCTCCGGCCTCGTCTTCGCTCCGATCGCCGCGGTGGCGGCAGCGCCGACCGTAGCCCTGGTCGGAAGCCTCCAGAACGAACTCGGCTGCAGTGAGGACTGGCAACCGAGCTGCGCAGCGACCGAGCTCGCCCCGACGGGGACCGACGGCGTCTGGGCGGCCGAGTTCACTCTCCCGGCGGGCAGTTACGACTACAAGGTTGCGCTGAACGATAGCTGGGATGTCGGCTATGGACTCGACGGCGGCGCCGACAACATCCCGTTGACGATCGCGGGCGAGAGCACCCTGCGGTTCACCTTCGACCTCGCCAAGAAACGGGTCGGTCTCGACGCGGTGTCCCTCGCCGGCCCGTATTCCGGAGCGGATGCCGCACTCGCGGCCGCCCCCATCCGCGAACCGGGCAGCGACGAGCAGTTCTACTTCGTGATGACCGACCGGTTCAAGGACGGCGACCAGACCAACAACACCGCCGGACTCGGTGCCGATCCGCTGGTCTCGGGCTTCGACCCCACCAACAAGGGTTTCTACAACGGCGGCGACCTGGCCGGGCTCCGCTCCTCCCTCGACTACATCCAGGGGCTCGGCACGAGCGCCCTGTGGCTCACGCCGTCGTTCATGAACAACCCGGTGCAGGGCGAGGGGGCCAACGCCTCGGCCGGGTACCACGGCTACTGGATCACCGACTTCACCCGGATCGACCCGCACCTGGGCACGAACGCCGAGCTTGAGGCCCTCATCGCCGACGCGCACGCCCGCGGCATCAAGGTCTACTTCGACATCATCACCAACCACACCGCAGACCTGATCGACTACGCAGAGAAGCAGTACAGCTACATCGACAAGGCGACCTCGCCGTACACGACCGCCGCGGGCGTCGCCTTCGATCCGGCCGACTACGCCGGCACGGCCGACTTCCCCGTGCTCGACACGACCTCGTTCCCGTACACGCCGACCGTGACCCCGGCCAACGCCGACCGCAAGGTGCCGGCCTGGCTGAACGACCCCACGCTCTACCACAACCGTGGCGACTCGACCTTCGAGGGCGAGAGCGCGCTCGACGGCGATTTCTCCGGCCTCGACGACCTGATGACGGAGAACCCCGCCGTCGTGAACGGCTTCATCGACGTCTACAAGACCTGGGTCGACCTCGGCATCGACGGTTTCCGGATCGACACCGTCAAGCACGTCAACCTCGAGTTCTGGCAGACCTGGTCCACCGCGGTGCGCGACTACGCACGCTCCACGGGCAAGCCCGACTTCTTCATGTTCGGCGAGGTATACGACGCGGATGCCGCCAAGACCTCTCCCTACGTGCGGAAGACCGACCTCAGCTCCGTGCTCGACTTCGGCTTCCAGTCGCAGGCCACGAGCTTCGCGGCCGGCAACTCGGCCAAAGGCCTCAGCCAGCTGTTCGCCGGCGACGACCGGTACACGACCCCCGACTCCAACGCCTACGCCCTGCCGACCTTCCTCGGCAACCACGACATGGGCCGGATCGGGTCCTTCCTGAAGAGCACCGACTCCCCGGTGCAGCGGGACAAGCTCGCCCACGAACTGATGTACCTGACCCGCGGCCAGCCCGTCGTCTACTACGGCGACGAGCAGGGCTTCGCCGGCTCCGGCGGCGACAAGGACGCCCGCCAGTCCCTGTTTGCCAGCCAGGTCACCGATTACACCAACCAGCCGCTGATCACGGGGGAGACGGCCGGGTCGGTCGACCGCTTCGGCACGGATGCCCCGCTGTACACCTTCATCAGCGCCCTCTCCACACTCCGCAAGGATCACCCGGCGCTGGCGACCGGCGCGCAGATCGAGCGTTACACCGACACCGGAGCCGGCATCTACGCTTTCAGCCGGGTCGACCGCACCGAGAAGATCGAGCACCTCGTCGCCGTCAACAACTCGGCTGCCGCGAAAACCGTCACGGTGCCGACCCTCACCGACGGCGCGGCCTTCTCCGTGCTCTACGGATCCGGCACCCCCGGCAGCGCCACCGCCACCGGTGAGCTGTCGGTGACCGTCCCCGCGCTCGGCTCGGTCGTGCTCGTCGCCGATCGCCGGGTCACGGCGCCGAGCGCGGCCGCCGCGATCACGGTCGCCGTCCCGCAACCCGGCGCCGGCGTATCCGGAATCTCCCCGGTCGCCGCCACGGTCGACGCGAACACCTGGGCCGAGACCGGCTTCGCCTGGCGCGTGGTCGGTGCCCCGGACTGGACCGCCCTCGGCACCGCCGAAAACACCAGCCCGCGGGTCTTCCACGACACCGCCGGACTGGCCAGGGGAACCCTGGTCGAATACCGTGCGGTGACCACGGATGCCGCCGGCAACCGGGCGGCCGCCTCCACCTTCGCGTCGGTGGGCAACACCGTCACCCTCGCCGACACAGGCACCCCTGCGCCGGCCATCGACCTGGTCACCGTCGCCGGCAGCCTTGACTCGGAGATCGGCTGCGCGGGCGACTGGCAGCCGGGCTGTGAGGCCGCGAAACTCACCAAACGCGCCGATGGCATCTACGCCGGCACCTTCGACCTGCCGCCCGGTGACTACGAGTACAAGATCGCGATCAACGGTTCCTGGGACATCAACTACGGTGCCGGCGGCGTGCCGAACGGCGCGAACGTCGCCTTCACCACCCCAGGCGGTCCGGTGACGTTCTACTTCGACCCGCGAAACAACTTCTTCCAGAACTCGGCGCAGGGCCCGATCGTCGTGGCTGCCGGTTCCTTCCAGGAGGAGGCCGGTTGCCCCGGCGACTGGAAGCCCGACTGCCTCGCCACCTGGCTGCAGGACATCGACGGCGACGGCATCCTCACCTGGAGCACGAGCGCCCTTCCCACCGGCAGCTACGAGGGCAAGGTCGCGCACAATCTCGGCTGGGCCGAGAACTACGGCGCGAACGGCGTGCCGAATGGCGCCAACATCGGCTTCAGTGTGACCGAGGGCAAGCAGACCACGTTCAGCTACGACCTGGCCAGCCACGTGCTCACCATTCTCGCCACCGACCCGCCGCTCGCCGGCACCGGTCAGCAGCGCGCCCACTGGCTGGGCGAGAAGACGCTGGCGTGGCCGCGCGACCTGCTGCCGGTGAATGCGGACCCGGCCGACCTGGTCTACGCCCTCCACACCTCACCGGACGCGACCCTGACCCTCGCAGAGGGCGCCGTGACCGGCGGCGACACCGTGAAACTCGCCTACGACACGGCGGGCCTGACCGACGCGCAGAAGAAGGCGTTCCCCGCGCTGGCGACCTCCGTCGTGCTGCGCCCGGTCGGCACCGACCGCGCCGCCATCGAGCGGCTGCTCACCAGTCAGCTGCAGGTCAGCCAGGCCGGCGCCGACGGCACGCTGAGCGCGCTCACCGGGGTGCAACTGCCCGGTGTGCTCGACGACCTCTACGCGGATGCCGCCGCCTCCCGTCCGCTCGGCGTCACCTGGTCGAAGAAGCGGCCGACCGTCGCGGTCTGGGCGCCGACCGCGCAGAAGGTCGACCTGCTCGTCTGGACCGCCGGCGACGCCGCCGAACCCGAGCGGGTCACCCTGAAACGCCAGGCCGACGGAACCTGGACGGCGACCGGCGCGAAGGGCTGGGCCGACGCCTCCTTCCTCTTCGAGGTCACGGTGTTCGCGCCGACCACCGACAAGATCGAGGTGAACCAGGTCACCGACCCGTACTCGGTGGCCCTGACGACCAACTCGACCCGGTCGGTGTTCGTCGACCTGGCTAACCGGGACTTCCGGCCCAAAAAGTGGGAGCGGGCCGAGTCGCCCGAGATCGACAACCCCGTCGACCGGTCGATCTACGAACTGCACGTGCGTGACTTCTCCATCTCCGACGAAAGCGTGCCGGAGCCGCTGCGCGGAACCTACGGCGCGTTCGGCGTGGACAGCGCCGGCACCAGACACCTCGCCGAGCTGGCGGATGCCGGCCTCAACACCGTGCACCTCCTGCCGACCTTCGACATCGCCACCATCGAGGAAGACCGCAGCAAGCAGACCGTTCCGGCCTGCGATCTTGAATCCTTCGGACCGGCCTCCCCGGAGCAGCAGGCCTGCGTGCAGGCCACGGCCGACGCCGACGGCTTCAACTGGGGCTACGATCCGCTGCACTTCCAGGCGCCGGAGGGCTCCTACGCGGCGAACCCGCGTGGCGGGTCCAGAGTGGCCGAGTTCCGCAGCATGGTCGGCGCCTTGCACGAAGACGGCCTCCAGGTCGTGCTCGACGAGGTGTACAACCACACCGCGGCGAGCGGCCAGAGTACCAAGTCCGTGCTCGACAAGGTCGTGCCCGGCTACTACCACCGGCTGAACCCGCTCGGCGCGGTCGAGACCTCGACCTGCTGTCAGAACGTGGCCACCGAGCACCGGCTGGCAGAACGGCTCATGGTCGACTCGGTCGTTCTCTGGGCCAGGGAGTACCGGGTCGATGGTTTCCGGTTCGACCTGATGGGTCACCACTCGAAGGAGAATCTGCTGAATGTGCGCCGTGCGCTGGACAAGCTCACCGAGCGGAAGGACGGCATCGACGGCACGGCCATCTACCTCTACGGCGAGGGCTGGAACTTCGGCGAGGTGGCGAACAACGCCCTGTTCGAACAGGCCACACAGGGTCAGCTCGGGGGCACCGGAATCGGAACCTTCAACGACCGGTTGCGCGACGCCGTGCACGGCGGCAGTCCCGTCGACGGCGGCACCGTGCAGCAGCAGGGCTTCGGCACCGGCCTCGGCACCGATCCGAACGGGGCCTCTATCAACGGCACCACGGATCAGGCTCTGGCCAGGCTGGCCCAGGCGAGTGACCTGGTGCGGCTCGGACTCGCCGCGAACCTTCGGGACTTCAGTTTTGTGACCCAGGACGGCACCGTGAAGCGTGGCGACGAGCTCGACTACAACGGTTCCCCGGCCGGCTATGCCGACCAGCCCGATGAGGTGATCAACTATGCCGACGCGCACGACAACGAGACGCTCTTCGACCTGCTCGCCCTCAAGATGCCGGCCGATTCCGCGATGACCGACCGGGTGCGGATGAACACCCTCTCCCTGGCCACCGCGACCCTGTCCCAGGCGCCGTCGCTCTGGCACGCCGGCACCGACCTGCTGCGCTCCAAGTCGCTCGACCGGGACAGCTACAACTCGGGCGACTGGTTCAACCGGATCGACTGGACCGGGCAGACGAACAACTTCGGGGTGGGGCTGCCGTCGGCGGCCGCGAACAAGGACAAGTGGGGCATCCTCCGGCCCCTGCTCGAGGACCCGGCGCTCGTGCCGACCCCGGTCGATATCGCGGCCGCGTCTGACCAGGCCAAGGACCTGCTCCGGCTCAAGCAGTCGACCGAGCTGTTCCGGCTCGGCGACGCGAAGCTGATCAAGCAGAAACTGTCGTTCCCGGCCGGTGGACCGACCCAGATCCCCGGGGTCATCGTGATGCGCATCGACGACACCGTCGGGGCCGACGTGGACCGCAGGCTCGACGGGGTGCTCACGGTGTTCAACGCGAGCCCGGAGCCGCAGACGATCCGGTTGGCGGATCTGGTCGGCAAGACCTACACGCTCAGCCGCACCCAGGCCGCGGGCACGGATGCCGTGGTCAAGACCACCACCTGGGACCGGGCCACCGGCACGATCACCGTGCCGGCCCGGACCGTGGCCGTGCTCGTGGACGACCAGAAACGGGGGAGATAGCCCCGGTGGTCGAACCCGGACTCGACGGAGTCCGGGTTCCCGACGCTCAGCCCTGGCCCGGGTGCAGCAGGCGCCAGATCCGGTCGCGCGACATCGGCAGCTCGTAGGGGCGGATGCCGATGGCGTCGCGCACCGCGTTGGCCAGGGCCGGGGCGACGGGGTTGTATGGCGACTCGCTCATCGATTTCGCGCCGAACGGGCCGAGCAGATCCGAGGTCTCGGCGAAGTACACCTCGGTCACGGGCAGATCGGCCAGCAGGGGAACGTGGTAGTTCCGCAGCACCCCGGTGGTGACCGTGCCCTCCCCGTCGAGGATGACCTCCTCGAACAGCGCCGTGCCGATCGCCTGGGCCACCCCGCCCTCGATCTGGCCCCGGCACTGCTCGGGGTTGAGCACGACACCGGCATCCGCGGCCTGGATCGATTGCAGGATGCGAACCTCGCCGGTGCGGGTGGACACGGCAACCCGGAACGCCTGCACGTTGAACGCGACCGACCGGCGCGCGCCGTCCTCCGCGCCGGCGGCGGTCAGGTTCCGCCCGGAGGCACCGGCCAGCACGGCCAGCCGGGCCAGCGGCAGCATCGTGTCGCCGCAGCGGATGCCATCGGTCTCGAGGGACCAGTCGTCGCGTGACTGTCCGGCCGGGGTCGGCCCGGCCAGGTCGGCGGCGGCCTGCCGGAGCAGCCCGGCCAGTTCGGTGGCGGCGGCGAGCACGGCCTTGCCGGCCACGACCACCCCGGCCGAGCCGTACGCGCCCGTGTCGTAGCCGGAGGCGTCGGTGTCCGCGTGCAGTATGTCGACCCGGTCGGGGTCGGTGTTCAGCGCCGTCGCGGCGAGCTGTGCGTGCACGGTGGTGGTGCCGTTGCCGAACTCCGCCGTTCCCGCCCGCACCGTGTACCGGCCGGTCGGTTCCAGGGTCACCGAGGCGTTGGCGAAGTGGCCGCGCGGCGGCATGGTGGCGATCATCGCCGTGGCCATGCCCTCGCCGAGCCGCCACTCTGCGCCGTCGGGGACCGCCACGCCGTTGCCGCGTTCGAGCGCGGCCTGGGCCAGATCCAGACACTGGTCGAGGCCGTAGCTGCCGAAGATCAGGTCGGCGCCCTCCACGTGGGTCACCACCAGGGGGTCGGACGGACCGACGCAGTTGAGCCGGCGAAGGTCGAACGGGTTCATTCCCAGGTCGTGGGCGAGGTCGTCCATCGCGGACTCGATCCCGAAGAGAACCTGGCCGAGACCGTAACCGCGGAACGCGCCGGAGGGGAGGTTGTTCGTGTAGACGCTCCGGGCATCCACCCGTTTGTTCGGTACGGAGTAGAGGCTGACCGATTCGGAGGTGCCGTGGAACATCACGCCGGGACCGTGGTTGCCGTAGGCGCCCGTCTCGGAGAGCACATCGAGTTTCAGCGCGGTGAGCCGGCCCTCGTCGGTCGCGCCGAGGGTGACCTGCACCCGCATCGGGTGTCGGGTCGGCGCCGCGGTCAGCTCGTCGGTGCGACTGAACTCGTACTGCACCGGGCGGCCCGTCTTCAGCACGGCGAGGGTGACGACGTCCTCGGTGAGAATCTCCTGCTTGCCGCCGAACCCGCCGCCGACCCGCGCGGTGAACACCCGCACGGCGTCGGGATCGAGGTCGAACAGGCGGCAGATCTCCCGGTGCACCAGGAACGGCACCTGCGAGCTCGTACGCAGCACGAGGCGGTCGTCTTCGAGCCAGCCGATCGTGGCATGCGGCTCGAGGTGGGTGTGCGCCACCCGTTGGGTCCGCCAGATGCCGGTGACGAGCCGGGTGGCCTCGACCAGCCCCGCGCCGATGTCGCCGTACTCGCCGTGCAGCTCGGCGACGAGATTGCGGCTCGGATCGGCCAGGCGGCTCGCGGCGGCATCCTTGTCGCCGTGCACGAGCGCGGCGCCCGGCCGGAGCGCCTCCGCCGGGTCGAAGACCGCGGGCAGCAGCTCGTAGTCGACGACGATCAGCCGGCAGGCGGCCTCGGCGATGGCCACGGTGTCGGCGACGACCGCGGCGACGCGCTGGCCGCGGAAGCGCAGCACCCGGTCGAAGACGAGGCTGTCGTCGGGGTCATCGAGCCGGTCCTCGTGCCGGGCGGTGGAGAACAGGGTGGTCGGGGAGTCGGCGTGGCTGAGCACGGCGTGCACTCCGGGTAGAGCCGAGGCCGCACGGCTGTCGATCGAGCGGATGCGGGCGCTCGGGTGCGGGCTCCGCAACACGACCAGGTGGGTGAGACCGGGCACGGCCACGTCGAGCGTGTACGGCTCCTGCCCGCTGACGATGCGTTCGGCCGCCGGGGCGCGCAGCGAGGTGCCCACCTTCCCGGTGCGAATGACCCTGCCGAGGGTGGGGGCAGGGGCGTCGATGGTGCCGGTGCCGTCGAGGGTGCCGGTGCCGTCGATGGGAGTGCGGGTGCCGCGGATGGCGTCCGCGATCGACCGGTAGCCGGTGCAGCGGCACAGGTTGCCCTTGAGCAGGCGCGGCAGGTCGTCGTGGTCGTGCTCGGAGAGGGTGGAGGCGGTGACGACCATGCCGGGGGTGCAGAAGCCGCACTGGAACCCGGCTGCATCCACAAAGCGCTGCTGGACCGGTGCGAGGTTCCCGGGAAGACCCAGGCCGGCCGCCGTCGTGACGCTCGTGCCGTCGGCGCGGAACGCCGGGAAGACGCAGGAGTGCACGGGGGTGCCGTCGACGAGCACCGAGCAGGCGCCGCAGTCTCCCGTGTCGCAGCCCTTCTTCACCTCGAAATGCTCCCGCTCGCGCAGGAACGATCGCAGGCACTGGCCGGGGGCGGCCGGGGCCTCGACCGGAGAACCGTTCACGGCGAGCCTCATGCGCGCACCTCCTCGCGCGCGTCCGCCCAGGCCGTGGCGGACCCCCCGCTTTCGAGCTCTCGCCGGATCTCCTCGCCCAACCCGACGCTCACCCCGCGGCGCCAGTCTGCGGCACCGTGGGCATCGGTGAACCAGACGTCGATCGCAGCGATGTCACGGCTGAGCGCGCTCGCCGAGGGTGCCCGGTCGTAGCGCAACTGCACCGGGTGCCGGGTTCCGGCGGTGACGGTGAGCACGAAGCCGCCGCCGACATCGGCGCGGCCGATCAGCAGGGTCGCCGACCGTCCGAGCGGGGAGAGGGCGAACCGGCGGAAGGCCGTGCGGGAGCCCAGCGTCGACGCCGGCAGGAAGATCGAGCGCAGCACGTCGCCGGGCTCCAGCCGGTTGGTTTGGTTGCCGGTCACGAAGTCCACGGCGGGCAGGCGTTCGTCGGTGCCGTTGCTGCGCCAGACGAGGATCTCGCCGTCGAGGGCCGCGGCCAGGGCCGTCATCGGTCCGGCCGGCAGTGAGGCGCACAGGTTGCCGCCGACCGTGGCGACGTTCCAGATCTTGAACGAGCCGTAGAGCGCCGCAGAACACTGGAAGAAGAGCGGATGCGCGGCCAGGCCGATCGCCTCCGGCAGGCGGGACAGCTCGGCGATGGTGCAGGTGGCGGCAATGTCGAGACCACCGTCGGTGACGGTGAGGGGCGCCCAGCCGAGGGTCTGCAGGTCGACCAGGCCGGTCAGGTGGGCCTGTGGATCGCCGAACAGGTCGGTGCCGCCGGCCAGCGGCACCACCGTCCTGCCCAGCGCGGCCAGGTCGGCGCGTGAGCGCGCGGAAATGAGCGTCAGTACGGTGTTCAGGTCCATCAGGTCTCCCCAAGTAACTAAGTTGCTTAGTTTCTGAACTAAAACCTAGCCGGGGACGCGTGAGGCCGCCCGATTCGGGCGCATCCTCACGGCCTCTTCACAACAAAGGCTCGTCGGCGTCGCCCCGGCTGCAGGCATCCTAGCGCGAACGAGTGCGCCTCAGGCGGAGTGGTCGACCCCGTGCAGCTGGTCCAGGATATGGTCGAGCACGTCCTCGAGCACGCCGAGGCCGTCGCGCACCCCGCCGGTCGACCCGGGCAGGTTGACGATCACCGTGCGGCCGCGGTGGATCCCCGCCCGGCCGCGGGACAGGATGGCCAGGGGCGTCGAGGCGGCGCCCCGACGGCGAAGCTCCTCCATCAGGCCGGGCAGCTCCCGGTCGAGCAGGGGTGCGGTCTGCTCCGGGGTATGGTCGTGCGCACTGACGCCCGTGCCGCCCGTGGTGATCACCAGGTCGCAACCCGCGTCGACGGCGGCCCGCAGGGCGTGCCCGACGGGGTCCCCATCCGGCACCACGTGGCGCCCGAGCACGGTCCAGCCGCGCTCGATCAACCAGGCCTCGATCAGGGGTCCGGTGCGGTCGGGGTAGATCCCCGCCGCCGCGCGCGTCGACGCGACAATGACCTGGGCGGTGCGCTCCGGGTGCGGGGCGCGGGTCGGGGCTGTCGCGGATGCGTTCACGCCTCCATCCTGCCCCACCACCCCAGGTCGGCCCCACCGCTGCCGCAGATCGGCGCCGCAAGGCTGGGTGAAACCGCGAATACGGTAATAAGATGCGTTCCATGTCGCAGATACGGATCAAAGACGCCGCCGGGTTCCTTGGGGTGAGCGATGACACCGTGCGCCGTTGGATCGACAACGGCACCCTGACCGCATCCACCGACGACTCCGGGCGAATGGTCGTCGACGGCCTCGACCTGGCCAGGCTGGCGAGGGAGAACGCGCTCGCGCCGGCCGACCCGGCCGACACGGCGAGCTCGGCCCGAAACCGGTTCATCGGCCTGGTCACCAGCGTGCTGAGCGACCCGGTGATGTCCCAGGTCGAGCTGCAGTGCGGCCCGCACCGGGTCGTCTCCCTGATGAGCACGGAGGCCGTGCGCGAGCTCGGCCTCGTTCCCGGTTCCGTTGCCGTCGCCGTGGTCAAAGCCACCACCGTCATCGTCGAGACTCCCCGGGGTCACCCGTGATCCGGCGCCACCGGCTGTCCGCCGCGCTCGTACTGGTCCTGGCCACCGGGCTCACCGCCGGCTGTGCCGGCCAGGCCGGCACCGCGGCGGCACCCGTCTCCTCGGGCTCGGCCGGGTCGTCCGGGTCGTCGCCGGAGACGCTCACTGTCTTCGCCGCGGCGTCCCTGGTCGGCACCTTCACCGCGCTGGCGGACCAGTTCGAGGCGGCCAACCCCGGGGTCACGGTGACGCTCAACTTCGCCGGTTCGGCCGACCTCGTCACCCAGATCACCGAGGGTGCACCGGCGGACGTCTTCGCGGCCGCGGACACGAAAAACATGGCCAGGCTCAGCGACGCCGGTCTCGTGGCCGGCACGCCGACCGTCTTCGCGACCAATACGCTCGAAATCGCGGTTCCGCCGAATAACCCGGCCGGCATCACCTCCTTCGCCGACCTGGCCCGCACCGGTGTCGCCGTCGTCGTCTGCGCCCCCCAGGTGCCCTGCGGCGCCGCGGCGGCGACGATCGAGGCGGCCACCGGTGTCACCCTCACCCCGGTCAGCGAGGAGAACGCCGTCACCGACGTGCTCGGGAAGGTCTCCTCCCGGGAGGCGGATGCCGGGCTCGTCTACGTGACCGACGTCGCCGCGGCCGGCACGTCGGTACTCGGGATCCCGTTTCCCGAGGCGGACCGCGCCGTGAACAGCTACCCGATGGGGGTCGTCGCCGGCAGCCCGCATGCCGGGCTCGGGGCATCCTTCGCCCGGTTCGTCACCGGGCCGGCCGGCCGGGTTGTGCTGGAGGCGGCCGGTTTTGGCACTCCCTGAGCTGACCGGGCGGCCGGCGGCCCGCGGTTCCGCGCCGGCGGGTCCGGTCACGCTTGGGGTGCCCCGCTGGATCCTCGCCATTGCGGCCGTCGGCGCCCTCTTCATCGTGCTGCCGATCGTCGGCATGACGGGCCGGGTCGACTGGGCCCATTTCGGCAGTCTGGTCACGTCGCCCTCGGCGGTCACCGCGCTGCTGCTGAGCCTGCGCACCGCGGCCGCCAGCACCGTGCTCTGCCTGCTCCTCGGGGTGCCGATGGCCCTCGCGCTGGCCCGCAGCCGGTTTCCCGGGCAGCGACTCGTGCGCGCCGTGGTGCTGCTGCCCCTGGTCCTGCCGCCGGTCGTCGGCGGCATCGCCCTGCTGTCCACCTTCGGCCGCCGGGGCCTGCTCGGCCAGACCTTCGAGCTGCTCGGCGTGCAGATCGCGTTTTCCACCACGGCGGTGATTCTGGCCCAGACCTTCGTCGCGCTGCCGTTCCTCGTGCTCAGCGTCGAGGCCACTCTCCGCGCGTTCGGCGCGCGGTACGAGGCCGTCGCGGCCACCCTCGGCGCCACCCCGAGTGTCGTGTTCTGGCGGGTGACCCTGCCGCTCGTGCTGCCCGGTCTCGTCTCCGGCGCGGTGCTCGCCTTCGCCCGTGCGCTCGGCGAATTCGGCGCTACGCTCACCTTCGCCGGAAGCCTCGAGGGTGTCACCCGCACCCTGCCGCTGGAGATCTACCTGCAACGGGAGACCGATCCGGATGCCGCGGTCGCGCTCGCGCTCGTGCTCGTCGCCGTGGCCGTGGTGGTCATGGTCACCGCCCATCGACCGAGGGGGCTGTCGTGACCTTTGAGCTGTCGGCCGTGATCGCCCGACGGGGACTAGACGTCTCCTTCACCGTCGCGCAGGGGGAGACCGTGGCCCTGCTCGGCTCGAACGGGGCAGGCAAATCCACCGTGGTCGAGATCAGCGCCGGACTGCTCCGCCCCGACGCCGGACGGGCCGCGCTGGCCGGCCGTGTCCTCTACGACCTCGGAGAGGGCAGGCCCGCCGCCTGGTTGCCGCCGCACGCCCGCGGCACGGCTTTGCTCGCTCAGGAACCGCTGCTGTTCCCTCACCTCTCGGTGCGGGACAATGTGGCGTTCGGCCCGCGAAGCGCGGGGGCATCCCGGGCCAGGTCCCGGGAGATCGCCGACGACTGGCTGGCCTCGGCCGAGGTCGCCGACCTCGCCGACCGCCGGCCGACCGCACTCTCCGGCGGACAGGCCCAGCGGGTGGCCGTGGCCAGGGCCCTCGCGGCGGACCCCCGGCTCCTGCTGCTCGACGAGCCGATGACCGCGCTGGACGTGGCAGCCGTACCGGCGCAGCGCCGGCTCCTGCACCGGGTGCTCGCCGGCCGCACGGTCATTCTCGTCACCCATGACCCGCTCGACGCCCTGGCCCTGGCCAGCCGGGTGATCGTGCTCGAGCGGGGCCGGATCGTAGAGGAGGGCCCGACGCGCACGGTCTTCGCGCATCCGCAGACCGCGTTCACCCGCGCCCTGACCTTCGGGCTCGATCTCTCGGCCGGGGCCTGACCGCCGCCCCCGTCGTCGCCACACAAAACTGAATCCCGCCCCCGCGTGTGGCTAACTCAGGAGAAAAGGATGCCGCCTGCCGGGCTCCCGTGTGAATCCGGGGGTGAGGCGGAACATCCGCGCGGATTTCCTGAGTTAGCCACACGGGGGCGGCGAGAACAGGGGCGGGGAGAACAGGGGCAGGATACTCGGCGCGGAGGCGCGGAGGCGCGGGGGACCGCGGGGCGTCACCGGGTGCGCTTTCCCCGTGCGAAGGAATACCCTTAACCCATGACCCTCCCCGCACCTTCGTCCACCCGTGCGACCGCTCGCCCGTTGACGGACGAGGAGGTGGCCCGGATCCGCAACGACTTCCCCATCCTGGAAACCCGGGTGAACGGGCATCCGCTCAACTACCTGGACTCAGGCGCCACCTCCCAGAACCCGGTCAGCGTGATGGAAGCGGAGCAGGAGTTCTATGAACAGCGCAACTCCGCCGTGCACCGCGGCGCCCACACCCTCGCCTTCGGCGCAACGGAGGCATTCGAGGGCGCGAGGGCCACGGTTGCGGCCTTCGTCGGCGCCCGCGCCGACGAGATCGTCTGGACGTCCAACGCCACCGAGGCGATCAACCTGGTCACCTACTCCCTGTCGAACGCGTCCCTCGGCCTCGGCGGGCCGCAGGCGCGCCGGTTCGCGCTCGGCACCGGCGACGAGATCGTCGTCACCGAGATGGAGCACCACGCCAACCTGATCCCCTGGCAACAACTGGCATTGCGCACGGGCGCGACCCTGAAGTTCATTCCCGTCCTGGACGACGGCACCCTTGACCTGGCCGCCGCCGGCACGGTGATCGGAGCCCGCACCCGTGTGCTCGCGTTCACCCACGCCTCCAACGTCGTCGGCACGATCAACCCGGTCGCCGAACTCGTCGCCCTGGCCCGCGCCGTCGGCGCGCTCGTGCTGCTCGACGCCTGCCAGTCGGTGCCGCACCTGCCCGTCGATCTGGCCGCGCTCGACGTGGACTTCGCCGTCTTCTCCGGGCACAAGATGCTCGGCCCGACCGGCATCGGGGTGCTCTACGGCAAGGCCGAGCTGCTGGCCGACCTGCCGCCATTCCTCACCGGCGGCTCGATGATCACGACCGTCGACATGCACACGGCCGAGTTCCTCGCCCCACCGCAGCGGTTCGAGGCCGGCACCCAGCGCATCTCGCAGGCGATCGCCCTCGCCGCGGCGGTCGACTACCTCACCGAGACCGGAATGGGCCGGATCGAGGCCAGAGAGGCCGAACTCGGCCGCAGGCTCCTGATCGGTCTCAGCGACATCCCGGGGGTGCGGGTGCTCGGCCCCGGGCTCGAAGCGGAACGCATCGGCCTGGCCGGCTTCGACCTGGCCGGCGTGCACGCCCACGATGTCGGGCAATACCTCGACGAGGCCGGCATTGCCGTGCGGGTCGGTCACCACTGCGCCCAGCCGTTGCACCGGCGGCTCGGCGTGACCGCGTCCACCCGCGCCAGCACCTACCTCTACACGACCACCGACGAGGTGGATCATTTCCTGGCAACCCTGCGCGAGGTTGCGCCGTTCTTCGGAGTCCGCTCATGACCAGCACCGCCCTGCAGCAGCTCTACCAGCAGATCATCCTCGACCACGCCAAGGCGCGGCACGGCTCATCCGCCGGGCCGTTGGCAGCGTTGCCGGATGCCCCGCTGCCTGACCCGGCATCGGGCGAGTTGCGGCTCGCGGAGTCCCACCAGATCAACACCACCTGCGGCGACGATGTGACGGTGCGGGTCGGCGTGCGCGGCGACGGCACCGCCGCCGTGATCGAGGAGTTCGCCTGGCGCGGCGACGGCTGCTCCATCTCGATGGCTTCCGCATCCGTGCTGCACGACACCGTGCGGGGCGTGACTGTCGTCGAGGCCAGGGCGATGCTAGACACCTATCGGGAGATGTTGCGCTCGCGCGGCACGATCGAACCCGACGAGGAGATCCTCGGCGACGCCGCGGCCTTCTCCGGGGTCTCCCGTTACCCCGCCAGGGTCAAGTGCGCCATGCTCGCCTGGGTCGCCTTCGAGGCCGCCCTGCTGCCCGTCGTCGACTGACCCGCGCCGGTCGGGCCCCGCTGGTCAGGCCTGCCGGTGGTCGAGCCGCCCGGTGGTCGAGCCTGCCGAGACCATGTCGACCCACCGGTGGTCGAGCCTGCCGAGACCATGCCGACCCGCCGGTGGTCGAGCCTGCCGAGACCATGCCGACCCGAGCGTTCACTCGCCTTCGGCGACCCCGACGGAGACCGCAACCCGGTCGCGAAGGGCGCTGCGGGCCGACAGCACGGGCAGCAGGGCGGCACCCTCCAGCGAGCTCGCCTGCGGCGGGCGGATGTCGATGGCCGGCCACAACGCGCGCAGCCCCTGCTCAAACGGCACGTTGATCTCCTCAGCGCGCAGCACCCCGCCGAGGCCGCAGACGACCGGCGCGGGCCCGGAGCCCTCGCCGACGCCATGCAGCCCCGCCGCGACCGAGAGCACGAGTTCGGCGGCCGCCGCGGCGCAGATGCCGGCGGCGACGGCATCCGTCGGGGCCAGCGCGGTGACATGCCGGGAGTACCCGGCGATGCGGCTAACCCGGCCCGGATCGCCCTGCAGCTCGAGATAGGCGGTCTCGAGGTTCGGGAAATCCGCGCGCACCGCGTCGGTCAGCGCCGAGTGTGGACCGCGCCCGTCGTAGTCGCGCATCGCGGCGTCGAGGCCGGCGCGGCCGATCCAATAGCCGCTGCCGGCATCCCCGATCAGGTTGCCCCAGCCGTCGATCCGGCGGACCGCCGCCTCGCCGACGGCGAGGGTGACCACCCCGGTGCCGACCGCGATCACGGCGCCCAGGCTGTCGCCGAGCGCGCCGAGGTAGGAGGTGACCGAGTCGTGGGCGAGACGGACCTCGCGCACGCCGAGGGCGTCCGTGGCCGCGCGCAGCTCGTCGGCGTCGGCCGGCGAGTAGGTGAAACCGGAGATCCCCGCGCTGACGGTATGGATCGCCATCCCGGATGACCCCGCCACCCGGGCCACCACGTCGACCAGCTGGGGGATCAGGTCCGTGTCGGTCAGGATCCCGTCGAACCCGAAGGTCTCATCGGCCGTGTCCCCGCCACGGAGCAGTGCCCGGATGCCCGTCTGGCCGGCATCGATGGAGAGGGAGCGGTGATGGTCAGTCATGGTCGGTCAGTCCTTGCGGGGCGCGGTTACGCTGGGTCAGGAACGCCCCGGCGGGTTGCCGAAGGCGCAGTAGTTGTCGATACAGGATGCCTCGCCGGCGGCGAACATGTCCTCGTAGTATCGCAGCTGCTCCCCTCCGGTGGTCGACCTGCCGGTGCTCGACCTGCCGGTGGTCGACCTGCCGGTGGTCGACCTGCCGGTGGTCGACCTGCCGGTGGTCGAGCCGCCGGTGGTCGAGCCTGTCGAGACCCCGCCGGGCGCTGTGTCTCGGCCCAGCACCCGCTCGGCGATCAGCGCCTGCGGTAATAGTCCCGCCAGATCAGCCGGTGCACCGGGATCCAGCGCGGGATGTCCCGGAGTCCGGGGATGAACGGCGCCAGGGTCAGCGCAACGCTGAGGAGCAGCATCAGGAGCACCACCAGCAGGTCGGCGTTCGGCGCCGAGGCGAACGGCTCCACCTGGTACCAGAACGAGAACAGCCACAGCCAGGACTGGCCCGGGGTGTTCCCGGTTTCGTTCATCATGCCCCACTGGTCCCCGGTGAGATGCTGGGCGGTGGCCAGGTCGCCGAAGTACGCTCCGTCGCCGAGGAACAGGGTGCCCAGGGTGTAATCGAAGTTGTAGAAGTCGCCCTTCGCCGCGAGCACGCCGTCTAGCGCTCCCTGCTTCGCCATGGTGAGCAGCGAGTCCGTCAGCACGGGGACGGGGCCGTATGCGCCTGCGTCGGCCGCCACGTTGGCCGGGTCGTTGTCGGTGGCCTTGGCGAGGGCATCCGAGTAGGCGGTGCTCCAGCCGGTGCGCTGGGCGTCGCTCGCCTTCACCCAGTCGGCCAGCTCGGGTGGCGGAGCGTTGAGCGTGCTGAGCGGGTCGATCACGAGGTCGTTGGCCGTGTCGATCGGGAGTTGCACGCCGGAGAGGCTTTGCAGGTCGAGGGGGCCGAGGGTCTGGGTCGCGTCAGGCGTGTTGTTGTACGGCGGCCCGTAGCCGGCGGTTTCGCTGCTGCCTGCGAGCTCGGCCGTGGCGGTGGCGACGAAGTCGGCCGGGGCGGCGTTCGCCCAGGACTTCAGGGTGACGCTTGCCTCGTCGGGGGAGCCGAAGATCGCGGAGAGTCCAAGAGTGAGGATGCCCATCACGACCAGGGCGACGGTGAGCTCCTTGAACAGGTCGTATTCGCGCACCGTGCCGCGCCAGGGGCGGCGGGCAAGCCCGTCCTTGTCCGCGCGGGTCGCGCGCAATCTCGGGTTGTTCATCGTCCGGCCTCCTCGGAGTCGGGGCGCACGCCGGTTTGGAGTTGGGCGTCGCTCTCGGCGGCCTCGAGCGGGGGAACAACGCCGTGCATCCGCACGAGGAGGACGTGCAGGGCGACGACGGCGCCGACGGCCAGGGGCAGGAGGATGATGTGGAACATGAAGATCTGACCGAGGTTGGCCACGTTGAACCAGGCGCCGATGCCGGCGGAGTTCAACGCGTCCTTGCCCTCGAAGGCGATCCACTGCGAGTCGAAGTTGGTCTGCAGCAGGTAGCCGGTGAACGCCGTCACGATGGAAACCAGGAACGCTCCCATCCCCGTGATCCAGGTCAGCGTCCGCCCACCCCGCCAGGCGGCCATCCAGTACTTTCCCCACAGGTGCACGACCATGGTCATGAAGAAGAGCTCGACGCTCCACAGGTGCACGCTGTTCACGAAATGGCCGAGATCCGAAAGGTGGTACCAGGCCGGGCCGTTCAGGCCGAGAATCACTCCGGACGCGAGGATGAAGACGAGGGAGACGATCGCTCCCATGCCGAACACGTAGATCCAGGATGCGACATAGCTCGGCTGGTCCTCGGGGAGCAGCTTGTCGGCGGGCAATCGCCGCAGCAGCGCGCCCCTGGCCTTGCCGGTCCAGGTGTGGTACTCGTCTTCCTCCGGCGCGTGTTCGCGCGGCGGGTTCTCGCGGAGGCTCATTTGCGTTTCCGACCACTCGGGAACGGCAGGAAGAGGGCCAGGACGAAGAGCAGGATCATCACGAGGATGACGATCAGGTTGCCCAGCTGGATCTGGAAGGCACCCCAGCCGAGGTAGATCCCCGGACTGTCGAGACTGGCGAAAATGCTGACTAAATCGTGCATGAGCAGCTCCATTACCTGAACGACCTGTGCCGGTGAACAGGTGTTCAACGGCTGGTGGTCCTATACCCGCAACGGTATTCCCGAAGGGCGGATCGGCTGCCATGATTGGCCCGGAAACTCTCTGAGACTATGCACAGGTAGAGCGTCACGCGGTCGAGCGACCGCGGTGGTCGAGCGACCGCGGTGGTCGAGCGACCGCGGTGGTCGAGCTACCGCGGTGGTCGAGCTACCGCGGTGGTCGAGCTACCGCGGTGGTCGAGCCTGTCGAGACCCGGCGGGCCAGGTGATTTCGACACGCTCAATCACCGCCGGTGGTACAGCGTCCAGCGGTCGAGCGGTCCCGGTGGTCGAGCGGTCCCGGTGGTCGAGCCTGTCGAGACCCGGCGCGTCAGAACGACCTACGCCGAACGGGCACCCAGCTCGGCCCGGAGCGGCCAGTCCTGGCCCTCGAGGATGATCTGGGCGCAACTTCCGGTGATCGAGTTGACCACGATCGGCGCCATCAGGTTCACGGTCGTGCCGCCCTCGCCGGGGTTGGTCACCACGAGAACGAGCGCGTCGGTCGGGTCGGAGAGCTCGAGCGAGCTCGCCTGGTCGTCGCTGATCACGGGGGAGTAGTCGGGCAGATACACCGAAGCATCCAGCACGAACAGTCGGGTGCGCTGGTCGCTGGCTGCCTGCAGCGTGAAGAGACCGGCCGCGCCGGGAATCTCGATCAGCGTGAACTCGGTCAGCGGCGCGAGGCCGGGAGGCGGTGTCACGAAGGTCAGGGTGGCGTTCATCGGGCCTGTTCTCACTCGGTTCGACATCATCGGAGGAAGTCCATCAGGGTTGGCTGGAGCACCTTGGCGGTCACCGCGAGGGCCGACTGGTAGGTGACTTCCTGGAGTTTGAGGTCGAGGATCGCCTGGCCGAGGTCCATGTCCTCAATCGAGGAACGCTGCGCCTCGAGGGCGCCCGTCTGCTTCACGAGGGTGGCTCCGGCCTTCTGGATCTGGGTCTGGCGCACACCGACGTCGGCCTGGGCGGTGAGTACGGTCTTCATCCGGGCATCCACCTCGGTGAGGAAATGGCCGATGTTGCTCGGCGGCGTCGTGGCCGTGCCGCGAAGGGCAGCGCTGATGTCGTCGATGAGTGCGAACACCGAGATGGAGTTCGTCGCGTTCGCGCCGAAGACGTCGGCGCCGTTGACATCGACCTTGATGGTCGTGCCCGTGTCGATCCGGCGCACGACGCTGGCCGTGGCCGTTCCGGTGAAGGAATAGTCCGGCTTGAAGGCCACGCCGGCATCCGAGTTGCCGGCGAAGACGGTGCGGCCGAGGTACGACGCATTGGCCTGGCTGAGCAGGTCCTGCTTGAGGCCGTCGAGACGCACGGCGATCGCTTCCTTCGCGGTGGCGTTGAGCGATCCGTCGTTGGCGCCCTGCACGGTCAGATCCCGCACCTGGTTCAGGATGTCGGTGGTGTTCGCGAGGGCGGAGTCCGCGGTGGTCAGCCAGCTGTTGCCGTTCTCGGCATTGCGGCTGTACTGGGTGACGGCGCGCTGTTCGGCGCGCACGGCCAGGGCATCGGCGGCCTTGGCCGGGTCGTCGGAGGGCCGTTCGATGGCCTTGAGCGAGGATGCCTGCGCCTGCAGCTGGGCCATCCGGGCCAGGTTGGTCTGCAGGTTCGCCTGCGCCGAGCGCATCTGGGTCTGGGTCGTGACACGGGAGATCATGGCTTACCTTCCCACCAGTCCGGTGCGGTTGATCAGGGTATCGAGCATCTCGTCCACGGCCGTCATGACCCGCGCGGCACCCTGGTAGGCGTGCTGGAACATGAGCAGGTTCACGTTCTCCTCGTCGAGGTCGACCGAGGCGTTCGAGAGCTGGGCCCCCACGGCGGCCGTCGAGGTGAGGTCGGCGAGCGTCGCGTGCTGCAGTTCGGTGCGGGTGGTCACGGCGAAGCTCGTGACGAAGTTCGACCAGTCGGTCGAGGGGGACTGCACGTAACTGACGGGCGGGCCGGCGGATGCGACGGCCTTGCCCGCGCCGAGCTGGGCGAGTTCGTCGGCAATGGACCCGTCGAGGGCCCCGTTCGCGGCCAGACCGGTGGAGAGCTCAGCGACGGTTTTCGGAACCACGCTGAGACCGGTCGCCGCGGGCACACCGGTCGCGACCGCGAAGAAGTCTCCAGACGGCAGGGTCGAGTTCGTGCCCTGCGAATAGATCGCGTTGACCTTGACGGCCAACTGGGTGGCCATCGTGTTGTACGACTCGGCGGCCTCGGCCAGTGCCCCGCCGGTGCCCGTGCCGGCTCCCGAGGTCACGGCGGGTGCGAGCAGCGAGATCGCCCCGGCGAGCTCGCCGCCGTCGACCGCCACGGACGTGCCCGGGTGGGCCGCCCATTCGACGTGGGGCGCGCCGCCGGTTCCGGTCATCGACCTTGCGCCGACCGCGATGAGCTTCTGGGCCGAGTTGCCGCTGACCAGGGCGTTGCCCCCGACGAGCACGTCGACCGTGCCGTCGCCCCGGTCGACGACGGTGCCGCCGGTGAGGGCCGCGAGGGTGGTGGTGAGCGCGCTGCGCTGGTCGAGAAGCTCGTTCGCGCCGCCGCCGGCGGCCTGCTCGTTGCGAATCTGCGCGTTGAGTGCCGCGACCTGGGCGGCTGCACCGTTGATCTCGGTGACCATGCCGTCGACGCTGCCGCGGGTGGTCGACCACTGGTTGGCGACGGCCTGGTAACCCTGGGCGATCCGGGTGGTGAGCACGCCGGCCTGGCCGAGCAGCACGCCGGCGGGTGCGTTCTCGCCGGGGGCGTTGGCCACGTCCTGCCAGCCGGCCCAGAAGTCATTGAGCTGGGCGGATAGCCCGTTCGCGCCGGGTTCGTGCATCGACCCCTCGACCGCGGTCAGGGCGTTGGAACGCACGGCGGAGTAGCCGGCGACGGCCGCGGACGAGCGCACCTGGGCATCCAGCTGCGCGCTGCCGAGGCGGGAGACGCCGTCGACGTTGACGCCCTGGCCGGCCTGCACGCCGGCGCTCATCAGGCCGACGCGGCTGATGGCATCCACCGCTGAGGTGGAGATGCGCTGCCGGGTATAACCCTGAGTGTTGGCGTTGGCGATGTTCTGGCCGACGACCTCGAGGCCCTTGCGGGCGGCAACCAGGCCGGTGTACGCGGTGTTCAGTCCGCCGAAAGTGCTCATCGAGGCATCCTCACAGGATCTGGTCGAAGAGGCGGGATGCGGCGCTGCGCACGTCGGACGTGCCGCGGGAGTCATAGGTGCTCGAGTGTGTGCGCACGTCGGCGAGCGTTTCCTGGCTGGAACGCGCGGCGGCGCGCAGCAGCTGCTCGTTGTTGTCGCGGAGTTCCTTGATCTGGGTGGTCAGTTCACCGAGGGCCTTGAGGTGCGAGGCCATGATCTCGGTCCAGGGCCCGGCGGGGGCGTGCGCGACGAGTTCGCGCAGGGTGGCGTCTTCGGCGGTTCCCCATTCGGCGGCCATGGCGGAGACCTCGACGGAGCGCGCCAAGCCGGCTTCCCGCACGTGGCCGAGAACCTGTTCGACCTCGCGGGTGCCCTGCTGGAGCCAGCGGGTCTTGCCGTTGGTGAGGAGGAGCTGTTCTTCGTCGAGCTTGAAGATCAGCAGTTCCAGGAGCTCACGCTCACGCCACAGCAGTGCCGACAATTCGTTCGCGCCCACGTCGCCCACCTGCCCTTTCCATTCCTTGACGAGTACCGCGCCAGAACGCGTGCACTCCTGCATCTGAGACGCACTATCGGCATGGTGGTCTGCACCGTTAGCGATCAACTGCAAACAGGATGCCAGTCGGGCGCCTCACGTGTCCACCAAAGGGAGGACACGATCCCCGAACCAGCCCGGTGGGTGTACCCCGTTCCGGGGTGATTCGCCCCGGACTGGGGGTGTTCATACCCATTGTGGGGGGAGCCGCTCCGGTTCTTCGGCGCGTGTCCCCAATACGTTTTAACCAGCGGAGGAGAAATCCCCCGCTGGGGCCCCGAAACCCCGCTCCACAGCTTGTTTTAGTCCCCGTGCTTACCCGGCAATATGCGCTCGATCTGGTCTCCAGTTTCGATCCGCACCCCGTCCGTCTAAGCATCCAGGGAGGTCCGACATGAATCGGACAGAACGCAACCAGCTGGTGATTGAGAACCTCCCACTCGTGGGCTACCTCGTCTCCGAAGTCTGGGCGAAGGCACGCCACCTCTCGCGCGACGACCTGGCCTCGGCCGGTGCTCTCGCGCTCATCACCTCAGCGGATGCCTTCAACGCTGATCTCGGCGTTCCCTTCGGTGCCTTCGCCCGCCGTCGCATCATCGGCGCGTTCGCCGACGAGATGCGCTCCAACGACTGGGCCACCCGGATGGCTCGCCGCCGCATCAAGGACACCCGCGCCGTGCAGGAGACCATCGCCGCCGCCCTCGGCCGCGCCGCCTCGGTCGACGAGGTTGCCGCGGCCCTCGGCGTGGACCGCGAGACCGCCATTGCCGGCCTGGTCGACTCCGAGCGCACCGTCTCGACGCTCGACGATGCCACGGCCGAGTTCCTGGTCTCCGGCGCCGAGCTGCCCGAAGATTCCCTTCTCTCTGCGGAACGCCTCGCCTACCTGCGTGCGGCGATCGACGCCCTGCCGGAGAAGATGCGCGAGATCGTTCAGCAGGTGTACTTCGACGACCGCTCGGTCAAGGAGATTGCCGCAGAGCTGGGGATTACCCACTCGGCCGTGTCCCAGCAGCGCGCGGAGGCCATCCGTTTGCTCCGTGACGGCATGGGCACTCACTACGCCGACGACGCCGAGGCCGAGTACGTGCCGGAGTCGCGCATCGCGCCGGCCCGCCGGAGCGCCTACCTGGCCCGTCTCGCCGACAAGTCCATGTTCGGCATGGCCACCGCGTCGAACGCTTTCTATGCGTCCGAGTCCGCGTAGCGGAAGAGGCTCAAACTTTCTTTGCTCGATAGCTAACGCGATCCCGCCCGGGGCCGATAGCTCTAGGTGTCAGCCCATGGATGGGCCGGCGCACAACACCCAATCACGGAGGAATACATCATGGGTATGCAGGTCAACACCAACCTCGCGGCAAACAACACCTACCGCAACCTGGCCGCAACACAGAACGACATGTCCAAGTCGCTGGAGAAGCTGTCCAGCGGTCTCCGCATCAACCGTGCTTCGGATGACGCGGCCGGCCTCACCATCTCGGAGGCACTCAAGTCGCAGGTCGGTGGCCTCACGGTCGCCAGCCGCAACGCCCAGGACGGCATCTCGGTCGTTCAGACCGCAGAAGGTTCCTTGAACGAGGTGCAGTCGATCCTGCAGCGCGTTCGTGACCTCGCCGTTCAGGCCGGTAACGACTCGAACAACGCCGCCTCACGTACGGCTATCACGACCGAGGTCAGCGCACTGTCCAAGGAACTCACGCGTATCGGTGATTCCACGAACTTCAACGGCACCAACCTCCTTGATGGCTCGAGCAAGTCCTTGAGCTTCCAGGTCGGCGCGAACAGCGGTGCGAGCAGCCAGATCACTGTCGACCTCTCCGGAGCCAACCTCAAGACGATCACGGGTGCAATCGGGTCAACGAACACGGGTTCCTCGTTCACGGATGCGGCCGATGCGGCTGCAGCGATCACGGCATCGAATGCCGCACACACCTTCACGGTCACGAACGGCGATGGTTCGACGACCGGTGTGACAACCGCGATCCTTTCCGGTGTAACAGGAACCACTGTTGCAGAAGTGAATGCAAACCTCGCTACGGCGCTCAATGCAGATTCCACATTTGCCGGCAGCATGGTGGCCTCCGTTGATGTAAACGGCAAGGTCAACGTGAAGTCGCTGACCGGCGGCGACGTTGCTTCATCGACCCTGACTGGTGGCGCTGCTGGACCAGCTGCATCCTCGGGACTGGACTTCTCCTCGGCCGCGTCGGCAGCCGCGTCCATCAAGGTCATCGACACGCAGTTGGCTGCAGTCTCCACGGCCCGCGCCAACCTCGGTGCCGACCAGAACCGGTTCGAATCTGTCGTCAAGACGCTCGCCGTCTCGACGGAGAACCTGACCGCTGCCGGTTCGCGAATCCGCGACACCGACATGGCCGCCGAAATGGTCAAGTACACGCGTTCCAGCATCCTGACCCAGGCCGGTACCGCCATGCTCGCGCAGGCGAACCAGTCCAACCAGGGCGTGCTGTCGCTCCTTCGCTAACCCGAAGTAGTAGAACCTTTCGGGCAACCGCACGGTGAACTATGGCTGGTGGTGACCGAGAGATGAACTGGACCTCATCCCTCGGTCACCACCAGCCATTCACATTTCCATCGCACTATCCAGCACCATCGCAGAACCGTAAGGAGGGGAAGACATGACGAACGCAATCGACGGGCTCGTCTCAGGGCTCGATACCACGAGCCTGATCAACTCCCTCATGACGGTCGAAGCCCAACCGCAGGCCCTGCTCAAAGCCAAGGTCAGCACCTCACAGACTCTTATCGCGGCACTGCAGGGTCTCAACTCGCAGGTTTCGACTTTGACGGATCTCGCCACGAAGGCCGCGAAGCCGGCGGCACTCGACCTCTACACGGCGTCGAGCAACTCAGCGACCGTGACCACCTCCGTCTCCGCCGGCGCGGGCGCCGGGCAACTCGACGTCGTCGTCGGGGCTCTGGCCCGCAGCCAAATCGGCGTCTCGGCGGCGATGACTGAGTGGCCCGCTACTCCGGCCGCCCTCACGATCGTGACGGGTGGGATCACCACCGAGGTTTCGGCAGCCTCGACATCGCTCGATGACGTTGTGACCGCCGTGAACGCTTCCGGTACCGGCGTCATGGCGACCAAGGTCGCATCCGGCGTCGATGCCGGTGGGGCTCCGCAGTACCGCCTTCAATTCACGAGCAGTGCCACCGGTGCCGCCAGCGCGTTCACCGTGTATCAGGGCACCGAGGCCGAAGTCACGGCGAATACCGCCCCAGATCTGCTGGCGGCCCCGGGCGCGGCAGTCATCCGCACGGCGCAGGACGCGAGCGTCACGCTCTGGGCGGGCACCTCGGCCGCGCAGACGATCACCTCCTCCACGAACACGTTCGCCAACCTGCTGCCCGGCGTCGCGATCAGCGTGTCCGCGGTCTCGACCGACCCGGTCACCATCAAGGTTGCCCGCGATGACGCGCAGATCAGTTCCCTGGCGTCCGGACTGGTCAGCTCTCTGAACGGGGTCTTCGCCCTCATCTCCACCAAGACCGTCGTCGTCAACAGTACGAACGCGTCAGGCGCCGCGATTGTTTCCCGGGGGGTCTTCACCGGCGACAGCACGGTTCGAGACGTCAAGCAGAAGATTCTCACCGCGGCATCCGCTCCGGTCAACGGCCACTCGCCATCGGAGTACGGCATCAGCATCACCAAGTCCGGCACGATGGAGTTCGACGCGGCGAAATTCGCCACGGCCCTCGCCAAGGATCCGGCCACAGTTAAGGCCGCCCTGACCGAGATCGCCACGCGGGTCGCGGCTGCGGGCACGGCGGTGTCCGACAAATACGACGGGCAGCTCACGGCAAAGATCACCGGGCAGCAGTCCACGGTCAAAGACCTGGGCAACCGGATCGATTCGTGGGACATCAGCCTGGCCAGCCGCCGGGCCACCCTGCAGAGCACCTACACCGCGCTCGAGGTCTCCCTCAGCGCCCTCAAAGCTCAATCGACCTGGCTCACGGCCCAGGTCGCCGGTCTGCCCAGTTCCACCTCGAGCACAGGATGATGATGGCTGTTATGAGCATGATGGGCGGAACCCAGGCGCGGCGGGCGCAGCTGAACCGTGAAGCCGTTCTCTCGGCGACCCCGGTGCGGCTCTTGACGATGCTCTACGATCGTCTGCTGCTCGACCTCAACCGTGCGGAAGCAGCGCAGGTCGTCGAGAACTGGGCTGTCGCATCCGAGAACCTGGTGCACGCGCAGGCGATCGTGTCCGAGCTGACCACCTCGCTCAACGTCAAAGCGTGGGAGGGCGGCGAGGGCCTCTTCGCCATCTACGTCTACGTGTCGAACTCGCTGATGAGCGCAAACATCCACCGCGACGTTGACCGCACCCGCGAGAGCATCGCGCTGCTCGAGCCGCTGCGACAGACCTGGCACGAGGCCGCAGAACTCGTTCCGGCCCAGTCCATGTCGGCTCACCTTGGCGGTGAGTACGGCATTGCCTAGGGAAGCGAGCCGCCACGACGAGTGGGTCGAGGTGTTGAACCAGCTCGAAGCGAGCCTGGGCGCCGGTGCGCGCAACGCCGTTCTGGCTGCGGCGGGGGAGCGGTTCTCCACCGGTGTGCAGTGGCGCGCTCCGGAGCACCTCGGTCAACTGCCGCGGGACCTGGAAAAGCGCGCCCGCCTGCTGCTCGCGGGCCAGCTCGAGCTCATTCGCGAGATCGAGGATGCCCGGCGCTCGGCCAGCGTGCACCTCGCCGCCGTGCGCACCATCCTCTCTACCCAGCACACCGAGCACCCGGTCTACCTCGACGTAGCCGGCTGACCCGCCCTCCTCCCAGCCGCCGTTCCATCCCCGGAAGTCGAGCCCCCGGTGGTTGAGCCCCCGGTGGTTGAGCCCCCGGTGGTCGAGCCCCCGGTGGTCGAGCTTGTCAGTGATGATGGTTGGTGGGGTCAGGGTGGTCTGACTCAGAGCTTGTCTGACGCTTCGGCTGTCTTGGTCTCGATGCGTCGGCCGGTCTGGCCCTGACATTGTTTTGTCACGTTCAGGATGCCGATCATGACTTGATAGGAGCCTGGCTAAAGTCTCTTCACTGACCTGTCTGCCGGCAGCCTGAACGCTGACCCTCACAAGAAGGGCTGTATTCAGAATGACTGATGTGGACCGAAAAATCATTATCGGTGTCGATACTCACAAGGATTTCCATCACGTTGCCGTGATTACGGCGCTGGGTGAATCGATCGGGGATCAGCGTTTCGACGCGACCCCGACCGGCTACCGGGACTTGATCGACTGGGTGCAGGCCCAGGGCGTCGTGCTCCGGGCCGGGGTCGAGGGAACCGGGTCTTATGGGGCTGGCCTCACGGCCCGGTTCCGCGGGCTGGGCTGGGACGTGATCGATGTCATCGCCCCCGACAAGCAGGAGCGGCGGCTGCGGGGCAAGACCGACCAGATCGACGCGTATTCCGCGGCCCGGGCTGTTCTCTCGCGGCGGGCGAGGACGGTTCCGAAGGTCAGGGACGGGCAGGTCGAAGCGATTCGCGCCCTGCGCACGACCCGGCGGTTGCTGGTCAAGCAGCGCACCGAAACCATCAATCAGCTCCACGGGCTGCTCGTCAGCGCCCCGGAAGAGCTGCGGGTCAAGCTCGCCGGACAGACCCGGAAGAACCTCGCCCTGGCCTGTTCGAAGCTGCGCGACCGGGCCGGTGATGATGTCGTCACCGCCGCGACGAAAGACGCCGCCCGTTCCCTCGGCCGCCGCTTCGTTGACCTCACCGCTGAGGCGGCCCGGCTCGACACCCGGATCCTGGTCCTGGTCACCGACTACGCACCCGAGTTGCTTGCCGTTCACGGTGTTGGCCCCGACGTTGCCGCTGCCCTGCTCACCGTCACGGGCGAGAACGTTGACCGGATCAGCAGCGAGTCCGCGCTCGCCCACCTCGCCGGAACCGCACCCATCCCCGCCTCATCGGGCAAAACCAACCGGCACCGCCTCAACCGCGGCGGCAACCGGCAAGGCAACGCCGCGTTCCACCGGATCGTGCTCGTCCGAATGAAAACCCACCCCGAAACACGCGACTACGTCTTGAAAACCCTCGCCCGCGGCAAAACCAAACGCGACGCCATGCGCCTACTCAAACGCTACCTCGCCCGAGAAATCTTCCCCATCCTCAACGCCATCCAACAACGCCACACCCCAACCCAAATCGCCGCTTGACATCAATAGGAGCATCGAGACCCTCGCGACCACCCGGCACTTTCGCATCGCCCCGCCCGGTTCTACCATGTACTCCGTGGACGCAAAGGTGCCGACACCATGACCATGCTGGCGACGATCAGCGGCGGCCGCGTCGATCTCGATGAGCGCGCGGTGGCCGACCTCGCCACGCACCTGCGCGGCGAGCTGATCCGACCCCGCGACGCGGCCTACGACCAGGCGCGCCGGGTGTGGAACGGCTCGATCAGCCGATTCCCCGGCCTGATCGCCCGGTGCGCCTCCCGCGACGACGTGAGTGCCGCGGTTCGCTTTGCCCGACGCCATGATGTGCTGGTGGCGGTGCGCGGCGGCGGGCACAGCTTTCCGGGACACTCAGTCTGCGACGACGGACTGGTCATCGACCTGTCGCCGATGAACGGCATCCGGGTCGATCCCGACGCACGCACGGCGAGCGTGCAGGCCGGGGCGCTACTCGGCGATCTGGACCGCGCCACGCAGCAGCACGCGCTCGCGGTGCCGTCGGGGATCGTGACTCATACCGGTGTCGCCGGGCTCACCCTCGGCGGCGGCCTGGGCTGGCTGATGCGCAAGCACGGGCTGTCCATCGACCAGCTGCTGTCGGTGGGCATGGTCACGGCCGACGGCGAGTTCGTGCGGGCGAGCGCCACCGAGAACCCCGAGCTGTTCTGGGGAGTGCGCGGAGGCGGCGGCAACTTCGGGATCGTCACCGAGTTCGAGTTCCGGCTGAACCGGGTCGGCCCGATCCTTATGGCCGGGCCGGTCTTCTGGCCCGGGACCGAGTCGGTGAAGGTGCTGCGTTTCTACCGCGAGTGGATTGCCGAGGCGCCAGACGACCTGATGACCATGGTGGTGCACCGCCGCGCCCCCGATGCCGACTGGATGCCGTCCGATCTGCGCGGACAGCCCGTCGTCGCCGTCGTCAGCTGCTTCGCGGGCCCGGTGGATGACGGCGAAGAAGTGATGAAGCCGCTGAAGGCGTTCGGTCATCCGGTCCTGGATCTGTGCGGGCCGAAGCCGTACCTGGAACATCAGGCCATGTTCGACCCCAGCTACCCGCCCGGCCGGTGGTACTACATGCGGTCCTGCGATGTCGCTGAGCTCACCGACGAGGTCATCGACATCACGGCCGATCACGCGGCCAGGATCACGTCCCCGCTGACCGCATTCCCGATCTGGCAGGGCGGGGGAGCCGCGTCCCGCGTCGCCGAAGACGACACCGCGTTCCACGGGCGCGCGACCGGCCACACATTCAACATCACAGCCGCCACCGAGGGTCCCGACGGGTTCGACCGGGAACGCGACTGGGTGCGCAACTTCTGGTCAGACCTCGAGCCCTTCCATACCAGCGTCTACGTGAACTTCCTGATGGACGAGGGCGAAGAGCGGGTTCGGCAGGCGTACGGCGAGGCGAAGTACACCCGGCTCCGCGCCCTCAAACGCGCCTGGGATCCGGAGAATTTCTTCCGGCTGAACCAGAACATCGCGCCTCTGCCCGCTTTAGGGTGACCACCGTGAGCGTGGCCACCATGGCGACCACGGCACGGATGCCCGGGGTCGCGTTGGCGACGGCGCCCGGCTCCCGCTGGAGCCGCGTGATCGGTTAGCCGTGACGGGGGCATTCCGCGATAAGGGTTCTCGCCGGTCGGCGTGCGCCGACACGGGACGAGTGCGGTGGAGAACTGAGCGCGCGGAGGGCACCGTCAATCGCAAGGCCTTCCGTAAAATCGCCCAGGCCCCGCGGTGCACGGCGGCGGTCACCCGCGAGGACCGGGCGCACATCGACGACGTGCGCTACGCGCCGGTCAGCTTCCGGCAGTTCGTGCCCGCCGACCTCGACCTGCGGGTGATCGTGGTCTCGCAGGAGATCTTCGCGGCCTCGATCCGCTCCGAACCGGAATACCGCACCGGTATCGGCTCCGCGGAGATCAACGCGGACCAGCTGCCCGACGTCGCGGCGGCCAGGGTTATCTATCGGCGGTTGTGCGAATTTCTGCCGCGGCTGGGCAGTCGGCTGCCACACACTCGAAACCGCGAAACCGCGAAACCGCGAAACCGCGAGACCGCGAGACCGCGAAACGCACCATAATGGTGCCAACTTGCGGACGGGAATCCGAAGCAGGTCGCGAGGCTCAAGACGGAGGCCAGCTAGTGGACCTAATCAATTGGGTGACTCACCGAATGAAATCGCCCCGCCGGACTCAACCGCGCTGGAGTGAGATCAAGGTGTCGAACCTCTCGAAATCGGCCGCACGGCCAACGCTGCCAATCGGATGGAAAGTGGCAGGGTACGCGGGAATGCTGGCCTTTTTCGTGGGTCTGGCTGGCTTGCTTGGCCTGGCACCGGTGGTTCAGAACTCTTTCGCGTGGCCTGCCGGGCCGCGATGTTGTGGTGACTGGGCGGACGAGGTACTCCTGTCTGTCCTGCAGGGAGGAAGGTATGCGGCTGCCGGAGTGGCCCTCGTGGGTCTCCTCCTTTCCGGGGCGTTCGTGGTCCGCCGCATCATGCTCCGTGTAAGGCCACGCTTTTGGACGATGACTCTGTTTTGGATGGTGCCAGCAGTGCTCGTCTTTTTCTTCTTCTCGGCAATCATCCCGATAGTCATAGCAGGACGAATGCCTCAGGAAGAGGACCTGGGTTTTGTTATTTGTATGGGGTCGATGAGCTCGGCCGGGCTGTGGCTTGCCTTTCACGCAAATCGAACTCGTTCAGCCCCAGATGTAATTTGGGCCGCAGGGACCCAAGTCACACGGGAGGTCCAGGCAGTCATCATTGCATTCCTCGTGGCCGTTGCTCTCTTGGACAAATTCTCCGACGATCTCACGGCACTAATGTCGGACCAAATTTGGTCTGCGCTCAATTTCTTCACGATTGGCGTCTGGTTCCTTGTGATCGGGCCGGGTTGGACAGCCATCGTCACGGCCGAGACCCAGCTGGGTAAAAGAAGGCGCGGGTCGCGCGCTGCGCTGTCTTCAGGACACCAGGGATCGACAAGGAGGATCCCCGAAGTTCTGACTGTCCTCCTGTTCGCCGATGTCCTTGTGCCCTGGTTCTTCTGGCCCTTCTTCAACGTGACTAATCCGGAGGTCGTCTGGTTCTGGCTGGCGAATCTGGTTGCAGCAACGCTACTTCTGATCGCTCGGCTTCATCACCTTCGGGACGCGACCGACGACGAGTGGCCGAAATGTAGCGAAGCCGCGCGACAGCTCGTCGTCGTACATGGCTTCTCTGTTGCCTACGTCGCCCTCGAGAATATCTATCCGCACTATTCGAATTTGTTTGGTTACTACGCCATCACCGTCATCGGCGCGGTAATGGCGGCCTTGTGGATTCTGATTCTTGGCCCTGACCTGACTGTGTACCGTGCGACGGTCACGCAGATTCGGCTTCGAGCGTGGCTTGCAAGCGAGGGAGAGGGTACGTCGACGGCTGCGCTTTCCCCTTGGGCATACCTAAAGTTCGCGTGGAAAGCAACCGTGGCGACGAGGTTCGAGACACCCATCCGGGCCTCGGAACTGGACGGCGAGAGGGCAACGGCCGTCGCAGACCCTGGCGTGAAGTGATCCATGACCCGACGCAGGGCCGATGCCGTCGTTCGCGCTTCGCGGCGGGATCAGCGATACGCGGCTGTTCTACGCGGCTGTGACCCGCGCCGCACCCGCTGGATTCAAAACGGGCATAGGGGAACCATGCTGAAACAAATGACGGATGTTGAAAAGTGGGGCGTGGGAGGGGCAGATTCGGCCTGGTCAGCAGCGCCAGGGTTTCTGATGCGTGTATCCGCGGGTGAGCTCACGTGACCACCTCCCGAACCACCCACTACAGCGTGCTGGGAGTGCTGCATCCGTCAGCGCGCACGAGCTCAGGCGTGCCTATCGACGGATGCAGCGCACCAGCCATCCGGACACCGACGGTACCGCAGAGCAGTTCCGCATTGTGCAGGACGCGTGGGCCGCGCTGGGCACCCCTGACACGCGCGCGGCCTACGACTGCACGCTGAGTGCCGGTTCGGCTCACCACAGTGCGGCTGAGCCGCGGGTCGGACCGACGAGTCAGACGAACCCCCAACCGAGTCGGTCATCGACAGCCGAGGAACGACCACGAGTTCGGCGTGCGGACAGACATGGGCATCCTGGGGGAAGTTTCCGCCTGAAATACCGTGATCTGGTGATCGCCTGGCTGGTCAACCCCACCCCGCCGTCGCCGCCTGTGCCCTGGGTTCCGGCGCGCAAGGCGCGCGGCAGGTTTCTCCGCCAAGGGCTGCGACTGGGCGCGCAGATGACGACATCGTTCGCTGCGGTTGGAGCGGGCCTCGTCCTTTTCTTTGCCTGGAGACAGGGACTTCTCGCGGAGGGCATCGCCGCAATCTGGATGCCGCTGCTCCTGGTGGCCGGATTAGGCGGTTTGGCCGGAGCGATCAGTTCCGTACCCGTTTCAGTACTAAGGATGCACCGGGATTCCTACCGCCGGGAACTCATCCGATATGCGAAGGAAAAGGCTGCGACGTTCGCCGCGGCCTAGGCAGATTTCCGCCGTGCGCAAAGGGCCTTCGAGATTGATCTCCGTGCCCGGCCGTCCAACACCGCACCACTTTTGGCGGCGCCGTACTCGGAGGACACCGTGCGAGTGGCGCCGCCGAGCATCCGTGTGTGGTGGGACCGGGCTCTGGCGTAGGAAAACACGGCCCGCGAGCTGGCTTCCGTCGGACCGCGCTTCTCGATTTGGCACGACGTGGAACTTGGTGCGGGGCACGCGCGGTTCGATCACTTGGTAGTCGGTCCGCAGGGTCTGATCGTGATCGAATCCATGACCGAGGCGGGGCCGGTGACCGTGGAGCACGATTCTCGGCGGCACGGCGGCCGCACGGTTCCCGACGTGCGCGACACACTCCGGCCCCGTCTGGCGGACGTCGGCAAGACGTTGGGGATCGATGGTGCCTCGGCGACTCTCCTCGTCTATGCGGATTCAGCACTGCTCCGCCCCGGCTCCAGCAACTGGGCGGTGGAGCGATGCCGACCTTTGTCGTCGGGGCCAGGCATCTGGCTGCGGTACTGGGGCAAGGACTGCCCGGTGTGGACGACGGTGCAACATGGCAGCTTGACCGCCTGCGGGCGACCGTCGCGGAGCGCGTGCGGTTCGCCTAGAAGCCAGCGGCGCGAGCAGGGCCAATGCTGTGTCGCGAGGATAGAGGGGCAGGCATCGGCTTACCGCCGCTAGCTAAGCTGGCCATACGAATCGACGGTCACGCAATGGGGAGACACACTTTGAAAAAGAGAATTAATGTGGTCGGTGCTGTCCTCACTCGGGGGCAGACGATTCTTGCGGCGCAACGTAGTTCGAGCATGTCTCTGCCCGGCATGTGGGAGTTCCCGGGAGGCAAGATTGAGCCGAACGAGTCACCGGAAGGGGCGTTGCTCCGCGAACTCGAAGAGGAACTGCTCTGCTCTGCAGAGGTTGGCAACCATGTCGCGACCACCGAGCACGAGTATGACTTCGGCATCGTCATCCTCACGACCTACTACTGCAGGCTCGTCGGCAAGGAACCTCGCCTAACAGAGCACGCGGAGCTTCGCTGGGTGGATGCCGCTGAGCTTGACCAGCTTGAATGGGCCCCCGCCGATATTCCGGCAGTCGAGCGGGTTATGAAAGACTTCCTCGTTTGAGTGACACCCGTAGTCAGCTCACGATCGACAACACTTTCGGTTTCCTGAATTCACACGTCACCGCTGATCAGGTTTTCCACCCCACTCTGATTTCAAATTCCGATGGCCAGACGATGCTTAAGGCGATCCTCGATGAGCTCAAGCGATCGCGAAATTTCGTATTTTCGGTCGCGTTCATCACACCGAATGCAATCGCGTTGCTTAAGCAGGCGCTCCTCGACTACCGAGGAACCGGCACGATCATCACGTCCACCTACCTCGGATTCAACTCGCCTGCCGCGTTCCGTGAGCTCCTCAACCTCAAAGGCGTGGATGTTTACGTGCATCCAGACTCCACCGCTGGGTTCCACGCGAAGGGATACATTTTCGAGCAGGAGGAGAGCACCACCGCGATTGTCGGCAGCTCCAACCTGACCGCAAAAGCGCTGTTGAAAAACCACGAATGGAATCTGCGCTTCTCCGCGCTCCCCGATGGGGACATTGTTCACCAGCTGAAGTCCGCGGCCCACGCACATATCGAAGCATCGACTGCCCTGACCCGGAGATGGATCGACGACTATGAGCTGACTTGGGCTCTGCAGCCTCGGCCGCCTCTTCAAGCATCCGCATCGATGGTGGCGCTTGGTGATCTGCCGCCGAGGGGAATGATTGTCCCGAACTCAATGCAGGTCGAAGCACTGGCTGAGATACAGACCCTGCGCGACGGAGGCGAGAATCGCGCAGTCGTCGTATCGGCGACAGGAACAGGAAAGACGATCCTTTCCGCGCTCGACGTTCGGGCATACGCGCCCAAGCGGATGCTCTTCGTCGTGCACCGCGAGCAGATTCTGGACCGCGCAATCGACGAGTTCAAGCTGGTGCTCAATGCCCCAGACAGCGACTTTGGCAAGTTCGTCGGGTCGAAGAGGGAGCTCGATCGACGCTACGTCTTCGCATCGATTCAATCGCTTTCTCGGCCCGAGAATCTTCGCGAGATCAGCCCCGATACTTTTGACTACGTTTTGATTGATGAAGTCCACCGGGCGGGTGCCGCGAGCTACCGGAAGCTGATCGATCACCTTCAGCCGGATTTCTTGCTCGGGATGACCGCGACCCCCGAGCGCACTGACGACTTCAACGTGTTCGAGCTCTTTGACTACAACGTGCCGTATGAAATCCGCTTGCAGAAGGCCCTCGAGGCAGACATGTTGGCGCCATTCCACTATTACGGCGTCACCGACTACGTGAAGAATGGCGAGGTCATTGATCAGGTCGCGGATCTGAGCCGGCTGGTCGCGAGCGAGCGCGTCGATCACCTCATTGCGCAGATTGAAAGGTATGGCCACGCTGGCGCTCCGGTCAAGGGGCTGATCTTTTGTAGCAAGAATGACGAAGCCGCAGAGCTGTCCAGAATTCTCAACCAGCGTGCTGTCCACGGACAACTCCTTCGAACGCGTGCCTTGAGCGGTGGCAATTCGGTCGAGGAACGTGAGCGGGCTGTGCAGATGCTGGAAAGCGGCGAACTCGATTACATAGCCACCGTCGATATCTTCAACGAGGGCATCGACATCCCCTCGGTCAATCAGGTCGTAATGCTTCGGCAGACGTTGTCGAGCATCGTGTTTACACAGCAGTTGGGTCGAGGGCTGCGAAAAGCTGCAGGCAAAGACCACCTCGTGGTGATCGACTTCATCGGTAACTACGACAACAACTACTTGATCCCTATCGCGCTGTTCGGCGACAGCACCCTGAACAAGGATTCGATCCGCAAGAAGATCATCGATGCGCAGGAAGCTGGAGCGATTGCGGGACTCTCGAGTGTGAACTTTGACGCGATTTCGAGACAAAAGATTTTTGCCTCCCTTGCGACAACAACTCTCGACAGCATGTCTAACCTCAAGAAATCCTTCGTTGATCTTAAGAACCGTTTGGGTCGATCGCCTGAGCTCATCGACTTCGCCCGCTTTGACACCGTCGACCCAACTGTCATTGCGACAAAACAGAAAAACTACTGGACATTTCTGAACAAGGTAGGAGCACTCGACGTCCAGGCGGAAGCCTTCGAGGGCGCGGTCCTGACGTTCCTTTCCGGAGAACTACTCAACGGCAAGCGGCCGCATGAGCTACTCCTGCTCGACACGCTTCTCTCGCAATCGGGTGGCGTGACGATTGAGCGATACCAGAATCTGCTTGCGGAGAGAGGGCTGGTTAGTGATGCGCCGACGCTCAATTCCATCCAGGCCGTATTGGACCTCACCTTCTTCACCGAAGCAGAAGCCGCCAAGTACGGCGCTAAGCCGATCGTCTTGCTTCGAGACGGGGCCTACAACCTCGCCGAGAACATCACAGCGGCATTGGCCGCAGACCCGATATTCAGAAAGCAGGTCCGAGATGTAGTCGATACCGGGTTGTACCTTGCGCGCCATCGTTATAACTGGAGCGGGCAGCTTGAGGTCGGGCGACGATACTCTCGCAAGGATGTCTGCCGGCTGCTCAACTGGCAGTCGAATCAGCAGAGCACAATCTATGGATACAAGGTCGACACCTTCTCAAACAGTTGCCCCATTTTCGTCACGTACCACAAGGGCTCAGAGGTATCCGAGAGCACGAAGTACGAGGACGAGTTTCTCAATCCGTCAACCCTGACTTGGTACACCCGGAGCAGACGAACACTCGCGAGCGGGGAGGTGAAGGCAATTGTTGAGAATCGTCTCCCGTTGCATGTGTTCGCCAAGAAGGACGATGCAGAAGGCACTGACTTCTACTATCTCGGCACAGCAAGATCGCGGGATGCTCGCCAGACGAAGATGTCCGGTGAGAGTGGGCATGACGTTGTCTCCATGACTCTTGGTCTGGCGAGTCCAATCGAGTCGAGTCTCTACGAGTACTTCGCGGCAAAAACTCCCGTGATCTAGCGGTTTCCGTCGGCGTTGCTTGCTCAGAATCCCTCTCCCGTGCGGACCTTGCCCCAGGGGTGAACGCCCAGCGCGGATCACCTTAGGTCGGGAAACATTCCACCCCGCCCCGCGTTACCCCTGACATGAAGTCAATTGTGTACAGCCAGACCGGTGACCCGTCCGTGCTTCAGCTCGTCGATCGGCCGGTGACCGAACCCGGAACCGGCGAGGTGCGGGTGCGGATCGTGGTCAGCGGGGTGAACCCCACCGACTGGAAGTCACGCCGCGGGTCGGCCCCTGGCCAATCGCTGGCGTTCGACGACGTCGTGCCCGGCCAAGACGGCGCTGGCATCGTCGAAGCGGTCGGCCCAGGCGTCGAGCACGTCAGCGTCGGCGACCGGGTGTGGCTGGCGCTCGCCGCGTACCAGCGGGCGAACAGCGGCACGTCACAGGAGCACGCCGTGCTGCCCGCGGAGCGGGTGTTCGCGCTGCCAGCGAATGCGAGCTTCGACCAGGGCGCGAGCCTCGGCGTGCCGGCGATCACGGCGTACCGGGCGTTGACGGTGGCCGAAGACGGGCCCAACCGGCTGCAGCCGGGCGCCCTGGCCGGGAAGGTCGTGCTCGTGGCCGGCGGCGCCGGCGCGGTCGGGCATGCGGCGATCCAGCTGGCCCGGTGGGCGGGGGCATCCGTCATCACCACCGTGAGCGGGCCGGCGAAGGCGGCGCTCGCCACGGCCGCCGGCGCGCAGCACGTGCTCACCTACAGCGACTCGGACATCGTCGACCAGATCCGGGCGATCGCGCCAGACGGCGTCGACCAGATCGTCGAGGTCGCCCCGGCCCAGAACGCGCCGCTCGACCTGGCCGTCATCCGCAACCGTGGGTCGATCGCGGTCTACGCCAACAACGGCGGCGACCAGATGACCCTCGACGTGCGCCGGCACTTCAGCCTCAACGTGCGCTACCAGTTCGTGCTGCTCTACACGGTGGGCGCCGACGTCATCCGTGCGGCGGCCGAGGACATCAACGCCGCGCTCTCCGACGGCGCCCTGGCCGTGGGGGAGGAGGCCGGGCTGCCCCTGCACCGCTTCGACCTCACACACACCGCGGATGCCCACGCCCAGGTCGAGAGCGGAGCGGTCGGGAAGGTGCTCCTCGACGTGTCGGCCGGGTGAACTTTGGGACTCTGCGCCCGGTGATCGAGGTTGAGTGTCGCGGGGCAGACCCAATGGTTCGCGCATCCGCGATGGGTGCTCCCGCAAGCGGGTGGACGGCGGTCAACTGCAGACCGACACTGCACATGTACATCGAGATCACGCGGATGTACATTTGAGGCATGTCGAAGTCAAGTGTCACCGATGCCAGGGCGCGCCTACCCGAGTTGATCGCCCAGACCAGCACGGAGGCCGTCTTCTTGGAGCGTCGCGGAAAGGTCGCTGCTGTGCTGGTGAGCCCCGAGCAGTACGCGCGCATGCAAGACGCGCTTGAGGACGCTGAGGATGTCGCGGCGTTTGATGTGGCGATGGCCGACGAGGGCGACAACATTCCCTGGGAGCAGGTCAAAGCGGATCTCGGCTGGACGTGAGCAAGTACCGGATCGAAGTGCGCCCGGCAGCGGTCAAACCCTTGCGGCGCATTGATCCGCAGGATCGTGGTCGGGTACACGGCGCCATCGCCCTGCTGGGCGAAGACCCACGCCCGCCCGGGGCCAGGGCGTTGCAAGGACGGGACGGCTATCGGGTGCGGGTGGGCGACTATCGGATTATCTACACCATTCGCAACGACATCCTTGTGGTGGTCGTGGTCACCGTCGGCCGTCGCCGGGACGTGTACGAGCAGCGCGTGGTGCAGTTGGGGATTGCGAAGGTCACGCCGACGAACCCTGCGCCGTGATGCACCCGACCCACACGGCGTCACGAGCTCGGGTGATGCCCACGAACAGTTCGCGGCGGTTGCGCTCGTCGCGTTCGATGCGCGAATCGGTCCACCCCTCGCCGGTGACGCCCGGGGACATCAGTTGTTCGTCGATCCAGGGCAGCAGCACCTGCTTGAACTCCAGTCCTTTGGCCCGCTTGATCGTGCCGACCTTCACGGCATCCGTTGGGCTACCGTCGTAATCGGTGAGTTCGACCACGGGAATTCCCGCGGTGCGGAGCAGTGTCACCGCGTCACGCACCTGCCAGGTGGTGGAGCAGAGCACACCCACGTCGCCCCAGCCCACACTCACGCTCTGCGCGGCCCGGCGGAGGTGCTGCACCAGTTTGCCGTCGTGCTCGGTTCGGGTGCGCGCCCGGGCGAAGAGGGGACGGTCACCGTGTCGCGGCGAGGTGATCGCGGCTGCGCTGGCCGCGGTGCCTTCGATGTCGACGTAGCTCGCACCATCGACGACCCGGGCGGCCAGGGCGAGGATCTCGGCCGTGTTGCGGTAGTTCACGTCCATGATCACACCACGGCCGGCGACGGAGAGACCGGCCTCGGCGAGAGTGTACCCGCCGGGGTAGATGGTCTGTTGGCCGTCGCCGATCAGGGTGAAGGCATCCGCACCTTCACCGGCCACGGAGGCGAGCATGCGGATCATCGCGCACGACAGGTCCTGAGCCTCGTCGACGATGACGGCGGTGTACCCGACCATTGGTTTGGCGCGCAGGGCCGCTTCGGCGAGCAGGATCAGGTCGGCGAAGTCGTGCACCTCGCGAGTGCGCAGAAGTGATTCGTAGCACTGGTAGAGCGCCCAGACCGAGCGGCGCTGGTCGAGGGTGAGGCGGCGGCGCCGGCCGATGCGGGCACAGTCGGCGTACTCGTCGAAGGTGGTGAGACCGCGGCCCTTGATCACGTGGTCGAGTTCCTCCTTCCAATATCGGGAGTTCGTGTCGATTTTCGCCAGCGGGCCGCAGGTCTGCTGCCAGGCCTCGTCGAACGACTGATCGGCCAGCTTCGGGCTGACCCGCACGTCGATGCCGCGCTCGTCGAGCACCTTGCGGGCGAACTGGTGCACGCCGCTGAACTCCACGCGACCCTCGACATCCGGGGCCATGCGGCCGAGCAGGTTGCTCAGTACATCGGGCAGCGTGCGCACGAACGTGGTCACGAGCACACGGGCGTTCGCCTGGGATCGTGCCAGGTACGCGGCGCGGTGCAGCCCTACGACGGTCTTGCCGGTGCCGGCAGCCCCGCGGATGCGAGAGGGTCCGTTGAAACTGCGGCGCACCAACTTGGCCTGGTCGGGATGCAGGAACGTCATCCACTCCTCGATGGGAGGGGCAAGGAGGCCTTCGAGGATCGCGGCCTCGATGTCGCTCTCGCTCGGGAGATGGTCCAGATCGAGAGCGGGTTCCGGGCCGATGATCGGTTCGGGCAGGGTCACATCGACCGGTGCCGGCGCGCCGATCAAGGGGAAGTACTTGATCGCGGCGGCCAACACCTGCTCGACGGCGGACGCGGTGAGTCGCTGCCCGCGGCGGGCGATGTGGCGCACGATGTCACCTTCACCGACAATCTCGACGCCGCCGACCGACGCGTTGACACCCTTGTGCCCGGCGAAAACGACCACGGGTCGTATCTCGCCTGGGGCGAGGCCGATCTCAGCCAGAGCCGCCTCCGTCTTCCAGGCGAGATCGGCGAGTCCGTCGAACTCGTCGGTGACATCGGCTTGCCCGCGGAATACCCGGCCCGCGGCGATGATCGGGTCTTTCCAAGCCTTGGTGTCCACGATGAACAGGCCGCCCGGCCCGACGACGACCATGTCGACCTGAGCGCGCCGGCTGCCGGGCCACTGACGATCGGGCAGGAAGTGGTAGCCGGCTGCGGCGAGGGGGGCGAGAACGTGGGCGATGCGTTTTTCGCTGTCGGCGGCGGCGAAGTAGTTGGCGGCCTTGGCCCGCGAGGATTCAGCGGCGAGCGCGTGCGCTTCTGAGAGCGCTAGCTGCCGCGTCGCTTCGCTCCATGCCGATCCGCCTGCCGACATGCGCTCCCCCAAGCCTAGATACAGGCTGAGCTTATCGGTATGTACTTGATCGGGGTGCCCCCTCGCTGTGGGGAAGAGGCCGGGCTGGCCCTGCACCGCTTCGGCCTCGCGCACACTGCAGATGCCCATGCCCTGGTTGAGAGTGGCGCGGTCGGGAAGGTGCTGATCGACGTTTCTGTGGGGTGATCGATCGACCAGCACTGGCGGCCGACGCCGGCGCCGACGGTCAGTAAGCGCCGGTCAGCACGGTGGGCTTGGCGCCGCTCAGCAGCGCGGCGCTGCCGGAGACACCGAGGCGGGTGGCGCCGGCTTCGATCATGGCCAGGGCATCGTCGAAGCTGCGCACCCCGCCCGACGCCTTCACCTGGGCCCGGTCGCCCACGGTTTCCTTCATCAGGCGCACGGCGTGCACGGTCGCCCCGCCGGCAGGGTGGAAACCGGTGGAGGTTTTGACGAAGTCGGCGCCCGCGGCCACGGCGGCCTGGCACGCGCCGACGATCTCGGCATCCGTCAACGCGGCGGATTCGATGATCACCTTGAGCACCTTCGGTGCCGGGATGCTCGCGCGCACGGAGGCGATATCGGCCTGCACGTCGTCGAACCGGCCGGCCTTGACGGCGCCGATGTCGATGACCATGTCGATCTCGTCGGCGCCCTGCGCGATTGCGAGGGCGGCTTCGGCGGCCTTGATGGCGCTGTGGTGCTTGCCGCTGGGGAAGCCGCAGACGACGGCGACCTTGAGGTCGGCGTCGGCGGGGATCGTGAGCGGCAGCATCGACGGTGAGACGCAGACGGAGTAGGTGCCGAGCCTGATGGCCTCGGCGACGAGGGCGGTCACGTCGGCGGCGGTGGCCTCGGGCGTGAGCAGGGTGTGGTCGATCTGGTTGGCGACGATGGCCGCGCTGAGGGTTACTGTGGGAGCGGAAATCATGGTTTGTCCTTAGTTGGTGACGAGCGCGGGTTCGGGTGAGGGTTCGCCTTGGCGCTCCACGACCACGATGAAGATGCGGTAGAGCACCAGGCCGAGGGCAGCGACCGCCGCGAGAATCAGCAACACCGTTCCGTAAGAGGCCGCCTGGTCGGTGCCGGCGACGCCGCCAAGCAGGTTGGGCTTGAGGTTCATCAGTGCTGCGGTGTAGGCGATGCCGATCGGCACGGCAATGTTGATGGTGAGGTTGTAGAAGCCGATGGCGATACCGGAATTCTCGACCGGCACCCGCCCGATGGCGGTCGACACGAGGGGGCCGTACATCAACGCGAAGCCCATCCCGAACAAGATCATCGAGATCACGAAGATCCCGATCCACTTGTCCACCACCAGTGCCGGGATCAGCATCGAGGCGATGATCACGATCAACGCCGTGGTGATGGCCTGCTTGGAGGTGAGGACCCGGGCGATCTTGCCGGTGGCCGAGCCGACTATTACGGCGGCGATATAGCCGGGGATCAGCAGCAGCGAGACCTCGCCGAGGTTGTAGCCGTAGATGTCGGATACCAGGAACGGGAAGAGGAAGGTGTAGCCCAGCTGCACCGAGTAGATGACGAACACCACGATGATCATCAGCGAGTATTGAGCGTTGGCGAAGAACGCGATGGTGATCACGGCGTTGTCGTGCGTTCGGATGTGCCAGATGAACAGGATCAGCCCCGCGACGACGGGCATCAGGTACCAGAGGTTGAAGTTCTGCATGAACAGGATGATGCCGGTGGCGAACACCGCGATCAGGAACAGCCCGAAAACGTCGACGTGGCCCTCATTCGTTGCCTCCGCGGCAACGGTGCGGAGCACGACCGGGATGGCCAGCAGCGAAAGCAGGGTGACCAGGAAGAAGGCCGCCCAGCCGATGTAGGTGGCGATGAAGCCGCTGCCGACGGTGCCGATCAGGAGCGACAGCTGGAAGGCTGCGGTGCTGAAGCCCAGGTACTTCTTCTGTTCGTCGCCCCTGAAGTGCTTGGTGACGTAGATCACGTAGAGGGTCTCGGCGGCCGCCAGGCCGGCCGTCTGGATCAGCCGGCCGACCAGGATCAGCCAGAAGTTGGTCTGGAAGATGAAGCCGACGAGCGACCCGATCGTCATCACGATGATCGCGAAAATGATGAGTTTCCGGATGCTGATCGAGTCGGCCAGCGCGGCGTAGACCACGGCACCGATACCGATCAGGATGCCGGTCAGAGTGGCTTGCAGGCTGACGGTGTTGACGGGCAGGTTGAGACTCTGCGCCAGCGCTGGCGACATGAACTTGAAGCCATTGTCCAGCACCAGCGAAAACACGAACAGGAACAGCAGGATGGGCACGGCCCGGGTCGGTGTGAAGACCGGGGTTGCACGCGTGGCGGGAGTCGCGGTGCTCATCAGATCAGTTCCAGCGCGATCTCGATCATTCCGGTGAACGCGGTCTGTCGTTCCTGGGGGGTGGTCTTGGCGTTGGTGACGAGGTGGTCGCTCACAGTGAAGATGCCAAGCGCATCGACGGCCCCGGCCGCGGCGTTGGCGAACAAGCCTGCCGACTCCATCTCGGCGGCCAGGATGCCCATCTTCATCCACTTGCCCATGGCGTCGGGATCGGCGCCGTAGAACAGGTCGGAGGAGAGTACATTGCCCACGTGGGTGCGTTGACCGCGCTCGTCGGCGATCCGTTTGGCGTGCTCGAGCAGCCTGTACGACGACAGCGGCGCCCATGAACCGGGCAGGTCGAACTGCTGAAGGTAATTGGAGTCGGTCGACGCGCCCTGGGCGATAACCACGTCGTAGAGCTCCATGTTCTCCTGCATGGCGCCGCAGCTGCCCACCCGGATCAGGTTCTTAACCCCAAAGAAGTGGATCAACTCATAGCTGTAGAGCGAGATGGAGGGGATGCCCATACCCGTACCCATCACGGACACGGGGCGCCCCCGGTACGTGCCCGTAAAACCCAACATGTTACGAACCTTGTTGAAGCAGCGGATGTCGTCGAAGTAGGTCTCGGCGATGAACTTCGCTCTCAGAGGGTCCCCCGGAAGGAGGATCGTCTCGGCGATGTCCACCCCCTTCGGATCGATGTGCGGCGTGCTGCGCGTGGGGGGATACAGACCCTTCGTCGTTGACTGTGATCCGACCCTCGTGGTGGTTGAACTCATGTTGACTCCTTCGTCGATGCAGTATGAGGTTATACCTCTCCGGTCACATATCAAATGTGGTACGTTCGGCGTTGACAAGGAGGTCTCGTGACGACCCGTTTGGAATCGCACCCGTTCTTGCACCAGCAGCTCCAGCTCGCCGTCGGCCAGCCGATTCGAGTCGCCGTCTACACGCGCCTCGCGGATGGAATCCGCTCCGGCGTGTTCCGGCTCGGCGAAATGCTACCGAGGGAAACGGAGCTCTCGGCGATGCTCGGCGTCAGCCGCACACCCGTACGCGAGGCGCTGATGCTCCTCGAAGAAGACGGGTTACTGGTCACCCGCCGCGGAGTTGGGCGATTCGTCACGGACTTCATCCCGCACGGCGGACTGGAGCAGCTGCGGCCATTTGAGATCGCCTTGGCCGACCCGAACATGACGTTGACTGTCCAGCCGGTGCGTTTCGAGTTGGAAGGGGTTACAGACTTCGTGGCCCACCGGCTCTCGCTCGACCCGGCTGCCAACGCCTGGATCCGCGAGAGCGTCTTGCTGCAGGATGGCGTTCCCGTTGCCACTGTTCAAGAGCATCTCCCCGCTGGGCGCTACCTTAGTGACGTGAGCGCGCGAATCGCATCCGAACTCCCGGAAATCGCCGCCGAGCCACGGACCCTCCTCGCCTCCATGCAGGCCAACGGCCACGTCTTCACAAACGGCGTGTGCCAGATCGTCGCAACCGACGCTGGCCCCACGCGAGCGAAACTGCTGAACATAGGGCCGTCAGCGGCGGTCCTCATCCTCACCCAGACAGCGGAGCACGGCGGAGTTCCCATCTACGCCGCAAAATGTGTCGTCGCGCCCGGTCACGGGTCGCTCTCGGTAAGGCAACATAACCCTAACTAGAGGCACTTCGGCGGGGGCAGGCTGAGGCGGCGTCGGCGCCGGCGGTCAGTACGCGCCGGTCAGGACCGGTGTGGCACCGCTGAGTAGTGCTGCGCTGCCGGAGACGCCGAGGCGGGTCGCCCCGGCCTCGATCATGGCGAGGGCGTCGTCGTAGCTGCGCACGCCGCCCGACGCCTTTACCTGGGCTCGGTCGCCCACGGTTCGCTTCATCAGGCGCACGGCGTGCACGGTTGCCCCGCCGGCCGGGTGGAAACCGGTGGAGGTCTTGACGAAGTCGGCGCCCGCGGCCACGGCGGCCTGGCAGACGGCGACGATCTCGGCATCCGTCAACGCGGCAGATTCGATGATGACCTTGAGTACCTTGGGTGCCGGGATGCTCGCGCGCACGGCGGCGATGTCGGCCTGCACGTCGTCGAAGCGGCCGGCCTCGGCCGCACCGATGTCGATGACCATGTCGATCTCGTCGGCGCCCTGCTCGATGGCGAGCGCGGCCTCTGCGGCCTTGATGACGCTGTGGTGCTTGCCGCTGGGGAAGCCGCAGACGACCGCGACCTTGAGGTCGGCGTCGGCGGGGATCGTGAGCGGCAGCATCGACGGCGAGACGCAGACGGAGTAGGTGCCGAGCCTGATGGCCTCGGCAACCAGGGCCGCCACGTCGGCGGTTGTGGCCCCAGGCGTGAGCAGGGTGTGGTCGATCTGGCGGGCGACGCTGGCGGCGTCAGGGGAGAGGGAGGTCATGAGGTGCGTCCTTGGTTGGTGATGAGTTCGAGGGTGCCCGGCGGCGGCGTGGCGGCGAGGGCGATGTGCGCGGCGGCGTTGACGCATCGAGGTGGATGCCGCGGCGGCGCGATAGCTCGGGGCCGACGGCGGACTCGGCAGATTCTTCACCGGGCGCCACGCGCCCGTCCAGTCCCCACCAACGATACCAAGCGTGGCTGTGGCTTGCCTCCACTGCTCGGCGGGCACGGAGGGTGGCGGGCAGTCCCGGGTCGCGGCGCTCCAGCTTCGAATGCGGGCTCGACGCCGTGCGTGCGCTCGTCACCCGGCAGAAGGCGGCAGCACCCCTGAGACTTCGTGTTTCTCGGCGCGGAATACCGCCGACCCCTGCAAATGCGAGATTCCTGCGGATAATCTGGAGCGCGTGAGGTACTTGTATCTCAAGGAGGTGCGTTCACGTGGCCATTTCAGTACGACTGACTCCCGAGGATGAACAACGTCTCGAGCAGCTCGCGGCGCGCACGGGGCGCTCGAAGAGCTTTTACGTTCGCGAAGCGATCCACGAGCATCTCGATGACCTGGAAGAACGGTGTTGGGCCGATCGGGTCATTCGTGGGTGGGAGGAATCCGGAAAGGAAAGCAGGCCTGCGGATGAGTTGTGGGCTGAACTCGGGCTAAGAGTCGCTGGCGATTGGAAACCACGGCGGAGTTCGATCGCGCGGCCCGAAAACTCGACAGATCAGCGCTGATTCGGGTGAAGAAATACCTGGACGGTTTGCTGGACCTGGATGACCCCGGTGAGGGCGGGCGTCGCCTGACCGGAGGCCTCTCAGGCTAGTCGCGCTTCCGTATTGGCGACTATCGCTTGATCGTCGAGATTCACGACGACGTACTGGTTCTAATTGCCGTCGGACTGGGGCACCGGTCCGAAATCTATCGCAAGGGTTAGGAAGCGGCCTTAGGGCAGGTCGACGATCTGCTGGCCGAGCGGCATCAGCGCCACGGGGATGAGCTTGAAGTTGGCGATTCCGAACGGGATGCCGATGATCGTGATGCAGAGCGCGATGCCCGAGACGAGATGGCCCAGGGCGATCCACCAGCCCGCCAGCAGCACCCAGACGACGTTGCCGAGGAACGACCCGACGCCCGCGTTCGGCGAGGCCACCACGGTCTTGCCGAACGGCCAGAGCGCGTAGACGCCGATGCGTGCCGCCGCGATTCCCCAGGGGATGGTGATGATGAGCACGAACATGATGAGCGCCGCCAGCATGTAGCCGAGGAACAGCCAGACCCCCGAGAGCACGAGCCAAATGACGTTGAGGAGGGTTTTCATGATGGTGTCATTCTCTCAGATCGCGTTCATGACCCGCCGAGGCGCTCGTCGATGTCCGTGGAATGCTGCATGATGAATTGGGGTACGTTGCACAGGTCGTGATGTGTTCAGTCGCTCTCAACGCTGTCGAGTCAAGGGGAGGCAAACACCGTGTCCACAGAAGGCCACGCCGCAGCATCCTTCAGCGTGTTCAGCCACCTGAACGCGCAGAACAGCGACGCCTATCGGCGAGTGCTCAGCACCTTTGTGACCGCCAAGGAGCGGTTCCAGGTGCACCTACGCCCCGACGACGTGCTCAGCCAACTGCGGCGCGATTCCGCGGCAAGCGATGTCCTCGCGTCGGCAGCGGATGCTTTTCGCCCGGCCGACGACCTCACGATCGAGGCCGTGACCGCAGCCCTCGATTCTCTGGTCGACTGGGGCAACCTGCAGGCGTCCCCCGATACCGGGCGGGTCGTGCAGGTAGAGGATTTCTACCGCAAACGCCATCTCTTCCAGCTCAGCCAGGCCGGCGAGGCCGCTGAAGATGCCCTCGAACGATTCGAGGAGATCCTCGGCCGGCACGGGGCGCTGCAGAGCGTCGCCCTCGAAGACATCGCGGTGACCCTGCACCAATTCGTGACGCTGATCGGAGCCGAGGACCTCGACCTCGGCCTGCTGCACCAGACCCTGGCCGCGCTCACCGTACGGTTCACCGAGCTCGCCGACAACGCGAGCGCGTTCATGGCGTCGCTGCAGCGCACCATCGACCTCACCGACTCCGATGAAGAGGCCTTCGTGGCCTACAAATCCCGGCTGGTCGACTACCTTGAACGCTTTATCCAGGACCTCACCGTGCGGGGCCCGCAGATCGCGAAACTGCTGGACGGAGCCGACAGCAGCTCGGTCGACCGCGCCCTCCACGCCCTGGCCGGCCGCGACGCGAGCGCCGAAGCGCCCGATCCGGATGACCCCGAGTCTCTGGCCGAGGCGGCGCGGCACTACGCCGCCTGGACGAACCGCTGGGAGGGCCTGCGATCCTGGTTCCTCTCCAGCGGCGGCCGGGACAGCCAGGCGAAGCTGCTGCGGATGGCGGCCCTCGCCGCAATTCCGGCGCTGCTTGATGCCGTGCGGGCCGTCAATGCCCGCCGCTCGGGCCGCTCCGACCGGTCCACCGATTACCTGCGCCTCGCCCAGTGGTTCCAGGAGGCGCCCGACGATAGCGACCGGCACCGACTCGCGCGGGCGGCGTTCGGTCTCTACTCCGCCCGGCATCTCACTGTTGACTCCGCAACCTGGCAGCACTGGACCGACAACGCCGCACTCGTGGGCGCACCCTGGGCGGATGCGCCCGCCATCGAGATCTCGCCGCAGCTGCGTCGAACGGGCAGTTACGAACGCAAAGGCCGCCCGAACCAGGTCATCGACCGGTCGAATGCCCGTGCCCTGATCGCGCTCCAAATGCGGGAACAGGCCGAGCAGATCGCCGCCGCCCGGAAGCGACTCGCTACCGACGGCACCGTCGAGTTGCGCGCGATCGCCGGGCTCGACAGCACGGCGTTCGGACTGTTCCTCACTCTGCTCGGAGATGCGCTCGTGGCCCGACCGCGGGGCGGCGGGCCGGTTCGAACCGCCTCGAGCGACGGCACCATGAGCATCGAACTGACCGAGCTGCCGGATGCAGCCTTCGTTGCTCTCGAGACCGAACGTGGCACGCTCTGGGGGCCTGACCACCTTGTGCGGATCACGGATCTGATGGTGGACGAAGCCGACGAGCCGATTGCCCAGAACGTCTTCGTGGAGGTTTCGTGAGCGTCTCCGCGGTTGACGACAAGCAGAGGGCCGCACGCCTTCTGTTGCGTACCCCTCTGATTCGCTCAGCCGATGAGGAGCGCTACCGCCTGGTCCGGCGACACGCGGGTGACCTGGCGGAGTGGTTCGAGATCAATACCGGCTGGGCGCTGCACGTGGACAGTGAAGTGGTGCGACTCGAACGCGAGCCGGCATCCGTGACGGATGCGACGCATCCGTTTGCCGCCCGGCGCGGAGGCGCGCCGTTTTCGCGCCGCCGCTACGTGTTGTTGATGCTCAGCCTGTCGGTGCTCGAACGCAGCGACAGTCAGATAGCCCTGGGTCGTCTCGCCGAGCAGGTGATGGTGGTTGCGACGGCTCCCGAGCTCGCGGGCGCGGGCTTCGTCTTCGAGCTGGCCAGCCGCGAAGAGCGCAGCGATCTCGTGGCCGCGGTACAGCTTCTCCTGGAGTGGGGCGTGCTCGCCCGGGTGGCCGGCGACGAAGCGGACTTCGTTCAGAACACCGGCGACGCTCTCTACGACGTGTCCCGCCGGGTGCTCTCCGAACTGCTCGTCACCCGGCGCGGGCCGTCGACCGTCGCGGCGACGACCCTGAACGAGCGAATGACGGCGATGCGTGACCGAGGAACCGCCCCGACCGCAGACCTGCGCAACCTTCGCCTGCGACACAGTCTCACCCGCCGACTACTCGACGACCCGGTGCTCTACCTCGACGAGCTCGACGACGACGAGACCGCCTACCTGCGCAGCCAGCGCTCACTGATCTGCCGTCGCATAACTGAGTTCACCGGTCTCGTCGCCGAGATCCGTCTCGAGGGAATCGCTATGGTCGACTTCGACGACGATTTCAGCGACGTGCGGATGCCGGAGAAAGGCACCGAAGGGCACGTCACCCTCCTGCTGGCCGAGTTTCTGGCCCGATGCGGGCAGCCGGAAATCGCCTTCGACGCCCTCGTCGCGCATGTGCGTGCACTCGCCCCCGACTACGCCAAATACTGGCGGAAGGGTGCCGACGAGGACGCGGTCGACCTGGTCGAGACCGCACTCGGCCGACTTCTGGCCCTCCGGCTCGTCGTTCGGAACGGGGACAGCATCCGCATCCTGCCCGCGCTCGCCCGATATGCCCTCGCTACACCGACGATCATTGGAGCTCGACAGTCGTGACCCTCGACATCGTTTCATCCCATAGTGCCCGTCAGAGCAGCGCTGAGCATCTGCCGGTCCCGACGAGTGGGCGCTGGCAGCCCCAGCGGCTGGGCCTCGTCGACCTGTTCTACTACGACAACGAGGAGTTCCCTTTCGTCGACGGCCGGCTGCTGCTGCGGGGCAACAACGGAGCGGGCAAGTCCAAGGTGCTCGCGCTGACCTTGCCATTCCTCCTCGACGGCGACCTGTCGCCGCAACGGGTCGAACCTGACGGTGACCGGCAGAAGCGCATGGACTGGAACCTGCTCCTGGGCGACGAACATCCAAACAGCGAACGGCTCGGCTACAGCTGGCTCGAGTTCGGCCGCATCGACGAAGCCGGGCAGCCGCGGTTCGTCACGATCGGCGCCGGTCTGAAGGCCGCGCGGGGCCGGGGTGTGACCCGGCACTGGTTCTTCGTGACCGAGGAGCGTGTGGGCGACACTCTCGACCTGATCGACGCGAGCCGGCTCGCGCTTGGGCGTGAGCGACTCGCCGAGGCCCTTGGCGACACCGGGCGGGTCTACGACACGAAGGGCGAGTACCGGCAGGCCGTGGACGCGAAGCTTTTCGGCCTCGGCGAGCGACGCTACGCGGAACTGATCGAGCTGCTGCTGCAGATCCGTGCCCCCCAGCTGTCCAAGAAACCGAGCGAGGCCGCACTCTCTGAGGCGCTGACCCGCGCCCTGACCCCGGTCAGCGACGACGTCATCAAGTCCGTCGCCGACGGTCTGCGTTCGCTCGACGAGGAACGCGACGAGGTGCAGCAGCTCGCCGCCGCCCAGAAGGCGGTGCACGGATTCCTGCAGCACTACCGTGGCTACGCGCAGGTGATGCTGAAACGGCAGGCCGTGGGCCCGCGACGTGAACAATCCGAGCATGACCGGTTCGGGCGCGCGATCCTCGAGGTGAACGCGGAACTCGAGCGTCTCCGGGGCTCCCTCGCCGCGGTCAGCGCGGCCAGCGGCGAGCTCCGTATCGAGCACAGCGCCCTCGAGGCCGAGCAGGAGGCGCTGCGCGACAGCGTGCACGCTGAGAGCGAGCGCCTGCTTGAGCTGGCGGATGCCGCAGCTCTGGCGGCAGGAGAACGCTCGGATTCCGCCAAGGCGGGTCTGGATCGCGCCACGTCCGCGCTGGGCGTTGTCGAGACCGAGGCCGTGGAGGACCGCACCGCGGTCACAGTAGGCGAGGTCCGGTTGCGCGAGGCGAGTTCCGCGGCGATCGCGGCCGCCGTCGGCGCCGGGATCGTGCACGGCCCGCTGTCCGTGCAGCCCCTTCCCGACGATGGCTTCGAGGCCGGGCTCGTTCACGAACGCACCGAGACGGCTGCCCGCGTGACCCGCCTACGCGAGTCGCTCGAGCGGGTCTCCGCGCTGATCGCTGTGCTGGAACAGTCGGAGGCGCGGGGCAGCGCGGCGGCCCAGCGCGAGGCCGAAACCGAGACACGCCTCGCTGAGGCGATCGACGACCGTGCCGTCACCGATGCCGAGGTCGAGATCGTCGTCGACGCCTACATCTCGGAGGTCGAGATCGTCCTGGCCGGGCTCACCGAACTCGCCGTCTCGGACGACGCGTTCGGTCGGTTCACCGACTGGGTGCGCCCCCGCACGGCCGAGAACCCGGCCAGTGTCGCCCTGCGGCAGGATGCGCAGCGTCTGCAGGCCGAGCTGGAACGGCAGCGTGCCGTTGCGCGGCACCGTCTGGGCGAACTCGCGACCCGTCGTGATGCGCTGAGCGCGGAGATCGCCGGGCTCGAGCAGGGGCAGTCGGTCGAGCCGACCCTGCCCCATACCCGTGGCATCGCACCCAAGGGGTCGATTCCGCTCTGGCGCGCGGTGAGCTTCCGCGATGAGGTCAGCGCCGGGCACCGGGCCGGTCTTGAGGCGGCGCTCGAGGGCAGCGGGCTGCTCACTGCGCTGGTGTTGCCTGACGGGGATGTGCGCCAACCCGGCGACGGACAGCTGTTGTTGCGCGGGTCGCGTGACGCGGCATCCGCTCGCACGCTGGCGTCGGTGCTCATGGCAGAGCCGCCGGCGGGGTGCCTTGTGACGGCGGAGACCATCGAAGCGGTGCTGCGAGGCATCTCCGTTGTCGACGGTGCTGCTGGGAATGAGTCTGAAGGTGACTCCTCGTCGGTGTGGGTGGGGCTCACCGGGCGGTATCGCCTGGGTTCCGCGCTCGGAGCCTGGTCGGTCGACACGGCGCGGTTTGTCGGCGAGAGCGCCCGGGAAGCGGCCAGAGCACGCCGGTTGCACGAGGCTCAAGCAGAAATCGACTCGATCTCCGCCGAGCAACGCGATCTCAACACCGACCTCGAGCGGATCGCTGCCCGGGCCGCGGTCGTGGAGCGCGAGCAGGCCTCGGTGCCGCATCCGACGGCGCTCGAGGCTGCGGATCGGGCCGCCGTGAGGGCCGCCGACCACGTCGTCCAACGCACGATCGAACGAGAAGAGGCGCGCGGCCGGACCGCCGTAGCACAGCGAGAACTCTCCGAGGCCACGGCCGAACTGGCCGAGGATGCCACGACGCTCAGACTTCCCACGGATCCTGATGCGATCCGCGGGCTCAGCACAGCGCTGTCCGAATACGAACGACGCGTCGAGGTGCGGTGGAACGAAGCCGAGCGGTGGGTGTCCGCGGTGCGACTGCTGGTGCGTGCCGAGGCTCGGCTCGCCGACTCCCTCGTCGAACGGGACCGTATCGCAGCCGAACGCGAAGCTGCCGACGCCGAACACACTCGCAGCCGCAGCTACCTCGAGACACTCCGCGGGCAACTCGGTGCCGACGTGCAGGGCTACCGTGAGCGGGTGGCCTCGGCGGTCGCGAGACTGAAAACGATCAGTGCCGAGCTGCGTCGCCTCGGCGAGAACGCACGACGGGACGGCGAGAAGCAGGCCGGTCTCGGGGAGCGGCTGCGCGGAATTCGTGCAGACCAGGACCGCGTGCATGCGAACCGGGTCGCCGCTGTCGCCGCGCTGCAGCGCACCACCGCGCTCGGCCTGGTGCAGGTCGCAGACCTGGCCTCGCTCGTCGGGAGCATCGTGGTCGGGCCGGACGCGGCCGGAGACGGGGATTGGACCGTGACCCGCGGGGTGCAATTCGCCCGCGCCATCGAAGCGGCACTGCCCAATCTTGACGCCTCCGACGAGCGGTATACCCGGCTGCAGTCGCAGGTGTTCACCGAGTTCGCCGACCTGCAACGTTCGCTCGGCCGCCATGGCCACGAGGCGGCGTACCACCCGAATGACGACGGGGTGCGCGTTGTCGTAACATTCCGGGGCCGGGAGATGCTGCTCGTGGAACTCGCTGACCAGCTCGGCGGGCAGATCGAACAGCACCTGCGCCTGCTCAGCGCCAAGGAGCGCGAGATCATCCAGTCGCACCTCGTCACCGAGGTGGGCGCGCAGCTGTCGGAACTGATCGGGGATGCGGACCGGCAGATCGTGCAACTGAATGAGGAGCTCCGTGCCCGGCCGACCACGACCGGCATGATCTTGCGGGTGCTCTGGAAGCCCCGCCCCGATGGCCCGGCAGGCCTGGTCGAGGCCCGGCGTCTGCTCGCGACGACCGCCGATGTCTGGGACGAAATGGACCGCGCGGCGCTCGGCGACTTCCTGCAGGCGCGCATCGCGGAAGTGAGGGATGCCGACGAGGCAGGGAACTGGTACGACCACCTCGGCGAGGCCCTCGACTACCGCCGGTGGCACCGTTTCACCGTCGAGCGCCAGCAGAGCGGGGTCTGGAAGACGGCGACCGGGCCGGCGTCGGGCGGGGAACGGGTTCTCGCCGCAAGCATCCCGCTTTTCGCTGCCGCGTCTTCGCACTATCGCACCGCCACCAATCCGCACGCCCCGCGGATGATCATGCTCGACGAAGCCTTCGCGGGTGTCGACGACAATTCGCGGGCGAGCTGCCTGGGCCTGCTCGCCGAATTCGACCTCGACGTGGTGATGACGAGCGAGCGGGAGTGGGGCTGCTACGCCGAGGTCCCCGGCCTGGGTATTTCCCAGCTGACCCGCTTCGACGGGACCGATGCCGTGCACGTGCAACGGTGGCGTTGGGACGGGCGGCGGCGGACGGCCGTAGCCGAAGACGATACGGCCGCGGGCGGGGCGGCAGGTGGGGGTTTGTGGTGAGGGGCTCCGAGGGAGACGATATCGAGGCTCTCTCGCGCATCCGGCGCCTGTTCGGCACTCCCGAGATGGCGTGGCTGCTGACGAGAATGCGCTCGCGGCTCGAGCAGAAGGGCACTCTCGAGGGAACCGTGACCAAGCAGGGAGCGAGCGCGTCCGAGCGGATGGCGGCGGCCCGGCTCTTCGGTCGGCCTGTGCGCTCGGGCTCGTCGGCGTCGGTGTCTCTCGACCAGCTCGACGAGATGCTGCGCCGTGATGCCTGGCCCTCCGGCCTTTCCTCCGCGGTCATCGCGCTCGTCGGTCCCATCGTTGGTCCCGATGTACGCCGTGCGGAACGCTCCAGCTGGCAGGAGGTGGCGGACACCCTGCGCGTGATCGCCATCGAACGGCCTGAGCTTTCGGCGTGGGTCGATACCGTGAACCGGTCGGGAGCGCTTCGGCGAGCAACGGCATCCGCTTCGGCAGCCCAGACGATGACGCTCCAGCTCGGTGTGCTCGCTCGAGCACTACCTGCGGAAGGCGATGCCCTTGGTGTGCTCGCGGCGCGCCTGTTCGGGGACGCCCATGCCCTCGACCCGAAGACGGCGCTCGGCTCGATGGCAGTCGGGCTCGCGGCGGCCCTGACCGGGCATCCTGCAGGCAACGGATCGCGATGGCGGCGCGACGCCTGGCAACTCTCGGGTGTCGTGGTGGACGAGCTGTCATCGACTGTTCTGACACTGGGGTTGCCGGGCGGGTTGTCGTCGCCGACGGCCCGTGCCCTGGCGGCGCTCGGTGAGGCAGGTCAACCCGCGGTGCTGACCTATCGGCAGTTGGCCGCGGATGACATCGGCCGTGCCCCGTCACGCGTGTCGGTGTGTGAGAATCCGGCCGTAATCGCGGCGGCGGCCGACCGCTTCGGTGTCGGAGCCGGTGCGGTGCCGCTCGTGTGTGTGAACGGGCAGCCGGGGGCCGCGGTGATCCGTATGCTGACCCAGCTCGTCGCTGGCGGCGCGCGCCTGCGTTACCACGGCGACTTCGACGCGGGCGGGGTGGGGATTGCCCGCACGGTCGCTCGCAGCGTGCCGTGGACGCCGTGGCGCCTCCGCGAGGCGGACTACCGCGCCGCGTGTGAGTCGAGTCTCGCAACATCAGTTTTCTCGGGCGCGGTCGGCGATACCCCGTGGGATGAAGGGCTCTCCGGAGCAATGGAGGAGCTGCGGCTTCGGGTCGAGGAAGAGTCAGTTCTTTCGGATCTGCTTGACGACCTCCGAGTGGAATAACCCCGCCCGCCATCCATCCATCCATAGTTCATAGCGGTAGGTGCATAACTCCTGCAAATTCAGGACCTCGGGGGATCTTCCCGCGTAATCACGCGGGAGTATCGGAGAGCGCCTCGAAATTGCAGGAGTTATGCGCGGTAGTGGCGGTGGTCACCCGGTCGCCGCACAGCTGAGGGACGTCGAACGCGCCAACTGGGCTCGAGAACTCTCTTCCCGAGCAACGGCCCGGTTGTCGCCCCGAGCGGCGGCGCGTGGGAGGCCTCGGCGATGAGTGTGGGGAGGGCGGGGATGTCGTCGGCCGAGCCGGCGGCGCGCACGGCCGCGATCCCGCCCAGGATCAGTGCTCCGCCGAGCAGCTGAAGGGGCGTGAGCGCTTCGCCGAGGAGAATCCAGGCGAAGAGGGCCGCGAAGACGACCTCGAGCAGGGAGACGAAGGAGACCAGCCGCGACCCGAGCGCCTCGGCCGCGGTGATGCCGGCGACGTAGGCGATCGAGGTGCTGACCACGGCGACGATGATCAGGGGAACCCACCATGGCAGCTCGACGCCCGCGAGCGGGAGGTCGCCGAGGGTGGCGGTGAAGGGGAGCAGGCCGGTGAGGCCGAGCAGGCCGAGCACGAGGCCGCCGAGCACGAGGCCGAAGGCCGCAAACGCCACCGGCGGCAGCCCGTCGCTGGGGCGGGCCGCGACCACGAAGTAGATCGCGCAGCCGACCATGGCGAGGAACGCGAAGGTGAGGCCGGCCGGGTCGGCGGCGCGCACGGCACCCGGCCCGATCACGAGCAGAAGGCCGCCCACGGCGAAGACCGAGCCGACCAGCACCAGGGCGCGCGGGATGCGCCGGCTCATCGCCCAGACGACGCCGACCAGGAGCAGCGGGGCGAGCAACTCGATGAGCAGCGCCGTGGAGACGGGAATGGTCTGGATCGCGGCAAAGTAGAAGAGCTGGGTGACGACGACACCGACGATGGCCATCAGGCTCACCCGCCACCGCGCCCGCCACAGGGCAGACCAGCGGCCGCGCAGCGACACGAGCGCGACCGGGAGCAACACGAGCCCACCCACGACGACGCGCGCGGTGACCGCGGCAGACGGGGACCAGCCCGACTCCAGCAGCGGCTTGATGAACGCGCCGGAGGTGCCGAACGAGACAGACCCGATGACGGCCACAACCAGGCCGGAAGACGTCGACGAGATTTTCACAATGCTTCCTTCTGACGCGCCCCGCGTTACGGCCTAGAATCGGTAATGACCATAACGTTAGGCGATGGTCCGTTAGGAGTCAACATGCAGTTTGCCCATGACACCGAAGAAGCGTTGGAATTCGCCGTTGTGCTCGGTAACACCGAAGCCGCGGCATCCCGGAGCGGGGCCGACGAGCTCGGCACGCTCGAGCAGCTGGTCGAGTTCAACTCCCGGTATCCCTTTTCCGGGCGCGTCGACGGCGACGAGCACGAGCGGCAGGATGTGCTGCGGGCCCGCGACCAGGTGCGACTCCTTTGGAGCCTGGGTCGCGACGACGCGGCGCTCCAGGTGAACAGCATGCTCGCCGAGGCCCACGCGCAGCCGTACCTCACTCGGCACGACGGGTCCGACTGGCACATGCACGCCACCGAGCCCGAAGCGCCGCTGGGGGAGCGGATGCGCGTGGAGTTCGCGCTGGCCCTGATGGACGTCATTCGGATGGATGAGATGCAGCGTCTGCGCATCTGCGAGGCCGACGATTGCACGGGGCTCATCATCGATCTTTCGCGCAACGGGTCCAAGCGCTTCTGCAGCGCACGCTGCGGCAGCCGGGTGAACATGATCGCGTTCCGCAAGCGGAAGGGCGAGCAGGACTCAGACGCGTCCCATTAGCGCTGCCCGGATGCCGCGGGTCGGCCAGGGCAGGTCGACGATCCGCTTGCCCAGCGGCAGGAGCGCCGGAGGTTCAACGCTCGCGGGTCAGGCCAGCGAGCCGGCCGGAACCCGGCCGGCCAGGGTCGCCTGCGCTGCCGCGACCACCGCATCGAGGTGGATACCGCGGCGGCGCATGACCTCGGGGCCGCTGCCCGACTCGCCGAACTCCTCGATGGACACCACGCGTCCGTCGAGTCCCACCCAGCGGTACCAGGCGTCGCCGCGGCCGGCCTCGACCGCGACCCGGGCGTGCAGCGCGGCCGGCAGCACGGACTCGCGGTAGTCGGCGGTCTGCTCGGCGAACCACTCCAGGCAGGGCATGGAGACCACGCGGGCGGAGATGCCCTGCTCGGCGACGTGGGCGGCGGCCTCGATCGCGAGGTGAACCTCACTGCCGGTGGCGAGGATCGCCAGGTCGCTGCCGTCGCCGTGCTGCCAGCGCACGTAGCCGCCGGCGGTCACGCCCACGGGGGTGGTGTCGGTGCTCTCCAGCACGGGCAGGTCCTGCCGGCTGAGGATGAGCGCGACCGGCCGGTCGGGGGAGGCGAGGATGCGGCGCCAGGCCGCGACCACCTCGACGGAGTCCGCGGGACGCACCACGTCGAGCCCCGGAACGGTGCGGAGCGACGCGATCTGTTCGACCGGCTGGTGGGTGGGGCCGTCTTCGCCGACGGCGACGGAATCGTGGGTGTAGACGTACACCACGCCGAGTTCCATCAGCGCGCCGAGACGGATGCTCGGGCGCATGTAGTCGCTGAACACCAGGTAGGTAGACGCGAACGGGCGCCACGGGCCCTGCAGCGCGATGCCGTTGAGGATCGCGGCCATGGCGTGTTCGCGGATGCCGAACCGGATGAACTCGCCGGCGGGGTTGGCAGCCGAGAAGCGTTCGCCGTCGACCTCCACCGTGGTGGAGCCGGCGAGGTCGGCGGAACCGCCCCAGAGGGGAGCCTCGCCCTGCAGGGCGCGCAGCACGGCGCCGTTGGTCTTGCGGGTGGCGATCATGTCGCCGGCGGCGCCCACGCCGACGGTGTCGAGGGCGGCGGTGCTGAACTCGCCACCCCGGAAGGCGCGCCAGCGCGCCGCGGCCTCGGGCTCGCGGATGCTCCACTCGAGGAGATCGGCCTCCCAATCGCGGTGCAGCTGCTCGCCGCGGGCGAGCGCGCCCCGGGTGTGCGCGAGGGTCTCGGGCGTGACGAGGTCCTCGAGGGGAGCGTCGGGGGCGAAGCCCAGCGTGGTCTTGACGGCTGCCAGCTCATCGGCGCCGAAACCGCCGGCGTGCGCGGCCGACGTGCCGCCGAACCGAACGGAGGGAGCGCCGATGACCGTGCGGAGGGCTACCAGGGTGGGGCGCCCGGTGGTGTCGGCCGCGTCGCGCAGGGTGGCCTCGATGGCGTCAAGGTCGTCGGGGGTGTCGACCTCGAGCACACGCCAGCCATAGGCCCGGTACCGGGCGCGCACGTCTTCGGAGAAGGTCTCGTCGGTGCCGGAGTCGATGGTGATGCCGTTGTCGTCCCAGATCAGCACCAGGTTGTCGAGGCCGAGGGTGCCGGCCAGGCTCGAGGCCTCACCCGAGACGCCCTCCTGCAGGCATCCGTCGCCCGCCACCACCCACGTGGTGTGGTCGAGGAGCGCGGATCCGGGGGTGAACACGGCGCTCTCGTGCCGGGCGGCCATGGCCATCCCGACCGCGGAGGCGACGCCCTGACCGAGGGGACCGGTGCTCATCTCGACGCCGACGGTGTGGTGCACCTCGGGGTGTCCCGGTGTCTTCGACCCGAGGGTGCGGCTCTTGGCGAGGTCGGCCAGGCTCAGCCCGTAGCCGGTGAAGTAGAGCTGGGTGTAGAGCGACAGGCTGGCGTGACCGGCCGAAAGAACGAAGCGATCCCGGCCGGGCCAGTCGGGGTGGCCGGGAGAGTGTCGCAGAACCCGGGAGAACAGCACATGGGACAATGGCGCCAATGCCATGGCGGTGCCGCCGTGTCCATGTCCTTTTGTCTGAACTACGTGGGCGGCCAGCGCCTGGGCGCTCGCGACGACTCGCGCGTCGAGCTCGGCCTGCGTCGGCGTTGACGGGGGATTCGAAGATTCGGTAGTCATGCGACATACTTTGGTATATAAATGTACTTAAGTCAATTACGGGTCCGGCGCCGTGACGAGCACAGGTCGGATTCGTAACGGGGATAGGAAATCGATGGCGCACACACTGTCCACAGGCTCCGGTGTGGTGCTTGGCCTCATTCGATCCGGCCAGGCCACGACCCGCAGTGATCTGATCGACCAGCTCGGCTGGTCGCGCATCACCCTCGCCAGGCGGCTCGACGAACTTCTGCTCGCATCGATCGTGGTGAGTGTCGGGCAACTCGATTCCCGCGGTGGTCGCCCACCCGAGGAGTTCGCGGTCAACCCGAACGCCGGCCTGTTGCTTGCCGTGGACATCGGGGGGTCACACACCCGCCTGGCCGTCACCGACCTGGTCTCCACCATCCTCAGTGAGGACGACGCGGACATCGGACTGGGCGAAGGTCCCGAGGATGTATTCGACTGGGCGATCCAGGTCTTCGACCACATGCTCGAGCGGCTCGGCAAGACCCGCGGTGACGTGGTGGGGATCGGTGTCGGGGTGCCCGGCCCGATCGACTTTCTGACCGGGCGACTCGCCGCCCCGCAGGTCTGCCCGCAGTGGGAGGGCGTGCTGGTGGAGGACTACTTCGCCGGACGATACGACCATGTCGTCTTCGCCGTCGACCGCGACGTGAACATCATGGCGATGGCCGAGGTGCGCGAGGGGGGGAGCGGATATCGGGACGTCGCGGTGCTGAAGGCCGGCATGGGGGTCGGTCTCGCATTCGTGCTCGACGGCTCGATCTACCACGGCTCACGCGGGGGAGCGGGCGACCTCAGCTCGGTGCGCGCAGGCGGAGCGCAGACGGAACGGCTCGAGACGATCGCCAGCGGTGCGGTCATCCGCCGCGAACTGCAGCGCCGGGGCTACAGCGTGCGCACCAGCACTGACATCGTCGGCCTCGCGCACCAGGGCGACCCGGAGGTGCTTCGGCTGCTCGGCGAGACGGGCACCGCCATCGGGCAGAGTCTGGCGCACGTGGTTGGGCTGCTGAACCCGGAGGCCGTTGTGATCGGCGGCAATCTCGCCCAGGCCGGCGAACCCTTCCTCGGGGCGATCCGGGAGGCGATCTTCTCCGGCGCCCGGGACTTCGCCCTCCAGGGGCTGGTGGTGGAGAAGTCGCGACTCGGTCATATTGCCGGGGTCACGGGTGCCTCACTGCTCGCGCAGGACGCGCTGTTCGATGCTGATCGAATCAGTCGGCTCACGCGCGGAGGCGTGCCCGGAGTCTCTCTCCGCGCCCTCGCGAACTGATCCTGCGCCGGTGGGGCGGCTGAGCATAGATCAAAGAACTTTGGTTCATTTGTAGACAAAAGGTCGCTAAGGGAAATAGAGTAAACCCAGTCGCCCCTTCTTGCAAGGGGGCCCGAATCCAAACAAAGGAGTTCATTCGTGACATTCAATCTGGCCGAGGCGCTGTCGTCGATCGTGACCCAAGCGGATGCAGCCGACTGGCGTGCCGCGATCCGACTCGCGGGCGATGGGCTGGTGGCCGGAGGGGCAGCGACTGAGGCCTACACCGACGAAATGATCGCGGCAGTCGAGCAGCACGGACCATACATCGTCATCGCACCGGGTATCGCCCTCGCGCACTCCCGTCCGTCGCCGGCGGTTCTCACCGGCGGCCTCAGCTGGGTCAGCCTGGCCAGACCCGTCGAGTTCGGCAACGCGGCAAACGACCCCGTGTCCCTCGTGATCGGACTCGCCGCAGTCGACCACGACGCGCACCTGCAGGTGATGCGAGCTCTCGCCGGAGTGCTATCCAACAGCTCGGCCATGGAGCGGCTCCACGCCGCCACGACGCCCGACGACGTTCGGGTCGTGCTCGGCGAACTCGCCACCGCCGCCGCGTAACGCACACCACGGGCATCCGCCCCCCTCTTTCTCACTCGTATCTCACCTCAATCGAAAGGCACCCCCATGAAGATCGTCGCCGTCTGTGGAATGGGCATTGGAACGTCAGTGCTCCTGAAAATGAACGCCGAGAAGGTTCTCGCCAAGCTCGGCATAGATGCGGATGTCGAAGCCGCCGACATGGGCGTTGCTCGCGGTGCCGCGCAAATGGCCGAAATCGTGCTCACCTCTGCGGAACTGGCCGAGGAACTCGGCGATGTTCCCGCCGAGGTCATCGTCATTAAGAACTTCTTCGATCTGGACGAGATCACCGAGAAGCTCACCGCGGCCCTCGAGTAACCCCCACACCTTCCCCCCTCTTTCTCACCCACTCACAGAATTAGGAGCACTCACATGGAGTGGCTCGTCGTCGTACTCAATTTCATCGGGCACCAGGTCCTCAACGTCCCCGCCTATCTGATCGGCATCATCACCGCCATCGGGCTCATCGCGCTCAAGCGCAACTCCGGGCAGGTGGTGGGCGGCGCACTCAAAGCGGCTCTCGGCTTCCTGATTCTCGGTGCCGGAGCCAACGTGGTGGTTGGCTCCCTCGACCCGCTGGGGAAACTGATCCTTGCGGTGACCGGCGCCCAGGGCGTCATCCCCACCAACGAGGTCATCACCGCCATCGCGCAGGAGCAGTTCGGCGCCCAGAGCGCCTACGTGCTGACCCTGGGGTTCCTGGTGATGCTCGCACTGGCGCGCTTCACCCCGCTCAAGTACGTGTTCCTCACGGGGCACCACATGGTCTTCATGGCCACCATGCTCACGGTGGTGCTGTCCGTCGGTTTCGGCGACGGCCTCGGCTGGCTCGTGGTCGTGATCGGCGCCCTTCTCCTCGGCGTGATCATGGTCGTGATGCCCGCCTTCGTGCACCCGTGGACCAAGAAGATCACCGGCAACGACACCATCGCGATCGGGCACTTCGGCACACTCGGGTACATCGCCGCCGGTGCCACCGGCCAGGCTGTCGGACGCCGGAGCAAGTCCACGGAACACATCAAGTTCCCCCAGGGGCTCAAGTTTCTGCGTGACTCGATGGTTGCCACCTCACTGTCGATGGTGCTCATCTATATGGTCTTCTCCGTGTGGGGCCTCATCGCGCTCCCTCTCGACGAGGCTCTCGCGATCTTCGGCTCGGCCGACGCCGGCGCGTTCCTCATGGCCGGATTCGGGCAGGCCCTGCAGTTCGGTGTGGGTGTCGCCGTGATCCTCTACGGTGTGCGTACCTTCCTTGGTGAACTGGTGCCCGCCTTCCAGGGAATCGCTGAGAAGGTCGTGCCCGGAGCGCGCCCCGCCCTCGACATCCCGGTCGTGTTCCCGTTCGGCGCCAACGCCGTGCTCATCGGCTTCCTGAGCTCCTTCGCCGGTGGCCTCATCGCGCTGGGGATTCTCGCGGCCTGGCTGAACCCGATGTTCGGGCTCGCGCTCATCCTCCCCGGCATGGTGCCCCACTTCTTCACCGGTGGTGGAGCCGGTGTCTTCGGCAACGCGACGGGTGGACGAATCGGTGCCATGATCGGTGGATTCGTCAACGGCGTTATCATCACCATCCTCCCCGCCATCCTGCTGCTGGTGCTCGGCGACTTCGGTTTCGCCAACAGCACCTTCGGCGACGCCGACTTCGGCTGGTTCGGCACCCTCGTGGGCGTCAGCGTCGGCGGCGGGACCGGAATGGGCATTGTGCTCTCGATCCTCATCGCGGTTGTGCTGGTCAGCGGCGCGATCGTCTTCCAGATCCGCGTCGTGGACAAGGGCTGGGTGCCCGGAGCCAAGCGTGACGCCTGGATTGCGGAAGAGGAGGCTGCGGAAAAGGCCATCCTCGACGCCGAGAAGGCTCGACGCAAGGCAGAGAAGGAAGCGGCGGCCACCGCCGACTAACTCAGTTGGTCGCATGTTCCGCCAGAGGGCGGCTCCGCAGTGCGGAGCCGCCCTCTGTTCGTGTCTGGGCTGGCTGGGCATCACGGCCACCTGGGTGGTCGTCGCACACTACGACGGAATTCGATTGCGCGGCCCGAAAACTCGACAGATCAGCGCTGATTTAGGCAGCGGGCTTAGGGCAGGTCGACGATCTGCTTGCCGAGCGGCATCAGCGCGACCGGGATCAGTTTGAAGTTGGCGATCCCGAACGGGATGCCGATGATCGTGATGCAGAGCGCGATGCCCGAGACCAGGTGGGTGAGGGCGATCCGCCAGCCGGCCAGCACCACCCAGACGAGGTTGCCGTGTTCCAGGCCGCATTTGGTTGGACCGACAGCCATCTGGACGGGCTATCGGTAGGGTGAATATACTGCTATCGGTAGAGTAAAAGTTCTGCTATCGGTAGAGTACAAACATGGACACATACCGTCGCCGCGTGGTGGACTCGGAGCTCGACGACCTGTTCCCGGTGCTGCCGGCGTTGAGTCTCGACGGGCCGAAGGGTGTGGGCAAGACGGCGACGGCCTCTCGTCGTGCCGGCACAGTGTTGCCGCTGGACGACCCTGCGACGGCCGAGGCGTTCGAAGCCTCGGCGCAACCACTCGCGGTGCTCCCGGCGGGAACCGTGGTCATCGACGAATGGCAGCGCGTCCCGAGGTCCTGGGATCTGGTGCGCCGCGCGGTCGATGAGGGGGCGGCACCGGGGCGCTTCCTCCTCACGGGCAGCGCGGTCCCGCGCGGTGCCCGGATTCACTCGGGCGCCGGGCGAATCGTCGGCTTGAGGATGCGCCCGTTGTCACTTGCCGAACGGGATCTGGGCCCGCCGACTGTAAGTATGAGGGCGCTGTTGCGATCCGGCCGCGGCGAGGACGGGGTCATGACCACTCTCCCGGACATCGTCGGCCACACCGACGTCAACCTCGCCGACTACGTGCGTGAGATCGCCGGGTCCGGTTTTCCCGGTATCCGCCCGCTGGCCGAACGAGCCCGGCGTGCGCAGCTGGACGGCTACGTGGAACGGATTGTCAGCCGCGAGTTCGCGGAGCTGGGCGTGCGAGTCCGACGCCCGGAGACGCTGCGCGGGTGGCTCCGCGCCTACGCGGCGGCGACATCGTCGACGGCGGCCTACTCGACGATCCTTGATGCTGCCACCCCCGGGCAAACGGATAAGCCGGCCAAAGAGACGACCATGATCTATCGAGACGTACTCGAACAGCTCTGGCTCCTCGACCAGGTTCCGGCCTGGCTGCCTGTGGGGAGGGAGTTCGCCCGGCTTGGCGCCGCCCCCAAACACTTTCTCGCCGACCCTGCCCTTGCCTGCAGGTTGTTGGATCTCTCGGAGCAGGACCTCATGGGCGGACATGGCGCGATTCCGCTTGGACCCCAGGAGGGCACAATGCTCGGCCGGCTCTTCGAGGCACTCGTGGCGCTGAGCTTGCAGGTTTACGCGCAAGCCAACGAGGCTCGCGTCGGGCACTTTCGAACTCGCAACGGAGATCATGAGGTTGATTTCATTGTGGAACAGGGTCCGAGGCGGCTCCTCGCTGTTGAGGTGAAGCTTGCTCGCACGGTGTCCGACGCGGATGTGAAGCACCTGTTGTGGCTCAAGCACCAGTTAGGGGATGACCTCGTCGACATGGTCGTGATCACGACGGGGGACACGGCCTACCGGCGCCGGGATGGTGTGGCAGTCGTCCCGGCCGCGCTGCTCGGGCCGTGAAGCAGATCGATGTTGAGGAGAGTCTTTCTGGTGTTTTCCACTCTCTCAGATCGTGCTCATCACCGTGAAAGCGGCCCCGAGCAACGCAGTGTCCCGCGATGACGAACCGGCTAAGAGTTCGAACTGCCCCGGTTCCACGACTCGTCGTCCTGCGGCATCCACGATGCTGCACTCGGCGACGGGCAGTTCCAGCCGCACCCGCGCGGACTCACCGGGTGCCAGCCCGACCTGGCGGTAGGTCTTGAGCTCCTTGTCCGTCCAGCTCACCGAGGTGACCACATCCCGCACGTACACCTGCACTGTCTCCAGCGTTGGACGCGTGCCGGTGTTTCGCACCGTCAGGTGTGCGACGATCGTGCCGGATGCCGAGAGCGCCGTCTCCTCCAGCATGAGATCCTCGTACGCGACCGTGGTGTAACTGCGCCCCTCACCGAAGGCCCAGACCGGCGATTGGGTGAGGTCGGCGTAGCGGTCGCCGTGCTGGCCGCGAACCTGGTTGTAGTACGTCGGCTGCTGCCCGACGTGCCGCGCAAACGAGATCGGCAGTCGCCCGGTCGGCTCCACCTCGCCGACGAGGATCTCGGCGAGAGCCTGGCCACCCCGCATTCCCGGATTCGCCGTCCAGACCACGGCTGCGGCTCGCTGGACGGATGCCGGCAGCACGAGCGGTTTTGAGGCGAGCAGCACGACGACCACCGGCTTCCCGGTCGCGATCAGCGCGTCCAGAAGGGCGTTCTGCCCGCCGATGAGCTCGAGCGTCGCCGTAGACCGACCCTCGCCGACGAGTTCGATCCTGTCGCCGACGACGGCGATCACGACATCCGCCTGGTCCGCCGCGGCGACGGCCTCGGCGATGAGCGTCTGATCGGGCTCGCACGGCACGACGTGCGACGGGCGGGGCTGACCATCCGGGAAGGTCGGGCCGGCGGGATCCGGCTCCAGCGTGAGGATGTCGGCGCCGCGCGCATGGGCCACAACCCAGTCATCCGGCGCGATCCGCCGGATCCCGTCGAGCACGGTCGTGATCATCTCGCGCGGCTGCCCGTCGAGCCAGCCGACCTGGCCCGATCCACCGGCCCAGTCGCCCAGTTGGGTCTGAGAGTCGTCAGCCAGTGGTCCCACCACGGCGACCCGCGTCGAGCGAGCAGTCGACAGCGGCAACACTCCGTCGTTCTCGAGCAGCACGATTGAACGGCGGGCCACCTCCAGGTTCAGCTCCGCGTGCGCAGCATTCCCCACGATTCCGGCCAGGTCTGCACGGGGAAGCCGCGGGTTCTCGAAGAGCCCGAGCTCGAACTTCAGCGTCAGGATGCGGGCCACAGCCGGGTCGAACGCGCTCGCGTCGAGAAGACCCTGGTCGACGGCCGCCAGCGCACCCTCGAAGAACTCCGGGGTTGTCATGATCATGTCGTTGCCGGCCCGCACGGCAGCGGCGGCTGCGTGCATATAGTCGGGTTGCACCTTCTGCTCCCAGACCATCCGGCCGACGTTGTCCCAGTCGGTGACCAGGGTACCGGTGTACCCCCACTCGCCACGCAGGACGTCGCTGAGCAGCCACTCATTGATCGTGATCGGCACGCCGTCCATGCTCTGGTAGCCGAGCATGAAGGAACGGCAGCCCGCGCGGGCCACCCGCTCGAACGGCGGCAGGAACCAGGAGCGGAGTTTGCGTCGGGAGAGGTCCGACTCGCTCGAGTCACGCCCGCCCTGCGTCTCCGAGTAGCCGGCGAAGTGTTTGGCGGTCGCGAGGATCGCCGTCGGATCGGCCAGACCGGTTCCCTGATAGCCCCGCACCATCGCCGACGCGAGCTCGCCGATGAGGAAGGGATCCTCGCCGAACGTTTCGCCCACCCGCCCCCAGCGCAGGTCGCGGGCGATGCACAGTACGGGGGAGAAGGTCCAGTGCACACCTGTGGCCGCGACCTCGACCGCCGTCGCCCTGGCGACCCGCTCGAGCAGATCTGCGTCCCAGGATGCCGCCATCCCCAGCTGCGTCGGGTAGATCGTTGCGCCCTCCCAGAACGAGTGGCCGTGGATGCAATCCTCAGCGACAATCAGCGGAATGCGCAGTCGCGTTTGGGCGGAGAGTTCATTCGCACGCAGGATCGACTCCGGTGAGGTGTGCAGGATCGATCCGGCATGCTTCCGCAGTACCTGGTCCTCGAGGTCCTCCTGCGCATCGAGTTGGAGCATCTGCCCGACCTTCTCCTCCACCGACATCCGTGCAAGGAGGTCGGCGACGCGTTCGGGGATCGGGAGCGCGGGGTCCTGGTACGGGAGGGAGTCGCTGAACGTCTCGGAAACCGTCATTTCGTGTTCCCTGCCTGACGCCGCGACGGGGTTTCGACGGTGCGGACGACGGTCATCGTGGCGTTGACGTCGAGGCCCTTCTTCTTCATCGCCCTGGCTCGCTCCCCGGCCGAACGCAGGCGCGGGTTGACGTACTCGTCGATGCCGAAGTTGATCAGCGACAGCGCGACGCCGAGGATGGCGATGCAGAGTCCTGCCGGCACGTACCACCACCAGAAGTCCGGGAAGGCGCCGTTCTGCTGGGCCCAGAACAGGATCGTGCCCCAATTCAGGTTGGTGATGGGGATCACGCCGATGAAAGCGAGGGTGGTGAGGCCCAGGACCGCTGCGGTGACGGTGCCGACGAAGCTGGAGGCGATGATCGCCATGAGGTTCGGCAGCATCTCCACAAGGATGATGCGGTGCAGCGGTTCGCCGTTCGCACGGGCGGCCTGAATGAAATCGCGGTTGCGCAGCGACATCGTCTGCGCACGGAGCACGCGTGCGCCCCATGCCCAGCCGGTTGCGGCCAGCACGGCGGCGATGAGGATGAGCGGCGGGTTCTCGAACTGGGACGCGACGATGATGATCAGCGGCAGCCCGGGGATGACGAGGAACACATTCGTCACCGCGGAAAGCGACTCGCTCCGCCAGCCCTTGGTGTACCCGGCGACGACACCCATGACCACGGCGATCGCGGTGCCGATGATTCCGGCCAGGAATCCGACGATGAGCACGCCGCGGGTGCCGTAGATGATCTGGCTGAGGATGTCTTCCCCCATGTGCGTCGTGCCGAGCAGGTGGGTCCAGGATGGCGCCTGACGGAGAGCCGTGAAGTCCTTCTCGAGCGCGCCATACGGGGCGAGGACATCGCCGAGGAGAGCGACCGCGACGAAGACGCACAGGATGACGAGTCCGGTCAGTGACTTCGGGTTGCGGAACATCGCGAACGACGACGCCAGCCGCGACCAGAACGTCTTCTCCTTGGGCGGGTTGGTCGCTGCCGGTGAATGCACTGTCACCGTTTCCGGGCTGCCGACGCTTGCCGGTTCGGTGAGGTTTTCTGCGGTTGTCATCTCAGGCCTCCGTCTGACGTGTGCGGGGATCGAGGATTGCATAGGCGACGTCCGCGAGCACGTTCGCGCACAGCACCGCCAGCGTGATGATGAGGAACACGCCCTGCATGAGCGGGTAGTCCTTCGCATTGGTCGCGTCCAGCAACAGCTTGCCGATGCCGGGATAGGAGAACACCATCTCCATCACGATCGTGCCGCCGACGATGAATCCGATGGACAGCGCGAAACTGGACAGCTGCGGCAACATCGCGTTGCGGGCGGCATAGTGCCAGAGCACGCGACGGTTCGGCAAACCCTTGGCCTGTGCCACAGTGATGTAGTCCTCGTCGAGCACAGTGAGCATCATATTGCGCATGCCGAGGATCCATCCACCCAGTGACGCGATGACGATCGTGATCGCCGGCAGTGCGCCGTGAGCGATCACCTGCCCGATGAAGTCGGCCGTGAAAACCGGCGACGAGCCCTTGTCGTAGGCGTGCGAGGCGGGGAACCAGCCCAGGGTCGACGAGAAGACCGCGATCGCGATCAGTCCGAGCCAGAAGTACGGCACCGTGCTGAAGAAGGTCGAGATCGGGACGATCACATCTGCTTTGCTACCGCGCCGCCAGCCGATGAGGGCGCCGGTCGCGGTGCCGAGAACGAACGACACGATCGTGGCGATCCCGACGAGGCCGAGCGTCCACGGCAGAGCCGAGGAGATGATGTCGCCGACCGGCGCGAGGCCGTTAGAGAAGGAGCGTCCGAGGTCGCCGCTGAACAGGAGCTGCCAGTAGCCTGTGTACTGCTCCCAGACGGAGGTGTTCTGGTCGAGGCCGAAGAGGATGCGCAGGGACCGCTCGGCTTCCGGGCTGATCTGCCCGGCATTGCGCTGCATGTAGGCGGTGACGGGGTCGCCCGCCATCATGCGCGGCAGGAAGAAGTTGATGGTGATCGCCGCCCACGCCGTGAACAGGTAGAACGCGGAACGGCTGGCGATGAAGCGGACCGGGATCTTCATGCGACACCGCCCTGGGGGCGAGTCGACGCCGTAGCGAAGTGCTTCTCCGGGTCGGGCGAAGCCGACCGGAGCTCCCGGGTGTACTCGTGCTGAGGGTTCAGGATGACGTCGTCGGCGGGGCCGTGTTCGACCACGCGGCCCTGGTGCAGCACCATGATCTGGTCGCTGAAGTGACGCGCTGTGGCGAGGTCGTGGGTGATGTAGAGCACACCCAGCCCCTCCTCCCTCTGCAGATCGGCGAGCAGGTGCAGCACACCGAGGCGGATCGACACGTCCAGCATCGACACCGGCTCATCGGCGATGAGCAGCGAGGGTCGCGACGCGAGCGCCCGGGCGATCGCGACGCGTTGGCGCTGTCCGCCCGAGAGTTCGTGAGGGCGGCGGTCGATGACCGCGTCCGCGTCCAGGCGCACCCGTTCCAGGAGGCGCCTGACCTCTGTCTCGGTCTCGTTCTGCGGGACGACGTTGTCCAGCCGCAGCGGACGCTCGATGTGGTATCGGATCGAGTGGTAAGGGTTGAGCGAGGCGAACGGATCCTGGAAGATCATCCGTAGCGTCTGGCGGTAGCTGCGGAGGCCTCGGCCGTGGCGCGGGATCGGCTTGCCGTTCAGCAGCACCTCGCCACTGGTGGGGGTCTCCAGCTGGGTGAGGATTTTCGCGATGGTCGACTTGCCGCTGCCGGACTGGCCGACCAGGGCGATGGTCTCGCGGTCGTGCAGGGTGAAGCTGACGTCGTCGAGGGCGAGCATCGTCGATGCCCCGCGCACCCGGTAGCGTTTGGAGACGTTAACAAACTCGAGCGTGGTCATCGGACCAGCACTCCCCTCTCGCCGGTCAGGCGGGGAAAGGACGCCAGGAGCGTCTTGGTGTACTCGTGCTGCGGGTGCTCCCAGATTTCTCGCGCGGGTGCGAGTTCGATGATTTCGCCGCCCCGCATCACCGCGATCCGGTCGCTGATCTCCAGCAGCAGGGGGAGGTCATGGGTGATGAAGATCACCGAGAAGCCGAATTCGTGGCGCAGCATCGAGATCTGACTCAGGATCTCGCGCTGCACGAGCACATCCAGTGCCGTGGTCGGCTCGTCCATCACCATCACCATCAACTGAGGGCGCAGAGCGAGCGCCATGGCGATCATCACGCGCTGGCGCATGCCACCGGAGAGCTCGTGCGGAAAGGAGCGGATGCGCTCGCGTCCGACGGCGACGAGCTCCAGCAACTCCTCACACGCGGCGCGGCGCTCGCGCCTGCTCAGGTCGGGACGGTGCACGCGGAACACGTCATCGAGTTGTGCGCCGATCGTGGTGACGGGATTGAGCGCGTTCATCGCCCCCTGGAACACCATCGAGATCTTGTCCCACCGGAAGCGTCGCATTTCTTCGACGTTGAGCGCGTTGACGTCGATGTCGACACCGGATGCGTCATGGAAGGTCACGCTCCCGCTGGCGATCACCGCAGGTGCCCGCAGCAGGCGCTGCAGGCCATAAGCGAGCGTGGTCTTGCCGCATCCGCTTTCGCCGGCGAGCCCGAGGATCTCGCCGCGCTGCAGTTCGAGGGTTACGTTCTTCACCGCCTTGACGGGAGGATCGACGTCATACACGATCGAGAAGTCGTGCACGGTGAGGAGAGGATCAGGCATGGTTCGTCGCTTTCGTGAAGGTCGGCGATGGAGGGGCGGATGCTGTGGCATCCGCCCCTCCAGGATTCGAGTTACTCGACCGGCTTGAGTTTCGTGAGGATCAGCGGGACGGTGACCTGCAGGGGGTCGGCCGTCGCGTATTGGTCCTTCTCGTTCGGCCAGCCCACGTAGTTGCGGGTGTTGTACTCGCCCAGCACCGGGTGGGTGCCGACCGGGATGACTGGCACGTCATCGACGAAGATGCTCTGGATCTCTCCCAGCGCTGCCGTGCGCTCCTCTTCGGTCGCCGAGGTCGCGTACGTGTCCAGCAGCTCGGTGGCACGCGCGTTGTCGTAGCGACCGAAGTTGTAGTCCACCTCGTCGCCCGTCAGTAGCCAGCGCCCGTCCATCGTGTCGGAGTAGAGGTCGTACGGCGTGGTGCCGCTGTCGGTCCAGTGCATGATGGCGTCGAAGTTGCCGGAGCGCTTGTTGGCCCACCAGGTGTCGGCGTCAGGCGTGTTCACCTTCGCGTCGGCGCCGAGGGTCTTCGTGACCTGGTCGGCGATGAGGCTGATGCCGGTGACGTAGTCGTTCCAGCCCTGCGGAACCTCGAGGGTGAAGGAAACAGGCTCGCCGTCGGGGTCGATCAGGGCCTCCTTGGCCCAGGTGTATCCGGCGTCCGTGAGGAGCGCGCGAGCACCCTTGACGTCCATCGAGAGTTCCTTGCCCTGGTACTTGGTGGCGATGTACTGCTCGCCGACGGGGGTCGGCAGACCGGTCACCGACTCCAGTTGGGGGCCGGCCTTCTCACGGGCGATCTCGGTGTGCGCCGCGCGGTCGATGACCATGTTGACTGCCTGGCGGAACGCCAGGTTGTTGAAGGGCTTCTTCTGGTGGTTGAGGAACAATACGTCGGGCGCCATCACGTTCGCCGCCCAGAAGACGTTGTGGTCGGGGTCCTTGTCGACGAATGCGCTCTTCACATTGGGGATGAACGCCTGCGCCCAGTCGGCATCGCCGCTGGCGAGGGCCGTGGTCAGCGCGGTGTTGTCGTTGTACGAGACGTAGTACAGGGTCGGCACGGCGAGGTCGCCGCCCCAATAATCGTCGCGGGCTTGCATCGTGACTGACTGGCTGCTGAAGTTGTCCAGCGTGTACGGGCCGGTGCCGACGGGCTTGGGGTTGGTGTCCGTGGTCGGGTCAGCCACATCGGCCCAGATGTGCTTCGGAACCATCGGGATGTGCAGAACCTGCGCCTGCTTGACGAACTTCGACTCGGCGAAGGTGAGGACAACGTTCTCGCCGTCCTTGACGATGTCGGTCAGCTGCAGGTTGCCCGTGTCGAACGCGGGAGTATTGCGGATGATGTCGAAGGAGAAGACGACGTCGTCGGCGGTGAATTTCTCACCGTCGTTCCAGGTCACGCCGGAACGTGGGGTGACGGTGAGCTGGGTGTAGTCGGCATTCCATTCGACCTTCTCGGCCAGCCAGGGGGTGGTCTCGTTCTGGCCGACCGCGTTCACCATCGCGAGGGGTTCGAAGATGACGTTCTTGTAGCCGAACTTGTTCGCGGACGAGTCACCCACCCAGGGGTTGTTCGACTCCGTGGCAATCACGCCGTCGGGCTTCGCGATGGTGAGTGCGGCCCCGGCCCCTGGCTGCGAGCCGGGTGCGGCGCCCCCGGCGCAGCCGGTGAGGGCGAGAGCCGCCACCAGTCCGACGCCGATGAAGGTTGATCTGAGCCTCATTGCTACTCCTTATGTGATGCAGCACCATCGGGGTGCTCATTCCGCATTTACTTACTTTCTGGTAAGTAAGTTGAGGCTGACGTTACCAACAAGTCAGTAATATGACAACTGACAGATCTGGGGGTCTCATCGTCGCCGCTGAAAGGAGCACTGTGCCGAACCAAGCCAAAGTCAAAACGCCTCGAACGAGGCCGGAGACACAGCGAAAGCGCAAGGAGATCCTCGACGCGGCCATCGACATCTTCGGCCAAAAGGGCTACGCGAATGGAACCCTTGCCGAGATCGCCGAACAGGTCGATATCACCCACGCCGGAGTGCTCCATCACTTCGGGTCGAAGCAGAACTTGCTGCTCGAGATGCTCACCTACCGCGATGAGACAGACGTCGCGGATCTCGACGAGCATCACATCCCGAACGGGCCGGAGCTCTTCCTGCACCTGGTGCGAACCGCCCTCGTGAACTCGCGGCGCGCCGGCCTCGTGCAGGTCTACACCGTTCTCTCGGCCGAGTCCGTCACGGACGATCACCCGGCGCGCACATTCTTCGAGAATCGGTACTCGACACTGCGAGGCCTGGTCACGGACGCATTCCGCGTATTGTGCGAGCAAGAGGGCGTCACCGAGCCTGCGACGATCGGCGCTGCATCGGCCAGTATTCTCGCAGTCATGGACGGGCTGCAGTTGCAATGGCTCCTGCACCCGAAGGACATCGAGCTCGCGGCGACCAGTGAGTTCGCGATCCGCGCGATCGTGAACGCGGTGCTTCTTCCGGGACCGGAACTGTCCCAGTATCGCCGAGGGTGACGCGGCCAGTGAGTGTGACTGCATATGGCTGCGAGCCATAATCGCAGCGTGGGCACGGGCCGTAAAAAAGGGACGCGTGCTCGAACGGGCGGGCCTGTAGCCGTGCCGGGTCGGCCGCTTCCGATGCGCCCTCGGCAGGCCCAAAGTCTGAGTAGATTCACAGAAAACTGCGATTTCTGCGATAGTTGGTGACTTCCATCGCCCGTATACCGGGCATCCGAGTGCCCGCACGCCAGGCATCCGAATAAAGGACTCCAATGACGGATCAGACTTTCCAGCTAGTGGCGATTGTTTTATACCTCGCCGGAATGATCGCGATCGGCTGGTTTGCCTTTAGGCAGACCAACGATCTTGACGACTACATGCTCGCAGGCCGAGGCCTTCGGCCGGGCACCGCGGCGCTCAGCGCCGGCGCATCAGACATGTCCGGCTGGCTCCTGCTCGGCCTCCCCGGCGCCATCTACGTCTCCGGTCTGGTGGAGGCGTGGATCGCCATCGGCCTCACCATCGGCGCCTGGCTGAACTGGAAGTTCGTGGCCCCGCGGCTGCGTTCGTACACGCAGATCTCGAACAACTCGATCACCATCCCGAGCTTCTTCGAGAACCGGCTCAAGGACACAACGCGGCTGCTCCGCGTGGTCTCCGGCGTGATCATCCTCGTGTTCTTCACGTTCTATGTCTCCTCGGGCATGGTCGCCGGCGGGGTGTTCTTCGAGAACTCGTTCGGCTCCACCTTCCTGACCGGCATGCTGATCGTCGCCGGCGTCACCCTGCTCTACACGCTCTTCGGCGGGTTCCTCGGAGCCACCCTCACCGACGTCGCCCAGGGCATCCTCATGCTGGTCGCTCTCGTGGTCGTGCCCATCGTGGCCCTCAACGCCACCGGCGGCCTCACCGCGACCATCGACTCCATCCGCGAGGTCAACCCCGACCTGCTGTCCCTGACCGCCGGGGGATCCGTGCTCGGCGTCATCTCCGCCGCGGCGTGGGGCCTCGGCTACGTCGGCCAGCCGCACATCCTCGTGCGGTTCATGGCGCTGCGCACCGCGCAGGACGCCAAGGCCGGTCGCCGGATCGGCATCGGCTGGATGATCATCACCGCCCTCGGCGCCATCTCCACCGCGCTGATCGGCATCGCGTACTTCCAGCAGAACCCCGACGTGACCCTGAGCAACCCGGAAACGGTCTTCCTGCTGCTCTCGCAGATCCTGTTCCACCCGTTCGTTGCCGGGCTGGTGCTGGCCGCCGTGCTGGCCGCGATCATGAGCACGATCTCGTCGCAGCTGATCGTCTGCTCCTCGGCCCTTGTCGAGGACCTGTACAAGATCGTCGGCAAGAAGGATGCCTCGGCCAAGCAGATGGTCAACCTCGGCCGTCTCGGCGTGCTGTTGGTGGCTCTCGCCGCCGGGTTGATCGCGCTCAACCGCGACTCGACCATCCTCGAACTCGTCGGCTTCGCCTGGGCCGGCTTCGGCGCGGCCTTCGGCCCCGTCGTGCTGCTCTCCCTCTACTGGAAGAAGCTCTCCACCTGGGGCGCGCTGTCGGCCATGGTCACCGGCGCCGTCGTCGTCTTCATCTGGGGCAACTCCCCGCTGGGCGACGTCATGTACGAGATCGTCCCCGGCTTCATCGCCAGCCTGCTGGTCGCCTTTGTGGTTTCCCTGCTTACCCACAAGCCGTCGGCCGAGGTTGAGGCCGAGTTCGACGCCGCGGTGGAGCAGTCTCACCACCTCTACGAGGCACCGGAGACGGTCGCCAGGTAGCAACCGGTACCACGCAGCACAACACCACGGCACCACCCGTATCGACAGCTGCCCCCGGCCCTTCCTGGCCGGGGGCAGTTTCGTGTGTGTCGGCACGTTCAGGCGTTCTGGGTCCAGTGGGGCGTGCCGCGACCTCGCCGGCGCCATTTCTGAGGAAATGCTTGCGCGGCCGCCGGGTCAGCGGGTACCGTATTTTTTACGCCAACACGACGAGAGGAGGCGCTCATGATTTGTACAGATTTCGCAGGAACAGCCTGCATGACCGCCGGCCCCGTCGGCGTCACCACCGCCTGACCGGCCGCGAGATTCCGCCGCCGTTTCGGTGGTGACACCCTCGATGCCCATACCGAATTCAGCGCACGCCGCGCCTTCGGCCCGATCGCTGCTGCGATCGATTCCCTGACATCGCGCACCTCACGATGTCACCCTTCGCCGCCCCGAGCGGCCCCGTCGGTGCGCGCGCCGGATGCCATCGCATCCGTGCGCCGGCACCGCCACAGTGAGGCATTCATCATGCATACAACCGTGTCGACCAAGCCCGGTCGCCTCGACCACCCGCCGCAACCGCGGCCCGAATCCGCTCCGGAGCGCTCGCAGCTTCGGTCGCGCCACGTGCGCCCGATCGATCGCCTGGCCCTGCACGTGGGCGCTGCCCTGATCAAATGGGGGCGGCGCCCCGCCGCGGTCCGCCCGGTCATCTCCGCCGTTGTGGAGGCCGAAGACTGGGAGGCCGCGCAACGCATCCGCGCGGAACGCGAGCAGGCAACGGAACGCCTGCGCGTGGACCTGCTCAGCTACCGGATGAGCGTTCCGTTCCGATGAGAAACGGTGACGCTTTGCGTGCACGGCGGCCTCCCCGGCCGCCGTGCACGCGTCTCGTCGCAAATCGTGAATTCTCGGAATGCATCCGGGCCGGGCGGGTCACTCTTCGGTTCGTTCGGCGGGCGGTTTCTGTCGCGATGCCCCGCAGTCCGCGCACATCCGTCGTAGAAACGGCGCGACCGGCCGTCAGCCGGCGACGGCGGTGCGGCGTGCGCGGCTGAACGCGTCGGCGAAGAGGGGCAGGCTGCGCTCGATCATCTCCTCGCTCGCGGTCAGCGAGATGCGGAAGAAGCCGGGGGTTTCAAACATCGTGCCCGGCAGCACGAACACGTCGCGCTGGGCGAGATCGTCGGTGAAGGCCGTGTCGTCGGGCGTGGGCGACGTGACGAAGAGGTAGAACGTGCCCTCGCAGGGCGCGACCTGGTAGCCCATCGCGGTGAGCGCGGTGACCATCCGGTCGCGTTTGCGTTGCAGCAGGCCGATATCGATGGAGAATTCCTCGAGCCGGGGGAGCGCGTATTGCAGCGTGGCGTTCGGGTAGATCCAGCCCATCGAGATCTGCAAGGCGGTGATCGTCCCGCGGAGTGCCACGCGGCTGGACAGGCCTGGCGGCAGGGCGAGGTAGCCGATCCGTTCGCCGGGCGCGAGGTGCGTCTTGCCGTAGGTGTACGCGAGCAGGGTGTGCGGGTAGTACTCGGCGGGGCTGTGGAACCGGGCGCCGTCGTAGACGATCCGGTTGTACGCCTCGTCGGAGAGCAGATAGATCCGGCGGTTCAGCCGCTGTGATGCGGCCTCGAGAATGGCCGCGAGCTCGCGGAGAAGCTCCGGCGGATAGATCCGGCCGGTGGGATTGTTCGGCGAGTTGACGATGACCACGCGGGTGCGCGGGGTGATGGCCGCGGCGATGGCGTTCAGGTCGAGGTCGAACGTGGTCGTGTCGATCGGCACCTTCACCGCGGTCAGGCCGGCTTCGATCAGGAGCGGCTCGTAGAGGAACCACGGCGGCAGGCTGTAAATCACCTCATCGCCCGGGTCGGTGACGGTCTTCAGCGCCAGCGCGATCGCGGTGAATGCCCCGGTGGTCAGGTGGATGTCCTCGGGGTCGAACGCGATGCCGGTGAGACGGTTCAGGGCGGCGGATGCCGCGGCCTGCGCCTCAGGGGAGTTCGTCTGGTAGGCGAACCACTCCTCGTTTCTTGGTTCAAGCACGCTGCGCAGCGCGGCGACGTAGGCGGCCGACGGCATCTCGTGCGGATTGCCGAACGCGAAATCGCACACGCCCGGCTGCCGTTGCCGGCTGGCATAGAAGGAGCCGTCCAGATAGGCGGTAAGCATTCTGAAATGGGGGATGCCGGCGAGCGTCGTGGCCCGGTGCGAGGCCGATCCGGACAGGTCGCTCATGTCGGGCCTCCCGGGCTGGTTGCCCGACTGCACCGAACCTGGCAACAGGGCCATTGTGGACTCGGCGGCGGGGGTTGTAAAGAGCGGGCGCCCTCGCACCGCAGGGATGCGCCGCACCGCGGGGATGACCCGCACCGCAATGCCTCGTTCGCGGGCGCGGCCCACGAGGTCTGCCGTTCCGCCCCTGCCGCGCGACTGCTCACCGTCCCAGACCGCCAACAGCAGATCGCAGCGATCCAGCATGGCGAGACCGGCGGCGAGGTAGGCGTCGCTGCCCACGGTGTCGATGTCGAGCGTCTCCACGGTCGTCGCCGCCGCGAGCTGTCGATCGAACGCAGCGCGCGCGTCCGGAGGCAACGTGGCACGGTAGTCACGGCCGGGAACGATCACGTGGAGCTCCCCGCCGAGGCCGAGAACTGCTTCCGCGAAGAACTGATCGGCGCCGGCCGCGAGCGCACTGATTCCGATCAGGGGCGTCGCCACCGTGCCGAGCTCGCTCGCGATCGCCTGACGGAGGCCCGCGGCATCCGCCAGGTCACGATGCCCGGTCACGCCGACGGTGGTCATCTCAGCGTCCGTGGCCGAAGAGGCTCTGCCAACGGGCATGCTCTGCATTGATCGAATCCTCGGCGACGCCGACGAACGCCGGCCAGTCGGCTTCCCCGACGAACACCACCCGGCGTCCGAGGTCGCGCAGGCGAACCGTTTCCTGCCGGTAGGTGCTCGCCAGCATCGAGTGCTGCCGTAGCTGAGACCAGGCCAGAAACGCGGCCGCGAATGCGCTCATCAGCCCGACCAGTTCCGCGGGAGGGCCCGCGAGCACCTGCACGGCCTTGAGGATGCCGAATAGCATGCCGCCGACCTCGGCGACGAGCATGAGAGTGAGCCAGAAACGGGTGCGTTTCGCGTGGTAGCCGGCCTTGGCGGAATACCACCGTTCCTGGTCCCTGATCCGCGCGTCGAAATAGCGGCTGCGCAGCTCGGTGAAGGGGAGGGCCCGGGTCGCGCGCATGTCGTCCGTGACCTCGGAGAACGCGTCGGTGTCTGAACCGCCGTGGATCAGGACGATGTCCTCGCCGAGCGTGGCGAAGGAGTCGACGAAATGAAGCTCCGCGACCGAGTCGGCGGTCTCCCGTCGCTCGTCTCCGGCGTCGGGGTGGGCGCGCTCGAAACCGGGCCCGCCGAACGCGTATCGGTAGCAGAGGGATTTGGAGATTTCGGCCGTCTGACGCGCCGAGTACCACACATCCTCGTCCTTGCGCTGCACCATCAGCAGGCGGAGCAGGAGACTGACTCCGAACAGGGTCGCCGCGATCACGCCGCTCCAGTTCACGGGCGGGCGTTCGGTCGCCAACGGGAAGATGCCGACGAATGCGGCGAGCACGATGAGCGTCAGCTGGGTGCGGTGCATCCGCAGGAAGGCGCGTTGGGTGGCGTTCGCGGTGGTGTCCGCGTCCACGCACAGCGGGGCGAGTTCCATCAGACCGGGACCTTCACCGTCGGAGGGTCGGGCGGGCGGGCCGTCTGCGCGGCGGGCGCGTCGAGTTCGCCCGATTTCAGCGCGGTGATGATTGAGGCGGCATAGGTCCAGTCCCAGCGTCGCCGGGCGCCGTAGCCACGCCACCCCGTGGCCGCCGACCAGGTCAGGATGTGCACCCCGGAGGGTGGCGGGCTGTCGCCGAGCGGCGCGAAAAGCGGCCACTGGGCTGCTCGTGCGCGGAATGCGCCCCAGCGCCGGGCCAATTCCGCCCTCGGCCAGGGGGCGACCACGATCATGAGCCGGAGCTCGTCGGCCCGGTTGGCGATGTGGTCCATCTCCCACTCGAGCCCGGGGCGCACCTCGGCGGGCGTGCCGGCCATCACGACGGCGCGGGCGCCGGCGACCCACTCCCGCACCTGCTCCTGCCAGGCGTCGTCGTTCACCGAGATCTTCGCGGCCCCGAGGTCGGCGAGGCGCTGCCTTCGTGGAGAGATCGCGATGACGGGCCCGAAAAGGCTGAGGTACCGCACGAGCACCTCCTCAAAACGGGGGCGGCCGAACGGGGTCAGCAACTCCAGAAAACCCTTCCGGGACACCGAATTGCGAATCCGCAGCCGATCCTCGTCGAAGCCCCGCAGGTAGAGAAAATACGGCCGGGTGTCGTTTTGGAGGGTCGCCTGCAGGGAGTTGCGGGCCACCCGCTGGCCCAATCGATCGAGGAGGTAGCCGGCGAAGACGGCCAGGAGAATACCCAGGAAGGCGGGACCGAAGTTGCCGCTCCGATCGAGGTAGCTCACGGCTCGCCGGAATTCGGCGTACACCGCAAGGAACGCTCCGGACTGCCGGTCGGCCTCAATCCCCTCATCGACCGTGACGCGGGTCGACCCTCGGTCGGCGAGGAGCTGGATGGTGGCGAATGCATAGAATACGAGGGCCATCCCGGCGAGGGCGTGGGCCGCGCCCCGCAGCAGAGAACCGACCACGCCGCCCATGGTGGGCCGGCCGATCCGGGCCCGGGCCATGCCGAGCAACGGATGCGGCCGCCAGACGAGTCTCAGGACCAGGCCGAACACCGCATACAGCGCGAAGGGTCCGACGAGTGCGAAGGCCAGCAGCCAGAGTCCCGCGTTCATCAGGGCGAACAACAAGTAGAAGTAGGCGACCACAACGCTCACGGTCAGGATCACCCGCCGCAGCACGAGGACGGCGAGCACGCGGCGCACAAGACGGTCGACGGCCGTGAAGTTGCGGTCGTCGGGGGCCGTCGCATAGCCCCGTGATCGTGCCCAGGACAAGATGCGCTGCGGGAGCACGAGCACGAGGAAGATCGCCAGCGGAAAGCCGAACAGGAGGATTCCTGCCAGTTTGAGCAGTTCCATGCCCGTCGTGTCCTCCCGCACCTGGCCGGGCAGGATCGCGGCGATCTCACGCGAATACTCCGCCGTCGACGTGGTGCACGTCTCGATGTCCGCGCGCGGGCAGGTGCGCTGCACGTTGACGTAGACGGACTCCTGTACCCAGGAGCGGGCGACGCCCGGCGTTCCGGCAGCATCCGTGAAGGTCGACACGACGTCGAGTTGGGCGCCGAAGGCGTAGGGCAGCCCTGCCGTGTTCGCCCGGTCGGACCAGGCGCCCCACTTCTCGTCGCGCACCTGGAAGGCCACCTCGGGAGACGTGCAACCCATCCAGAAGATGTGTACCGCCTCGCCGTCGGTTCCCGCCCAGTCCGTTGCGACGCCGACGGGACACCGCGCGGCGTCGACCGTGCCGATCGAGGACGTGCCGGTGAGGGTCCAGGTGTCATCCGGTTGCCAGTCGGCGAGCAGATCGTCGGGCAGCCGGTCGATCGTCGCTACGGAGGCTGCCGTGGCTGCGCCCGCGGAAGTCGCTGGGACGCCGACCGCGAACGCGAGCGGCACACACAACGCCGCAGTCACGAAAAGCCACACGCGGCGTGCGTTCATCGTCGAATCCCGTCGGGTTGGGCCGATGCTACTCCCAGCCGGTCGCGCACGCCAGAAAGTGGTGTGAGCGGCAGCCCGACCCGACCAGGGGGGTGCGGGGACAAATCTTTTCGTCTGCGGAATGCAACCGGCACCCGACCGGTTACCTCCCTGCGTAGCCGTGCATTGGCGCGGTTCTTTCTCCTTCAACGCTTGTCGCACCACATCGTTGCCGCACACCTCGACGGGACCTTCGCATGACCGAAACCGCCACGACCGACACGAATCCCGCAACCGCGGCCACCAGCACGGGCACGGCTGCCGCCGCGCACGAGGCCGCCGCATCCGCCGCCGAGAAGGCCCTCGGCGCCCGCAACCGCCTCGTCATCACCCTGTTGCTGATCTCGACCTTCGTCGTCATCCTCAACGAGACCATCATGGGTGTTGCCCTGCCGCGCCTGATGAGCGACCTGCGCATCACGGCCAGCGCCGCTCAGTGGCTGACCAGCGCATTCATGCTCACCATGGCCGTCGTGATCCCGATCACCGGGTTCCTGCTGCAGCGCTTCAACACCAGGCCCGTGTTCATCGCCGCGATGACCCTGTTCAGCACCGGCACGCTGATCGCGGCCGCCGCGCCCGGCTTCGAGGTGCTGCTGGCCGCCCGGGTCGTGCAGGCCACCGGCACGGCGATCATGTTCCCGCTGCTGCTGACCACGGTCATGACGCTCGTGCCGCCGGCCCACCTCGGCCGAATGATGGGCAACATCTCCATCGTCATCTCGGTCGCCCCGGCGATCGGGCCGACCATCTCCGGCGCCATCCTCAGCGTGCTCGACTGGCGCTGGATGTTCATTCTCGTGCTCCCGGTCGCGCTGACCGCACTCATCGTCGGCGGCATCCTGATGAAGAATGTGACCACCCCGCGCAAGACCCCGATCGACGTGTTCTCGGTGATTCTCTCGGCGCTCGGCTTCGGCGGACTCGTCTACGGGCTGAGCAACCTCGGCGCGGCCTCCGGCGGTATCGGCTCGGTCTCTGGTTGGCTCCCGCTCGCCGTCGGCGCGCTCGGCCTGGCCACGTTCATCCTGCGCCAGCTCGCGCTGCAGAGGCGCGACCGCGCCCTGCTCGACCTGCGCACCTTCCGTTCGCGCACCTTCACCTTCGCGATCGTGATGATGGCCATCAGCATGATGGCGCTGTTCGGCACCATCATTCTGCTGCCGATCTACATGCAGACCGTGCTCGGCCTGCCCGCGCTCACGACCGGGCTGCTGCTCCTGCCGGGCGGGCTCGTGATGGGACTGCTCGCGCCCACCGTGGGGCGGCTCTACGACCGCTCCGGGCCGACCCGCCTGCTCGTGACCGGCGCGGTGATCGTCAGCGCCGTGTTCTGGTCGATGACCCTGCTCGGCACGGACACCGCCCCGGGTTGGGTGCTCGCCGCCCACGTCAGCCTGAGCCTCGGCCTCGCCCTGCTCTTCACCCCGCTGTTCACCGCCGGCCTGGCCGCCGTTCGCCCCGAGCTCTATTCGCACGGCAGCGCCATGGTCGGCACCGTGCAGCAGCTTGCCGGGGCGGCGGGCACGGCGCTGTTCGTGACCGTGATGGCATCCGTCGCCGCGTCGCGGATCGCCGGCGGGGCCACGGATGTCGCGGCCACCGCCGCGGGAATCCACACCGCCTTCCTCTGCGGCGCCGTGATCTCGCTGTTCGCGATTCCCGCGGCGTTCTTCATCCGCCGCACGCCGCCCGCGCCCCAGGTGTAGCCTTTTTCTGGAACGAAATTGGGGGATTCTCGGCATGACGTCATCACTGCTGGCACCACTGCACACGCCAGCCCCTCAGGAACGGCCCGTGGCGGCACCCCGGCACGGCGCCGAACCGCTCGTGCAGATCAGCAACTTCCGGATGGACTTCGGCCGCACCACGGTCATCCGTGATCTGTCCTTCGACATCAACCGGGGTGAGACCTTCGGTTTTCTCGGCTCGAACGGCTCGGGCAAGACCACCACGATCCGGGCGCTGCTGGGCATCTACCAGGCCACGGCCGGGGTGCTGCACATCAACGGGCGCCCCTTCACCCCGGAGGACGGCGCCACGCTCGGTTACCTCCCCGAGGAGCGCGGGCTCTACAAAAAAGAGACCGTGATCGACGTGATGACCTACTTCGGCCGGCTCAAGGGACTGAGTAAGGCCGCCGCAGCCCACTGGTCGCGCGAGTACCTGGAACGGGTCGCGCTCGGCGACAAGGCCAAGGTGCGTCTGGACAAGCTCTCCGGCGGCCAGCAACAGAAGGTGCAGCTGGGCGTCACGATCATGAATGACCCCGAGCTGCTCATCCTCGACGAACCCACCAAGGGCTTCGACCCGGTCAACCGCAAACTGCTGATGGACATCATCGAAGATCAGAAGCGCGCCGGTGCCACCGTGCTCATGGTCACCCACCAGATGGAGGAGGTCGAGCGGCTCTGCGACCGGGTCGTGCTCCTGAAAAACGGCGTGGTGGAGGCCTACGGCACGGTCGAGGCCGTGCAGGACCAGTACGGCGGAACCGTCGTGCGGCTGCAGTGCTCCGGCGAGATCCCGGCATCCCGCCACTACACGGTCACCCGGCGGGGGAGCAGCTACGCCGAACTCACGGTGAGCGGCCCGGTCGACGAGGCCGTCATCCTGCGTGAGCTGATGGATGCCGGGGTCACCGTTCGCGGGTTCACCGCCGGGCGCCCATCGCTCGACGACATCTTCGTCGCGGTGTACGGAGACCAGAACGCCGGCGACACCGCCGACACAGCCGCGGGGGAGTAGAACAATGGCTCGGCACAATCTGGGCACGGTCATCTCCTTCGAGGTCACCCGCACGTTCAAGAAGAAGCAGTTCTGGCTGACGACCCTGCTGGTTCCGGTGGTCCTGGGCATTGTGATCGCGCTCGTCGTCATCTCCAACAACTCAACCGCGAGCATGGTGGACTCCCAGAAGGATGCGGTCCTCACGTTCACCTACAGCGACGCATCCGGTCACATCGACCCGACCATCGCCTCCGCGTTCGGCGGCACCGTGGCGGGCGACGGGGCGCAGGCGATCGCCGACGTGAAGTCGGGCAAGTCAGCGGCCTACTTCGCCTACCCGGCCCAGCCGGCGACGGAGGCCACGATGGTCTACGGCGCCGACCTCGGCATCTTCGACAACGGCAAGTACTCCTCGATCGCCACGGGTCTGATGGTCGCCAGCGCGCAGGCCGAGATCAACGACCAGACCCTCACCGCCCTGGCAAAGGGCTCCTTCCCGGTGGATTCGATCACTTACAAGGACGGTGCGGAGTCCGGCGGCGTCCTCGGCGCCCTCGCGCCCCTCCTCTTCCTGCTGATCTTCTATGTCGTGATCGTGATGCTGGGCAACCAGATGCTCACCAGCACCCTGGAGGAGAAGGAGAACCGGGTCACCGAGATGATCCTGACCACCCTGAACCCGACGACACTGATCACGGGGAAGATCATCTCCCTGTTCATCATCGGGTTGGTGCAGATGATCGTCTTCATCCTGCCGGTGCTGATCGGGTACCTGTTCTTCCGCACCGCGCTGAGCCTCCCCGACGTGGACCTCTCCCAGCTCATCGTGAACCCCGGTCAGATGGTGGTCGGCGCGCTGCTGCTGATCGGCGGGTTCACCCTGTTCATGGGGACACTCGTCGCGGCCGGGGCGATCATGCCCACCGCCAAGGAGGCCAGCCAGGTTTTCGGCATCATGATGGCCCTGGTGTTCGTGCCCCTGTATGCGGCGTCGCTGGTGGTCTCGGACCCCAGCGCGCCGATCGTGCAGATCTTCACGTACTTCCCCTATTCGGCACCGGTGACGGCGATGCTCCGCAACGGGCTGGGGTCCCTGAGCCCCGTCGAGGCAGGCATCGTCATCGCGGAACTCTTCATCCTCGGCGGGATCGTGCTCCGGCTCGCCGTGCAGTTGTTCCGGTACGGCTCGGTCGAGTACTCGAAGAAGGTCTCGCTGCGCACCGTGTTCGCCCGCTCGCGGGGATGACCGTCCGCCGCGGGTCGAGCCTGCGGTGCTCGAGCGAGCGGTGGTCGAGCGTGCGGTGGTCGAGCCTGCGGTGCTCGAGCGAGCGGTGGTCGAGTCTGCGGTGCTCGAGTCTGCGGTGGTCGAGCGAGCGGTGGTCGAGCCTGTCGTGGTCGAGCCTGCGGTGGTCGAGCCTGTCGAGACCACGCCCGTGATGTCGTCAGGCTCACTCACCGCCGACAGCTCTCGGCCCTGGCGCGATCGCGGGTATACGTTCGAGGCATGGTGAAGTCGGTTCCGATTGACCGGGTGAGTGCGGACGACCTGATGTCGCTGGCCACCGAGCGCGGAACGATGCCGACCCAGGTCGGGGCCGTGCTCTTCCTCGACACGACAGCCTGGCGCGATGAACAGCCCCGCGTTGATGCCGCGCGTGCGGTATCGGTGCTCATCGCGCGCCTCCCCGTGGTGCCGCGGCTGAGGCAACGGCTCGTGCCGGTGCCGTTCGGCTGCGGTCGGCCGATCTGGGTCGACGATCCCGCGTTCGACCCGACCCGGCATCTGCACGTCATTTCCTGCCCGGGACCAGGGGGAGAACAGGCAGTACTCGACCTGGCCGCGACGATGCTGGTAGCCCCGTTGCCGCGGGACCGCGCACTGTGGGTGGCCGCCCTCGTGACCGGGGTCGCGGAGCACGAGGCGGCGCTGATCCTCGTGTTCCACCACGTGCTCGCCGACGGCGTGGCCGGTCTGGCTGTGCTGGCCGGGCTCGTGGACGGCGTCGGTGCCGGCGCGGTAGCTGACCCGGACCCCGGCGCGGGTGCCGACTCCGCTCTCGAGACCAGCACGTCCGGGTTTCCGCGGCCGCAGGCATCCGTTCGCCGGCTGGCCTTCGACGCCTGGTCCCGGCGACTCGAGTCGGTGCGGAGGATGCCTGCGCTGCTGCGCCGAATTCGCGCCGCGGCCGTGGAGTTGCGTTCGGTGCGCGTGACCCGCCTGCCGCGCACCTCGCTGAACGTGCCGACGGGCCCGCGCCGGTGCTTCGCCACCGTCACGGTGCCGGTGGACGCGATACGTGCCAGAGGACGAGCCCAGAACGCCACGATAAACGACGTGGTGCTCACCGCGATCGGCGGCGCGCTGCACCGCCTCCTCACCCTGCGGGGCGAGCGTGAGGACCGCTTCATCGTCTCGGTGCCGTTTTCCGAGCGGCGCGGCGCCACGGACGGGGAACTCGGCAACCGCAGCGGGGTGATCCCCATTCGGGTGCCCGGATCCGGCGACCCAGCGCGCCGCCTACGATTCGTGGCCGAGGGCACTCGGGCGGCAAAGCGGTCGGCGCCGGGCGCGACGACGGCGCTGCTCGGACCGTTCTTCCGCCTCCTCGCGCGGGTGGGCCTGTTCCAATGGTTCGTCGACCGGCAGCGACTCATCCACACCTTCGTGAGCAACGTGCGCGGGCCGGAACACCGGCTCGCGGTCGACGGCTGTCCGGTCACCGCGCTCGTGCCGTTGAGCGCCGCGACCGGCAACGTTACGGTGTCATTCGCGGTGCTCTCCTACGCGGGGAGTCTCGTGGTCACACTCATCGCCGACCCGGATGCCTGCCCCGACCTGGCCACGCTGCAGGGGATGCTCGCCGAGGAGTTGGAGAGTGCCGGATGCGGCGGCACCCTCGACCGAACGGAATGATCGAGGGGCGTCGCAGGACAATCCGATGCGCCCCCCGGAGTGTCCGCGGAATCCTGGTGACGTCGGGAGTCGTACGCTGGAGGCACCGCACGTCCGACGAAGCCGAGGGGTACCGATGACCGAGCTCACTGCCGATCTGTACGATGAGCACGGGGAAGACCTCCAGTCCGTCTCCCTCCAGTTCCAGTCGATGGGCGGACGTGCGCGGTTCAGCGGCCCGATTCGCACCGTCTCCTGCTTCGAGGACAACGCCCTGGTCAAGTCCGTTCTCGCCACACCGGGGGACGGGGCCGTGCTCGTGGTCGACGGGGCCGGCTCACTGCGCACCGCGTTGATGGGCGACATGATCGCCGAAAGCGCGGTCGCCAACGGCTGGGCGGGCGTCATCGTCAACGGCGCCATCCGTGACCGGGTGGCGATCGGCGCCCTCGACCTCGGGGTCAAGGCGCTCGGCAGCAACCCGCGCAAGAGCGCCAAGCGGGGCTTCGGGACAGCGGATGCCGTGGTCGAGATCGATGGCGTCAGCTTCACTCCGGGCCGCACGGTCTACTGCGACGAGGACGGCATCCTCGTCGAGCGCTAACCCGCCCGCCCAGCTTGGTGCGCGGGCGTGAGTCGCGCACAAACCACCTTCGCGCGCGGCGCGAGGGTGTAGTCCCCGCGACTCAGCGGGGGACATCCGTGGCTCTGGCCCGACCGCCCACGGCGGAGTGGTGCCCGCCTGTGGAGAGTTGGCGCGGGCATCGCGTGAGTGCGGCATCCTCGAGCGCATGGCAGCTCGCATCCCGCTCCCCGACGAGTTCGCCGGGCGCCCGTTCGCGGTCAGCGAGGCGCTGGCCGATGGCATCGGCCGCTCGCGCCTCGCCGGGCCCGACCTGCAGAGGCCGTTCTGGGGCATCCGCGTTTCCGGGGCGGCCGATGACGACGTCGAGGCGCTCTGCCGTGCACTCTCCCTGCGGATGCCGCCCGGCGCCTTCTTCACGCACGCCACCGCCGCGCAACTCATGCGACTTCCGCTGCCGCGGCGTCTCGAGCTGATGCCGCCGCTGCACGTCGGTGTCGCGGTACCGGCGCGCGCCATGGACGCCAGGGGCGTCGTCGGCCACCGACTTCGGGTCACGCCCGCCGAGCTGGCGGCGTGGGGCGGGCTCCGGCACACGGGGCCGGCGCGCACCTGGTTGGACCTCGCGTCGGCGCTCAGCCTCGTTGAGCTGGTGGCCGTCGGCGACCACATCGTGCACCGGGCGCATCCGCTCGCGACCGTGCAGCAGCTGACGGATGCCCTGGGCCGCTACCCGAGCCGCCGCGGTCTGGTGCGCGCCCGGGTGGCGCTCCCGCTGCTCCGGATCGGGGCGGAGTCCCCGCGTGAGTCGGCGCTGCGGGTGATCATCGTGCTGGCGGGCCTGCCGGAACCCGAGTGCAACGTGAACATTTTCGATTCCGACGGGCGTTTCCTGGCCCGCGGCGACCTGGTCTACCCCGAGTTCAGGCTCGTGCTCGAGTACCAGGGGGACCACCACCGCACCGATCGGGCTCAGTGGCGCCGGGACATCCGTCGCGTGCAGAGTGTGGAGGACAACGACTGGCAGATGTTGCAGTTCACCGACGACGACCTTCGCAACCCGGCCGAGCTCGTGGCGCGCATCGAGCGCCGCCTTCGCGCGCGCGGATGGGCGGGCACGCGCCACCCCCGCCGCTAAGCCCCGCCCTGCGCTCCCGTGCCTGAGTTCCGGAGAACGCACGTTGGGGGGCGCCGCGAAGGTGCTTTGTGCGTAACTCAGCCGCGCTGCGGGGCGCGGCGGGGCTAGCTGAAGAACCCGATGAGTAGCGGCGCGAGCGCGGCCGGGTCGACGTTGTGGTCCTGCGCGTCGAGGGTGAGCCGCCGGGCGCCGGGGATCGCCGCCACTGCAACGGATGCCGCGGTGCCCGCCCACGCCGGACTCTCGGCACCGTCGATGAGCAGGGTCGGGACCGCGATCTTCCCGAGCTCGTCGGCGTCGACCATCCCGTCCCCGACCAGCGCGAGGTCGTAGCGGAGCGTATGCGCCACGGCGAGCATGCCCGGCCACCAGGGCTGCCGGGTCATGGCGGTCACGCCCTCGGGATCGGCGCCGATGCCCACCAGGAAGAGCGTGGCGGCCTTGTCGCGGTCGTCGGCATCCAGCGCGGCCAGCACGTCCTCGCGCCAGCCGAGGGATCCACGCCCGTTCTCCTCGGCGGTGAACGGCGGTTCGTAGGCGACGACCTTCGTGATCGGTAACCCGGTGGCGGCGGCCTCGAGCGTGAGCACGGCACCGGAGGAGTGCCCGTAAACCATCGCGGACCCGCCGGCCGCGGCGATGAGCGCCGCGAGATCCTCGATCTCGCGGGCGATGGCATAAGGCTGCGTGTCGGCGCTGTCGACTCGGCCGCGACGGTCATACACGTGCACGGTGAAGTGCGCGGCGAGCAGCGGAACGAGCGCGCCGGGCGACATCCGGGTGTTGAAGGCCCCGCCAACGATGATCAGGGCCGGCCCCGTTCCCGTCTTCTCAAACGAGATCGTGGTTCCATCGGCGGATTGCACGGTCTGGTACATCGGGGACCCCCTCGGCAGCGGTGCGTTGCATTGCTTCGATTGTGGGGCATCCGCCCGCCTGCCGCCAGCATCATCCGCCCACGCAAGCCCCGCGAGCGCCCAAACGCCGCTGAGTCTCGGAGATCGCACCCTCGTGGTCGCGGGGAACGTGTTTTCTCCGCAACGCAGCCGCCTACTCGGTCGAGTGCGGCACGCGGACCTTGCTGCGCCTGGCGGTCTCCGAACCCTAGGGGGTATCCTCGGCAACACGCTCAGCCGGAGCCGGGCCGCGGCATCCGGAACACTCACACCAGTGAATGGTCGTCCCGATGTCCCACAACGCCCGCGTTTACGGGACCATGACCGGCGGGATGCCCTTCCTCACTTTCGGGGACGGACCTCCGCTGGTCGTGCTCCCCGGGATCAGCTCGAACCATGTGGCACCCTTCGGCGCCCAGCGGCGGGCCCTGGTGCACCAGCTCGGGCCGTTCGCTCGGTTCCGCCGCGTCTGGTGGATCACCCGGCGGCCGGGTCTCGACCTCGATGCGACCATGGCGGGCCTGGCCGGCGACTATGCCCGGGCCCTGACCAGCCGGTTTGCCGGCCCCGTTGACGTGCTGGCCTTCTCGACGGGCGGCAGCGTGGCGCTGCAGCTTGCGGCCGACCACCCGGATGTCGTGCGTCGGCTTGTGATCGTGTCGGCCGCTTACCGGTTGGGGCCACGCGGCGCGCCGACTCAGCAGCGCGTGGCGGAAGAGTTGCGGGCGGATCGACCCCGGCGCGCGGCCGCCCGACTTTTCGGCCTGCTCGGTGCCACCCCGGCAACCCGGTGGGTCTTCGCCGCGCTCGGCTGGCTGGTCGGCCGCGCCGTCTTCCGCCGCACGACGGCCGACCTCCTCGCCACGATCCACGCCGAGGACGGCCTCGATCTGCGCGGACGCCTGCAGGAGATCACCGCGCCGGCGCTCGTGATCGGCGGCGACCGGGACGCCTTCTACACTCCGGAACTCTTCACCGAAACTGCGGCGCGGATCCCGCACGGCAGACTCATTCTCTATCCGGGCAGGGGACATGCCGGCACCCAGGCGGCGCCCGGTTTCGTGCAGGAGGTGCTCGGTTTCCTCGACGGTCGGCCCAGCGCGGGCGCGCCGCCGACCGTGCGCCGCAACCGCCGCCGGGCGTGATCGACACCGCTGGCCGACGGGCATCCGGTTTCGGCCGCCGGGCTTGACCGGTCCGCCTCGGTTGCTTGCCGGGTCAGACCACCGGGTCCATCGAGTTGAGGTGGCAGGCGTCGTTCCACCTCTGCAGCACCCGGGTCTCCCGCTCCCAGCCGAGGGTGGAGACGGTCGCCGTGCCGAGGCTCAGGCGCCGACCCGCGGATGCCGGCAGGCCCATCCAGCGGGCCGTCATGATCCGCAGGAAATGCCCGTGTGCGAAGACGACGACCGGTCCGGGCGCGGCCAGGCAGCGGTCGATGGCGAGGTCGGCCCGAACCCCGACCTCGTCGACGGTCTCCCCGCCGTCGATGGGGGAGGTCCAGACCGACCAGCCGGGGTCCGACGCGCGGATTTCGGCCGTCGTGCGCCCCTCGAACACGCCATAGTCCCACTCGAGAATGTTCTCGTCCGGCATTCCTTGACCGGCGCATCCGGCCCGTTCCATGGTCTCCCAGGCGCGCGTCAACGGACTCGCCAGCACCAGGGAGAAATCATAGCCCTGCAGCATCTCGCCGAGGGCATCCGCCTGCTGCCGGCCGAGGTCGGTCAGCGGGATGTCGGTGCGCCCGGTGTGCTTGCCGGAAATGCTCCACTGGGTCTGCCCGTGTCGCACCATTACGATCTCGCTCAATGCCATCTGGTCCACCCTCGCGTTCCCCGGCGTTGCTCGCCCGTGCAGTCGAGTCTATGCAGGGCGAGTTTTTCGTTCCGACGCATTGTCGGTGGCTGCTGTTATCGTCCCGATCAGCTACTCATCGATACTCACTGACGCTCGTGCCGAGAACAAGGAGAAGACAATGAAGGTACTTGTGGCCACCCGGGCGACTCAGGGCGCGCGGGCACGGGACTTCACCGACTGCATCAACGGCGAACTGGTCTGGGTGATCGATCCCTGCCCGACGAGCCTGCGAAACCCGAATGGCCGGTGCGGCTGCGGCCGATCGTTCACAGGGATGAGCTCCGACGGGTCGACCACCACGGCCGCGGTGCGCGAGATCGCCGACTTCAGCCGGGCCGACTACGAGAGTGCTTTGTCGGCCTGCTTCGACGCCAAGGGCTGGTGCCCCTGCTGCTCCAGCCGCACCGTGGCCGAATATGTCGACGACCTGATCGCGATCGCGGCGCCCTGGCCGGTCGGCGCCGTCATCGGCCGTCGACTGGATGAGTTCAGCCTCCGCGCCCAGTTGGGGCCGGCGACGTGAGCCCGGCCCGCCCGGCGCCGGAACGGCGCCCGGCCCGCCGTCGCCGCATCCGTGCGCCTGGCAGGGCGCCTGGCAGGGCGCGTGGCAGTGTGCGTGCCAACGCACTGGGCAACAACGCACTGGGCAACAACGCACTGGACAACAGTGTCGCGGCGTCGTCGTCGGGGTGTCCGGAGTGCGCCGGATCGGCGCCGCGGTCAGCATGCCGGGAGTTGCCCGCTCACCCGGATCGGCACCCAGTTTGTGCACTGCGACAACCTCACCGGTGCGGGCGTGAGCGCCCCGGCGTGGATCCCGGAACGCTGACCGGCTGGGAGGTTACGGGCCAGGACACCGGGGAGACGGGCCGGTACCCGCCTGCCGATATTCGATTGCAAGTTCTCCGGCGAGGAAACGTAGGCTGGAAGCCCATCCATCGAGTCGGAAACAGGTCTGCCGTGCGGGTCATCAGCTACAACCTCCGCAAGAACCGTGCCAGCGGTGAACTCGTCGCCCTGGACCAACAGTACGAGCCCGACGTCATGTGCCTCCAGGAGTGCGACACACTCGAGCTTCCCCGCGAGATCGGACTGTTGCACCTGGCCGACTCCACCCTCACCAACCGGCTCGGCCTCGCGGTCTACTATCGCAAGGATCGGTTCGAGGCGGTCAAGACGCAGGCATTCGCGTTGAAGAAGTCGTTGCACGATCTGGTGTTGGCGCCGGCGCACGAGCGCCTGATCGGCACCCGGCTGATTGACCGGGTCGAAGACCGCGAGCTCGTCGTCGCCTCGTTCCACGCCGCGCCGCTCACCGCGATGAACTCCCTGCGCCGCAACCAGATCCGCACCGCGCACGAGGAACTCAACCTGCTCGGGCCGGGGCTGCCCACCCTGATGGTCGGCGACTACAACTACCCGATCTTCAAGCGCAACCTCGGAAACAAGATCAACAAGTCCGGCTATGACCTCACCCTGAGCGACTCCCGCACCTACACGCGCTATAAGTTTTTCAGGGGGCACTTCGATCTCGCCACGTCGACCGGCCTGACCATCGACAACGTCGAGACGCTGCCGCAGCGTACCTCCGACCACATGCCGATCCTCGTCACATCGACCTACACCGACGAGTCGGTGCACGACACGGTTCGCCAGTCCGAGCGGCGCACCGTTCGCGAGTTCGAGCGGTCGGGGAGCCCGGTGCCGGAGGACTTCGACATCTAGCCCGGAGGGTCAGCTGCGAGCCATTCCGGTCGGCCTACTCGGATCACAGGGAGCCTGATCCGCGAGGGTAGAACCGCTCCGGGCGAACCCGAGACCTCGAAACTGTCGCGTTGTCGGGGCTGGTCCGGGCCTTGACCCGGGCGTGAGCGCGGACGACAATGTCTGAGGAATACTCAGGCAATTGCTTTCATAACTCTGTGACCCTTCGAGCGGGAATACGGTGAATCGGCGGTCACGCAGCGATGCGGCGCCGTGAGAACCCGGCCGCGCACCCTCTCAATGAAGGGAACATTGTGTTTGCCAAACGAACAATCACCCTGGCCGCGCTCCTCGCGGCGCTCGTGATTCCATCAGTTCTGTCGCCGACGGTGGCTGGAGCGACCACGACGCACCAGGGCGCATCGGCCACACTCCTCGTCTCGGGTCTTCAGGGAACGACCGGTGGCACGATCGGCCCCGACGGGGCGCTCTACGTGACGGAAAACGTGCTCGGAACCGTGACTCGGATAGATCCGAAGACGGGTGCCACATCAACATTCGCCAGCGGCCTGCCGAAGACCGTGATCGGCATCGCAGGCCCGATCGATGTGGCCTTCATCGGCAACACCGCGTACGTCCTGGTCTCCGTGGTGGGTCCCGAGGTCGGCGGCACCAACGTCGATGGCATCTATCGGATCGACAGCCCCACGACCTTCACGGTGATCGCCGACCTCGGCGCGTTCTCCCGCGCGCATCCGCCGGCTACTGACTTTTTTCTCGCGAGCGGAGTGCAGTTTGCGTTCCAGCCGTTTCGCGGCGGCTTCCTGGTGACCGACGGACACCACAACCGGATGCTCAGCGTGAAGCTCGACGGGACGGTGACCGAGCTGATCGCGTTTGAGAACATTGTTCCCACGGGTCTGGCCGTGTCAGGAAAGACGATCTACATGGCGGAGGCCGGCCCCGTGCCACACCTTCCGGCAACGGGCAAGGTGGTCTCGTTCAGCGCGAAGAATCCGGTGGCGACGGACGTTGCGTCCGGCTATAGCCTGATCGTGGACGTCGCGGTCAGCAAATGCGGAACGGTATATGCCCTGTCCCAGGGCGATTCACCGGGCCAGGTGCCGGCAGGTTCCCCGGCCCTGCCCAATAGCGGTGAGTTGCTGCGAGTGAACGCCGACGGCGTGTTTTCCGTCGTGGCCGATGCCCTGAACCTGCCGACGTCGGTCGTTTTCAGTGAGGACACGGCACTTGTCGTGACGCTCAACGGCGAGGTGTGGACGGTGCCCGTAGGGTCGGGTCGAGACCAGGGTAAGGGTGATGACTGCCGCGACAACAACCACGGTGAACATAACGAGGGGAAGTGACACGGTGGCGTAGTTCATAGCCCGAAAACGGTGTGAACCAGGCCCGACCCCAGGCCGAGCCGCCGGTGGTCGAGCTTGTCGAGTCCCGGTCCCGAGACCCTGTCCCGAGACCTCGCCGCCCAGCCGCGCTGGTTTCGACAAGCGCAACCACCGCCTCACGGCACCAGCAGAATCTTCCCCACGTGCCCCGACGCCTCCATCCGTCGATGCGCGTCCGCGGCCTCCGCGAACGAGAACCGGCTGTCGATCACCGGGCGGAACGCTCCGGATTCGAGCCAGGGCCAGACATCCGTTTTGAGGGCCCGGATGATCGCGGCCTTCTCCACGAATGGGCGGGCGCGGAGGGTCGTGCCCCAGTAACGACCACGTTTCTGCATCAGGTGGAACGGGTTGAAGACCGTGTCCTCGCCGCTCTGGTTGGCGATCACCATGATGCGCCCGCCGACCGCGAGCGCGGCCACGTTGCGGGCCGCGTAGGAGCCGCCGATGATGTCGAGGATCACGTCGGCGCCGTGCCCGCCGGTGGCGGCCACGATCTCGGCCTCGAAGTCCTGCGTGCGGTAGTTGATCAGAATCTCCGCGCCCAGTTCCGCGCACGCCGCAAGTTTCTCCGCCGACCCGGCCGTCACGGCCACCCGGGCGCCGGCCAGGCGGCCCAGCTGGATGGCCGCGGTGCCGATTCCGCTCGCGCCGCCGTGCACGAGCAGGGTCTCGCCGGCGGCCAGGCCCGCGCTCATGAACACGTTCGACCACACCGTGGCCAGCGCCTCGGGCAGCCCGGCCGCGTCGACAAGGTCGATCGAGTCCGGCACCGGGAGCGCCAGCTCCTCGTGCACCACGGCCTCGGTGGCGTAACCGCCGCCCGGCAGCAGCGCGCACACCCGGTCGCCGAGCGCGAACAGCGTGGTCTCGGCGCCGAGCTCGGTGACCACCCCGGACACCTCCAGCCCGGGCCACTGCGGGGCGCCCGCCGGTGACGGGTACGCGCCCAGGCGTTGCGCGACATCCGCCCGGTTCACGCCGGCCGCGGCCACCCGAAAGCGGATGTCCCGGGGCCCGACGGGCAGATCGGCGACGGTGGACAGGGTGAGGACGTCGGGCCCTCCGGGGGTGGTGACGAGGAGTGCGAGCATGGTGTCATCCTACGAGCGCCCCCGGCCCCTCACTCGAGGGATGCCCGACTGAGTTGCGGACAAGGCACCCCCGTCCCGAAAATGAAGGTGTATTTTCCGGAAGTCAATCGGCACGAGGTCAACCGGCACGAGGTCGCGAGCTCGTCGTGCGGGCGTCTGGCGTCGAACCAGGCTTGAGGTGGCGGGATCGAGGCTGTCACCCCGCTACAGCCCGAACTCCCGGTCCAGTCGCTCCGAGCGCGCCCGGAAGGAGAGGTAACCGGCATCCTGCGGGCCGAGCAGCCGTCCCAGTACGTGCACGGCCCGCTCGTCGGTGGACCCCATGTCGGTGGCGCACCAGCGCTGGATCAACTCGGCGCTGCCGCTCGCCCGGATCGCGGTCCCGACGGCGTCACTCAGCTCCACCCGCAGCGACTCGATCGCGAACGCTGCCGAGCGGCTGAGCAGTGGGGCGGAGTAGGCATTCAGCGCCTCCGCCAGCTGCCCGGTGCGGAGCGCGCGCAACACCCGACTGACGTCGGAGGTTCCGCGCACGCCATCCGCCAGCCGGTACGGATTGGACTCCACCAGGCCCGGCGCGGCCGCCCGGATTCGGTGCATTTCGATTCGGATCGTCGACGCGGCACCGGTTTCTCCGTGCACCTCGTATGCCAACTCCTCGGCGCTCCACCCGCGGCTGCGCGAATCCAGCAGGGCCAGGATCTCCGCTCGCCGGAGCGACAACGGCACCCGCAGTCCGTCGGGGAACACCGCCGCCGGCCTGTCGCCCAGGAACTCAAGCGCCAGGCCGGTCTGAGGAGGGTTGGCCGCGATGCTTGCCGTGCTCTCGGGCAGGGCGCCGTGCCGGGCTGGAACCGGGCTCGCCGAGCTGGCCGGGCGGGCCTTCAACAGTTCCTCGGCCAGCCGCACGCCGGTCTTGACCATGCGCATGCTGTCGACCGTGACCGTGTCGAGCGGCCCGGACACGTTCAGCACTCCCAGAAGCGCCCCTGTGCGTGGGTCGCGGATGGGGGACGCTGTACAGGCCCAATCGTGGTGGGTGCGCACCAGATGTTCGGCCGAAAAGAGCTGCGCGGCACGCCCGCTGACCAGGACCTCGCTGATTGCATTGGTACCGATCCCGTACTCGGACCAGTCCGCGCCCTCCATGAACTCCAGCCCGTCGGCCTGCGTCAACACGGCCGGGCTACCCACCCGCCACAGGATCTCGCCCTGCGCATTGGTCAGCACCAGCAGGTGCCGCCCGGAGGCGTTCTCATCGGCGAGCAGCTCGGTGAGCGCGGGCATCACCGCCGCGAGGGGATGCTCACGACGCAGCGAGACGACGTCGGACACCTCGTGAAGGTGCCGAGGCAGATGTGTGTCCGGGTCGATCCCACAGGCCAGGGCTCGCTGCCAGGACGCCCAGATGCTCGGGCTGACGTTCGGCTGCGCTGCACCGGAGAGCGCCAGGTCGTGGGCCCGCCGGAGCAGGGCCGCGTACTCGCTGGGTGAGGAGAACCGCAGGTCGGACGGCGCCGCGAGCGCACGGCTGCCGCCGGTTCCCTGCTCTCGGTGAGGCATCTGTGCACTCCCTGGGTCGACCCGAACAAAGGCAGTCGCAGTGGGTGTAACGCCGTTGTAACCCCCGCGGGTTTCTACTTGAGCGTGAGATCACGCCCGAATCGTTTGGGGAAACCCTAGTACGCGCATCCGGCAGATCTCACTCAGCGCACACAAGGGAGTGAATATGCCTGAATCATCACAGCCTGAATCACCGAATGAGGTCGTCGACCGTTGGCTCGCGGGCCTGGATGCCGCCCTGCAGGCCCGCGACATCGACGCTGCCCTGGCCCTCTTCGAGGAGGACAGCTACTGGCGCGACTTCGTGACCTTCACCTGGAATCTCAAGACCTTCGAGGGCAAGCACGACATCCGAAGGATGCTGGAGGCTCAGCTGGAGCACGTGCAGCCCGCCGGCTGGGTGCGCGCCGAAGACGCCACCGGTGACGCCGTCGCCGCCGAGGCCTGGGTGAACTTCGAGACCGGGCAGGCCCGCGGGTATGCGCACCTCCGGCTACGGCACGGCAAATGCTGGACCCTGCTCACCACCATGCAGGAACTCAAGGGCTTCGAAGAGAAGAAGGGCGCCAACCGTGAGCAGGGCGTGACGCACGAGATTCAGAAGGGTCGGCTGTCCTGGCTGGAGAAGAAGAATGCACGGGAAGCCTCGCTCGGCTACGACGAGCAGCCGTACTGCGTCATCGTCGGCGGCGGCCAGGGCGGCATCGGTCTGGCCGCACGGATGCGTCGGCTCGGCGTGCCCACGATCGTGATCGAGAAGAATGCGCGCCCCGGCGATTCGTGGCGCAACCGCTACAAATCCCTGCACCTGCACGATCCGGTTTGGTACGACCACCTTCCGTACCTGAAGTTCCCGGAGGACTGGCCGGTCTTCGCGTCCAAGGACAAGATCGGGGACTGGCTGGAGCACTACACCCGCATCATGGAACTCAACTACTGGTCGAGCACGGAATGCACCAAGGCCGCGTTCGACGAGGCCGACCAGGAATGGGTGGTGGAGGTCGTGCGCGAGGGCCAGAAAGTGACCCTGCGGCCCAAGCAGTTGGTCTTCGCCCTGGGCGTGTCCGGGTATCCGAACACCCCGGTCTTCGAGGGGGCCGAAACGTTCGCCGGGCAACAGCACCACTCGTCTAAGCACGAGGGCGGCGGGGACTGGACCGGCAAGAAGGCCGTCGTGATCGGCTCCAATAACTCCGCCCACGACATCTGTGCCGACCTCTGGGAGACGGGAGCGGAGGTGACGATGGTACAGCGGTCGTCCACGCACATCGCCCGCAGCGACGCCCTGATGGACCTGGCGCTGGGTGATCTCTACTCGGAGCGTGCCCTGGCCAACGGGGTGACCACCGAGAAAGCCGACCTGTTGTTCGCCTCCCTGCCGTACCGGATCCTGCCGGCTGCGCAGATCCCCATCTATGAGGAGATGGCCCGGCGTGACGCCGACTTCTACGCCAAGCTCACGGACGTCGGATTCGACCTGGACTTCGGCACCGACGGCTCCGGCCTGTTCCTGAAGTACCTGCGCCGCGGCTCCGGCTACTACATCGATGTGGGTGCGTCCCAGCTGCTGATCGACGGCCGGGTCAAGGTGAAGTCAGGTCAGATCGACCGGATCGAGAGCGGCTCGGTCGTCCTCGAGGACGGAACGGCGCTGGAGGCCGACCTGATCGTCTACGCCACCGGCTACGGCTCGATGAACGGCTGGCTGGCCGACCTGGTCTCGCCCGAGGTCGCCGACCAGGTCGGCCGGTGCTGGGGCTACGGTTCGGACACGCCCAAGGACCCGGGGCCCTGGGAGGGCGAGCTGCGCAACATGTGGAAGCCGACCAATGTGCAGCAGCTCTGGATCCACGGCGGCAACCTGCACCAGAGCCGGCACTACTCCAACTACCTGGCGCTGCAGATCAAGGCCCGGATGGAGGGCCTGGACACCCCGGTGTACGAGCTCCAGGAGTCGCACTTCACACACTGAGGGGATGCCGGGCAGGGCCAGCCGGGGGCGTACCTCCCGTTACCGGCTGGTCACCTTCTCGGGGTCCAGGTCCAGCCGGCGCAGTAGCTGGGCGTTCAGCGCCACGACCACCGTGGACAGTGACATCAGCAGCGCGCCGACGGACATCGGCAGCACGAACCCGATCGGTGCGAGGATGCCGGCGGCGAGCGGAACGGAGAGCAGGTTGTACCCCGCGGCCCACCACAGGTTCTGGCGCATCTTCCGGTAGGAGGCCCGGGACAACTCGATCACGGACACCACAGAGCGGGGGTCATCGCTGGCGAGGATCACGCCGGCGGAGGCGATCGCAACATCCGTGCCGGCGCCGATCGCGATGCCGACATCGGCTTGCGCGAGAGCGGGAGCGTCGTTGACGCCGTCGCCGACCATCGCGACCTTGCGGCCTTCGCCCTGCAGCGCCTTGACTTTCGAGGCCTTGTCGGCCGGTCGCACTCCGGCGAAGTACCGGTCGATGCCGAGTTCTCCGGCGACGGATGCGGCGACCGCTTCGGCGTCGCCGGTGATCATCACCACCTGCACGTTGCGGTCGTGGAGCGCGGCGATCGCGGCGTGCGACTCGAGGCGAATCTCGTCCGCCAGCCGCAGGGCACCCGCGACCTTCCCGTCGACGAGCACGTGCAGGATGATGGCACCCTGCTCACGCCATTCGTCGGCGATGGGGAGTTCGGAGCCGGACTCCTGCTCGAGCAAGTACGGACCGCCGACCTGGATAGTGCGCTCCGCCACGCGGGCGCGGACCCCGACGGCCGGGGACGACTCGAAGTCGACGGAGCCGGGCACGGTCAGGTCGCGCTCCTTGGCGGCCGCGACGATGGCTCGGGCCAGCGGATGCTCAGAGTCCGACTCGGCCGCGGCCGCCAACCCGAGGAGTTCGTCGGCGTCGAACCCGTCGACGGGTTCGACGGCGGTCACGGCGGGGGTTCCCTTGGTGAGGGTGCCGGTCTTGTCGAAGATGACGGTGTCGACCGTGCGCATGCTCTCCAGCGCCAGTCTGTCCTTCACGAGCACACCGGCCTTCGCGGCCCGTTCGGTGGAGATCGACACCACCAGGGGGATCGCCAGTCCGAGAGCGTGCGGGCAGGCGATGACCAGCACCGTGATCGTGCGCACCACGGCGGCATCCGGCATCCCGATCGCGGTCCACACGATGGCGGTGATCACACCGGAGCCGAGTGCGAACCAGAACAGGTAGCCCGCGGCACGATCGGCGAGGCGCTGCGCCCGCGACGTCGAATTCTGAGCATCGGCCACCAGCTTCTGGATGCCGGCCAACGCCGTGTCATCGCCGACCGCCGTGATCTCGACCCGCACTCCGGAGTCCGTCGCGACCGTTCCGGCGACGACATGGTCGCCCTCGCTGCGGCGGACCGGGCGGGATTCGCCGGTGATCATGGACTCATCCATGCTGGCCGAGCCTTGAGACACGCGACCGTCTGCGGGGACCCGGCCGCCGGGCCGGACGACGACGACGTCGCCGACCTGCAACTCGCTGGGGGAGACGGTGACCGTCTCGTCTCCGTCGACCCGTTCGGCTTCGTCGGGGAGGAGCGCGGCGAGAGAATCCAGCGCCGAGGTCGTCTGCGCCAGTGAGCGCATCTCGACCCAGTGGCCGAGCAGCATGATCACGGTCAGCAGGGCGAGCTCCCACCAGAAGTCCAGCCCGTGATCGAGGAGTCCGAGGCTGGCACCCCACGACGCCACGAACGCGACCGTGATTGCGAGTCCGATCAGCAACATCATTCCCGGCTGTCTGCTGCGCAGTTCGCTCACCGCCCCAGTGAGGAACGGTGCACCACCCCAGACATAGACGACGCTCCCCAGCACGGGGGAGACCCACAGCACCCATGCAGCATCCGGCAGTGAGTAGCCGAGCAGCATCGCGAACATCGGCGAGAACCACACCACGGGAACCGCCAGGACCAGCATGATCCAGAACAGCCGCCGGAACCGGGCCACATGATCGCCATGACCGGCGTGACCGCCGTGACCTGCGTGACCGGCGTGACCGCCACCGCCCGGGTGTCCGTCGTGCTGGTCACTCGAGCCGTGCGTCATCATGGCGCCGCCGCCAGCCGGCTCATGGTGCGAGCCTGGATTGACCGGCGCTGCGTGCGAGGTTGCGCTGGTGTGATCGTGTTGGCTCATCGGAGCCTCCCTAGTGATTCGTTGTAACCCAGGAGTGGGCGTCCCGCGACGCAATGACTCAGGTGCTCACCGAGCAGCGAGAACGCAACCGGGTCCCAGACCCTGGCCCGGATCCGTTGATACCCATGCTATACGCCCCTGGGGTATGTCTGGGTGGCGCATTCTGGTTCCGCACGCTCTTCAGGGCACGCGCGTGGATCGCGCGTGGATCGAGCGTGGATCTCAGTGAAGTCACGAAGAAGACCTGTTCACGGATGCCTACGCCCCCTCCCCGGCCACAGCCGCGAACGCCGAGGCCATGCCGCGGTCGGTCTACGACGCCGCGAAGTACTCCCGCATCGGCACGAAGTAGCTGTCTTCCCAGCCGCCCTCCTCATACCCGCGCTGCAGGGCGGGCACGTCGCTGTGGTTGATCGTGACGCGGGTGCCCTCGTCGACGGCCTCGAACAGCACGTCAATCTCGGAGTCGAGGTCTTCCTCGGTGAAATCGGCCGTGCGCCAGCTCTGCACGATGCGCCGCCCGGGGTCGAGGGCGATCGTGCGCCCGGTGATATAGCCGTCCCAGGCGTCATAGTTGCCGCCGACGCGGGGGTCCACACTCGCGTCCGCACCGGTCATCGCGGTGTGCCCGGAACTGCTGAGCCAGGTCTCGTAGACCTGCTCGGGGCTCGCCGGCACGATCGCGGACACTTCGAAGTTATAGGTCACGGCAGTTCCTCTCGACTGGCACCGGCGGGAGCCGGCGGGCAACGCCTTGCCGGCATCATACGCACGGGAATCCGCTCGCGAAGCGGCCGCGGTAGGTTGAACTCGGCGGAGCGGGGATCCATGACAACTCGGGCACCAACGACGGGGGAGAGGTGCCCGGCCCCGCCGGCAATCGAGCGGCTAAGGCAAAATATGGCCGAGCGAGCGCGGTTCGCCCGGTCACAGCGGTCACGCTAACCTTCTTCCTTCCGTCCACTTCTGAGGAGCCCCCATGTCCGGACCCGGTTTCGCCGTGATCGACTTCGAGACCACGGGCCTCTTCCCGACCGGAAACGACCGGGTCATCGAGGTGGCCATCGTGCACGTGGACGAGCTCGGCCGAATCGAAGGGCACTGGGACACCCTGGTGAACCCGGGCCGGGACCTCGGCCGCCAGGACATTCACCGCATCCGGGCCGCGGATGTGATGAACGCCCCCACCTTCGACCAGATCGCCCCGAGGCTCGTCGAGCTGTTGGCCGGGCGCGTGGTGGTGGCGCACAACGCGAGCTTCGACAGCCGCTTCCTGATCGCCGAACTCCAGCGGGCCGGGCACTGGACCAACGCGAACCTGGTCACGCTCTGCACGATGCAGTTGGCGCGCGACTTCCTCCCCGGCACGGGCCGCTCGCTCGCCGACTGCTGCGCGGCCTACGACATCGAGCTCGACGGCGCACACCGGGCATCCGTCGACGCGGCCGCCACCGCGCGGCTGCTCGGCGCCTACGTGGAGTCGGCGAACGACCCGGCGTTCTGGTCTGAAGACATTGGCGCGGCCGTCGCCTACAAGTGGCCGGGAATGGTGGCTCAGGAGATTGCCTGGTACCCGCGGCCGGATTCCGCGCACCCGATGACGGCGGCGTCATTCCTGGCCCGCATGACGCACCACCTGCCCGACGTGGCCGGCCCGGCCGAGTACATCGACTACCTGGCGCTGCTCGACCGCTGCCTGCTCGACCGGCACCTCTCCGCGCACGAGGTCGAGGCCCTGGTGCAGCTGGCCGACGAGCTGGGCATCAGCCGGCACAGCTGCGAGGCGCTGCACCTCGAGTACTTCGCCGGGCTGACCCGCATCGCCTGGGAAGACGGCATCCTGACGACGGATGAGATGGCCGACCTGGTCGACGTCGGTAACCTGCTCGAGCTGTCCCTCGAGGTGGTCTCGGCCGCACTCGACGCGCCGACGCCGTTGGCGCCGGAATCGCTGGCCGTGGTCGACCCGGCACAGGCGTTCGCGCTGCGGCCCGGGGACCTGGTCGTGCTGACCGGAGATATGACCCGCTCACGCGACGTGTGGGAGGGCGAACTCGTCGCCCGCGGCTTCACCCCGTGGCGGGCCGTGACGAAGAAGGTCAAACTCGTCGTTGCCGCCGACCCCGACTCGCTCTCCGGCAAGGCGCGGAAGGCCCGGGACTACGGCATCCCGATCGTGGGCGAGGTGGCGCTGGAGAAGCTGACCCGCGGCGATTCAGCCTCTGGTTGAGTGGCGGTGGCCGGCATCGCCGCCGGAAGCGCGCCCGGCGCGGGCGATGAATTCGGGCCGTCGCTTAAGCCGTCAGGGGTCCTCCGGTGTCGACGAAGAACCCGACTGCCTGATCGCACTTATGAAGAACCACAACGCAGTCAGGAAATACAGCACCCCACCCAAGCCCCAAATGGTTGACCCGTCACCGGTCCACGCGGAGGGGAAGGGGCGAATCACGGCAGAGATCAGGAGCGCGCTCACCACGAAACCGGAGGTCGGCTTCGCTGTGGCCCGCCACCACGGGCGGGGAGGTGCCACCGGTTCGTCGTCGCCTCGGAACGTGCGTGCCATGAACACGATTGCGGCGGTCATCAGAATAGGCGTGACGATGGCGCCGCTCGTGGTGACCAAGGATTCTGCCTGGAGACCCAGCAGCAGTACCACCACCGTCGCAGCCGTGATGACCGCGACCTTCGTGGTGTTCCTGACTATCCGAACCATGTGGTTCAGTCTGCCAAACCCGAGGTTGGGTGGTTCCGCGCAACCCAGTTGTAGTGATCACGCATTCCTCGGGCCACCGCAATCCTGATGATCCAGAACAGCGCCAGGCCGGCCCCGAACAGCATGGCGAGAATCAAGAAGATCCGGACCACTGAGTAGATATCCATGTCGAGGATTGTCGCAGGTTGCAATGCCCAAGGGATCGCGGCTACTGGTCACGAGTTACTCGGACAAACCCCGGCTACTCGGCGGCGGAAACCGTGATCGCGATCTTCGCCCGGGCGTGTTCCTCGGCGAAGTGGCGGACGGCATCCGCTGTTTCACTCAGCGGGTACGTTCGCTCGATCACCGGCGTCACCGCCCCGGAATCGAAGAGCGCACGCAGCTCGTCGAGAGTCTCCGTGCTTCGGGCGAGCATGCCGGTGGTCAGGGTCTGGCCGACGACCAGTGACAGCAGACGGGCCCGGATTATGCGACCCATCGGCCCGAGCACCCGGCCGCCGGTGCCGCTGGAGAGAACGAGCGTGCCGGTCGGGGTGAGGGCGCGGCGGAGGCTGTTGATCGAATGGTTGCCGATCGAGTCGAAGATCAGGTCGTAGCGGCGCCCGCTGCGGGTGAAGTCCTCGTAGGTGTAGTCGATCACCTGGTCGGCGCCGAGGGAGCGCACCAGTTCCACGTTGCGGCGGCTGCAGACGCCGGTGACCTCGGCGCCGAGCGCCCTGGCGATCTGCACGGCGAAGGTGCCCACCCCGCCGGACGCTCCGTTGATCAGCACACTCTGCCCGGGCCGCAGTTTGCCGGTGTCGCGCAGGCCCTGCAGCGCGGTACGCGCCGACACCGGCACGACCGCGGCCTGCTCAAAGGTGAGGCCGACCGGCTTGAGGGCCAGCAGATCCTGACGGGCCACCGTGTACTCGGCGAAGCTGCCCCCGTCGACCTCGCCGAACACCGCATCATTCGGCCGGAACCGGGTCACGCCCTCGCCGACCGCCTCGACCACGCCCGCTACGTCCCGCCCGCGAACGGGCTGCTTCGGCTTCCGCAGCCCGAACGCCAGACGGGCGAGCAACGGCCGACCGCTCGTGTAGACCCAGTCGGCGTGGTTGACGCCGGCCGCCCGCACCCGGATCAGCACCTCGTCGGGCTTGATGGCCGGCCGCTCGATGCGCTCGAGGTGCAGCACGTCGGCGGTGCCGTAGGCGTGCTGCACTATCGCCCGCATGGTCGGGGCTTCTGATCTGGTCAGTGTGGCCGGTCGCGCGGTCTGGTGACTGGCCCCATCCGTGTTCCTGGTCATTTCACTTACCTCCCTGTGCTGTCTCAAGCGGTGCTGTTTGAAGCGGTGCTGTCTCAAGCGGGCCGGCTTCGAGCTGTGCTGCTGCGCTCGGCAACGGGTAACGGATGCCGGTGAGGTCCTCCGACACCGTCCAGAGCCGGGCGGCGTCGCCGACGTCACGGGCGGCAGCCGAGCGGCCCACCAGAGTGGGCGGCCCGGCCATTCCGCGGCGGCGGCTCGGGCCGGCATAGCTGCCGCCGGGGATCTCGGCGGTCGCGGCGAACAGGGTCGGCCCGGCCCCGGCCGCAGCGCTCTGGGCAAACAGGCGAACCGCGACGGCCCCGACCACCTTGAGCAGTGCGCTACTGGAGCTGGAGTTGAGGTTGGTCGCGGCCATGCCCGGGTGGGCTGCCGTTGCGATCACAGCCCCGCCGCTCCCCTCGAGGCGGCGCTGCAGCTCGAGGGTGAAAAGCAGGTTCGCGAGCTTGGACTGGGCGTAGCCGGCGGACCCGCTGCGGTAGGGGCGGGCGTCGAAGTTCAGATCGTCGAAGTCGATGCGGCCGGAGCGGTGCGCGGTGCTGGCGACCGTGACGACCCGGCCATCGATGTGCGGAAGGAGCAGGTTGGTCAGGGCGAAGTGGCCGAGGTGGTTGGTCCCGAACTGCAGCTCGAAGCCGTCGGACGTCCGCCCGAGCGGCGGCACCATGACGCCGGCGTTATTGACGAGCACATGGATCTTGCCGCTCCAGTCCGCGGCGAACTGCCGCACGGATGCGAGGTCGGCGAGGTCGAGGCGGCGCACCTCGGTGTCGCCGCCGATCATCGCCGCGGCGACGCACCCCTTTGCCTCGTCGCGGACGGCGAGTACGACGTGCGCTCCGTGCGCGGCGAAGGCGCGGGCGGTCTCGAGGCCGATGCCGCTGCTGGCGCCGGTGACGATGATGGTCCTGCCGGCGAGGTCGGGCAGGTGGGCGGTGGTCCAGTCGGTCATGTCGTTTCGTCTTTTCTTCTCGGCCCCCAGGGGCTCCCTTGACACCATACGGTGTAAGGTGATGTCAGCACGCTACCATACGGTGTAAGGCATGTCGAGGGAAAGGTCGCTATGAATTCGTCTGCACCGGTATTCGCCCGGGAACCGGTGACGCGCGAGCGAGCCGTGCGGGCCGCGATGGTCCTGGCCGACGCGGGTGGGATCGAATCGCTGAGCATGCGCAAGCTCGCACGGGAGCTGGGGGTCGAAGCGATGTCGTTGTACTACCACGTGAAGAGCAAGGACGATGTGCTCGACGGCATGGTCGACGGCGTCTTCGGCGAGATCCCGTTGCCGCCGCTCGGTACCGAGTGGAAGAGTGCGATGCGCGACCACTCGGAGGCGGTGCGGAGTGTGCTCACGCGGCATCCGTGGGCCATCGCCCTGGTCGACACCCGAACGTCGCCCGGTGCCGCCACGCTCGGGCACCTCGACGGGGTGATTGCTTTCCTGCTGCAGTCGGGCTTCTCCATGTCGATGGCCGCGCACGCGATGTCGCTGCTCGACAGCTACGTGCACGGTTTCGCGCTGCAGGAGACGTCGCTGCCGCTTTCTGAGTCCGGCGACATCAGCGCGGCGACCGAGGACATCATGCGGCAGCAGCACCTGATGTCGGAGGCGTTCCCGCACCTCGCCGCGATGGCGGAAGAGCTCGTCCTGAAGCCGGGGTATGCCTATGGGAACGAGTTCGGTTTCGGGGTGGGGTTGATCCTGCAGGGGCTGGAGACGGCACTCGCCGACGCCGAAGAGTCGGCGCGGGTCTGAGTGGTGGTTGCTTCTCAAACGATGTCGTTGAGAGCAGTGTCGTTGAGAGCGGTGTCGCCGGGCGGGGTGTGGCGTGCGGAGTCCGGTGAACAAACCTAGGATGGTATTCAAGCGGTCTCCACGTTCAACAGCGAGCGAAGATCAAGAACTGATGGGGGCTTTTTGTCAATGTCGTCAAAATCCATGTCGTCCGAATCCATGTCTGAATCCAGCCCAGCCGGTCCGCCCATCGAGGGCGCCGCGCTCGACACATTCGTCGCGGACTACTACGAGCGGCTGGCCGGTGATGACGCCCTGGACTACGATCCCGCCGTGCTTCGGGCCCGAGCCCAGAATCACTGGCAGGTTGCCCGCACCCGGCTGCCCAAACACGCGAACGTCGAGATCCTCAACGAGGCCGACCGCAGCGTCGTCTACATCGCCACGGACGACATGCCGTTCCTGGTGGACTCGGTCAACGCCGAGCTCGTGCGCCAGCACGCGGCCATCCACCTCGTGGTGCACCCCCTGCTCGTCGTGACCCGTAACCGCGAAACCCACGGGCTGGTGAGCGTCACCCGGATGCCGGCCAATGTCGGCGTCTCCAGCGGCGACACCTCCACGATGCCCAGCATCGCCCATCTCCTCGGCAACGAGGAGGACTCGCCCCACCTCGAGTCCTGGATCGCGATCGAGATCGAGCGCGCCAGCGAGGAGGCTCGCGGCCGGCTCATCGAGGGGCTGAGCCGGGTGCTCAGCGACGTGCGATCCGCGGTCGACGACTGGCGGCCGATGCGGGCAAAGGCCATGACCATCGCCGATGCGCTCGACCGGCTGCCGCACGCCGAGGGCATCCAGGACATCCGTCAGGCGCAGGATCTGCTGCGCTGGCTCGATCGCGACAACTTCACCTTCCTCGGCTACCGGGAGTACGACCTCAAGTCCGTCGACGGCGAGGACGTGCTGTCCATCCGCGACGGCAGCGGCCTGGGGCTGCTGCGCTCGCCGCAGGACGGGCGTGAGATCCAGCACCTCACCGAGGCCGGGCGCAAGATGGCCCGCGAACGGCGCGTGCTCGTGATCACCAAGGCGAATTCCCGCTCGAGTGTGCACCGCTCCGCCTACTTCGACTACATCGGCATCAAGAGCTTTGACGCAGACGGCAACGTCAACGGGGAGCAGCGTTTCATCGGCCTCTTCGCCGTGAGCGCCTACACGAGCTCGGTGCGGGATGTGCCGATCCTGCGCGAAAAGATCGACGCCGTTCTGGCCGAGGTCGGCTTCCCGCCCGGGTCGCACAGCGACAAGGACCTGCTCGGCATCCTGGAGACCTACCCGCGCGACGAGCTGTTCCAGATCGACGAGCCCACCCTGGTCGCGACGGCCGTGGCCATCCAGCGGTTGCAGGAACGTCGCCGCACCCGGCTCTTCCTCCGACCGGATGCCTTCGGCCGATTCATGTCCGCCCTGGTCTACTTTCCCCGCGACCGCTACACCACGGCCGTGCGGCTGCGCATCGAGAAGGAACTCACCGACACCTTCAACGCGGAGTCCCTCGACTTCGAGGCCCGCATGACGGAATCCACTCTGGCCCGCCTGTTCTACCGGATCCGGCTGCCGAAGAGCGCCATGATCGGCGCGGTCGACACGGCGCCGGTGGACGTCGCCGCGCTCGAGCGGCGCCTGGCGATGGCCGTCCGGTCCTGGCCGGAGGGCATCAGCGAGCAGCTGCGCGAGCAGTACCCGCTCGACGAGGCCGAGCGCCTGTCGACCCTGTGGGCCGAGGCGTTCCCGGCGAGCTACCGCGTCGACTACGAGGTCGACGACGCCCTGGTCGACATCGGCCGGTTCGAGACGGTCGCCGCCGCATCCGCGGCCGGCCCGGCCCGCCCCGGCCTCTACGTGTACCTCTCGAAGAACGCCGCCGACCGGCCGAACGAACACGCCAGGGTCGAGCTCTACCTGATGGAGTCGAAGAGCCTCAGCCAACTGCTGCCGTTCTTCCAGAACCTGGGTATCGAGGTGCTCGACGAGGTGCCGTTCGAGATCGAGACCGCCGACGGCCGGCAATTCTTCCTCTACGACCTGGGCCTGCACTACCCGGCCGGCGTCGACCCGGTCGAAACCGGCGGCCTGCTCGCCGAGTTCTTCGCGGCCGCACTCAGCGGGGCGATCGAATCGGACGGCCTCGACCGCCTGGTGCTGCGCGAGGGCATGCCCTGGCACCGGGTCGTCATCCTCCGCAGCTACGCCAAGTACCTGCGCCAGATGGGAAACACGAACTCCTACAGCTTCGTCGGCAACACCCTGATCGACAACCCGATCGTCGCCGCTGCCCTCGTGGCGCTGTTCGAGGCCCGCTTCGACCCGGAGCTGACCGAAGACGAGCGTGCCAGCCGCACCGGGCACGTGCGCGCGCAGCTCACCGAGGCCATGGAGCAGGTCGCCACCCTCGACGCCGACCGGGTGCTGCGCACCTTCATCAACCTGATCGAGGCCTCGCTGCGCACGAACTTCTTCCAGGACAAGCCCTACCTGAGCATCAAGCTCGACCCGGGCCAGATCGAGGCGCTGCCGTTCCCACGGCCCAAGTTCGAGATTTGGGTGTACTCCCCGCGGGTCGAGGGCGTGCACCTGCGCTTCGGCAAGGTCGCCCGCGGTGGCCTGCGCTGGTCGGACCGGCGGGAGGACTTCCGCACCGAGGTTCTCGGCCTGGTCAAGGCCCAGACGGTCAAGAATGCGGTGATCGTGCCCACCGGCGCCAAGGGCGGGTTCTTCGCCAAAAAGCTTCCCGATGCCGCCGTCGACCGGGCGGCCTGGATGGCCGAGGGCGTCGCGAGCTACAAGACCTTCATTCGGGGCATGCTCGACCTCACCGACAACCTGGTGCTGACGGATGCCGGCGAGCAGCTCGTGCCGCCGGCTCGCGTCGTGCGCCACGACGACGATGACTCGTACCTGGTCGTCGCCGCCGACAAGGGCACCGCCACGTTCTCGGACATCGCCAACGGACTCGCCGCCGAATACGGGTTCTGGCTCGGCGACGCCTTCGCCTCCGGCGGTTCGGTCGGCTACGACCACAAGGCGATGGGCATCACCGCCCGCGGCGCCTGGGAGTCGGTCAAACGGCACTTCAGCGAACTCGACGTCGACACCCAGACCGATGAGTTCACGGTCGTCGGGGTCGGCGACATGTCCGGAGACGTCTTCGGCAACGGGATGCTGCTCTCGGAGCAGATCCGACTCGTCGCGGCCTTCGACCACCGGCACATCTTCCTCGACCCGAACCCCGACCCGGCGCTCTCCTTCGCCGAGCGGCGCCGTTTGTTCGAGCTGCCGCGCTCGTCCTGGGCGGACTACGACGCGAGCCTGATCAGCGCCGGCGGCGGAATCTACCCGCGGCAGTCCAAGTCCGTGCCGATCTCGGCCGAGGTGCGCGTCGCGCTCGGGCTGCCCGCCGGGACCACCCGGCTGAGCCCGCCGGAACTGCTGCGCGCGATCCTGATGGCGCCGGCCGACCTGCTCTACAACGGCGGCATCGGCACCTATGTGAAGGCCAGCACGGAGACGGCGGCGCAGGTCGGCGACAAGGCCAACGACGGCATCCGCGTCGACGGCCGCGACCTGCGGGTCAAGGTCGTCGGCGAGGGCGGCAACCTCGGCCTCACCCAGCTCGGACGCATCGAGGCGGCCCTGCACGGCGTCATCCTCAACACCGACGCGATCGACAACTCCGCCGGTGTGGACTGCTCCGACCACGAGGTCAACATCAAGATCTTCGTCGACCGGATGGTCGCGGCGGGGAAACTCTCCGCCGCCGACCGCCCTGGCTTCCTCGCCGACATGACCGACGAGGTCGGCCGGCTCGTGCTGGAAGACAACGTCGACCAGAACATCCTGCTGCTCAACGACCGGGTGCGGGTCACCAGCTGGAGCCCCAGCTACGAACGCCTGATGGACTGGCTGGAGGCATCCGGCGACCTCAAGCGCGAACTGGAAGCGCTGCCCACGACCGCGACCCTGCGGGAACGCCTCGACCCGGCCCAGGGCCTGGGGCAGGGGCTGACCTCGCCCGAGCTCTCGGTGCTCGCCGCGTCCGCCAAGATCGAACTGGCGAC
>NZ_JASISS010000001.1:305827-401285 GCF_030063195.1 Cryobacterium sp. PH31-AA6
GTTCGGCGGCACCCTGCGCCGGTACTTCCCGAAGCAGCTGGCCGAGAGATTCGACGCCGAGCTCGACACGCATCCGCTGCGCCGGGAGATCATCGCGACCGTGGTGGCGAACGACATGATCAACCTCGGCGGGGTGACGTTCGCGTTCCGCGCGATGGAGGAGACCTCGGCCAACCCGGCCGCGATCGCCCGGGCGTTTGTCGCCCTGCGGGAGATCTTCGAGCTCGACGTGATGGTCGACGAGCTCAACGCCCTGCCGTCCTCGTTCCCGACCGAGCGGTGGACCGCGATCCACCTGGACATTCGCCGGCTGCTCGACCGGGCCGTGCGCTGGCACGTCAACCACGGCAGCACCCAAACGGTGGCCGAGGTCGTCGCACAGTACAAGCCGCAAATCGACCTGATCCGCGCCAACCTGGGTGACTACGTGCAGGGCGGCGACCTGAAACGCCTGCACTCGATGCTGGTGAAGTCGCACGAGTGGGGCCTCCCCGAGGACCTCGGTCACCGCTGGACCGAACTGTTCGAAGCCTTCGCGCTGCTCGACGTGGCGAAGATCGCCGCTCAGGAGGACGCCCCGATGACGGATGTCGCGGGGGTGTACTACGCGGCGTACGACCGGTTCGGCGTCGACAACCTGCTCGAGCGCATCACCGCCCTGCCGCGCAAGGACCGGTGGCAGGCCCTGGCCCGCGCCGCCCTCCGCGACGACCTCTATTCAACGGTGGCCGACATGACCGTGGCCGTGCTGGCCGCCACGGATGCCGGCGGCGCGGAGGAGCGCGTGCTCGCCTGGGAGGCCCTCAACGCGGAAAAGCTCGCCAGGGCCCGGAGCGTGTTCGAGGAAGTCAATGCGCTCGGGCAGGACGACATGGCGTCACTGTCGGTGGCGCTGCGGCTCCTGCGCTCGATCGTGCGGCAGTAGGCCGGGCGCCGCGGTCGAGCGTCCGCGGCCAAGCGTCCGCGGCCCTGCCCGCACCGGGTTAGTGGCCGCGGGCGATCCACTCGGCGAGGTGCTCGGCCTCGGCGCCGATCGTCGTCGATTCGCCGTGCCCGGTGAGCACGACGGTCTCCGGCGGCAGCGTCAGCAGGCGGTCCCTTATCGACTCGATGATCGTGGGGAAGTCGCTGAATGAGCGGCCGGTGGCCCCCGGACCGCCGTGGAAGAGCGTGTCCCCGGTGAACACCGTGCCCAGCTCCTGGGCGTAGAAGCAGACCGCTCCGGGGGAGTGGCCCGGGGTGTGCAGCACTTCCAGGTCGATCCCGGCCACCGTGATGCGCTGCCCGTGCTCGAGCGGGCGGGTCGGCGGGGCATCCGGGTAGACCCGGTCCCAGAGCATCATGTCGCCCGGCTGGAGGTAGGTGGGCGCGTCGCGCGCCGCCAACACCGCGCCGAGCGCGCCGATGTGGTCATCGTGGGCGTGGGTGGAGAGCACCCCCATCAGCATCCGGTCGCCGACCGCGGTCAGGATGGCGTCGGCGTCGTGGGCCGCGTCGATGATCACGCACTCGGCGTCGTCGCCGACGATCCACACGTTGTTGTCCACATTCCAGATGCCGCCGTCGAGGCTGAAGGTGCCCGAGGTGACGAGGTGATCGATCCGGGCGACCATCAGAGCACCACGACCGAGCGCAACACATCGCCGCGGGCCATCTTCTCGAAGGCCTCCTCGATGTGGCCGATGCCGATGCGCTCGCTGACGAACTGGTCGAGCGGCAGCCGGCCCTGCAGGTAGAGGTCGGTGAGCATCGGGAAGTCACGTTCGGGCAGGCAGTCGCCGTACCAGGAAGACTTGAGCGACCCGCCGCGGCCGAACACATCGAGCAGCGGGATCTCGAGCATCATCTCGGGTGTCGGCACCCCGACCAGCACCACGGTTCCGGCCAGGTCGCGGGCGTAGAAGGCCTGGCGCCAGGTCTCGGGGCGACCGACCGCGTCAATGGCGACGTCGGCGCCGAAGCCGCCGGTCAGCGCCTGCACGGCCGCGACCACGCCGTCCTCGTCGAGGTCCGACGAGTCGATGGTGTGGGTGGCGCCGAGCTGCTGCGCCTTGGCGAGCTTCTTCGCGTCCCGGTCGACCGCGATGATGACGGATGCCCCGGCCAGCCGGGACCCGACGATCGCCGCGTTGCCGACGCCGCCGCATCCGATCACGGCGACCGAGTCGCCGTGGCTCACGTTGCCCGTGTTCATGGCGGCACCGATTCCGGCCATGATGCCGCAGCCGAGGAGGCCGACCGCGGCGGGGTCGGCCGCCGGGTTCACCTTGGTGCACTGCTTGGCGTGCACGAGGGTCTTCTCGGCGAACGCGCCGATGCCGAGCGCGGGGCTGAGTTCGGTGCCATCGGTGAGGGTCATCTTCTGGGTGGCATTGAACGTGTTGAAGCAGTACCAGGGCTCGGCCCGCTTGCAGGCCCGGCACTCGCCGCACACGGCGCGCCAGTTGAGCACGACGAAGTCGCCGACCTCCAGATTGGTCACCCCGGTGCCGATCACGCTGACCCGGCCGGCGGCCTCGTGGCCGAGCAGGAAGGGGAAGTCGTCGTTGATGCCGCCCTCCTTGTAGTGGAAGTCGGTGTGGCAGACGCCGCAGGTTTCGATGTCGACGATGACCTCACCGGGGCCGGGGTCGGGAATCACGATGTCGACGAGCTCAACGGGGGCGCCCTTCGACCGAGCGATGACGCCGTGAACGGTTGTCGACATGGAACTCCAAATCTCGCCTGGGCAGACGATCGGGGAATCCTCCAGACTACCCAACAAGCTCTCGCTCACGCCCAGGCGGATCTCCGAGTCAGGCGGCGAACTCCTCGCAGCGGTCGCACCACCAATGACCGGCAAGGGGCTCCATGATGTTGAAACAGGAGATGCAGGTCGGTCTCGGCAGGAACTCATCGGGGTGCATCGTGGATCTCAATTCCGATGTCGAAGCGACTCCCCAGACCAGATCGGACTTTCGCTCACCTTTTATCCTAAGCTGGTTAGCGACCTGGTGTCCAGAGCGGATTCTGCCAACTCACTCCGGATCGTCGCCGCCCGCGTCGCCGCCCCTCCGCGCGGCGAGCCGGGCGACCATGGCCTTGAGCTCGGCGATCTCGTTCGCGAGCAGATCGAGTTTGTCCTCGCTGACGTCGAGTTCGGCCTTGATCTCCTCCTCCGCCTCCCGGTTGGCCGAGGCGAACCACGCGGCGATGAACGCGGTCAGCGTTCCGATCAGGGCGATCCCGGTGGCGACGAGACCCACCGTGACGAGCCGTCCCTCGGCCGTCACCGGGTAGAGGTCGCCGAAGCCCACGGTCGCCATCGTGACGAACGACCACCACCAGCCTTCCCAGACCGAGTGGATGTTCGCCCCGACCGCGCCGCGCTCAGCATCCGTGACCGCGAGCCCGGCGATGAACCAGACCGAAACCGCAGTCACGGCCGCGTAGGTCATCACCCGGTTCTTGAGCTTCTTGCTCACCCGTCGGGCGGAGAGGATGACGATCGAGAGCACGCGCAGCGCCCGCAGCGGACGGAACAGCGGCAGAACGACCACGACCAGATCGAGCAGGTGAGTGCGCACGAACCGCAGCCGGTCGTGCGCGAGCGACAGACGCACGATGAAGTCGACGGCGAAGGCCGCCCAGGTGCCGATCTCGATCCACTCGAGCAGTATCCGCCAGCCCGGGCCGATCCCGGGAGTGATGATCGGCGCGGCATAGGCCACCAGAAAGGCGAAGCCCAGCACCAGGAGTGGCTTGTCGGTCAACTGTTCCCAGCGCGCACTCCGGGTCAGCGCCACCTCGTCTGCGGCCACCCGATGCCTCCCGACCTGTTGATCCCATCGTATTCCGCGCCGAGCCGCCCATCCGCGAGTAAACCCCAAGCGCCGCCAATTGCCCCGATCGGTCACCATTCGGGCCCAAACCCCCGTACCGTTGATATGTGGTCTTCGAGCATGGGTCTTGAAGCGGTGGGGGCCACAAAACACGAAAGGTTTTTCTCAGCTTGAGCGACGAATGTATCCACGGACTTGAAGGCGGGCTCTGCGCCCTGTGTTTCCCGAAGGCCGCTCCTGAAATCGCGGCGACCGTGCCGGCGCCCCGAGCCAGCCGTGCCAAGGCTGCGCGTGCCCCGTCGCTGCGCAGCTCGCCGTCACCGCGAACGGTGACGCTCGGCGGGCCCGCTCCAGTCCGCACCGCGCCGGTGGTCAGCCGCACCAAGACCCCAACCGACAACGTCGGTGAGCAGCGGATTTACCACGTCACTCACATTCGCAACCTCGCCGGCATCCTCGAGAGCGGTGCCCTGCTGGCCGACACGAACGAGGCCTGGACGACGCGCCCGACCGTGGACATTTCCTCGGCCCCGAACCGGGACGCTCGTCGCACCGCGCTGGTCGCGGGCGATGGCAGCGCCAGCGTCGCCGGCTATGTCCCGTTCTTCCTGTCGCCGAACGCCAGGCTCTGGGACGGGCTCCTCACCGGAACGGCGGATCCCCGCCTCTCCTCCGACGCGCACAGCGCCGAGGTCTTCGATTTCGTCATCCTGGTCAGCACGGTCAAGAAGCTGCGTGACGCCCGGGCTGCGGCCGACGACGCGGCCGCCGCCGCGGTTGCGGTGACCGACGGCGATGCCGCGGGTGCCCTGACCCGCATCGGTGCCACGCCGGATGCCTCGGACTCCCTGCTTCGCCGCCTTCGGGCGGATGCGGATTCCGACGCGATCCTGCGCGCCGAACTGCTCGTCGCCGAAACATTCCCGTTCGAGCTGATCACCCTCGTCGGCGTAGCCAACGACAAGGTGCGCGATGAGGTGCGGGGCATCCTCGCCGGCTCGACCCACAAGCCGAAGGTCGCCGTGTACCCGCCGTGGTTCCATGCCGCGGAGACCACGACCGCGCCGTAGGGCGTCAGTTGGTGGCGTGTGCGCCTTCCTCGGCGAGGAAGGACGCACCGCGGGTCGTGAGCCACGTCACCAGCTCGGCCGCGGGCACCGGGCGGGAGATGAAGTAGCCCTGCGCCTGGTCGCAGCCGTAGAGGGACAACTCGGCCAGTGCATCGGCGGTCTCGACTCCCTCGGCCACCATCCGCAGATCGAGGCTGTGGGCGAGGTCGATCGTGGACGCCACCAGGGCGGCCGCCCGCGGGTCGTCCTGCATCGGGGTCAGGAACGAGCGGTCGAGCTTGAGCTCGTCGATGGGCAGGTCGCGCAGGTAGGCCAGGGAACTGTACCCGGTTCCGAAGTCGTCGATCGAGATGCGCACGCCGATATCGCGCAACCGGGTCAGGCTGGCCCGGGCGAGGGCGTAATCCTGCATCAGGTACTCCTCGGTGATTTCGAGGATGAGCGCGGAGGCCGGCAGACCGCGAGCGTCGAGCATCGCGGCGATCCGCTCGGGCAGTGCCGCGTCGAGCAGGGAGCTGGGGGACAGGTTGACGGAAATCGTGAGTCGGATCTCGCGCAGCATCCACACCGCCGCCTGGTCGAGGGCCTGGGCGAGCAGAATCCGGGTCATCTCCTGCATCAGCCCGGCCTCCTCGACCAGTGGCAGGAATTCCCCTGGCTGGAGCAGCCCGCGGCAGGGATGGTTCCAGCGCACGAGGGCCTCCACGTTGTGCACCTCACCGGTGGTCAGATCCAGTTTCGGCTGGTAGTGGAGCACCAGCTGGTCGGACACCAGGGCCACGCGCAGTTCGTGCAGGGTGCGAAGCCGGGTGCCGAAGTCGCTGTCGTCGGCGTTTGTGTACACGTGGTAGCCGACGCGGGACGTCTTGGCCTTGTACATCGCCATGTCCGCTTTGCGGAGCAGCCCGTTGAAATCGGTGCCCTGCTCCGGATAGCAGGCGATTCCGATACTCACATTGGTGTGCAGGGCAATGCCCTCCAGGGTGAACGTTTCGGCGATGGCCGCGCGCAGGACGATCGCCTTGACGATCGCGTCGTGCGGGTCGGCCTTCGCGAGGAGAACGGCGAATTCGTCGCCGCCGAGCCGGGCGAGCAGGTCGCCGGGTCCGAGTTGGCGGGTCAGCCGGAGCCCGACCTGGATGAGCAGGCGGTCGCCGACGTCATGGCCGAGGCTGTCGTTGACCTCCTTGAACCGGTCGAGGTCCATCAAGAGCAGGGCGGTTCCGGTCTGCTCGGCGCAGGCCAGCCGTGGGGAGGCCTCGGCGTAGAGCGCCCGCCGGTTGGGAAGTCCGGTGAGCTGGTCGGTGCGGGCCTGGTGGCTCAGCACCCGCTGCCGGAAAGCGAGCGGCGCGGTGGCCAGGGTCATCGTCAGTGCGGCCATCACGACGGCGAGCGTCGACACGTGCGTGCGGGTGCCGGCGATCAGCACGGCCAGCCCGGCGATCGTGGCGATCCCCGGCACCAGCAGGGCGGAGCCGGGGACGCGTTTGCGGCCTCGCGAACTTTCGGGCCCTGAGGAGGCGAACACCCAGAGCGCGATCAGCGCCAGCCCGCCGGCCCAGCCGACTTCGAGGGGGGCGCGGGAGAGGGAGATGGCGCCAGAATCGCTGAGGAAGAACGCGAGGTCGGCGCTGGTGAAGAAGGCCAGACCCGCGACCAGAAGTATCCATCGACGCCCGATGAAGAGGCCGCGGGAGGTGGCCAGGCCGGCGAGGGTGGCCGCGAGCAGGATGTCCAGCACGGAGTAGGCGGTGATCACCGTGCTGGCGAGGGTCTCGGGGCCCGCGGTCGCGGAACTCGTGATGCGGGTGAGGATCACGACCAGGATCGTGGCCGTGCCGGAAGCGCCGACGGCCGAATCGAGCAGAACCGAACGCGAGAGCCCTTGGAGCTGCCGGTGCACCAACACTCCGAGCGCGCAGAGCATCAGCGTGTAGAAGACGAGGTAGCCCGCGTCGGCGGCTGTCGGGAACGGTCGGACGGCGGTGTTGTGTACGACGAAGTAGAAGTAGCTGTCGGCGATGGCGTTCACCGTGATGCCGATGGTGACCAGGACGGCCTCCGCGCGAGGCCGATCAACCTTCAGGAGCGCCAGCAGGCAGATGATGGCCGGCAGCCAACGGGTCAGGGTCGCGAACACATTGTCGAACACCGCGCTGTCTGCTTCGCCCTTCAGCACCAGGCCCACCGCGTACACCGAGATCAGGGACCCGAGCAGCCAGGCAGGCCAGCTGGCGTGCCAGCGGAAGGCGGCGGCCAGGGCGGATCTCGTCATCTCTTGCACTTTCGCTCGCACGTGGTTCCCCCTGATCACCTTAGCGGCGCGGGGGCGCTGAGGTGGGTGTTTGCGTCGGTGTCGGGCGGGCGCCGGGTCAGGCACGCGCGTCGGTGAGGCGGGTGGGTCGGACTGGGCGGTCAGACGACGCCGAGCGGCAGCTGTTCCCCGGCCGGCAGCTCGACCCGGATCGCGTCGCCGGGGGTCACGGTGCCGCCGCGAACGACGATGCCCATTACGCCGGCCTTGCGCACGACCTGGCCGGCGGCATCCGTGCCGATCAGCGTCTTCATCAGGCCCTTTTGATAGCCGTTGATCTCGGAACACGGGCTGCGGAGCCCGGTGATCTGCACCACGGCGTCGTCGCCGAGGTGGAGGCGGGTGCCCAGAGCCAGATGGATCAGGTCGATTCCACGGGTCGTGACGTTCTCGCCGAGCTCGCCCGGATCGACCTGGTAGCCGAGCGTGGCCAGCTCGGCGAAAAGTTCGGCCGGGATGAAGTGCACCTGGGTGAGGTTGGCGGCGGTCGGGTCCTTGGCGACGAGATAGCGGTGCTGCACCGTTGCGCCGGCGTGGGCGTCACCCTCCACACCGAAACCCTCGATCAGGCGGATGCCGGCGGTGACGGGCTTGCTGAACCGATGCCGCTCGTCTCGGCTCACCGACACCACCGCGCTCTGCCCACTCGGATTCATGCGCTCGAGTCTGCCATACCGGCGGCGAGGTCGGCGCGTGCCGCGGGCCGCCCGTCGCGGCCCACCTTAGGGAAGCGGGCGCGCCGAGGAACGCGCGCCCGCTTCCCTAATACGTGCCGCGAGTGAGCACAGGGGCGAGCGGGCACAGGGGCGACGGGCACAGGCGACGGGGGCGGACGGGGTCGGGTGGGGTCAGCGGCGGGCGAGTGCGCGCAGGAGCAGCTTGCGCAGTTCCTCCGCCCACAGCACGACGGATGCCATCCCCACGCAGATCGCCCATTGTCCGGCATCGAGCGAGGCCGTTCCGAACGCGGTCTGGAGCAGGGGCAGCTCGACCACGACCAACTGCAACAGCACCGCGAGGCCGAGTGACGCCCAGAGCCACGGGTTCACGAACAGGTGGTGGAACGCGCTGGTCGATGCCGAACGGGCGTTCAGGGTGTTGAACAGCTGGGCGAAGACGAGCGTGGTGAAGCCGGCGGTGCGAGCGACGGCCAGGCTGTCCTGGCCGCCGGGGAGCAGTCCACCGGGCAGGAACAGGTCGATGGTGGCGAGGGTGACCACGGCCATGACGAGGCCGGTGTAGAGGATGCCCACCCACATCCTCAGATCGATCGCCCGAGCGTTCGGGTCGCGCGGCGCCCGGGCCATCACGTCGTCGATTTCGGGGTCGACCCCCATGGCCAGGGCCGGTCCCGAATCGGTGACCAGGTTGATCCAGAGGATCTGGGTGACCAGCAGCGGCAGCACCACGGCCTCGGTGCTCGCCCCGGCCAGGCCGAGGGCGCCGGCGAAGAGCACTCCGAGGAACACGGTGAGCACCTCGCCCATGTTCGAGGAGAGCAGGTAGCGAAGGAACTTCTTGATGTTGTCGAGGATGACCCGGCCCGCTCGAACCGCGGCGACGATGGTGGCGAAGTTGTCGTCGAGGAGGATCATCTTCGCCGCCTCCCGGGTCACCTCCGTGCCCGTGATGCCCATCGCCACGCCGATGTCCGCGGACTTCAGGGCGGGTGCGTCGTTGACGCCGTCGCCGGTCATCGCGACGATGTCCCCGTTGGCCTGCAGCGCGTCGACGATGCGCAGCTTGTGGTGGGGGGAGACCCGGGCGAAGACCGACGTGGTGCGCACGGCGGCCCGCATCCCGGCTTCGTCGAGCCGGTCGAGTTCGAGGCCGGAGAGGGCCGTCGCGTCCGGCCCGACCAGGCCGAGGTCGCCGGCGATCCTGGCGGCGGTGACCGGGTGGTCGCCGGTGATCATGACCACCCGCACTCCGGCCCGGTGCGCCTCTGCGATCGCCGTCCTGACCTCGGCCCGCGGCGGGTCGATGATCCCGGCCACGCCGGCGTAGACGAGGTCGTGTTCGTCGTCTTCGCCGAGCGGCGTGGTGGTCCCGTCGGCGCGGCTGTAGGCGACGCCCAGCGTGCGGTAGGCCTGCTCGGTCAGCTCCTGCACGTCGGCGAGGGCCTGACTGCGCAGCTGGTCGGTCATCGGAACCACGACGTCGCCGACCTGCATCTCCGAGCAGAGCCGCAGCAGCACATCGGGCGCACCCTTGCTGAAGATGCGCAGGGTTCCGTCGTTTCGTTCCTGATGCAGGGTGGACATCATCTTGCGGTCGGAGGTGAAGGGCATCTCATCGATCCGCTTGAAGCGGGCCATGTTGCCGTGGGTGCCGTCGAGTTTGCCGGCGGCGACGAGGAAGGCCGCCTCGGTGGGGTCGCCCTGAATCTGCCAGTCGCCGTCCTGCTCGGTCAGTTGAGCGTTGTTGGCCAGGGCCCCGGCACCGAGCACGAGTTGCACCTCGGCCAGGACTGCCGGGTCGGTGAGCGGTTCGCCGCCCAGCAGCACGTCGCCGTGCGGCCGGTAGCCGACCCCCGTGAGGTCCACTCGTCCCGACGCGGTCAGCACCCGCTGGATGGTCATTTCGTTCCGGGTCAGGGTGCCGGTCTTGTCGCAGCAGATGACGGATGCCGACCCCAGCGTCTCCACGGACTTCAGGTTCTTGACGACCGCGTTCCGGGTGGCCATCCGCTGCACCCCGATCGAGAGGATCACCGACAGGATCGCCGGCAGCCCTTCGGGCACCGCGGCGACGGCGAGCGACACACCGAGCAGGAACACGGTGACGAAACCGGCCGGGGTGGAGACCCCCTGCACGAGCACGATGGTGAGCATCACGACGATCGCGATCGCGATCACGACCCTGCTCAGCATCCGGCCGATGGCGCTGATCTCGATTTGCAGGGGAGTCGGGTTGGCCACGGTGGACTCGAGCATGGTCGCAATGGCGCCGACCTCCGTGTGCATGCCGGTGCTCGTGACGACGGCCCGGCCCACGCCCTGGCTGACGGCGGTGCCCTTGAAGACCATATCTCGGCGCTCGCCGAGGGCTGCGGGCTCGGTCAGGGTGTGCGCGTCCTTGCTGACGGTGCCGCTCTCCCCGGTGAGCGAGGCCTCTTCGACGCGGAGGGACTTCGCCGAGACCAGCCGGGCATCCGCGCCGATGCGCTCGCCCTCGCCGAGCACCAGCAGATCGCCGCGCACGAGGCTGCGGCTCGGAACGCTGAGTAACTCGCCTCCGCGCAGCACGGTGGAGGATGCCGCGGTCAGGCCGGCCAGGGCGGCAACGGCATTGTCTGCCCTGGCCTCCTGCACGAACCCGAGCACCGCGTTGAGCACCACGATCGCGGCGATGACGATGGCGTCGACGGGCAGGCCGGGCGCGCCTTCGATCAGCCAGGCCCCGACCGACACCGCGGTCGCGGCCAGCAGCAGATAGATCAGCGGGTCCTGGAACTGCGCGAGCACCTTGCGCCACGTCCGCGTCGTCGGGGCGGCGTCGAGTTCGTTCGGGCCATCGGCGGCCAGACGCTCGGCGGCATCCTCCGGCGTCAGGCCGAGTGTGACATCCGTGCCGAGCAGGCGCACGATCTCCTCCACGTCGACGACGGAGGGATCGGGTATCGACGAATTCAGCGGTGCATCAGCGAGCGCTGCCGGGTCGAGCGGTGCCTGATCGTCCATGGAGTGGAGGGCCTCATCTCTGGCGACAACGGTTGCCTACTTCCAGTGTCTCGCATCGATCTGGATGGCCACGACGTACAGGTGACGGCCCTGCTCGATCTTCTCCACCTCGTAGACCCGAACCGGGGTAAGCGCCCTCGCTTCCATCGGGCGGCCGATGCCGATGCCGTAGCTGACGTAGCCCTCGAAATCGCCGGCGGGCGTGTACCGCTTGATTGCCGTGAAGCCGACGAAGGGCGGCGGGGAGGCGACGATGCTCGACCGGCCGTCCTCGGTGTGGGCCTGCGCGGAGTGGAAGACGACCCGAAGCACCGTGTTCGTGCCGGGCATCGGGATCGGCAGGCCGCTGGCGTCGCCGACGAGCCGGGGCACGAATTCCAGCTCGTAGCCGGGGAAACCCCCCGCGAAGCGGAAGCTCATCTGGTCGAAGGCGGGGGTGTCCGACGGATGCGCGCCCACCCCGATCGAGTAGAGGTAGGGCAAGGGAGGCTCGGGCGGCGGCGCGATCGGGATGGCGTTGTCGTGCAGCACCGTGATCGGCCGGCCGGGGCCGGGCCAGATCCAGTCCTGGGACAGTCGCGACGAGATCACCCTGTCGCCGGTCAGCGGCGGCTCGGTCTCATCCGGCGGCGGGGTGCCGGGCGGGGTGCCGGGCGTCGTGTCGGTCGGCGACGGGACAGCGGTCCCCGGCGCCGTGCTCGACGGCGGTTCGGTTCCGCTGACAAGCGGCTGCCATGGCGCGCAGCCGGTCAGCGCGACGACCACGGACAGACCCAGCAGGAGGCCGACCCTGCGGCGGATCCGACCCGGAGGGCACCGAGAGTCCATCATCATCCCCAATCGGCCGTCACCGAATCGCGGCGAACGCCACCAGCGGAAACCGGTCTAATCGTTGTCTACTCCCCGGCGGGACGGCAGGCAAGGTCGAGCGCCCCGGCTCTGGGATTGACGGGCCGGGGCGGCGGGATCGACGCTCAGCTGCCGCCGATGATCGCCGTGAGCTTGCGGTCTGCGAGCCAGCCGGTCAGCTCCTCGGCGGGAACCGGCCGGGAAACCAGATAACCCTGCGCGTAGTCGCAGCCGAAGCTCACCAGGTCGGCGTAGGCGACGCTGTTCTCGACTCCCTCGGCCACCATCTGCAACCCCAGGCTGTGTGCCAGGGCGATCGCGGAGGAAACAAGCGTGGCGGCCCGCTCGTTGTCGATCATCGGAAAGACGAAGGACTGGTCGAGCTTGAGCTCGTCGATGGGAAGGTCGCGCAGGTAGGCCAGGGAACTGTAGCCGGTGCCGAAGTCGTCCACGGAGATGCGCACGCCGAGGGCTCGCAGCCGGGTGAGGATGTCCCTGGCTCGCTCCCGGTCGTTCAGCAGGAACTCCTCGGTGACCTCGAGGGTCAGCACGGATGCCGCGAGGCCGCGTGAGGCGATCATGGCGCCGACCCGATCGGGCAGGTCGCGGTCGACCAGGGAGCTGGCCGAGAGATTCACGGCCATCGTCAGCGATTCGCCAGAAGCCCGCCAGAGTGCCGCCTGGTCGAGTGCCTTCTCCAACACGATCCGGGTGAGGGTCGGCATGAGGCCGGCTTCCTCGACGAGGTCGAGGAAGTGCTCCGGCAGAAGCAGACCACGGGTTGGGTGATTCCAGCGAACGAGAGCTTCGACGCCCCGCACATCGCCCGTGGCCAGGTCGACCTTGGGCTGGTAGTGCAGCTCCAGCTGGTCGGCCTGGACGGCAAATCGCAGCTCTTCCAGGGTGCGCAGGCGAACGTCGCCGTGGCTGTCGTCGTCGCTCTGGTAGACGTGGTGACCGGTGCGCGCGGACTTGGCCTTGTACATGGCCATATCGGCCTTGCGCATCAGGGAGGTCAGATCAGCGCCGTTGTCGGGGTGCACCGCGATGCCCATGCTGGAGCTGGAATGCAGCGTGATGCCTTCGAGAAGGAAGGGTTCGGCCAGTGCCACCCGAAGCTTCCGTGCGACGACGACGGCTTCGTCGCTGCCCGAGTTTGCGAGCAGGATGGCGAATTCATCGCCGCCGAGCCGGGCCAGTAGATCGGCGGCCCGGAGTTGGCTCGCCAGGCGTGCGCCCACCTGCACCAGCAGCCGGTCGCCCACGTGGTGGCCGAGGCTGTCGTTGATCTCCTTGAACCGGTCGAGGTCGAGCAGCAACAGGGCGCTCTGCCGGCCGCTTTCGACGGAGCCGAGTCGGCCCGGCGCGTCGGCGTAGAAGGATCGCCGGTTCGGTAAGCCGGTGAGCTCGTCCGTGCGGGAGAGCATTCGGAGCGCCCGTTGCCTGCCGATGAGCGGGATCGTCGCCACGCCCATCGTGAGTGCGGCCAGCACCACGGCGAGGTTGGACACCGGAACCTGGCTGGCCAGAATGAGCACGCCCAGGCCGGCCAGGATGGAGACGGTCGGAACGGCGACGGCCGAGACGCTCCCCGCCGGGCGGGGGGAGGTCGACTGGGGCGTGCCGGATCGAACGATCCACAGGGTGATCATGGCGATCGCGATGGTCCAGAGGGCGTCAAGGGGAGTGCCGATGACATAGGCCTGCGGGGCGAGCGCGAACACCACATCGGCGCCCGTGAACAGCAGCAGTCCGGAAACGAGCAAAATCCAGCGGCGGCCGGTCTCCGCCCCGTGGGACGCGATGATCCCGGCGATGGCCGCGAGCAACAGCAAATCGAGCAGGGGGTAGGCGAGGGCGACCGCGGTGCCGAGGGACGGCGGCGCGGCGGCGGCCTCGTCGAGCACGGGGGTAAGGACGACCGCGAGTAGCGAGGCGGCGCCGAGTGACCCCACGACGCTGTCCAGGACCATCGATCTGGTGGAGCCGCGCAGCTGGCGCCGAACGAGCACGCCGAGGGATGCCAGGAACAGGACGTAGAAGAGCAGGTACCCGGCGTCCGACGGCGCGGGGTAGGTGGCCACACCCGTCCCCTGCTGGATCAGTTCCTGGGTATCGGCGAGCGTGTTCGCGGTCACCGCGGCGGCGGCGAGGAGCAACTCCGGGCGTCCGTAACCTTCCCGGCCTCCGCGGCCCACGCTTCGGCCGACCCGACGGCCACGACCTGCCCCGTAGGCGGCGAACCAGCTCACTGCGACGCAGGTCCACACCGAGGCCATCGCCAGGAACCCGTCGACGAATGGGTTGAACCCCGAGTCCGGGATCATCAGGCCCACCGTGTAGGCAAGGACCAGGCCGCCCATGACCCAGAGCGACCAGTGGATCCGCGCCGAGGTCACGCCGGCGGCAATGTTTCGCAGGCTCACGCGGTGCCCGCCGAAATCTCACGCTGGGCGAGCCACAGGTCCAGGTCTGCCGCCGCAACGGGTCGGCAGATGAAATAGCCCTGCGCGTAGTCGCAGCCGTAACGCACCAGCTCGTCGTAGGCGACTTCGTTCTCGACGCCTTCGGCCACCATCCGCAATCCCAGGCCGTGGGCCAGGTCGATGGTGGACGCGACGAGGGCCGCGGCCCTGGCGTCCTCCGCCATCGGGAAGACGAAGGACTGATCGAGTTTGAGCTCGTCGATGGGAAGGTCTCGCAGGTAGGCGAGCGAGCTGTAACCGGTGCCGAAGTCGTCGACGGAGATCCGGATGCCGCCGCCGCGCAGCCGGGCCAGGACGTCCTTGGCGCGTTCCCGGTCTGCCATCAGGAACTCCTCGGTGATTTCCAAGGTGAGGGCGGATGCGGGCAGTTCGCGGCTCTCGATCATCTCGGCGACCCGCTCGGGCAGTTGGGCGTCGACCAGGGAGCTGGCCGAGAGATTGACCGCGACGGTGAATGAGCGCCCGGCGGCCAGCCAGACGACCGCCTGGTCCAGGGCCTGGCACAGCACCACCTGGGTCAGGGAATGCATCAGGCCGGATTCCTCGGCCAGGGCGAGGAACTGGTCGGGGAAGAGCAGCCCCCTGGTGGGGTGGTTCCAGCGCACGAGGGCCTCGACCCCGTTCACCGTGCCGGTCTTGAGCTCGATCTTGGGCTGATAGTGAAGCACGAGCTGGTCGCCGGCCAGCCCCGTTCGCAGTTCCTGCAGGGTGCGGAGCCGGGTCGAGCCGTGCTTATTGTCCGCGCTGCGGTAGAGGTGGTGCCCGCTGTGGCTCGATTTGGCCTTGTACATGGCCATGTCGGCCCGTCGCAGCAGCCCGGTCAGGTCGTCGCCGTGCTCGGGGTAGAGCGCGATGCCGATGCTCGCGCTGGTCTGCAGGGCGATGCCCTCGAGGGTGAATGGCGCGGCGAGTGCGGCGCGGAGGCGCAGCGCGGCGGACTCGGCCTCGAGCTGCCCGGAATCGTTGAGCAGGATGGCGAATTCGTCACCGCCCAGTCGGGCGAGAAAGTCGCCCGGAGCCAACTCTGATGCCAGGCGGGAGCCGACCTGGATGAGCAGCCGGTCACCGGCATCGTGGCCGAGGCTGTCGTTGACCTCTTTGAACCGGTCGAGGTCGAGCAGGAGCAGCGAACGCGGTCGCTCGCGGTCGGCCGCAAGCTGCCCGTCCACGGCGGCGTACAGGGCCCGGCGGTTGGGCAGGCCGGTGAGGTCATCGGTGCGCAGCTGGCGGCGGAGGGCCCGCTGCCGGGAGATGAGCGGGAGCGTGGCGAGGGCCAGCGTCGTCGCCGCCAGCGCGATCGCGAACGGACTGACCGTCACCTGGCTCGAGAGCACGAGCACGCAGAGCGCCGCAATGGTCGACACCGCGGGAAGCACGAGCGCGGCCGCGTTTCGGGCTGCGTGGCCCGGAGCGGCATCCGGCCGCGTCGACGCGTCGAGCCAGACGACGACGAGGGCAAGGCCGATCATCCAGCCCGCATCCAGGGGAGTGCCGACGACGTAGCGGCCGCCCATGATCCCGAAGACGATGTCCGTGGACGCGAAGATCATCAGTCCGAGGACCAGCAGGATCCAGCGGCGGTCGGGTGCGGAACTCTGCGACGCGGCGACTCCGCCGACGGCCAGGGCGAGCACCAGACTGAACAACGGGTAGGCAACCGCGATGCTGCCGGAGGCGTCAGGCGAGGCCCCGCCGACGGAGTCGAGGAACGGGGTGAGGAACGCCGCCAGCACGGACGCCGCACCCAGCGCGCCGACGGCCCCGTCCAGGAGTACGGACCAGTCCAGCCCCCGGGCCCTGCGGCGCACCCGGAACCCGATCACGATGGTCATCAGCACGTAGAACAGAAGGTAGCCGACGTTGGTCGGAGAGGGAAAGGTCAGCACTTCGCCGCGACCGAGAGCGGACAGCTCGTAGACGTTGGCGGCGACGACGCCAGACACGGCGACCGCGGTCAGCACCAGCTCCGGATGGCCGCGCCCGGCGCGGCCGATCGCCATCCAGCACACCGTGAGCAGCACCAGCTGGGTGAGCATCGACAGCACACCGTCGATGAGCAGGTCGAAGCCGTTTCCGTCCAGGAGCAGGGTACCCGTGTAGGCGAAAACGAGGAGGCCCATGACCCACGACAGCCACATGGCTGACCGGCGGAAGTACCCGAGTACCGGACCCCGATAAAGTGCGAATTTATTCACGTGCAATGGAGCTCCCGGACTGGCGTGTGTTCAGAGTAGCAGCGTGATGCCGGATCGATGGGGCAGAAAGTCGCGAGTCGGGCGCCGTGTCGGGCCGCGTGCCGAGAAAAACCCAGGGAAACGAACGACGGCGACTCCGACCGGCAGAGCCGCCGGTCGGTCATTACGATTGAAGCAAAGTCGAGGCAGGACAAGCAGGAGGCAGACAATCATGACGGTACTCGTGGGGTTCTCGAGTAAGTACGGGGCAACGGAGGGGATTGCCGAGCGAATCGCCCGGAAGCTGCGTGAGGCCGGCCGGGATGCGCTCGCCCGGCCGCTGGCATCCGTCGACAGCCCGGCGGACTTCGAGGCTTGTGTGCTCGGCAGTGCCGTCTACATGGGGGCCTGGCGCAAGGACGCGACGCGGTTCGTGCGGGCGCACCTGGCCGTACTGGCCGACAAGCCGGTCTGGCTGTTCAGCAGCGGACCGCTCGGCTTCGACAAGTTGGACGCCCAGGGGCGCGACAAGCTGAAGGAGTCCGAACCGAAGCAGTTCGATGAGTTCGACGAGGCGCTGAGTCCGCGCGGGCGGCAGGTGTTCTTCGGGGCGCTGGACCCGAGCGTCCTCGGACGTCGGGACAGGCTGGTGCGACGCATCCCGTCTGGCCACGAACTGTTGCCCGAGGGGGATTTCCGCAATTGGGCGGCGATCGACGCCTGGGCGGCGGGAATCGCCGAGGAACTCGCGGACTGAGCAGGAACTCAGGGTTCGAGCAGGCCGCGGATGTCGTCGGCCGTGAGTGCGTCGCTGAACCCGGCGTCGCCGGCCAACCCGCCCCCGTCGAGCACCGAACCGGTGAGCGCCGCCTTGTGCTCCTTCAGCGCCATCACCTTCTCCTCGATCGTGTCCGTGGCGACCATCCGGTAGACCATCACGCTCTTCGTCTGCCCGATTCGGTGGCTGCGGTCGACGGCCTGTGTCTCGGTGGCGGGATTCCACCACGGGTCGAGCAGGAAGACGTAGTCGGCCTCGGTGAGGTTGAGGCCAAACCCGCCCGCCTTCAGGCTGATCAGGAAGACGGGGGCGGTGCCCTGCTTGAACCGGTCGATCACCGCCGAACGCTGCAGGGTCGACCCATCGAGGTAGCAGTAGGCGATGCCCGCGGCATCGAGCCTGGCCGCCGCCTTGCGAAGGAATGAGGTGAACTGGCTGAAGACCAGCGCCCGGTGCCCCTCGGCGACGACGTCCACCAGCTGCTCGAACAGGGCATCGAGTTTGCTCGACGGCACCCCGGCGTACTTTTCGTCGACCAGGGAGGGATCCAGGCTGAGCATGCGCAGCAGGGTCAGCGACCGGAAGACGATGAACCGGTTCTGGTCCAGGTCTTCGATCAGGCCGAACAGCTTCTGCCGTTCCCGCTGCAGGAAGGTGTCGTAGAGCCGGCGGTGCCGCGGGTTCAGCTCGATCTGGAGGGTCTGCTCCTGTTTGGGCGGCAGCTCGGTCGCGACGACGTCCTTGGTGCGGCGCAACATGAGTGGCCGGATCCGGCGGCGCAGCCGGGCGACCAGAGCGGGGTTGGTGCCGGCCTCGACCGGGCGAAGGTAGTCCTCGGCGAACCGGCGGGCGGAGGGGAAGAGCCCGGGGGCGACGATTGCGAACAGGGCCCAGAGTTCGAGCAGGTTGTTCTCCATCGGCGTGCCGGTGACGGCCAGCTTGAATGGGGTGTCCAGATTCCTGGCGCAGAGGTGCACCTTCGAGGCCCGGTTCTTGACGAACTGGGCCTCGTCGAGGATCAGCCCGGCCCAGCCCGCGGCCTGGTAGGCCGCGAAATCGAGTCGGAAGAGTGTGTACGAGGTCACGACGGCGTCGACGCCGGCCGCGGCATCCGCGATCGGCGTCCCACCCCCCGCCTCGGTCGCGGTGATACCGCGCACGGTCAGTCCCGGCGTGAACCGGGCGGCCTCGGCGAGCCAGTTCGAGACCACGGAGGTGGGCGCGACAACCAGGAACGGTCGGCGGCCCGGCTCACGCGGCTGCGCGCTGGCGTGGGCGATCAGCGCGAGGGTCTGCAGGGTCTTGCCGAGCCCCATATCGTCGGCGAGGATGCCGCCGAGCCGGTGCTCCCAGAGGAAGGCCAGCCAGGCGAAACCGTGCAACTGGTAGGGGCGCAAGGTGGCCTGGAGCCCGGCGGGCAGCGCAACGGACCCCGGTTCGGCGAGGGCGCCAGGGGTGGTGAGGGCGAGCAGCCCCGATACCGCGGATCGCCAGGCCACGGCCTGCACCGTCTCGTCGGCGAGGTCTTCGAACTCGGACCACAGGGCCGCCTGGTGACGGCTGATCCGCAGCCCGGTGTCCCACTCCTGCAGGGCGCGGGCCTCGTCGATGAGCTCGTGCAACCGCTCGAACACCGGCTGGCGCAATGAGAGGTAGCTGTTGTCGACGAGCAGCAGCATGGTCTTGCCCTTGGCCAGAGCTGTGAAGAGGGGACCGAACGGAACGCTCCGACCGTCTACCGTGACCAGGACGCCGAGGTCGAACCAGTCACGCTGGGTCGACTCGACCGTGGTGACGGTGAGGCCTGGCACCGCGGTCAGTTCGTGGTAGTCGGGCTGGTCGCCGACGATGTCGACGCGCACGCCCGGCACCTGGCGAAGCCTCGGCAGGGTCTGCCCGGCGAACTCGGCCGTGTCGATACCGTGCAGCACGCGGGGCGCCGGCCCCGGGTGCGGCTGGCCATTCTGGCCGAGCGCCTGTTCGGCGGCGGCGAGGATCGTCGACTCGGGGTCGGGACCGGGGGCGGGGCCGGGGGAGGGGGACGCGTTCCGAAGCGGACTCCGGATAACCGAGGAACCCTCCCGGTGGTCCCAGTGCCACTCGAGCTCGAGGACCTGTTTCGGTCGAAAGCGTGCGGTGAGCACGAGCACGGGCGGATCGGCCTCGGGAAAATGCACGGAGGCATCCGTGCTCGTCACGGGAACGGAGTGCCGCAGCACTGGATAGAACTCGTTCAGGAACTCGGCCAGGTCGGACTCCGGCACATCGACCGTGCCGGGCTGGCCGAGAAGCCGGAGCTGTTCGGCGCTGAGTGCACCGTCCGTCGGGGCGAGCGTGACCCCCGGCCGGTCGCCGAGCGCCCAGGCGTAGACGCCGTGGCTGCCGATATTCCCCGCATGCTCGGCGGGGAAGGCCTCACCGTCGATCCGGAGCCGGGTGGCCAGGCGCAGGCCCGTGTCGACGCCGTCGGTGCTCGCGTCCAGGCCGAGGGTGGCGGCGCGGCCCAGAGCGACGCCGGCATCCTTCTTGTTGCCGACCAGGCGCAGGCCGATCCGTGCGGCCTCGTCGAATAGGTTCCAGAGCAGGGGGCTGGTGAAGTCGTCGAGGTAGAGCCAGTCGGCCTCCTGGCTGGTGTAGACGCCGCGCACGGCCCGGTGCAGGGCGAGCAGCTGGCTGAGCCAACGGTGGTGCTCCGGGTTGAGGTTCAGCCGGTTGAGGTGGAATCCGAGCTGGTTCCAGGCCACGTTGGTGCGCACCCAGCTGCCGTGTGCGCTGAGGATGACCGGGCGAACCCCGAGCCGGAACTGGCCGTGGCCGGGGTGCACCGTCGTGACCGTGCGGGCCGTCGGCCCACGCCAGCGCTCATTCGTGCGCGGGGTTTGCTCGCGCAATTCGAACTGCAGGCCCATCGACACGGGCACTGTGGTGCCGGCTGCGGGATGCCCGGCCGCCTCGGCAGCCGGGCCGGCCGGCGGTCCGGCGAGGCGTTTCCAGTCGGGGGATGCCGCTGGAGGCCCGGAGCGCGACATGGCTCCATGTTCTCACGCGGGGTGCTGCTCGCGCGCGCCGGCCGCGTCGATCAGCCAGGCGAAGTCGAACGCTCGCTCGTGCCAGGCCGCGTAACGTCCGGACACCCCGCCGTGGCCGGCCGACATCTCGGTCTTGAGCAGGGCATCCGCCCCGACCTCGCGCAGCCGGGCCACCCATTTGGCCGGTTCGACGTAGAGCACCCGGGTGTCGTTCAGGCTGGTCACGGCGAGGATGCGCGGGTAGTGCGTTTCACGCACGTTCTCCAGCGGGGAGTACCCCTTCAGGTACGCGTAAACCTCCGGGTCGTGCAGCGGGTCGCCCCACTCATCCCACTCGATCACCGTGAGCGGGAGCGACGGGTCGAGGATCGAGGTGAGCGGATCGACGAAGGGCACGGCGGCGTGGATGCCGGCGAACAGCTCGGGCGCGAGGTTCGCGACCGCGCCCATCAACAGCCCGCCGGCGCTGCCGCCGTCGGCGACGAGCCGGTCCGGTGACGAGTAGCCCTGGTCGATCAGGTGCCTGGCGCAGTCGATGAAATCCGTGAAGCTATTGCGCTTGTGCAGCTTCTTTCCCGCGTCATACCAGGTGCGGCCCAGCTCACCGCCGCCTCGCACATGGGCGATCGCGAAGACCATGCCTCGGTCGAGCAGGCTCAGCCGCGGGATGCTGAAGCCCGGGTCGATGCTGTGTTCGTAGGCTCCGTAGCCGTAGAGCACGGTCGGTGCCGGCACCCCGGGGGTGACCAGATCGCGCCGGTAGACCAGGGAGATCGGAACCCGGGTGCCGTCACCGGCCACCGCCCACTCGCGGCGCTGTTCGAACAGGCTCGCGTCGAAGGTGCCCAGCACCGGCTGCTGCTTGAGCAGGCGGCGCTCGCCGGTGGCGACGACGTGGTCGAACACGGTCGACGGGGTGACCAGGCTCGTGTAACCGAGCCGCACGGTGGGCTGGTCCCACTCCGGGTTGGCGCCGGTGCCCACGGTGAAGAGCGGCTCGTCGAAGGAAAGCTCCGTGAAATCGAGTTCGTTCGTGCCCGCTCCGGTGCGGGCGACGGCGACGCGGGTGAGCCCGTCCCTGCGGTACTCGGCGGTGACGAAGTCGCGGAAGGCGTCGACGCCCTCCAACCGCACGGCTTCGTTGTGCGGCAGCAGCATCCGCTGCTCGCCCTCGGGGTCGGCCGCGGCAACACTGACCAGCTCGAAGTTGACCGCGTGGTCGTTGTGCACGATCAGCAGGCGGTCTTCGCCATTGATCACGGCGTGGTCAACGTCGTATTCGACTTCGTCGCGGCGCGGCCAGACCAGGGCGAACTCGCCGGTCGGGTCGTCTGCGTCGAGCAGGCGGGTTTCGGTGGTCACGCTCGACCCGGCCTCGATCAGCAGGTATTTGCGGCTGCGGGTGACGCCGACGCCCACCCAGAACCGTTCGTCGGGTTCATGGAACACCTCGCTGTCGACGGTTGCCGCCCCGCCGACCTCGTGCCGCCAGACGGTGTCGGGCCGCCAGGCGTCGTCGACGGTGGTGTAGAAAAGGAAGCGGCCGCTCGGGTCGAACAGGGCGCCCTCCGCCGTGTCCTCGATCACGTCGGGCAGGTTCTGCCCCGTCGCCAGGTCGCGCACCCGGATTGTGTACCGCTCGTCGCCCTCCGTATCGGCCGCGTAGAGCAGGCGGGTGCCGTCAGCGCTGACATCGAAGCTCCCGAGCGAGTAGAACTCGTGCCCGGCCGCCTCGACGTTATCGTCGAGCAGCAGTTGCTCGCCGGGGAGGCCCACCGGTGCCTGCTCGCTCGCCGGTGCAATCACCGGGGGTGCCCAGTCGTCCGGCCCCGAGATCGGCGCCCGGCAGTGGATGCCGTACTCCTGCCCCTCGACCGTGCGGGTGTAGTACCACCATCGGCCCTCACGCACCGGAACACTGAGGTCAGTCTCCTGGGTGCGGCCCGTGAACTCCTCGAAGAGCTGCTCCCGCAGCAGCCCGAGGTGAGCGGTGCGGGCATCCGTGTAGGCGTTTTCGGCCGCGAGGTGGGCGAGGACCTCCGGGTTGTCCTTGTCGCGCAGCCACTCGTAGTCGTCGATGTACACGTCGTCGTGGTGCACGCGCCGGGTCGGCTTCTTCGCGGCGAGAGGGGGAATCGTCATCCGTCCAGCCTAGTTTGGCGCGCACCGGCAGGGCCCCCGGCCATGGTGCGAGAGAATCGAATGGTGACCGGAGCCGACAATCGCGGCCCCGGGGAAGGACACCCATGACGAACACCCCGACCGACCTGACCGCACCTCGAGAGTCTCCCGACACCTCGAATACCCTCCTCGGCCGGGTGTTCGAGGCCGTGCTCTTCGACATGGACGGCACCCTCGTCGACTCGACGGACGCCGTCAGTCGGTCGTGGCGGCGCTGGGCGGACGAGGCCGGTCTGGGGGAGTCCTTCCGCGGCGCAGAGCACGGGGTGCCGGCCAGGCAGATGATCGCGACGCTGGTGCCCGCCGATCAGGTCGATCAGGCCGTCGCGCGGGTGACCGCGCTCGAGCTGGCGGACACCAGTGACATCACGGTTCTCCCGGGAGCCGCGGAACTGCTCACGAGCATCCCGGAGCACCGGCGGGCGATCGTCACCTCCTGCACGCGCACTCTGTGCCTGCTGCGCCTGACCTCGTCGGGTTTCCCGATCCCGGCGACGGTCGTGACCATCGAGGACACCGATCGGGGCAAGCCGTTCCCCGAGCCGTTCCTCGAGGCTGCCAAGCGCCTCGGCGTCGACCCGGCACGCTGCCTGGTCGTCGAAGACGCCCCGGCCGGCCTGGAGGCGGCTCGTGCCGCCGGATGCGCGACCATCGGCGTCGAGGGCACCCATGCGGCGGCCGACCTGGTTGCCGACCTCGTGGTGCCGAGCCTGGACCGGCTCCGCATCGCGGTGCAGGACGACGGCGTCAGCTTCGAGCTGCTGCCGGCTTAGCGCCGGCGTCAGCGCGGCGGGGGACTCAGCTCTGGTAGATCTCCAACGGGAGGCCATCGGGGTCACGGAAGAAGAACATGGCCTTTCCGTTGTTCGGGTCAACCCGGAGTTCTTCGCACTCGACCCCCTTCGCCTCCAGCTCGGCGTGCGCCGACGGAACGTCGTCGACCTCGAAGGCCAGATGGCGCAGGCCGAGCGCCTCGGGGCCGCTCCGTCTGGGCGGGGTGTCCGGGAACGAGAACAGCTCGATCAGGTAGTGCCCGTTCAGCGCGAGCTTGCCCATCCACGAGTCCCGTTCGGCCCGGAAATACTCGGCCTCGAGGGTGGCGCCGAGCACGTCCTGATAGAACCGCTTGGACACTTCATAGTCGCTGGCAATGATGGCGATGTGGTGCACTCCGTTTATGCGCATCCCGGCAGTTTCGCACGTGCCGGGGTCCCATTCTGTGAGGCATCCCCAGCAATCCTCAGGTCTCGCACGGACACGGACTATATGGTGGATCTTTGATTCTAAAATAGGGAGTTTTGTGGTTAATCGGGTGCAGCAGCCGACCGGGCGCGGAGACGCTCGTCGCCAGGCCAAAGCCACCGGTCTCGTGCGTCACCAGCGCCATTCCCGGTGGCGCCAGTTCTGGGCGCCCTCGCTCAAGGTCGTCGCGATCGCGCTGGCCGTGGCCCTGGTGAGTGGGGCATCCGTCGCCGCGATCGCCGTGAGCCAGTTCGCCACCAAGGTCGCCGCGAACTCGGTGGACATCTCCAATGGCAAGAAGCCCGCGAAGGCCCCGGCCGCCACCTCCTTCGACGGGGGCTTCAACGTTCTGGTCGTCGGTGTGGACAATTCCACCGCCCAGGGCGAGTCCTACGGTGAGCGGGACGCGACCCTCAATGACGTCAACATCCTCCTGCACGTCTCCGCCGACCACAAGAGCGCCGCTGTGGTCAGCATTCCGCGTGACCTGGTCATCGCCCAGCCGGAGTGCACCGATCCGGCCACCGGCAATGTCGCATCCGCGGTGAGTGCTGAGGCGGTCAACGGTGCCTATGGGCGAGGGGGACTGGGCTGCGTCGTCTCGACGGTCGCCGAGCTCACCGGTCTGGACATTCCCTACGCCGGGTTGATCTCCTTCTCGGGAACCGTGGCGATGGCGGATGCCGTCGGCGGAGTCCCGATCTGCCTCAACGCCGCCATCGACGACCCCTATTCCGGCCTCAACCTGCCCGCAGGCACCAGCGTGGTCTCCGGCCAGACGGCACTGTCCTACCTGCGCAGTCGCCACGGCGTGGGTGACGGCAGCGACCTCTCCCGAATCTCCTCGCAGCAGGCCTACATGTCCTCGCTGATGCGGGTGATGAAGAGCAACTCGACGCTCACCGACGTGTCCAAGCTGACCGGCCTGGCCAACGCCGCCGGCACGAACCTCAAGCTGTCGACCTCCCTGGCGAACATTCCGACCATGGTGAGCATGGCGCTGGCCCTCAAGGACATCGACCTGGCCAAGCTCGTCTTTGTGCAATACCCGGCGGTGGACGACCCCGACGACGCGGCCAAGCTCGTGCCGTCCGAGACGCTCGCCACGGAGCTGTTCACCAGGCTCAAGACCGACCAGCCGTTCACCCTCGACGACAAGTCCCTCGGCAGCGGCGCCCAGGCCGACCCGGCCGCCCCCGCAGCCCCCGACCCGGCGGCCACACCGGACCCCGCCGCGCCGGTCGACCCCGCCGCGCCGGTCGACCCCGCCGCGACGCCGGACCCGACGGCGCAGGAGACCATCGCCGGCCTGCGCGGCCAGACCGCCGATCAGCAGACCTGTTCGATCGCCTACGACTACTGATCCACCTGCGCGGCTGAGGCCGGGCCAGGGTCCGGCGCGCCCTTTTCCTGAACCGCATCCGGTGCTATCGTCAACTAGCTAAGCTAATTGACTATCAGGAGGATGAGATGAAGCAGGGCAATGACCTTCTCCGCCAGGGGATCGTGCTGGCCAGTGCGATCCTGGCCATTATCGGCTCCTTCATCGGGTCCGGTGCGGCCGGCGGAACACCGATCCAGAACGCCTCCGGCGGTGCGCTCTCCGCCGACGCGACCCCGATCGCACCCGCGGTGCCGGCCTTCGGCATCTGGACCCCGATCTACATCGGGCTGATCGTCTATGCGATCTGGCAGTTTCTTCCCGCGCAGAAGACGGATCCCCGCCAGCGGCGCCTCGGTTACCCCGTGGCCGGGTCGCTCATCCTCAACGCCGCCTGGATCCTCAGCGTGCAGTTCGACCAGCTCTGGTTGAGCGTGCCGGTGATCGTGCTCCTGCTCGCCGTGCTCGTGATCGCCTTCCGGATCACCCTGGTCTCCCGGCCGAAAAACCTGGTGGAAACAATCGTCGCCGACGGCACGATCGGCCTCTACCTCGGCTGGGTCTGCGTCGCCACCGCCGCGAACGTGACCGCGGCACTGGTCGCGGCCGGCTTCGCCGGTTTCGGCGTCTCGGCCGATCTGTGGGCGGTGGGTGTGGTCGCCGTCGCCGGACTGGTCGGTGTACTGATTGCCGTCGCCGGCCGGGGGCGGCTGGCGCCCGCGGCAGCCCTGTCCTGGGGGCTGGCCTGGCTGGCCGTCGCGAGGCTCACCGGCAGCCCGCTCTCCACCCCCACCGCAGTCGCCGCCCTCGCCGCCGTCGCGGTGATCGTCGTGCTCACCCTGTCCCTCCGGCTGCGGAGTACGACGTCCGTCGCACCGCGGTTGGTCGCGGCATGACCGCCGCCACGTCGGACCGGGGTTCTCTCCCGGCCGGCAGTGCCGACTCCCCGCGCCGCCGGTGGGTAGGCCTCGTCTTCATCAGCATCGCGGTCGCCTTGATCATCGTGGATTCCACGATCATCAACGTGGCCATCCCGTCGATCGTCGACGACCTCGCCATCACCTCCACCCAGGTGCAATGGGTGCAGGAGAGCTACACCCTCGTCTTCGCCGCGCTGCTGCTCGTCTTCGGCACACTGGCGGACCGTTACGGGCGCCGGAGGCTCCTGTTGCTCGGCGTGGGCGTGTTCGCCGCGGCATCCGTGCTCGCCGCCCTGGCGGGATCGGGCGACCTGCTCATCGGCGCGCGCCTGATCCAGGGTGTCGGTGGCGCCATGGTGCTGCCCACCACCCTGTCGCTGATCAACGCCACCTTCCGCGGTCGCGACCGCGGCATCGCGTTCGCCATCTGGGGGTCCACCATCGGCGGCATGGTCGCCGTCGGCCCGCTGCTCGGCGGCTGGCTCACCACCTATTACTCCTGGCGCTGGGCGTTCGGTATCAACATTCCGCTCGGCATCATCATCGTCGTCGGGGTGCTCGCCTTCGTGGTGGAATCCCGGGATGCCGGCGAGCCCCGCCGGGTGGACTCGATCGGCGCGGTGCTCTCCGTGCTCACCAGCGCGTCGCTGGTCTTCGGCCTGATCGAGGGTCGCAGCTATGGCTGGTGGCTGACCAACAAGGCGATGGTGGTCGGCGACTGGACCTGGCCGTTCGAACTATCCCCGATTCCCTTCTCGTTCGCTCTCACCCTCCTCTCGGGCGTGGCCTTCGTCGCCTGGGGGTTGCACCGTCAGCGCACGGGCCGCACCACGCTGCTCGCCTTCTCTCTGTTCCGGATTGCCTCCTTCCGCAACGGCAACATCGCGGCGATGATCGTCTCGCTCGGCGAGTTCGGCATCATCCTCTCCCTCCCGCTCTGGCTCCAGAACGTGCTCGGCTACGACGCGCTACAGACCGGTTTCGTGCTGCTCGCCCTGGCCGGCGGCTCGTTCGTCGCGAGCGGAGTGTCCGGCGCGTTCGGTAACAAACTCTCGCGGGAGTCCATCGTGCGGCTCGGCATTCTCGCGGAGATCATCGGTGTCACGGGGCTCGGGGTGGTCATCTCGAAGGATGCGACCTGGCTGTCGGTCGTGCCGTTCCTCTTCATTTACGGCATCGGCGTCGGCCTCGCGACGGCACAGCTCACCGGGGTCGTCCTCAAGGACGTGCCGGTCGAGAAGAGCGGCCAGGGTTCCGGCACCTCGAGCACCGCCAGGCAGATCGGCTCGGCGCTCGGCATCGCCGTGCTCGGCACCGTGCTGTTCACCTCGGTCGGTGCGTCCCTCGACGCGAAACTGGCCGAGATCCCCGGCATCCCGGTGACCGTCCAGGCGCAGGTCGTCGACGCCGTCGTTGACAGCGCCGGCGCGGCCATCCCCTCACTCGAGGCCCGCAGCCCGGCCCTGGCGGATGCCGCGCGCGACGCGTTCAGCGAGGGCACCCGGAATTCGGCGTTCGCCGCCGCAGGCTTCCTCGTGCTCGGCTTCCTCGCCACGCTCCGCCTGTCCGCCACCGCTGCGGCGCCCCGAGGGGTCCGCGAGGCCGAGACCGGGACCGAGGCCGAGGCCGAGACCGAGACCGAGGCCGGGCCCGACGGCGCCAAGGCGGCCCAGACCTCGTGAAAACCTAGATCTCGGAATCGTCCAGGGGTGCGGGATCGGTCCCCGTCGCGGCGGTTCCCGCCGGAGGGGCGGTCTTCGGCGGGCTCTCGCCGCGACGGCGGGGCTGCGGCCTCTGGTAGGAGAGCTCACCACCGAGTCGACCGCCGTACGGGCGGCCATGGTCGGCGTACTCCTCGCGGAAGAATCCCATCCGCCATTGCCCCATCTCGATCCGGGCGCCCGTGCGCAGCACCTGACCGCCCTCCTTCTGGCCGGGGAACGGCATCGCCCCACCCGCCACCGGGCCCAGTGGGTAGAGCACATACTCGTCCTGGGCATCGTGGCGGATCTCGGCGTGCAGAGGCTGCAAACCCTGGAGCTGCAGATCCGCCGTCGGGGAGGACCCGATCGTGGTCACGCCCGGCAGCAGATTGAACTCGCGCGGCATCTGCCCGTTCCAGTTCTCTGAACCCACGACGAAGATGAGCCGAGGCCGACCGGCCCCGGCCGCGTAGTGCGTCGTGGTGATCCGGCGCCGAATCCGGCGGTCGAAGGTCGGTACCAGCGGGAACAGGGTCGGCGGGGGCAGTGGCAGGGAGGGCGCCTTCCCGGTTGCGGCACTGCGGCGTCGCAGTAGCGGAGCCAGGGCGGTCCTGCTGCCGAGGTCGATGTGCGGGGAGCCGGTGAGCAGGCGCTTGATCACGGGTGCCCGCACGGCGCCGAGTCGAATGATCACGCCGTCCGGGCCGGACAACGATACGGTCAGACCCCGCTCGGCCAGGTCCGCGGCCAAACCGCGGATGTCCTTGAGTTTGATCTTCCGGGCCCGCACGAAGAGTTCGGGCTTGCTGGAGTAGACCTCCACGTCCAGGCCGCTGGCGGTGATCGTGCCCGTCATCTGCTGGGCGGTGGAGGGGTCGGCGCCGGCCCCGGCGGGAACCTTCCCGCCCGGCTCCTCGAGCGAGAACGCCAGGTCGATGTCCAGGCGGGTGGAGGGACTCATCGCTACGGGGCGAGCGGTTCGGTGCTGGAACCCTCGCTCGTGGTGACCCGCAGGGTGCCGTTCAGCTTCCAGGTGGCGCGCGGGGCGTCCGGCCCGATGTCACGCGGCACCTCGACGGTCATGTCGATGAAGCTGTAGTTGATGACGGCGCTCTTGCCCGTGAGATACGACCACATCTCCTTGCCGAGGTCGGTCCAGTCCTTGATGTTGTGTGCTTCCGGGCCGGCTGCGTTTGTGGCGCCTGTGGTGTTCTGGCTGTCAGTCACGGTGGTTCCTTCTTGCTCGTTGGAAGGGAATCGGGCGGCGGCTGAGGGTGACATACGCCGAATGTAGGTCAACCATAGCGGGCGGCGGCGGCCGGGGAAAGGCCCGTTTGCGGGATCCATGGCGCTTCCACAGCTGGGGTGTCGTCCTCGTTGTCGGAGGGGTCGGTTAGCCTCGGGGGAGCACCATTGGAGGCCACCGTGTTCCTGCTTGATCCCGGCACCATCGTCTACTCGGCGAGCGACCTCAGCGCCGCCGCCGGTTGCGAATGGGCGGTGATGCGCCGGCTCGACGCGAAGCTCGGGCGAATCGAACCGATTGCGGAGACCGCAGACGCCATGCTCGCCCGCACAGCCGTGCTCGGCGACGCGCACGAACTGCGGATGCTCACCCGTCTCAAGCAGACCCGCCAGGTCGTCGAGATCGAACGCCCTGCCCTCGCCGAGATCGGAATCGCTGTGCAGGCGAGCGAAGCGGCGCTCACCGGCGGCGCCGAGGTCGTCTTCCAGGCCGCGTTCTTCGACGGACGGTTCCTCGGCTACGCCGACTTCATCATCCGGTCCGACGACGGCACCGCCTACGAGGTGTACGACACCAAGCTGGCGCGCAAAGCGAAGATCACCGCGCTGCTTCAACTGGCCGCCTACAGCGACCAGCTCGAGCGAATGGGGATCCGCACGGGGGAACGGGTGTACCTGCTCCTCGGCGACGGCCGCACGAGCTCGCACCGGTTGGCGGACATCCTGCCCGTCTACCGCGTCAGGCGGGCCCGTCTGGAACGTCTCGTTGACGAACGACTCGCCGACGCCGACCCGACCGAGTGGGGCGACCCGCGGTACACCGCCTGCGGGCGATGCGACGTCTGCGACGAGCAGGTGCAGCGGCACCGCGACGTGCTGCTGGTCGCCAACCTCAGGCTCAGCCAGCGTGCCAGGCTCCGGGCCGCCGGGGTGGCGACGATCGACGAGCTGGCCGTGACGACCGACCAGGTTCCCGGCCTCTCCGACGCGACACTGCACACCCTGCGCGAGCAGGCGAGGCTGCAGATCGCGCCGGCCGGCGCCGATCGGCCGGTGAACTGGGAGGTGATCAACCCGCTCGCGCTGGCCGCGCTTCCCGCTCCCGATCCGGGGGACATCTTCTTCGATTTCGAGGGTGACCCGCTGTATCAGGAGGGCACGGCCTGGGGGCTGGACTACCTCTTCGGCCTGGTCGAACCCGACGACACGTTCCGCTCGTTCTGGGCGCACAACCACGCCGAGGAACGCCGGGCCCTGGTCGACTTCCTCGAGTATCTGCGGGAACGGCGGGAGCGGCATCCGGGGATGCACATCTACCATTACGCGCCCTACGAACGCACCCACCTGCTCACTCTCGCGGCCCGGCACGGGGTGGGCGAGGACGCCGTCGACGGCCTGCTCCGCGACCACGTGCTCGTCGACCTCTACCCGGTCGTGCGCCAGGGCCTGCGCATCGGCAGTCGCAGCTATTCGCTGAAGAAGCTCGAGCCGCTCTACATGGGCGACGACGAGCGCGAGGGCGTCGCCAACGCCGCCGACTCGATCACCGAGTATGTGCGGTCCAGGGAACTGCTCGCCGACGGTGACACGGGTGCCGCGGCGGCCGTTCTCGCCGACATCGCGCGGTACAACGCCTATGACTGCCGGTCGACCAGGCGGCTGCGAGACTGGTTGCGGGGCCGCGCCGCGGAGAACGCGGTGCCGCTCGCGTCGGACGCCGAACCGGCCTTCGACCTGCCGGTGCGCGAACCTGATCCGGTCTACCTGGAGCTCGCCGCGATCCTGGCGCCGGTGCCGCCCGCCGACCGCAACCCGGACCAGACCGCGCTGGCTCTGGCCTCCGCCGCGATCGACTATCACCGGCGCGAGCAGAAATCGTTCTGGTGGGACCACTACTCGCGACTGGGGTCGCCCGTCGACGACTGGGCCGACACCCGCGATGTGCTCGTCGTCGACCTGGCCACCGCCACCGTGCAGACCGGCTGGCACCGGGAGGGCCGGCAGTCGCTCGACCGGCGCGTACTTCGCCTCTCGGGGTCCATCGCGCCCGGCAGCTCGCTCAAGGTCGGGCAGCAGCCCTTTCTGCTCTACGACCCGCCCTACCCGCCGATTCGGCCCAGCCCCGAACCGGGTGCGCGCACCGCACACAACAAGGCCACCATCGTGGAGGTGATCGACGAGTCGGTCTTCCTCGTCGAGGAGATCCTCGAGCGCGATGCGCCCCCGCACGACGCACTGCCGATCGCGTTGACCCCGGGCACGCCGCCGCCGGCCGGCAGTCAGATCGGCGCCATCTCCGGCTGGGGCCGGGCGGTGCTGGACGCCTGGCCCCAGCCACTGCCGGATGCCGCCTTCGACCTGCTCCGCCGTCGACCGCCCCGGCTGCTGGCCTCCACCGGCACAGCGTCGGAAGCGGGCCTCGATCGTTCGTCGGAGGGCGATGTGACGAATGCGATCCTGGCGAGCCTGCTGCGCCTTGACCGGTCCTACCTCGCGGTGCAGGGGCCGCCCGGCACGGGCAAGACCTACGTCGGGTCACGCGTGATCGCCGACCTCGTCGTCAACCACGGCTGGACCATCGGTGTCGTGGCCCAGTCCCACGCGGCGGTCGAAAACATGCTCCGCGCCGTGCTCACCGCCGGGGCCGAGGTCGGGCTCCTCCGCGACCGGGTCGGCAAGAAGTCGAAGAAGGGCGAGGAGCGTCGCACCGTTCCGTGGACGACGCTCGACCCCCAGACCTTCGGAACATTCACCGGCCGGTCCGGCGGTTGGGTGGTCGGCGGCACCGCCTGGGATTTCAGCAACGCCGACCGGCTGCCGCGTGCTTCCCTCGACCTCCTCGTCGTCGACGAGGCCGGTCAGTTCTCGCTGGCGAGCACGATCGCGTCGGCCGTCTCGGCGCGCCGCCTGCTGTTGCTCGGCGATCCGCAGCAGCTGCCGCAGGTCAGTCAGGGCACGCATCCGGAGCCAGTGGATGAGTCAGCCCTCGGCTGGTTGAGCGCCGGGCACCGGGTGCTCCCGCCCGAATTCGGCTACTTCCTCGCCACCAGCTGGCGGATGCATCCGGCCGTCTGTGCTCCCGTCTCGGCGTTGTCCTACGAGGGCAAGCTTCTCTCGCACGAGTCGGACCGCACACTGGCCGGCGTCGAGCCGGGATTGCACCCGCTTGCAGTGGCGCACACGGCGAACTCCACCTCCTCGGTCGAGGAGGCGGACGTGGTGGTGGGGCTGGTGGCCGATCTGCTCGGGCGGGCCTGGACGTCGGCGGGAGCGACGATGCCGCTCGAACAGCACGGTGTCATCGTCGTGGCGCCGTACAACGCGCAGGTCGAGCTCATCCGCTCCCGGCTGCGCACGGCCGGCTTCGGGATGGTGCCGGTCGGCACCGTCGACAAGTTCCAGGGCCGGGAGGCCGCGGTGGCGATCGTGTCGCTGGCGGCGTCGGCCGCGGCGGACGTGCCGCGGGGCCTGGAATTCCTGCTCCTGGCGAACCGGCTCAACGTGGCGATCTCCCGGGCCCAGTGGGCCGCGTGGTTGGTCCATTCACCGGCTCTGACGCAATCCCTGCCGACCAGTGTGGAGGCGCTCACCCAATTGAGCGCATTCATCACCCTCGTCACGCCAGACGGGGGCAGCGCCGACCAACCCGCAGCGAGATAAGCGAAGCACCGTCGTTGGGACAACGACGGTGCTTCGCTTCCCGGTCGGCCTGGGCCGGCCGGGTGTGACTGCGGCGCTACTCGGCGTCGAGGTCGGTTTCGAGGATCTTGACGAGGGCTTCGAGGGCCTCGTCGGCCCCTTCGCCCTCGGCGCGGAGAACGACGACGTCGCCATTGGCTGCGCCGAGGCTCATCAGGCTCAGGATGCTGGAGGCATCCATGGCGTCCTCGACCGGGGCGCCCTCCATGCCGATCGTCACCTCGATCGGCAGCTCGCCGACGGCGGCGGCGAAGATGGACGCGGGGCGGGCGTGCAGGCCAACCCGGCTGGCGATGGTTGCTTTACGTTCTGACATTATTTCTCCTCAATGATGCTCGTCGGGCAGCGCTCGGCGAATGTGGTGCGCCGCGACGCGACGCAAGGGGTTCGTCGGGCCTACAGGCCCAGCTTGGCCAGGATCGGCAGTTCGGCGCGCACGCTGGTGCGCGCTTCGTCCGCGTTGCGGGCGGAGAGCGCGAGCTCGGCGAGGCGCTTGGCCTCGTCGAGGGTGACGGTCTTCAGCACTGCACCGACGGCGGCGAGGGAACGGGCGGTCATCGACAGGGTCGCGACGCCGAGGCCGACGAGGACCACGGCGAGCACGGGGTCGGCCGCGGCCTCCCCGCAGACGCCGACGGGCTTGTTCTTGCCCTGGGCGATCGAGCCGGCCACGGTCAGCTTGATCAGGTGCAGCACGGCGGGCTGCCAGGGCGAGTTCAGCGCGGCAAGGGTGCCGAGCTGGCGGTCGGCGGCCATCGTGTACTGGGTGAGGTCGTTCGTGCCGAGGCTGACGAAATCGACCTCGCCGAGAATCCGGTCGGCGAGCAGCGCCGCGGACGGCACCTCGACCATGACGCCCGGAATCTTCAGTCCGGCGACCCGGCACATCGCCGCGAAGTCGGCAGCCTCGTCGACGGTGGCGATCATCGGCGCCATCACCCACACGTCGGCGGGAGAATCGGCGGCGGCGGTGGCGATCGCCGTGAGCTGGCGCTTGAGGACACCGGGGGTGGTCAGGTCGGTGCGGTAGCCGCGCACGCCCAGGGACGGGTTGGGCTCGGTGCTGTCGGTCAGGAACGGCAGGGGCTTGTCGGCGCCGGCGTCGAGGGTGCGCACGACGACCTTCTTGCCGGGGAACGCGTCGAACACGCCGCGATAGGCCACGACCTGCTCGTCGATGGTGGGCTCGGTCTCGCGTTCGAGGAAGCAGAACTCGGTGCGGAGCAGGCCGACGCCCTGGGCGCCGAGCTCGGCGGCCTTGACGGCGTCCGTCGCGCCGCCCACGTTCGCCAGCAGGGGCACGAGGTGCCCGTCGGAGGTGGTGCCGGTGCCGTCGAAGACGGACAGCGTCTCCGCGGCGAGCAGCCAGGCCGCGACGAGTTCCTGCTCGTCGGCGCCCGGGTCGACACTGAGAGTGCCGGCCGCGCCATCGACGTAGACCACGGTGCCGTCAGCGAGGTCGTCGACGCCGGCGGCGGCGACGACGGCCGGCAGGCCGAGGGCCCGGGCGATGATGGCGGTGTGCGACTGCGGACCGCCGCCGGAGGTGACCAGAGCCAGGACCTTCGCCGGGTCCAGGGTTGCGGTGTCGGCGGGGGCCAGGTCCTCGGCAACGAGGATGAACGGTTCGGTGGACTGCGGAATTCCCGGGGCGGGCACGCCGCGGAGTTCGGCGACGATGCGCGCACGAACGTCGAGGACGTCCGTGGCCCGGTCGGCCATGTAGCCGCCCAGGTTGTAGAGCATTTCGGCGACGGACGCGCCGGATTCCCAGATTGCCCGTTCCGCCGAGGTGCCGGCAGCCACGAGTTTCACTGCCGCCTTGATCAGCATCGGGTCGGCCGCCATCAGGGCGGTGGCTTCTAATACGGCCTGGCTGGCTCCGGTCGCGGCTTTCGCGCGGCCCTGGAGCTCGGCCTGCACGACCTTCGACGCGGCGCGGAGGCTGGCCGTTGCGTCGTCCACTGTCGTCGACGACGCCAGACGTTCCCCGGCAGGGGGTTCACTGACCGGTTTCGGCATCTGTCGTACTGCACCGATGATCCGACCTGGGCTGACGCCAACTCCAGAGAAATTCTGCACGGGATAACCTCTATTTCTTGCGCAGGGCCTCTGCCCGCACTATTGATAGCTAATGTCGGCCGCCGCGCTCGTGACACGGCGGCCGATACCAGTTTACGCGCTGACGAGTGCGGGGTTTTCCGCGTCGACGCTGGGCTTCCTGACGGCGTAGCGCTTGAGCGCGATCACGACGATGGCCGCGACGACGGTGCCGATGGCGATCGCGAGGGCGAACAGCGCGAAGCTGTCGATGGCGAAGAAGACGAAGATTCCACCGTGTGGTGCCTTCGACGTCACGCCCCAGGCCATCGACAGTGCGCCGGTGATACCGGCACCGATCATGCCGGCGGGGATGACGCGGAACACGTCCGCCGCAGCGAACGGGATGGCGCCCTCGGAGATGAAGGATGCCCCCAGCAGCCAGGCTGCCTTGCCGTTCTCACGCTCGGCGAGGCTGAACAGCTTCTTGTCCAGCGCCGTGGCCAGGGCCATGGCGAGCGGCGGAACCATGCCGGCGGCCATGACCGCGGCCATGATCTGCCACGGAGCCTGGTTGGCGATGGTTGCGGTGCCGAGACCGGCGACGGCGAAGGAGTAGGCAACCTTGTTGACCGGGCCGCCGAGGTCGAAGCCCATCATCAGGCCGAGGATCAGGCCGAGGACGATTGCCGCGGCGCCGGTCATGCCGGTGAGCCAGTCGTTCAGTGCCGAAGTGAGCAGGGCGATCGGTCCGCCGAGCACCAGGAACATCAGCCCTGAGGCGACGATCGAGGCGACGAGAGGAATGATGACGACGGGCATCAGGCTGCGGAGCCAGCGCGGAACGCTGAGACGCTCGAAGCTTGCTGCCGCGACACCGGCGAGGAGACCACCGGCGATACCACCGAGGAACCCGGCGCCCATGAAACCGGCGACGGCACCGGCGACGAAGCCGGGAGCGATGCCGGGACGGTCGGCGATGGCGTAGGCGATGTAACCGCCGAGCGCCGGAACCAGGAAGCCCATCGACAGTGCGCCGATCTTGAAGAAGACCGCGCCGAGGTAGATCAGCAGGCCGCCCTCGGGGAGGTTGAACAGGCTGTTCCCCAGCACGACGTCGTCGGCGACCTTGGTGATCTCGTAGCCGCCGAGCAGGAAGCCCAGGGCGATGAGGAGGCCTCCACCGGCGACGAACGGGATCATGTAGCTGACACCGGTGAGCAGCGCGCGCTTGACCTTCTGGCCGAGGTGCTCGTTCTTGCTGTCAGTTTCGACGACGCCGACATTGCCGCCGACGCGACGCGAATTCGGGTTCTTGGCCGCGGCCAGCGCCTCCTGGATCAGCTTGGCCGGTTCATCGATTCCGCGCTTGACGGGTGCCTGGATGACGGGCTTGCCGGCGAAGCGCTCGCGTCCCCGTACGTCGACGTCAACGGCGAAGATGACGGCGTCGGCGGCGGCGATGACGGCCGGGTCGAGCATGGTGAGGCCGGCGGAGCCCTGGGTTTCGACCTGCAGGTCGACCCCGGCCGCCTTGGCCGCCGCGACGAGGGAGTCGGCTGCCATGTAGGTGTGCGCGATACCGGTGGGGCAGGCGGTCACGGCGACGATGCGCTTGACCGACGAGGAGGTGGAGCTGGTGCCGGCGTTGGCGTTGTCCGAGGCAGCCGAGCCCGCACCGACGGTGACGGGGGCGACCACGTTGTTGACGAGGTCGACGATTTCGTCGGGCGTCTTCGCGGCGCGCAGGGCGGCGGTGAAGTCGCTCTTCATCAGCGAGCGGGCGAGCTTCGCGAGGATCTTCAGGTGTTCCTGGTCGGCGCCCTCCGGTGCGGCGATGAGGAAGACCAGGTCGGCGGGGCCGTCCTTGGCTCCGAAGTCGACGGGCGATGTCAGTCGGGCCAACGCCAGCGTCGGCTGGGCGACCGCCGAGGAACGGCAATGCGGGATGGCGAGGCCGCCCGGGATGCCGGTGGCCGTCTTGGCTTCACGGGCGAGGGCATCCGCGTAGAGACCCTCGATCTCGGTGGCCCGGCCGGCGCCGACGACGAGTTCGGCAAGGTGTCGGATGACGCTCGACGGAGCGCCTCCGAGATTTTTATCCAGAGCGACAAGCTCCGGGGTGATCAGTGCACTCACTGGACATCCTCCTTTGGATGGTTGACGAGCGGCGTCACGGTGACGTCGCCCGGTCTTGTTTGGTTCAGTGCCGGCACGGTTGAGCCTGGCAAGGACGCGGCTGCTGCCCCATGGGCGGCGGCCTGACGAAGGGAGTCGGGGGCGGATGCCCCGGCGATGGTACTGAGCAGGAATCCGGCCAGCGACGAATCGCCCGCGCCGACCGTGCTGGCCGCGATCATCGGCGGCGTCTGGGCGAGCCAGGCGCCGGCGTCGGTCACCAGCACGGCACCCTTGGCGCCGAGGGTGGCCAGCACGGCGCCGACCCCGGAGGCGACGAGGCGTCCGGAGGCCCTGGCGACCAGAGCCGGGTCGCCCTCGAGGGCGTCAGCGTCGGGGAGGCCCGTGAGTTCGGCCAGTTCCTCCCCATTGGGCTTGATCAGATCGGGGGCCGCTGTGACCGCGGCGGCAAGGGGCGGGCCGGACGAGTCAACGGCGACTTTGGGGGCCGCGGCGCCGTAGCGGGCCCGAAGCTGCCGGATGATGTCGGCGTAGAAGTCCACCGGGACGCCGGGCGGGAGCGATCCGGCCAGGACGAGCCAGTCGGCTCCCTCGGCCTTGTCCAGCACCAGTGCGATCAAGGCGAGCTGCTGTTCGGCGCTCAGCACCGGGCCGGGGACGTTTACCTTCGTGGTGGTGCCGTCGGGTTCCGTGATCGCGACGTTGCTGCGGATGGGGGCGCCGATAGGCATGCCCAAGTGCGGGATCCCGGCCGTGCGCAGACCCTGCAAGACCGGGTCAAGTTCGTCGCCGGGCAGGATCGCGAGGCTGGGCAGGCCGGAGGCCGCCAGGGCGCGGCAGATGTTGACGCCCTTCCCACCCGGTTCTTCGCGGGAGGAGACCGCACGCTGCACCTCCCCGCGGGTGAGCGGCTCTCTCAGCCCGATCGTGCGATCCAGGCTTGGATTGGGGGTAAACGTGATGATCACGCGATCACAACCTCGACGTCGGCCGCGGCCAGGGCCGCGGCAAGTTCCGCTGATGGGGGAGCGTCCGTGATCAGCACGTCAATGTCGCCGAGCGCCGCGAAGCGGATCAGGGTTTCCTTGTCGAGCTTGGAGGAATCGGCCAGTGCGACGACGCGCCGGGCCGAACGGACGATGGCACTCTTCACGCCTGATTCGACGGCATCCGGGGTGCTGAAACCGAACTCGGCATGCACGCCGTTCGCGCCGATGAAACCGATGTCCGGCCGCAGTGCGTCGAGCTGGGCGATGGTGCTCGGCCCGACGATGGCGCGGGTGAGGCCACGCACGCGACCGCCGAGGATGTACAGCTGGAGCTCGTCGTTGCCGGCCAGCTTCGCGGCGATCGGAACGGCGTTGGTGATGACGAGGAGCTCATCGCCGGGTTCGGCGGGGGCCCAGTCGACCAGGAGATCGGCGAGCAGTTCGGTGGTCGTGCCCGAATCGAGCAGGATCGACCCGGTCTGGCTGGCGGGGATCAGAGTGAAGGCGGCGGCGGCGATCCGCGCCTTCTCGTCGTGACGCTGGGTCTGGCGTTCCTCGAGGCTCTGCTCGGACATGCTCAGACGGTCGAGGCCCACCGCGCCGCCGTGCACCCGGCGTAGCAGCCGTGCGCCTTCGAGGGCGTCAAGGTCGCGACGCACGGTCTCCGGGGTGATGTCGAAACGGGCGGCCAGGTCGCTGACCGTGACCCGACTCGAGCTGGAGACCAGATCGATGATCAGGGCCTGACGTTCTTCGGCGAACATGAGACCTCCTCGACGTTGAGTGACCGGGGCCACTGGGTGAATAATCTTCACGCTACCTGTGAATTCCTTTGTTTGTCAACTAAAACAAAGATAAACAAAGATTCGTGCCGTTCGCGCCCGAGCCGAAGGGGTTGTCCCGGGATGTCGGCGGTGCCAAGTAGCGTGAGGACCATGAAAATCCTGCACACCTCGGACTGGCACATCGGGCGCAGCTTCCACACGCACTCGACCCTGGGCCACCTGCGTGAGGTGCTCGCGGCGCTCGTCCTGGTGGTGCGGGACCGTGAGGTGCAGGTCGTCGTCGTGGCCGGTGACGTCTTCGATTCCGCGATGCCGTCGGCCGACGCCTACTCGCTCCTGGCCTGGGCGCTGCGGGAAATCCGGCAGGCCGGTGCCTCGGTCGTGCTGACCAGCGGCAATCACGACTCGGCGACCCGGCTCGGCTTCCAGGCCGAGTGGGCGGGCCAAGCCGGCATTCACGTGATCACCCGGCCGGAGCAATTCCTCGAACCGGTCACCATCAACGACGCTCACGGCCCCGTGCACTTCTACGGGATCCCCTACCTCGAACCGGCGATGATCCGGCACCTCTTTCCCGAGGAGACCCTGCGCAACCACGAACAGGTACTGACCTTCGCGATGAGGCGGATCCGCGAGGACCTGGCGGTGCGCGGCGGGCGCTCCGTCGTGCTGGCGCACTGCTTCGCGGCCGGGGTGACCCCGGCCGCCGAGGCAACCGAGGTCGAACGCGACATCACCGCCGGCGGACTGGACCTGGTGCCGGTCGCGGTCTTCGGCCGGGCCGACGCCCCGCAGATCACCGCCCCACAGGCCGACGCCCCGCAAACCAGCTACCCGGACTACGTGGCCCTCGGGCACATTCACGGCCGGGCCACCCTCACCGACCGGGTGCGCTACTCCGGCGCGCCCCTGCACTATTCCTTTTCCGAGGCCGACAAACCGCGCGGGGCATGGCTCGTCGACCTTCAGGCCGGTGACACCGCCGCGATCGAGTGGGTCGGGCTTCCCGTGCCCCGAAGGCTCTCCGTGCTGACCGGGGAAATCGGCGAACTGCTCACCGGCGACGATTACGAGGAGTTCGAGCACGACTGGGTGTCGGCCGTGCTCACCGACCAGGTGCGCCCGCTCGACGGAATGCGCCGACTGCAGAAGAGGTTCCCGCACTGCGTCACGCTCGAGCACCGGCCGAAAGTCACCGTTGACACGGATGCCGCCAGCTACGGCGAACGCCTTCATCTGAAAGACGACCACGAAATCGTCGCCGAATTCCTCCAGTTCGTGCGCAACGGGGTCGGCCAGACCGAGTTCGAACGAGAGCTGGTCGCCGAACTGATGGCGGCGAACGATTTGCGGGAGATCACGGCATGAAGATCAAACGGCTGCGGATGGCGGGGTTCGGACCCTACAAGAATGAGCAGGTCGTCGACTTCGAACGGTTCGACGACGACGGGATCTTCCTGATCACGGGCAAGACCGGCGCGGGCAAGTCCAGCATCCTGGACGCCGTCTGTTTTGCGCTCTACGGCAACGTTCCCCGCTACGAGGGCACGGAATCCCAGCTCCGCAGCGACTATTGCGAGCCGGAGGACCCCACTTTCGTCGAACTCGACTTCGGGCTCGGGGAGCGGGACTACCGGATCTACCGCACCCCACGCTACGAGAAGGCGAAGAAACGTGGGACCGGCACGACCATGGCTCAGCCGGACGCCCGGTTGGATCTTCACGAGAGCGAGGGCTGGCGCACCATTGCCACCCGCCCGGTCGACGTCGGGCACGAGCTCACCCGCGTCCTCCCGCTCAAGCAGGACCAATTCCTCCAGGTGATCCTGCTCGCCCAGAACCGATTCCAGAAATTCCTGCTGGCCAAGACCGACGACCGCAGGGCGGTCTTGCGTACCCTGTTCGGCACCATCCGGTTCGAACAGCTGGAGACCGAACTGATCAACCGGCGCAAGGCCCTCGACGAGCAACTGGCCGCCGCGGGCGGGCGCCTCGGCGATCTGGCGTCGGCCGTCGCCGGCCAGGCGCAGCTCGACGAGGCGCACGGGAACTCCGACATCGACTGGTTCGAAACGGTCCAGCGGGGGATCGACGTGCAGTTCGGGCTCGCCTGCGACGCCGCGCAACTGGCGGATGCGGCCCTGGCCGTCGCGACGGAGAACTCCCGGTCGCAGGAAGACCTCCGACGGCGTCAGGACCGTCGCGACGCCGCGGCGGCCGACGCGGCCATCCTGGCCGGGCGCACCGATTCCGTCGATGCAGACCGGGCGGCCGTGCAGGCCGCGAATCGGGCCGCGCGGGTCTGGCCGCTCGTCACGGCACGCCAGGACGCCGAATCGGTCCTGGCCGCATCGCTGGTCGGCGAAGCAGAAGCCCGATCCGGCTGGCGCAACTTCGCCGCGACAGCGCCCGGACCGGCGGAGCCACGACAGGCCGGCTCGCTGGCCTCAACCACGGGAACCTCAACACCGGGAACCGCAGCCTCGGAAATGGCGGGCGCGGAAACGGACTCGCCAGGGGCCATCGGCGCCGTCATCGACGCGCTGGTCGGCCGGCTCGGCTCCCTGGCCGATCTGCTCGTGGCGGAGAACACACTGCCAGGGCTCGACCGCGACCTCGCCGAAATCGCGGCCAGGCTCGCCAGGCACGGCGCGGCGTTCGAGGTCGCCGAGGCGCGCCTCGCTGCCCTGCCCGACCGGCTCGACACCATCGACCGGGAACAATCCGTGGCCGCCCTTGCCGCGGCCCGTGAGCCGGAGGCCAGCGCCACCCTGGCCAGGGCGGAGGCCGCCAGATCGGCCGCGGGCGAGGCAGCCGCCCTCGAGCTGGAGCTCCACGGGGCCTACCAGGCCGACATCGCCGCCGCCGCCGCGAACACCTCGGCCGCCGTGCACTTCCAGACCCTGGTCGACCGCAGGCTTGCCGGACATGCGGTGGAACTGGCCGACCAGCTCGTCGACGGACAGGCCTGCGAGGTGTGCGGCTCCACCGTGCACCCGGCCAGGGCAGTCGGAGACGCCGAACCCGTCACCGAGAGAGACATCGAGGCGGCCAGAGTCGGGATGACGGCGGCCCAGACGGCTCTCGAGCAGACCCGCGCCCTGATCCAGGCGATCACCGTGGGCCTGGCGGAGGCTCGCGCCCGGTCGGGTGACCGCGGAACCGACGAACTGGAGACGGCCGCGGCCACCGCCGAGGTCGCACTCGGCGTGGCCCGTGATGCCGCCGTGACCGAGGCCGAACTCGGGGTGGAAAAGCTGCGGCTCCGCGACGAACTGGATGCGGCCGGCCGGGCGCTGGCCGAGGCGAGGGAGGCCAGGGACGTCGACACGACCCGGCTCGCCGAACGAGGAAGCCAACGCGCGGGGATCGTCGACCGGGTCGATGCCCAGCGCGGCGAGTGCGCATCCGTCACCGAACTCGCGGGCCGGTTGCGGGACGAGCTCGAGGCGGCGCGCGCCCTCGGCGCCGCCATCGATCGCAGCCGGGAGCACCGCGGGGTGCGTGCGGCGGCCGCCGCCGCGGCGGAGACCCAACTGGCCGCGGAGGGCTTCGCCGACGAGGCTGCCGCTGCCGCGGCTCGCCTCGCCGTAGCCGCCCTGCTCGAGGTGGAGGCGAGGATCCGTCGCCATGACGACGAGACCGCCGCCGCGCGTGCCGTGCTTGCGGAGCCCGACCTGGCCGGCCTGGCCGCCCTGCCCGTGGATCCGGCACCGGCGCGCGAGGCCCTGGCCGTCGCGGCCGCTCTGCGCGATGCGGCCATCGCCGACCGCGCCTCACTGGCCGAGCGGGTGGCCGTGACCACCCGTCTGCTCGACGAGGCCAGGGCCTTGTTCGAGGTCTCGGCCGACGTGCTGGCCACCCAGACCCAGGTGCGCGATCTCGCCGCCGTCGTGCACGGCGAGGATCCGAACACCAAACGGATGCGATTGGAAACCTTCGTGCTCGCCGCGCAACTCGAGCAGATCATCGCCGCCGCGAACGGCCGGCTGCGCACCATGACGGGCGGCCGGTACGCACTCGAACACGATGATTCGGTGCAATACCGGGGCAACCAGTCCGGGCTGGGTCTGGCCATCCGCGACGAGCACACCGGGCGGGCCCGCCCGACTCACTCCCTCTCCGGCGGTGAGACCTTCCTCGCCTCCCTCGCCCTGGCCCTCGGGCTTGCCGAGGTGGTCTCGAACCAGGCCGGCGGTGTCGCCCTCGACACCCTGTTCGTCGACGAGGGCTTCGGGTCGCTCGACGGCGCAACGCTGGAGACCGCGATGAGCACCCTCGACGGGCTGCGGGCCGGCGGCCGCACCATCGGGCTGATCAGCCACGTCGACTCGATGAAGGAACAGATTCCCGCCAAGCTCTCCATCATCGTGACCGACCAGGGCTACAGCGAGATCGAGCCGCAGCCCACCCGGCCCGCGGCCATACTGGCCTCATGACCAAACACTGGACTCCGCTCGCGCTCCTCTACCTGGGCCTGAGCCTCGCCGGGCTCATCGGAACCTGGACCTTCAACCTGCTCGCCATCGTCTCGCTGCGGGACTTCGTCGGCGACTGGGTGGGCAGCGGTCCGGCGGTGTCGTCGCTGACCGTGGATCTCCTGGTGGTGGCGGTGGCCGGCAGCATCCTGATCATCGTCGAGGCCAGGCGGCTGGGGATGAAGGGGGGCTGGCTCTACGTGCTGCTCTCCGGCCTGACGGCGTTCGCCTTCACCTTCCCGCTGTTCCTCGCGATGCGGGAACGCACCCTGCAGGCTCAGCGGGAGCGGAAGTCGGCTTGCCCCAAAGGGTGAAGTATGCTTCACTTGTTTTTGGAGGGGAGTAATCCCCAGCGTGTGGTCGTCAATCCGGTTTCGTCATCGAAGCCCGGCCGCAGGAACCCGATCCGGGTTGGACCAGACCTCCAGTCGCAACACTGACTGGAAGGCATGACCCATGAACGTTCCCCTCTACGCCTGGCTGCTGGTGTTCGGCGTGATCGCCGTGATGCTCGCCGTCGACCTGTTCGCCCATCGCAGCGCCCATTTGATCGGGGTGCGCGAGGCCGCGCTCTGGTCGGTGGTCTGGGTGCTCATCGGCGTCGGCTTCGGGGCCGTGATCTGGAACACGGCCGGAGCCGAGTTTGGGCAGCAGTACTACGCCGGCTACCTGATCGAGAAGTCTCTCGCGGTGGACAACGTCTTCGTCTGGGCGATCATCTTCGCCGCCTTCGCGGTGCCGCGCGAGTACCAGCATCGGGTGCTGTTCCTCGGCGTTCTGGGTGCGCTCGTGCTGCGCGGCGGCTTCATCGCCGCGGGCGCCGTGCTGATCGAGAACTTCTCCTGGATCCTCTACGTCTTCGCCGCGTTCCTGATCTATACGGGCTACCGCATGATCCGGACTCGCAACGAACACGCGCACCCCGAGAAGTCGCCGGTGCTGCGACTCTTCCGCCGCTTCATCCCGATGACCGAGGCGTTCCACGGCCAGCGGTTCCTCGTGCGCAAGAACGGCGTCCTGCTGGCCACGCCGTTGCTGGCGGTCCTCGTGCTCGTCGAGGTGACCGATGTCGTCTTCGCCGTGGACTCCATCCCGGCGATCTTCGCCGTCACCAGCGAGCCGTTCATCGTCTTCACCGCCAACGCCTTCGCGATCCTGGGTCTCCGGGCGATGTATTTTCTGCTCGCCGACCTCATGCACCGGTTCGTCTACCTCAAGATCGGCCTTTCGCTGGTGCTGGTCTGGGTGGGCATCAAGATGCTGCTGCTCGACGTCCTCTACATTCCGACGAACGTCTCCCTGGCTGTCATCGCGCTGATCATCGCGGTGTCGGTCGTGCTCAGCCTCCGGGCCACGCGAGGCCAGGGCCGCCGCGAGATCGAGGCCGTTCCCGCCGGCTCGTTCCGCGAAGCCACCCCCGACGAACTCGCCGAGATGGAGCCGGTCTGGCGCCGCCCGGCCCGCAGATCTGGCACGACGGCCGAGCAGAAGGCCGGACCGAAAAGGGAGAACGAGAACCAGCGATGACCGATTCGATCACCGAGCCGCCGACGCCGGAGACGGATGCCCCCGTCAAACCGTGGACGTTCCTCACCCACCACGCGCATCTGCTCCTCGCCATCGCGGAAAACCCCGATGCGCGGGTGCAGGAGCTCGCCGACACGGTGGGGGTGTCGCCCCGGGCGGCGCTGAGCATCATCGCGGACCTGGTCGAGGCCGGGTACATCCGCCGCGAACGGGTGGGGCGGCGCAACCACTACAGCATCGAGCGGAACCGGCCGTTCCGGCATCCGTCGACCGCGGCGCACAGCGTCGACGAGATGATCGCCGTGTTCGGCACGTTCGCGCCCGTGCCGCCGGGCAAGGACTGAGTGCGGCGCAGGTCAGGCCGCGGGCTCGGTTGCGAGGACACGCGGTCGGAAGCGGCTTGTGGCGATCGCGGCGGCGGCGAGGCCGCTGATGAAGGCAGCGATGCCGAGCACGTAGAGGGCCACGGCTGTCGCGCCGCCGGGCTGGGCAGGGTCGAGGAACGGGTAGGTGTAGAAGCCGGTCAGCGTTCCTCGCAGCAGCGCGTAGACCACCCAGAGAACCGGGTAGATCAGGGTGTATCCGAAACGCTTCCAGGCCAGGGCCGGTCGCCCCGGCGAGAGGATCCAGTCCAGGGTGAGGAAGATCGGCGCCCACACGTGGAGTACCTCGTTGGGCCAGCCGACCCCGATGAACCCGTCGGAGACGACATTGCGCAGCAGCGCGTTGTAGACCACTCCGGTGACGACCGCGTAGGTGAGCACCGACATCCGTACCCCGGTGAGGAGTTGGGGATCGAGGGGACGCCGCAGGGCGAGGGAACCGCCCACGAGCAGCACGACCACGTTCATCAGGCTCGACTGGATCGTGAAGTAGCCGAAGTACTCGGTGGCCACGAAGGCGTCGTTCCAGAGCTGGTCGGTGATCTGCGTGGCGATGCTCGCGAACAGCAGCAGACCCATGCCAATCCGCAGCAGCCCGGAGAGGCGTCGGAGGGTGGAAGGCGATGGTGAGTCGGAGGCCACCGTAGGAATCGCTGTTGAAGTCACTGGAAAAGAATAGTGCTGCCGAACTGGGGAATCAGCGGGGCAGGCCGCTCGCTTCAACGCCCCTGAAGTAAAGTCACCGAAGCACCTACGTGATCCCCATCAGCGGGGCCACGCCGATAATCCTCACTGAGGACACGACAGGAAGGTCACCGTTGCTGGACGTAACTGCGCTCCGCTGGACGCTCACGATTGCACTCATTCTGGGTCTGCTCGCGCTAGACCTGGGCCTGGCCATCGCCCGGCCGCACGTTGTCAGGTTTCGCGAGGCCGCACTCTCGTCGGTGCTGTACATCATGGTCGCGATCCTGTTCGGCCTCGTTTTCGCGGCACAGGTGGGCTGGGGCTTCGGCGCGGAATACTTCGCCGGCTACATCGTTGAGAAGAGCCTGTCCATCGACAACCTTTTCGTCTTCGTGATCATCATGTCAACCTTCGCCGTTCCGGAAAAATACCAGCAGAAGGTCCTCATCTTCGGGATCCTGCTGGCACTCGTTCTTCGGGCGATTTTCATCGCGCTGGGTGCAGCCCTGCTCTCGCTGTTCTCATTCATGTTCCTGATCTTCGGGCTGGTGCTAATCTTCACGGCCGTCCAGCTGTACCGGCACCGCAACGTCGACCCCGACGTACAGGACAACGTGCTGGTCCGGGTGGCCCGTCGTGGGCTGAGAGTCACCGACGACTATGTCGGCGGGCGGATGTTCACGCGAAGCGCCGGCCGCCGCGCGGTGACACCGCTTTTCATCGTGCTGATCGCGATCGGCAGCACCGATCTTCTGTTCGCACTCGACTCGATCCCGGCGATCTTCGGAATCACCGACCAGGCGTACATCGTCTTCACGGCCAACGCCTTCGCGCTGCTCGGGCTCAGGGCTCTGTTCTTTCTCGTCAAGGGGCTCCTCGACCGGCTGGTCTACCTGTCAACCGGGCTGTCCCTGATTCTGGCCTTCATCGGCGTGAAACTTGTTCTGCACTGGGGACACGGCCTTGACGACCGAGTGCCGGAGATCAGCACCAATCTCAGCCTCATCGTCATCGGTGTGGTCTTGACCGTGACCACGATTGCCAGCCTGATCAAGACCCGCCGGGATCCCGCGGCACGAGCTCATGCCGGCTCGCTGCGAGCAGCGGATCGGCCGGATTCTGAACCGACGAAGCGGCCCGGCTCAGAAGCCTAGAAGGGGAAGAGCAGCCGGTGCAGGAACTGGCGGGTGCGTTCCTGTTTCGGGTCGCGCAGAACCTGCTTCGGATCGCCGTGCTCGACGATCCTGCCGCCGTCGACGAACGCGATCTCAGTTGCCACTTCCCGGGCAAATTCAAGTTCGTGGGTGACGATCACCATGCTCCAGCCCTCCACGGCCAGTTCCTTGATCAGGCGCAGCACGTCGCCGACGAGTTCCGGGTCGAGCGACGAGGTGGGCTCGTCGAAGAGCAGCAGTTGCGGCCGCAGGGCGAGCGCGCGCACGATGCCCACGCGCTGCTGCTGGCCGCCGGAGAGCTCGAACGGGTAACTGTCCTTCTTGGCGGTGAGGCCCACCCTCTCGAGCAGCGCGAGCGCCTCCGCCTCGACCTCGGCCTTCGGGCGCCGCTGCACGATCACGGGTCCCTCCACAACGTTCTCCAGCACGGTCTTGTGCGGGAACAGATTGTAGTGCTGGAAGACCATCGCCGATCGGTCGCGCAGGGCCGAGAGATGATTCCTCGTCGGTGCGGTGGCGAAGTCGACGGACAACTCGCCGGCCAGGTCGATCGTGCCGCCGTCGGCCAGCTCCAGGCCGTTCAGGCAACGCAGAATGGTGGTCTTGCCCGAACCCGAGGGTCCGATCAGGGCAAGTACCTGGCCGCGGGCCACCGTGAGGTCGATGGACTGCAGAACCTGGTTCGGACCGAAACTCTTCTGCAGTCCCCGCACGCGGAGCAGGGCTTCGGCGGCCGGCGCACCACCCGGGGCGGTCGAGTCAGTGCCCTCAGGCCGGTCAGTGGGCGACATAACGGTCCAATCGCTTCTCGAGCACGCCCTGCACCGAGGAGAGGGCAAGGCAGATCACCCAGTAGACCAGGGCGGCCTCGAGGTAGAGCAGCATGAACTCCTGGCTGAACGCGGCCACCTGCTGCGCCTGGCGGAAGAGCTCGGTGACCAGGATCAGCGAGGCGAGAGAGGTGTCCTTGACCAGGCTGATGAAGGTATTCGAGAGGGGAGGGACGGAAACCCTGGCGGCCTGGGGCAGGATGATCCGGGTCAGAGCCCGCCGGTGGGACATGCCGATCATGTACGCCGCCTCCCATTGCCCCTTGGGCACGGAGAGGATCGCGGCGCGGATCACCTCGGCGGCATACCCGCCGACGTTGATCGAGAATGCGAACACCGCGCTCGGCCACGGGTCGATCACCACCCCGAGTGACGGCAGCCCGTAGAAGATCACGAAGAGCTGAACCAGGAGCGGGGTACCCCGCACGATCGAGATGTACACCCGGGCCGTCCAGGAGAGCCACCGTCTCCGGGACAGCCGCATCAGGGCCAGGAGGAGGGCCAGCACGAGACCCACCGCGAACGACACCAGGGCGAGCGGGATCGTCCCGGTCAGGGCGCCGAGCACGATCGGTCCGAGGGAACTCAGAAACAGGTCCCACGTGGCTTGGTTCATACGGAGTAGTCCGGTATCTCGGTCGAGGCTGACTGGTGTCGGCGCAAACTCAGGCTACTGGGAGACGTCCGCCCCGAAGTACGTGTCGGAGATGCTCGCCAGGGTGCCGTCGGTGCGGAGTTCCTCGAGCGCCTTGTCGACGGCGTCCGCGAGTGCGGTGCTGCCCTTCGCGAAGGCGAACGCGCTCTCGGACTGGTCCGTGGTGGTCGCGGCAACCTTGAGCCCGGCCGCGCCGGTCTGCTTCTTGTAGTCGAGGTAGGTGAGCTTGTCGTTCACCGTGGCATCCACCCGTCCCTGCTCGACGAGGGCGACCGACTGGGCCCAGCCCTCGACCGCCTGCACGTTCGCGCCGCTCTCGGTGGCGAGGGCGTTCCAGTTGCTGGTCAGCGACTGCGCGCTGGTCTTGCCGGCCAGGGTCGCGAAAGAGGTGATCGCGGTGTTGTCGCTCTTCACGACGATGACCCCGGAGGAGTAGGTGTACGGGGTCGAGAAGGTGTACTTCGCGGTGCGCTCCGGGGTGATCGACACCTGGTTGGCGATGACGTCGAACCGGCCGGCCTCGAGACCGGCGAAGATGCCGTCCCACTGGGTCTCCTCGAACTTGGCCTTGACGCCCAGCTTCGCGGCGACCGCCTCGGCGACCTCGACGTCGTAGCCGGTCAGGGGGCCGGAGCCCTCGCTGTGGAAGGAGAACGGGCGGTAGGTGCCCTCGGTGCCGATGGTGAGCGTGCCGGACTCCTTCACCGAGGAGAGCGAGGTGTCGCCGCCGGTCGAGGCCGTCTGATCCTGTCCGGACCCGCCGGCCGAGCAGCCGGCCAGTGCGATCGCCGTCGCTGTGAAGAGAACCGCCGAGATGATCTTGAGCTTCATTTTTTCTGGCCTAACCGGGATGCGGGTGGGAACGTCAGGATGGCGACGGTCCGTTGTGACGAGATCACAGGATGCTGGATCTCCAGGGCGCTCGAAGGCGACGCCCGAAGACTAACAAGGGCGCGGCGGTCCCTGGTATTCCCGTGACGCGAGGTTACTCGCACGGATCCCGTCAACGGTCAACGCCCCGTCGGGGTTGCGGACCCCGATGCAGGGTTCGGCCCCGGGGCGTTCCCGCTGCACGTCGTCCGTTAGGCCGACGGCACCGCTTCCGCCGACGGCGTCATGGCCGAGATGATCTCGTAGGCGACGTGGGAGGCGGCGACGGCCGTGATCTGCGCGTGGTCGTAGGCCGGGGCGACCTCGACGACGTCGGCGCCGACGAGGTTCACGCCGCGCAGGGCGCGGATCATCGCGAGCAGCTCCCGGCTGGTCATGCCGCCGGCCTCCGGTGTACCGGTGCCCGGCGCGTGCGCGGGGTCGAGCACGTCGATGTCGATCGAGAGGTAGACGGGCCGGTCGCCGAGGCGGGCGAGCATCCGTTCGATCGCGCGGGGGAGACCCTCGGTCTCGAACTCGTGGCTGGCGATGATCGCGAAGCCGAGGCGCTCGTCGTCGCGGAGGTCGTTCCGGGAGTAGAGCGGGCCGCGGATGCCGACGTGCAGGCTCGCCGTGAGGTCGATCAGGCCCTCCTCCGACGCCCGGCGGAACGGCGTGCCGTGGGTGACCGGGGCGCCGAAGTAGGTGTCCCAGGTGTCGAGGTGTGCGTCGAAGTGCAGCACCGCCACCGGGCCGTGCCGTTCGGCGACGACCCGCAACAGCGGAAGGGCGATCGTGTGGTCGCCGCCGATGACGACGAGGCGCTTGCCGTCCGCCGAAAGCTCGGTCGCTGCCGCCTGGATCTGGGCGACGGCCTCGGTGAGGTTGAACGGGTTGGCCGCGATGTCCCCGGCGTCGACGACCTGCTGGCTGGAGAACGGCTCGACGTCCTGCACCGGGTTGTACGGGCGCAGCAGGCGGGAGGCCTCGCGCACGTGCGCCGGGCCGAAGCGGGCGCCCGGACGGTAGCTGACCCCGGAGTCGAACGGAACGCCGACCACGGCGATGTCGGCGCGCTTCACGTCTTCGAGGCGGGGGAGCCGGGCGAAGGTGGCGATCCCGGCGTAGCGCGGGACGAGGCTGGCGTCGACCGGACCGATGGGCGTGTCTCCATTGACCATGGGGGTTCCTTGCTTGTCAGACGGACGGTGTAGCACTCTGGCGCAATTAAAAGTGTCTCAGAGGCAATATGGGGTGTGGATCGAGTCTGTGGGCCGAACCGGCCGTTGTCAAGGTCGTGCGGGCGACGGTCAGGACCGGAGGGCCAGCGCGAACGGCAGCACCGAGGCCACGCCCTGCCGGCGGAGCAGGCGCCCGGCCACGGTGAGGGTCCAGCGACTGTCGGCGAGGTCGTCGACGAGCAGCACGGGCCGTCCGGCGAACGCGGCCAGCGCGTCCGCGAGTTCCGGCCCGACCGCGAACCGGTCCCAGACCGACGACAACCGGTAGGCGCTGTTGCCGCCGGGGGTGCCGACCGGGCCCCCGCCGACGAGGTCGAGCGAGCCCAGCAGGGGGAGGCGACCGGCGTCGGCGAACGCGCGCGCGACCGACTCGACCAATAGCGGATGCCGCCGTGACGGAATGCTGACCACCGCGGCCGGCCGTTCGTCCCAGTCCCAGTCGGCCAACACCCGGAAACACGCGGCCGTCATGGCCGCGCTCGCCGGGGCATCCGGGGCGTCCGACGCGAACACGTCGCGCAACGGTCCGCCCCAACCGAGGTCGGTCAGTCGGGCGAGGGCGCGGCCGCTGGACAGGCGTTCACCCGGGGGGATGTTGCCACGCACGTCCACGCCGAGGCTCGCCACCCCGGTGGGCCACTGCGCCCGTGGTTCGAGGGCGACGCCGACCCGGTCGAGCGATGCGGCGGCCGCGGCGGCGGCCTCGTCGGCGACCCCGGACGGGTACCAGGCCGCCGTGCAGTTGTCGCATCTCCCGCAGGGAACGGCGGTCTCATCGTCGAGGGCCCGCTGCAGGAACTCCATCCGGCAGGCGGTGGTGCGTTCGTAGTCGATCATCGCCTGCTGTTCGCTCAGCCTGGCCGCGGCGATTCGCTCGTACCGCTCCTCGTCGTAGACCCAGGGCCGGCCGGTCGCGACCCAGCCGCCCTTGACCCGGCGCACGGCTCCGTCAACGTCGAGCACCTTGAGCAGCAGTTCGAGCGGGGAGCGTTTGAGATCGACCCGTGCCTCGAGGGCAGGGGTGGAGAGCGGTGCGCCGCCGTGGACGGCGAGGGCGCCGAGCACGGCCTCCGCCTTGTTCCGGCTCGGCATCGACGAGGTGGCGAAGTACTGCCAGATGGCCTCGTCCTCGACCCCGGGCAGCAGGAGCACATCGGCGTTCGCGGTGGCGCGCCCGGCGCGGCCGACCTGCTGGTAGTAGGCGACGGGGGAGCTGGGTGCGCCGAGGTGCACCACGAAACCGAGGTCGGGTTTGTCGAAGCCCATCCCGAGCGCGCTCGTGGCGACGAGGGCCTTGACCTCGTTGCGCTTGAGCATTCCCTCCGATTCCTCTCGTTCGGCGGTGTCGGTCTGCCCGGTGTACGCCCGCACCGGATGCCCGGCCTCGCGCAGCATCCGGGCGGTGTCCTCGGCCGCGGAGACGGTGAGCGCGTAGATGATGCCGCTGCCGGGCAGCTCGGCCAGGTGGCTGAGCAGCCAGGCCAGCCTGGCCCGGGAATCCGGGAGTCGGAGCACGCCGAGGCGCAGCGAGGCCCTGGCCAGTGGTCCGCGGATGGTGATGACCTCCGCGGCCCCGCCGCCCCCGCCCCCGTCGGTGGTCGAGTTGCCGGTGGTCGAGCCTGTCGAGACCAACCCGCGCGACTCCCCACCGCCCGCCCCGACCCCGACCTGCTCGGCGACATCCGTGACGACCCGACTGTTGGCGGTCGCAGTGGTGGCCAGCACCGGCACTCCGGCCGGCATCTCGGCGATCAGGTCGCGCAGGCGCCGGTAGTCGGGGCGGAAGTCGTGGCCCCAGTCGGAGATGCAGTGCGCCTCATCGACAACGAGCAGGCCGACCCTGGCGATCAAGGCGGGGAGCTGCTCGTCACGGAACGAGGGGTTGTTCAGCCGTTCCGGGGAGACCAGCAGCACGTCGACCTCGTCGTCCCTGAGCTTCTGCAGCACCTCGGTCCACTCGTGGGCGTTGGAGGAGTTGATCGACACCGCGCGCACCCCGGCGCGGGCGGCGGCGGCCACCTGGTCGCGCATCAGGGCGAGCAGCGGCGAGACCAGGATGGTCGGTCCCGCGCCCTGGCGGCGCAGCAGCAGGGTCGCCACGAAGTACACGGCGGACTTGCCCCAGCCGGTGCGCTGCACCACGAGCGCACGTTTGCGCGCGTCGACCAGGGTCTCGATGGCCTCGAACTGACCCTCGTGGAAGTCGGCGTCATCGCGCCCGACCAGGCTGCGCAGAATCTCACGGGCGGCGGCGCGGGTATCGGTCATCCGCCCAGCCTTGCAGACGCGGGTGACAGTGCGCCGGGCGCCGTGCCGATTGCCGAGTTGAGCATCCGTCGCGGCGCACCTTCCGGAAGCGGGCGCGCGGTGGACCGCGCGCCGCCTTCCGCGCCGCGGGCCGCGAGCGAGTGCGGCGCGGGCGGCGAATGCGGCGCGGGCGGCGAGGCGCGAGGCGAGGCGCGAGGCGGCGGAGGTCGCGCCTGCCCCCAACACTGCGGGCGCCCGAACTGGGATTGGCGACGACGGAAACGCTCGACGTAGATTGGAGCAAGCTCAGAATCGGCTGGCTGACACATTCGGGGGGATGGTGCGTTTGATGAGGACCGCCACGCCACGGACAAGCTCGACCGCACCAGCTTCGGCCGCGACGGTCCGTCCGAGCGGAGCGCGCCCGGCATGACGCTTCGACGGGTGCTCACGCCGAACACGATCACGGTCATCTACTCGACTCCGCGTCGCGGAACGCTCAGCTACGTGGGCCTGCTCATCTACATCGCCGCAACGACGGTCTGTTGGGATCGTCTCGCCTTCTGGCCCTGGCTCGCGATGACTTTCGCGGCCGCCGTCGTGCTCTTCATCATGGGTACCCTGTGGCTCGCCCAGGACGATCGGGCGGAACCGGCGCCAGCGCGCAGGTAGATCCGGCTGGGGTCGTCAGAGAGCGTCGAGCCGGGCGGCGACGTCGGCCGGGAAGCCGCCGGTGCCGATCGGGCTCCACCGGGTGGGCGTGATCAGGATCAGCGACTTGTTCTGGAGCGCCATGGCCGCACGGTACTCGTCCCAATCGGAGTGCTCTCCCGCGATGCAACGGAAATATTCGACAAGACCGTCTGCCGCCTCCGGCATGTGCAGAACCTCGGCGTCCCCGTCGACCTGGATCCACCCGCCGTCCCAATCGTCCGAGAGCACGAGAACGGAGGCGTGCACGTCACGTTCGGCGTTGCGGGTCTTCGCCCTGGCCGGGTAGGAGGAGATCACTATTCGTCCGGCCGGATCGACCCCGCCGGACACGGGCGAGATCTGCGGGCGACCGTCGGCCCGGGTGGTGGCCAGCAGCATCCGGTGCCGGGGTCGAACGAACTCGAGCATGCCGTCCAGATCGACGACGGTGCTGGATGCGATACTTCTGGCCATGCGCCAAGGTTACGGCAGGAACGGCCACGCCGCCGCGGAGTTGCGCCGTCGCCCGGCCAACCGTGGCTAGGCTCGCAGCGTGAAGGTGATTCAGCAACTCGAGACCCGGATGCACCCGGATGCGATCGCCGGCTTTCGCCTGGTGATCGCCGAGGCGCGGGTCACCGACTCGATCCTTCTCCCCGAACGGGCGATGACGCGGATGCTCGGACCGGTGCTGTGGATCCTGCGCCGGGTCGGGCCCGCGGGCATCCGCCTCACCCAGGCCGGCTATCTGCCCCCGGCCGTCGTGGTCGCCGCGTCGGCCGAGGTCGACTGGGACTGGCCGGCCGGCGCGAACCGGGAGTCCAACCTGCTTCCGCTGGCCGAACTGCGGGCGCACCTCACCGCGGCCGGCCTGCTCCGGGTCAGAAAGGGCACGCTGCTGCTGACCAGCCGGGGCCGGGCGCTCGCCACAGCGCCGCGAGAGCTCTGGTGGCATCTCGCACGCACCATTCAGGTCAGTCGCGAGCCCGCCGAGAGCGACGCAATCACTCTGCTGCTCGTGCTGATCGCTCGACGCGGTTTCGACGAGGCCGACCTGTTCACCCAGATGCTCGCCCTCGGCCTGGAGACCCTGGGCTGGGTGGCGCCCGACGGCTCCAGGCTCTCGAGCGACGTTGCCACGACGCTGGTCGCGCCCAAGTGGCGCCTGCTCAACCATCTGGGCGTCTTCGCCCGAACTCCGAACGACCACACGCACTGGACGATCACGCCCGGTGGGGCGGCGTTCGCCCGTGCCGCACTGCAAACCGACGTGGAGACTCCCGTCAACGACTGAGAGTCAGCGCTCGAGCGCGAATTCCCGGGTTTCGCCCGGCGAGAGCCGGACCTCCCGTCCCTCCACCCGCACCGCGATGGGTGCGGCGCCGCCCGCCCGCAGCCGGAGCCGCAGCAGGGTCGGCGTGAGTTCGAGCCGGATCGGCTGGTCGCGGTAGTTGATGCTGAAGGCGACCTCGTTCAGCTCGGTGGGAAGCACCGGGTGGAGCCAGAGCACATTGTCCCTGATCTCGAGGCCGCTGTAGCAGCGGAGCATCATGTCGACCGAGCCGGCCATCGCCCCGAGGTGGATGCCCTCCCGAGTGGTGCCGCCCTGGATGTCGGCCAGGTCGCTCGCCAACGCCCTGCCCAGAAAAAGCCAGGACCGTTCCCGGTCGCGACGCGCCTCCACCCAGGAGTGCACCACGTTGCTCAGCGTCGAGCCGTGGCTGGAGCGGGCCCGATAGAAGTCCACGGTGCGCACCACCGCCGCGGGGGACAGCGCGTAGCCCATCGCCTCGAGCTGCTCGCGCAGTTCCTCCGCGGAGAACAGGTAGAGCAGCATCAGCACGTCTGCCTGCTTCGACAGACGGTAGTTGTTCGGGCTGTCACCCTCGGCCTCCAGAATGAGGTCGAGTCGCCCGATGTCACCGTAGCGTTCACGGTAGCCGTCCCAGTCGAATTCGGGGAGGTCCTCGTAGCCCTCGAACTGGCTGGGCACCCCGTCCGCGTGGAAGACCACCCGCATCCGGCGGCTGATCCGCTCCCAGCCCTCCACCTCGTCCGGCCGCAGCCGGAGCCGGTTCCAGAGCGGGCGGCAGTTGCGCCCGGCCAGCAGCGCCACCGTTTCGACGGCCTGGCCGAGCACCCAGGCGGTCATCACATTCGTGTAGCTGTTGTTGCGTAGTCCCGCGCCGGGGGCGCCAGGTGGGCCGTCGTGGAACTCGTCCGGACCCATCACCCCCTCGATGTCGTAGCGGTCGGCGGCCAGATCGTGGGTGGCCAGGGACGCGAAGTAGCGCGCGATCTCGAGGATGAGCTCGGCGCCCTGGTGCACCATGAAATCGGCATCGTGGGTGGCCTCGTAGTACTTCCAGACGCTGTACGCGATGGCGAGGCCGACGTGGCGTTGCTTGAACGAGTTGTCCGGCAGCCAGCGTCCGGAGCGCGGGTTGAAGAGTTCGCCCGGGGTCACCTCCCGTCCGTCGATGCCGCTCTGCCAGGGGAACATCGCCCCGGTGAATCCGGCGGCCCGCGCGGCGGCTTTGGCCTCGTTCAGCCGGCGGTAGCGGTAGCCGAGCAGGGCCCGGCTCAGGTCGGGCCGGCGGAGGGTGAGCATGGGGTAGACGAACGCCTCGTCCCAGAACACATGCCCGCGGTAGCCCTCGCCGCTGAGTCCCCTCGCCGGTACCCCGGCATCAAGGTCGGCATCGACGCCCGCGAGGGTCTGCAGCACGTGAAAGGTATTGAGGTTGAGCGCGAGGGACTGGTGGTCGATGCTTTTCAGGCGCACCCCGAACTCGTCCCACAGTCCCTGCCACTCGCGTTCGTGCGAGGCGAGCAGCTCGGCGGGGTCGGCCACCCGCTCCAGCCAGGTCAGGACGGCGGCGGGGGCGGAAATCACGGCCCGATCGCGGGACGTGCTCACGGCCACGGTCTTCTCGACCCGCACCGGATGCCCCGGTTCCAGCCGGAGCTCGAATTCATGGGCGACCCAGCCCGCCGCATCGCTCTCGAACCGGCGGTCGGGGTGGAGCAGGCGGCGGCCCGCGAAGGCGCGGGTGCGGGCGGCCATCGCGATGTGCACGCCGGAGCGGGTGGTCTCCATCTGAAGCAGCACGGTCTCGACGCCGACCTGCTCGGTGGTGCGCGGCACGAGGTGACCGGAGGCCAGTTGCGCATCGGCGGCGACATTGCGGTTGGCGACCCTCCCGTCGATCCCGGAGCGCACGGTGACGTGGCCGGTCCAGTCCTCGGCTTCGAAGGTCGTCTCAAGCACCGCGATGTGCGGCGCGGCCTGGGAGACGAAGCGGACCGTGGTGACCGTGCTGGTGCGCCCGGCCCGATCCCGCACCCGTACGACGCGGGTGAGCACCCCGCGCCGCAGGTCGAGTTGCTGCCGGTACTCCACCAGGTCGGGGCTGCCCGGCCGGAACCACTCTTCGTCGGCAAGCCGGAACTCGAGTGGGAGCCAGTTCGGTGCGTTGACCATGTGCTCGTCGTCACGAGAGTGCTCGCCCAGATCGGTGTACAGCGGGTTGTAGACGCCGGCGAGGTAGGTGCCGGGGTAGTGCACGGCATCCGCCGCGCACTCCGGCGCCGCGCCGCGCGTTCCCCAATAGCCGTTGCCGAGCGTGCAGAGGGCTTCACGGCGACCCTCCGTGGCCGGGTCGAAGCCATCGAAGCTGAGCAGCCAGGGGCTCGCGGTCTCGCCCGGGTCCGGCGAGCGGGCCTCGCCCTGTGTCGAGTCCATGCCGGTCCCCTTCGCTCGCTGGCGGACGCCCTGCCTGCCCGCGGGTGGTTGGATTGACCCATGACCTTCACAGCAGCCTCGACCACAGCGTACATCGACGACTTCGCCGACTTCATCGCCGCGTCGCCGTCGTCCTACCACGCGGCGGCGGAGGCGGCCAGGCGCCTCGACGAGGGCGGCTTCACCCGGCTGAGTGAATCGGACGAGTGGCCGTCGGAGCCCGGCCGGCGGTACATCCTGCGCGACGGCGCGGTGGTCGCGTGGGTGCAACCGGAGGGTGCCGGTGCGACGACGCCGTTTCGCATCCTCGGGGCCCACACCGATTCGCCCGGGTTCAAACTCAAGCCGAAGCCCACGATCGATTCGCACGGCTGGCTGCAGGCCGGCGTCGAGGTCTACGGCGGTCCGCTGCTGAACTCCTGGCTCGACCGCGAGCTGGAGCTCGCCGGCCGGCTCGTCACCCGTGACGGCACGGAGCACCTCGTGCGCACGGGCCCGTTCCTGCGAATCCCGCAGCTCGCGATCCATCTCGACCGGGACGCCAATACCGGCCTCACCCTCGACCGCCAGCGCCACCTGACCCCGGTTTTCGGCGTCGGCGAGCCCGGCACGGCCGACCTGCTCGAGCACCTGGCCGGCCTGGCCGGCCTGGCCGGGACGGATGTCGCCGGTTACGACCTGCTCACGGTCGACAGTCAGGCTCCCACCCGCTTCGGTCTGGACCTGGCCCTGTTCGCCGCGGGGCGGATGGACAACCTGTCCTCTGTGCACGCCGGTTTGGTCGCCATTCTGGCGGCCGGGGAGTCGGATCAGATCAGTGTGCTGGCCGCGTTCGACCATGAGGAACTCGGCTCGGAGACCCGGTCGGGCGCGAGCGGGCCGCTCCTCGACGACATCCTCACCCGGATCGGGGCTGGCCTGGGGGCATCCGTCAGCCAGCGGTTGCGGGCGTACGCCGAGTCCTGGTGTGTGTCGGCGGATGCCGGCCATTCCGTGCATCCCAACTACCCGGAGAAGCACGACCCGGCCAACCGGCCCGTCGCCGGGGGCGGGCCGCTGCTCAAGATCAACGCGAGCCAGCGCTACGCCACGGATGCCGGCGGCGCTGCGCTCTGGGCCCGCACCTGCGCGCAGGCCGAGGTGGAGTACCAGGAGTTCGTGTCGAACAACACGGTGCCCTGCGGCTCGACCATCGGCCCACTGACCGCGACCCGGCTCGGCATTCGCACCGTGGATGTCGGCATCCCGCTGCTCTCGATGCACTCGGCCCGAGAACTGTGCCACGTGAACGACCCGATCGCCCTGTCGGCGGCGATCGCGGCGTTCTTCGTGCCGTCCGCCTAGGCGGCCCGCCGCGGCGGAAACGGGCGACGCTGGTATAGACAGTAAAGCTATCCGATAGCTACACTATCAACCATGAAGATGGCTCAGCTCAGCGCGGTCAGCGACACCCCGATCGCGACGATCAAGTTCTACCAGCGGGAGAACCTGCTGCCGGTCGGGGAACGCACCGGCCCCAACCAGGCGCGGTACGACTCGACGCATCTGCGACGCATCCGGCTGGTGCGGGGCCTGATCGACGTCGGCGGGCTCAGCGTTGCCGCGGCCCGCGCGGTGATCGAGGCCATCGACTCCGAACTTCCCCTGTCCGAGACCTTCGGCGTCGCCCAGCGCTCGGTCTCTGACCTGCTCGACCCCGCCGGGATCGACGCGGGAGCCCTCGCCAGGGTCGATGCGATCATGGCCGGTTGGTGCGTGTCGGCGGACAACCCGGGACGGTTGGCCGCCGCGAGTGTGCTTGAGACCTTCGACGAGATCGGGCACGTCGACCACCGGGGCTGGTTCGCCGCCTATGCCTCCGCGGCGCTCCTCGTGGCGGAGGCCGACCTCGACGAGGTCGACGCGTTGCCCGACCGCGAGGCCAAGGCTGAGACGGTCGTGGTGGGCACAGTGCTCGGCGACGCTCTGTTCTCCGGCCTCCGTCGAGCCGCCCAGGAACACGTCTCCGCGCTGCGCTACCCCGCAACACACCCCAACCCCGCACGAGTCACCGAACCGCCCGAGGAGTGAGAATGTCCCGTCAGCCGACCGAAGCATCCTGGCCGGATCTCCGCGCCGTCAGTTGGCATCTCCCATTGCTGTGGCTTGCCGTGGGCATGGCGGGGGTCACCCTGCTGGCCGTGGTCGGCCTCCTGGTCGACCCGCGCACCGTCACGGGAGCACCGCTCTGGGCCAAACCGCTGAAGTTCGCGATCTCGATCCTGATCTATTCGCTCACGCTGTCCTGGCTGCTCGGCCTGGCGAGGCGTGGTCGGCGCCTGGTCTGGTGGGCCGGAACGATCAGCGCGGTGTTCCTGGTGGTGGAGATGGTCGTGATCGTCGGCGCCGCCGCGGTCGGAGTGACCAGTCATTTCAACGTGGCGACTCCGTTCCACGCCGCACTCTGGAGCGTGATGGCCATCTCCATCGTGCTGGTCTGGGCGATGGCACTGCTCGTCGCGGTGTTGCTCATCCGGGCCGATCTGGGTGACCAGGCTCGTTCGCTGGCCATCCGGGCCGGCGCACTGATCGCCGTGGTCGGGATGGGGCTCGCGTTCCTGATGACGGGACCGACGGCGACCCAGCTCGACAACTTCACCGGCATCGCCGGCGCCCACACCGTCGGCCTGCCCGATGGCGGGCCCGGGCTGCCTCTGCTCGGTTGGAGCACAGTGGCCGGCGACCTGCGCATTCCCCACTTCGTCGGGATGCACGCTCTGCAGATCATCCCGCTGGCGGCGCTGCTGCTCGAGGTCCTGGCCCGCCGCATCCCGGCCGTGGCGGGGCCGCGCACCCGGTTCCGGCTGCTCTGGGTCGTGATCGGACTCTACCTCGGAGTGCTGGCGCTTCTGACCGGCCAGGCGGTCGCCGGGCAGTCCATCGTGCGACCGGACCCGTTCGTCACCGTGATCGCTGCCCTCCTGTTCGGCGGTGCCGTGGTCGCCGCCGCGGCCATCCTCTGGGGTGCTTCCCGGGACCGGGACCAGGACCGGGACCAGTCCGTGCGGCCCCGGATCGCGGATCGCTCCACCCCGTTCGCTTAAGCGGCGGTGGCGGTGAGCCGGGCGATCCGGGCGCGGGCGGCATCCTCGGATGTGGAGGAGCGGCCGAGCAGGAACCGCACCATGCGGAGCACGGCGCCGGTGGCCCAGACGACCGGGAGCATCGACCGACGCAGGCCCAACAGGTCGCGGTACTCGCGGGGGATCGAGGCCACGGCTCCGGCGAACATGATCCGGTAGAAGGGCATCATCGTCGGTCGCAGCGGCGGGTTGCGGATGAATCGCACGGCCTCGGCGACACGTTCGTCGCTCTTGAGGGTCCCGGCATCCCGGAATGCGTCGAGTTGCTGCTGCAGCTCCAGGCGGGACAGGGGAGGGTTGCGCACCCCGACGAGCTCGCCGGCCTTGGCCCATTCACAGACGTAGCCGTCGGCGCCGCCGGGGATCGCGCCGCCCCAGATGGTGTGTGACTGGAGGAACGCGTCGGTGAAGACGAGGTGTACCCAGGCGAGGAGGTCGGGGTCGCCGGCGGAGTAGGGGCGTTCGATGCCCTGGGAGTCGCGGTAGGTGCCGGTGACCTTGTCGTGGAACCGGCCGACCCGCGATGACTCGCGCTCGGCCAGGGCCCTGTCCCCGAAGGTGACCGTGACGAGCCACTGGATGGTGCCCGAGAGCCGCCCGAGGGGATCTTCCTTGTAGCGGGACCAGTCGTGCACGCCCGCCATCGCTCCGGGATGCAGGGTCTGCATGAGCAGGGCCCGAATGCCGGCGACCATCGTCGCCATGCCACCGTGCACGGCCCAGGCGGCGGAGTCGGGACCGAAGTAGCCTGCGTCATCGCCGAGCTCGATCTTGTCGACCCACTGAGGGTGGCCGTCGGCGTTTCCGGAGAGGGTCGCCAGGAGGTGTGATCGCCAGCTGCTTACGAACCTTCCCATGAGAATAAGGCTAACCCGGGCTTGCTGGGCATCGCCCGCGAACCTGCCCGCAATCAGGTGGGTTCGTGCGCCGTCCGCCGCGCGAGTCCCGGCCGGGTCGCGCGCCCGGGATCGTCGACCGGCACCAGCCGGGCGACCTGCCTTCCGCGCCGGGTGAGCACGATCTCCTCGCCCGCCTCGACCCGGTCCAGCAGCACGCCCAGGTGCCACTTCGCATCTTGTGCCGACACGGTCAGGGGCAGGAGCCGGCCGGTGTCGGAGTGCAGCAACGGGTACGGGTCGTAGTCGGGATCCTGGTCGACGCCGTGGCGACCGTCGCGGGGACCGGGGTCGGGTAGCTCGGGTAGCTGGTCGAGATCGTCCGGGTAGAACATGGTCGGCTCCTCTCCATTGATGGATGCCTGGGCGCGCATGCCCGATCCGGTGACGGACGCCTGAGCACGGATGCCTGGATTCACGCTACTTCGATCGGCATTCCTCCGCTACCCGGAGACCTCGCCCGTCGCCCCGCTCGCCCCCTCGCGCTCGCTCGGCCGTTGAGGCTCGACCTCGACCGCTCGCCGGAGTAGCGTGAAACCGGATGCGGGCTCACCGCGGCCAGAAGACGGAGTCGTCATGTCGTCCCTGACAAACTACGGCCAGGCGATCGCCTCGACCACGATCGCGCTCCAGCAGTTGTTGACGTCGCCTCCGGTCGGCCTGCAGGCCACCGCGCGGGCGCCGGGCGAGGCCCGGACGGGCGTGACCGGGGCGTCGGTGAACCTGTTCCTCTACAGCGACAGCCTGATCAGCTACCGGGAAGCGAGCGCCCAGCACGGGCCGAGCCGGGTCATCGCCGAGTTGCACTATCTCGTCAACGCCTTCCCCGACGACGAGAGCGACCTGGATTCCGGCAGCCACCGGGCCTTCGGCGCCGCCAGGGCCGCCATCGAACGCCACCCCGTGCTCACCGTGCCCGTCGGCGCGGCGGACAGCATCCAGGTCTGGCTCACCCCGTCACCCCTGACCACGGAGGTGCTCACCGCGCTCTGGCTCGCCAGCCGGGAGCCGTTGCGCCTCTCCTTCGGGGTGATGGCGTCCTTCACCCTCGACGCGGCCGAACGGGTTGCCCTGGTCGGCACCGTGCACGACGTCGTGCAACTCGCCGGGGCGGGCGCGATCGCCGTGTTCAGTGGGTCGGATGCGGCGGCGAAGGCGGTCGCGGCGGAATCCGTGGCGCACGAGCTCGGCAAGCCGCTCGTGACCGTGCCGCTCGACTCGATCGTCGGTCGCGACATGGGCGAGACCGAGCGCAACCTGAGCGGATTGTTCGACCAGGCCGAGCATCGGGGGGCGGTCCTGCTCATCGACGAGGCGGAAGCGCTCTTCGGCGTGCGCCCCGAGGTGCTCGACGTCGAAGATCCCTATGCCGAGATCGATGTCGCCCAGTTGCTCGACCGGCTGGGCACGGCGCCCAGCGTCGTGATCATCGCCCTGCGGGATTCGGCGGGTGACGAACTCGCCGACCGCACCAGAGTCGAGGTTCGGTTCCCCTCCACCGACGGGGCGGAGTCGGCCGAGGTCGGCTGAGCCTACGCTGGCTGAATGCCCTCATTCCGCATCGAAATGTCCATCGGGGTGCTCAGGCCCGGCATCAGGCCGGATTCGGTGCTGCCCGCCGCGGCCGCCGCAGCCGCGGAACTGACCACGGTCGAGGCATCCGACCTCGCCGTCGTCGCGGGTTCGGCCTGGGCCACGGTGCGGTTCAGTGCCGACGACCCGGCCGACGCGCTCCGGATCGGCCGGGCCGTGCTCGAGGCCACCCAGGCTGTCGCCGAGCCGCTGTCCTGGCGGGTGACCGAGCGGGTGAAGTCACGCTGGCTTCCCGTGCGCTGAAACCGGCTGCCGGGTGCCGGTCAACGCACCCGCTCCCGGCGCTGTTCCGGCCGGGCCGGCGCGATGATCGTGGCCCGGTGCCCGTCGGGGGAGGCCGGGTCGTCGGCGCCGAGCACCTGGCTGCGCTCGGTGCCGTGGTGCCACCACAGTGACGCGGTCCAGGCGCTGACCAGCGCGTCGATGAGGTCTTCACGGTGTTTGTAGTCGCGGTCGAGAACCGGCGAGTGGGTGGTGACCAGGGCATCCGTGACCGGGTGGGAGGACAGGTCGAGCGGCGGCGTCGCGGTGCCCAGGCGCCAGAGCCGCTGGATGAGGTCGTCGCACACGAGCGCCCGGGCCGCGCGGCGCTGGTCGGGCGGCAGGGACACCCCCATCCGCTTGTACCGCGGCCGCTTGTCGTCGTAGCCGAATTCCTCGGCGCCGACCAGGGTCGTGTACGGGTAGCACTCGAAGAAACTGGCCGCGGCCGGGTCGACCGGTGACAGTCCGTCGGTATACGTCCAGCCGGATGCCTCGAGCCGGCGGCGAATCGACACGCCGCCCTGCCACGGGCGAGCGAGATTGGAGGCGTTCGCGGAGACGTACCAGCGGCCGTACCGGCTGCCGGTCTCGCGCTCGCACAGTCGCATCCCCGTGGCGTTGTTGACCACGAGAGGGGCATCGACCGCGAGCACGGCGCCCGGTTGCCACATCGTATCGATCCAGGCCAGCACCGCCGCGGTGCCCCTGGCCCAGCCCGCGTCGAGCACTCGGCCGTCCTCGTCGATGCAGGCAAGACCGGATTCGTTCGCCGGCCGCGTGGCCGTGCCTTCGGCCCAGGCCAGGTCAACCCCGAGGAATCGTGTCATGCGTCATGAATAGCACGAACGGGTGTCACCCGAAGTGGGCGTTCCGCCCCGTTTCCCCCTCCGGTTGTATCCGCATCGACGTCGGCGGGACCGCCTTCGGCCGGGTCAGATCAGGCCGCGCAGCAGCTCCTCCGAGCTGACCCCCAGGAGGTCGGCCCGTTCGGCCAGACGGGCGTGCTCGTCGACGGAGAGCGTCAGCGAGATGGTACGGCCGGGTGCGGCATCCGTCCGGTCCGCCGCGGACTCGAAGGAGAACAGCTCGGGATGCGCCGAGCCGGCCGCCGGCTTCGACGCCGGGGGTGCGGCGGGCGGGGACGCCTGCTTCGCGGGGCGCGAGGGCTTCTCGCGCACCAGAGCGGACGAGGTGTCGGGGGCCGGCACGAGATCGCCGGTGCGCACCCAGCCCGGTCCGGCCTTGAACGGGACCTTGCGCGCGAACGCTTCGGAGACGGCGCGGGCGCGCGCGTCCGCGGCCTCATTGAGTGGGTGGTTCGCGTGCCCCTTGACCCATTCGAACCGGTAGCGGCGGCCGATGAGGGCGGCGTCGATCTCCTGGAGCAGGTCGAGGTTCATCACGGGCTTCCCGTCGGCCTTGCGCCAGCCCTTGGCCTTCCAGCCCCGCATCCATTTCGTCACCGAGTTGATCACGTACTGGCTGTCGCAGAGCACCAGCAGGTCGTCCTCGAGGTGCGCGGTGGCGCGGAACAATTCCAGCACCGCCTTGAGCTCGCCCTGGTTGTTGGTGGCGTGTTCCCAGCCGCCGGCCCCCCAACAGAAGTCGTTGACGTACCACGCCCAGCCGGCCGGGCCGGGGTTGCCGAGGGCCGAACCGTCGGCGGCGGCGATGATGGTCATTGCTGGCCTTTCGTCTGGTCCCGTGAACCGGGACCCGTCCATTTTGTCACCGGCCCGGCCGAGAACCCGCCGCTAGGCTCATTTCATGGCCACTCCCGACTTCATCCTCGACCTCCGCGAGAGCATCGGACATGCCCCGCTCTGGCTGAGCGGCGTCACCGCGGTCGTCGTGCGGGGTTCGGAGGTGCTCCTCGTGCGTCGCGTCGACACCGGCCACTGGTCGTCCGTCGCCGGAGTCATCGACCCCGGCGAGGAACCGGCGGATGCGGCAGCCCGAGAGATCCTCGAGGAGGCCGGCATCGTCGCCGAGGTCGAAACCCTGGTCGGCGTCTTCGCCCGCGAGCCGCTCCGTTACGCCAATGGTGACCAGGCCCAGTATCTCGACCTCGTCTTCCGCTGCCGCTGGGTGAGCGGAGAGCCCACCCCCGCAGACGGGGAGAACACGGATGCGGCCTGGTGGCCCCTCGACGCGCTCCCGGCGCTGCCGGACACCCACGCCGAGCGGCTGCGGCTGGCGCTCTCCCACCAGGGCCCCGCGGCATTCCGCCGGGGTGCGGCCTGGGTCAGCCCCTGATGCAGTCCTCGGGGGCATTCCGCCGGGGTGCGGCCTGGGTCAGCCCCTGATGCAGTCCTCGGGGGCATTCCGCCGGGGCGCGGCCTGGGTCAGCCCCTGATGCAGTCCCCGGGGGCATTCCGCCGGGGTGCGGCCTGGGTCAGCCCCTGATGCGGTCCTCGGGGGCATTCCGCCGGGGCGCGGCCTGGGTCAGCCCCTGATGCAGTCCCCGGGGGCATTCCGCCGGGGTGCGGCCTGGGTCAGCCCCTGATGCAGTCCCCGGAGGAGACCGGGGCTGCCAGCGCAGCCGCCTGGGCGGCGACCGGGTCGACTTCTTCCATCGCGAGCGCGTAACCGACATTCTTGGTGACCGTGGACTTGGCGAAGATGACCCCGGCGACCTGGCCGGCCTCGCTCAGGAGGGGACCGCCGGACTCGCCGTGCTGCACGTCGGCCGCGAGGGTGTAGATCTGCCGCTGGGCCGGTTCCTTGCCGTAGATGTCCGCGACGAGCGCCGGGGCGACCGCGACCACCTGTGCCGGCGCGGAGTCGAACGGCCCGCCATACGGGTAGCCGTCGCTGACGGCCCGGCTCCCGACGGCCAGGTTGGGGCCGAGGTCGAGGGCGGGGGCGGCGAGCCCGGTCACGGCGATGACTGCCAGGTCGACGACCGGGTCGAAGTAGACGACCTGACCCGGCCTGGCGCTGCCGCCCGGCGTCACGACCATCGGCTCGGTCACGCCGGCGACGACGTGGGCGTTGGTGAGCACGCGATCCTCCGCGATGACGAAACCGCTGCCGGACTGGTTCTGCCCGCAGGCGTAGGCGGTTCCGGTGATCTTCATCACGGACTGCCGGGCCGCCAGGAGTGCGTCGCTGTCGGCGGTGACGGCGGGGATCGTCGGGACGGGACCGTTGAAGGCCTCGACCACCCGGGGAAGTCCTTCGCTGACGACGACCGAACGCAATTGCGCGAGGAACGCCTTGAGCGGGTCTGGCGTCAGCGAATCGATCGACCTGATCACGCCGGACGAGGCGATGGCGGGGGACAGCAGCGGCACGCCCAGCCCGCCGATACTGAACGCGAGCATCGACACGACGAGCGCGGATGCGACGACGGCAGCGCCGGAGCCGAGCATCCGGTCGGCCAGCCGCAGCTTGGTGCGGGCACCGCGCGGGCGCAGGGCCCGGCCGATCGAACCGCCCAGGGAAAGTCCGCCGACGAGGAGCACCCCCGCGGTCGCGAGCGTGGCAACCGTGCGCCATTCGGCGGCGGGAACCCAGGTGCCGACGAGCGGAACGAGGAAGTAGGCGGCGATGCCGCCCGCGATGAGCCCGACGATGCTGCTCAGGCTGCCGATCAGCCCGCTGCGGAACCCAGAGGCGAGATAGCTGACGAGCAGCAGAATCAGGAGGAGGTCAACAATCGTTGAACCCGGCATTCGTTGTCCTGCGCTTTCGTCGGTGTCGTGCGCTTCCCCACCGGCCGCATCTCTGTGATCAAGCGTACGGTGCCGCCATGGATGGGCGCCAGCCAGAGGCCTTATCCACAGGCACTCGGCAGGTCGAGTTGTCCACCGGATCGGCGTCGGCGCGCCGCCGGATCGACGGGCGGATGAGGGTTGCCGCATGAATAAGACAATCGTCAAGACCAGGCAAGCGCACGATTTCCTCGCGCTCGTACCCCAGCTCGTCGGATTCCTCCCGGAACGCAGCATGGTGCTCGTCGCCTTTCGCGGCAACCGCACCTGCGGGGCGATGCGGTTCAACCTGCCACCGGCCGGCGCCTCCCGTACCCTTCGGCAGGCAATCGCCTCCACGCTCGTCGGTACGCTGTGTCGGATCCCCGGGGTGGATGCCGTCGTGCCGGTGGTCTACACCGAGCAGACCTTCGCGTCGGTGCCCGGCCTGCCCGCGGAGCGATTCGCGGAGACCGTGTGTGCGCGGGCCGAACTCTCCGGCTTTCTGGTGCGCGACGCGCTGTGCGTCGCGCCGGACGGCTGGGGCTCCTACCTCGATCCGTCCTGCCCGGCCGGCGGGCACCCGTTGGCGGACATCTCCGGGTCGGAGGTGCACAGGGCCGTCCCCGCTGACGCACGTCGGGACCTGGCCAGCCTGCGCAGCAGGGCCGACCTTCCCCGGGTCGACGTCGCGGCCAGGGAGAAGGTCGGCCGCCGCCTGGCTCGCTACCAGAGGCTGGGCCGGAGCACGGAGACCGTGCCGGAGCTTCTCGACATGATCGGCGACGTCCTCGACCCCGTGGCCACCGCGGAGGCGACCCTGGGCTGGGATCCAGACGCCCTCGACCCAGACGACGTCGCGGTGCTGCTCTTCCTCGTGCAGGGGCCGGCCTGTCGTGACCAGATGATGCTGCAGTTCGCGTTCGGGGAGGCGGTCGGCGGCGCCACCCACAACCTCAACCTGCGCTACGCGGCCCTGCAGCGTGCAACGGGGCGGAGCATGGACGACATCGTTCGCGCCGAGCGCGAGCGGAACGGTGACGACGAGCCGGACGCGAAACAGGCCAGCGACCTCATGCTCGGGCTCACGGGAGTGCGTCCCGACCCGGACCGGATCGAACGGGCGGTGCGGCTGCTGCTGACCGTGGTCGCCCTGGCGCCCCGCCGGGCCAGGCCTGCCCCGTACTGCATGCTGGCCTGGTTGTCGTGGGCGATGGGTCGCGGTTCGGTGGCCGGCATCTTCATCGACCGGGCGCTGGCGGTCGACCCCCGCTATGGCATGGCGGGACTGCTCGACACGCTGGTTTCCTCCGGGTACCTGCCGGACTGGGCGTTCGCCGTTCCGTTCGACGAGGAACGGGAAACGGGGAACGCCCAGTCCGGCAAGAGCCGGGCTTAGACCGGTCGGTGGGCCGGGTTAGAGGTACTTCGGTGCCTCCGACAGCACCCCGTGCAGGATCTCACCGATCTCACGGAACTCGGCAGGGCCGATGGTGAGCGGGGGAGCGAGCTGCACCACCGGGTCGCCTCTGTCGTCCGCCCGGCAGTAGAGTCCGGCCTCGTACAGCGCCTTGGACAGGTAGCCGCGCAGGAGCCGCTCCGACTCGTCGTCGGTGAAGGTCTCCTTGGTCGCCTTGTCCTTGACCAGCTCGATTCCGAAGAAGTAGCCCTCGCCACGAACATCGCCCACGATCGGCAGATCGAGCAATTTCTCCAGCTCGGCGCGGAACAGCGGCGAGTTCTCCCGCACGTGCTCGTTGAGCTTTTCCTCCTCGAATATGTCGAGGTTGGCCAGCGCCACCGCCGACGAAACCGGGTGGCCGCCGAAGGTGTAGCCGTGGTAGAACGTCGTGTCCCCGTGCTTGAACGGCTCGTAGATGCGGTCGCTCACGATGGTGGCGCCGATCGGCGAGTAGCCACTGGTCATACCCTTCGCGCAGGTGATCATGTCCGGCTCGATCCCGAACGTGGTGGAGGCGAACATGTTGCCGATCCTGCCGAATGCGGTGATGACCTCGTCGGCGACCAGGAGTACGTCGTACTGGTCGCAGATTTCGCGGACGCGCTTGAAATAGCCAGGGGGCGGGGGGAAACATCCGCCGGAGTTCTGCACCGGCTCCAGGAACACCGCGGCGACGGTTTCCGGCCCTTCGAACTGGATCATCTCCTCGATCCTGTTCGCGGCCCAGAGGCCGAACTTCTCCACGTCGTCGCCGAGGCCGGAGCCCATCTCGTCCGCACGGTAGAAATTGGTGTTCGGCACCCGGAAACCGCCGGGGGTGACCGGCTCGAACATTTCCTTCATGGCCGGGATGCCGGTGATCGCCAGGGCGCCCTGGGGCGTGCCGTGATAGGCGACGTTGCGGGAGATGACCTTGTGCTTGGTCGGCCGGCCCTGCAGCTTCCAGTAGTACTTGGCCAGTTTGAAGGCCGTCTCGACGGCTTCACCGCCGCCGGTGGAATAGAAGACGCGGTTGAGGTCGCCGGGGGCGTAGGACGCCAGTCGGTCGGCCAGTTCGATCGCGTTCGGATGCGCGTAGGACCAGACCGGGAAGAAGGCCAGTTCTTCGGCCTGCTTGGCCGCGACCTCGGCGAGGCGTTTGCGGCCATGGCCGACGTTGACGGTGAACAGGCCGCTGAGCCCGTCGATGTATTTCTTGCCGTGAGAGTCCCAGATGTGGTGGCCGAGGCCCTTGGTGATGATCGGGACTCCGGCACCGGACTCCAGAACCGACTGGCGGGAGAAATGCATCCAGAGGTGGTCTTTCGCCTTCTGTTGCATCGCCGCGTTCTCGGCGTCGGTGTACACGGTGGGTGTTGCCTCGGTGGGTGTGGCCTCGGTGGGTGTTGACTCGGTGGTGTCAGGCGCTGTCAGTGTCATTTTTTATCGTGTTCCCCAGTTGTAGAGTTGCTTATGGAGCTTGAGATAGACGAAGGTCTCGGTGGAATTGACGCCCGCCAGGCTGCGGATCTGCGAGTTGAGCAGGGCGATGAGTTCGTCGTCGTCCTCACAGACCACCTCGACGAGCACATCGAAGGAGCCGGCGGTGAGCACGACGTAATCGACGGCCGGAATGGCCGCCAGCTGGTCGGCAAGGATACGGGCGTCGCCGCTGGCACGAATGCCGATCATGGCCTGGCGGTAGAAGCCGAGCTGCATCGGATCGGTCACCGCGACCACCTGCATGACGCCGGCCTCGGTGAGCTTCTGCACCCGCTGGCGCACCGCGGCTTCGCTCAGTCCGACCGCCTTGCCGATTTCGGCGTACGAGCGTCGTCCGTCGACCTGTAGCTGCTCGATGATCTTTTTGGAGACCTCGTCCAGTTGGGCCGGCTTCCCTGCCGTGCCGCGTCCGTTTCCGCTCATCCAGCGATTATGCCAGTGAGAATGCACTTCGGCAAGGGATTCCGTAGCGAAACGCTTGAAAAGCTGCGGATTCCAAGGTTCACTCCGGTTCGATCGGTACTTTGACGTGGCCGCCTCGATTCGGAAATAGGCGAGGCCGGACGAGACGCCGGATAATGAAGGAGTCGGGCGCGGAGAGGTTCGGTCGGACACTGGGCGGAAGGTCGGTTCCATGGCACGCGTTGGCTATCTGCTGGCCCCCGGGGAAGAAGCCGAGTGGACCTTCGTCGTCGGACGGGCATTCCTGGCGGCGATTCCGGCGAACGCGCCGGCCGAGGTGGCGAACGCGCTCGGCGCGCTGGCGGGCGAGGCGACTGTCGAGGCCGAGGTCGTCGTGGCACTCCTGCCGCTCGGCGGAGAGCTCGAGGTCGAGAGCTTCGCCGTCATCGTCCAGCGCGACGCCACCGATGACGACGGCGTGCCGGTTTCGGTGATCGTTCGAGGCGAGATCACCGTCGACGTCTTCTCGGTCGGCGGGTCACGGCGCTTCTCGGCCGGCGACATCCGTCCCTGGCTGCTCTCCGACTTCCGATCGGTGACCGGGCTCGTGATCGGCAGTCCGGGCCGTGCCGTCCTGCCCGCGGGGTTGCTCGACTCCGGGCGGCCCTTCCCGGGCGGCACGGTCACGGCGAGCCGACTGTTCTGGAGTTTCGTGGACCGGCCGGAGAGTATGGAGGCCACGATAATCCGGTCGCCGCGCCCTCCCGCCGTTGACGCCGACACGGTGCTCCGGGTGCCGCGCGTGCAGGCGGACACCGTCATCCTCACGCCGGGCGGTCTCAGGGCGGGGCGTGCGGCGGTCGCGGAGACCACGCTCGGCCGACCTGCCCCGTCCGGTTCGCCGGCCGGGCCGGACCTGCCCGCCCGTCCGCGCTACGGCCTCCGGCTGACGGACGGTACCGAGTTGCGCCTCGATACGGCGTGCCGGCTGGGCCGTCACCCCCGCCATGCCCGTGTCGCCGAGAGCCCAGTCCCGCGACTGATCGAGGTGGCCTCGCCGACCTCCGCCGTGTCCGGTACCCACCTGGATATCCGGCAGGTGGGTGACTCCGTGGTGGTCACCGATCTGGGCTCCACGAACGGCACCGTCGTCATCCTGCCTCGCCGGCGTCCGCAACGATTAGGGTCAGGTCAGTCGCAGACGGTGCTCGCCGGTACGAGAGTGGACATCGGGGACGGTAATATCATCGAGATCCTCCCTGCGAGCGGCGCCTAGCCGCCTCGGCATCCATGCGCCAATTTTGGAAGGCACAATCGTGACCCAGATTGGTCAGAGCTCAACCGGCTTCACGCTCGCGTTGCCCTCGGTGCACAAGAGCGTCACGCTGGCCTGGGCGGCACTGACCGATACCGGTCACCGGCGCGAGGTCAACGAGGACAGTCTGCTCTCCGAGCCCCCGATCTTCGCGGTCGCCGACGGCATGGGTGGGCACTCGGCCGGCGACGTCGCCAGCGCAGCCGTCGTCACCCGGCTGGCCGAATACGCCGGGCGCGCCTACCTCGACCCTGAAGCCATCAACGCGGCTCTCAGCCTGGCGGTCGAGGACATGGCCGCAGGCAAGGGCGTCACGGATCTGGGAACCGGAACGACGGTGACGGGTGCCACGGTCGCGGTCGTCTCGGGAGTGCCGCAGTGGATCGTCTTCAACATCGGTGATTCCCGCGTCTACCAACTCACCTCCGGCGTGCTCGAGCAGGTCACCACCGACCACTCGGTGGTGCAGGAACTCGTCGACGCCGGGCGCATCACCCGTGATGAGGCCGACGTGCACCCCCACGGCAACATCATCACCCGCGCGGTCGGGTTTCACGAACCGCCGGTTCCCGACTACCGGGTTCTCCCCATCCAGCCGGGCATGCGCCTGCTGGTCTGTTCTGACGGGCTCACCAAGGAACTCACGGCCTACGGAATCCGCCACTTTCTGATTTCGAACCCCAGATCGGCCGATGCCGCGAAGGCGCTCGTCGACGCCGCGCTCGAGAACGGCGGTCGTGACAACGTCACGGTGATCGTGCTCGATGTCGTCGATGTCGTCGACGTCGCGCCCTAGTTCTCCCCCCCAAAGTTGGGGTAGTCGCTTCCGCTCTCCGGCGGAGTCGTTGCTTAGACTTACCAGAGGCGCTCGTCGATTTACCCGTTCGACCTGCGTTCACAGCACGCTCGATACGCACCGTGAAACGGGGAGGCGCACATGGCACGACGATTGCCTTCAACGCCCCCGAACCTTCCGGGGTTCTCCTACCTCAGGGTGCTCGGGTCCGGCGGCTTCGCCGACGTGTTCCTCTACGAGCAGAACATGCCCCGGCGTCAGGTCGCCGTCAAGGTGCTTCTGGCCGAAATCGTGAACGATCACGTGCGCCAGCTTTTCCAGGCCGAGGCCAACCTGATGGCGCAGCTCAGCTCGCACCCGTCGATCCTGACCGTGTTCCAGGCGAGCGTCTCCGCGGACGGTCGGCCGTACCTGGTGATGGAGTACTGCTCATCCACCCTCAGCCAGCGCTACCGCGTCGAAGCGCTGTCGGTGCCCGAGGTGCTCAGGATCGGCATCAAGATCGCCAGTGCCGTGGAGACCGCCCACCAGAACGGTGTGCTGCACCGTGACCTCAAGCCGTCGAACATTCTTGTCACCGCCTACGGGCATCCGGTGCTCTCGGACTTCGGGATCGCGGCCACCCTCGGCGAGGTGGAGAGCTCCGATGCGATCGGGCTGTCGATCCCGTGGTCGGCCCCCGAGGTGCTCCTTGACGAAACGTCCGGGTCGATCGCCTCCGAGGTGTGGTCGCTGGGCGCGACGCTGTATTCGCTGCTGGCCGGACGATCCCCGTTCGAACTGCCCGGCGAGGAAAATGGTTCGGCCCAGATCATCGCCAGGATCAACAAGGCCAGGCTGACGGCCCTCAACCGGGCGGATGTCCCGGCCCGGCTCGAACTCATCCTCGCGAAGAGCATGTCCAGGCGTCCCGAGCTGCGCCAGCGCAGCGTGCTCGAACTGATCCGGGAGCTGCAATCGGTCGAGGCGGAACTGGGCCTGGCCCAAACTTCCCTCGAGGTCGTGATGGACGGGTGGGCGACGGACACCGTTGCCGACCAGACGGACAGGACCCGGATCACCGGGCTCAACTCGGTCGACGCCTATGCCGGCCGCCGCCGGCGCCGGAAGCCGCCGGCGGCACAGGGCGTGTCGCGCTCGGGTACCCGGTCTCCCGGCCTGACCAGCGGTGAATCCGTGACCCGGGCACATCGGCCCGGCCGGCGAACCGTCACCGTCTGGGCGCTTCTCGCGGCCGCCGTGCTCATCGTCGGACTGGCTGTCACCGCGGCGACGTTCCTGGTGCGTCAAGTCGGCTCGGGAATCCCGACGGTCAGCGATGTGTCCGGCGAGTTCCGGCAGGGCACCGTGTTGTTCAGCTGGGCCGACCCCGGCGTGCGCGACAGCGACAGCTATGTCGTGGCTCTGCGTACCGGCGAGAGCAGCATCCAGCGCGGCACCGAATTCAGCGTCGACCCCAAGGGGGAGCCGCGGGTCTGCGTCACGGTGACCGTCAACCGCGACGGCAAGGCCGGAACACCCAGCGGGGAGAAGTGCGTCGACACCGCTGGTGACGGCCCATGATCCGCAGATGGCTCGCCGCCCATCGGTCGCTGTTCGTGACGACGCTGAGCGGCACGGTCATTGTGGCCGTCATTGCCACCGTGGCGATCGTGTCGGGCGGCTACACCGCCCAGCGGCTTGATCTCGGCGACGCCGCCGTCTGGGTGACCAACGAGTCCCGTCAGGTGGTCGGCCGGGCGAACACGGCCGTGTTCGAACTCAACACCGTTGTCGCAGCGGGCAGTTCCCGACTCGACGTCGTGCAGCAGGGAGCGACGGTGCTGGTGCTCGACCGCGGCAACAACTCCGTCGACATCCTCGACCCGGCAACGGCGAAGGTCGCGGAGAGCGTTGCCCTGCCGCCGAAGGCGCCGGAGATCTACCTCGCCGGCGACCGGGCCGTCGTCGTCTCCAACGGCGACATCTGGAACCTCGCGGCGAACCGGCTCTCCACCTTCGACAGCATGGCCGAACCCGCCCTGTCCCTGGGTACCGGTTCCCTGGTGGCCGTGGACTCCGACGGGGTGACCTACGCCTTCACCCCGGCGACCGGAACGCTGTCCCGCCTCGACCCGTACGGCTCGGACGCGATACTTTCCACGGTCACCGTCGACGGCGGGCGCCAGGAGGACAGCTACCAGTTGACCAGCGTGGCCGGCCAGTGGGCGCTGTTCAACGCCTCGACCAGGCACCTCCTCCTGTCCGGCGCCGACGTCGACCTCTCCGGGGACATCCCCGCGGGTGACGGTGCTCTCCTGCAGGAGCCGAGCGTGCGCGGCGACCAGGTGCTGATCGCCCACCGTGGGGGCCTCGAGGCCGTCGACCTCGCCGGCGGGAGCGCTTCGATAGTGGTCTCCGGTCGGGCAGGCGCGCCGGTCGCCCCGGCCTCGGATGCCCGCTGTTCCTATGCGGCCTGGGGTGACGGCTCGGTGTGGCGGGACTGCGCCGGAGACCCGGCGGGCGACCGCACAAGCGCCCTCAGCGGTCTCGCGGGCGACGCCCGGCTTGCCTTCCGCCGGAACGGCACCGGGATGGTGCTCAACGATGCCCACAACGGAGCGACCTGGGCGGTGCAGCGAGGCAACGAACGCATCGACAACTGGGCCGAGCTGATCGAGACCAACCAGAACCAGCAACGGGTGGTCGAGAACAATGACGACACCCCGCCCGAGTTCGAGAAGGCCCAGGTTCCGCCGGTCGCCGTCGACGACGACTTCGGCGCGCGGCCCGGCCGCACCGTGACCCTGCCGGTGCTCCTGAACGATTTCGACCCGAACGGCGACGTGCTGGTGATCGACTCCCTCACGAACCTGCCGGCCGAGACCGGGCGGCTCGATCTGGTCGGGAACACGCAGCAGGTACAGCTGACGCTGGAACCGACGGCGACCGGCACGCTCAGTTTCGGCTACACCATCAATGACGGTCGTGGCGGCAAGGCCACGGCGACGGTCACCGTCGCCATCCGGGCCGACGCGGAGAACTCCGCCCCGGTGCAGAAGCGCGGCACCCACACCACCGTGCGGGCCGGGGGCCGGGTGACCAGCCAGGTGCTCGGCGACTGGGTCGATCCGGATGGGGACCCGATCTACCTCTCCGCGGCCACGGCCGTCGCACCGGACCAGATCAGTTCCACTCCGGCCGGAGCAGTGGTCTTCACCGAGGCCGGCACCGGCACCGGGACGGAGGCGAAGTCGATCGGCCTGGTCGTCTCGGACGGCCGAATGGACGGCGCCGGCACGCTCTCGGTGGCGGTCCGCCCGTCCGGGGCGGTGCCCATCGTCGCGGAGTCCTTCGTCGTCCTGGCCACGGCCGGCGCCGAGGTGACGGTGTCGCCGCTCGAGCATGTGCGCGGCGGGTCGGCGCCGTTACGGCTGAGCAGCGTGCCCGCAAAACCGGACGTGACCATCACCGCCGACTTCGACGGCGGCAGCTTCCGGTTCCTGAGCAAAGTGCTCGGCGTGCACGAGATCGAATACGCGATCACGGATGGCGCGCTCACGGCGACCGGGCGCATCCGGGTTGATGTGTCGGCCCCGCCCGACGCCAACAGCACTCCTATTACCGTGCCTCACACGGCATTCGTGCGCGGTCAGAAGGCCACAGTCATCGATGTCCTCGCCAGCGACATCGACCCGGCCGGTGGCGTGCTCCTGGTCACCGGCACGATGGACGTACCGGTCGAGAGCGGGCTGCGGATCGAGATCCTCGACCAGCGCATCCTCCGGGTCACACTGACGAAACCACTCGACGCCGGTTCGGCCGTGTTCGGATACCGGATCAGCAACGGCCTGGCCGAGGCCGAGGGCACCGTGACGGTGATCGAAATTCCGCCGCCGGCCCGGAAGCAGGCGCCCCTCGCCGTTCCGGACAGCGTTTCGGTGCGGGTCGGCGATGCAATCGACGTGCCCGTGCTGGCGAACGACGAACACCCCGACGGCGATGTCCTCACGCTCGACCCCACCCTGGCGACGCCCCTGCCGGCCGGGGCCGGCCTGCTCTTCGCCTCCGGCACGGTATTGCGCTACCTGGCCCCGAACACGACGGGCAACTTCACCGCCGTCTACCGGGTGAACGCGCCAGACGGCCAGTACGCCAATGCCGAGGTGCGCATCTCGGTCCGGGAAGCGGATCCGAACTCGAACAACCCTCCGGTGCCGAAAACCGTGACGGCCCGGGTGTTGGCCGGCGAGACCGTGCACATCCCCATCCCGCTGTCCGGCATCGATTCCGACGGCGACTCCGTGCAACTCGTTGGCCAGGAAACCAATCCCGACAAGGGCTCGGTCACCATCGGAGGCTCCGACTCGATCGACTACTCGGCCGGCGACTACTCGGCCGGCACCGACACCTTCACCTACTCGGTCGTCGACGCGCTCGGCGCCCGCGCCGTCGGCACCGTGCGGGTGGGGATCAGCCCGCGGCTGGACGGCGCCCGCAACCCGGTCGCCGCGCCGGACGAGGTGACCGTGCGCCCCGGCAGCAGAGTGGCCGTGCGTGTACTCGGCAATGACTCCGACCCGGACGGCGGAGCGCTGACCATCACCGGCGTCGAACCCACCGGCACCGGCGACGCCCAGGGAAAGGCCGTGATCGACGCCGACACCATCACCGTGCGCGCGCCGTCGACCGAGGGCCGGTACGGGTTCATCTACGAAATTCAGAACGCCCGCGGCGGCTCGAGCTCGACCTTCCTCACCGTCGTCGTGCGCGCGGATGCCCCGCGCTCCCGGCCGGACGCAAACGACACCCACCTGACGCTCACCGACGTTCTCGACCGGAGCACGATCACCGTCGACGTGCTCGCCAACGTCTTCTTCGCCGACGGCCCGGCCCGCAGCCTTCGACTGAGCGTGCCGGCCGGTTTCTCGAGCGTCGCCGAGGTGACGAGCAACGACCTCGTGAAGGTCAGGGTCGGTGAATCCAGCCAGATCATTCCGTTCGAGGTCGCCAACCCCGACGACCCGAGCATCCTCTCCTACGCGTTCATCTGGGTTCCCGGCTCGAACGACGCCCTGCCTCAGCTGCGGAAGGGGATGCCCCCGCTCACGGTGCGGAGTGAATCAACCCTCACGATCAACATCAACGACTACGTCGTCGCGGTCGGCGGCCGTCGGGTACGCCTGAACGACCGAAGCCTGGTGCAGGCGACTCGCTCGGACGGCGCCGATCTGGTTTCCTCCGACACCCGTCTGGTGTTCACCAGCAGTGACAAGTACTACGGACCGGCGTCGATCTCCTTCGAGGTGACGGACGGCACCAGAGCCCAGGATCCGGACGGCCGCACCGCGACGATCGTGCTGCCCATCGAGGTCGCCCCACGCGAGAACCAGCCGCCCGACTTCGCGGGGGCCGTGCTCGATTTCGAGCCTGACCAGACGAAGGTGATCGACCTGACCAAGCTCACCGCGTACCCGTACCCGAAGGACCTGGCCGAACTGACCTATACCGTGCTTGAGCCTCGTCCCGTCGGGTTCAGCTACACCCTCGACGGGCAGCAGCTCACCCTGCACGCCGCCGAGTCCACGCCCAAGGGCGGCCGCGGCGCGATCACAATCGGGGTGCGGGACGGCGTCAACGCCGGAAAGGCGGGCCGGATCGAGATGAGTGTCGTCGCGTCGACCCGCCCGGTCGCGATCCCGGCCGCCGACGCCGTCGTGGCCCTGCGCGGCCAGAGCACCGTCGTCGACGTGCTCGCGAACGACGGGGCCACTAACCCATTCCCGGCGGTGCCGCTTCGCGTCCTGGCGGTGCGCGGCGCTGACGGGGCGGGGGTTCCCGCGGGGGTGACGATCACGCCCAATGCCGACAACAGTCGACTGACCGTCAAGGTGGCGGCGAGTGCCGCCCCGACGGACACGAACCTGCAGTACCAGGTGGCGGACGCCACCGGCGACCCTGCCCGGTTCGCCTGGGGCTCCGTGCGCATCTCTGTGCAGGACAAGCCGGACCCGGTGTCCAGCCTGCGGGTGACAGCATTCGCGGACCGTCGGGTTTCGGTCGCGTTCAACGCGGGATCATCGAATAACTCCGCCATCTCCGGCTACCAGATCTCCCTGGTCAGCGTCGCGACGGGTGCCGTGGTCGGCAGCTCCATCTGCCAGGCCACCGCCTGCGAACTGGCGACCCCCGGCAACGGCCAGGGAAACGCGGTGCGGGTCTCCGTTGCGGCCCAAAACGGCATCGGGCTCTCCCCGGCCACGGTCCTCGACGCCCCGGTCTGGTCCGACGTCGTTCCGCCGGCCCCGACCGGTCTGGCCGCCGCGCCCCTCGATTCGGGGCTGCGTCTGAGCTGGAGGGCTGTCGCGCCGACCGGAGGCGGCACGGCGATGCGAGGATACGTCGTGACGGTCGGCGGGGTCGCACAGGATGAGGTGAGCGCATCCGGTGCGTCCTGCACTGCCACGACCTGCTCGATCGACGTCGCCGGTCTCGCCAACGGAACCGATGTCCCCTTCACCGTCAGTGCGCGCAACGACGCCTACCCGGCGCTGTCGACCTGGAACTCCTCGACCGCGAGCGGACGCCCGTTCGGTGCGGCCCGCGCCGGCGCGATCACCGCGAATGCCGTGAACGCGAGCGGTTCGGTCACCGTGAGTTGGGATCCGTTCGATGGCCGCGGTGACGCCATCGGCGGGTACTTCGTGCAACGCGTCAGTGCCGACCAGCTGCCCACCGACGCCCAGGCCTGTTCGGTGACCAGCCCGGCCCCCGGCAGCCTGGAAGCTCCGGTCCGGGGCGGTCTCGTCGCCGAGCAGAAGACCGTCGACGCCGGCAGCACCTCCGTCGTCTTTGACAAGTTGCTGGCCGACAACGGGCGCTATTACTTCGTCGTCTGGGGGTACAACCGGGCGGGATGCGCTCCGACCGCCGTGGCGACCGTGCTCGTGCGCCAGGCGCCGGGCGAGATCGGCTCCGTGACCAGTCCGATGGCCATGAATGGTGATTCCTGGGACCTCCGCATCGACGGGGCCAGTCCCAGCGCGGGTGTCGACCATTACAACATCCGTGGCGTCGACGCAGCCGGCAACCCCATGCCGTGGACCGATGTCACCTTCCCGTCGACGCAGTGGCCGCGGGCGCCCCTGGGCTTCAGCTTCGGTGAGGTCGTCCGCTTCCAGGTCCAGGCCTGTAGCGCCTGGGGCTCTTGCGGCACCTGGTCAGGGACGTACCCGGCGACGCCGGAGCCCTCGCTGAGCTTCACCGTGGATGGACTGGTTTACACTCCGGAGAGCGGTGTCTTTGCCTGGACGAACGGCCCGGGCAACAAGGGGCTCCCGGCGAGCTACGAGTGCCTCGTGCCCGGCGACCCGTCGGTGACCCCGGTGGCCGGCCAGGCGACCACCTGCATCCTGCCGTCGCCGCAGCCGGCCGGCACGGTACGGCTGACCGTCACGGTCAACGGCCACAGTTTTTCCTACGACAAATGAGCCGGATTTCCATGCACCGAACGAAAGTGACCACCCCATGACGATGACCGCGGAGCAGGCCACCCAGTTCGCCGACGTGTTCGACCGGCTCGTGAACGGGGTGGAAGGGGTGCTGCTCGGCAAGCACCACGTGATCCGGATGTCGTTCACCGCGCTGCTCAGCGGCGGCCACCTGCTGCTGGAGGACGTGCCGGGAACGGGCAAGACCTCCCTCGCGCGCGCCATCGCGCAGAGCGTGCGCGGCAGCAGCAACCGGATACAGTTCACCCCTGACCTCCTGCCTGGCGACATCACCGGGGTGAGCATCTACGACCAGCGCAGCGGGGCCTTCGAGTTTCACCGTGGCCCGATCTTCGCCAACATCGTGCTCGCCGACGAAATCAACCGGGCCAGCCCGAAGACCCAGTCGGCGCTGCTCGAGGTGATGGAAGAAGAACAGATCACCGCGGACGGCGTGACCCACCCGGTCGCGGCACCGTTCATGGTGATCGCCACCCAGAACCCGATCGAGCAGGCGGGTACCTATCGGTTGCCGGAGGCCCAGCTCGACCGGTTCATCATGAAGGCATCGATCGGTTACCCGGACCACTCCTCGACGATCCGGATTCTCGAGGGGGCCGGGCTGCGCGCGCACGAGACGGTGGTGCCGCCGATTGTCTCCTCGGAGACCGTTGTCGAGCTCGCGGCCCTCGCCCGCACGGTTTTCGTGGACGCGACCATCAACGATTACGTCGCCCGGCTGATCGAGGCAACGCGCACCAGCATCGAGGTGCGGCTGGGCGTGAGCGTGCGTGGCGCCCTGGCCCTGATCCGCACCGCCAAGACCCTGGCGGCCGCAAACGGCCGCCACTACGTCATCCCGGACGATGTGAAGGAGCTGGCGGAGACCGTGCTGGCCCACCGGCTGGTGCTCGACCCTGAGGCCGAGTTCGACGGCGTCACGCCGTCGAGCGTGATCGCGCGGATCCTGATCGAGACCCCGCCGCCCAGCGACAGGCCAATTGTGTGAGCCGGATCAGTGACGCCAGGATCGGTGACGCCAGGATCGGTGACGCCAGGATCGGTGACGCCAGGATCGGTGACGCCAGGATCGGTGACGCCAGGATCGGTGACGCCAGGATCGGTGACGCCCGGATCGGTGACGCCCGAACCCCGGTGAGCCGGCCCGGCCGGGTCGATGCCTCCGCGGTGCAGGGCCGACTGGCCGGCGCGATCTCGCGCGCGGTGCGAGCCTGGCGAGCCATCGGCGCACTCGGCGAGACCGCAGGCGGCTTCGTCGCCTCGGTCGTGACCCCACTCGGCTGGAGCATCCTGGCCGTCGTGTTCGCCTCGTTCCTCTTCGGCTACGGCGTCGGCTGGACCGAGCTCGTCGTGATCGCCTGGTCGGGGCTCGTCCTCGTCATCGCGGCCTTCTGCTTCCTGATCGGACGCAACTCCTACGAGATCCACCTCTCCCTGCCGGTCGACCGGGTCGTCGTCGGCACGCAGGTCCCCGGGGAGGTGTCCGTGGTGAACCCGACCAGGCAACGGCTCCCCGGAGTCGCCGTCGAGGTGCCGGTCGGCGCCGGTCTGGCCGAATTCGCCATGCCGGGCCTGGCCCGCGGCGGCAGCTTCGACGACGTCTTCATCGTGCCGACAACGCGTCGCGGCGTGATCCCGATCGGCCCGGTGCGCACGGTGCGCGGTGACCCGATCGGGCTGCTGAGACGGGAGATCGTCTGGGCCGAACGAGTCGACCTGTTCGTGCACCCGCGCACCATCCCGATCCCGAGTATGAGCACGGGATTCATTCGAGACCTTGAGGGCAACCCGACCAGGGACCTGACCAACAGCGACGTCTCCTTCCACGCCCTGCGCGAGTACGTGGCCGGTGACGAGCGACGCAGCATCCACTGGAAGAGCACGGCCAAGACCGGCCGCTACATGGTTCGGCAATACGAGGAGTCGCGGCGGAGCCACCTGATGGTAGCCCTGAGTCTGGCTGAGTCCGATTACGAGACCGACGACCAGTTCGAGATGGCCGTCAGCGTCGCCGGGTCGCTCGGCGTCCGGGCGATCCGCGATGCGCGAACGGTGTCTGTGGTGGCCAGTGAGGTGACGGCGGGGAGCAGTCGGCGCCGGGCATCCGCCGTGCGCACCCTGAGCACGCTCACCCGCACCCGCCTGCTCGATGACCTGAGCCGGATCGAGCTTTCCGGCGCGGCCCTGCCGGTCAGTGACCTGGCGAAGGCCGCGGCCGACAAGGTCGCCGGGATCTCCGTGGCCTTCCTGGTGACCGGGTCGTCGTCGAGCCTGACCGACCTGCGCGCGGCCGCACATCGCTTCCCGGCCGGGGTGGAGGTGGTCGCCGTCGTCTGCGACCCGGAGACCGTTCCCAGCCTCAGGCGCGTTGCCGAGCTCAGCGTGCTCACCATCGGCTACCTGGACGATCTCCAGCAGAGCCTGGCCAGGGCGGCCACCAGATGAGCGAGCGCAGGGAGGCCAGGCAGGCCCGCGGGCCCCGCACCGGCTGGAGCTTCATCCTCGGGAACACGATCGGCCTGATGGTCGGCATCTTCATCGCGGCGACCGCGCTGTGGCCGGTTTACCAGAGTGTGGACTTCGTCGTGCTCGTCGTCGTCGCGTTCGCCCTGGGCGCCCTGGTCGCGGTGGCCGGAGCGGTCTTCCGTTGGCCGGCCTGGCTGGTCGGCCTGGCGCTGATTGCGGTGTACCTGCTCGTCGGCGTCCAACTGGCGATCCCCGGCGAGGCGGTGAACCGATTCCTGCCCTCTCTCCAGGGGATGCGCGACCTCGTCGGCGCCACCGCCCTGAGCTGGAAGCAGCTCGTGACGATCGTTCTCCCGGTCGGCTCCTATCAGGCGCTGCTCGTGCCCGCTTTCATCCTCGTCCTGCTCAGCACCGTGGTGGGCCTGTCGATTGCGCTGCGCTCACGGATCGGCGAGCTCGCCGTGCTCGCGCCCGCGGCGCTCTTCATCGCCGGAATCGCCCTCGGCCCGACACGGGCGGCCACCCCGATCGAATCCGGCCTGGGACTCTTCGTGGCGCTGCTCTTCTGGCTGCTCTGGCTGCGGTGGGTTCGTCGGCAGGCGATCGTGCGCCTCGTGGCCCAGCAATCCCGTCGCACGGTCGAATCCTCCGCCGACCGGCGTCTCGGCGCGGCCAGGCGGTTGGTCAGCGCCGCCCTGATCATCGCCGTGGCCATCGCGGCCGGCACGGTCGCGGCGATCGCCCTTCCCGCGGGCGTTCCCCGCGACGTGGTGCGCGCCCGGGTGCAGCAACCGTTCGATCCGCGCAGCTATCCCAGCCCGCTCAGCGCATTCCGCGGCTACCTGCAACCGGGGGCGGCCGACGAAGTCCTGCTCGAGGTGCAGGGGCTCCCGGCCGGCGCGCGCCTTCGGCTCGCGGCGCTGGACAGCTACGACGGCATCGTCTACTCCGTGGGGAGCGCGGAGGTGAGTAGCGCGTCCGGCTCCTTCACCCGTCTGCCGGACCGCCTGGACCAGTCGGCGCTCGGCGGGCAGCAGGTTACCCTCGAGGTGAGAGTCGACGGGTACGACGGCATCTGGGTTCCCGGAGCCGGGCGGCTCGAACGGATCACCTTCGCCGGTTCGACGGCGGTGACCCGCTCCGACGCGTTCTTCTACAACGACAACAGCGGGACGGCCGCCGTGCTCACCGGTCTGGCCAGGGGCGACCGCTACCAGAGCGTGGCCGTGTTGCCCCGGGAACCGGAGGCCCTGGCCTCCCTCCGTCCGGGAACGGCCGTCCTGCCGCCGATCGGCGTTGTTCCGGACGATCTGGAACAGGCTTTCACCCGATACGTGCGGCCGGGGGACCCTCCCGGAGTCCAGTTAAAGGCCATGCTAGACGGCCTGAAAGTGGAAGGCTACGTCAGTCACGGCGTTGGCGCAGACGAGCCGTCCAGCCGCTCCGGACACGGTGCCGACCGGATCAGTCAGCTCTTCACCGACCAGCCGATGCTGGGCGATGCCGAACAGTATTCCGTGGCGGCGGCGCTCCTGGCCAGGCGGCTCGGATTCCCGGCCAGGGTCGTGGTCGGTTTCGCACCCCTGTCCTCGGGCGGGACGGTGAGCGTCACGGGCGCCGACATTTCGGCCTGGATCGAGGTCCAGTCTTCCGACGGACGGTGGGTCACGATCGACCCGAACCCCCCGGTTCGAGAGATCCCGGCGAAGCAGCCGGACAAACCGATTGTCGTATCACGCCCCCAATCGGTCGTTCCCCCGGCCATCCCCGACGTCGCCGAGCAGCGCGACCTGACCCCGCCCGAGAGCACGATCGAGGACCCGCCGGCACCGCTCGACCCCTTCCTGGCCTTCCTGCTCGCCGCGGCCACCGTGGCTGGCTGGACCATCCTCGGTCTGGGGGTTCTCGCCGCCCCGTTCCTGCTCATCGTCGCGGCCAAGGTCAGACGCCGGCGGCTGCGCCGAACCCTGGCGGCGCCCCTGGACCGGATCCGCGGCGGTTGGCGGGAATTCGCCGACACGGTCCTCGACTACGGCATCGACGTTCCCTCCGGTGCGACCCGGAACGAGGTCGCCGAGACCGTGGGCGGTCAGGGGCCGCGCGCCTTCGCCGCTGCCGTCGACCGGGCGGTATTCGCGCCGGACCGGCCAGGGACCACGGACGCCGACACCGTCTGGGCGGCCGTCGCAAAGCTTCGGGCGGGGCTGTCAGCCGGGAAGAAGCGCCGGGACCGGCTCGCCGCCCTCGTCTCGCTTCGCTCGCTTGGTCGGTACGCTGGAGGGGCAACCGGTAATCGGTCGACGCGGGGCAAGGGAGGATCGGCGACGTGAACTGCCTGATCTGTGGTGCCCGGCTGCCGACCGGTGCCATGTTCTGCGGCGAATGCGGCAGTTCGAGCACCGCGACGCCGAAAACCCGCAAGCGTCCCGACCCTCGCCCCAGCGACACCACGATCATCCAGCCGCTTCCGCGCCAGCCCGTCGTCATCTCGGTTCCCCTCGGCGCCGACGGCCGGGTCCAGCAACCGACGCCCGTTGTCGCCGCCCAGCCGGCTCCGACCGAGCCTCCACCCGCCGCGCCGGCCGCCCCGCGGCCCCCCGCGCCGCCGGTCGCCCCGCCGCTTGCCCCTCCGGTCATGCGGGCCGCCGCGCCGCCGGACATTGCGCCGCCGCGCGCGTCGCTCTTCGTCCTGCAGTTCAGCACGGGGGAGACGGTGTCGACCCAGGGAACCGGGCTGATCGGCCGTCGCCCGCTGCCCCAACCGACCGAGCGTTTCGACACCCTGGTGCAGGTCAACGACCTGGGCATGTCCGTGTCGAAGAGCCACCTCGAGTTCGGCCAGCATGAGGGCGAGTTCTGGGTCAGCGACCGGTTCTCCGGAAACGGCACCATCGTGCGTCGCCCCGACTCGACCTCGATGCGCTGCGAGCCGGGTCGCCGCTATCTCGTGCCTCGTGGTTCGAGGGTGGAGATCGCCGACCAGTTCTTCATGGTCAACTAGCGCAATCCCTCCCCATTCCGGCCAGGTGCCGCTCCCGCACGGATGCCTGACCCTGCCCGTCCGGCCCGGAAGGCCGTGGTCTCCTTGACCGGTGATCCAACCCGACGAGTCCCTCATTCTCCCGGCACGACCGGTCGACCCGGCCCCGCCCGGGTTCCCGCTTGTCGCCAGCGTCGCCCCACTGATCGTCGCGGCCCTGATCTGGATGTTCACCGGGTCGGCGTTCGTGCTGCTGTTCGCGGTGCTGGGCCCGGTCATCGCCCTAGGAAGCATGTTCGACGGGCGCCGCACCGTTCGCCGTGCCCGGGCGACGGCCGAGGAGGCCCACCTGGAGGCCCTGGCGGTGCTCCGCAAGTCGGTGGCCCGGCAGAGAGACGCCCTCGTTGGGGCGGCCTGGCAACGGACGCCGTCGGCGACCAGCATCCTCCGCGATCCAGTGGGCGCCGTGCGCTGGAGCACGAACGCGGGCGACGACGCTCCCGTGCTGACGAGCCTGGGCAGCGGCGACGTGCCGAGCGGGCTGCGACTGGAGGGCGGTTCCTCCGGGCGGGACGACGAACCGTCAATTCGCGGGCTGGCCGCCAGCCTGACCGACGCCCCGATCACCGCAGACCCACGCTGGGGCATCGGGATCGTGGCGTCGTCGGCCCTCGGCCAGGCAATGGCCAGGGGGCTGCTCCTGCAATTGGCCGTTGCCCTGCCACCCGGTCCCGTCGGCCTTGACGCCCCTCGACGACAGCCGTGGGACTGGGCGACGGCCCTCCCGCACGCCGTCGCACGGTCCCCGAGCCGCCGGATCGCCGTCTCCGACGCGGGCCACGTACCCACTGCCCCGGCCGGTGCCAGGCTGCTGATCGCGCTCGCCCGCAGCCTGGAGGAGCTCCCGACGGACTGCGACACCATCGTGCGGCTGCACGGTCCTGCGCAGGCGGAAATCGTCCGATCGGCCAGCCAGCCCGCTGGACTCCGGTTCCGCCCCGAGTTGGTGACGCTCGACCAGGCGGCCGGCCTTGCCGCGGCGCTACGGGAGCGAGCGCGCACGGCCGGACTGGCAGACCTGGCCGGACCGTACGGGCCGATTCCCACCGCCGTCGCCCTGGCCGACCTGTCTGACCCGGCAGACTTGGCCGACCCGGCGGACCAGGTCGACCCGGCAGCCTCCGGGGCGGCAGGTCTGACCTGTGCCGTCGGAGTGGGACACCGGGGAGTGGTGACCGTTGACCTGGTCACGGCCGGCCCGCACGCCGTGGTCGGCGGCACAACCGGGAGCGGCAAGAGCGAGTTCCTCGTGACCTGGGTCGTGGCGATGGCCGCCGCTCACTCGCACGACGCGGTGACCTTTCTCCTGATCGATTTCAAGGGAGGAGCGACGTTCCGCCCGCTGCTCGGGTTGCCGCACTGCGTCGGGCTGATCACCGATCTCGACGCACGGGAGGCCGGCCGGGCGCTGGCCAGCCTGGCGGCCGAGCTCCGGCACCGCGAGCGGGCCATCCGCGCCGCCGGGGTGCGCGACATCGACGAACTCCGCAGCCGAGACGCCCGGTCGGGGCCGCTTCCGCGACTGGTGATCGTGGTCGACGAATTCGCCACCATGCTCACGACGTTCCCCGAACTGCACGCCCTCTTCGTCGACATCGCGGCGCGCGGTCGTTCGCTCGGAGTTCACCTCATCCTCTGCACCCAGCGCCCGAACGGCGTCGTGCGCGATGCCCTGCTCGCCAACTGCAGCCTGCGGGTGTCGCTACGGGTGAACAACAGGGCCGACAGCCGTGCCGTGCTCGGAACGGATGCGGCCGCCGCCCTGTCGGCCGCACTTCCGGGGCGCTGCCTCATTTCCGCCGGAGACGGGGACCCGGTGCTGACCCAGGTTGCCACCGTCACGGAAGGCCATCTCCGGGCGATCATCGACCGCCGCCGGGCTGGGCCGGCCCCCCGGCGACCCTGGCTCGACCCGTTGCCCGCCAGGGTGACCCGGGCGGACCTGGCCGCGGTGGAGAAGGCCGGCCAGCCTGGTGAAACGTTGCCCGGCATCCCCATCGGTCTGTTCGACGAACCGGAGCACCAGCGGTACCGGGTCGCGCGCTACCAGCCGGCGCGGCACGGCCACGTCCTGGTCGTCGGAGCCGGCCGATCGGGTAAGAGCTCCGCCCTGAGTGTCGTCGCCGACGGGCACGGCACCGACCGGGTCCTGGCGCCCCGACCCGACGTCGAATCCGTCTGGGACGCACTCGCAGCGGTGCGCGCCGATCTCGACGCGGGCGTGCCCGCGGCTCACGACGCGGGCACGAGGGGTGTTCGAATCCTTCTGCTGGACGACTTCGATTCCGTCTACGCCCGCTGGGGCGACGAGCACCGCGCGGCCGCGTTCGAGCTGCTCGCCGGCCTCCTTCGGGACGGTCCGACGGGCGGCCTGACCATCGTCCTTGCCGTGCAGCACCTCGCCGGCCCGCTCCAGGGGGTGCCGGCCTTCTTCCCCTGCCGTCTGGTGCTGCGGCTGCCCGATGACTCGACGCGTGCGGCCGCGGAGACACTCGTCGGAGGGTTCGAGACGGCCCTGCCGCCGGGCGGCGGCTCCTGGAACGGCACTCGAATCCAGTTGCTCCAGCCGAAGGCCCAGGCGGCACGCGCCGCGGCGGCGGCCCAGACCGGCCTAGGGGGCCCGACCGGCACGGGAACCAGCGTCGATGATGCCGCCCTGCGTGGCCCTCTGCTCGTCGTCGCGGGCTCACCGACCCGCACCATGGCGGCGATCACAGCCGGCCAGGGAGGCGCAGTGGTCGACCTCACGGCGGCCGCGAGTGCGGAGGCCGGCCGGCTCCGGTTGATGGCCGACAACGGTGCCATCCTGGTCGGCGACGCGGACACCTGGCAGGCCAATTGGTCCCTGCTGGGGATGCTCCGCCCGCGAACGCCGATCGTGTTCGACGGCTGCGGTCTGGCGGACTTCCGTGCCATCAGCCGGCGCAGGGAGCTTCCGCCGCCGCTTGCCCCCGGCCGGAACCGGGTCTGGGTGCTCCATCCGGACGGCACCGTCAACAGGGCCACCATCCCCGACCCACTGCCGGTTTCGCGTGCGGATGCCGCCATTCAGCACTGATTTCGTGCGTATGCGCGGTTTCTATTAACGATTTGGTCACTCTTCGGTGCCAAAACGGTTCTGCTGTGCGAGTATCTACCCACTCGCAAAGTTGCGGGTGAGAGTTCGCCCGCTGAAGTTCGCCCGCTGAAGAACGCAAGGAGATCCACAGATGACGCCCAAGCCGTTGCCCGCAGACCCGATGATCCAGCAGCTCATTCGTCAGGCCCAGCAGTCTCGGATGGGCCGACGCACTCTCCTCACCGGAGCCGGAGCAGGGGCGGCGACACTCGCACTCGCCGCGTGCTCGACCGGGGGCGCGACCAAGCCGACGGCGGCAACGGACAAGTCCGGCACCGAAAAGACCGTCCGCTGGGATAACTGGGCCCTGTACATCGACGTGGACGATTCGGGCAACTACCCGACACTCGACGCGTTCACCGCGGACACCGGCATCAAGGTCAAGTACACCGAGGCCGTCGATGACAACAACACCTACTACGGCAAGGTGAAGGACCAGCTGGCCCTCGGCAAGGACATCGGCGCCGACACCGTCTGCCTCACCGACTGGATGGCCGGCCGGCTGATCCGGCTCGGCTACACCCAGGAACTCGACCACGCCAAAATCCCGAACCTGGCCAACCTGCTGCCGTCGCTCAAGGATGTCGGCTTCGACAAGGGCCGCAAGATGAGCGTGCCGTGGCAGGGCGGTTTCGCGGGGATCTGCTGGAACAAGGAAAAGCTCCCGAACGGGATCAGCTCGGTCGAGGAACTCTGGGACGCCAAGCTCAAGGGGCGCGTCGGTGTGCTCTCTGAGATGCGCGACACCATGGGCCTGTTGATGCAGGATGCCGGCGTCGACATCGCGGGGGACTGGGGTGACGACGAGTTCAACGCCGCCATCGACGTGCTCAAGAAGCAGGTCTCCGATGGTCAGGTGCGCAACATCAAGGGCAACTCCTACAAGGAAGACCTGATCAACGGGGATACCCTCGCGGCCATCGTCTGGTCGGGCGACATTGTGCAGCTGAACGCCGAGAACGGCGACAAGTGGGAGTTCATCGTGCCGGAAAAGGGCGGCACCCTGTGGAACGACAACTTCGTCGTTCCGATCGGCTCGACCCACAAGGCGAACGTCGAAGAAATGATCAACTACTACTACGACCCCGCCGTCGCGGCTGAGGTCGCGGCGTACGTGAACTACATCACCCCGGTCGCCGGGGCCAAGGAAGCGGCCATGGCGATCGACCCGGAGCTCGCCAACAACCAGCTGATCTTCCCCGACGACGCCACCCTGGCCAAGGCACACGTTTTCCGCCCCTTGAGCGGCGCGGAGGAACAAAAGTACGACGCGGCATTCCAGAGCATCCTGCTTGGGTCCTAAACGATGAGCACAGGCGCGTTCGCGGCGCAGGGGGCCGACCTCGAATTGGTCGGCATTCAGAAGCGGTTCCCCGGCTTCACGGCAATTGAACACCTGGACCTGAAGATTCCGGCTGGGTCCTTCTTCGCCCTGCTCGGGCCGTCCGGGTGCGGTAAGACCACCACCCTCCGGCTGGTGGCGGGCCTCGAAGCGCCGACAGCGGGCCGGATCCTGATCGGCGGGACGGACGTCACCGATCAGAAATCGTTCCAGCGCCCGGTCAACACCGTCTTTCAGAGCTACGCGCTCTTCCCGCACATGACCGTGCTCGAAAACGTGGCGTTCGGCCTCCGGCGCCGCCGGATCGATGAGCCCGTCGCCAAGGCCCACGAGGCCCTCCGGCTGGTCGAATTGGACCACCTTGCCGCGCGCAAACCGCAGCAGCTCTCCGGCGGCCAACAGCAGCGCGTGGCGCTGGCGCGGGCGATCGTCAACCGGCCGGCCCTGCTGCTGCTCGACGAGCCGCTCGGCGCCCTCGACCTCAAGCTTCGCCGGCAGATGCAGCTGGAGCTCAAGGCCATCCAGGAGGAAGTGGGCCTGACCTTCCTGCACGTGACCCACGACCAGGAGGAGGCCATGACCATGGCCGACACCGTCGCGGTGATGAACAAGGGTCGGATCGAGCAGATGGGCGCGCCCGAAGAGCTCTACGAGCTGCCGAAGACCGCATTCGTGGCGAACTTCCTCGGCCAGTCGAACCTGTTCACCGGCCCGGTCGTCGGCAGTACCCGTGATGCCATCTCGGTGGGCGTTGCGGGGCACAACATCGTCGTCCCGGCTGCGCGGGCCCACCGTCACATCGGCGAGGTCACCATCGGGATCCGTCCCGAGAAGCTCAGCCTGCACCTGTCGGCCCCCGCTGACGACGCGGCCCGCAACACCCTGGGTCCGGGCCGGGTGATCGACGTCTCGTTCAGCGGCGTGAGCACGCAGTACCTGATCGACGTTCCGCACCTCGGTAACCTGGTCGTCTTCGCCCAGAATATGGGGTTCGGTCCCGTTGCCGACGAGCACGCGGAGGTCTGGGTCAGCTGGGCGATCGAGCACGGCTTCGGTCTTGAGGACGAACCCGGCGACACGCCCAAGTTCGAGTCCGACACCACCACGAGGAGCATCGCGGCGCAGAGGCGGGCTTCTCTGGTCACGGAGCTCGAGGAGATCTGACGATGGCGTTCGCCGCGTTCGCCACCACAACCAGCGATGCCGACCAGGCTCCCCGGCGCAAGAGCCCGGTCGCACTCTTGTTGCTGCTCCCCGGCATCCTCTACCTGGTGCTGTTCTTCCTCACTCCGCTGGTTTCCCTGCTGCTGACCTCGTTCCAGACTCCGATCGAGGGCGGCGACATCGGCCAGTACGCCTATGCCTTCCGCTGGGAGAACTACGTCGAGGTTGTCACCGCCTACCTGCCGCACATCCTGCGCTCGTTCGCCTTCGCGCTCACCGCCACGGTGCTCGCCCTGATCTTCAGCTATCCACTCGCCTACTTCATCGGTGTCACGGCCAGGCGCTGGCCCCTGGTCCAGAGCCTGATGCTCGTGCTCGTCATCGCCCCGTTCTTCATCAGTTTCCTGTTGCGCACGCTGGCCTGGAAGCAGATCCTCTCCGACGAGTCGTTCATCATCACCTCGCTGAAGGCCGTTGCCCTGATGGCTCCGGATGCCCACTTCACCGGAACATCTGCGGCCGTCATCTTCGGGTTGACCTACAACTTCATCCCGTTCATGACCCTGCCGCTGTACACCACGCTCGAGCGGCTCGACACGCGCTACCTCGAGGCCGGCAGCGACCTCTACGCTCACCCGGTGGAGGTGTTCCGCAAGGTGACCATCCCGCTCTCGATGCCGGGGATCGTGGCGGGTACCCTGCTGACCTTCATCCCCGCGGCCGGCGACTATGTGAACGCCAGCCGGGACTTCCTCGGCGGGCCCGACAGCCAGATGATCGGAAACGTGATCGAGGCGAACTTCCTTGTCCTGCAGAATTACCCTGCCGCGGCGGCCCTCTCGATCATTCTGATGACCGTCATCCTGGTCATCGTGATGGTCTACGTCAAGCGTGCCGGAACGGAGGAGCTGCTGTGAAAATCTCGCTCGGGCGGTGGCTGCTTCCCGTCTACTCCGTGCTCGCCCTCGTGTTCCTGATGGTGCCGATCGTGTACACCTTCATCTTTTCCTTCAACGATTCCCAGAAGTCGAACATCACCTGGCGCGGCTTCACGTTCGACAAGTGGTTGAACGTCTGCAACGTTCAGAACGGTGCGGTCTGCCAGGCGTTCAGCAACAGCCTGATCATCGGCGCGGTCGCGACCGTGGCTGCGACCACCCTCGGCACCATGATCGCGATTGCCATCGTGCGGTATCGGTTCCGGTTCCGCTCCGCCACAAGTCTGCTGCTGTTCCTGCCGATGGCCACCCCTGAGGTCGTGCTCGGCGCCGGTCTGGCCGCGCAGTTCCTCTCGGTCGGCGTGCCCAAGGACATGCTGACGATCATCCTGGCGCACACCATGTTCTGCATCAGCTTCGTGGTGGTCACGGTCAAGGCGCGGGTTGCGAGCCTCGACCCCGCGCTCGAGGAGGCCGGCCGCGACCTCTACGGTTCCCCAGGCCAGGTCTTCCTGCGGATCACGTTCCCGTTGCTGTTGCCGGGTATCCTCGCCGCCGCGTTGCTCTCGTTCGCGCTGAGCTTCGACGACTTCATCATCACCAACTTCAACTCCGGGGCGGTGACGACCTTCCCGAAGTACATCTACATTTCGGCGGCGCGCGGCATCCCGGCGGAGGCGAATGTGGTGGCCTCGGCGGTCTTCATCCTCGCGCTGGTGATCGTCGTCAGCGCGCAGGTGTCAGCCTCGGCCAGGGCGAAACGGCTCGCGAAGGACTGACCCCGGCTCAGACGTAGCTGGCGTGGATCTGGCCGACCTGGCGACCGCCGCCGTAGACGGCGAGGCCCAGGTCGGGCAGCAGCGCCTCGACGTCGGTGTGCGCGATGGCCCCGGCATCCGCCAGAAGTCGAAGCCCGACGATGGTCGCGGCCCGCAGGTTGCCGTCGAGGATCTTCAGCGCGACGGTGGTCCCGTTTGCGGCGGAGGCCACCATGATGCCCTCCGCTCCGGTCTTGATGAACAGGCCGAGCCGTTCGATCACGATGGTGTCCGACATGCCGGGGCCGGCGATGACCCAGCCGTTCTGGCGAACGGCCTCGGCGAGGAAGCCCGCCTCGCGGTAAATCGCGAACGGCGAGTTCGACTTGGACGTGGCGATCCGGGCGATGCCGCGGGCCAGGGCCGTCAACGACAGGGCGTGCACGGGGGCGCCGCAGCCGTCGATCCCGCTCGCGGACGGGCGCTCGCCGGTGAACCGTTCGACGACGTCGAGGATGCGCTTCTGCAACGGATGCTCGGGGTCGAGGTATCCGGTGAGGGCCCAGCCGTTCTGCTTGCAGGCCACGAGCATCGCCGAGTGCTTGCCGGAACAGTTCATGTAGATCGGGGCCTTGCCGGCCCCGAGCCGCACGAGCGCGTCCCGGGTGGCAGAGTCGTCCGGCCACGCCGCGGGGCAGGCGAGTGCGGACTCGGGAATTCCCGCCCGCGCCAGCAGCCCGCGCACGAGGTCGGCGTGCCGTTGGGTGCCGGTGTGGCTGGCCGTGGCGATCGCCGCGTCCTCGCCGCGCAGCGTGACGCCGCTGGCCATCACGGCGATGGCCTGGAATGGTTTCATCGATGACCGGGGGAAGATCGGCGTGGTCACGTCGCCGAGGGCACGGAGGACCGCGCCCTCGCTGGTGAGCACGACCGCGGAGCCCGCGTGCCTCGATTCGATGAAGCCGCTGCGTTCGACGACGGCGAGTTCGACCGAGTCGGCGACCGAGAAGGTGTGCGCACCGTTGACGGTCGCAGTGTAGGGAGAGGGCACTGGCTTGCGCGGGCTTAGAGCGCGGCGATCGCGTCGTCGATGACCGAGAGGGCATCGACGAGCAGGGCGTCGGTCACGGCGAGGCTCGGCAGGAAACGAAGCACGTTGCCGTAGGTTCCGGCGGTGAGCAGGAGCACACCGTGCTGGGCCGCGTAGGCGGCGATCGACGAGACGGCGCCGGCGTTGGCCTCCTTGGTGGTGTCCCCGGTGCCGGGCTGCACGAGCTCGATCGCGATCATGGCGCCGCGTCCGCGGATTTCGCCGATGATGTCGTACTTCGCCTTGAGTGCCTCGAGACCGGTGCGCAGGGTCTTCTCGATCCGGGCCCCCTCCGCGAGGAGGTTGTTGTTCTCGATCGATTCGAAGACCGCGATCGCTGCGGCGCAGGAGACGGGGTTGCCGCCGAAGGTGCCGCCCAGGCCGCCGGGCTGGGACGCATCCATGATCTCGGCGCGCCCCGTGACCGCAGCCAGCGGCATCCCGCCGGCGATGCCCTTGGCGGTGAGCACGAGGTCAGGGGTCCAGCCGAAGTGTTCGCTGGCGTAGTACTTGCCGGTGCGGGCCATGCCGCTCTGGATCTCATCGGCGATCATGACGACGCCGTTGGCCGTGCACCATTCCTGCAGTGCGGTGAAGTAGCCGTCGGCCGGAACCATGAAGCCACCCTCACCCTGGATGGGCTCGACGACGAGGCAGGCGAGGTCGGTCGCGCCGACGACCTTCTCGAGGTAGCCGATGGTGCGCTTGGCGGCATCCGCACCGCTGAGGCCGTCGTGGTACGGGTAGGAGCTGGGGGCGTGGTAGACATCGCTGGCGAGCGGGCCGTAGCCGGTCGCATACGGCATCGCCTTGTAGTTCATCGCCATGGTGAGCACGGTGCGGCCGTGGTACGCGTGGTCGAGCACGGCGACGGCGCGGCGGCCGGTGTACTTGCGGGCGATCTTCACGCCGTTCTCCACGGCCTCGGCGCCCGAGTTGATCAGGACCGACTTCTTCGGCCAGGAGCCGGGGGTGTGCGCCGCGAGCAGCTCGCAGACGCGCACGTACTCCTCGTAGGGCGTGATCGTGAAGAGGGTGTGGATGAAGTCCTGGGTCTGGGCGACTGCGGCCGCGACGACGCTCGTCTCGGTGTGGCCGATCGTGGTCACGCCGATGCCCGCACCGAGGTCGATGAACTGGTTGCCGTCGACGTCGACGATGATCGCCCCGTTCGCCTTGGCGATGTAGACCGGAAGCGCGCTGCTCACGCCGCCGGAGACCGTGGCCAGGCGTCGCTCCTGCAACTCGGTCGAGCGCGGCCCGGGGATCGCGGTCACGATCCTGCGCTCCTGCGACACGGTGTAGACCGGTGCGGCGGGGGTGGACGGGGTGGTCGAGGGCGTCAGCGTGTCTGTCATGATGTGATCCAGTTTACCGACCGGCCCGGCCCGTGCGGCAGCGTTTTGCTGCGAGAATCGGTTCCTGCAGACCGCACCGAGGAGGAGACGCCGTGAATGGTGATCATCGCTACGCCGTCAAGGTCGCCTGGACGGGAAATCGGGGCACCGGCACCAGTGGCTACCGGGAGTATGGCAGGGAACATTCGATCAGTGCGGCGGGCAAGCCCCCGATCGAGGCGTCGGCCGATCGCAGCTTCCACGGCAACGCCGACCGGTGGAACCCAGAGGAACTGCTGCTGGCCGCGCTGAGCGAGTGCCACCTGATGTCGTACCTGCACGTCGCCGTCCGGCACGGGGTCGTCGTCGTCGACTACACCGACGACGCGACCGGAACCATGGTGCAGACGAAGGATGGCGGCGGTCACTTCACCGAGGCAACCCTCCGGCCCCGGGTCACGGTGGCCGACCCCGGACAGATCGCCTTGGCCGAGTCCCTGCACGCGGAGGCCGCCGGGCTCTGCTTCATCGCGGCATCCGTCAACTTCCCGGTCCACCACGCCCCGCAAACCACCGCCTAACCCAACCTCACCGCCCACTCCCCGCGAAAGTGCAGTTTTGGCCCCCTC